>NZ_NEIX01000003.1:0-550801 GCF_002112885.1 Pseudomonas sp. B37(2017) | reverse complement strand
AGTGATTATTTTCAGAAGTTTTCGAAGATTTCTTCAACAACTTCAACCACTTGCGCTTCCGATCTCTCGTTAGCGGGAGGCGAATTCTACAGCGTTACACGCTGCTGTCAACACCTCTTTTCTCCGCTTTCGACTGAGAAGATCGAACCGTTGAAAGCACCGAACAAACCGGCATTTCCAACTCCTTCCAGGCTTCGATGAACTGAAGCGACCCGCTCTCGAAACCTACTTAACTCATTGAATCTCAAGGAGTTTTCCGTTTCTACTGCGCCGGAAGTGGGGCGAATTATAGAGACTCAGAATCTGCCGTCAACCCTTAATTTCGCTTTTCTTTCAATAACTTGCGGATAGGCCAAAAAACACCCAATACCCTCTATATAGAAGAAGGATTCAGTACCCCTTCTATATAGAGAGAACCATCAGAGCACTCCATCCTCTTTCATCGCAGCCACCGCTCCAGCCCCAAGACCCAGCACCCGCTGCAAAACTTCCAACGTATGCTCGCCCAGCAAAGGAGGCGCATGGCGATACTCGACAGGCGTCCTCGACAGCCGAATCGGACTGGCCACCTGCGGCACCATCCCCGCCAGCGCGTGAGGCAGCTCAATCGCCAACCCGCGAGACTTCACCTGCGGATCCTCGAATACCTGCGACAGATCATTGATCGGCCCACATGGCACACCCGCCTGTTCTAGCTGAGCCACCCACTCGGAGGTCGTCTTGAAGACTGTCGCCTGGCGGATCAACGGAATCAGCACCGCACGGTTCGCCACCCGCAACTTATTAGTCGCGAAACGCGGATCGTCCGCCCACTGCGGTTGCCCCGCCACTTCGGCGAACTTGCGGAACTGCCCGTCATTGCCCACCGTGAGAATGAAGTCGCCGTCAGCCGTAGGGAAATCCTGGTACGGCACGATATTCGGATGTGCATTCCCCAGCCGCTTTGGCGCAGTGCCCGTCGTCAGGTAGTTCATCGCCTGATTGGCCAGGCATGCTACCTGCACATCCAGCAACGCCATATCGATATGCTGCCCGCCGCCATCGTGATCACGATGAGCCAGTGCTGCCAGAATCGCCACGGTCGAATACAGCCCCGTCAGGATATCCGTGAGCGCCACCCCCACCTTAACCGGTCCGGCACCTTCATCACCCTCAGGTCGCCCGGTCAGACTCATCAGCCCGCCGAGACCCTGGATCATGAAGTCATAACCCGCACGCTTGGCATACGGTCCGGTTTGACCGAAACCGGTGATCGAGCAATAGATCAGATCCGGATTGATCGCCTTCAGCGACTCGTAATCCAGGCCATAGGCCGCCAGACCACCCACCTTGAAGTTCTCGATCAGGATGTCGGACTTGGCTGCCAGCTCGCGAATCAGTTTCTGACCTTCGGGACGCGTGAAGTCGATCGTCACCGATTGCTTGTTGCGGTTGGCCGACAGGTAATAAGCCGCCTCGCTGGTGTTCTCGCCGTAAGCGTCCTTCAGGAAGGGCGGCCCCCAGGCGCGGGTGTCGTCACCATTGCCCGGGCGCTCGACCTTGATCACTTCCGCCCCGAGATCGGCCAGGATCTGACCAGCCCATGGGCCGGCCAGCACTCGCGATAAATCCAGTACCCGCAGATGCGACAGCGCGCCCATGGTCGCTCTCCTATTAATAGAACGCCTGCAGGCCGGTCTGCGCACGACCGAGGATCAGCGCGTGAACGTCGTGAGTACCTTCATAGGTATTCACCACTTCCAGGTTGACCAGGTGACGGGCCACACCGAACTCATCAGAGATCCCGTTGCCGCCCAACATGTCACGCGCCATGCGGGCGATCTCGAGAGACTTGCCGCAAGAGTTACGCTTCATGATCGAAGTGATTTCAACCGCAGCGGTCCCCTCATCTTTCATACGGCCCAGACGCAGGCAGCCTTGTAGCGCCAAAGTGATCTCGGTCTGCATATCCGCCAGCTTTTTCTGGATCAACTGAGTAGCAGCCAGCGGGCGACCGAACTGCTGACGATCCAGGGTGTACTGGCGAGCGGTGTGCCAGCAGAACTCGGCAGCACCCAACGCGCCCCAAGAGATGCCATAACGTGCGGAGTTGAGGCAGGTGAACGGACCTTTAAGACCACGCA
The DNA here is from genome assembly GCF_002112885.1 of Pseudomonas sp. B37(2017). NCBI lineage: Bacteria > Pseudomonadati > Pseudomonadota > Gammaproteobacteria > Pseudomonadales > Pseudomonadaceae > Pseudomonas > Pseudomonas sp. B37(2017). Next base: position 548,678 of record NZ_NEIX01000003.1, on the reverse strand, counting down.
CGTCCGGGAAAATGTTCTCTTCCGGCACAAACACGTTGTCCATGACGATTTCGCCGGTGATCGAAGCCCGCAGACCGACCTTGCCGTGAATCGCTGGAGCGCTCAGGCCTTTCCAGCCCTTCTCCAGAACGAAGCCACGGATGTCGCCCGCATCGTCCTTGGCCCAGACCACAAACACATCGGCGATCGGGCTGTTGGTGATCCACATCTTGGCACCGGTCAGGCTGTAGCCGCCGTCGACTTTGCGTGCACGCGTAATCATCGCGCCCGGGTCGGAGCCGTGGTTCGGTTCAGTCAGGCCGAAGCAGCCGATCCACTCCCCGGAAGCCAGCTTCGGCAGGTACTTCTGCTTCTGTGCTTCAGTACCGAATTCGTTGATCGGCACCATCACCAGCGACGACTGCACGCTCATCATCGAACGGTAGCCAGAGTCGACGCGCTCGACTTCACGAGCGATCAGGCCATAGCTGACGTAGTTGAGGCCGCTGCCGCCGTACTGCTCGGGAATGGTCGCACCCAACAGGCCGACTTCACCCATTTCACGGAAGATCGTCGGATCGGTCTTCTCGTGGCGGAAGGCTTCCAGAACGCGTGGCGCGAGGCTCTGCTGGGCGAATTGCGCGGCAGTGTCGCGGATCATGCGTTCTTCTTCAGTCAGCTGTTGATCCAGCAGCAGTGGATCGATCCAGTTGAAGCTAGCTTTACCGCCCATGAGTGAGTCCTCGCAAATCGGGTGAATTAACGTGGCATTGATCCTAGGCCCGCTTTGCCATCCCGGCAAACGAGGATTTCGCATCCTGTTGTGCTAATTTCTCACTCCGAAACGTCGCAAAATGCCGATTAAGCGATGTATTAGTGAGGTTGACGTACATGCGCCGCAAGATACCCAGCACCACCGCCCTGATCAGCTTCGAGGCCGCCGCCCGTCACGAGAGCTTTACCAAGGCCGCCGAAGAACTTTCCCTCACTCAGGGCGCCATTTGCCGACAGATCGCCAGCCTCGAGGACTTCCTCAGCGTCGAACTCTTCCGACGTTCGCGTCGCGGAGTGAAGCTGACGGAAGCCGGGCTTTCCTACAGCCGTCGGGTCGCCACCCAACTTGATGCGGTTGAGCGCGACACCCTGTCGGTGATGGGTCAGCAAGGCACCAATGTGATCGAGCTCGCCGTGGTACCGACATTCGGCACGCAATGGCTGCTGCCAAGATTGAAGGACTTCCAGCTCAAGCACCCGGAAGTGACAGTCAACCTGACCAACCGCACGCGCCCGTTCCTGTTTGCCGACACTGACTTCGATGCCGCCATCTACTTTGGCGATGCCGACTGGTCCGGTACCGAATCCCACAGACTGATGGGGGAGAATCCGATGCCGGTATGCAGTCCCGTCCTGCTCGGCAACAAGACGCACCTGACACCCGATGAAATCGCCGATCTGCCGCTGCTCCAGCAAACCACCCGCCCCTACGCCTGGCGACAGTGGTTCAACTCGCAACACCTGAACATCCCCCGTGACATGACAGGTCCGCGCTACGAGCTATTCTCCATGCTGGCCCAGGCGGCCATGCATGACATGGGCATCGCGCTGATCCCACCGTTCCTGATTCAGCGCGAACTGGCCGAGAAGCGCCTGGTGGTTGCCAACCCGAACGCGCTCTCCAGCATCAAGGCGTATTACCTGATGATTCCGGAACGAAAGGTCGAATCGGCGTCACTCAAGGCTTTTCGTGACTGGCTGGTGAACCAGGCACACAGCTACAACCTAGAAGGATAAAGGCCTCCAGCGATTACTAACCCCGTAGTCAGGAAAACCAAAGCCCTACAGATATAACTATTTGTCGCAAACAGACAGACTGTATCCGAAAGTCGTACAGACGTCCCACAAGCGCCTGCCGACGTGGCTTTGCGCCCTCATTCGCGACTCATTGCGGCCTATTCACGTCACCGATGAGAAAATTCTTCAAATTCATCCAGACTCCTTGAAAGGCACGGCCTGCAAGGGATTCAACTGGCCATCTGCGACATTCGGTCACGGGATGACTTGTAGTTAATTTTCCGTCACCCGTCATAATCCCTTGAAGGGCATAAACTTCGCCTGCAAAATGCCGCGCCCCGCCCTGATTTGGCGGGATCGTGCTGATCGGCCGCCCCAGTCGCACCATCCGTAGTGCATGGGTTTACTCAATAAGATCACGCAGGAGATTTGACGTGCACATTGGTGTTCCTCTCGAAACCCAGACCGGTGAAACACGGGTTGCTGCAACCCCGGAAACCATTAAAAAGCTGATCAGCCAAGGTCATAAGGTCACTGTGCAAACCGGCGCCGGCATTAAAGCCAGCGTTGTCGACAGTGCCTATGAAGCGGCAGGCGCAACCATTGGCAGTGCCAATGACGCGTTTGGCGCCGAGCTGATTCTCAAAGTGGTCGCGCCAAGCGATGCCGAACTGACGCTGATCAAGCGCGGAACGGTGCTGGTGGGCATGCTCAACCCGTTCAACAACGACACCATCGCGAAGATGGCCGAGTGCGGGATTACCGCGTTCGCCCTGGAAGCGGCGCCACGTACCTCCCGGGCCCAGAGCCTCGACGTGCTGTCGTCCCAGGCGAACATTGCCGGCTATAAGGCGGTGCTGCTGGCCGCTCACTACTATCCGCGCTTCATGCCGATGCTGATGACCGCTGCGGGCACCGTGAAAGCGGCGCGCGTGCTGATTCTGGGTGCTGGTGTGGCCGGGTTGCAGGCGATTGCCACGGCGAAACGTCTGGGTGCCGTCATCGAAGCGTCCGACGTACGTCCGGCCGTGAAGGAACAGATCGAATCCCTCGGCGCCAAATTTGTCGACGTGCCTTACGAGACCGATGAAGAACGCGAATGCGCGGTCGGCGTCGGCGGTTACGCACGCCCGATGCCGGCGAGCTGGATGCAGCGCCAGGCCCAGGCCGTGCACGAGCGCGCCAAGCAGGCTGACATCGTCATCACCACCGCACTGATCCCGGGCCGCAAGGCACCGACATTGCTGAGCGCGGACACCGTGGCGCAGATGAAACCCGGCTCGGTGGTCATCGACCTCGCAGCCGCCCAGGGTGGCAACTGCCCGCTGACCGTCGCCGATCAGGTCGTGATCGAGAACGGCGTGACGATCGTCGGCCCGACCAACCTCGCCGGTGAAGTCGCCGCAGACGCCTCGGCGCTGTACGCACGCAACCTGCTGGACTTCCTGAAGCTGGTCTTCACCAAAGAAGGCCAGTTCGAAGTGAACCTCGAAGACGACATCGTCGCCGCGTGCCTGATGTGCCGCGACGGCCAAGTCATCCGCAAAAACGCCTAAGCAGGGATTCAGACGATGGAAGAGCTTATCTCCCCCGGTATCTACAACCTGATCATCTTCGTGCTGGCGATTTATGTCGGTTACCACGTGGTCTGGAACGTTACACCCGCGCTGCACACGCCTTTGATGGCAGTGACCAACGCCATTTCGGCGATCGTGATCGTAGGCGCCATGCTCGCTGCTGCATTGACCGTCACTCCGCTGGGCAAGACCATGGGCACCCTCGCGGTGGCACTGGCCGCGGTCAACGTGTTCGGTGGCTTCCTGGTCACCCGCCGCATGCTTGAGATGTTCAAGAAGAAAGCCCCGAAAGCAAAAGAAGAGGCGCCTAAGTAATGAGCATGAACCTCGTCACGACGCTCTACCTGATCGCGTCGATCTGCTTCATCCAGGCCCTCAAGGGTCTGTCGCACCCGACCACGTCGCGCCGCGGCAACCTGTTCGGCATGCTCGGCATGGCGCTGGCAATCCTCACCACCGTCGGCCTCATCTATAAGCTGGGCGCTGAGCTGGCGACTGCTGGCATCGGTTACGTGATCGTCGGCCTGCTGATCGGCGGCACCGCCGGTTCGATAATGGCCAAACGCGTTGAAATGACCAAGATGCCTGAACTGGTTGCGTTCATGCACAGCATGATCGGTCTGGCAGCGGTGTTCATCGCCATTGCTGCCGTGGTCGAGCCGCAGTCGCTGGGCATCGTCAAGCAACTGGGTGACTCGATCCCGGCGGGTAACCGTCTGGAGCTGTTCCTCGGCGCAGCCATCGGTGCAATCACCTTCTCCGGTTCGGTGATCGCCTTCGGCAAGTTGTCGGGCAAATACAAGTTCCGTCTGTTCCAGGGCGCACCGGTACAGTTCAGCGGTCAGCACAAGCTGAACGCGGTACTGGGTCTGGCGACTCTGATCCTCGGCATCACCTTCATGCTGACCGGCAACCTCGCCGCGTTCGCACTGATGCTGGCCCTGGCGTTCGTCATGGGCGTGCTGATCATCATCCCGATCGGCGGCGCCGACATGCCGGTGGTGGTGTCGATGCTCAACAGCTATTCCGGCTGGGCAGCAGCGGGTATCGGCTTCTCGCTGAACAACTCGATGCTGATCATTGCAGGTTCGCTGGTGGGTTCGAGCGGTGCGATCCTCTCGTACATCATGTGCAAGGCGATGAACCGTTCCTTCTTTAATGTACTGCTCGGCGGTTTCGGCAATACAGCAGACGCCGGTCCTGCCGGTGAGAAGGAAGCCCGCCCGGTGAAATCCGGCTCGGCTGACGATGCGACTTTCCTGCTGACCAACGCTGACACCGTGATCATCGTTCCGGGTTACGGCCTAGCGGTAGCCCGCGCACAGCACGCCCTGAAAGAGCTGACCGAGAAGCTGACCCACCATGGCGTGACCGTGAAGTACGCGATCCACCCGGTGGCCGGTCGGATGCCTGGGCACATGAACGTACTGCTGGCCGAGGCCGAAGTGCCGTACGACCAGGTGTTCGAGATGGAAGACATCAACTCCGAGTTCGGTCAGGCCGACGTGGTGCTGGTGCTCGGCGCCAACGACGTGGTCAACCCGGCCGCCAAGAACGATCCGAAATCGCCGATCGCTGGCATGCCGATCCTCGAAGCGTTCAAGGCCAAGACCATCATCGTCAACAAGCGCTCGATGGCCAGCGGCTATGCCGGTCTGGACAACGAACTGTTCTACCTGGACAAGACCATGATGGTGTTCGGCGACGCAAAAAAAGTCATCGAAGACATGGTCAAAGCAGTCGAGTAACCCTCGCCGGCAACACCGAACGCCCCGACTTGTCGGGGCGTTTTTGTTTACGCAAAACGTCGGACAATTTGCCGCGTTGTTGCAGATCCAGTAACGGTGTTTTACTTGAAACCCGCTAAATAGACGCCTCGTTTGCGACCTTGGTAGCGGGACAGGCGCTCGCGAAATTCACTAGACTGCGCATCCTGCTACTCGCTGCCCGAGAAAATAATCCATGTACCGTGACCGTATTCGCCTGCCTTCGTTGTTGGATAAAGTGATGAGCGCCGCCGACGCCGCTGCGCTGATTGAGGACGGCATGACCGTCGGCATGAGCGGCTTCACCCGCGCCGGCGAAGCCAAGGCCGTGCCCCATGCGCTGGCCGAGCGAGCCAAGGTCACGCCGCTGAAGATCAGCCTGATGACCGGCGCCAGCCTGGGCAATGACCTCGACAAGCAACTGACCGAAGCCGGCGTGCTGTCGCGGCGTATGCCGTTCCAGGTCGACAGCACCCTGCGCAAGGCGATCAACGCCGGCGAAGTGATGTTCATCGACCAGCACCTCTCGGAAACCGTCGAGCAACTGCGCAACCAGCAGCTGAAGCTGCCGGACATTGCCGTGATCGAAGCCGTGGCCATCACCGAACAGGGCCACATCGTGCCGACCACTTCGGTGGGTAACTCGGCGAGCTTCGCGATCTTCGCCAAACACGTGATCGTCGAGATCAATCTGGCACACAACGCCAACCTCGAAGGTCTGCACGACATCTATATCCCGACCTATCGCCCGACCCGCACGCCGATTCCGCTGGTAAAGGTCGACGACCGCATCGGCAGCACCGCGATCCCGATCCCGCCGGAGAAGATTGTCGCCATCGTCATCACCCAGCAGTCGGACTCGCCGTCCACCGTGTCGTCGCCGGATGTCGATACCAAAGCCATCGCCGATCACCTGATTACCTTCCTCAAGCAGGAAGTCGATGCCGGGCGCATGACCAACAAGCTCGGCCCGTTGCAGGCCGGGATCGGCAACATTGCCAACGCGGTGATGTGCGGGCTGATCGATTCGCCGTTCGAAGACCTGACCATGTACTCCGAAGTGCTGCAGGACTCGACCTTTGACCTGATCGACGCCGGCAAGCTGAGCTTCGCCTCGGGCAGCTCGATCACCCTGTCGGAGCGGCGCAACAGCGACGTGTTCGGCAACCTGGAGAAGTACAAGGACAAGCTGGTACTGCGTCCCCAGGAAATCTCCAACCACCCGGAAGTGGTGCGGCGCCTGGGCATCATCGGCATCAACACGGCCCTGGAGTTCGACATCTATGGCAACGTCAACTCCACCCACGTCTGCGGCACGCGGATGATGAACGGCATCGGCGGCTCGGGCGACTTCGCGCGCAACGCACACCTGGCGGTGTTCGTGACCAAGTCGATCGCCAAGGGCGGTGCGATTTCCAGCGTGGTGCCAATGGTCAGCCACGTCGACCATACCGAGCATGACGTCGACATCCTGGTGACCGAGGTGGGCCTGGCCGACCTGCGCGGCCTGGCGCCACGCGAGCGCGCCCGGGTCATCATCGATAACTGTGTGCACCCGGATTTCCGCCAGGCGCTGAACGACTACTTCGACAAAGCCTGCGCCATTGGCGGCCACACCCCGCATATCCTGCGTGACGCCCTGAGCTGGCACATCAATCTGGAAGAAACCGGACGCATGCTGGCGGTGTAATCCGCACAGATTTCCCGTTGGTGCAAACACAGTTTCGCCAGCGGGATTCTGAAAACCTCTGCAACCGTCAAAAACTGTACTGCTGTACCGGTCTTTTCCTACGGCTTTTGCCTACTCGAACCATCGAATTGGGTAAAAATGCACCAAATAAGCGCAGACAGGTACAGTTTGCGCAATTTTGACCCGTACACCCCCTATAAACAGTTAACTGGTCACTCACAATACAGGTGAACTGTATCTAGAGAGACTGGCCAAACGAGAGGATCATGGGCACCAGTTAAACCACTACCTAATCCCGCCACAAGCGGAAGGATGTCAACCATGGAACGTACACTCAGTTCCGAACTGTTCTTCGAAGACAAAGCTGTAAACACCCAGGCTTCCCTGCCTCTGCGCGTTATCGCCAACCTGATGCTTTGGCAGCGCCGCATCTCCAGCCGCCATCAACTGGCTCGTCTGGATTCGCGTCTGCTGGCTGACGCCGGGATTAGCGAAGCACAACGCTACGAAGAGCTGAGCAAGCCGTTCTGGCGCTAAGCAGCGTCGCTGGCTCTGGTCGCTAGACCCACCGCCAGCAACCCGAATTGAACACACAAGACCCGTCGCGGGAAACCGCGACGGGTCTTGTCGTTTCAGGGCAGAAAAACCTGAATACCCAGCCTGAAACACCAGACAGGTACAGTTTCTTTAAATTGATTAATGACAAGTACAGTTACGCAAAATGTGTTCAGGCCAGCATCCTGACCACTGTGCGAACTCGCAACGGAGGCCTAAGATCCATGCAGAACGTGGCGAATGCTGTGCGACTGGCGTCTGACCTTCAGACACCGAGCCACCTCTCAATACGGTTTATCCACAGGAGTTCTCCCATGTCCCGTCTTCGTCTGCTCAGCGCCGCCGCTCTGCTGGCCGTAGCTGCCAACGCCAGCGCCACTAGCTTCATCGTTACCACCGACGCCGTTGTTGGCGCGCTCAAGTCCTCTTCCGATGCCACCTCCGACGTCACCTCGTCCTTCCGTGACGACAAGATCGTGCTCGCTGCCCGTGACGACGCTGCCAGCTTCGTGGCCAGCGAAGGCGAAATCCGTGGCGTGAAACTGGAGAGCGCACTGGATCACATCCGTCATCAGGCTCCACAACTGAACGCGACCGACGCACAACTGGCCCAGGCCATTCTGACGATCTAAGCGACAGAGGCATCGCGGGACACGCCGGTCGTGTCCCGATGTTTCGGCGCTGGCTCTAGTCCGGGCATTGCGCTAGCCTTGGGACTCGCCAACAGCTGCCGAGTCCCATGCGTTTTCTTACAAATCTGCTTATCCCTTCTATCCTGATCACCGCCTGCTGGGTTCCTCTTGCAGACGCCTTCGATGTGTCCACGCAGAACACCGTTGTCAGCGTCTGGGCCACCGGCATGGTGTCTTCCGCGCCGTTCGACCGTAAACTGATCATCGCCGCGCACGACGATGCCGCAGCGTTCGTTGCCAGTGACGGCCAGATGCGCGGCGCACAGCTCGAATCCGCCCTGCATTACCTGCGCAAGAGCCGGCCAAAACTTCATGTCAGCGACCTTGAACTGGCACAGGCAATTCTCGTCCAATAGTCATCCCTGTCTTTTCGGAGTCGTTCCATGCGTAGCCCGCTGATTGCTGCCGCCCTTGGCCTGCTGTTGTTGGCCGATATGGCCCAGGCACACACCCTGGTAGCCACCAGTAACATCATCGTCCGCGCTTCCCAGCGCACCATCGATTTCACTTCCGACACCACCACGTCGATTCGCGATTCGAAAATCATCCGCGAAGCCCACGACGACGCCGCCAGTTTCGTGGCCAGCGACGGTGATATCCGTGGTGCAAACCTGGAAGCCGCCTTCAACACCTTGCGCACCCGCGTGCCGGAAGCTCGCGACGCCAGTGATCAGGTACTCGCCGAAGCCATCCTCGCACTGTGAAGTCACTCGGCGCCTGGCTGCTGGCCGGGGCGTTGTTGCTGCTTGGCAACAGCGCCCACGCCGGCCTGCAATTGCGGCTCAAGACCGACGGTCTGAGCCCCGCCCAACAACAGGCCAGCCAGGCACTGCTCGATGAAGCCATGCAGGCGTTGCCGCCGAGCTTCATCGAACGTCTGGACCGGCGCATCGATGTCGGCTGGACCGACGACATGCCCGGCAACGCCTACGGCCAAGCGACACTCGTCTCCGAGCTGGATCTGAACCGCAAACTGCTCGCCAGCCTCACCGACGGCAGTGCGGCGAAACAAAAAACCAATCGCCCCCACGGCACCGTTCGCCGGGAACTGCTGGCCACGGTGCTGCACGAAATCACCCATATTTACGATCGCGCGCGCTTGTGGCCGGCGGCCGAACGCACGCTGATCCAGCGCTGTACCCGACGCAACAACAGCGCCGGGCTGATCGGCATTCCCGATGAATGCCGCGGCCAGAACGGTCGGCGCTTCACCCTCAGCGATGATCCACGCCTGCTCGACCTCGCCGGCTGGCAGCAATACGTCGGGCGTCGGGGTGAGCGGGAACAGCACAACCGGCAGATCGCCCGCAGCCCCGACCTCTACGAAATCTCCAGCCCAAAGGAGTTTGTCGCGGTCAACATGGAGTATTTCCTCCTCGACCCGAGTTACGCCTGCCGTCGCCCGGCGCTGTATCACTATTACCAGGAACACTTCGGCTGGGCACCGCCCGCGAAAGATGAGTGCGCCAAAACCTTCGCCTTCCTCAATGCCGGCAACGACTTTGCCAAACAGCCCCTGGGCCAGGTCGATCCGGAGCGCGTGTACGCGGTGGATTACCTGTTGGCCGAAGCCAATCAGAACTGGGTCAGCCGTTGGGGCCACAGTATGTTGCGTCTGGTGATCTGTGCACCGGGCCGACCACGCGGGCCCGACTGCCGACTGGATCTGGACCAGCATCTGGTGCTCTCGTACCGCGCCTTCGTCGGTGACGTACAACTGTCGAGCTGGGACGGACTGGTCGGCAAGTACCCGTCACGACTGTTCGTGCTGCCGCTGGCGCAGGTGATCGACGAATACACCAAGACCGAACTGCGCAGCCTGGCGTCGGTGCCGCTGAATCTCTCGCGCAGCGAAATCGAGGGCGTGGTCGAACACGCCGCCGAAATGCACTGGAGCTACGACGGCAATTACTTCTTCCTCTCCAACAACTGTGCGGTGGAAGGACTGAAGCTGTTGCGCAGCGGCAGCAACAACGCCCGGCTCACCGGCCTGGACAGCATCATGCCCAATGGCTTGCTGGAAGTGCTGAAGGGGCGAGGCCTGGCCGACACCAGCGTGCTCGATGATCCGAAAGAGGCGTTGCGCCTGGGTTATCGCTTCGACTCGTTCCGTGATCGTTATCAAGCGATGTTCGATGTGTTGAAGAAGCAATTGCCGATCAAGCAGACAACCGTGGAAGAATGGCTTTCGCTGTCTGCCGAAGAGCGTCGCCCGTGGTTCGAACGGGCCGACCTGCGCACCAGCGCCGCGCTGTTGTTGCTGGAGCAAGCCAGTTTCCGCCGCCAACTGTTGCTCGCTCAGGATGAGGTCAAGCAACGCTACCTCGGCGCCCGGGAGCTGGAGAACGGTGGCATGGACAAGGCCAACGCGACCTTGCAACAGATCCTCGCCAACAGCGGCTTCCTCAGCCGGCCGGCAGAGTTGCTCGACTCCCGAGGTTACGGCCTGCCGCAACCAAGCGAGTTCAGCAGGCTTGAAGCCGAAAGCAGTCAGCGCCAGAAACAGTTGCTGGCACTCACCGGCGATCTGGATAAAGAAGTGCGCGCGCTGCTGGAGCCAAGGCGAGCAGCCGAGATTGCGGCCAGCGAGGCCAACGTGAAGCAGATCGGCGAGCATCTGCGCAAACTGCACAAAGCCTCGGGCGGACTGGAGCTGCCCTGAAAAACAACGACCCTGAAAACAAAAGACCGCAGCCTGTGAAGATTGCGGTCTTTTTTATTGCCTGACGATCAGTACAGAACGCCATCCAGCACTTCGTAAACGACCCCGCTACCCACCGCGATCAGCACGATGTCACCACCGGCACGACGCCATTCATAACCCGGGTAATACGGCAGACGACTCAACGCCCGGTTATCCAGCCGCTCGCCGTAATAGCCGTGGGGCAGCGGCCGGCCACGTACCAGATGGATGCCTGGAGGTGGCGGTGCACCGCGAACGAAGTAGCCATGATTGTCGCGGATCACCTGACGCACCGGGCCGAAATCCCGAGGCGGCGGGCCGCCGCGATGGTTGCTTTGCCAATCATGGTGATCGCCACCGCGATTGTCGTAGTGGCCCTGTTGCGGGCCGCCGTGGTCGTGATCGTCGCGCGGATCGGCGCTGGCCAGCAGCGGCGTCGCGCTGATCATCAGCACGCCCAGACTGGCAATCAGACGTTTCGGCATTTTCATCGGGTCTTTCCTCACTGCACTGACAGCAAAAAGGGATTCAGAACGTGGTTCTGAATCCCTCGGTCTTGCTCAATTAGTCTGTGCCGCGAGGCCCTAATTCCTCTGTATCAGGAACTTTACCTTCAGCTGACGCGAGCCTTACGCACGCCTTCGGACAGCGCCGAGCACAGGCTCAGCACGCCGTCGATGGCCTGGTCCGGCGTGGTCGCATTGGCGATGTGATCGATCAGCGCCGAACCCACCACCACACCGTCGGCCAGACGCGCGATGGACGCCGCCTGCTCCGGCGTGCGGATACCAAAACCGATGCTGATCGGCAGGTCGGTATGCCGACGCAGACGCGCCACCGCTTCTTCGACGTGTTCCAGCGTAGCCGCACCGGCACCGGTCACACCGGCAACCGACACGTAGTAAACGAAGCCAGAGCTGCCGTTCAACACTTTTGGCAGACGCGCATCATCGGTGGTCGGGGTGGTCAGGCGAATGAAGTCGATCCCCGCCGCCTGGGCCGGGTCGCACAGCTCCGAGTTGTGTTCTGGTGGCATGTCGACCACGATCAGGCCATCAACGCCGGCCTCTTTGGCTTCGGCGATGAAGCGCTCGACGCCGAACTTGTGGATCGGGTTGAAGTAACCCATCAGCACCAGCGGCGTGTCGCTGTTGTCCTTGCGGAACTCGCGGACCATTTGCAGGGTTTTGATCAGGTTCTGCTTGGCGCCCAAAGCACGGATGTTCGCCAGCTGAATCGCCGGGCCGTCGGCCATCGGGTCGGTGAACGGCATGCCCAGTTCGATCACGTCGGCACCGGCTTTCGGCAGGCCTTTGAGGATGGCCAGCGAAGTGTCGTAGTCCGGGTCGCCAGCTGTGACGAAGGTCACCAGGGCGGCGCGGTTCTGTTCTTTGAGTTCGGCAAAGCGGGTTTGCAGGCGGCTCATCAGTGTTTCTCCTGCTTCGATTGCTCTTGTTGAGAGTGTTCCATGTGGTGCATGACGGTCTGCATGTCTTTGTCGCCGCGACCGGAAAGGTTGACCACCATCAGGTGATCCTTCGGCAGTTTCGGTGCACGTTTGAATACTTCGGCCAAGGCATGGGCGCTTTCCAGTGCCGGGATGATCCCTTCCAGACGGCAGCACTGGTGGAACGCAGCGAGGGCTTCGTCGTCGGTCACCGAGGTGTACTGGACGCGGCCGATGCCATGCAACCACGCGTGCTCAGGGCCGATGCCGGGATAGTCGAGGCCGGCGGAAATCGAGTGGGCGTCGATGATCTGGCCATCGTCGTCCTGCAGCAGGAAGGTACGGTTGCCGTGCAGCACACCCGGTACGCCGCCGTTGAGGCTGGCCGCGTGTTTGCCGGTCTCGATACCGTAACCGGCGGCTTCGACGCCGATGATTTCCACGCTCTTGTCGTCGAGGAACGGGTGGAACAGGCCCATGGCGTTGGAGCCGCCGCCGATGCACGCCACCAGGCTGTCCGGCAGGCGACCTTCCTGGGCTTGCAGCTGATCGCGGGTTTCCTTGCCGATTACGGCCTGGAAGTCGCGAACCATGGCTGGATAAGGGTGCGGACCGGCCACGGTGCCGATCAGGTAGAAGGTGCTGTCGACGTTGGTCACCCAGTCACGCAGCGCTTCGTTCATCGCGTCTTTCAGGGTGCCGGTGCCGGCGACCACCGGGATCACTTCGGCGCCCAGCAGCTTCATGCGGAACACGTTGGCCTGCTGACGTTCGATGTCAGTGGTGCCCATGTAGATCACGCAGTCCAGACCGAAACGTGCAGCCACGGTGGCGGTAGCCACGCCGTGCATGCCGGCGCCGGTCTCGGCGATGATGCGTTTCTTGCCCATGCGCCGCGCCAGCAGGATCTGGCCGATGCAGTTGTTGATCTTGTGCGCGCCGGTATGGTTCAGCTCTTCGCGCTTGAGGTAAATCTTGGCGCCACCGCAGAACTCGGTCAGGCGCTCGGCGAAGTACAGCGGGCTCGGACGTCCGACGTAGTCGCGCTGGAAGTAGGCCAATTCTTCTTTGAACGCCGGATCTTCCTTGGCCGCTTCGTATTCGCGGGCCAGGTCGAGGATCAACGGCATCAGGGTTTCGGCAACGTAACGGCCGCCGAACGAGCCAAACAGGCCGTTGGCGTCAGGGCCGTTACGCAGATCGGAGGTGTTCGAAGTCTGGGTCATGGTTCGCTCCAGCGGATTTCACGAGAAGACAATGGCGTTCACTCTACCCCTGACCTTCCAGGCTGAAAACCGATAAGATCGCCACAACCTGTCAGGAAAACTCACAGATATCATGAGCCATGACCTTCCCCCGCTGAATGCCCTGCGCGCCTTCGAAGCCACCGCCCGCCTGAACAGTGTCAGCCAGGCTGCGGAGCAACTGCACGTCACCCACGGCGCGGTCAGCCGCCAGCTCAAGGTGCTGGAAGAGCACCTCGGCGTCAGTCTTTTCGTCAAGGACGGTCGTGGCCTGAAACTCACAGATGCCGGCATCCGTCTGCGCGATGCCAGCGGCGAGGCGTTCGACCGCTTGCGCAGCGTTTGCGCCGAACTGACCCAAAGCACCGCCGATGCGCCGTTCGTACTCGGTTGCTCAGGTAGCTTGCTGGCGCGCTGGTTCATTCCGCGATTGGGGCGCTTGAACGCCGATCTTCCGAATTTGCGTCTGCACTTGTCCGCCGGTGAAGGCGATCTCGACCCGCGTCGCCCGGGGCTGGATGCATTGCTGCTGTTCGCCGAACCGCCATGGCCGGCAGACATGCAAGTTTACGAGCTGGCCAGCGAGCGCATCGGCCCGGTCATGAGCCCGTTGTTCAGCGGCTATCAGCGCCTGCAATCGGCACCGCCCATTGCCCTGCTCGACGAACCCTTGCTGCACACGACTTCACGCCCGCAAGCTTGGCCGAGCTGGGCGCAGCAAAGCGGCCTCGACGCCAAGGCGTTGAAGCTGGGGCAGGGTTTCGAGCATTTGTATTACTTGCTGGAAGCGGCCGTCGCCGGGCTGGGCGTGGCGATCGCGCCGGAACCGCTGGTGACCGAAGACTTGAAGGCCGGGCGCCTGGTCGCGCCGTGGGGTTTCAGTGAAACCCCGGCGCAACTGGCGTTGTGGCTACCCAAGCGCGCCGTAGACGGGCGCGCCCGGCAATTGGCGCAGTGGCTCAGGAACGAGCTGCGCCAGGCGGATCACTCGCCGCGCTTGAACAGCAAGTAAGCGGCCAGCAGACCCAGCGCACCGACCGCCACACCGGCAGTCGTCCACGGATGTTCCTGCGCGTAATCGCGGGTGGCGATCCCGGTCTCGCGGGTTTTGACTTTGACTTCTTCGTAGGCATCGCTGAGCAGGCTGCGCGAGTGTTTCAGCGCGCTTTCAGCGTTGCCCTTGAGCGCCTTGAGGGTCTTGCGCGACTCGTCAGAAGCGTCGTCCTTCAGGCTTTCCAACGACTTGAGCAGACTCTCGATCTCCGCTTCCATGCTTTGCAACGAGGCTTTGCGTAACGAGGTGTTGGCCATGGTGGCTCTCCTGCATTGGTGATGAGTGGCGTGTGTTGGTTGGGACTTCACGGGTTCTGGAAAGTGCAGAAAATCTGAACTTCCCCTCGCCCGGATCGCCGAAATCAACACGGCAAATCGCTGCTAGGCTCAATTGCACACTTCAAGGAGAACACCATGAGTGACCATCACACCTACAAGAAAGTCGAGCTGGTCGGTTCGTCCACCAGCAGCATTGAAGACGCCATCAACAATGCGTTGGCCGAGGCCAACAAAAGCATCAAGCATCTGGAATGGTTCGAAGTGACCGAAACCCGAGGCCACATCAAGGACGGCAAGGCGGCGCACTTTCAAGTGACCCTGAAAGTCGGGTTCCGGATTGCCAGCAGCTGAGTTTGGTCTACGCTTCTGAACTTGCGCGCTGGCCGAGTGCCATAGGAATGGCAAAGCGCTACAAGGTGAGCGCATCGGGCGAACGGCTCGATGCCCGCCTTTTTTAATCCGACCAGGGAGTGCGACCGATGAAGAAGTTCATGTTGGCGGTAGGTTTGTTGAGCCTTGCGGGTGGTGCGTTTGCTGCCGGCAAGCCCTGTGAAGAACTGAAGGCTGAAATTGCGGCCAAGCTGGATGCTAAGAACGTTTCCGGGTATTCGCTGGAGATTGTCGACAAGGGTGCGGCCAGTGGCGGCAAAGTCGTCGGCACCTGCGAAGGCGGTGCCAAAGAGATCGTCTACACCCGCGGCTGATCACGCCGGAAAAACAAAAGCCGACGCAATGCGTCGGCTTTTTTGTGCGCGGCGATCGGGCTCAGCCCTTCATGACCTGCGCCAGCAATTCGTAGGAATGCAGGCGATCGGCGTGTTCATACAGGTCGCAGGTGAAGATCAGTTCGTCAGCCTGGGTCTGTTCGATCAGCACTTCGAGTTTCGCGCGGATTTTCTGCGGACTGCCGACCATCGCCAGACCGAGGAAATCCCCCACCGCCTCACGTTCATGCGGCAACCACAGACCGTCCATGGTTTTCACCGGCGGGCGCTGCACCAGACTTTGCCCACGCATCAGCGCGAGAATTCGCTGGTACACCGACGTTGCCAAGTAATCGGCCTGCTCATCGGTGTCAGCGGCCACCAGCGGCACGCCGAGCATCACGTACGGTTTATCGAGTACCGCCGATGGCTTGAAGTGATTGCGGTAGACGCGGATCGCCTCGTGCATGAAGCGCGGTGCGAAATGCGAGGCGAAGGCGTAGGGCAAACCGCGCTCGCCGGCCAGTTGCGCACTGAACAGACTGGAGCCGAGCAGCCAGATCGGCACATTGGTGCCGGTGCCCGGCATCGCGATCACCCGCTGATCCGGGGTGCGCGGGCCGAGGAAGCGCACCAGCTCTGCCACGTCCTCGGGGAAGTCATCGGCACTGCCGGAGCGCTCACGGCGCAGGGCACGGGCGGTCATCTGATCCGAACCCGGCGCACGGCCCAGACCGAGGTCGATTCGCCCCGGATACAGGCTTTCGAGGGTGCCGAACTGCTCGGCAATCACCAGCGGTGCATGGTTGGGTAGCATCACGCCACCGGAGCCGACTCGGATGGTCGACGTGCCGCCGGCCAGGTAGCCCAGCAACACCGAGGTGGCAGAACTGGCAATGCCATCCATGTTGTGGTGCTCGGCGACCCAGAACCGCGTGTAACCGAACTTTTCAACATGCTGCGCCAGATCCAGCGAATTGCGCAGCGACTGGGCCGGGCTGCCGTTCTCGCGTACCGGCACCAGATCAAGGGTGGAAAACTTTACGTCGGACAGTTGCTTCATAAACCTGCATCTCCGATTGAGGGCGCAGGTGTGTTCTTGGCGAACGCAAACCTGCCCAATTCATAAGCGTGTTCTGTGCAATAAGGGCATATACCCGAGTTTCAATAGCCGATCCGAAATTTCCTACTAAAAAAGTCAACGATTCACTTGGGCTGAACTTTGTTCCGGCGTCTATCCTCAGAAGCCTTGCAGGCAAAAACCACGACGGCGCGGCGTTTCGCGCCCGAATTGAAGGAGGCACACATGGCTATCGTGAAGAAGGCATCCGCGCATTGGGAAGGTGACCTGAAAACCGGCATCGGCTCGATTTCCACCGAAACCGGCGTCCTGCGTGAAGCGCCGTACGGCTTCAAGGCCCGCTTCGAGGGCGGCAAGGGCACCAATCCGGAAGAACTGATCGGCGCCGCCCATGCGGGCTGTTTCTCCATGGCGTTCTCGATGATTCTCGGTGACGCCGGGCTCAAGGCCGACAGCATCGACACCCAGGCCGAGGTCACGCTGGATCAGGTGGATGGCGGCTTTGCGATCACCGCAGTGAAACTGATCCTCAAGGCAAAAATTCCGGGAGCGACCCAGGCGCAGTTCGAAGAACTGAGCAACAAGGCCAAGGAAGGTTGCCCGGTGTCCAAGGTGCTGAATGCGAAGATCAGTCTCGACGCGTCGCTTGTTGGCTGACGGGATTGAGCCGGATCAGAACCCGCCAGGCAAAAATGTGGTCGAATAAATGACAGCAGCTTTCGCGCATCTTCGTGCGCGCTGCTTCGATGGAGCTTCAACCATGAAACGTTTTGCCTTGGCGGTTATCTGTGGCGTGCTGGCAACGTCAGCCTTCGCAGCGCCCAAAGACTGCGAAGAACTCAAGCAAGAGATCGAAATCAAGATTCAGGCGAATGCCGTGCCCTCCTACACCCTGGAGATAGTCTCCAAGGAAGAGGCTGAAAAACACGACATCGCCATGATCGTCGGCACCTGCGACAACGGCACAAAAGCCATCATCTATCAGAAGAACGACCGCTGATGCGCCTCAGATGATGCAGTTGACCTCGCGGTCCTCGGCGACGATTTCCCGCTTGTCGTTGTACAGGCGGGCACTCGGGGTAAACGCCAGCGAACGGCCTTCGAGCAAGTAACGCTGGCCTGCCTCGAAATGATCGTAGCGGATGGTCAGATAGCACAGCCGCTCAACGGGGCCGGTCATCAGGCTGCCGCCTCCGCCGAACACTTCAAAGTCGAAGCGCACCCGCATCTCATGGCTGCCGGGGGTGACCTGGAAGAAACGTCCGTCAGTCAGCCGCTTGTTGTCGAGACGCTCGGCCATCAGCAGTTTCCCGCCGGGGGTTGGCGTAGAGAATTCGACCCAGGCCATGTTCGGGTCGACGGGGGGCAACGGTGTCTGGCACCCGGCGAGTACGCCTGCGGCCAGCAACAGCATCAACGTGCGCATGATGGATGTCCGTGAGTTCGGACATCCAGCATAACGCCGATCAGGTTCGCTGACAGCCCGCCGGCGTGCCTTGGCCCACCACGTTGCGTTGTTGATCGTAGAGCTTGGCCCATGGACGGAAACCAATGCTTCCCGCCTGCAACTGATAACGCTGGCCGGCGTTGAAATCCTTGAATTTCACGTTCAACTGACAATCGCGCCACAGCGGCTCGGCATCCGGGCCGATATTGGTCGCTTCGACCGGGAATTGATAACGCACCGTCAGCTCATGACTGCCGGGCTGCACTTCGAAGTAACGATGATCGACGGCAGCCTTTTTGTCGACTTCCAGCGCCTGCAACGCCGTGTCCTGTTGCCGGGCATCCAGATCAATCCAGGCTTGCGAGGGGTCAGGGGACGGCATTCCGAATCCGGCACAACCGGCCAGCGTCAGCACGCTTCCTGTCAGTATCAACATGCGCATAGCGGAGCTCCAATGGGCGGGATAGTCTTGGGCAGACTTTCCGGGGGGATTTCTTATTTTGATCAGGCCGCTTCCAAGCCATGGGTTACTTGATCGCGTTTTGCGGGTTTTGTTTCCGGGTGTGATGATTTTGTTGCTCAACGGTTGCTCAAGCCTGAGCTATTACAGCCAGCTGGCCAGCGGTCAGCTGCAGCTTTTGCGGGCACGGGAGCCGGTGGCCAAGGTGATTGCCGACCCGGCTCGCGACGCCAAACTGCGCACTCACCTCGCCCAGTCCCAGAAAGCCCGGGCCTTCGCCAGCGAACACCTGCACCTGCCAGACAACCAAAGCTATCGCCTCTATGCCGACATCGGTCAGCCGTTTGTCGTGTGGAATGTGTTCGCCACCCCGGAATTTTCCCTGAGCCCGCAGAACCATTGCTTCCCGATTGCCGGTTGCGTGGCCTACCGCGGCTATTACAGCCAGAGCGCGGCGCGGGGCGAAGCCGCGATTCAGCGCTTGCAAGGCATGGACGTGTCGATCGGCGGCGTCGAGGCCTACTCGACCCTGGGCTGGTTCAACGACCCGATCCTCAATTCGATGATGGGCTGGGGCGACGAGCGTCTGGCGACGCTGATTTTCCATGAGCTGGCCCACCAGCGCTTCTACGTGAAGGACGACACCGAGTTCAACGAGTCTTTCGCCACCTTCGTCGAGCAGGAAGGTACGCGGCAGTGGCGAGCGTTTCGTAACTTGCCCCCGGAAAACGACTCGAAGCTCAAGCAGCGGGATCAATTCATTCAGTTGATCCTCGATACCCGCTCACGGCTTGAAAAACTCTATGCACAACCATTGGCGACAGCGCAGATGCGCGAGCGCAAGGCGGCGGAGTTCGAACGGTTTCGACACGACTATCGAACAATGCGCGATGGTCAGTGGGCCGGCGACAAACGCTATGACGCCTGGGTCAATGCGCCGTTGAACAACGCACGGCTGTTGCCGTTCGGGCTGTATGACCAGTGGGTGCCGGCGTTTACGGCGTTGTTCAGGCAGGTCGGTGGGGATTGGGTCAGGTTTTACGCAGAGGTCGAGAAGTTGGGTGGCTTGCCAGTCGTTGAGCGTAAGTCGGCTCTGAAACTGCTGGCAGGCTCTTAAACCTGGAGCGGCTTTTTGTCCCCATCGCGAGCAAGCTCGCTCCCACAGGAAACCGGGATCTATTACTGAAACGCGGTCACTGTGGGAGCGAGCTTGCTCGCGATGGCTGACTCATCAGCGCTGCAAAAACGCCTGATGCAGCTCGGCCAGCGTCTCGAAGTGATACGCCGGCGCTTCGGCACTCAGCTCTTCATGGCTGCCAAAACCGTAACCCACGGCCGCCGCATCCAGCCCGTTGCTGCGAGCACCGATCAGGTCATGCTTGCGGTCACCGATCATCAGCGTATTGGCCGGATCCAGACCCTCTTCAGCGATCAGGTGCGCAATCAGCTCGACCTTGTTGGTGCGGGTGCCGTCCAGTTCGCTGCCGTAAATCACCTTGAAGTGTCTGGCGAAATCAAAGTGCCGGGCGATTTCCCGGGCGAACACCCACGGCTTCGACGTCGCGATATACAGCTGGCGGCCCTGGCCGCTCAGGGTTTCCAGCAACGGCGTGACGCCCTCGAACACCCGATTCTCGTACAGGCCGGTGACCTTGAAGCGCTCGCGATAGAAATTCACCGCCTCCCAGGCTTTCGCTTCATCAAAACCATAAAACTGCATGAACGCCTGCAACAGCGGCGGGCCGATGAAGTGTTCCAGTCTGGTCAGGTCCGGCTCATCGATGCCGAGTTTGCTCAAGGCGAACTGGATGGAACGGGTGATGCCCTCACGCGGGTCGGTGAGAGTGCCGTCGAGGTCGAATAGAACGGTCTGGTAATGCATGAAAAATCCCGGGCAATAGAGAGAAAAGTCAGAGCTGGTCGTAGCCTTCGGCCAGATGCAGGTCCTTGAGCTTCACGTAGTTCGCCGCGCTGTAGGTGAAAAAGGCGTTTTCCTTGTCGGTCAGCCGGCGAACCTGCTTCACCGGGCTGCCCACGTACAGAAAACCGCTTTCCAGACGCTTGCCCGGTGGCACCAGGCTGCCGGCGCCGATGATCACATCGTCCTCGACCACCGCGCCGTCCATGACGATGCTGCCCATGCCGATCAACACGCGGCTGCCCACAGTGCAGCCATGCAGCATGACCTTGTGGGCGATGGTCACGTCATCGCCGATCAGCAGCGGGAAGCCATCGGGATTGAACGGGCCGGCGTGGGTGATGTGCAACACGCAGCCATCCTGCACGCTGGTGCGCGCGCCGATGCGGATGTGGTGCATGTCGCCGCGGATCACGGTCAGCGGCCACACGGAGCTGTCTTCGCCGATTTCGACGTCGCCGATCACCACCGCGGAGCCGTCGACAAAAGCGCCTTGGCTCAAGCGTGGGGTGTGATTCTGGTACTTGCGAAGGGACACGATTAGTTCTCTCTCTGTCGCCGATAGCTGCGGTGGGTGTCGATTGTAATTAAGATGGGCGCATGTTTCTTCCAGCCAAGGTGCCAACCGTGAGCGTGAACAACCCTCTTCTGCAGTCCTACGACCTGCCGCCGTTCTCCGCGATCCGTGCCGAACACGTGCAGCCGGCCATCGAAACCATCCTGGCCGACAACCGCGCCGCCATTGCCGAAATCCTCAAGACCCAGGGCCAGAACCCGACCTGGGCCGGGCTGGTGCTGGCGATGGACGAACTCAATGATCGCCTGGGCGCAGCCTGGAGTCCGGTCAGCCACCTCAATGCCGTGTGCAACAGCGCCGAACTGCGTGAAGCCTACGAGTCGTGCCTGCCGGCATTGAGCGCCTATTCCACCGAAATGGGCCAGAACCGCGAGCTGTTCCAGGCTTATGAAGCCCTGGCCAACAGCCCGGAAGCCGCCGGTTTCGACGTGGCGCAAAAAACCATCCTGGAACATGCCCTGCGCGACTTCCGCCTGTCGGGTATCGATCTGCCGGAAGCCGAACAGAAACGCTACGCCGAAGTGCAGAGCAAACTGTCCGAGCTGGGCAGCCGCTTCTCCAACCAGTTGCTCGACGCCACTCAGGCCTGGACCAAACACCTGACCGACGAAGCCGCCCTCGCCGGCCTGACCGATTCGGCCAAGGCACAAATGGCTGCCGCCGCACAGGCCAAAGGCCTCGATGGCTGGCTGATCACCCTGGAATTCCCGAGCTACTACGCGGTGATGACCTACGCCCAGGACCGTGCGCTGCGTGAAGAAGTCTACGCCGCCTACTGCACCCGTGCGTCGGATCAAGGCCCGAACGCCGGCCAGAACGACAACGGCCCGGTGATGGGCGAAATCCTCGACCTGCGTCAGGAACTGGCCAAACTGCTCGGTTTCTCCAGCTTCTCCGAACTGAGCCTGGCGACCAAAATGGCCGAGTCCAGCGATCAGGTGCTGAGCTTCCTGCGTGATCTGGCCAAGCGCAGCAAACCGTTCGCCGCCCAGGATCTGCAACAGCTCAAGGCTTACGCCGCCGAACAGGGCTGCGCCGATCTGCAAAGCTGGGACAGCGGTTTCTACGGTGAAAAACTCCGTGAACAACGCTACAGCGTCGCCCAGGAAACCCTGCGCGCCTACTTCCCGATCGACAAAGTGCTGGGCGGCCTGTTCGCCATCGTTCAGCGCTTGTACGGCATCGAAATCGCCGAACTGAAAGGTTTCGACACTTGGCACCCGGATGTTCGCCTGTTCGAGATCAAGGAAAACGGCCAGCACGTCGGCCGCTTCTTCTTCGATCTCTACGCCCGCGCCAACAAGCGCGGCGGTGCCTGGATGGATGGCGCCCGCGACCGTCGCCGCACCCTCGACGGCGTGCTGCAAAGCCCGGTGGCCAACCTGGTGTGCAACTTCACCCCGGCCGACAGCGGCAAGCCTGCGCTGCTGACCCACGATGAAGTGACCACCCTGTTCCACGAATTCGGCCATGGCCTGCATCACCTGCTGACCCGCGTCGAGCATGCTGGCGTGTCCGGCATCAACGGCGTGGCGTGGGATGCGGTCGAGCTGCCGAGCCAGTTCATGGAAAACTGGTGCTGGGAGCCGGAAGGCCTCGCGCTGATTTCCGGCCACTACGAAACCGGCGAGCCGCTGCCGCAGGATCTGCTGGAAAAAATGCTCGCAGCGAAGAACTTCCAGTCCGGCCTGATGATGGTGCGTCAACTGGAGTTCTCGCTGTTTGACTTCGAACTGCACGCCACCCACGGTGATGGCCGCAGCGTTGCCCAAGTGCTGGAAGGCGTGCGCAACGAAGTCTCGGTAATGCGTCCTCCGGCCTACAACCGCTTCCCTAACAGCTTCGCGCACATCTTCGCCGGCGGTTACGCGGCGGGTTACTACAGCTACAAGTGGGCGGAAGTGTTGTCGGCGGATGCCTTCTCGAAGTTCGAAGAAGACGGCGTGCTGAATGCCGACACCGGTCGCGCCTTCCGCGAGGCAATCCTGGCCCGTGGCGGCTCGCAGGAACCGATGGTGCTGTTCGTCGACTTCCGTGGCCGTGAGCCGTCGATTGACGCACTCTTGCGCCACAGCGGCCTGAGTGAGGACGCGGCAGCATGAGTGAGGCACCCGTGAAGACCAAAAAACGCTTTATCGCCGGGGCGGTCTGCCCGGCGTGCAGCGAGCCGGACAAACTGATGATGTGGAGCGAGGACGATGTCCCGCACCGCGAATGCGTGGCGTGCGGCTACAGCGATACGCTGAATGCCCAAGGGCTTTCGGTACCGAAAGAACTGGGCACGAGGGTCAACACCAGCGCGCTCAAGCCGGCACCGGACAAAACGGTTCAGGCGGTGCAATTCTTCCCGAATCCGAAGCTGAAGAAAAAGCCCGACGAGCAGCACTGATCCAGAACCACCTTCCCCGATTCGTCGGTGGAAGGTGGTATTGGCTTAACACCTGTCCCCCGCACTTGCTTCGTAGGCTGGCCCTTTGTGCCACGCCTCGAAGGAAGCTGCCATGCCCGACACCAATCCCCTCCTGCAACACTGGACGCTGCCACCGTGGCCAGCGATTCGAGCCGAGCACCTGCTGCCGGCCGTCAACGGCATCATTGCCGACAACCAGCGAATCATCGCCCAGGTGATCGCCAGTCAGGCCGAACATCCCGGCTGGGATGATCTGGTGCTGAGCATCGACGAGGCCGACGCGCGCCTCGGTGAACTCCGCTCGATTCTCGAAACGTTGTCGATGGTCAGATCCGACGATGCCACCTGGCTCGTGGAAAGCGCCAAGGCGCATCTGGCGATCAATCAGTATCGCTCCGAAAAAGCCCGAAATCGCCCGTTGTACGAGGCTTACCAGCGTTTGGCGCAGAGCTCGATCGCCGGCAGTTTCGATGAGTCGCGCAACATCGCGCTGGCGCGGATTCTGCGCCGATTCAAGCAGTCGGGCATCGAGCTTCCTGCTGAACAGCAACAGGAACTGGCGCGATTGAACCGCGAGATCGGCGGGCTGGAGTACGTGTTTCTGGACAACCTCGAGCGCTGGACCGAGGCGTGGAGCAAACGTGTAGACGATATTGCGCTGCTTGCGGGCCTGTCGTCGGCGATGACGAATCGGCTGGCACTCGCCGCACGCGAGGCCGGCCATGACGGCTGGCTGATCCGGCTGGACCAGAACACCTGCCAGCACATCCTCAAGTACGCCGAGAACCGTGCCTTGCGAGAGGAATGCTACGTTGCCTACATGACCCGCGCCTCCGATCGGGGCCCACTGGCCGGCCGCTTCGATAACGGCCCGGTGCTGAAGAAACTGCTCGCCCTGCGCCAGCAGAAAGCCCGTTTGCTCGGCCATGAAAACGCCGCGCAACTGAGCCTGGCCAAAAACAGCGCCGGGACGACCGCATGGGTCAGTCGCTTTCTCCAGCGTCAGGCGGCGCAACGGGCACCTGCCCTCGCGCAGGATATAGCGCAACTGGCAGCCTTCGCGCAGCAACGCGGGATCGACCGGGTCCAGCCGTGGGACGAAGATTTCCTCGCCGAACAATGGCGCCAGCAGCAGTTTCCCGGTGCGCTGAAAAACCTGCGTGATTACTTTCCGCTCGAGGGCACCCTGCGCAGGCTCTTTCTGTTCTGCGAACGGATGTTCGGGATCCGCATCGTCGAGCGGTCCAGTGGCGGCCACTGGCATGACGATGTACGCCTGCTGGAAATCAGCGAGCATGAGCAGGTCATCGGCTACATCTACCTCGACCCGTTTCACCGCGACAACGCGGTGGACTTCCCCGGCACCTCCACACTGCGCAATCGCCGGATCAATGCCGAAGGTCGCCCCGCGCTGCCGATTGCCCTGCTCTACAGCAACTTCACACCGGCCACCGACCCCCATCCGTGCCGGCTCGAAATCGACGATCTGCGGGTGCTGTTTCATGAATTCGGCCACTGCCTCCAGCACGTGCTGACGCGCTCGTCCCATCACAGCCTGTCCGGCATCCTGCAACTGGGCCATGAAGCGGCGGAGTTTTCCGGGCAGTTGTTCGAGCAGTGGTGTTTGTCGCGGGAATTTGTGCTGTGGCTCGGCGCGCATTTCCAGACCGGCGAACGCTTGAGCGCCATTCGGGTCGACGCGGCACTGTCAGCTGCTCAGGCCCACTCCAGCCGGCAGCAGGCCTTGTTGCTGATGGGGGCGATGATCGACTTCGAACTACACCTGACCCACGGCGATGGGCGCTCGGTCGAGGAGGTTTGCAACGATGTGCAGCGCAACCTGGGTCCTCTGCAACTGCCGGACGATCACCGTTTCGCCAATGGATTCGATTACATGGTGACCCAGTACGACGCTTCGGTTTACGCCTACATCTGGTCGGGCGTGCTGGCTGAGGAAGCGTTCAAGCGCTTCAGCCGGGACTGGGTGTTCAACGCGCAAACCGGCCGAGAGTTTCGTGCAACGTTCTTTGCCCCGGGTGCCGGGCGTCCGTTGCTGGACGCGGTGGAAGCGTTCATCGGCCAGCCGGTCGCCGGCCTCGTTGACGGAGAGGCCGGACGAGTTACTTCAGATTGACCGTCTGAAACCAGCTCTTCATCGAGCACGTAGCAAACGCGCTGGTGCTGCAATCGCCATTGGCCAGCGCGGTGCGCAATTTATCGACATCGGCCTGCATCACGTAGCGCACGCTGTCCCGGAAGTGCCCACTCTCACCAAAGCCGCCCTGGGTCATTTCGTTGAGGGCGTCTTCCTTGCTCCAGCCCTGCACAACGATCCGGTACATCGCCGCCATCAGGCCGGTGCGATCGGAGCCGTGCTTGCAGTGCATCAGCACCGGGCCGTCGGCTTCGGCGGACTGGATGGCACGCAGGGTCTTGAGCACATCACTGTCGTCCACGTGATTGGTGCGATAGGGCAATTGCACCTGATGGATACCGGGGGCTTTCAGCCAGCTGGAATCCGCTTCCGGCAGGAAGTTGATGACCGTGGCCACCTTCAGGTTGGTCAGCAACGGTACCGCGCCGTCATCCGGGAGCGCGCTGCGATACAGCGTGGGCGACATCTGGAACAGGTTGTATTGCACTTCTACCGGTTGCGCCCACTCGACGGGACGGGAAGCCGGAGTTTCCGCGGCCTGAGCGGGAATCCAGCTGAACAGCGCAAGCAGCGACAAACAGAGAGCAGAGGAAAAACGCGTCAGGAACATGCTTTACGGCGACCGTGTGGGTTTCGTCAGTGAAGACCGCAGCTTGCGAGCCACGCAGTCAAATCCCTGTGAGGCGCTTGTAAAAGAATCGTGAAGACGCCGGTTCCCTTGGTCGAAAAGCGGTCTTTTTTTGGCTGAATCGGTTCATCCGGTTGCTTAGCCTGCTACCATTTGTCACATCATGTTGCAGACGCGTCCCCCTTCTCCCGGTCATTCCGGCCACGTCGCAGCCAGAAAACTCTTGAGCCGTTCACAGAAACGGCTGACAACCATCAATGCCTGATGAGGTGCATCCCCATGTCTGATGAAGATCGAGACAACCCGCGGCGTGAGTTTTTGCGCAAATCCCTGACCCTGATTCCGGTCGTGACTCTGGCCGGCAGCGGTCTCGGCAGCACGGTGCTGCAAGCAGCGCCTGAAAGCGCGCCTGCCACAGCCCCGGCAAAATCGGCCGCCGTTGAAGCCAGCACTTATCAGCCGAGCTACTTCACCGCCGAAGAGTGGGCATTCATCAATGCCGCCGTCGCGCAGTTGATCCCCAACGATTCGCAGGGTCCAGGTGCACTCGAAGCTGGCGTGCCGGAATACATCGACCGTCAGATGAATACCCCGTACGCCGCCGGTGCCCTTTGGTACATGCAGGGCCCGTTCAATGCCGACGCCGCGCCGGAGATGGGCTGGCAGAGCAAACTGGTGCCAAAAGAGATCTATCGCCTCGGCATCGCCGCCACGGATCAGTGGGCAAAATCCATCAACGGTAAAACATTTGCCGAGCAAGACAGCGCTACCCGAGACGATCTGCTCAAGCAGCTTGAAGCCGGAAAACCGCAATTCGACGCTGTTCCCGCGAAGATTTTCTTCAGTCTGCTGCTGCAAAACACCAAGGAAGGGTTCTTCTGCGACCCGATCCACGGCGGCAACAAAGGCATGGTCGGCTGGACCATGATCGGCTTCCCCGGCGCCCGCGCCGATTTCATGGATTGGGTGGAACGCAACGAGCAGTACCCCTTCCCGGCAGTTTCGATTCGCGGCGAGAGGGCGTGAGCATGGCAACGGTAATGAAGAAGGTCGACGCAGTGATCGTCGGTTTCGGCTGGACGGGCGCGATCATGGCCAAGGAGCTGACCGAAGCCGGGCTCAACGTGCTGGCGCTGGAACGCGGGCCGATGCAGGACACCTACCCGGACGGCAACTATCCCCAGGTGATCGACGAACTCACCTACAGCGTGCGGAAAAAACTCTTCCAGGACGTTTCCAA
Source organism: Pseudomonas sp. B37(2017) (assembly GCF_002112885.1). Taxonomy (NCBI): domain Bacteria; kingdom Pseudomonadati; phylum Pseudomonadota; class Gammaproteobacteria; order Pseudomonadales; family Pseudomonadaceae; genus Pseudomonas; species Pseudomonas sp. B37(2017). The sequence goes on along the minus strand of NZ_NEIX01000003.1, from coordinate 521,302 downwards.
GGAAACCGTCACCATCCGCCACAGCGTCAACGACATCGCCCTGCCGAACCGTCAGTTGGGCGCGTTCCTGCCGGGCAATGGCGTGGGCGGCGCCGGGCTGCACTGGTCGGGCGTGCACTTTCGTGTCGACCCGATCGAGTTGCGCATGCGCAGCCACTACGAAGAGCGCTACGGCAAAAGCTTCATCCCCAAGGACATGACCATCCAGGACTTCGGCGTCAGCTATGAAGAGCTGGAACCATTCTTCGATTTCGCCGAAAAAGTCTTCGGCACCTCCGGCCAGGCCTGGACCGTGAAAGGCCAACTGGTCGGTCAGGGCAAGGGCGGCAACCCGTACGCGCCGGATCGCTCGAACCCGTTCCCGCTGGAAGCGCAGAAGAACACGGTTTCCGCACAGCTGTTCGGCAAAGCGGCTACGGAGGTTGGCTACAAACCCTACAACCTGCCTTCCGCGAATACTTCAGGGCCGTACACCAACCCCTACGGCGCGCAGATGGGCCCGTGCAACTTCTGCGGTTTCTGCAGCGGTTACGTCTGCTACATGTATTCCAAGGCCTCGCCGAACGTGAACATTCTACCGGCGCTGAAGCCGCTGCCGAATTTCGAACTGCGGCCTAACGCGCACGTCCTGCGGGTCAACCTCGACAGCACGAAAACCAAGGCCACCGGCGTTACCTACATCGACGGTCAGGGTCGCGAGATCGAGCAACCGGCGGATCTGGTGATCCTCGGCGCGTTCCAGTTGCACAACGTGCGTCTGATGCTGCTCTCCGGCATCGGCAAACCGTACGACCCGGTCAGTGGTGAAGGCGTGGTCGGGCGCAACTTCGCCTACCAGAACATGGCCACGATCAAGGCGTTCTTCGACAAGGACACCCACACCAACAACTTCATCGGCGCCGGCGGCAACGGTGTGGCGGTGGATGACTTCAACGCCGACAACTTCGATCACGGGCCGCATGGCTTCGTCGGTGGCTCGCCGATGTGGGTCAACCAGGCCGGCAGCCGACCGATCGCCGGCACCTCCAACCCGCCGGGCACCCCGGCCTGGGGCAGTGCGTGGAAACGCGCCACCGCCGACTACTACACCCACCAAGTGTCGATGGACGCCCACGGCGCGCATCAGTCCTACCGTGGCAACTACCTTGATCTGGACCCGGTGTACCGCGATGCCTACGGCATGCCGCTGCTGCGGATGACGTTCGACTGGCAGGAAAACGACATCAAGATGAACCGCTTCATGGTCGAGAAAATGGGCAAGATCGCCGAGGCCATGGGCCCGAAAGCCATCGCCGTGATCGGCAAGAAAGTCGGCGACCACTTCAACACCGCGTCGTACCAGACCACCCACCTCAACGGTGGCGCGATCATGGGCACCGATCCGAAGACCAGCGCGCTGAACCGCTACCTGCAGAGTTGGGACGTGCACAACGTATTCGTCCCGGGCGCCTCGGCATTCCCGCAAGGCCTGGGTTACAACCCGACCGGCCTGGTTGCCGCGTTGACCTACTGGTCGGCGAAAGCGATCCGCGAGCAGTACCTGAAAAACCCCGGCCCGCTGGTTCAGGCTTAAGGAGCGATGACCATGAAGACTCTCGTTATCGCGACCCTGGCCCTGCTCGGCAGCACTGCCGTTCATGGCGCCGAAGTTGATCAATCCTTGATCAAGCAAGGCGAATACCTCGCCCGTGCCGGCGACTGCGTGGCCTGCCACACGGCCAAGGACGGCAAGCCGTTCGCCGGTGGCCTGCCGATGGAAACCCCGATCGGCACGATCTACTCGACCAACATTACCCCGGATAAAACCGGCGTCGGTGACTACAGTTTCGAGGATTTCGACCAGGCCGTGCGCCATGGCGTGGCCAAAAACGGCAGTACCTTGTACCCGGCGATGCCGTACCCGTCCTACGCCCGCGTCAGCGAAACCGACATGCAGGCGCTTTACGCCTACTTCATGCACGGCGTGGAACCGGTGGCGCAGGAGAACAAGGCCAGCGACATCCCTTGGCCATTGAGCATGCGCTGGCCGCTAATGGGCTGGCGCTGGCTGTTCGCGCCGAAGGTCGAGGACTACAAAGCCGCGTCGGACGATGCCGTCGTCAGCCGTGGGGCGTATCTGGTGGAAGGCCTCGGACATTGCGGCGCCTGCCATACGCCACGAGCCCTGACCATGCAGGAAAAATCCCTGAGCGCGGCCGAAGGCAGCAGCTTTCTGTCAGGCAGTGCGCCGCTGGAAGGCTGGATCGCCAAGAGCCTGCGCGGCGACCACAAGGACGGTCTCGGCAGCTGGAGCGAAGAACAACTGGTGCAATTCCTCAAGACCGGTCGCAGCGACCACAGCGCAGTGTTCGGCGGCATGAGCGACGTGGTCACCCACAGCATGCAGTACATGACCGACGCCGACCTGACCGCGATTGCCCGTTACCTGAAATCGCTGCCGGCCAATGACCCCGCCGACCAGCCGCACCAGTACGACGAGAAAGCCGCCAAGGCCTTGTGGAACGGTGACGACAGTCAACGCGGTGCGTCGGTGTACATCGACAACTGCGCGGCGTGCCACCGCACCGACGGCCATGGCTACACCCGGGTGTTCCCGGCGCTGGCAGGCAATCCGGTGCTGCAATCGGACGACCCGACTTCGCTCATCCACATCGTGCTCAAGGGCGGCACCCTGCCTGCGACGCACACGGCGCCGTCCACCTTCACCATGCCGGGTTTCGCCTGGCGTCTGTCGGATCAGGAAGTGGCGGATGTGGTGAGCTTCATCCGTGGTAGTTGGGGCAACAAGGGCGCGCCGGTCAAGGCCGCTGATGTGGCCGAGTTGCGCAAGGAAGACATGACGCACACCTCGACCGATGACCTCGGCCAGGTGACACAACACAACTGACTGTTCGCCCAACGGCACTAGTCAGATCGACAGTGCCTCGATACTGTATATGCACACAGTATCGAGGCACTGCCATGTCCATCCCTCTTCCTCCGCGCGGTCGCGGCACCGCCACCAACCCGCACAACCGCTTCGCGCCGAGTCGTTCGGTGGCGGAGGATGACGGCTGGTTTCAAGAAGTGCCTTTGACCCAGGGCACCGAAGTCAGCTTCGAAACCGCGAAGACCATCATCACCCGCAACACTTCGCCGGACCTGCCCTTCGACCGCTCGATCAATCCCTATCGCGGCTGTGAGCATGGCTGCATTTATTGCTACGCACGGCCCAGCCACGCCTATTGGGACATGTCGCCGGGGCTGGATTTCGAAACCAAACTGATCGCCAAGACCAACGCCGCCCAAGTGCTGGAAGAACAGCTGGGGAAAAAAGGCTATCAATGCGCGCCGATCAACCTTGGCTCCAATACCGATCCCTATCAGCCGATCGAACGCGAACACCGGATCACCCGCCAGACCCTCGAAGTGCTGCTGCGCTACCGGCATCCGGTGACCATTGTCACCAAAGGCTCGCTGATCCTGCGTGATCTCGATCTGCTCACCGAACTGGCACAACAGCGGCTGGTGGCGGTGATGATCAGCCTCACCACCCTGGACGACGAACTCAAACGCATCCTCGAACCCCGCGCAGCTGCGCCCAAGGCCCGGTTGCGGGCGATTCGGGTGATGCGCGAGGCGGGGATTCCGGTCGGTGTGCTGTGTTCGCCGATGATTCCGATGATCAACGACAGCGAAATCGAAAGCCTGCTGACCGAAGCCCACGCCGCCGGCGCCCAGAGCGCTGCGTACATGATGCTGCGTCTGCCGCTGGAGGTGGCGCCGCTGTTCGAGGAATGGCTTGAAGCGCACTACCCGCAACGTGCGGCGCATGTGCTGAGCCTGATCCGCCAGAGCCGTGGCGGCGAGCTCTACGACAGCCGTTTCGGTGCCCGGATGCGCGGCGAGGGGCCGTTCGCCGACCTGCTCGCCCAGCGCTTCGCCAAAGCGCTGAAGCGCCTGGGGCTCAATCACCGCGAAGGCTTCAATCTCGATTGCACGGCCTTCTGTCCGCCGGGTCGCCAGATGGCGCTGATTTAGGGACAATTGGCCTATGGTTGAGAGGAAGGAATGCTTGGCCCGGTTTACGCCGGTCACGTTTTTTGTGACCTGGAACACACGTTCTAGAGCGCTTGATTCAGTTTGAGTTAAGTTTCGGCGGTTACCTTGTTCATCGAGTGACTGACGGGTCGGGATGACCCGGATGTTCTAAACAGCCACTGGCTTCACACCGGAATACACGGGAACGACTCCCCGAATCCGCCAATGAGGATGAATCATGAGTGACAAGGATAAACAGCCGTTGGCTGCGTCGGCGCAAGCCGCCCCTGTGGCGGAATCCGCCGATGCAGCGTTGAAGCATATCGTTGACGGCTTTTTGCATTTTCATCATGAGGTCTTTCCACAGCAGGAAGAACTCTTCAAGAAACTCGCCACGGCCCAGTCGCCACGAGCGATGTTCATCACCTGCGCCGACTCGCGCATCGTGCCCGAACTGATCACCCAGAGTTCCCCCGGCGATCTGTTCGTGACCCGTAACGTCGGCAACGTGGTGCCACCCTACGGCCAGATGAACGGCGGCGTTTCCACCGCCATCGAATACGCGGTACTGGCCCTTGGCGTGCAGCACATCATCATCTGCGGCCACTCCGATTGCGGCGCCATGCGTGCGGTGCTCAATCCGGACAGCCTGGAAAAAATGCCGACGGTCAAAGCCTGGCTACGCCACGCCGAAGTCGCGAAAACCATGGTGCAGGACAACTGCAACTGCGCCAACGAAAAAGAAAGCATGCCGATCCTCACCGAGGAGAACGTCATCGCCCAACTGCAGCACTTGCGTACCCATCCTTCGGTAGCCTCGCGCATGGCGAACGGTCATCTGTTCATCCATGGCTGGGTCTACAACATCGAAACCAGCGAAATCAAAGCTTACGACGCGGATCAGGGTTGCTTCCTGCCGCTCGACGGCAGCCATCCGATCCCGGTGGCGACGCCCAAAGCGCGCTTCTAAATCCTCCTAAAAATCTGTGTGGTTTGACGCCGGCCGCTGTTTCAGCGGTCCGGCCTCGCCACGCCTGAAGAAAACTTCGGGAGTATCGCCATGCGTGCGGCTCAATTGAAAGCTGTGTTGCCACGGGAGCTGCTCGCTTCAGTGGTTGTGTTTCTGGTCGCCCTGCCGCTGTGCATGGGCATTGCCATTGCGTCAGGGCTGCCGCCAGCCAAAGGCCTGATCACCGGGATCATCGGCGGTCTGGTGGTGGGCTGGCTGGCGGGTTCGCCGTTGCAGGTCAGCGGGCCGGCGGCGGGTCTGGCGGTGCTGGTGTTCGAGCTGGTGCGCCAGCACGGCATCGAAATGCTCGGGCCGATCCTACTGCTCGCCGGTTTCCTGCAACTGGTGGCCGGACGGCTGAAGCTCGGTTGCTGGTTCCGGGTCACGGCGCCAGCGGTGGTGTACGGCATGCTTGCGGGGATTGGCGTGCTGATTGTGCTGTCGCAGGTACATGTGATGCTGGATGCCGCGCCGAAACCGTCTGGTCTGGACAACCTCACGGCATTCCCCGGCGCGGTGGCGCAGGCCTTGCCGTCCCTTGGCTGGCAGGCCGGGTTGCTCGGGCTTTCGACCATCGCCGTGATGTGGCTGTGGGAGAAATTCCGCCCGCATTCGCTGCGCTTCATTCCGGGCGCGCTGCTCGGTGTCGGCCTGGCGACAGGTGCCAGCCTGCTGTTGGCGTTGCAAGTGAAACGAGTTGAAGTGCCAGAGAATCTCGCCGAAGCCATCGACTGGCTGAAACCAGCGGACCTGCTCAGTCTCGCCGATCCAACGCTGCTGATCGCCGCGTTCGCTGTGGCCTTCATCGCCAGCGCTGAAACCCTGCTGTCCGCCGCCGCGGTGGATCGCATGCACAGCGGCCCGCGTTCGGATTTCGACCGTGAGCTGTCGGCGCAAGGCGTCGGCAACATGCTCTGCGGGCTGGTCGGTGCGCTGCCGATGACCGGGGTGATCGTGCGCAGTTCGGCCAACGTCCAGGCTGGCGCCACCACGCGCTACTCGACGATTTTCCATGGCCTGTGGCTGCTGGCGTTCGTGCTGTTGCTGTCGAGCGTGTTGCAGAGCATTCCTGTGGCGAGTCTGGCGGGTGTTCTGGTCTACACCGGTTTCAAACTGGTGGATCTCAAGGCGTTCCGTGGTCTGGGGCGTTATGGCCGGATGCCGATGTTCACCTACGCCGCCACGGCGCTGGCGATCATCTTCACCGACCTGCTGACTGGTGTGCTGATCGGTTTCGGCCTGACCCTGGTGAAGCTGGCGTTCAAGGCTTCACGCCTGAAAATCAGCCTGATCGATCTGCCGCAGGACGGGGAAATGGAGTTGCGTCTGGTGGGCGCGGCAACGTTCCTCAAAGTGCCGGCACTGACGCAGGTGCTGGGCAGCATTCCGCCGGGCACCACGGTGCATGTGCCGCTCAACAATCTGAGCTACATCGACCATTCGTGTCTGGAACTGCTCGAAGAGTGGGGCCGGGCGAATGCGGCCAAGGGGGCGAAACTGTTGATCGAGTCGCGCGGGTTGAAACGGCGGCTCGAAGGGCGGATCCGCACCACCACCGGGATCGGAGCGGCGGGCTGAAAACACTTGGGGGAACAGAGCAATCTGTTCCCCCAATCGTTTGCGCCGAGATCAAGCCGCAGGCTGATCCAGCTCCAGGCCCACGCCCAAACGGCGGCTCATGCACGGCCAGCGTTTCCACGCCGCACCGGTGTCCGGGCTGCTGAGTTTCTCGCGGTAGGCTTCCACCGACTCCAGCGCAAAGCTGTCGTCGTCGAGCATGCTGTCCACCGCGTGATGCACCACTTCGTCGAGTTGGTTGGCAAATTCCTCACCGATCAACTGGTGAGCAATCAGATTGGCGACCGTCATGTCCAAGGGGATCAGTGGCTGGCCGAAATGCTTGATGTACAGGTCGTTTACCTCTTCGACAAAACGGTGCGCCAGATAGGCTTCGTCCAGCAGACTGTCCAGGCCCACGGGCGGCTGGATGAAGTACTGCTCGGCGATTTTCAGCACCGGTTTGATCTGCGACTCGATTCCCGCTTCCCTGGCGACTTCATTGGCTGCATCCAGCAGGTCTGGCACTTCGTCGATGTAGGCGGCGACAAAACGCGTCAGCACGCCGTTGGCGTCGGTTTCCGGCAACTGGATGGCCGGGTGCAGGTGTTGCAGTTGGGCTTCCAGCTGACGGGTCAGCTTTCCGGTTTCAATCTCGTGTTGTCGGGCTATGTGGATCTGCTCGCGCAATGCGGCGGTGTTCATGAAAACTCCAGGAAACAAGGCAATGAAATAGGGAAGACATAACTTAGCTGGCTTACGAAAAATGCTAAGACGCATTTGTCATAATTATTTCATCCTTGATGCAACGGCGTTATATCGGTTTGCCACCACTCGTCTGCATCCTTCTCCATTCGTGCCCTGGAACGCAAGCGTCAGCTGTTTCATTCGATTTACGTCCGCACATTGCATTTTTCAGCCGCTGTCTATACTCGCCATTGAATGGAGTTAGCTGATGACGCCCGACTGCCCACGCAGCAAGGCCCGGCGATTCAAGTTCGTAGTCTGATGCAGCCGCTCCCTTGCCTCTGGTGAAAGCCGGCGGGATAACAAGAACGATAAGGGGAACCCGCAATGATGCGACATCCACACGTCTGGATGGGCCTCCTGTTGTGGTCGATTTTCAGCCCGGCGCACGCTGCCTGGACTGTGAATATGGCGCCTGGAGCGACTGAAATCAGTCACGCAGTATTCGACCTGCACATGACCATTTTCTGGATCTGTGTGGTGATCGGGATCATCGTCTTCGGCGCCATGTTCTGGTCGATGATGGTGCACCGCCGTTCAACCGGGCAGGTCGCCGCAAAATTCCACGAAAGCACCACCGTCGAAATTCTCTGGACCGTCGTCCCGCTGCTGATCCTGGTGGCGATGGCCGTTCCGGCGACCGCGACCCTGATCAAGATGTACGACACCAGTGAGCCGGATATCGATATCCAGATCACCGGTTATCAGTGGAAGTGGCACTACAAATACCTGGGCCAGGACGTCGAGTTCTTCAGCAACCTGGCCACGCCCGCCGAGCAGATCCACAACAAGGAAGCCAAGGGCGAGCACTACCTGCTCGAGGTCGACAAGCCGCTGGTGCTGCCGACCGGGGCCAAGGTGCGCTTCCTCGTGACCTCCGCCGACGTGATCCACTCCTGGTGGGTGCCGGCCTTCGCGGTCAAGCGCGATGCGATCCCGGGGTTCGTCAACGAAGCCTGGACCCGCATCGACAAGCCCGGCCTCTACCGTGGTCAGTGCGCCGAGCTGTGCGGCAAGGACCACGGCTTCATGCCGATCGTGGTCGACGTCAAGGAGAAGGCCGACTACGAAAAATGGCTCGCCGAGCGCAAGGCCGAAGCATTGCAGCTCAAGGAGCTGACCAGCAAGGAATGGACCCTCGACGAACTCAAGGAACGTGGCGACAAGATCTACCACACCACCTGCGTCGCCTGTCACCAGGCTGAAGGCCAGGGCCTGCCGCCGATGTTCCCGGCCCTCAAGGGCTCGAAAATCGCCACCGGCCCGAAAGACGCGCACCTGAGCATTGTCTTCCACGGCAAGCCCGGCACCGCCATGGCGGCGTTCGGCAAGCAGCTGTCGGAAGTCGATATCGCAGCGGTCGTGACCTACGAACGTAACGCCTGGGGCAACAACAAGGGCGACATGGTCACGCCAAAAGAAGTGCTGGAGCTGAAACAGGCGGAAAGCAAATGAGCCGGTCTATTGCGTACTTCGTGAACCGGTCGGGGCCCTGCGCCCCGGCCTGCCCAGTCCACTCACTTGAAGGAGACCGGCCATGAGCGCTGTCATCGATGACCACGGTCATGCCGACCACGACCACGCCCACGGCCCCGCCAAAGGCCTGATGCGCTGGGTGCTGACCACCAACCACAAGGACATCGGCACGCTGTACCTGTGGTTTGCGTTCTGCATGTTCCTGCTCGGCGGCTCGTTCGCCATGGTGATCCGCGCCGAGCTGTTCCAGCCCGGCCTGCAGATCGTCGAGCCTGCGTTCTTCAACCAGATGACCACCATGCACGGTCTGGTGATGGTGTTCGGTGCGGTGATGCCGGCGTTCGTCGGCCTCGCCAACTGGATGATCCCGTTGATGGTCGGCGCGCCGGACATGGCCCTGCCGCGGATGAACAACTTCAGCTTCTGGCTGCTGCCGGCGGCGTTCCTGCTGCTGGTCTCGACCCTGTTCACCGCCGGTGGCGGGCCGAACTTCGGCTGGACGTTCTACGCACCGCTGTCCACCACTTATGCGCCGGAAAGCGTGACGTTCTTCATCTTCGCCATCCACCTGATGGGGATCAGTTCGATCATGGGCGCGATCAACGTGATCGCCACCATCCTCAACCTGCGCGCCCCCGGCATGACCCTGATGAAAATGCCGCTGTTCGTCTGGACCTGGCTGATCACCGCGTTCCTGCTGATCGCGGTGATGCCGGTGCTGGCCGGGTGCGTGACGATGATGCTGATGGACATCCACTTCGGCACCAGCTTCTTCAGTGCCGCCGGTGGCGGTGACCCGGTGCTGTTCCAGCATGTGTTCTGGTTCTTCGGCCACCCCGAGGTGTACATCATGATCCTGCCGGCCTTCGGTGCCGTCAGCCAGATCATCCCGACCTTCTCGCGCAAACCGCTGTTCGGCTACACCTCGATGGTCTACGCCACGGCGAGCATCGCGTTCCTGTCGTTCATTGTCTGGGCGCACCACATGTTCGTGGTGGGCATCCCGCTGGTGGGCGAGTTGTTCTTCATGTACGCGACGATGCTGATCGCGGTGCCGACCGGGGTGAAGGTGTTCAACTGGGCCAGCACCATGTGGCAAGGCTCGATGACCTTCGAGACGCCGATGCTGTTTGCCGTGGCGTTCGTGATTCTGTTCTCGATCGGCGGTTTCTCCGGGCTGATGCTGGCCATCGCCCCGGCGGACTTCCAGTACCAGGACACCTACTTCGTGGTTGCGCACTTCCACTACGTGCTGGTGCCGGGGGCGATCTTCGGGATCTTCGCGTCGGCCTACTACTGGCTGCCGAAATGGACCGGCCACATGTACGACGAAACCCTGGGCAAGCTGCACTTCTGGCTGTCCTTCGTCGGCATGAACCTGACGTTCTTCCCGATGCACTTCGTGGGCCTGGCGGGCATGCCCCGGCGGATTCCGGACTACAACCTGCAGTTCGCCGACTTCAACATGGTCTCGTCGATCGGCGCGTTCATGTTCGGTGCCACGCAGATCTTCTTCCTGTTCATCGTGATCAAGACCATCCGTGGCGGCGAGCCGGCACCGGCCAAACCGTGGGATGGCGCCGAAGGTCTGGAATGGAGCGTGCCGTCACCGGCGCCGTATCACACCTTCACCACGCCGCCGGAAGTGAAATGAACCCCGTAGCCGTTGAGGACCGCCACCATGGCTGACTCGATTTCGATGAAGAAGCTGGTCACCCGACTGCTCGGCGTGGTGGTGGCGATGTTCGTCTTCGGTTTTGCCCTGGTGCCGATCTACGACGTGATGTGCAAGGCGTTCGGCATCAACGGCAAGACCGCCGGGCAGTACGAGGGCGAGCAGACCGTCGATGCCACCCGGCAGGTGCGGGTGCAGTTTCTGTCGACCAACACCGCCGACATGCCGTGGGACTTCTACCCCAAGCATGACGAACTGACGGCCAACCCCGGCGCGGTGAACGAGATGATCTTCATCGCGCGCAATCCCACCGACAAACCGATGAGCGCTCAAGCCGTACCGAGCATCGCGCCGAGCAATGCAGCGGCGTATTTCCACAAGACCGAATGCTTTTGCTTTACCCAGCAGGTGCTGCAGCCCGGTCAGCAGATCGAGATGCCGGTGCGTTTCATCGTTGACCGCGACATGCCCAAGGACGTGAAGCACCTGACGCTGTCCTACACGCTGTTCGATATCACCGCCCGACATCCTCCGGTGGCTGCAAACACTGGCGGTTAAGCGTGCCCGATAAGGAGAACAATAAATGGCAACTCATGAGCACTATTACGTCCCGGCCCAGAGCAAGTGGCCGATCGTGGCCACGGTGGGGATGTTCGTCACCGTGTACGGTCTGGCGACCTGGTTCAACGATCTGAAGGCAGCGCGCCCGGAATCCCACGGCCCGCTGATCTTTTTCGTCGGCGGCCTGTTGCTGGCGTACATGCTGTTCGGCTGGTTCGGTACGGTGATCAAGGAAAGCCGCGCGGGGTTGTACAGCCCGCAGTTGGACCGCTCGTTCCGCTGGGGCATGAGCTGGTTCATCTTCTCCGAGGTGATGTTCTTCGTCGCCTTCTTCGGCGCGCTGTTCTACGTGCGGCACATCTCCGGCCCGGCGCTGGGCGGCGAAGGCACCAAAGGCATCGCCCACATGCTCTGGCCGAATTTCCAGTTCACCTGGCCGCTGCTGCACACGCCGGATCCGAAACTGTTCCCGCCGCCCAAGGAAGTCATCAGCCCCTGGGGCCTGCCACTGATCAACACCATCCTGCTGGTGAGCTCCAGCGTGACCATCACCATCGCCCACCACGCGCTGAAGAAAGGTCATCGCGGCGCGCTGAAACTGTGGCTGGCGATCACCGTGCTGCTGGGCTGCGCGTTCCTCGGCTTCCAGGCCGAAGAATATATCCACGCCTACCACGAACTGGGGCTGACCCTCGGCTCGGGCATCTACGGCGCGACGTTCTTCATGCTCACCGGTTTCCACGGCGCCCACGTGACCATCGGCACGATCATTCTGTTCGTGATGCTGATGCGCATCATGAAGGGCCACTTCGACAACGAACATCAGTTCGGCTTTGAAGCGGCGAGCTGGTATTGGCACTTCGTCGATGTGGTGTGGATCGGCTTGTTCATCTTCGTTTACGTGCTCTGAGGATCAGCTCACCAAGGCGCGTGCGACACCAGTTGGCCGCTGTAAAAACCCCAGGCAATCAAGCCGACGGTGACAGCGGCCAATGCCACCCGAACACTCAAGGCGATCACCAGCCGATTCGATCTGCTGTCGTCCTTGACCAGGAAAAACAGGCCGCTGAACAGGCTGACCACCGTGGCAATCAGCATCAGGACGATGGCTGCTTTGAGCATGGGAAGAACTCCGGGGGAACAAGCGATGCAGTTGAGTATAGCGATCGCGCACACTGATTTTCTGGCACGGCCATGAAGCGCTTCCGGCCGGGCGTGGTGCCGACACTGGTAGTCGGCCTGCTGCTGCCGTTGCTGATTTCGCTGGGCTTCTGGCAACTGGGCCGGGGCGCGGAGAAAACCGCCCTGCTCGCCAGCTACGCCGAACGCCGCGCCGCCGAACCGATGGCCAGCACCGAGTTGCTGCACAGCGCCGATCCGGCGTTTCGCCGGGTGCATCTGCACGGCCAGTTCGATGCCGCCCACAGCCTGTTGCTGGACAACCGTCAGCGCAACGGCAAGGTTGGCGTCGAATTGCTGCAACCGTTTCAGGATCAACGCAGCGGCCAGTGGCTGCTGGTCAATCGCGGCTGGCTGCCGTGGCCGGACCGGCGCACAGCCCCGCAATTCAACACACCGACCGACGCCGTGAACATCGATGCCTGGGTGTACGTCGCCCCCGGCGCCACCTTCCAGCTGCATGCCGATCCGGTCAGCAGCCGCTGGCCGCAAACCGTCACCGCCGTCGAACCCGCAAAATTGTGGAAAACCCTCGAACGCGACGGCTTCGCCTACGAATTACGCGCCGAACCTGGACCCGCCAGCTATCAGGCCGACTGGCCGGTGGTCGCGATGGGCCCGGAAAAACACCTCGGTTACGCCGTGCAGTGGTTCGCCATGGCCACCGCCCTGTTCGGTCTCTACCTCTATCTCGGCTGGCACAACGCAAAGGAGAAACACCATGGGAGCGGCCATGAATCCACCCAGCATGTCTGAAGCAAAAGCCCCGGCCAGTCGCCGTCGCGGACGCATCCAGCTGCTGCTGATCGTGCTCGGCGTGGTCGGGCCGATGATCCTCGCCACCGGCATGTACAAGTTGCAGTTCTGGGTGCCGGAAGGTCGCAGCTACCACGGCGAACTGATCGGCAACGGCCAGACCCGCGCCGACCTCGGCATCCAGGCTGACGAAACCCGCTGGCAGATGCTGGTCACCGCACCGAAGGACTGCGCGGTGGACTGCCAGCAACTGGTGTACCTGGCGCGGCAGATCCAGATCGGCCTCGGCCGCGAAGCCGGGCGCGCCAGCCACGCCCTGGCCGCTGCACAACCGTTGGCTGCCGACTACGAAGCCAAGCTGACCCGCGAATATCCGCAGCTGCAACGCTACCCGCTGGACGCAGCCACCTTCAGCAAGGCCACAGGCGACAAGGCCACACCGCAGCTGTGGATCATCGATCCCCACGGCAACCTCGTGCTGCGCTACGACCCGAGCGTGAAAGGCAAGGATCTGCTCAACGACCTGCGCCACCTGCTGAAACTGTCGAACATCGGATAAGGGCATCGTCATGGCCAAACCTGGATTTCGCCTCGCGCTGTTTGCCACCCTGCTGGCACTGATCGTAGTGCTGCTCGGCGCCTACACCCGCCTGACCCACGCCGGCCTCGGCTGTCCGGACTGGCCGGGCTGCTACGGGTTCATCAGCGTGCCGAAAAGCGAAGCCCAACTGGCCCATGCCGAACTGCATTACCCCGACTCGCCAGTGGAGGCGCACAAAGGCTGGAACGAGATGATCCACCGCTACTTCGCCGGCACCCTCGGCATGCTGATCTCGGTACTGGCCGGGCGCGCGTGGGTCAATCGTCGTCATCCGGGGCAACCGCTGAAACTGCCGCTGTTTCTGCTGGCGGTGGTGTTCGCCCAGGCCGCATTTGGCATGTGGACGGTGACACTCAAGCTCTGGCCGCAAGTGGTGACCGGGCATTTGCTCGGTGGCTTCGCGACCTTGAGCCTGCTGTTTCTGCTGACCTTGCGACTGTCCGGCGTGCTGCCGGCGCTGACCGTGCCCAAGCGTCTGCAATATTGGGCGACCGCCGGCCTGTTGCTGGTGATCGGCCAGATCGCGCTGGGTGGCTGGGTCAGCTCCAACTATGCGGCGGTGGCCTGCATCGACTTTCCGACCTGCCACGGCCAATGGCTGCCGCCGGCGGATTTCGCCAACGGCTTTCACCTGACCCAACACATCGGCCCCAACTACCTCGGCGGGCAACTCGACAGCGATGCACGCACGGCGATTCACCTGACCCACCGCATCGGCGCCCTGCTGGTGACGATTGTCCTGCTTGGTCTGGCCTGGCAACTGAAAGTGGTGGGCATGACGCGACTGGCCGGGCTGGTGCTGATCGCCCTCGCCGCGCAGATCACCCTTGGCATCAGCAACGTGCTGTTCCATCTGCCGCTGCCGGTGGCTGTGGCGCATAACGCCGGCGGTGCGGCGCTGCTGCTGACGATGGTGCTGGTCAACTATCACGCGCGGACCAGCCTGTTTCGGGTCAAGCAACCGATGATCGCGCGCTGGCGCCTGAGCCCGCGCAAACACTCGGCGGCGCCCATCACTATTAAAGGAGAGACGCCATGGCGATTCTGATCGGCGAACGTCCGGCGCAGGCGCTGTGGCGTGATTACCTGGAGCTGACCAAACCGAAAGTCGTGGTGCTGATGCTGATCACCTCGCTGGTTGGCATGTTCCTCGCGACCCGCGCCGGGGTGCCGTGGACGGTGCTGGTGTTCGGCAACCTCGGGATTGCGTTGTGTGCCGGTGGCGCGGCGGCAGTCAATCATGTGGTGGACCGGCGCATCGATGCGGTCATGGCCCGCACCCACAAACGGCCGCTGGCGGAGGGCCGGGTTTCGCCCACGGCAGCACTGACCTTTGCGCTGGTGCTGGCGTTGCTCGGCCAGGCCTTGTTGCTGACCTTCACCAATCCGCTGACCGCATGGCTGACCCTGGCCTCACTGCTCGGCTACGCGGTGATCTACACCGGTTTCCTCAAACGCGCGACGCCGCAGAACATCGTCATCGGCGGCCTTGCCGGCGCTGCCCCGCCGCTGCTCGGCTGGACCGCCGCCACCGGCCACGTCAGCGCCGAACCGTTGCTGCTGGTGCTGATCATCTTCGCCTGGACCCCACCGCACTTCTGGGCGCTGGCGATCCATCGCAAAGAGGAATACGCCAAGGCCGACATTCCGATGCTGCCGGTCACCCATGGCGAGCACTACACCAAGGTGCACATTCTGCTGTACACCTTCGCCCTGCTGGCGGTCAGCCTGTTGCCGTATGTGATCCACATGAGCGGCCTGCTGTACCTGATCTGCGCGCTCGGGCTGGGCGCCAGGTTTCTGCAATGGGCCGTGGTGCTGTACCGTGGCACTCGGCCGCACGCGGCGATCAACACCTTCAAGTACTCTATCTGGTACTTGTTTCTGCTGTTCATCGCCCTGCTCGTAGACCACTACTTACTGTTGAACCTATGACTCGAACCCAGAAAACCGTCTTCATCCTCGTCGCCGTGATCGCGCTGATCCTCGGCCTGACCGTCAACAAAGTGCTGAGCGGCAAGGGCCAGGGCGACCCGACCGCACTGATCGACGCCGGCATCATCCTGCTGCCGCAGAGCCGCAACCTGCCGGACGTGACGATGACCAATCAGGACGGCCAACCGGTCACGGTCAACGAGCTCAAGGGCAAGTGGAGCCTGCTGTTCTTCGGCTACACCTTCTGCCCGGACATCTGCCCGACCACCCTCGCCCAGCTGCGCCAGATCAAGAGCGAACTGCCGAAGGACGCTGTGGATAAATTGCAGATCGTGCTGGTCAGCGTCGACCCGAACCGCGACAACCCTGCGCAGTTGAAGCAGTACCTGGGCTACTTCGATCCACAGTTCATCGGCCTGACGCCGAAGTCGATCGACGAGCTGCAGAAGGTGGCGAACGCGGTGAGCATCCCGTTCATTCCGGCGGATACCAGCAAGCCGAATTACACGGTGGATCACAGTGGGAACCTGGCAGTGATTGGGCCGGACGGGACGCAGCGCGGGTTTATTCGGGCGCCGTTGAATAATGCCAAGCTGGTTGCGCAGTTGCCGGTGATGCTTAACCGCAAGTAAAAATGAACGCACAAAAAAGGGGACGCCACTGGCGTCCCCTTTTCGTTTTGATCGTTCCCACGCTCTGCGTGGGAATGCAGCAAGGGACGCTCTGCGTCCCAGCGGACGCGGAGCGTCCGGGGATGCATGCCCACGCAGAGCATGGGCACGATCAGATTAGAACGCCGGCAGTACCGCGCCTTTGTACTTCTCGGTAATGAATTTCTTCACTTCCGGGCTGTGCAGCGCAGCGGCCAGTTTCTTCATGGCGTCGCTGTCCTTGTTGTCCGCGCGGGACACCAGGATGTTCACGTAAGGCGAGTCGCTGCCTTCAATGACCAGCGCATCCTTGGACGGATCGAGCTTGGCTTCCAGCGCGTAGTTGGTGTTGATCAGCGCCAGGTCGACCTGGGTCAGCACGCGCGGGATGGTCGCGGCTTCCAGTTCACGGATCTTCAGGTCTTTCGGGTTCTGGGCGATGTCCTTGACGGTCGACAGGATGTTGGTCGGATCCTTCAGGGTGATCACGCCAGCCTTGGCCAGCAGCAACAGCGCACGGCCGCCGTTGGTGGCGTCGTTCGGGATCACCACGTTGGCGCCGCTTGGCAGCTCTTCGATTTTCTTGAACTTGCTGGAGTAGGCGCCCAGCGGTTCCAGGTGCACACCGGTCACGGACACCAGGCTGGTGCCCTTGGCCTTGTTGAACTCATCGAGGTACGGCTGGTGCTGGAAGAAGTTGGCGTCCAGACGCTTCTCGGCCACCTGCACGTTCGGCTGAACGTAGTCGGTGAAGACCTTGACCTTCAGATCCACGCCTTCTTTGGCCAGTACCGGCTTCACGAACTCGAGGATTTCCGCGTGCGGCACCGGAGTGGCAGCAACGGTCAGGGTTTCGTCGGCGTGGGCCGAGAACGCTGCAACGGCAGCCAGGGCAACGATCAGTTTTTTCATTCAGCTAACTCCTTTTTACGGCGCCCGTCTGGCGCCTGCCAGCGAATGGCCGGCTCATGTCATTACAAAACCGGTTATTTGCGCGAGAAGTGCACGACCAGTCGGTCGCCTACCATTTGCAGCACCTGCACCAGAATCAGCAGCAACACCACGGTCACGATCATCACGTCGGTCTGGAACCGCTGATAGCCGAAACGGATCGCCAGGTCACCCAGGCCACCGGCGCCGACCACACCGGCCATCGCCGTGTAGGAAACCAGTGTAATCGCCGTCACCGTAATCGCTGCGAAGATGCCCGGACGGGCCTCCGGCAGCAAGGCGTTCATGATGATCTGGCGAGTGGTCGCGCCCATCGACTGGGTCGCTTCGATGATGCCGCGATCGACTTCACGCAGGGCAGTTTCCACCAGCCGCGCGAAGAACGGGGTCGCGCCCACTACCAGCGGCGGAATCGCACCGGCCACGCCCAGCGAGGTGCCGGTGATCAGCACGGTGAACGGGATCATCACGATCAACAGAATGATGAACGGCAGCGAACGCAGGATGTTCACCACCAGCGACAGCAGCGCGTAAACGCCTTTGGCTTCGAGCAACTGACGCGGGCTGCACAGGAACAGCAACACGCCCAGCGGCAGGCCGAGCAGCACGGTGAACAACAGCGAACCGCCGAGCATCATCATGGTGTCGCCGGTGGCGAGCCAGATTTCGTACCAGTCGATATTGGTGAAGAAACTCATCAGGTCTTCCATTAGCGCAACACCTCCATGTGAACGTCAGCGGCGGTGAAGCGGGCAAAGGCCGCTTCCATGTCGCCACCGGTGACGGCGAGGGTCAATTGCCCGTAAGGAATGTCTTTGATGCGGTCGATACGACCGGCCAGGATGCTGTAGTCCACACCGGTTTCCCGGGCGACGGTACCGAGCAACGGCGCGTAGGTCGCTTCGCCCTGGAAGGTCAGACGCACGATGCGACCCGGCACGTGAGCGAAGTCATCGCGCTGCTCGCTTTCGTCGATCTGCTCGCTTTCCTGAACAAAGCGCTTGGTGGTCGGGTGCTTCGGATGCAGGAACACATCGGCCACCGAACCTTGCTCGACGATCACACCGGCGTCCATCACGCCAACCTGATCGCACACGCGGCGGATCACATCCATCTCGTGGGTGATCAGGACGATGGTCAGTTTCAGTTCGCGGTTGATCTCGGCCAGCAATTGCAGGACCGACGCCGTGGTCTGCGGGTCGAGGGCGCTGGTGGCCTCGTCGCACAGCAGGATTTTCGGCTTGGTCGCCAGAGCACGGGCGATGCCGACGCGCTGCTTCTGACCGCCGGACAGCTGTGCCGGGTACTTTTTGGCGTGATCGGACAGACCGACCCGCGCCAGCAACTCGGCCACACGCTGGTCGATCTCGGCGCGGGACAGTTCACCGGCCAGGGTCAGCGGCAGCGCGACGTTGTCGGCCACGGTCTTGGATGCCAGCAGGTTGAAGTGCTGGAAGATCATCCCGACCTGCTGACGGAAACGGCGCAGGCCGTTGGCGTCCAGCGCGGTGACTTCTTCGCCGTCGACGATGATCTTGCCGCCACTGGATTGCTCCAGGCGATTGATCAGACGCAGCAGGGTACTTTTTCCCGCACCGGAATGGCCAATCAGGCCGAACACCTGACCGTTCTCGATGGAGAAGCTGGTCGGGTGCAGCGCGGTGATGTCCTTACCGGCGACGCGGTAAGTCTTATGGACGTTTTGAAACTCGATCACGTAGCGAACCTTGTGGGGCGCGTTGGAAAAGGATCAGCGGTTAGCCGGGCGCGCATTTTAGCCTGTCCGTATAGAGGTTATTAGCATTTATTCCGCATTCAACCTTTCATTTGGCAATAACGCGATCAAAGGTCATAAAAAAGGAACGGCCAAAACCCTCATCAGTCACTAGTTAAGCGACTTGAAACTCCGGGCGCCGTGTCCGGGAACCACTCAAGAGCCTCGGCAACACCGAGGTCAAACGAGGAGTTTACGTCTGATGAGCAGCAAAAAACCTGTCCCTTCCAAAAGTGAGCTGGCCGGAACCGATACCGCGGATCGCGCCAACACCAACGCCAAACTCGACAGCCTGGAAAAATTTCGCTCCGACGCCACCGGCCAGGCCCTGCGCACCAATCAGGGCGTGAAGGTCGCGGACAACCAGAACACCCTCAAGGCCGGTGCTCGCGGGCCGTCGCTGCTGGAAGACTTCATCATGCGTGAAAAAATCACGCACTTTGACCATGAGCGGATTCCCGAGCGCATCGTCCACGCTCGCGGCACCGGCGCTCATGGTTTCTTTCAGAGCTACGAGAACCATTCGACGCTGACCAAGGCCGGTTTCCTGCAGGATCCGGGGAAGAAAACCCCAGTGTTCGTGCGTTTTTCCACGGTACAGGGGCCACGCGGTTCCGGCGACACCGTGCGTGACGTGCGTGGTTTTGCCGTGAAGTTCTTCACCGACGAAGGCAACTTCGATCTGGTCGGCAACAACATGCCGGTATTTTTCATACAGGACGCGATCAAGTTTCCTGACTTCGTCCACGCGGTGAAACCCGAACCGCATAACGAGATCCCTACCGGCGGCTCGGCTCACGACACGTTCTGGGATTTTGTGTCGCTAGTGCCGGAATCGGCGCACATGGTCATCTGGGCCATGTCCGACCGGGCCATCCCGAAAAGCCTGCGCAGCATGCAGGGCTTCGGTGTGCATACCTTCCGGCTGATCAACGCCGAGGGCAAATCGCGCTTCGTCAAATTCCACTGGCGTCCAACTGCCGGCACCTGTTCGCTGGTGTGGGACGAAGCGCAGAAGCTTGCGGGTAAAGACACCGACTACCACCGGCGCGATCTCTGGGAAGCTATCGAGATGGGTGATTACCCGGAATGGGAACTCGGCGTACAGGTCATCGAGGAAGAAAACGAGCACGACTTCGATTTTGACATCCTCGACCCGACCAAACTGATTCCCGAGGAAATCGTTCCGATCACGCCGCTGGGCAAAATGACCCTCAACCGAAACCCGGACAATTTCTTCGCCGAGACCGAGCAGGTCGCGTTCTGCCCCGGCCATATCGTACCGGGCATCGACTTCTCCAATGACCCGCTGCTGCAAGGTCGGCTGTTTTCCTACACCGACACGCAGATCAGCCGACTCGGCGGGCCGAACTTTCATGAGCTGCCGATCAATCGCCCGGTCGCACCGTTCCACAACGGCCAGCGCGATGCCCAGCACCGTACGGTGATCGACAAGGGCCGCGCGTCCTACGAACCGAACTCCATCGATGGCGGCTGGCCGAAAGAGACCCCACCGGCCGCGCAGGACGGCGGGTTCGAAAGCTATCCGGAGCGTATCGACGCCAACAAGATCCGTCAGCGCAGCGAGTCGTTCAGCGAACACTTCTCCCAGGCGCGGCTGTTCTTCAAGAGCATGAGCAAGCACGAGCAGGAACACATCATCTCGGCTTACAGCTTCGAACTGGGCAAAGTTGAACGCGAGCACATTCGGGCGCGGGAAGTGAACGAGATCCTGGCCAACATCGATCTGGAACTGGCCAAGCGCGTGGCGCAGAACCTGGGGTTGCCAGCACCGGCCAAAGGCACGGTCGACGTGCCAAAGACATCACTGGATCACTCGCCATCGCTGAGTCAGGCCAACCTGCTGCCGGAGAACATCAAGACGCGAAAAGTCGCAATCCTTGCGGCCAACGGCGTCGATGGTGCGGCGATTGATGCTATGAAAAAGGCGCTGGCGGCAGAAGGTGCACACGCCAAATTGCTCGGCCCGACCTCAGCGCCGGTGAAAACCGCCGATGGCAAAAGCCTGGCGGTGGATGCGTCGATGGAGGGTTTGCCATCGATAGCGTTCGACGCGGTGTTCGTGCCGGGTGGCGCGGCGTCGGTCAAGGCGTTGAGCGGTGATGGGGTGGCGTTGCATTACCTGCTGGAGGCGTACAAACACTTGAAGGCGATTGCGTTGCATGGCGAGGCCAAACAGTTGCTGGATGTGCTGAAGCTGGAGGCGGATGCCGGATTGTTAGAAGGCAAGGATGTTGGCGCGCTGACCAAGCCATTCTTTGCTGCGATCGGGCAGCATCGGGTCTGGGATCGGGAGCCTAAGGCCAAGGCTATTCCCGCTTAAGATCTTCGCTGGCTGAAAGGACGCTTTCGCGAGCAAGCTCGCTCCCACAGGGTTCAGGCTGTACCTGTGGGAGCGAGCTTGCTCCGGGCGGCGTTCCGACGATGCTTTTTAAGGTTTACGCGGGCTCAGAACCATCTGCGCCGGCACCGTGCGCAGAATCTGTTTCTCGATTTTCAGATCGAAATCCGGATCGAGCTTCTTCACGCGCTTGGTGATCAACGTCGCCAGCCACGGGTAATCATTGGTGCGCGGGGCCTGGATGCTCACCGCACAGTCGTAATTCACCACATCGGCGGCGATCGCATCCAGTTGGCGGCGAAGTTTGCGGCTATCGGTGATATTCAGCGCGACCGTGGTGCTCTCGGCGGTCGGATCGATCACCTTGGCTTTCGGCTTGGCTTCAGCGGCCTGCAGCGCTGCTTCGGCTTTCTCCAGCTCGGCCTTGCGCGCTTCGGTGATCGCGCCGTTGACGCCACCGGTCAGCGCCGGGGCCTTGGGCATCAACACGCGGGCACGGGCCAATGCGGTTGCGGCCGCATTCACATCGCCCTTCTGCAGGACGATCTGGCTGCGACGCAGATAGGCTTCGGCCAACTGGCGCTGGTATTGCTCAAGGGATTGATCGTTGGGTGTTTCGGCCTGCAAGGCTGCCAATTGGTCTTCGGCAGTGGCCAGTTCGCTGCTGGCCAGGCTTTGCTCCAGCTGTGCGATGGCCGTGGCCCGCGCATCGGGGACTTCGGCCACCGGCGGCGTGCTTTGGCAGGCGCCCAGCAGCACTGAAAAGGCCACAAGGAGCAGATAACGGGAGGCGAACGGCTTCATTCCTGCGACTCTCTATTTGCGCAAAAAACGAGCAAGTCTACACCCCTCGACGGGGCAGAACAAAACTCAGCAGAAACAGTGCGGCCGCCGTCACAACGATTGACGGGCCGGCCGGGGTATCCTTGAACCAGGACAGCGCCAGCCCGCCACACACGGCGAGCATGCCCAGCACGCTCGCGCCCAGTGCCATCTGCTCCGGCGAACGGGCGTGACGTTGTGCCGCAGCCGCCGGGATGATCAACAGCGAAGTAATCAGCAACACACCGACGATTTTCATCGCCACCGCGATCACCACTGCGATCAGCAGCATCAGCGCCATGCGCAGACCGGCCACCGGCAGGCCTTCGACTTTGGCCAGTTCTTCGTGCACGGTGATCGCCAGCAGCGGTCGCCACAGCGTCACCAACAACACCAGCACCGCCGCGCTGCCGCCGAGGATCCACGCCAGATCGGTCGGGCTGATCGCCAGCAGGTCGCCGAACAGATAGGCCATCAGGTCGATCCGCACTTCATGCATGAAGCTTAGTACCACCAGCCCGAGAGAGAGCGTGCTCGGTGCAAGAATGCCCAACAGCGTGTCGGACGCCAGTGGCTGACGCTGTTGCAAGGTCACCAGCAGCACCGCCAGCAACAGGCATCCAACGGTCACCGCCACGGTCGGGCTGACATCCAGCAGAAAGCCCAGCGCCACGCCGAGCAGAGCGGCGTGGGACAGGGTGTCGCCGAAATAGGCCATGCGCCGCCAGACCACGAACGAGCCCAGCGGCCCCGCGACCACCGCCAGCGCCAGACCTGCAAGCAGGGCGTAGAACAGAAAATCAGCCATGCTTGCAGCTATCTCCGTGAACGTGAGGTTGGCCTGTCACAGGCCCCTTGACCACCGAACCGTGCAGGTCGTGGGCGTGGTCATGATGGTGGTGATAGATCGCCAGGCTCGGCGCATTGTTGCCGAACAGCTCGACGAAGGCCGGATCGCCACTGACCTGCTCGGGATGCCCGGAGCAGCAGACGTGACGGTTGAGGCACACCACCTGATCGGTAGTGCTCATCACCAAATGCAGATCGTGGGACACCATCAGCACGCCGCAGCCGTGACGGTCACGCAGACGGGTGATCAGGCTGTACAGCTCGGCTTGCCCGGCGACATCGACGCCTTGCACCGGCTCGTCGAGCACCAGCAGTTCCGGCTCGCGAAGCAGCGCCCGGGCCAGCAGCACACGCTGCATTTCACCGCCGGAAACGCTTTGCACCGGGCTGTCGATGACATGCTCGGCGCCGACTTCCTTGAGTGCCGCCAGCGCACGTGGGCGATCGACGCCCGGCACCAGCCGCAGGAAGCGCAGCACTGACAGCGGCAGGGTCGGATCGACGTGAAGTTTTTGCGGCATGTAACCCACGCGCAGTTTCGGCTTGCGCCAGACGCTGCCGCTGTCGGGTTTCAACAGCCCGAGCACGGCGCGCACCAGCGTGGTCTTGCCGGCGCCGTTGGGGCCGATCAGGGTGACGATCTGCCCCGGCTCGACGCTCAGGTGAATGTTGTCCAGCACGTTCTGCCCGGCAAACCGGACCGCCACCTGCTCCAGACGGATCAACGCATCGCTCATCAAGCCCCCCGGCAACCGGAGCAGAGGCCGACCACTTCCACGGTCTGGGCCTCGACGATGAAGCCGACATCCTTGGCGCTGTGGACGATGGCGTCGCTGATGGTTTTTTGCTCAAGTTCGATGGCGGCGTGGCATTCACGGCAGATCAGGAACTGGCCCTGGTGCGAATGTTTCGGGTGAACGCAGCCGACGAAAGCGTTGAGCGAAGAGATGCGGTGCACCAGACCGTTTTCCAGCAGGAAATCCAGCGCCCGGTACACGGTTGGCGGCGCGGCACGGCGGCCGTCCTGCTCGCTGAGCACCGCCAGAATGTCGTAGGCACCCAGCGGCTTGTGGCTCTGCCAGACCAGTTCCAGCACCCGCCGGCGCAGCGCGGTCAGGCGCAGGCCTTTCTGTGCACACAGGGCATCGGCCTCGGACAGCGCGCTGTGAACGCAGTGCGAGTGGTCATGGGGACGGCTGGCAATCGGTGTAATAGGCATGAGCGGCGACGAGTTTGGTTAGAGACGTTATTATGTTACCCGTTCTCGCCTCATTGAGTGGTCATCGTGTCCCGACTTTTTTCTGTTTTTGTCGTATTCATCACCGGTTTTCTGCTGATCGGTCCGGCTCAGGCCGAGGTGAGAGTCCTCACCAGCATCAAGCCCCTGCAACTGATTGCCGCTGCGGTGCAGGACGGCGTGGCGATTCCGGAAGTGCTGCTGCCACCGGGCGCTTCGCCGCATAACTACGCGTTGCGTCCGTCCGATGTACGCAAGGTGCAATCGGTGGACCTGCTGTACTGGATCGGCCCGGACATGGAAGGTTTCCTGCCTCGCGTGCTGAACGGTCGTACGCTGCCGAGCGTTGCCGTGCAGGATCTGCCGGGCATGAAACTGCGCCGCTTCGCTGCGGACAGCCATTCCCACGCTGAAGAAGCCGACGAACACGATCACGACCATCGCCCGGGCAGCCTCGATGCGCATTTGTGGCTATCACCGGTGAACGCACGGGTTATTGCCGACAAAATGGCCGCTGACCTGAGCGCCGCCGACCCGGCCAATGCCGAGCGCTATCAGAGCAATGCCAAAGCGTTCGATGAGCGTCTGGATGCACTGGATCAGCGCTTGAAGAAACGTCTGGCCGGTATTGAAGGCAAACCCTACTTCGTCTTCCACGAAGCCTTCGACTACTTCGAAGACGCCTACGGCTTGAAACACACCGGCGTGTTCAGCGTCGTGGCGGAAGTGCAGCCGGGCGCTCAGCATGTGGCGGCAATGCGCACGCGTTTGCAGGAAGTCGGCAAGACCTGCGTGTTCAGTGAGCCGCCGCTGCGTCCACGTCTGGCCGAGACCCTGGTGGCGGGCCTGCCGGTGAAACTGGCAGAACTCGATGCGTTGGGCGGATACACGCCTGCGACGGCTCAGGGTTATGAGCAAGTGCTGGAGAAGCTGGGGAATGATCTGGCGGGATGCCTGGAATCGCTCTGATACAAAAAAACCGCAGCCTGCACAGGCTGCGGTTTTTTCTTTTACAGGGCGAAAGGTAGCGGCGTACTGACCGTCTGACGCTGCGCCAGACGCTGCTCGAACTCTTTCGGATCGTGGATCAACACGTCCTGCCCGGCGAACGATTCCGCCGCGATCAGACGCGACAGCCAGAACCGCACGCACGCCACTCGCAGCATGGTCGGCCACAGCTCGGCTTCGGCTGCCGTGAACGGACGCAGTGCCGCGTAGGCACCAAGAAACGCACGTGCACGCGGGCCGTCGATCAGGCCGTCATCGTCCGAACACCAGTCGTTCAGGGCAATCGCCACGTCATAAAGCATCGGGCCAGAGCAGGCGTTGTAGAAGTCGATCAGCCCGGTCAGGTGCGTGCCTTCGAACATCGCGTTGTCGCGGAACAGGTCGGCGTGGATGTTTGCCCGTGGCAGCGCGAGAATTTTCTCTTTCTGTTGGGTGATTTCGTCCAGCGCCTTTTGCAGCAGCGCACGCGGTTCATCGCTCAGGTGCGAAAGAAACTGCGTGCCCTCTTCCAGCATCCAGTCCAGGCCACGATCGGTCTTGCGCTTGATCATGTTGTCGCCCTGGGTCGCCAGGTGCAGGTGCGCCTGCAACTCACCGACCTGCGCGCAATGCTGGGCGTTGGCCTGCTTGATGTGCTTGCCGGCCAGGCGCGGTTGCAGCAGCGCCGGTTTGCCTTTCAGCTCGCGCAGGGCCACGCCGTCAGTGGTGCGCAGTGCATAAGGCACCGGCAGATCGGCTTCGTGGAGGACATCGAGCAGGTCGATGAAGAACGGCATTTCCTGCACCGGGCCGCGCTCGACCAGGGTCAGGACGAACTCGCCCTTTTCCATGCTGATGAAGAAGTTGGTGTTTTCGCTACCGGCGGCGATCCCCTGGAAATCGAGCAGACGGCCGAGCCCGTAAGGGGCGAGAAAGGTTTCCAGCTCGGGCCGAGCCAGGGGGGTGAACACAGACATGGTTAAAAACTGCTCAGTTCTGGCGCCGCCATCAAACGGCGCCGATTAAAAGTCAGGAAACTTACTTCCAGGTAAAGATTTCCCACGACGGAATCAGCATATCCGGCTGGTCGGACCGGATGTAGTTCGCGTCCGTACCATCGGCGCGCACCAGGAAATAGGGTTTGCCGCCCTTCGGTGTGACCTTGATCGCATACACGAATCCACTCCGGCTGTATTCCTGAATGACCTTGTCGCCTTCCGTGTGCGTGCTAATGGTAACTTCCGGCTCCGACGATGGCGCATCATCCGCCGCGATCGCGGCCAGCGGTGAGACAGCAATCAGACTGACCAGCAGCAAGCGATTTAACGTACGCATGATAACCTTGTCCCTTTGTCGTCAACGGTCCCGCTATTCTAGCGCCGGGCCCGCCGAAAAGGTTGATTCTGCTCATGAGCCAAGCCCCCCTCGTCCTGGTGGACGGTTCGTCTTACCTGTACCGCGCCTTTCACGCGCTGCCACCGCTGACCACCTCCAAAGGCCTGCCGACCGGTGCGGTCAAAGGCGTGCTGAACATGCTCAAGAGCCTGCGCAAGCAGTATCCGGACAGCCCGTTCGCCGTGGTGTTCGACGCCAAGGGTGGGACATTTCGCGATGAGATGTACGCCGAATACAAGGCCAACCGCCCAAGCATGCCCGACGACATGCGCGTGCAGATCGAGCCGCTGCACCAAAGCGTGATCGCTCTCGGTTTCCCGCTGCTGTGCGTCGAAGGCGTCGAGGCCGATGACGTGATCGGCACCCTGGCCCGCAGCAGCGCGGCCGCCGATCGCCCGGTGATCATCTCCACCGGCGACAAGGACATGGCGCAATTGGTCGACGGCCACATTACCTTGGTCAACACCATGTCCGGTAGTTCGATGGACGTGGAAGGCGTGAAGGAGAAATTCGGCGTCGCTCCGGAGCAGATCATCGATTATCTGGCCCTTATGGGCGATTCTTCCGACAACATCCCCGGCGTTCCGGGCATTGGCCCGAAGACTGCTTCCGGCTTGCTGGTAGGGGTCAACGGCGGTCTGACCGAGCTGTATGCGCAGCTCGACATCGTGCCGACCCTGCCGATTCGCGGCGCCAAGACCCTGCCGGCCAAGCTCGAAGAGCACAAGGAGATGGCCTTCCTCTCCTATCAACTGGCGACAATCAAGGTCGACGTGCCGCTGGATATCGGCCTCGACGACCTGCAAATGGGCCCGGAAGATTCGGCCAAACTGCTTGAGCTCTACACCCTGCTGGAGTTCAAGAGCTGGATCAACGATCTGGAGCGGGACGCCAAGCGTCTGGAGCTGAGCGCTGCCACCGAGCCTGCGCCGGTCGGCGATCTGTTCAGCGCGCCTGCCGAAGAAGAAGTGCCTGCCGCTCCGGCTGAAGCCGCGTACGAAACCATCCTCGATCAGGCGCGATTCGACGTCTGGCTGGAAAAACTGAAGAACGCCAAGCTGTTCGCCTTCGACACCGAAACCACCGGGATCGATGCGCAGCAGGCACAACTGGTCGGTCTGTCCTTCGCAGTGCAGGCCAACGAAGCGGCCTACATCCCGCTGACCCACTCCTACATCGGCGTGCCGGAGCAGCTGGATCGCGACACCGTGCTGCGCGCGCTCAAGCCAATCCTTGAAGACCCGAACAAGCTCAAGGTCGGCCAGCACGCCAAGTTCGACATGAACATCCTGGCCAACTGCGCCATCGGTGGCGATCAGAACGAAGGCATCACCGTACGCGGGATCGCCTTCGACACGATGCTTGAGTCCTACGTGCTTAACTCCACCGCCACCCGTCACGACATGGACAGCCTGGCGCAGAAGTACCTGGATCACACCACCGTGAGCTTCCAGGACATCGCCGGCAAAGGCGCCAAGCAACTGACCTTCGACCAGATCGCCCTGGAACAGGCCGGCCCATACGCCGCCGAAGATGCCGACGTGACCCTGCGTCTGCACCAGACGCTGTTCGAGAAGCTGAGCGCCATCCCAAGCCTGGCCAGCGTACTGACCGATATCGAGATCCCGCTGGTGCCGGTGCTTGCTCGCATCGAGCGCCAGGGCGCGTTCGTCGACGCTGAGCTGCTCGGCATCCAGAGCATTGAGCTGGGCAACAAGATGGTCGCGTTGGAGCGTGAAGCCTTCGAGATCGCCGGTGAAGAATTCAACCTGGGCTCGCCGAAGCAACTGGGCGTGATCCTCTACGAAAAGCTCGGTCTGCCGGTGCTGAAGAAGACCGCCAAGGGCCAGCCGTCCACCGCCGAGGAAGTGCTGGCGAAACTGGCCGAAGACGATCACCGCTTGCCGAAAGTGCTGATGGAACACCGTTCCATGAGCAAGCTGAAAAGCACCTACACCGATCGCCTGCCGGAGCAGATCAACCCGCGCACCGGGCGTATCCACACTTCGTACCATCAGGCCGTTGCGTCGACCGGTCGCCTGTCGTCGAGCGATCCGAACCTGCAGAACATCCCGGTGCGCACTGCTGAAGGCCGACGCATCCGTCAGGCGTTCGTCGCGCCGAAAGGCTACAAGCTGCTGGCGGCGGACTACTCGCAGATTGAACTGCGGATCATGGCGCACCTGTCTCGCGACGAAGGCTTGATGAACGCGTTCCGCAACAATCTGGACGTGCACACCGCCACCGCGGCCGAAGTGTTCAAGGTTGAGCTGAACGAAGTGTCCTCCGACCAGCGCCGGGGCGCCAAGGCGATCAACTTCGGTCTGATCTACGGCATGGGCGCGCAGAAGCTGGGTAAGGACATCGGCGTCGACACCAAGACTGCCAAGGCCTACATCGACACCTACTTCGCGCGCTACCCGGGCGTTCGTGAATACATGGACCGCACCCGCACCCAGGCGGCGGATCAGGGCTTCGTGGAAACGATCTTCGGTCGTCGCCTGTATCTGCCGGACATCAACTCCAACAAGCCGCAGGAACGCGCTGCCGCCGAACGCACGGCAATCAACGCGCCGATGCAAGGCACCGCAGCAGACATCATCAAGAAAGCCATGGTGGCGGTGGACAACTGGCTGAGCGCTTCCGGGCTGGACGCCAAAGTCATCCTGCAGGTGCACGACGAACTGGTGCTGGAGGTCCGCGAGGATCTGGTCGATCAGGTTCGCGAAGAAATTCGTGTGCACATGAGTGAAGCGGCAAAACTGGATGTGCCGTTGCTGGTAGAAGTGGGGGTTGGCAACAACTGGGACGAGGCGCACTGAGGCGTCTGGGGCGGGGTTTTGCCGCGACCGAGCGTCGCGGCAAAGGCACCGGAAAGCGCTTAGGCCTGATCGTTCTTTAGCTTATTCCAAAGTTTTTTGAAAAGATTCTGAACTAATCTTGCGACAGGGCACTCAGAGATACTGAATGGCTGGTGAAGCCCTTCGATGCTCCTATGTTGTGTTAAGTGTTGGCAGATATCTGAACCCCGCCCTAGCGGTTCGGAACTTAAACCCCGGAACTTCTCCCTCCCCATATGAAGTCCGGGGCTTTTTTTTGCCTCAAAATTGGCTGTAGCGCGGTCATGCTGCGTTAAAAGCGTTAGTAAAAATGCTCATTTAGGTCCCCTAAACTCCGCTTTTTACTAACACTTTTGCCTTGCCTGACCGCACTACAGCCAATTTTCCATATTCCGATTATTCGGTCGCCGCTTCCGCGCCTTTGTCTGCCAGTTCCATCCAGCCCGCCAGCACAGTGTAGGCCTCTTCCAGGCCCATGCGTTTCGGGGCGGAGAACAGCTGGATCGTTACCAGATCGCCCCAGCCCTTACGAATTTCCGACTGCACCTTGAGCAGCGTGTTCTTGGCTGCGCCGTAGGTCAGTTTGTCGGCCTTGGTCAGCAGGATGTGCATCGGCATGCCGGCGGCAACGGCCCAGTCGAGCATCAGCAGGTCGAAGTCGGTCATTGGATGACGGATGTCCATCATCAGAATCAAACCCTTCAAACTCTCGCGGCCACCGAGGTAAGCCTCAAGATGACGCTGCCAGTGTTGCTTGAGCGGGATCGGTACTTTTGCATAACCGTAGCCCGGGAGGTCGACCAGACGCCGTTCATCGTCTAGCTTGAAGAAGTTCAACAGCTGTGTGCGACCCGGGGTTTTCGAGGTGCGCGCCAGGCTGGCGTGAGTCAAAGTGTTCAGTGCGCTGGATTTACCGGCGTTGGAACGACCGGCGAACGCCACTTCGAAGCCTTCGTCGTCGGGGCACTGATCGACTTTGGCGGCACTGAGCATGAACGTGGACTGTTGGCACAGGCCGAGGATGGGATTCTTGAGTTGCATGGGATTTCCGATGTGGGCGGCGCCGGGATTAGGCGCGGAACGCGGTGTCGCTTCCGTTTCAGTGACGCCAGTATATAATGCCGCAGATTTTGTGTGTGCTTTGTCCCAGCGAAGGATGAAGTTCACGAGAGCGACAGACCTTGATTGCGCATTAGAACGCAGAACGCTCTCAACCCTGAAAAGGTCGTTTTATGACGAAATGGCTGCTGGCTGCCGGAGTCTTGATGCCGCTTTACAGCGCACAGGCTACACAGGATCCGGAAGCCGTGTACAACCGTGTTTGTGGAGCCTGTCATTCCGGCCAACTACCCATGGCGCCCAGAAGAGGCGATCAGGAAGCTTGGACGCCGAGGTTGGCGAAAGGTATGGAGACGCTGGTGCAACACGTGACCCAGGGTTTCAAGGCGATGCCGCCGCGTGGTTTGTGCATGGACTGCAGTGCCGAGGATTACCAGGCCCTCATCCTCTGGATGAGCGAGAGTAAGCCCGGTCCATAACTCTTAACCCTTAGCCGTAGTTGGATTAGCTGATGAACAAACTGATCGTGAGTCTGCTGTTGACCGTGGGAATCTCAGGCTTCGCCCATGCTGCCGGTGATGCAGCCGCAGGCCAGGCAAAAGCCGCCGTATGCGGCGCCTGCCATGGCCCGGATGGCAACAGCATGGCGCCAAACTTTCCAAAGCTGGCCGGACAGGGTGAACGCTACCTGACCAAGCAATTGCACGACATCAAGTCGGGCAAGCGCACCGTTCTGGAAATGACCGGCCTGCTGACCAACCTGAGCGATCAGGACCTGGCCGACATCGCCGCTTACTTCGCCAGCCAGAAAGGCAGCGTCGGCGCCGCCGATCCGAAGATCGTCGCTCGCGGTGAAGCCCTGTTCCGTGGCGGCAACCTCGAGAAAGGCCTGCCAGCCTGCACCGGCTGCCACTCGCCGAACGGCGCCGGCAACGCAGCCGCCGGCTTCCCGCACCTGGGTGGCCAACACGCTCAGTACATCGCCAAGCAACTGACCGATTTCCGCAAGGAAGAAGCCGGCCGCAGCAACGACGGCGACGCGATGACCATGCGCACCATCGCCCGCAAGCTGAGCGACGAAGACATCGCGGCAGTCTCCAGCTACATTCAGGGCCTGCACTAAGACGCGCGATTCGAGCGTTGTGTGCAATGGCCAACGCCTGCCACGTTAACGCTCGATTAATCCGTCGCAGCAAGTATAAAAAGGGTGGCTTTGGCCGCCCTTTTTTGTGGCCGCTGCCGTTACACTACAGAACTCATGCCCGCCAGGATCTGTCTGAAAACAGGTCGCGCGAGGCGACCAAAATTGTCCAGGAGTAAAGCATGCGTAATCTGATCATCAGCGCCGCCCTCGTCGCTGCCAGCCTGTTCGGCGTGACCGCCCAGGCCGCCGAAGCCCCTGCTGCCCCTTACGTCGAACTGAGCAACCCGGTACCCGTCGCCGTGCCTGGCAAGATCGAAGTGGTCGAGCTGTTCTGGTATGGCTGCCCGCATTGCTACGCGTTCGAGCCGGTGATCAATCCGTGGGTTGAAAAACTGCCGTCCGACGTCAACTTCGTGCGCATTCCTGCGATGTTCGGTGGCCCGTGGGACGCTCACGGCCAGATGTTCCTGACCCTGGAAGCAATGGGCGTCGAGCACAACGTACACGCTGCCGTATTCAACGCGATCCAGAAAGAACACAAGAAACTGACCGACAAGAACGACATGGCCGACTTCCTCGCCACTCAAGGCGTGGACAAGGACAAGTTCCTGGCGACCTTCGATTCGTTCGCCATCAAGGGGCAGATCGTGAAAGCCCGCGAACTGGCCAAGAAGTATGAAATCTCCGGCGTTCCAACCATGATCGTCAACGGTAAGTACCGCTTTGACATCGGCTCTGCCGGCGGTGCCGAACAGGCGCTGAAACTGGCTGACCAACTGGTGGCCAAAGAGCGAGCGACCAACAAGGCAGCCGCCAACTAAGCGCGGCAATCGCCATGCGCCGCTGGGGAACCGAACGCGTCGTTGGCCTGCATGATCCGCAGGTCAACGAGCATCACCTGGAATCGACGGGCCTGCCCGCAGACAGCCGTCTGCGCTTGCTCAGCTTCAATATTCAGGTCGGCATCAGCACCGAGCGCTATCGGCACTACCTGACCCGCAGCTGGCAGCATCTGCTGCCGCACCCCGGGCGCTCCACCAATCTGCAAAAGATCGGCAATCTGCTCGGCGACTTCGATCTGGTCGCCCTGCAGGAAGCCGATGGCGGCAGCCTGCGTTCAGGCTACGTCAATCAGGTCGAACATCTGGCCCAGCTCGGCGCCTTCCCCTACTGGTATCAACAACTCAATCGCAACCTTGGCCGACTGGCCCAGCACAGCAATGGCGTGCTCAGTCGCCTGCGGCCGTGGGCGATCGAAGACCATCCGCTGCCGGGTCCGAAGGGACGCGGTGCGATTCTGGTGCGCTTCGGCGAAGGCCCGGAAGCGCTGGTGGTGGTGATGATGCACCTGGCGCTCAGCGCCCGGGTGCGTAGCATGCAGCTGGCCTACATCCGCGAACTGATCGGCGGCTACAAGCATCAGGTGCTGATGGGCGACATGAACACCCACGCCAGCGATCTGCTGCAACACTCGCCGTTGCGCGACCTCGGCCTGCTGGCCCCGCAACTCGAAGCGACATTCCCCAGCTGGCGCCCCCAGCGCTGCCTGGACCATATTCTGCTCAGCCCGACCCTGACCCTGGAAAAGGTCGAAGTGCTGGCACAACCGATTTCCGATCACCTGCCGGTCGCGGTAGAGATTCGTCTGCCGGGTTCGCTCACGGCCGATGCATTGCCCGCGTTGAGCACTGCCCTTCGCGGAACCCCTGAATGAGCGACGAAGCCCAGCGCTGGAAAGAGAAATACCTCAAAAGCATCGAACAACAGGAAAAGCTCGAACGTCGATGGGACGCCCGGCTCGACCTGCTGCGCCGTGGCCTGGTGCGCAGCACCCTGGCGGCGGAAGGCACCGACCGCGTGGTCGATCAGTGCATGAAAGAGATGCGCGACGTGGTGCGCACCGATGACATGGACGCCGGCCTCGCCGCCTTGCTGCCGCGCCTGGAAAAAGCCGTGCTTGATTCCGAGCAGCGCCGGGAAACCCGGATCGAACAGGTCAGCACTGCACTGACTGCGCTGGTCACTCAGTTGCAATCCCTGCCCCTGCCCCGCGATGTGGCCCAGCCGCTGAAGAAATTCGCCAAGCAGCTGGACGGCCGGGTGAGTCAGGCAAGGGAAATGCCGCTGCTGCTCAGCGAACTCAGCGGCTTGCAGGGCAAGGCTTTGAGCCAGCTGGAGACCCCGGCAGAACCGGGACGCCCCGGATTGTTGCAGCGTCTGTTCGGCAGCCGCGACAACGAGGAAACGCCTGCGACGGCGACCCAGCCTGCCGTGGCGGCACCGCCCGCACCGTCAGAGCAAGCGCCCGTCACGCATGAAACAGCGCCCTTGCAGGAAGCGCCTGTCACGACCGCCGAACCGGTCGCCTCTACGCCCGTCAGCCAAGCACCGATCGCCGCCCCCGTGGCCGAACCAGCGAAAATTCCGGAGCCAACCCCCGAGTATCATGCGGAGCCGGAGGTGGTGGCCTTCGAGCCGGCCAGAATCCTCACCGAAGCTCCTACCGCCTCTAGCGAACCAGAACCCGCCGAGCCAAAACCGGAGCCGCAGGCTTTCACGCCTCCACCGGTTTTCGCGCCGACAGTGCCAACAGCCATCAACCCGGACGAACTGATCCACCCCGGCGATACCCCGCCGCCGGTGATCCTCGACAGCCTGCCCCTGCCCGAGCCCATCGCCCAGGCATTGGCCGCAATCGATCCCGAGCAATCCGAGCACGACATCCTCTACGCCCTGCCGGACTCGCCAGAACCATCCTACAGCTCGGTCGCCAAACACATCGAAGACACGCTGATCGGGTTGCTGGACGACCTGACCCTGCCGGAGCGCCACCGCCCGCAAGCCGAAGCCATGCGCGATCGCCTGAAAAACGGTCTGAACTGGTACGAACTGCTGCCGATCCTCGACGATCTGGCGACCTTGATGCTGGCGATTACCGACAGCGGCCAGCACGAATTCGAAGCTTATTTGCAGCAACTCAACGAACGCCTCGAAGCGTTCCAGAGCAACTTGCAGGCCGCCAGCGAAGGCCACGCCGACAACAGCTCCGCGGCGCGGGCGATGGACACGCAGATCCGCGAACAGGTCGACGGCTTGCAGAACAGCGTGCAGGAAGCGGCCGATCTGGATGATCTCAAGCAAGTGCTGGAAAACCACCTCGAAGGCCTGCTCGGCACGATGGATCAGCACCAGAAGCAGCGTGACGCCCGAGAACAGGAAGTCGCCGGACGCCTGAAAAGCCTGGCCGAGCGCGTCGCGCACATGGAGCAGGAAGCACTCGGCTATCGCGAACACCTTGAAGAGCAGCGCCAGAAAGCCCTGATCGACCCCCTCACCGGCCTGCCCAACCGCGCGGCCTGGACCGAACGGCTCGAACATGAAATCGCCCAATGGCAGCAACATGGCAACACCCTGAGCCTGGCCATGCTCGACCTCGATCACTTCAAACGGATCAACGATAACTACGGCCACCTGGCCGGCGACAAGGTGTTGAAGATCATCGCGACGGTGCTGCGCAAACGCCTGCGTGGCAGCGATTTCATTGCCCGATTTGGTGGAGAGGAATTTGTATTGCTGCTGCCGGCCACTCCGCCGGCCGTCGGCACCAAACTCCTGGAAACCCTGCGCGCTTCCATCGAAGCCTGCCCGTTTCACTTCAAGGGCGAGCGCGTCACGATCACGGTTTCCATGGGGCTGGCGGCGTTCCGGCCGGGAGAACACAGCGATCTGGTGCTCAAAAGAGCCGATCAGGCGCTTTACCGGGCGAAAAACGCAGGGCGTAACCGGGTGGAGCTGGGCTGAGGCAATTGTTCCATATTGTTTAAATCAGCCCTTTAAGCGTCGAAGCGCAAGGCGATACGTTACACTGTTGCATTATCGTCTTGCGTGTACTGCCCTCTGCCATGAAATTTTTTACCCTGCTCGCGTCGCTACTCTTACTGGCCGGTTGTGCCAGCGGCCCGCGTTTTGACACCAGCCATCCTTCGGTCAATCACGACAGTCGCGTGCAATTTGTGATCGTGCACTACACCTCCGCTTCACTCGAACGCTCATTGCAGTTGTTGACCCACGGCGAAGTCAGCAGCCATTACCTGATCGGCGACGACAAGAACGCCACCATCTACAAGCTGATGGACGAAAACCTGCGGGCCTGGCACGCCGGCGAAAGCGAATGGCAAGGCCGTACCTGGCTCAACTCCAGCTCGATCGGCATCGAGATCGTCAATCCGGGCTTCAAGGACACGCCGACCGGGCGCCTCTGGTATCCCTACAGCGAAGCCCAGGTGCAATCGCTGATCGTTCTGCTCAAGGACATCAGCAAGCGCCAGGGCATCAGCCCGCGCCACATCATCGGCCATAGCGACATCGCCCCGCTGCGCAAGCTCGACCCGGGACCGCTGTTCCCCTGGAAGCGCCTGGCGGCCGAAGGGCTGGGGCTCTGGCCCAACGAACAAGCCGTGGCACGCCAACAGGCGCAGTTCGACGCCGAGCTGCCGAGCATCACCTGGTTCCAGAGCCAACTGGCGCGCCTGGGCTACTCGACGCCGCAGACCGGGGAGCTGGATGTGGCGACCCGCCATGTGCTCGCGGCCTTCCAGATGCACTACCGCCCGACGCGCTTTGACGGCACGCCGGATGCGCAAACGGCAGCGTTGCTGCTGGTGCTGAATCAGACAAAATAATGACGCCCGCCCGACGGTCAGGGCGAAAGTGCAATCAGCAGCTATAACTCATTGGTAATTCTTCGGATATCCATGATGGTTGCTACCCGAGAGACGCTGCGTAGCTGGTTTTATCGCCCCTGGTTTCTGGCGATGATCGCGGCTGTCCTCAGTGCGAGCCTGCTGATCACCGGCGGGCTGTTCGTGGCCATGCGCCAGGTCGAACAAAGCGAAAGCCAGGAAATGAACGCCCAGGGCGAGCGGTTCCTGGCGCGTCTGGAGCAACTGTTCGGCCAGTTGCGCGAAAGCCTCGACGACCTCGAAGCCCAACCCTTGCGCAGCTGCGACGACGAAATGATCGCCACGTTGCAGCAAGTGACGTTCAACTACCGCTTCGTCTATGAAGCGGCCTACATGGACGCCACGCGGATCTGCTCCAACCGTCCGCGCCAGGAAGGCCTGTCGGTGATCCGTCCTCCGGACATCAAAGGCCCGACCTACAGCTATTGGCTGAACACCACCACCGAACCCGATGAAAACCGCGCAGCGCTGATGCTCGGGCGCGGCAACTTTCGCGTCGCCACTTCACGCGGGCATTTGACCGACATGGTCGACCTGTCGCCCGGCAGCAGCCTGCTGGTGGTGCTGGATCACGGGACCCGGGCGATTCCGGTACTCGGCGTTCCACAAGCCTGGCCACCCACTGAACCCTGGCCGCCGAAAACTCCGGATGCGCTGCAAGTCACCCAGTCGCACCTGATCTACCGCATGCCCACCGATAACCCGGAATACCAACTGGTGCTGATCAGCCCGCGCTCGGGCATGCACATTCCGGAGCTTTGGTGGTGGATGGTGCCGTTCTGTCTGGTGCTCGGTGCGCTGGTAGGCGTTCTGGTGTTCTGGATCGTGCGCCAGCGCCAGTCGCTGGATGCCGAGCTGCACGGCGCGATCCGCCGGGGCGAGTTGCAGGTGCTTTATCAACCGATCTTCGATCTCGACAGCCGCAACTGCGTCGGCGCCGAAGCCCTGCTGCGCTGGCGCCGGCCGGACGGCACGCTGACCAGCCCCGATTTGTTCATCCCGATGGCCGAGAACACCGGGCAGATTCGCCAGATGACCGACTTCGTCCTGCAACGCTTGCTTGAGCAGTTGGGCCAGTTGCTGCGAGCCAATCCGCAGTTGTACATCTCGGTGAACCTGGCCGCCTGCGACGTGATGGTGCCGCGCATCGGCCAGGTCATGGCGCGGCTGTTGACCCTGCATAGAGTCGCGGCGCGGCAGATTGCTTTCGAGGTGACCGAACGCGGCCTGATCGATGTGGTGGTGGCCCGGGAAAACCTGCAGGCGCTGCGGGATGTCGGCCATCAGGTGCTGATTGACGATTTCGGCACCGGCTATTGCAGCCTGGCGTACCTGCAAACCTTGCCGGTGGATTGCTTGAAGATCGACAAGGCCTTCATCGACGCCCTCGGCCATGACGCCGCCAGCAGCGGTGTCGCGCCGCACATCATTCACATGGCCCAGGCCCTGGACCTGAAGGTGATCGCCGAAGGGATCGAATATGAATCCCAGGCCGAGCTGCTGAGCAGCGAAGGGGTGAAATTCGGTCAGGGCTGGCTGTTCGCCCACGCTTTGAGCGCGGTGCAGTTCATCGAACTGATCACCCGTGGTCGGCGGCTAGCCGGCCGCCGGATTGACGACGAAGCCTAGACCGCCAGCGCCATGTAGAACTGCGTGCCCTGCCCCGGCCGTGAGTAAACACCCATCCGCCCACCGTGCAACTGGACGATTTCCTTGCACAGCGCCAGACCCAGCCCGGCCCCGCCCTTTTTCCTGCCGACTTGAACGAACGGTTCGAAGATCCGCCCTTGCTGACCGTAAGCAATCCCTTCGCCGTTGTCTTCGACGCTGATGATCACCCGCTCGCCATGGCGCCGGGCCTGCAAGCGGATCAGCCCGTCGCGCGCCGTGTGGCGCAAGGCGTTGTCGATCAGGTTGTCGAGGACTCGATCGAGCTGCGCCTGATCCGCCTGCAAGCGTGGCAGCGGGCCTTGCGCTTCGACTTGCAGGGTAACGCCCTTCTGCGCCGCCGAATCGGCGAAACGCAAACGCGCCTGCTCCAGCAGATCCTCGATGGAGCACGGCGCCAGCGTGAGCTTCTGCAAACCGCTCTGATAACGCGAGAAATTCAGCAGATCGTTGATCAGTTGCATCAGGCGCTGCATTTCTTCGTTAACTGTGTCGAGCAGGTCGGACTCGCGCGACTCCGGAGGAAACTTAGCCCGCTCGCGGAACAGCCCGAAAGCCATGTGCATGCCCGTGACCGGTGTGCGCAATTCGTGAGACGCGCGCAGCACGAACTCGCTGCGCACCCGTTCGAAGGCGCGTTGCTCGGTGACGTCATGCAAAACCATCACGGCGCCAAGGATATGCCCTTGGGTATGGCTGACCGGCGTCAGGCTGTAGGTCAGCAGGCGCGATTCGCCATCGACCTCGATGCTCAAATCTTCCGGCGCCCGCTCGAGGGTGCCGCCGCGCAACACCAGTTGCAGCTGTGCATCCAGCTCTGGACGCTGAAGCGCTGTGCCCAGGCCCTCGCCGAAACGGTCGCTGTCCCAGCCCAATTGTCGCTGGGCCACCGGGTTCAAGTGTTCCAGACGACCCTGACGGTCGATCATCAGCAAACCATCATCGATGCTGTCGAGTACCGCTTGCAGGCGCTGCTGGCCAGCGAGCAGTTCGTCGACATTGGTCGCCTGATGCTCGCGCAGGGCTTCGGCCATCAGCCCGAAGCGGCGCGTCAACAGATTGATCTCCATCGCCGAGGACACCGGCAGGGTCACTTCGAAATTGCCCTGACCGATGTTGTCCGCCGCTTTGGCCAGCGCTTCGATCGGCGCACCAAAACGCCGGGCGATGCCTTGGGCGGTGATGAAGCCGATGATCAGCACCGCCAGCCCCACCAGCCCGAGCAAACCGGAAATCAGCAGCGCCCGGTCACGGGCGGCGTGCTGGACTGCGTTGATGTTATCCAGCGCGTGCTTGTGTTCTGAGATCAAACCGTTACGCAGGGTGTTGAATCGTTCGCGCAAGTCGCCACTACCACTCAGGGCGGCGCCCGGATCGCGGGAGATATCGAACGCCTCAAGGAAGGTCAGGTAATCGCTCTTCGCCTGACTGAAGCCATATTGGCGATTGTCGTTTTTCTGCTCTTGGGCGATACCCTCGTCGAGCAATTCGAAATAGCGTTGTTTGGATGCTTCGAACGCCACGGGATCGGGTTTCTCGGCAAGCATCATGATCAGTTGATCGCCAAGCGTCTGCCGCAGCTTGAGCCCCAGATCGAGGGTGACGAAGTTGTTGCGGATCAGCGCCTCCTGGGTGCCGGCCATCTGCATCACGCTGACCAGCCCGAGCATCAGCCCGAGCAAGGCCACGGTGATCAGCGCGGAAATGCTCAGGAACAAGCGAGTCC
Organism: Pseudomonas sp. B37(2017); assembly: GCF_002112885.1. Classification (NCBI taxonomy): domain Bacteria; kingdom Pseudomonadati; phylum Pseudomonadota; class Gammaproteobacteria; order Pseudomonadales; family Pseudomonadaceae; genus Pseudomonas; species Pseudomonas sp. B37(2017). The sequence goes on along the minus strand of NZ_NEIX01000003.1, from coordinate 481,580 downwards.
GCAACTTCATCGCCAGTTTCATCGGCGGATGCTCACAGGTTGTACTGCTTGCGCTTGCGATACAGGGTCGAGGCGTCGATCCCCAGAGTCTTGGCGGCCTGATCAAGAGTGCCGGCAGTCGCCAGTACCGCGCCGATGTGGGCTTTCTCCAGCTCGTCGAGGCTCAGCGCGGCGCCAACCCGTGGCGCGTTGTTCGCCGGTTGTTCGGCCATGCCGAGGTGGCTGATTTCCACACGCTCCTGCGGGCAGATGATGCTCGCCCGCTCGACCACGTTACGCAGCTCGCGGATATTGCCGGGCCAGCGATAACCCAACAGTGCTTCACGAGCCTCATCACTGAAACCCCGCGCGGGGCGCGCGTATTCCTTCACGAAGCGAGCGAGGAAACGGTCGGCCAGGGTCAGGATGTCTTCGGCCCGTTCGCGCAGCGGCGGCAAATGCAGGGTGATGACGTTCAGGCGATAGAGCAGGTCCTCACGGAAACGCCCGTCGCGCACCATGTCTTCAAGATTGAGGTTGGTGGCGGCAAGAATGCGCACATCGGCGCGGCGGGTGACTGGATCCCCTACCCGCTCGTATTCCTTGTCCTGGATGAAACGCAGCAACTTGGGTTGCAATGTCAGGGGAAAATCGCCGATCTCGTCGAGAAACAGCGTACCGCCATCGGCTTGGTTGACCCGACCCAGTGTGCTCTCGCTGGCCCCGGTGAACGCGCCACGACTGTGACCGAACAACTCGCTTTCCATCAGTTCGGCGGTCAGCGACGGGCAATTGATGGTCACGCAGGATTTCTTCTCGCGCTTGCTCCACCCATGAATCGCTCGGGCCAGTTCACCCTTACCGGTGCCGGACTCGCCGAGGATCAGAATGTTGGCGTCGGTGCCCGCCACTTGCCGCGCGGTTTCAAGTACGACTTTCATCGCCGGGCTGTGGGAATCGAGACCGTCCTTGGGTTTGCGGATCTCGCCTTCGAGGGCTTCCAGACGCGCCGATAGCTGACGTACTTCCAGTTGCTTGGCGGTCGCCAGGCGCAATTGATCCGGACTGCACGGCTTGACCAGATAGTCGGCAGCGCCGGCCTGAATTGCGTCCACCGCGGTGTCGACAGCCGAATGGGCGGTGACGATCACGACCCGCATCCACGGCGCCTGAATGCGCATCTGCGCCAATACATCCAGGCCGTTGTCTTCACCCAGGCGCAAATCAAGGAAGCACAGATCGAACACCTGGCGTTGCAGCAGCGCGTCAGCCTGAGCCGCGCTGTTGGCGGTGGCGACGGTATAACCTTCGTCTTCGAGGCAATAACGAAAGGTTCGCAGGATGGCGGATTCATCGTCCACCAGCAGAATGCGGCCTTGGTGCTCAGTGGCTGATTCCATTTTTCCTACGCTCCATAAGTGAATGTCTTGGGTTAGTCCCGGAAAAATCGGGCAAGTTGCATGGTTGATTCTGATCGATTCCGGTCATAGCAGGGTAGCTCTCTCCTGCCCTCACGGCTAATCCGCTGATTTTGTTGATTTTTTAAACATCGCACAGTTTCAAGGCGGTTTCCTGCCTCCTTTTCTGACATCCGCACCCTGCCCTCAATTCAAAAAGAATGATTTCTCCTACGAAATAATCGTGCATTACGCACGACCCTGCGCGGGCCATCGTGCAGGATGCGTCGTCAGGAATTTTCACGCCATCTATAACTATCTGATTTTATTGGTTTTTTTTAAACAAAAAAGCTGGCATGCAGGCTGCAATACCTCTCTCAGCCCGGGCAGAAATGCACTGCCCCAACCGAATAAGAGTGAGGAACCCAGGATGACTCGCCCACGTGCCGCCCAAATGCGTATCTCGCCACTGCACTTGCAGCAGGCCCTGTTTGGCGCACTTGCGCTGTTGATCACGCTGATCGCCTGCCAGCAATACCTGCGCTGGGAGCACAGTCAGCAACCTGAGCCCCTGATTTCCATGCAACACGCGACGCAGACGCACTTCAGCGCCGTCAGCAGCAGCCAGGCCGACAACGGCGCGATGCGCATGATGGACGTCGACCAGCCACAGCCACTGGGCGACATGCCCCGTGAAGAACGCTGGGTTTTCTGATCAACGAATCTGGGCGCCCCCGCGCCGAGACCGGCAACACCCCTAAATAGAAACAAGGAGAATCACCATGTTGAGCTGGGCAATCACATTCCTGATCATTGCCATCATCGCTGCAGTACTGGGCTTCGGTGGTATCGCGGGCACCGCCACGGGTATCGCCAAGATTCTCTTTGTCGTGTTCCTGGTGATGTTCATCGCTTCCTTCTTCTTTGGCCGTCGCGGTCGAGGTTGAACATGAAGGGTTTAAAGACACTGGCAGCCGCCCTGCTCCTGGGCGGTAGTGCCATGGCGATGGCGGCCAATGACGGCCAGGCGCGGGTCAACGAACTGTTGAGTTCCGACCCGCAATACAGGGAAACCTGGGAAGGCGTGGTGAAGAAGGAAGAACGACTGCCGGAATGGGTGATGAACCTCTCCGGCGCACCGGACCAACAGATGAATGCCGTGACTGAAGATGGCGATCAGTATCTGGTGGGGCCGCTCTGCGAATCGCAGGACAAATGCCTCAACCACCGCCTGATCGTCGCCTTCAGCTTCGACAAGAAACACGCTTACGCCATGCTGGTCGATGTGCCCGAAGGACTGCCGGCGGACAAGTCGCCAACGCGACATGCCACCTACCGCTTCCTCGGCAAGCCCGACCAGGGCATGCAGGATCTGTTGATGGAAACGCTGAAGAAAGATCCGAACTGGTATTGAACATGAGGGCAGCTGAAAGGCTGTCCTCCATTGCACCCGCCCGAGGAAGGCCGGTGCATGACCAGGGGGCCGGGACGTTCTGACTGTTGCAGGGTCGGAGTGACCTACGGGTACAGGGAGTGCCTGCGATGAGGGCCGGGTCAGGGTAAGAGCTGCGACGCAAGTTCGCCAACCGGAGCGGTTCGACGGACTTGCGCTGAGCTTTCAACGTGACAAAACGTTGATCCAGAGCGTTCTGCTCGTCTTTTTTATCGCTCACACTGCGTGCGAAAGCATTTCGCGGTGTTTCCTCGCGACCGTATATCGAGAAAGAGTCGATCGAGTAAGTCGGACTTTTAGATTCCGAACGTAGGCTTTTTCCTAAATTTTTCGTTGAAATCACTCGTTCAAAAAATAACCAACCTACGCTGTAATGGCCGGTTCACGGCACTTATGCCTGCCGAAATGTCGTATTCGAACCGGTTGGGACGCCAGTTTCATTTAAAAAAGCTCATGCCGATTCGGCATAGGGTAGGCGTTTACGGCATTAGACGGCGCAACCTTGCATCGGAATAGTTGCGCCTTTTTTCGCCTGCCGGAGAGCCGTAAACACGCGCTTCGGGGCACCTTATACGGAGGCAGATGCACAGACTTTTCCGCTAAAGAGCGTTCCAGTTCCTGCATGTGCCTGAGTCAAACGCAAGTAAGGGTAAAGATAATGAAGAAGGCAAAGCTTAGCCTCGCCTGGCAGATCCTCATCGGTCTGGTGTTGGGGATTGCAATCGGTGCGTTGCTCAACCATTTCAGTGCCGAGAAGGCCTGGTGGATCAGCAACGTCCTGCAACCGGCAGGCGATATCTTTATCCGTCTGATCAAGATGATCGTGATCCCGATCGTCATCTCTTCCCTGATCGTCGGCATCGCCGGCGTGGGCGACGCCAAGAAGCTCGGGCGCATCGGCCTGAAGACCATCATCTACTTCGAAATCGTCACCACCATCGCCATCGTCGTCGGCCTGCTGCTGGCCAACCTGTTCCATCCGGGTGCCGGCATCGACATGAGCACCCTGGGTACTGTGGACATCTCCAAGTACCAGGCGACCGCCGCCGAAGTGCAGCATGAACACGCGTTCATCGAGACCATCCTCAACCTGATTCCGTCGAACATCTTCGCGGCCATGGCCCGCGGCGAGATGCTGCCGATCATCTTCTTCTCCGTGCTGTTCGGTCTCGGTCTGTCGAGCCTGCAGTCGGACCTGCGCGAGCCACTGGTGAAGATGTTCCAGGGCGTCTCGGAAAGCATGTTCAAAGTCACCCACATGATCATGAACTACGCCCCGATCGGCGTATTCGCACTGATCGCGGTGACCGTGGCCAACTTCGGTTTCGCTTCGCTGCTGCCGCTGGCCAAGCTGGTGATCCTGGTTTACGTCGCCATCGCCTTCTTCGCCTTCGTGATTCTGGGCCTGATCGCCAAGATGTTCGGTTTCTCGGTGATCAAGCTGATGCGCATCTTCAAGGATGAGCTGGTGCTGGCTTACTCCACCGCTTCCTCGGAAACCGTGCTGCCACGCGTGATCGAGAAGATGGAAGCCTACGGCGCACCGAAAGCCATCTGCAGCTTCGTAGTACCGACCGGCTACTCGTTCAACCTCGACGGTTCGACCCTGTACCAGTCCATCGCGGCGATCTTCATTGCTCAGCTGTACGGCATCGACCTGTCGATCAGCCAGCAACTGCTGCTGGTCCTGACCCTGATGGTGACCTCCAAAGGTATCGCCGGCGTACCGGGCGTGTCCTTCGTGGTATTGCTGGCCACTCTGGGCAGCGTTGGTATCCCGCTGGAAGGCCTGGCCTTCATCGCCGGTGTCGACCGTGTGATGGACATGGCGCGTACCGCCCTCAACGTGATCGGCAACGCCCTCGCCGTACTGGTCATCGCCCGTTGGGAAGGCATGTACGACGACGCCAAGGGCCAGCGCTACTGGAACTCGCTGCCGCACTGGCGCAGCAAGGAAAAACTGCCGGCCGGTGACGTTTCGAACAACTGATCCCCGCCCGCCAGGCACCCTGACAAACCCCGGAGAAATCCGGGGTTTGTCGTTTCTGGCGACCCCGCTATCATTCGCCGCATCTTCCGGGGGATTTGACTGATGCTTAATGGCCTGTGGCTTGGCTTCTTCATCGTGGCAGCCGTTTCGGCGCTGGGGCAATGGCTGATCGGCGGCAACGCCGGGATCTTCGCGGCGATGGTGGAAAGCATTTTTGCCATGGCCAAGCTGTCGGTCGAAGTCATGGTGCTGCTGTTCGGCACGCTGACCCTGTGGCTGGGCTTTCTGCGCATCGCCGAGAAAGCCGGGATCGTCGAATGGCTGGCCAAAGCGCTGGGCCCGCTGTTCCTGCGACTGATGCCGGAAGTGCCAGCGGGGCACCCGGCCATCGGCCTGATCACCCTGAACTTCGCCGCCAACGGCCTGGGCCTGGACAACGCCGCCACGCCGATCGGCCTTAAAGCGATGAAGGCGCTGCAAGAGCTCAACCCCAGCTCGACCATCGCCAGCAACGCGCAGATCCTGTTCCTGGTACTCAACGCTTCGTCCCTGACCCTGCTGCCGGTGACGATCTTCATGTACCGCGCCCAGCAAGGCGCGCCGGACCCGACGCTGGTGTTCCTGCCGATCCTGCTGGCCACCAGCTGCTCGACCATCGTCGGCTTCCTGTCGGTGGCGTTCATGCAGCGCCTGCGGGTCTGGGACCCGGTGGTGCTGGCTTACCTGATTCCCGGCGCGCTGATCCTCGGCGGCTTCATGGCGTTGCTCGCGACGATGTCGGCCACCGCACTGGCGGGGCTTTCGTCGATTCTCGGCAACCTGACGCTGTTCGGCCTGATCATGCTGTTCCTGGTGATCGGCGCCTTGCGCAAGGTGAAGGTCTACGAGGCCTTTGTCGAAGGTGCGAAGGAAGGTTTCGACGTGGCCAAGAACCTGCTGCCGTATCTGGTGGCGATGCTTTGTGCGATCGGCGTATTGCGCGCATCGGGCGCATTGGATTTCGGCCTCGACGGCATTCGCCATCTGGTGGAGTGGGCAGGGTGGGACACGCGTTTCGTCGATGCGCTGCCGACCGCCATGGTCAAACCGTTCTCCGGCAGCGCCGCCCGGGCGATGCTGATCGAAACGATGAAGACCTCGGGCGTGGACAGTTTCCCGGCGCTGGTGGCCGCGACCATTCAGGGCAGCACCGAAACCACGTTCTACGTATTGGCGGTGTACTTCGGCGCGGTGGGCATCCAGCGCGCCCGGCATGCCGTCGGTTGCGCGCTGCTGGCCGAGCTCGCGGGCGTGCTCGGCGCTATCGGCGTCTGCTACTGGTTCTTCGGTTAAGTAAGGCTCAAGGCCGGGCAGGTGGGGCAACTTTCTGGCCTTGCTCCACCGCCCACGCCACGACCTTCGCGGTGAGGCGATCACTGGCCTGACCGAAGCCGGCCACCACCGCCGGGACTTTCACATCATTGAGCGGCTGACGCTCTTCGAAGCGGCGACTGGCGAGAATCCGCTGGTCATAGCCACGCACCAGCAACGCATCGACCCGCACCACCACGCTGGCCTGATTGCCCTGATACTCGGTCTGAAACGCCTGCAGGCTGCCGCCCAATTCCAGGTCTGCCTGGAAGTTGCTGTCATCGGTGCTCAACAGCGACACCCGGCCATCGCGCTGGAATCCATCAAGCAATCGATTACGCACCAGCACCGGCGCCGGATCGCTCCAGCGCGAGGCCTTGTAGCTGCTGATCAAATCGCCCTGAGGAATCACCGCAATACTCGGCCGGTTCAGTGCTTCGCTGGCCTGCAGTTTGTTCAGGCGCAGCGACCAGTGCTGAGCCGCCGAACTGGCCGAGGCAGGCGCCTGTGCGGCTGGCAAACGGTAGACGTCCAGCGGTTCGGACTTGGGCAGGATCGAGCACGCGCTGATCAGCGTGAAGCCGGCGAGGAGGGCGAGGCGAGTCAGCTTCATGGCGTGAACTCCTTGTTCTTGTCACTGCCCAGCAGGTAACCGCTGGGGTTGGCCTCCAGGCGTTGGGAAATGGCGCGCAGCGAATTCAGGGTTTCACGCAGTTCGCGGATCGCCGGGGCCAGACCGTTGAGGCCCTGCATGCCGCTGTCGAGGGAGTTCTGGTTCTTGCTCAAAAGGCCGTTGATGGTGGCGCTGCTTTGCTCCAGGGATTTCATCGCCTGTTCAGCACTGCCCAGGGCCTGCTTGCCCTGATCGTTGAGCAGGCCGTTGGCGTTGCGCATCAGCGCGGACGTCTGTTCGAGCATGCTGCCGGCCTGTTTGCCGACCGTCGCCAGTTGCTGCATGGCCTGACGCAGGTCGCCGCGCTGATCGTTGATCGAGCCGGTGGTCTGTTCCAGATGCTGGAGGGTTTTGCTCACGCGCTCGATGTTGTCGGCGGAGAACATCTGATTGGCGTTGCTCAGCAGGGTGCTGACTCCGCTCATCAGGTCGTTGCTGTCATTGAGCAGCCGCGAGATCGGCGAGGGCGAGGCGACGATGGTCGGCAGATTCCCGTCATGGCCCTTGAGTTTCGGGCTCTCTGGCGTGCCGCCGCTGAGCTGGATGATCGAGGTGCCGGTGATCCCGGCCAGGGCCAGTTTGGCCTGGGTGTCTTCCTTGACCGGCGTATCACCCGCCAGGCGAATCCGCGCCAGCACCCGGCGCGGGTCCTGCGGGTCGAGGCGCAGGCTGACCACATCGCCGACCTTGATCCCGCTGTACTGCACCGGGCTGCCCCGGGACAGGCCACTGACCGCTTCGTTGAAGACGATTTCGTAATCCTTGAACTCGGTGTCGACGCTGGACTTGGCCAGCCACAGACCGAAGAGCAGGGCGCCCGCCACCACAATCACCGTGAACAGGCCGATCAATACATGATGGGCTCGGGTTTCCATGTCAGACCTCGTTGAGCTGTTTGGCGGCGTCCAGCGCCGAGCGGCCGCGAGGGCCGTGGAAGTATTCGTGAATCCACGCGTCATCGGTTTCCGAGACCACGTCGATGGGACCGGCCACCAGCACTTTCTTCTGCGCCAGTACCGCGACGCGGTCGGTGATGGTGTAGAGCGTGTCGAGGTCGTGGGTCACCAGAAACACGCTCAGGCCCAGCGCGTCGCGCAGGGTCAGGATCAATTGGTCGAACTGCGCCGCGCCAATCGGATCGAGGCCGGCGGTGGGTTCGTCGAGAAACAGGATGTCCGGGTCCAGCGCCAGCGCCCGGGCCAGTGCCGCGCGCTTGATCATGCCGCCGGACAGCGAAGCCGGGTACTTGTCCGCCGCCGACAGCGGCAGCCCGGCCAGCGCCAGCTTCACCGCCGCCAGATGCTCGGCGTCGTCGCGGCTCAGACCGGCGTGTTCGATGAGGGGCAGGGCGACATTCTCGGTGACGGTCAGCGACGAGAACAGCGCGCCTTTCTGGAACAGCACACCGAAACGCCGCTCGATCAGCGAACGCTCATGCTCCGGCAGGCTCGGCAGGTTCTGGCCGAACACCTTGACCATGCCTTCACTGGGCCGGCGCAAGCCGACGATGCTGCGCAGCAACACCGATTTGCCGCTGCCGGAGCCGCCGACCACGGCCAGGATCTCGCCTTTGTACAATTCGAGGTCGAGGTTCTCGTGCACGCTCTGGCTGCCGAAGCGATTGCACAGGCCACGGACTTCGATCACCGCCTCGGAGGGCGCGCGGGGTAGACGACTCACCAGCCCATCTCCATGAAAAACAGCGCGGCGACCGCATCGAGCACGATCACCACGAAAATCGATTGCACCACGCTTGAGGTGGTGTGGGCGCCAACGGATTCGGCGCTGCCGCTGACCTTGAAACCTTCCAGACAACCGATAGCGGCGATCAGGAACGCAAAGATCGGGGCTTTGACCAGGCCGACCAGGAAATGTTGAATCCCTATGTCGCTTTGCAGCAGCGACAGGAACATCGCCGGCGAGATATCCAGCGACACCGCGCAGACCACCGCGCCGCCGACGATCCCGCAGATCATCGCCAGAAAGGTCAGCATCGGCAGCGCCACCAGCAGCGCCAGCACCCGTGGCACCACCAGCAATTCCATGGGGTCGAGGCCGAGGGTGCGAATCGCGTCGATTTCCTCGTTAGCCTTCATCGAGCCGATCTGCGCCGTAAAGGCACTGGCGGTGCGGCCGGCCATCAGGATCGCCGTGAGCAACACGCCGAACTCGCGCAGGAAGGCGAAGCCGACCAGATCCACGGTGAACACGCTGGCGCCGAAACTGGCCAGCACCGTCGCCCCGAGGAACGCCACCACCGCGCCCACCAGAAAGGTCAGCAACGCGACGATGGGCGCGGCGTCGAGGCCGGTCTGTTCGATGTGGGCGATCATCGGCGTGATACGCCAGCGCTTGGGCCGGAACAGGCTGCGGGCGATGGTTTCGAGGATCAGGCCGACGAAGCCGAGCAATTGCAGGGTGTCTTGCCAGACCGTGTCGACGGCCCGGCCGATGCGGGTCAGCAATTGCACGCTGACGCTGATTTCCGGTTCCTTGATCGGTACGCAGAAGTCGGTCAGCGAGCGATACACGGTTTGCAGCAAGGCGCGGTCGGCGCTGGAAATCGTGCAGTCGGGGTGTTCGGCGGATTTGCCCAGCCGCTCCGAGCCGAGCAGTTCCACCAGCAGAGACGCGCCGGCGGTGTCGAGGGCGCCGAGGCCGTTGAGGTCGATAGGGGTGTTGGCGTCGTACTGGCCGTGGAGCGTTTCGCTCAGTTGCTTGAGGTCGGCGTAGTGGGCAAGCGTCCAGTCCCCAGTCACCCGCAGGCGGGCAGGGGTGATCGAGGTGTCCAGGCGGGCACTGCCGGTCATTGGGCTGCTGGTCATAAGCTCCGTGCTTGTTCGGCTGAATACGCTGGCATACGTAATAGCACGAACACGGTTACTTTTCTTTGGTCGGTGTGCTGTCCGTGACCTCGAAGCGCAGCACGCCGATTACCTGACCGTCCTCGGTCAACACCCGCACCTGCCATTTGCCCGCCGGGTTGCCGGGGAAGTTCTGCTTGTGGGTCCAGGCCCGGTAGCCTTCCTTGCGCCCGCCGTGGATGTCGAGGGCAATGCGGTCGACCTCTTTGCCGTTGAACTGCCAGACGTGATAAATCCGCTCATCAAGCCCGCGCGGTGCGTTGATCGCGGTGTAGGCATAGAGCCCGCCGCCACGGATCTGCTCGGCGCTGACTTCCTTGAGGCTGGCGCCCGGAACCCGGTCCTGCACCTGGGTGCTGATCGCCACGTCGGTCATCCACAGCGTTGCCGGCGGCACCCACGAACGCAGAACCCAGCCCACGCCACCGATGCCGACCGTGATACACAGGATCGCCAAGGCATTGCGCACGGTGCGGATCGGGAAGATCGACGCCAGGCTCGGGAACGACAACACCACTGCAATCCCCAGCGCCCATTTGAAGCTCTGCGAGGTGGTCAGGTGCATGATCACCGGCAGCGCCGTGAGCAGGGCGGCGAACAGGGTCAGGGTGTGCAGCGCCAGGAACGCCCAGCGCCGTGGCGCCAGCCATTTGTAGTAGAGCGGGTCGACGATCGAGATCAGCGCCGCGATGCACAGCAGCCCGGTGAAAAACAGCTGGCCGCTGTTCCAGGTGGTGGTGATGAAGAAGAACGGCAGGACGAAAAACAGGCTTTCCTGGTGGATCATCTGCGTCGCGTAACGCAGCAGCGGCTGGGGGATTTCCCGTTTGAAAATCCGCGTGAACAGCCTGGTCAGGCTGTTTTCCAGCATCAGCCAGATCCAGCTCAGCAGCATGATCGTGGTGATCCAGCTCGCCAGCCCCTGTTGCCGGTCGACCAGAATGAAGCTGCCGACCCCGGAGATGAAACCGCCGAGCGCAATGACCCCGGGGTAGCGCTTCATCAGTTCGAGAATGCGCTGGATCAGAAGGGTCAATTTAGACATTTGGGCGGTTCACGACAGTCGAGGAAAAAACCCCGACAGAGTACCGCCCGCCGGGCCGTGTGGCGAGGCTGCCGGTCAGTCTGGATGCACGGATTTGCGCCGATGCAGGCGCCAGCCGAGCAGCATCAGCACCACCACGCCCAATCCGCCCGCCAGCAGCCACAACACCTGATCGTCACTGAGCAGCGGTTTCTCGATCCGCAGATAGCCCGGTTGCAGCAGCAACTCGCGCATGGCCTTGTTCGCCGCCTCCAACGTCACGCCTTGCAGCTCCCGCGCAGGATCGGCAAAACGGCCATCCTCGTAGTCGCCCAGGGCGCTCCAGTAATAGTCGGCCATGGCGCTGGTGCCCTGCACGGCCCAGGCCTGGTGGGCGATGGCAGCTTGCTTCAAACGATTGAACGTGTCGGCATCGAGGCCGTTTTTCAGCAGGTCGGCCTTGAGGTCTTCCAGCACTTGTTCGGCTTCGGCAATGTCGCCGCGATCCAGGTCGGCGTTGAGGCTCATGAAACCCACGCCGCCGAACACTTCGCGCTCGGCCCACGGCCCGTAGGACAAACCGTGGTTCAGGCGCAATTGGCGATACAGCGCCCACTCCAGATATTCCTTGAGCAGGTCGAAGGTTTCGTCGTACTGATCGTCCAGCACCGGCTCCGGCACCAGCCAGTGCAGCTTGGCGCTGTTGCCGATGAAGCCGCGAGTGATCGTGCGTTCGTGAGCGGCGCTGGCGCGGATGTCCGGCAATGGACGATGTTCGCTCGGGTCGACCGCTTCCAGCGCGCCCCATGCCCGTTCCAGATAGGCCGGCAGCAGTTTGTCGAGGTCGCCGACGACGATCAGGGTCATGTTGTTCGGTGCGTACCAAGCCTTGCGCACCTTCTCCAGCTGTTCGCGGGTCAGGCCATCGACCTCGGCCCGCTGCGGGCATTTCAGGCCCAGCTCGACCGCCAGTTGATTGCTCGCGGTGTGGCCCAGATCCTGCCGGTCGAGGAAGCGTTGCAGGCGGGTGTAATGGCCGCCGTCCTCACGCTCGACCACTCGCTTGGCAGCGTTGATCGCGTTGTCGTCGAAGCGGGTCTGAGTCAGCAGGTCCAGCAGCAGGTCGAGGACCTTGCGCTGGTTTTTCGCCGGGGCTTCGATGACGAACGTGGTGTCGGCGTTGCTGGTGAAGGCGTTCCAGTCACCGCCGAGGGCCTGCATGCGTTCTTCGAGGCCACCTTCACCGGTGGCGTCGATGCCGCTGAACAGCAAGTGTTCGAGCAGGTGCGGCAGCTCCTTTTCATTGCAGTCAAAATCGTCGAGACCGACACCGATCACCAGCCGGATCGCCACGTGCCCACGCTCGGTGCCGGGCTTGAGCAGCAATTGCAAACCGTTGGGCAGCGCATAGCCCTCGACCTGAAAACGATCCAGGGCGAAGGCGGGCAGGGAACCGAGCAACAGACAGGCGAACAACAGGCAACGCATAACGAGCTTCCATACGGCTGAATTGGAGATCCGTGTCGTCAGTCCGGCCGCGAGGCCGAACCTTGAGTTACTGACTGACCACAACCCCAGACGTTCAAGGCGAATGCGTGATGTCCGCCATATCGTCCGCCGCCAGCGCGCCGGTATCGGAAGTTTCCAGCACCACATAGGCGCTGCTGCAGAACAGCGAGTTCAGGCGTTTCATGTCGGCAATCAACTCCAGGTGCAACGAACTGGTCTCAATACTCTGCACGATCTTGCGTTGCAATCGGCTGACATGGGCGTGGGCCAGACGTCGTTCCTGTGCGCGAAAGCGACGTTTCTCGCGCAGCAGCTGACGGGCGCTTTCCTTGTCGCCGCTGAGGAACACCGACAGCCCCAGCCGCAGGTTGGCGATCAATTGCTGTTGCAGGCCGGCCAGCTCCTCCAGTCCATCTTCGGAGAACGACCGACGTTGCGAAGTCTTCTGCTGCTGCACTTTGCGCAGCATGCGTTCGATCAGATCGCTGGCCAGTTTGAGGTTGATCGCCAGCTCGATGATCTCCGCCCAGCGCCGACTGTCCTGCTCGCCGAGATCTTCGCGGGGCATCTGCGCCAGGTACAGCTTGATCGCGCTGTACAGCGCTTCGACGTCATCGGTCAGCTTGCGCATTTCCTGAGTGATGGCGGTCTGCTTGCCGCGCAGCACGTCGAGGGTCGCATCGAGCATGTTGTCGATCAGGTCGCCCATGCGCAGGGTTTCCCGGGCGGCGTTGGCCAGCGCCAGACTTGGCGTGACCAATGCCGTCGCATCCAGATGACGCGGCTTGGCGGTACCGTTGACCTCCGGGCGCTCCGGCAGCAGCCAGGCGCACAGTCGCGCCATCGGCCCGACGCTCGGCAGCAGGATCAGGCAGCGCGCGGTGTTGTAGAGCAGGTGGAAGCCGATGACCATTTCCTGCGGGCTGAAATCCAGGCTGTCGATCCAGTGCACCAGCGGGTCGAGCACCGGAATGATCAGCAGCAGCCCGATCAGCTTGTACAGCAGGCTGCCCAGCGCCACCTGCCGGCCGGCGGCGTTCTGCATGCTGGTGCTCATGAACGCCAGCACGCCGCTGCCGATGTTGGCGCCGATCACCAGACCGATCGCCACCGGCAGACTGATCACCGCAGCGCCAGCGAGCGTGGCGGTCAGCAGCACGGCCGCCAGGCTGGAATAGGAAATCATCGCGAACAGCGCACCGACCAGGGCGTCGAGCAGGATATCGCCGGTCAGCGAGGCGAAAATCACCTTCACCCCTTGGGCATGGGTGATCGGCGCAGCGGCCTCGACGATCAGTTGCAGCGCCAGAATGATCAGCCCCAACCCGATGGCCACACGGCCCATCTGCCCGAGCCGGGTCTGTTTGCGCGAGAGAAAGAAAATCACCCCGAGGAAAATCAGCAGCGGCGACAGCCACGACAGGTCGAACGTCAGCACCCGCGCCATCAGCGCCGTACCGACGTCGGCGCCGAGCATGGTCGCCAGGGCCGGGGTCAACGCCATCAGGCCCTGACCGACAAAGGACGTCACGAGCATGGCAGTCGCGTTACTGCTCTGCACCATCGCGGTCACGAGGATGCCGGCGACAAAGGCCAGCCAGCGTTTGGACATGTTCTGGCCGATCACGTGGCGCAGATTGGTGCCGTACACCCGCAGGATGCCGGTTCGGACGATGTGCGTGCCCCAGATCAGCAAGGCCACGGCAGAGAGCAGATTGAGCAGGGTGAGCATGCAGACCCCCTGTAATAGCAGCGCCCCAGAGGGGCAAATTGACGGTACCGCGCAATTTCTACGTTCTGATACTTAAGCTGTAGTTGGCTAACGGTCTGGGCGCCAGCATTGCACAGCTAAAGCGGGGATTGAAACAAAAGTGTCATGAAAAGGGCTTCACGTGGGCCTTTGATTTCTACACAGAAACCATGCAGGGACTGCGCTTCGCTGGATCAATCGCTGTAGTGGTCTCTTCCCACGCTGACGTCGATCAAGTATTTCGCTGTACTCGGGTCCCGCTTATCGCAGTGTGCGTAGCACTTGACGTTGAGTGCCAGGGAGTACTTGTGCGGAACTTGCAAAACAGCTACCACCACGTTGTCAAATAATTCTGCCTGTAACTGCTTCCTGTCAGCTTCCGTAGAGGTTTTCACCCAAGGATTGGTTTCCGCATTCCACTCAATCCATCCGGTTTTATTGAGCTGACCTTGTAGTTGATCAAGCACGACAATCATTTGGTCGAACGGCAGAACCTCAAGCATTGGGGATGTCGTTATGTTTGAGACCGTCCAGTTATCGAAACCTACTGCGCCGAATAGCGTCGCGGGCAGGCTGAAGCCATGTTTGGGGTCGTCAAACGTTATGACAACAGGGCTACTGATCCAGACAGAGCTTGGATGAGGTGGAGCGCCAGGGTAAATCACCGTTTTATCTTCAACAGGGAAGGAGGAGTCTTTAATGACCTGTTCGTAAGATTTACCGATATGGACGGACAAAGTTTTGGGGAGTGAAAGTGAGTAAATCAGACCACCGGATGCCAGAAGAAAGACGACCACCATCGTCAGTAAACGATTGCTCGTCCGGATCACTGATGAATACTCCGATTGCGGATACCTTCATCAGTTGCCCTATCTCTAGGGGTGCGCTCAATCACTGAAATGGTCTCTGCTCAAGCCGATGTCGATCAGATATTTGGCGGTCTCTGGATTTCGCTCATCGCAACGCGCATAGCATTTGATATGCAACAGTAGGCTGTACTTGTGCGGAATCAGAAGAGTGACACCGTCCACCTGATTGAAGAGTTTGGCTTGCAACTGACGCCTGTCTTCATCACTCGAAACCTTAATCCAGTCATTCCCCTCAACTGATTCGGGCATCCATCCTGCTTTTTTGAACATGGACTGCAGCTCAACCAGCAGCGTCGCTGTTCGGTCGAATGGCAGTGTTTCGACCATGGGTGAAGTGGTGATGCCGTCAACCTTTCCCTTGTTATACCCAACTGCGCCGAAGACCGTTTCGGGCAAGGTGAAACCATGCTCTGGATCATCAAATGTGATCACGACGGGGCTGCTGATCCAGGTTGAATCAACCTCGGGCGGCTCGCTTGGGTAAATAGCCGTTTTACGCTCAACCGGAAAAGTAGAATCTTTGACCACGGCGGTATATGGCTTGCCGATATGAGCAGAGATCCTGTCGACACCAGACATGGCATAGGCGACAACGCCCGCCAAAATGAGCGCAATAACAACCCCGACAATAAGCAATCGACGTGAAACCCTAATCACTTGATCCCGCCTCCATTAGCGATGTCCGTAATCGATTGCTTCAACTGAGCACGACTTGTTGGATTCTTGAGCAAGTTGTCGAATTGGTTGGCTGCACGTAACACGAACTCCATTCGCTGATCTCTGTCTGCAAGATTCGCTAATGGGTTCTTGGAAAAGGAAACCTGTCTGTTATCCGGGGCTTTGCATTGACTGGCTAGAGTCAGCTGGATTTCTTCTGCCGCCCCTGAAAACAAACCCGTCACGACAGAGATGGAATTACCTGCATGGGTGCCACGCATCAAAGCTGCGAATTGGGCGTCCTCATACATTGCCGGTTGCAAAATATTGATCTGCTCGTGTCGCGCCATCTGCCGAACGCTTTCCGCAATTTCGCCAGCATCAATGGCTTCAAAAGTTCGGTAGATCTCACCGGCATCAACACCAAACTCCACCTTGCTCGCAATCGGCCACATCACATCCTTGGTTATGCCGCGCCGGCTCTTCAGGCATTTCTCCATTTCCTTGTACCCCCGCACCATAAAAAACCGGTGCAGCGGATAAACGTCCAGAAACAACGATGTATTACCGAGCGCCAACATCTCATACACGTAGTCCAACTGCTGCTGAACCACTGAGCGCGGGTTGTCGCCGAAGGTGATGTCTTCAGTGGGCAACGGGTTGGCAGCCCGGGCTTTCTCCAGTTCGCGCTCCGCCTCAGGATTGGTCTTGCTGAGCTTGAAACCGAAACCTTCAAAAATCGTTTCCGATTTGGCGGTACGAAGTTTCTCCTGCACGGCTTTCTGCGCGGCTATCGCGGTTTGCAGTTTAGTCGCATGGATCAACCCACACCCCACCTGCTTCGAAGCAAACGCCGCCAGCCCCGCCCACTGGAACCGGTTATCCGCCAGCCACAACTGCGCGTACGCCGCGTTGATCTTGCGGTTGCGCGCCTGTGGGTCGGCAATCAGAACGCCGCCCGGGGCGACCCATTCTTCGGCTTCTTTCTGGAAGCGGCGCCACAGGCAGTTGCAGGTCAGCAGCGGGACTTCGACGCGGGTTTTCGGGTTGGGCCCGGTCTTGGTGGTTTCGCGTTTGCAGGCAGGCAGCTCGCAGGTACTGTCCCAGAGCTTTTTCATGTCCAGGTCGTCGGGGGCGATGCATTGTCCGGTCATGGGTTCTTCCTTGAGGCTCACACTGTCCAGCGCACGACCGCCAGATCAGGCTGGAGGGTCGCGACGCTTTGGGTCATGCCTTGTGCGTTGGTCTGGCCTTTGACGATGCGGCCTTCGGCGGTTTCGATCTCGTAGCCTTGTTCGGCGATGGGTTCACCATTGCCGGCGCTGACCGCTTTGAACTCGACCAGTGGCTTGCCGATAATCGGCAACGGCGGGATGAACGGCGCGGGCGTGTGGCTGCTGCCAATGATGACGTCACCGGAACCGCCGACCACCACGCCGCCGTGGCTGGCGGTACTGTCGAGGGTCATGGCGTTCTTGCCGTTGATCAACACGGTCGCGGAGAAGGCGCCGCTGAGGGCCTGCCCAAAAGTGCATTGTGTCGCCCAGGCGAGCGGCGGCGAGGCCGTTGAAGAAAACGTCGGGCGAGCCACTGGCAATCGGGTTGGTGCCATGGCCGGGGAGTGGGCATGTGGTCGGATCCGTGACGCGTGCAGCTGGCTTTCCAGACATGTGCATTCCTTGTCATTGTCGAAGCGAGGGTGGACGCTAACCAGCGCAGCCCGGTGCGTCAACCTTCAACGGCTCCCGCGCGTTTCGGCCGGCCAGAAAAAAGGGGCTCGAAGGCCCCTTTTTCTGTTCACTGCGTTCGGGTTACTGACCCGGAATATCCTTGCGCAGTTTCACCGGATCCTGCTGTTTGCGTTTTTTCGCGATGGCGGTGCGCATCTTGATGTTGATCGCTTCGACCGCCAGCGAGAACGCCATGGCGAAGTAGACGTAGCCTTTCGGTACGTGCACGTCGAACGATTCGGCAATCAGCACGGTGCCGACCACCAGCAGGAACGACAGCGCGAGCATTTTCAGCGACGGGTGCTTGTCGATGAACTCGCTGATCTTGCCCGAGGCCAGCATCATCACCAGTACCGCAACGATGATCGCCGCGACCATGACCGGAACGTGGGACACCATGCCGACGGCGGTGATCACCGAGTCCAGCGAGAACACGATGTCGATGATCGCGATCTGGATGATGGTGTAGAGGAAATTGCCGCCCTTGCCGCCGGGCGTCTCGTCGCTTTCGTCTTCACCTTCCAGTGCGTGGTACATCTCCTGGGAGCTTTTCCACAGCAGGAAAAGGCCACCGAAGAACAGGATCAGGTCGCGACCGGAAATGCCCTGGCCGAACACTTCGAACAGGTCGGCGGTGAGGCGCATGACCCAGGTGATCGACAGCAGCAACAGGATCCGCGTGATCATGGCCAGGCCAAGACCGAAGATCCGGGTGCGCTGCTGCATGTGTTTGGGCATGCGGCTGACCAGGATCGAAATCATGATGATGTTATCGATGCCCAGAACGATTTCCAGGGCGGTCAGGGTGAAGAAGGCAACCCAGATCTCAGGGTTGGTCAGCCATTCCATGTGTATTCCTTTGAGCGAGTGTTAAACCAGGACGCCAGCAATCAGCTGGCGTCCTGGTGAGTTTGGTGCGGTTACAACGTGCTGAACAGCGGGAAAGTCCCCAACAGCAAGGCTGCGACCAGTATGCACAGGCAGACCAGCACTGCCCACTTCAGGGTGAAACGCTGGTGATCGCCGAACTCGATCCCCGCCAGTGCCACCAGCAGGTACGTCGACGGCACCAGTGGGCTCAGCAGGTGAACCGGCTGACCGACGATCGAGGCACGGGCCATTTCCATCGCGGTGATGCCGTAATGGCTGGCCGCTTCGGACAACACCGGCAACACACCGTAGTAGAACGCGTCGTTCGACATGAAGAACGTGAACGGCATGCTCACCAGCGCCGTGATCACCGCCAGGTACGGGCCGAGGAAATCAGGGATCACTGCCAGCAGGCTTTTCGACATGGCATCAACCATGCCGGTGCCCGACAGGATACCGGTGAAAATGCCCGCCGCGAAGATCAGACTGACCACCGACAGCACGCTACCGGCGTGGGCGGCGACACGATCCTTCTGCATTTGCAGGCAAGGGTAGTTGACGATCATGGCAATACTGAACGCCACCATGAACAGCACCGGCAGCGGCAGCAGGCCGGCGATCAGGGTGCACATCAGGGCCAGGGTCAGCAGGCCGTTGAACCAGATCAGTTTCGGACGGCGGGCATCCGGGAATTGCGAGACGCTGATTTCGCTGTGATCGATTTCGTCGCCGATCAGGTGCAGCTCACCCAGACGCGCACGCTCACGTTTGCCGTAGAAGTAGGCAATGATCAGGATCGCCACCACACCGGCAGCCATCGCCGGGATCATCGGCACGAAGATGTCCGACGGGTCCACGTGCAGCGCGCTCGCCGCACGGGCGGTCGGGCCACCCCACGGGGTCATGTTCATCACGCCGCCGGCGAGGATGATCAGACCGGCCATGATCCGCGGGCTCATGCCGATGCGGCTGTACAGCGGCAGCATGGCGGCCACGCAGATCATGTAAGTGGTCGCGCCGTCACCATCGAGGGAAACGACGAGCGCCAGTACGGCGGTGCCGACCGAAACTTTCAGCGGGTCGCCCTTGACCAGTTTGAGGATCTTGCGCACGGCCGGGTCGAACAGGCCGGAGTCGATCATCAGGGCGAAATACAGAATCGCGAACATCAGCATCACGCCGGTCGGCGCAAGCTTGGTAATACCTTCGAGCATCATCGGGCCGATCTTCGGGGCGAAACCACCGAACAGGGCGAACAGGATCGGGATGATGATCAGAGCGATCAGCGCAGACAGGCGCTTGGTCATGATCAGGAACATGAACGTGATGACCATGGCGAAGCCAAGGAAAGTCAGCATGGGAATACTCCAGGCGTAGCGCGGCTAGGTAAGTGAGCGGATCGGGTGGATCAGCGCAGAACGGGAAGCACGAGGCGTACGGGCGGAGTTGGAGCGAGGAGGCGGGTTGCAGAGGACATCAGAATCACCATTGTTGTTGTTAATTGGGCCTGTCGTGCGAGCAATCACACGCGTTGGCCAACCGGTCTGTTGCCGGCAGTGGGGGCGATCCTAATCGGGGAACCTTTCAGCTACCTTTCGCGCAAGAAAGCTTTGGGCGAACGGCCAACCGGCCGTCGGATGCGGGCTAGAGTCAATGAACACGGGAAGCGGAGGACAGGGCGATGACTGAGTTGCACGGCGGTGGCTGTCACTGCGGACATATCCGCTATCAGTTCAGCGGAGCATTGCACGACATCGCCCACTGTCATTGTTCGATCTGTCGAAAGGTCAGCGGCGGCATCGTCACCACCTGGATCACGCTGCCGGCGGCGAACTTCCAGTGGCTGGCCGGGACGCCTTCGCGTTATGACTCGTCGACCAGTTGTGCCCGGTTCTTCTGTCCGAACTGCGGCGCACAACTGGCGCTGGTGACGTTGCTCAGTCCCGAGAGCATCGATCTGACGATTGCCACACTGGATCATCCCGAGCGGGCCGCCGCCGAGCGGCATATCTGGACCGACAGCCAGTTGCCGTGGCTGCACCTGGACGAGCATCTGCCGGGCGAACCCGAAGAAAGCATCTGATTAAAAAATAGACAGATCCAGCGGCCGCATCGCGCCCATCCAGATCGCGTGCTCGGTGTGATCGAGCAAGTCATCGCCGGTGTCCGGGTGCAGGAACACCACCAAACCTTTGCGATTGAGCGCCAGCCACGGCAACACCTCGCCGATCAGCTCCGGGCCGAAGGCCAGCTGGCAGCTCCAGTCCGGGTGCGGGCCGACCGGGCGTTCATGCACGCGGCCCATCTTCAATGGGAACAATTGCGCGGCCTGCTCACACAGCGCCCGCGCCTGTTCGATCGTGCTGGCGTCGTAATAAACGTGGGCGTGATAACCCTTGATCGTCTGCATCGCAAACCCTCTGAATCGGTTCGAACCCTCGGCGTTGCCCGTATGTCACACGCCATACAAGGGAAAACAAAAGGGACCTCAGCCATGAAAAATGCCGAAACCCCGGCGGTGAAAGTGGTGCTCTATGGTGCCATGAGTAGCCTGGGCAGTGCGTTGATGGCTGAACTGCTGCGGCGCCAGCACGAAGTCATCGCGATCCTCGACGATCTGACGGCGCTCGCGCCACGGCCGGGGCTGCGTACCAAAAGCGGCGATCTGCTCGATGCCGAGCGGGTCAATCAGAGCGTGGCCGGCAGCACGGCGGTGATCTGCCTGCTGAATGCGCCGGGCTTGCCGCTGAGTAGTGATCATGTCGAAAAATCCGTGGTGCTGGGGCCAGTGGAACAGGTGCTGGCGGTGGATGCGTTGATCGATGGATTGCAAGCGGCGAACGTCTCGCGGCTGTTTGTCATCGGCGAATTCGAAGCACTGGACGATCCGGAAAACGCCGACCCGCTGCAACGCCACGCCGCCGAGGAAGTGCGCGAAGCCCTGCAAAGCAGCCCGTTGCACTGGACGCTGGTGAATGCACCGCGCAGCGTCGCCGGGCTGACGATCGAACATTTCAGTCAGGTCGGCCGCACGCTGGAACCGGGTCTGGCCGAACCGCTGGAACGCCTGAACCGGGTGGCGGTGGGGATTGCCGACGAGCTGCGGCTGAATCTGCATCTGCGTCAGCACGTGGATTTTGTCGCCGCCTCTTGATCCATTACACAGCAATCGAAGGCAACGGCAATCCAGCCAAGGACTCGGCGCTGCTGGCTTGTTCGGCCATCAGCCAATCCACGAACGTCTGGATCAGCGCGCCCCGGCGTTTGCGCTGCGGCAGCACCACGTAATAACCGAGGCGCGACAGGGTGGTCTCAGCGATCGGCCGGCACAACAGCCCCTGGGTGAGCAAGTTATCCACAAGGTGCCGCCAGCCAATTGCCACGCCCTGACCGCCAATCGCCGCTTGAATCAGCAATGTGTAATTGTCGAAGCGCAACTGGCCCGGGGCCGGCGGCGTACTGATGTTAAGCACGCGGAACAGACCGCTCCAGTCGAACCAGTTACTGCTGTTTTCCCCGCGGAGGTGCAGCAGCGGAAATTCCATAAGTGCCTGGGCCGGCAAGGGCAGGGGGCGATCCTTGAGCAGTTGCGGGCTGCACACCGGAAACACTTCTTCGCTGAACAACCAGTGACTTTCGCCCTGTTTGAAGCGACCGTCGCCGAACAGCACGGCAACGTCGATATCCGGGCGCAGCATGTTGTGATTGCGCTCGCTGGTAACCAGGCTCACGTCCACCTGTGGATAAGCTTCGTGAAAGCGATGCAGACGCGGCATCAGCCAATACGCGGCGAAGGCAAAATCGGTGGCGACCTGCAGCACTTCATGTTGCTGCTGCGTGCTGATCGCGCTCAATCCTGCGTCGATATTCTGCAAACCGAGGATAACCTGCTCGAACAGGATCGAGCCGACCTCGGTCAGTTCGATGCCCCGGTAGATCCGGTCGAACAGCCGCGTTCCGAGCTGTTCCTCCAGCCGTTTGATCTGCTGACTGATCGCCGGTTGCGTCGTGCCGAGCTCCACCGCCGCAGCGGTAAAACTGCGATGACGGGCCGCCGCCTCGAAGGCGCGCAGCAGGTCCAGCGACAAATCACCGAGGGCTTCATACATAAGCTGTGCTTATCCTAGTCATTGTCCGGCGCGGGCTTTACCGGATATTGCGTGGAATCCATGCTCGATCGCAGCAATGTCGCATAAATATTCACTATGGAATGCCGCGATCACATGAAGCGCAAGAACATTCTTTTCATCATGGCCGATCAAATGGCCGCGCCAATGTTGCCGTTCTACGGCCCGTCGCCGATCAAACTGCCGAATCTCAGCCGCCTCGCCGAACAAGGCGTGGTGTTCGATGCCGCCTACTGCAACAGCCCGCTGTGCGCACCCTCGCGTTTCACCCTGGTCAGCGGCCAGTTGCCGAGCAAAATTGGCGCCTACGACAACGCCGCTGATTTCCCCGCCGACATTCCAACTTACGCCCATTACCTGCGCCGCCTCGGTTACCGCACTGCGCTGTCGGGCAAGATGCATTTTTGCGGCCCCGATCAACTGCACGGTTACGAAGAGCGCCTGACCAGCGACATCTATCCGGCCGACTACGGCTGGGCGGTGAACTGGGACGAACCCGACGTGCGGCCGAGCTGGTATCACAACATGTCTTCGGTGTTGCAGGCCGGGCCGTGTGTGCGCACCAACCAGCTCGACTTCGACGAAGAAGTGGTGTTCAAGGCTCAGCAATACCTGTTCGACCATATTCGCGAGGACGGCGACCAGCCGTTCTGCCTGACCGTGTCGATGACTCACCCTCACGACCCGTACACGATTCCCAAGGCGTTCTGGGATTTGTATGACGATGCGGATATCCCGCTTCCGACGACGCCGGATCAGCATTCACTCGATCCGCACTCCCAGCGTTTGCTCAAGGTCTACGACCTGTGGGACAAGCCGCTGCCTGTGGATAAAATCCGCGACGCACGCCGCGCGTACTTCGGTGCATGCAGTTATATCGACGCCAACGTCGGCAAACTCCTGCAAACCCTCGAAGATTGTGGGCTGATGGACGACACCGTCATCGTTTTCTCCGGTGACCATGGCGACATGCTCGGCGAGAAGGGCCTCTGGTACAAAATGCACTGGTACGAAATGGCCGCGCGAGTGCCCCTGTTGATAAGTGCACCCGGTCAGTTCAAATCGGGCCGTGTCAGCTCTGCCGTCTCCACCGCCGACCTGTTGCCGACATTCGTCGAACTGGCCGGGGGCAACCTGGAACCGAATCTGCCGCTGGACGGCCGCTCGCTGGTGTCGCACCTGCAAGGGCAGGGCGGTCACGACGAAGTGTTCGGCGAATACATGGCCGAGGGCACTGTCAGCCCGCTGATGATGATCCGCCGTGGCGCCTTCAAATTTATCTACAGCGAAACCGACCCTTGCCTACTCTTCGATGTGGATAACGACCCACGCGAGCAGGAAGAACTCAGCCAATCACCGCAACATCGCCAGCTGTTCGACGATTTTCTCGCTGAAGCGCGGGCCAAGTGGGACATCCCGGCGATCCACCGCGAAGTCCTTGAAAGCCAGCGCCGTCGGCGTTTCGTCGCCGAGGCGCTGACGATCGGCAAGCTGAAGAGCTGGGATCACCAGCCGCTGGTGGACGCCAGTCAGCAGTACATGCGCAACCACATCGACCTCGATGACCTGGAGCGCAAGGCCCGTTATCCACAACCCTGCCAAAACCAATAACGTTAAGGGGAAGTCCATGGTCAAGTTATCCACAGTCGTGACGGTCAGTCTGCTGGCACTGGGCAGCGCATCCGCGTTCGCCGAGAGCTGCGACACGGTGAAAATGGCCGACCCCGGCTGGAGCGACATCGCCGCGACCAACGCCATCACCGGGTTTCTGCTGGAGGGCATGGGCTACAAGGCCAAGGTCGACACCCTCGCGGTGCCAATCACCTTCGGCGGATTGAAGGATGGCCAGGTCGACGTGTTTCTCGGCAACTGGATGCCGGCGCAGCAGGGCTTCTACGACAAGTTCGTCGCCACTGGCGACGTCACCCAACTGGCGAAGAACCTCGACGGCACCGAGTTCACCCTGGCCGTGCCGGATTACGTGTGGGACGCGGGTGTGCATAACTTTGCCGACCTGAATAAGTACGCCGATAAATTCGAGAAGAAGATCTACGGCATCGGCTCCGGCGCGCCGGCGAACATTTCGTTGCAAGAGATCATCAAGAAAAACGACTTCGACCTGGGCCAGTGGAAGCTGATCGAGTCCAGCGAACAGGCGATGCTGGCCGAAGTGTCGCGGGCGGTGAAAAAGCAGAAGTTCGTCACCTTCCTCGGCTGGACTCCGCACCCGATGAACGTGCAGCTGAAAATGCATTACCTCAAGGGTGGCGAGAAGTACTTTGGCGACACGGGTAGTGTCTACACCCTGACCCGCAAGGGCTACGCCGAGGCCTGTCCGAATGTGGGTAAGTTGCTGACCAATCTTGCGTTCACTCAGGAGATGGAGAACAGCATCATGGCCGAGGTGGTGAACAAGAAGGTCAGCAATGCGGAGGCGGTGAAGGCCTGGATCAAGGCGAATCCGGCGGTGTTGGACAAGTGGCTTGATGGTGTGAAGACCGTGGACGGCAAAGATGCGTTGCCGGCCGTTAAAGCCAAACTGTAACTGCGCGGGCCGATCGTTCCCACGCTTTGCGTGGGAACGCCGCAATGGACGCTCCGCGTCCCGGGCTGCGTACAATGCGCAAAATTTCACCCGAGAGGATCCATGGCCCTCCCCAGCCGTCGCTCACTTTTCCCCTTCCTGACCTGGCTGCCCCGGCAGACCCGCGCCAGCGTCGGGCGGGACCTGGTCGTCGGCCTCAGCGGGGCGATTCTCGCGTTGCCCCAGTCGATTGCCTACGCGCTGATCGCCGGTCTCCCACCGGAATACGGGCTCTACGCTGCCATCGTCCCGGTGTTGATCGCCTGCCTGTGGGGCTCGTCGTGGCATCTGATCTGCGGCCCGACCGCGGCGATTTCGATTGTGCTGTTCGCCAGTGTCAGTCCGCTGGCCGTGCCTGCGTCACAGGACTACATCACCCTGATCCTGCTTCTGACCTTCCTCGCCGGGATTTTCCAGTGGCTGCTCGGGCTGTTGCGCTTCGGCGCGCTGGTAAATTTCGTCTCGCATTCCGTGGTGCTGGGTTTCACCCTCGGCGCGGCGGTGGTGATTGCCATCGGTCAATTGCCGAACCTGCTGGGACTGGATCTGCCGGCCAAGGCCACGGCGCTGGCCAGCCTGATGGATCTGCTGCGCCATCTCGGGGCTGTGGATAAACCATCATTGGTCCTTGGTGTGGCAACGGTGGTGGTCGGTGCGTTGCTCAAACAGTGGCTGCCACGCTGGCCAACGCTGTTGATGACCTTGGTGCTCGGCAGTGTGGTGGTGTGGCTGTGGCCGGCGATGTTCGGCCATGTTCAATTGGTCAGCGCATTTGTCGGCCGCTTGCCGCCGTTCAGTGGATTGCCGCTGGATATGGATCTGATCCTGCGCCTGCTGCCCAGCGCCGTGGCGGTGGGTATGCTCGGGCTGGTCACCAGCCTGTCGATTGCCCGTTCGATTTCCGCACGCTCGCAACAGCTGCTCGACGCCAACCAGGAAGTCCGCGCGCAGGGTCTTTCGAACATTGTCGGGGCGTTCTTTTCAGGATCCTTGTCCGCCGGCTCGTTCACCCGTTCCGGGCTGAGCTACGAGGCCGGGGCCTGTTCGCCGCTGGCCGGGGTGTTTTCGGCGTTGTGGGTGGCGTTGTTCGCGATCTTCGGTGCCGGGCTGATCGCGCACATTCCGATCCCGGCCATGGCCGGCAGCATTCTGTTGATCGCCTGGGGACTGGTGGATCATCGCGGCATTCGTGCGCTGTTGCGGGTGAGCCGGGCGGAATTCGTGGTGATGAGCCTGACCTGCATCGCCACGTTGCTGCTGGAGTTGCAGACGGCGATTTACGCAGGCGTGCTGGCCTCGTTGTTTTTCTACCTTAAGCGCACCTCGCAGCCGAGGGTGCAGCATTGGCGCGATGGCGAGGACGATGTGTTGCGGGTCGGCGGGTCGATCTTTTTCGGCGCCAGCCACTACCTGCAAGTGCGCTTGCAACGGATGCATGGCGCGCGGGTGGTGATCGAGGCGCAACAAATCAACTTCATCGACTATTCAGGCGTGGAAATGCTCCATCAGGAAGCCCGGCGCCTGTTGCGCCAGGATCGCAGCCTGACCTTGCGTCAGGCGCGACCGCAGGTGGTGGAGGAGTTGCGCAAACTCGAAGGGCCGGAGAAATGCCCGATCCGCTTCGAGGACTGAGGGCGCCTTACAGCGCCAACTGCCGACGCAATTCCGCCAGAACCGGCGCAGTGTCCGGACGCACGCCGCGCCACAGGAAGAAGGCTTCGGCAGCCTGCTCGGCCAGCATGCCCAAGCCGTCCATCACCACACCCGCGCCGTGCTCGCTGGCCCACCGGCAGAACGCGGTCGGTTCCTTGCCGTACATCATGTCGTAGCACAGGGTCTTGCCCGGCTCGATCAGGCTTGGGGCAATCGGCGGCACGTCGCCGGTGAGGCTGGCGGAGGTGGCGTTGATGATCACGTCCACCGGCTCGCGCAACCAGTCGTAACCGCTGGCCGATACTGGCCCCAGATCACAGAACAGTTCGGCCAGCAGCTCGGCCTTGTCCACTGTGCGGTTGGCGATGATCACCGAAGCCGGCTTCTCCGCCAGCAAAGGCTCCAGCGCACCGCGCACCGCGCCACCGGCGCCGAGCAGCAGAATGCGCTTGCCGGTGAGGCTGAACCCGGCGTTGACCGTCAGATCCCGCACCAGACCGGCGCCGTCGGTGTTATCGCCGAGCAATGTACCGTCGGCGAGTTTGCTCAAAGTGTTCACCGCACCCGCGCGTTCGGCGCGGGCGGTCAGGCTGTTGGCCAGACGATAAGCATCTTCCTTGAACGGCACGGTCACGTTTGCGCCGCGACCTTCCTGGAAAAACGCCGTGGCGCAGCCGGAAAAGTCCTCGAGCGGCGCCAGCAGGGTGCTGTAGTCGAGACTCTGCCTGGTCTGTTCGGCGAACAGTTTGTGAATCATCGGCGACTTGCTGTGGCCGATCGGGTTACCGAAAACGACGTAACGATCCATCAAAAGTCCTCAGGCCTGGGCCAGCCAGTCGCGGTCTTGCAGGAAGTACTCGGTCAGGCGTGCTTCTTCGCTACCCGGCTCAGCTTTCCAGTCGTAGGCCCAGCGCACTTGCGGCGGCAGCGACATCAGGATCGATTCGGTGCGCCCGCCCGACTGCAGGCCGAACAGGGTGCCACGGTCGTAAACCAGGTTGAACTCGACGTAGCGGCCGCGACGGAATTCCTGGAACTCGCGCTGCTTGGCGGTGAACGCATCGTTCTTGCGGCGCTGCACGATCGGCAGGTAAGCGTCTATGTACGCATCGCCGATGGCGCGCATGAAGGCGAAACTGGTGTCGAAGTCCCACTCGTTCAGGTCATCGAAGAACAGGCCGCCAATGCCACGCGGCTCGTGGCGGTGCTTGATATGGAAATAGGTATCGCACCAGGCCTTGTAGCGCGGGTAGACGTCCGGGCCGAACGGCGCGCAGGCCTGTTCGGCTACGCGGTGCCAGTGGATGCAGTCTTCTTCGTTGCCGTAGTACGGAGTCAGGTCGAAGCCACCGCCGAACCACCAGACCGGCTCTTCACCTTCCTTCTCGGCGATGAAAAAACGCACGTTGGCGTGGGACGTCGGCACATGCGGGTTGTGCGGGTGGATCACCAACGACACGCCAAGGGCTTCGAAACCACGCCCGGCCAGCTCCGGCCGATGGGCACTGGCGGACGGTGGCAGGCCACTGCCGAAGACGTGGGAAAAGTTGACGCCGCCCTTTTCGATCACCGTGCCGTTCTCGATTACCCGGGTCCGACCACCACCGCCGGCCGGACGGGTCCAGGCGTCTTCGATGAAGCGCGTGCCGCCGTCTTCAGTTTCCAGCGCGGCGCAGATGCGGTCTTGCAGGTCGAGCAGATAGGCCTTTACGGCGTCGGTGCGGGTCGTCATGGCTTCACCTTGGATCGGGCGGAACTGCGCGGCGCCCCGCGCAAATGGGCGCGTAGCATACCATCGCAAACCGGCACGCCGCAGTTGACGAAGATCAAGCATGAGCGTTCGATAGGGACCTTCCCAAATGACCCAAGGAGTAGGCAGATGGCCAAGCGAATCCAGTTCCGCGCCCACGGCGGCCCCGAAGTGCTCGAGTACGTTGACTATCAACCCGCCGAACCCGGTCCGCAGCAGGTTCGCGTGAGCAACAAGGCCATCGGCCTGAACTTCATCGACACCTACTATCGCAGCGGTCTGTACGCGCCACCGGCGTTGCCGTCGGGCGTGGGGGCGGAAGGCGCCGGTATCGTCGAGGCCGTGGGCAGCGAGGTCAGCCGGTTCAAGGTCGGTGATCGTGTGGCGTACGGCAGCGGCCCGTTGGGCGCGTACAGCGACGTTCACGTCTTGCCAGAAGCGAATCTGGTGCACCTGCCGGACGCCATCAGCTTCGAAACCGCCGCCGGCGTGATGCTCAAGGGCCTGACCGTGCAGTACCTGCTGCGCCAGACCTACGAACTGAAGGGTGGCGAAACCATTCTGTTCCACGCAGCGGCCGGGGGCGTCGGTTTGCTCGCCTGCCAATGGGCCAGAGCCCTGGGCGTGAAGCTGATCGGCACCGTCAGCTCGAAAGCCAAAGCCGATCTGGCCAAGGCCCATGGCGCCTGGGAAACCATCGACTACAGCCACGAAAACGTCGCCCAACGGGTGCTGGAATTGACCGACGGGAAAAAAGTCCCGGTGGTCTACGACGGCGTCGGCAAGGACACCTGGCCGGCTTCGCTGGACAGCGTGGCGCCCCGTGGCCTGCTGGTGAGCTTCGGCAATGCGTCGGGCGCGGTGGACGGCGTGAATCTGGGGATTCTGGCGGCGAAAGGTTCGCTCTACGTCACCCGGCCGACCCTGGCGACCTACGCCAACAACGCCGAAAACCTGCAGCGCATGGCCGACGAACTGTTCGGGATGATCACCAGCGGCAAGCTGAAAGTGGATATCAGCCAGCGTTATCCACTGGCTGACGCGGCCAAAGCGCAGACCGAGCTGTCGGCGCGGCGAACCACGGGCTCCACTGTCCTGCTGCCCTGACCACCGATGACCTCGTCCCATCTTCATGACGGTGCCGGGGTCTGTTCAAACGTCACAAAAAACGGCGTCTTGCCGGCCAGGGTGGTTTCGAACTCCTGACGAGCAAGACGCTTCACCTCCAGCCCCAGCACACCGGGCAGCCTGAGCAATGCGCTGGCCTGCCCTTCGACCTGCAACGCATCTTCAATGACGCTTTGTGTGTCGGCTGTCAGTGTGTCCTCGGCGAGGACCAGACGCATGCTTGCTCCCTCGGGCCGTCGATCAATCTGCACCTGGACATCGGTGGCCTGCAGCTGCGGCAAAATCTGCCGGAGTACATGCAATACCTGTGACTGAGTGATGAGCGCGCCACCCAGCTTGATCGATGACTCGACCCGCCCCTCAAGCGCCAGCACCGGCATGGGACTGCCACAGGCACACTTCGTCACTGTGCGCAGGATTCGCCCACGATCCCCGATCCGGTAGCGCAACAGCGGCACGTGATCGGGCAGCAGTGGCGTCAGCAGAAACTCACCGGTTTGCTCTTCAGCCACAGCTTGGAGGGTCAGCGGATCAACAACTTCGAGCAGCATGGCGTCGGCATGCAGGTGATAAAAACCGTGCTCCAGATGGGAGCACTGAAAACCGATGGGGCCGGTCTCCGTCGAGCTGTAGCCCAACGAGCGGATCTTCAGCGCCGGCCAGTCCCGGGCCAATTGGTCGCGCAGCGTTTTACTGCAAGGTTCTCCAATGTAGTAGAGCCACTTCAGGCTGCACAATTGCACAGCGCCAGCTGTTTCATGATTGAACAAAGCAGCGGCGAAGGAGGGAGTGCATATCAACGCATCGGCTTTGTGTGCATGTATCAGCTCGGCGACGCGCTGCACGCCCATCTGTGAACCGGCAGGCAACAAGCGTGCGCCAATGTGCTGGACGATGGCTGACGCGTATTGAAAGGCACCCTGCATTTCCCCGGCCGTCAGGCAGTTGATGACCGATTCAGGTCGTTCGTCCGTCCCCCCGAACATCCGTGCTCCCAAGGGCACGATTGCAGCGTTGAACGCCCAGGAATGGGTGATCTGTTTGCGATTGCCGGTGCTGCCTCCCGAGGTCAGGGTCAGCCCGCCACCCAGTGCTCGGTGTGAAGCTTCACCGAGCGCGGAAAACAGCCCGTCGCCGGACTCGTCTTCCACCGCCAGTACCGGCAATCGATGCAGATCGGCCAATCCCTGTACTTCAAGGATTCGCGGATACAGCGCATGGAACCACGGCAGTGAACGCGCGTGAGCCAATTTACGCGCGAAGGCCTCGGCCGATACATCCGTGACGAGTTCATTGCTCATGGCCGCGCCCTCCCTGACGAATGCCCAGCTCATCGAATCCGCTACGGACGGCGTTCGCCAGAGACTCCAACTGGTGCTGACTGTGGCTCGCGCTGATGGCCAGACGCAAAATCGCCTCGCCCTTGGCCACCACCGGAAACAGCGCAGTAGTGACCGCCATACCCTGCCGGCGCAAATGCTGCGCCAGGCTGATCGCATCTCTCTCGGCCCCGACGCGGACGAAACGAATGGGGGATGCGACGTGATGATTGCCCAGCACTGGCCCCAGCAAACGGTCGATCGTGGCGATATTTCTCCACAGCGCCACCTGCAATTGACCCAGCTCCGGCGACAAATGAATTTTCCCCGAAGCAACTGCTGCGCCCACCCCGCCAACGGACAATGGCCCGCCAAACGTATAGGTCGATGCATGGCGCCTAATCATCTCGGCATCCGCTTCGGTGCGCACAGTAATCGCCCCACCGGTTGCGCCGAAGGCCTTGGACAACGACGACAGCAGGATCAGCCGGCCACGCTGTCGTTCATCCGCCGCGTCCAGCGCGTAACCACCTCCGGCCACGCCATGGATCGACGTACCGTGGGCGTCATCCGCATAGAGATAACCGTCGAAACGCTCCGCCAGTTGCAGCAGGCGATTGATCGGGTAAACACCGCGCATCGAGCCAATGCTGTCGGTCAGGATGATGGGCGTATTACCCGCCGCGACCGCCGTTGAGCACGCTTCCTCCACCTGCTCTACATCGCTGCAATCGCGGCGTTGTATCGGGCCGAATTGCCAGAGAATGCCTTGCAACACTTGCATAGAAGCATGAGCGGCACGGTCGACAATCCAGCACGGGCCACGACGCATGGGATACGAGGGCATCTCGCCGGAGCCGAGCAGCGGCAGACAGCCAAGGTGCGCACTGCCCACCGAGTTGAAGGTGACCGAATGCCCCTGAAATATCCGGTTCAGCAGTTCATCCAGCTCACGCATGGGTGGCAACAGCGCTCGAGTTCGTGCGGCGGCGAACTGCACGCCGAAAGACTCCACGGCGCTCACCGCTCCTTGGATCAAGCGAGGATCACACTCAAGCCCCAGATAAGAACACGAGAGAAACTCGGTCAGCCGTTCACCGCTTTCGAGCTTGATCTCTTTGCCTTCACGTTTAGCCAGCTTCAGGCCATTCAGCCCCGCATCGAATAGCTGTTGCTGATCGTCACGCGCTTGCCGGACACGGTTTTTGACCCAATTGACGGTCGGTTGAAAAGTGTTCATCGGGATACCTGCAAAGAGGGTGTGCGGCGATAGACCTGGACATGCCAGAGCTGGGTTTTTTCTCGCGCAATGTCTGCCTGGTACTGTTGGGTGATGTCGCAGAAACCTGCGCAATCGGGCCGCACCACATGCAAATGCCCCCGCATGACCACTTGTGCGTTTTCCGACAGAGCTGGAGCCAGGCGCTGCAGGACATTTTTTCCGGCCGCTTCGGGCATAAAGGAAGGCACGTCCGACAGCGATACGAAATCGATGGCTGTTTCCCCGGCAACACAGTCGAGGATGTCGGCCTGCACCACACGTAACTCGCACTGCTGAAGTCCCTCACGAGCCCGCTGGAAAATTGCCGGATCGCACTCCAGCGGAAAGCCTTGTGGATAACGCAGCTCACCGAAAAACAGCATTTGCAGGAAAAAGCTCTCGCGGACCACCTGAGCGGTGAACATCGTATGGAAAATTTCCAGATACGCCGCGCGGGAGCTGATCCCCAGGTTGTTGGGTGGAAACGCGCCCTTGTACAGCAGCGAATTGAGGACTGCTGCGTTTCCCAGCAAAGCGATCACGGCTTTCCAGCGCTTGAGCGGAAAGCGGTTTCGGTAATACTCCGTTTGTTCCTCAAGCCGGCTGAACTGAAAAATGCCCCGGCCAGCCTTGCCGGTAAACAGTCCGGTGATCTTGGCCAACCGCTTCAAGGTCTGCTCGAATGCGCCCATGTAAATCGGTGCTTCCCAACGTCGGGACTGGAAGAACGCGGAAAGCCAGCGACGATCCGTCGGTGGTAAAACCAGTTGCTGGAAAATGGAGCGGCGTCGCGCCCGCATACTTTCCATTCGATAGCCCATGAACGCCATGAACGACTCGTGATCAGTCTGTTCCAGCAGGGCAAAACGCAATCGGGTAAACGTCAGTTGCGGCGCGCTGATATCGGTACAGGTCATGCGTGCCGGGGCGGCGGCCAATAACGGCAACAGCCGGCCGCCGCATCCGGCGATACCCAGCACGTGCCTGGCATGTCTGGGCAGGATCGCGTACTCAAGCGCGGTGTCCTCATCCCCGAGCGTGTAGTTGAGCCGGTCGAAATAATCAGCCATGTCTGCCTCCAACCATCTGATCTGAACATGGGCGGACGGCCTTCATTGGTTGTCCAGCGCATGGAGGAAGTCGTATCGGGGTGCCAACCCGTTTTGCCAGGCCTCGAACTGCTCGTAAACCGCCTCGAGCATGTTGCCGGTCAGGCGCAGGCTGGTTTCCATGACAGTGCTAATCGCATCCCAGTCCTCCTGACGCTTGCAGGTGCGCTGCAGCATCAGTTTGATTTCGTTGAAGTGCTCGATATCAATGTCGGAATGTGCAATGAAGAAGGTCAGTTGAGCGGGTTTGAGCGCCAGTGTTTCACTCAGGCTATCAATGAGAGGAGTAATGAACTGATAGGCATTTTCTGCCCAATAACTATAACCAAGCCGTTGTAACGGGTTACCGGTAAAGGAAATCCAATATAAATAAGCGATCAGCACATCAGTGGCCGGTAGTGCAGGCGGAATATCAAACACTTCATTCTTCAAACCAAGGCTCATGACATCATGCAGTGCCATTTTTTCATGACCGACTTCCTGTGCCGCATGTTCAAAGCAGAACTTGGCATACACCGGATTATCCGCATGTCTAACACCCACCAGTCCTTGATTTCGCGCATTGTGCGCCGTGTAGTGAAAAGTCTGGATCATATAGATCGCATATAAGGCTCTTGAAACGCTACCTTCGCGGATGGCATTCACCAACCGCGAACTTTCCAGAATATCGGCCCATGACTTTTCGATTCGCTCATCGAGCAGGCTTAATTGTTGTTCAAAACTGAGAGGCGTATTCATCAACGGAGTTCTCCAATGGGTTGGCGAGCAGGTGGGCGGACTGTTGAAGTGCTGTGAGGATTTGCTGCCATTGAGCCGAGAGCAGCCAGTAATCGCCGCGTTGGCGCTGTTCGATGCGAAGGGCGTCGGTGGTGATGGGCGTCAGGCCGAAGCGCTGGAACAGTCGCCGCTGCGGTGATCGGCAGAGCGCGGTAACGCCCTCATAACCCCGCGTGACCGCCCATTCCGTGGCAGCGGCCAGCAGGCCGTTGATCGACATGGGGAACTGAGTTTGCGAGTGACTGATCAAGCGACTGAACTCGACATGGCGCGACAGCGTCGTGGCGGGAGACAGTTGCTGCTGCGCCAGTGAGGCCCATTCGAACGGCGCAGGGGTCACTCTCAATACGGCCGTGGGCCTGTCGTGCTGATACAACAGAAAGTGGGTACTGCGCGAAATAATCGCCAGGCGTGTTTCAAGTGACCTGGCTCTGGGTGTCAACATGTAGTGTTGCAATCGCAGCCGAAAATGGCGGGAAACAAACCGTTCAAACTCTCGTGTATCTGATCCTGCTTCAAGAATAACGATGCGATAGTTTTCATGACGCCTTTTAAAGGTCGTCTGAATTTCCTGCAGATAATCCGTTAATTGCGAATCCCTGATATCCATTTCTTCTCCGCAGCCGTTAACTTTTCGAAGTTTTCTGAGCGCATTGAAATAATGAATGGTTTTAGAAAAATCGCCACTGTGTGGCTTCTGAGAATAACGTCGGAAAAAATTACAACAATTGAATACTTAAAGATTCATCTGACGTAGAAAGGAAAAATTCAAACAAAACGCGGGGCTATAACTTCAGCTAAATGAAGGAAAAATCGCAGGCACGCGTAGTACCCCTCGCCGTGAAAGCCGAGGAGTACTCACGAAATTAACCAAGGGTGGTATCAGGCCGGGCGCACGATATTGCCGGTGGCCAGATCCCGAATCAGGCTCGGGTTCTTGCGACCGCCAAGCGCTCCGCCGAGCACCAGATCGACCTGACCTCGGAAATATTGCTCGACCCGCAAGCGACTCTTCGCCGCCGGCCGCCCCTGCGGATTGGCCGACGTCGAAATCAACGGCCCTACCAGCGAGCACAGATCCCGCACCTGCGGATGATCGCTGACCCGCAGTGCCACGGTGTCATGCACCCCGGTCACCCACTCCGGCAGCAGGTTCTGGTGCGGCACCAGCCAGGTGTTCGGGCCCGGCCAGGTGCTGGCCATGCGGTCGATCCAGTCCTGGGGGAAATCCTCGAACAGAAAATCGAACTGACGAATGTTGTCGGCGACCAGGATCAAGCCCTTGTCCACCGAACGGTTCTTGATCGCCAGCAGGCGATCCACCGCTTCTTCATTCCAAGGATCGCACCCCAGCCCCCAGACGGCTTCGGTTGGATAGGCAATCACCGCCCCGGCGCGAATCTCTCGTGCGGCTTGTTGCACACGCCAACTGTTGACCATGAAAAACTCTCCGCAAACAGGTTTCGCGCAGTTTACCGATCTTCAATGTAAAACCTAGCTCACGCGCGCAAACCAGCGGCCGTTTTCGCACACCGCGCGGCCATCCATCTCCAGTTCGGTCAGCGCCGCCAGCACTTTGGGCAGCGCCCAGCCACTGCTGTCGGCCAGGCCCTCGCTGGTGTGCGGCGCCGCGTGCAGCAAGGTCAACAACGGGTTCTCCGGATTCGCTGCGTCGGTGGATACCGGCAGATGCTGCCAGCCGCGCAGGGCTTCGAGAATGTGCTCGATGGTTTCCACCAGCACGGCGCCGTCACGGATCAGTTGATGACAGCCCCGGGCGCCGGGGTGATGAATCGAACCCGGAATGGCGTAAACCTCGCGACCCTGTTCTGCCGCCAGCCGCGCAGTGATCAACGAACCGCTGGCAACGCTGGCCTCGACCACCAGCACGCCGAGGGACAAACCGCTGATGATCCGGTTGCGTCTCGGGAAGTTGCTCGCCGTCGGCCCGGTGTCCAGAGGGAATTCCGAAAGCACCGCACTGCCGGACGCAATCATCGCGTCCGCCAGCCGTCGGTTGCGCTGTGGATAAAAGTTTTCCAGACCGGTACCGAGCACGCCGACCGTTTGCCCGCCGATGTCGACAGCGGCTTGATGCGCCGCGGCATCGATGCCCAGCGCCAGACCGCTGGTGATGACGAATCCGGCCCCCGCGAGACTGCGGGAAAACGCAGCGGCAGTGTCCATGCCCGGGCGGGAGGCGCGGCGACTGCCGACCATCGCCAGTTGCGGTTTTTCCAGAATTCGTGGGTCGCCAGCGACAAACAGCAGGGGCGGTGGGTCGGGAATCTGCGCCAACAAAGCCGGATAATCCGGGTGATCCCACATCAGCAAATGTTGATCCGGACGCTCTAGCCAGCGCAATGCGTGGCTGGCGCCGTCGCGAACTTCAGGGCAGCGTCGGGCCTCGGCGCTGGCCGCCGGCAAACCCAGCGAGCGCCAGGCACTGGCGGGAGCGCTGATAGCCTTTGAGGCAGAGCCGAAGGCTTCGAGCAGTTTGGTGAAACGCTTGGGACCGATTTCCGGCAAGCGGTGCAGGCGCAGGCGCGCTTCCAGTTCCGCAGGCGAAACCGATGGAGAGACAGGCATCATCATGGATCATCCTTGATCGTTATAAGGCCCGAACCTTTCGGAACAAGCTGTGGATAACTCTGTTGGTAACTTGTGAAGCCAGCTAAGGATTTCGCACCTTGTCCAGCACCGCGAGCGAGCGCGATGCGTTCAGCACGAGGCCGTAACTGAGTTTGTCGTAGGTGCGGAACACCATCAGCAATCCGGCACGTTCATCCGGGATTTTCAGCGGCTGACCGGTGATCCGGTCACGCACGGTTTCGCCGGTTTTCATCACCACCAGCACGTTGCCCTCGGCCAGGCCGTCGCGTTTGCCCTTGTTCAGGGTTACCACGTCCATCGCGCCGATCTGTGTGACGCCGCGCGGCACATCGATGATCAGGCCGTTGATGTCGGTGGTGGGAGCGCTGGGCATGAAGGTCGAGTTGATCGAACGCTCTTCGCCGCTGAACAAGCGGTCGCCGAGGCGCACTTCCTGGGTCGTGCGTTGCAGGGCGAGGGTGGCGACGTCACCTTCAGTGGCGACAATCTCACCGCCGCCGATGTCGTCGGCGTTAATCCCCAGAAACTCCTTGCTCTGCGGATCGGTGTAGACCTTGCCCTGGCGGAAGATGCCGTAGACCGGCTGGTTCGGGTCGAAATGGCCACGGGCGAAGATCCGGTCGCCGGTGCCGCTGAGCACGCGCTCGGCGTCGCCGGCAACGATGTACGGCGCCTTGTCGAAGTCCTCGACCTTGTCGACGATGCGGTTGCTCAGCAGAAAGCTGTTGATCGATTTGAGCGGAATGCTCGGAATCGCCTCGGCCACCGGACTGGTGCGGATGCGCGGCGACAGCTTGATGGTGCCGCGCGACTCGCCGCGATTGACGGTCAGGCGCGGCTGGCCGTTGACGTAACTGAGCGTCAGCGTGTCGCCGGGGTAGATCAGGTTGGGGTTTTCGATCTGCGGATTGGCCCGCCACAGCTGCGGCCATTGCCAGGGTTCGCGCAAATATTTACCGGAGATGTCCCAGAGCGTATCCCCCGAAACCACCGTGTATTGCTGTGGAAAACCTTCCTTGAGTTGCACTTGCCCGTGCGCGGCGCCGGCCGAGGCCAGAAACAGCAGGGCGAGTAGTGATTTCCTCATGCGGTGAATCCCTTTATTATGTGCGTTCGCGTGAAACGCCAGAGCCCCCGTGGCTCGCTCCCTGCTCTATGCTGAAAAGCAAGGAGCCACGTTTCACAACGGTAGCCTGCATCTTCGGACCCGCCAGGCCATCGCCCGACTTTACCTCACACGTGCAGCAATCAAGCTTATGGCCATTTTGAACATCCTCGAATTTCCGGACCCGCGTCTGCGCACTATCGCCAAACCTGTGGCTGTAGTGGACGACGAAGTGCGTCAGCTGGTCGATGACATGTTTGAAACAATGTATGAAGCGCCGGGCATCGGCCTTGCCGCGACCCAGGTCAACGTGCACAAACGTATCGTCGTGATGGACCTTTCCGAAGACCGCACCGAACCGCGGGTGTTCATCAACCCCGAGTTCGAATCGCTGACCGACGAAATGGAGCAATACCAGGAAGGCTGCCTCTCGGTGCCGGGTTTCTACGAAAACGTCGACCGCCCGCAGAAGGTCAAGATCAAGGCTCTGGACCGTGACGGCAAGCCTTACGAACTGATCGCCGAAGGCCTGCTCGCGGTGTGCATCCAGCACGAATGCGACCACCTCAACGGCAAGTTGTTCGTCGATTACCTGTCCACGCTCAAACGCGACCGGATCAAGAAGAAACTGGAAAAGCAGCACCGCCAGAACGCTTGATGCCCCTCTCCAAAGGCTTGCTGCGGCAAGCCTTTTTCTTTTTATGAGACTCCCCCATGACTGAGCCACTGCGCATCGTTTTTGCCGGCACCCCGGAATTCGCCGCCGAACACCTCAAGGCCCTGCTGGACAGCCCTTACGAGATCGTTGCGGTCTACACCCAACCGGATCGCCCGGCCGGTCGTGGGCAAAAACTGATGCCGAGCCCGGTCAAACAGTTAGCGTTGGAAAACAATATTCAGGTGTTGCAGCCGCCGACTCTGCGCAACGCTGACGCTCAGGCTGAGCTCGCTGCGCTGAAACCGGATTTGATGGTGGTGGTGGCCTACGGCCTGATCCTGCCGCAAGCGGTGCTGGATATTCCGCGCCTGGGTTGCATCAACAGCCACGCCTCGCTGCTGCCACGCTGGCGCGGTGCGGCGCCGATCCAGCGCGCCGTGGAAGCGGGCGACGCCGAAAGCGGCGTGACCGTGATGCGCATGGAGGCCGGCCTTGATACCGGGCCGATGCTGCTCAAGGTCGTGACCCCGATCAGCGCCGAAGACACCGGCGGCAGCCTCCATGATCGCCTAGCCGAAATGGGCCCGCCCGCCGTGGTGCAGGCGATTGCCGGTCTGGCCGCCGGCACCCTGGAAGGCGAAGTGCAGAATGATGAACTCGCCACCTACGCGCACAAACTGAACAAGGACGAAGCGCGCATCGACTGGAGCCGCCCGGCCGTTGAGCTGGAACGTCTGGTCCGTGCCTTCAATCCATGGCCGATCACCCACAGCACGCTCAACGGAGAAGCGCTGAAAGTGCTGGCGGCGACACTCGCCGAGGGTAAAGGCGCACCGGGCACGATTCTCGGCGCCAGCAAGGACGGTCTGCTTGTCGCCTGTGGCGAACAGGCGCTGTGCCTGACCCGCCTGCAATTGCCCGGCGGCAAGGCGCTGAACTTCAGCGATCTGTTCAACAGCCGTCGTGAGAAATTCGCCACAGGCATCGTGCTGGGCGCAGCGGTGGACGCGCAATGAACCCGCGTCTGGCCGCCGCCAAGGCACTCGCCGCTGTCCTGAGCGGCAAGGCTTCGCTCAACAGCTCCCTGCCGACGCAACTGGACAAGGTCGAAGATCGCGATCGCGGTTTCACCCAGGACCTGGCGTTCGGCACCGCCCGTTGGCAGCCACGCTTGTCGGCGCTGGCGGAAAAACTGCTGCAGAAGCCGTTCAAGGCTGCCGACGCCGATGTCGAGGCATTGCTGCTGGTCGGCCTCTATCAACTGCTCTACACCCGCGTCCCGCCGCACGCCGCCATTGGCGAAACCGTCGGTTGCGCCGACAAGCTGAAAAAGCCGTGGGCCAAGGGCTTGCTCAACGCCGTACTGCGCAATGCCCAGCGCGAACATGAGGCGATCTTCGCCGAACTGGAACGCGATCCGGTGGTGCGCACCGCCCACCCGCGCTGGCTGCAAAAATCCCTGAAGGCCTTCTGGCCTGAGCAATGGGAAGCCATCTGCGAAGCCAACAACGCGCATCCGCCGATGATTCTGCGGGTCAACCGCCGTCATCACAGCCGTGACGCGTACCTGGGTCTGCTGACTGAAGCCGGGATCGCCGCGCAGCCGTGCACTTTCAGCCGCGACGGCATCGTGCTGGATGCTGCTGCCGATGTGCGCAGCCTGCCGGGTTTCGCCGAAGGCTGGATCAGCGTGCAGGACGAAGCCGCGCAACTGGCCGCCGACCTGCTCGACCTCGCGCCGGGCCAGCGAGTGCTGGACGCCTGCTGCGCGCCTGGCGGCAAGACGTGCCACATCCTCGAAGCCGAACCGGCACTGGCCGGCGTGGTGGCGGTGGATCTGGAAGCCAAGCGTCTGGTGCGGGTGAAAGAAAACCTCGAACGCCTCGGTCTGAATGCTGAACTGATCGCCGCCGACGGTCGCGACACGGCAGCCTGGTGGGACGGCAAGCCGTTCCAGCGCATCCTGCTTGACGCGCCGTGCTCGGCCACCGGGGTGATCCGCCGTCACCCGGACATCAAGCTGACCCGTCAGGCCGACGACATCGCCGCCCTCGCGCAACTGCAAGGCGAACTGCTCGACGCGATGTGGAAAACCCTCGAAGTGGGCGGCATCCTGCTGTACGCCACCTGCTCGACCTTGCCGACCGAGAACACCGAAGTGATCGCCGCGTTCCTTGAGCGTACGCCGGGCGCACGGGAGCTGGATCTGGCCACCGCCGCCGGGATCAAGCAGCCCCATGGTCGCCAATTGCTGGCCCGGCAGGGCGGGCATGACGGGTTCTACTACGCCAAGCTGATCAAGATCGCTGCCGCGCGCGGCTAAACGGATTCAATGGAGTGACTGGATGAAAATCATCATCCTCGGTGCGGGACAGGTCGGCGGTTCGCTGGCTGAACATCTGGCCAGCGAGGCCAACGACATCACGGTGGTCGACACTGACGGCGACCGTCTGCGCGATCTTGGCGATCGCCTCGACATCCGCACCGTGCAGGGCCGTGGCTCGTTGCCGAACATTCTGCGTCAGGCCGGTGCCGACGACGCCGACATGCTGGTCGCGGTGACCAACAGCGACGAAACCAACATGGTCGCCTGCCAGGTCGCCCACACCCTGTTCCACACCCCGACCAAGATTGCCCGGGTGCGCGAAGCGTCGTACCTGACCCGCGAGGAGCAACTGTTCCAGAACGAGGCGATTCCGGTAGACGTGCTGATCAGTCCCGAGCAGGTCGTCACCAACTACATCAAGCGTCTGATCCAGCATCCCGGCGCCTTGCAGGTGATCGACTTCGCCGAAGGCCAGGCGCAACTCGTCGCGGTGCGCGCTTATTACGGCGGACCGCTGGTGGGGCAGCAACTGCGCCAGCTGCGCGAACACATGCCGAACGTGGAAACGCGAGTGGCCGCGATTTTCCGTCGTGACCGACCGATTCTTCCCCAGGGCGATACGGTGATCGAGGCGGACGACGAAGTCTTCTTCATCGCCGCCCGTGCGAACATTCGAGCCGTGATGAGCGAAATGCGCCGGCTCGATGAAAGCTACAAGCGCATCGTCATCGCCGGCGGCGGGCAGATCGGCGAGCGGCTGGCCGAGGCCATCGAAAGCCGTTATCAGGTGAAGATCATCGAGATGAACCCGGCGCGCTGCCGCTACCTCTCCGACACCCTCGACAGCACCGTGGTGCTGCAGGGCAGCGCGTCGGATCGCGACTTGCTGCTGGAAGAGAACATCGCCGACGCAGACATCTTCCTTGCCCTGACCAACGATGACGAAGCCAACATCATGTCGTCGCTGCTGGCCAAGCGTCTGGGCGCGAAGAAGGTGATGACGATCATCAACAACCCGGCCTACGTCGACCTGATCCAGGGCGGCGACATCGACATCGCCATCAGCCCGCAACTGGCGACCATCGGCACCTTGCTGGCCCACGTGCGGCGCGGCGATATCGTCAGCGTGCACTCATTGCGTCGGGGCGCGGCGGAGGCCATCGAAGCAGTTGCTCATGGCGACTCGAAGTCGAGCAAGGTCATCGGCAAGGCCATCGAAAACATCGCGCTGCCGCCGGGGACCACCATCGGCGCGATCATCCGCGATGAAGAAGTGATCATTGCCCACGACGACACGGTGATTGCAGCGGGCGACCATGTGATTCTGTTCCTTGTGGATAAAAAGCATATTCGCGATGTGGAGAAGCTGTTCCACGTGGGCCTGAGTTTCTTCTGACCGACCAAGAGGCGAGACCGATGATCGAATCCCTGGAAAAAATGCTCGCCAAGGGTGTGGATAACTCGCTGCTGCGCTTCGGCCTCGGCAAGGGTTATCTGGATCTGGGGGAGAACGCGAAGGCGGCAGAGCATTTCCAGCGTTGCGTCGGCTTCGATCCGAAATACTCGGCGGCGTGGAAATTGTTGGGAAAGGCGCAGTTGGCGCTTGGGGATCTGCCAGCGGCACGACAGGCATGGGAGCAGGGGCTCGAAGCGGCCCGGGTCCATGGCGACAAGCAGGCCGAGAAGGAAATGACGGTGTTTCTGAAGAAGCTCGAACGGCAGAAGCCGTGACGGCTGTGGATAACCTGTTTGGTCAGGTTATCCACAAACGCCCATCGCCGATCAGTACCAGCGCGCCTCGCCCGGCGGACGCTTCTTGAAGCGTTTCATGCTCCACATGTACTGGCTCGGGTAAGCCGCCACATAACGCTCGACGACTTTACTCATCGCTGCGCAGGAGGTTTCGGTGTCGGTGCTGTACATGGCTTCCGGCGCCGCTTCGAGGATCACCTTGTAACCGGAACCGTCCGGCAGACGCAGGGCATGCAGGAACACCCCGACGGCTTTGCCGCCAGCGAGCATGTTCGGCACGAACTTGCTGGTCAGGGCCTGAGTCGCGAAGAAGGGCACGAAGATCCCGGCGGATTCGGCCGGTTCCGGGTCCGCTGGAATCCCCACCTGACCGCCCTTGCGCACTTCCTTGATGACGCTGAGGATGCCTTCCTTGGTCGACGCGGCGACTTTGTTGCCCAGTTGCACGCGTTGTTTGCGCAGCAATTCATCCACAGCCTTGAGCTTCGGCGGCCGGTAGAAAATGATCGGTTTGCACTGGCTGCAATAGAAGTGGTTAAGCACTTCCCAGTTGCCCAGGTGGCTGGTGATGCCGACCACGCCCTTGCCCGAGGCCAGCGCTTCTTTCAGCACTTCGAGGCCTTCGACTTCGCGCACCAGGTCGATGGAACGCTGGGCCGGCCAGATCCAGGCGCAGGCGCTTTCGGTCAGGGACTTGCCGATGTCTTTCAGGCTCTGGCCGACCAGACGCTCACGTTCGGCCGGGTCCATCTGTGGAAAACATTTTGCCAGGTTGATCCGCACCACATCGCGGGAACGGTTGGGGGTTTTCCACATGATCCAGCCGATCGCCGAACCCACGGCCTGCACGGCCCGCCACGGAAGCATGGCAAACAGCCGCAGAGCGCCAACCAGCATGGCGCCTTTAAACTTTTCCACAGGTCACTCCTGATCTTGTGCTGTGCGCGAGGCGGCCATTCTAACCGGCGTTGACGAGCTGCGCGTAGCGGTCGCAGTCCTGAGTGTGGTCCATGACCATGCCAGAGGCCTGCATCAGCGCGTAGCAGATGGTCGGACCGACGAAGGTGAAACCGGCCTTTTTCAGGCCTTTGCTCATGGCCACGGCTTGCGGGGTGATGGCCGGGACTTCGCTGCGATCCTTGAAATGATTGATTACCGGGCGGTTATCAACAAACGACCAGAGGAAGGTCACCGGATCTTCCAGCGCCAGCCACGCCTGGGCATTGCGCCGGGCGGCGTTGAGCTTGAGACGGTTGCGGATGATCCCCGGATCGAGCATCAATTCGTCGATTTCCGCGTCGCTCATCTGCGCCACGCGCTGTACGTCGAAGCCGAACAACACCTCGCGATATCGCTCGCGCTTGCGCAGCACGGTGATCCACGAAAGCCCGGCCTGGAACCCTTCGAGCAAAAGCAACTCGAACAAACCCTGCGCATCGCGTAGCGGCGTGCCCCACTCCTGATCGTGGTAAGCCATGTACAGCGGATCTTCGTTGCACCAAAAGCAGCGTGGCATAAGGCTCCAGGGGGTGGAGGTGCGACTGAATCGGGTATACTCCCGCTCTTTAA
Organism: Pseudomonas sp. B37(2017); assembly: GCF_002112885.1. NCBI lineage: Bacteria > Pseudomonadati > Pseudomonadota > Gammaproteobacteria > Pseudomonadales > Pseudomonadaceae > Pseudomonas > Pseudomonas sp. B37(2017). Next base: position 437,734 of record NZ_NEIX01000003.1, on the reverse strand, counting down.
ATCGCAGCCCAAGAAACAGGTGAATTTCGTGAGCCAGCCTACGCCAGCCGTGCGTACCTTCCAAGACTTGATCCTCGCGCTCCAGCAATACTGGGCCGAGCAAGGTTGTGTGGTACTTCAGCCCTACGATATGGAAGTAGGCGCCGGCACTTTCCACACCGCGACATTCCTGCGCGCCATCGGCCCGGAAACCTGGAACGCCGCTTACGTGCAGCCAAGCCGCCGTCCGACTGACGGCCGTTACGGCGAAAACCCGAACCGTCTGCAGCACTACTACCAGTTCCAGGTAGTCCTGAAGCCGAACCCGGACAACTTCCAGGAGCTGTACCTGGGCTCCCTCAAGCATGTCGGCCTGGACCCGCTGGTCCACGACATCCGCTTCGTCGAAGACAACTGGGAATCGCCGACCCTCGGCGCCTGGGGTCTGGGCTGGGAAGTCTGGCTGAACGGCATGGAAGTGACCCAGTTCACGTACTTCCAGCAGGCGGGCGGCATCGAGTGCTACCCGGTGACCGGCGAGATCACCTACGGTCTCGAGCGTCTGGCCATGTACCTGCAGGGCGTGGACTCGGTCTACGACCTGGTCTGGGCTGACGGTCCGTTCGGCAAAGTGACCTACGGCGACGTGTTCCACCAGAACGAAGTGGAGCAGTCCACCTACAACTTCGAACACGCCAACGTCGACAAGCTGTTCGAACTGTTCGATTTCTATGAAAGCGAAGCCAAGCGCCTGATCGAACTCGACCAGCCGCTGCCGTTGCCAAGCTACGAAATGGTCCTGAAGGCCTCGCACACCTTCAACCTGCTGGATGCGCGCCGGGCGATCTCGGTAACTGCGCGTCAGCAATACATTCTGCGCGTTCGCACCCTGGCGCGTTCCGTCGCCCAAGCCTACCTGCTGGCCCGCGCCAAGCTGGGCTTCCCGATGGCAACCCCGGACCTGCGTGACGAAGTACTGGCCAAGCTGGAGGCTGCACAATGAGTGCTCAAGATTTTCTGGTTGAACTGGGCACCGAAGAACTGCCACCCAAAGCCCTGAACACCCTGGCCGAAGCGTTCCTGGCCGGTATCGACAAGGGCCTGCAAGCTGCCGGCCTGAACTACGAGACCAAAACCGTCTACGCCGCGCCGCGTCGTCTGGCAGTGCTGATCACCGCGCTGGCTACCCAGCAGCCGGATCGCAGCATCAACCTCGACGGCCCGCCGCGTCAGGCCGCGTTCGATGCTGAAGGCAACCCGACTCAAGCGGCACTGGGTTTTGCCAAGAAGTGCGGCGTCGAGCTGAGCGAAATCGACCAGAGCGGTCCGAAACTGCGCTACAGCCAGAACATCGCCGGCAAGCCGACTGCAAGTCTGCTGCCGACCATCGTCGAAGACTCGCTGAACGACCTGCCGATCCCGAAACGCATGCGTTGGGGTGCGCGCAAGGAAGAGTTCGTGCGTCCGACCCAGTGGCTGGTGATGCTGCTCGGCGACCAGGTCATCGACTGCACGATCCTTGCCCAAAAGGCTGGCCGTGAATCCCGTGGCCACCGTTTCCACCACCCGGAAAGCGTACGCATCGGTTCGCCGTCGAGCTACTTGGCCGACCTGCGTGCCGCTTACGTACTGGCCGACGCCAACGAGCGTCGTGAAATCATCAGCAAGCGCACCGAAGAGCTGGCGACCCGTCAGGAAGGCACCGCGATCGTGCCGCCGGCGCTGCTCGACGAAGTGACCGCGCTGGTCGAGTGGCCGGTGCCGCTGGTGTGCTCGTTCGAGGAACGTTTCCTCGACGTACCACAGGAAGCGCTGATCACCACCATGCAGGACAACCAGAAGTACTTCTGCCTGCTGGATGCCGACGGCAAGTTGCTGCCACGTTTCATCACTGTGGCCAACATCGAATCCAAAGACCCGCAGCAGATCATCGCCGGTAACGAGAAGGTGGTTCGCCCACGTCTGACCGACGCCGAGTTCTTCTTCAAGCAGGACAAGAAGCAGAAGCTCGAAGCATTCAACGATCGCCTGCAGAACGTGGTGTTCCAGGAAAAACTCGGCAGCGTCTACGACAAGGCCGAACGCGTGTCGAAACTGGCGGCGTACATCGCCGCACGCATCGGCGGCAACGCTTCGTGGGCTGCCCGTGCAGGCCTGCTGTCCAAGTGCGACCTGGCCACCGAAATGGTCGGCGAGTTCCCGGAGATGCAAGGTGTCGCCGGCTACTACTACGCCCTCAATGACGGCGAGCCGGAAGACGTCGCCCTGGCGCTGAACGAGCAGTACATGCCGCGCGGTGCCGGCGCTGAACTGCCAGCCACCCTGACCGGTGCGGCCGTGGCCATCGCCGACAAGCTCGACACCCTGGTCGGCATCTTCGGCATCGGCATGCTGCCGACCGGCAGCAAAGACCCGTATGCCCTGCGCCGTGCGGCACTGGGCGTGCTGCGGATCCTGATCGAGAAACAACTGGATCTGGACCTGAACGACGCCGTGGCTTTCGCCGTGAATGCGTTCGGTGCCAAGGTCAAGGCTGCCGGCCTGAACGACGCGGTACTGGAGTTCATCTTCGACCGTCTGCGTGCACGATACGAAGACGAAGGCGTGGATGTCGCCACCTACCTGTCGGTACGTGCCCTGAAGCCGGGTTCGGCGCTGGACTTCGACCAGCGTGTGCAAGCGGTTCAGGCCTTCCGCAAACTGCCGGAAGCGGCAGCGCTGGCGGCGGTGAACAAGCGTGTGTCGAACCTGCTGAGCAAGGTGGAAGGCTCGGTGCCGACCGAAGTCCAGGCCAAGTACTTCGACAACGCCAACGAGTTCTCGCTGTACTCGGCGATCCAGCAAGCGGACCAGGCTGTACAGCCAATGGCCGCGGCGCGTCAGTACAACGAATCGCTGGCACGCCTGGCTGCACTGCGCGAGCCGGTGGACGCGTTCTTCGACGCGGTGATGGTCAATGCCGAAGACGCCAATGTGCGGGCCAACCGTTACGCGCTGCTGGCGCGTCTGCGTGGCCTGTTCCTGGGCGTTGCCGACATTTCGCTGCTGGGTTGAGGGATTGCTGTTGAAACTGCTGATTCTCGATCGGGACGGAGTGATCAATTACGACTCCGACGCTTACATCAAGTCGGTGGATGAGTGGATTCCACTACCCGGCTCGATCGAAGCGATTGCGCAGTTGAGCAAGGCCGGCTGGACGGTGGCGGTCGCCACCAACCAGTCGGGCATTGCTCGCGGCTACTACGACCTCGCCACCCTCGATGCCATGCATGCGCGCCTGCGCGAACTGGTGGCGGAGCAGGGCGGTGAAGTCGGGCTGATCGTGTATTGCCCGCATGGGCCGGACGAAGGTTGCGACTGCCGCAAGCCGAAACCGGGGATGTTGAAAACCATCGCGCAACATTACAACGTCGCGCTGACGAATGTCTGGTTCGTCGGTGACACCCTTGGTGACCTGGAGGCCGCCAAAGCCGTCGATTCACAGCCCGTTTTGGTAAAGACCGGGAAAGGCGAAAAGACTCAGGCCAAGACCTTGCCGGTGGGCACCCTGATTTTTGACGATCTCGCGGCGATTGCCGCAGAACTTATCCACAACTAGAGTGCTTCTGAAGTCCTGACCAGGGATTGATCGGGAGTGCGCTTGAACAGTCGGGCATTGCCCGTAACGGTAAACGTCGCCATGTCGATACTGCAGGCCATCAGAATCTTCCTCTTTTACCTGCTGCTGGGCACCACCGCTCTGCTGTGGTGCAGCCTGAGCTTTTTTATCGCGCCCTTTCTGCCGTTCAAGGCGCGCTATCGCTTCATCAATGTGTACTGGTGCCGTTGCGCCTTGTGGTTGACCAAGGTGTTCCTCGGTATCCGTTACGAAGTCAAAGGCGCGGAAAACGTGCCTGACCGGCCCTGCGTGATTCAGTCGAACCACCAGAGCACCTGGGAGACGTTCTTTCTCTCCGCTTATTTCTCGCCCTTGAGCCAGGTGCTCAAGCGCGAATTGCTGTATGTGCCGTTCTTCGGCTGGGCGATGGCCATGCTGCGGCCGATCGCGATTGACCGCGACAACCCGAAAGCCGCCCTCAAGCAAGTGGCTGCGAAGGGTGACGAGCTGCTCAAGGACAATGTCTGGGTGCTGATCTTCCCTGAAGGCACTCGCGTTCCCCACGGCACCATCGGCAAGTTCTCCCGCAGTGGCAGCGCGTTGGCGGTGAATGCGGCGCTTCCGGTGCTGCCGATTGCGCACAATGCCGGCAAGTTCTGGCCGAAAATCGGTTGGGGTAAAAAGCCCGGCGTAATCACTGTGGTGATCGGGGAGCCGATGTATGCCGAGGGCAGTGGCCCCCGCGCCATCGCCGATCTGAATGATCGGGTGCAGGCGTGGAACGAGAAGACCCAACGGGAAATGGGCTCGCTGCCCCCGGCCCCTGAGGCGCCGGCTGCAAACGATCAGATCGCTGTCTGAGATTTGTGGATAACCTGTGTACGGTTTGTTCGCAAAGTCCCGAATTATCAAATTAAGTGACTGATTTACTTATATATTTCCGAAACTGATAAAACGCCGTAAAAGGTGCATAAGTTTTTTTCGGAAGTAAGGAAACCGGCTGATATAGCCGGTTTTTTTATGCCTGCTCTTCGGCGATCAGCGGCAGCTCCAGACGGAGCGTCGTGCCTTGATCGACCACGCTCAGGCATTCGATCCGGCCGCCATGGTGATCCACCACGGCTTTGACCATCGACAATCCCAGGCCCACACCGTCGATGCCCTGTGCAGAAGAAAAGCGCCGGTACTGGCTGAACAGATCGGGCAGTTCCTCTGCAGCGATGCCTTTGCCTTGATCGGTCAGTTCACAACTCAGCCAGTCATCGTGGCAGCTGACACGCATGTCGACCCTGGATCCGGCAGGGCTGTACTTGATTGCATTTTCCAGCAGGTTGAACAGTGCACGGGTCAGCAAGCCCTGATCGGCCAGGATCAAGCGCTCCTGGGATTGTTCGTCCATGTCACTCGAGAGCTCGATGCGTTTTTGCTGGGCGATGGGCAATGCCTGATCCAGCACGTCCATGACCAGCATCCCGAACAGGCTCGGTTGAAACTGATACGCCTCGGATTCGGCCCGGGCCAGCAGAACGAAGCCGTCGGTGAGTTCCAGCGCCCGGCGTACCTGGCGCTCAATCTGTTCGAACAGCGGCGAATCCGTTCCCGTTTGATGCCGGTGTACCTCGAGCAGGGCAAGAATCGCCGAATGAGGGGCACGCAGGTCGTGGGACAGAAAGCGCAACAGCACACCGCGCTGTTCCTCGGCGGCGCGTTCGGCGCTCAAGTCAGTGAGACTCAAGAGCCAGCCGATCGGCAGGTCGCCATCGACTGGCAACAGCGCGGCGCGCTCCAGGCGCAGGCTACGTTCCTTGTGGTCCCGAAACTCCAGCAGAGGCAGCTCGGATAGCGGCGGGCGCGGCTCTGTGGACAACTCCGGATAGCCCAGGTTCGCCAGTTGATCAAGCACATCCTCGCCCACCAGATTGTGATCGAATAGGCTCCGGGCCTTGCGGTTGCCCAACAAGACTTGCCCCCGTGGATCGCTGATCAAGGTCGCGACCGGCAGATACTCCAGCCCGTCGGCAATGAACCGGCGGGTATCGCGGGTGCGGCTCATGGCTTGCTCAAGCGCCATGATCTGCCCCTGCAAGCGGTCGGCGCTGGGAAACTGCGCCCGACGTCGTTCGGGAAAGACTTTCGGCTCACTGTCCAGCCGCGCCAGCTCCCAGCCGAAGTAAGTGAGCACCACACTCAGGCGCCGCCAGTTCCAGATCAGATAGCCGAACAGCATGCCGAGCGCCGCAGGCGTCGGCGACCACCAACGCCGCATTTCAGCCAGGCCTGCACTGGTCAACAGCACGCAGGCAATTCCGCCCAATGTCAGCCAGAGCGCCAGACGCGGACGCCACAGCAGCAATCCAAGTACACACGCGACCATGGCTACCGAGAGTCCCGCGCCCATCAACGGCGCCGGATCATGCAAATTGATCTGCGCGCGCCAGGAAAGCAGTGCAGTCAGCGGCAACAGCACTAGACTTATCCACACCCACTCGCGCACCAGTTGCCGGAACAAACGCTGAACCTGGCTGGGTACGCGGCTTTCGTGTCGGCGCTGGTTATTCATGGGAAACAGGGCAGGGCGGGTTGAATGGTTTCATAGGCGGCCGGTCTGAGGACGTAGACCCGAAGAATCATAGCGGCTCACCCCACGGCGTGCCGCTTACTTTCACTGCATGGAGTCAGCCGATCCGGTCGGCACCCATTGCCCGAGCGACAAGGAACCACCGCGTATGCGCGTTGCGATACTGGACGATGAACCCGCCGAACTGCGCCGGGTCGAGCAGACCCTGCAACAAATGGCCGAGGCCGGAGGACAGCCCTGGTCACTGCACAGCTTCGAAAGCGGTGAAGACCTGCTGCGACAGTTACGCCGGGAAACCTTCGACCTGCTGATCCTCGACTGGCAATTGCCCGACCTCACCGGCCTGGCGCTGCTGCGCTGGACCCGCGAACACATGGAAGCCCCGCCAGCCGCCATCATGCTGACCAGCCGCGACGGTGAAAGCGATATCGTTCAAGCCCTGAATGCCGGGGCCGACGATTACGTCAGCAAGCCGTTTCGGCCCAATGAACTGAAGGCGCGCGTGGCGGCGGTATTGCGCCGGCACAGCCTGCAACGTAGCGCCCCGGCCGAAGTCCTGCGTTTCAACGACCTGGTGTTCGACGACGCCGAACTCACCGTCACCCGCGACGGGAAACCGATCGTCATGACCGAGCGCGAATATCGTCTCGCCCATTGCCTGTTCAGCAACCTTGGGCGGCCACTGTCACGGGATTACCTGTACGAACGATTCTGGCCCCATGAAGAGATGTCGACATCGCGACCGCTGGACACCCATATCTATCGCCTGCGCAACAAGCTCGGGCTGACGGCGGATCGGGGTTGGCAGTTGCTGACGATTTATGGGTATGGGTATCGGTTGGAGAGTGTGGCGGCAGTCTCCGAATAAGTAGGGAGGCGCCGGGACGCTTACCTTCTCATTTTTAAATCATTCATCCAAAGATGGATCTCTAAGCCTCTTCGCTGCTGATTCAATTTGTTTGATGCTGCTTTCTGGGACTGGGAGGTCCTCAGGCATGGTGCCCCCCAGCTCAACGATGGTTTCCCTGACTTTCCTGCCAACCTCAAAGTGAACTTGGTTGGCATTTCCTTTTCCCTGAACGTTGTCACGAACCAATTTATCTTCAGCTTGTGTTGCTCGGAATAGATTGGCGGCGAGCTCCGTAGATCCCATGTGATCAAGAATTTTCTGTGTTTTCTTCAAACCTTTGCGCTGGTGGATCGCTTTCTGATCGAGTCCACCATAAAGGCCTTTATAACCGTGGTTCTGGAAGATGGCGAAATCCAGACCCGACTCGACACCTGCTTGCTGCGCTACCTCTACGAGCTCTTCAAATGACTCGTGTCGCTCATTCATCTCAAAATCTCCCAACTGGCCGCTAAGTATTGAGTGCAACTCCAATAGTTACTGTTTTGCTTTTGCACAGCCAGTAGGGACTTATCTGCTAACAAAAAGCCCCTGTTGACGCTCTGTCAGCAGGGGCTTCAGTTCCATCCGAAATCTGAAAGGGATCAGAAATCCAGGTTGGACACCGCCAGAGCATTGCTCTCGATGAAGTCACGGCGAGGTTCGACCGCATCACCCATCAGGGTGTTGAAGATCTGGTCTGCGCCGATGGCGTCTTCGATGGTGACTTTCAGCATGCGGCGCACGCTTGGGTCCATGGTGGTTTCCCACAGTTGATCCGGGTTCATTTCGCCCAGACCTTTGTATCGCTGGATGGTGTGGCGCTTGGTGCTTTCGGCCATCAGCCAGTCCAGGGCTTCCTTGAACTCGGTGACCGCTTTCTTGCGCTCGCCACGCTGGATGTACGCGCCGTCGTCGAGCAGGGTGCTCAGTTGAGCGCCGAGGGTGACGACGGTCTTGTAGTCGTTGCTGCCGAAGAAGTCGCGGTTGAATGTGACGTAGTTCGACAGGCCGTGGGAGATCAGTTCGACCTCTGGCAGCCACACGCCACGTTCACGGTCTTCACGCAGGCTGGCCTTGTAGACCAGGCCCGACTTCTCGACGGTGCGCAGACGGACTTCGTACTGGGCCAGCCAATCCTGCATCTTCGCGTGGTCGCCGAGCATTTCCAGGCTGACGGCCGGCAGATAGATGAAGTGCTCGGTCAGCTCCTGCGGGTACAGGCGCGACAGACGCTTGAGGGTCTTCATCACCATGCGGAAATCGTTCACCAGACGTTCCAGCGATTCACCGGAAATGCCCGGGGCGTCTTCGTTCAGGTGCAGGCTCGCATCTTCCAGGGCCGACTGCGTCATGTACTCTTCCATGGCGTCGTCGTCTTTGATGTATTGCTCTTGCTTGCCTTTCTTGACCTTGTACAGCGGCGGCTGGGCGATGTAGATGTAGCCACGCTCGATCAGCTCAGGCAACTGACGGAAGAAGAAGGTCAGCAGCAGGGTACGGATGTGCGAACCGTCGACGTCAGCATCGGTCATGATGATGATGTTGTGATAGCGCAACTTGTCGATGTTGTACTCTTCGCGACCGATACCGCAGCCCAGCGCGGTGATCAGGGTGCCCACTTCCTGGGACGAGATCATCTTGTCGAAACGGGCTTTCTCGACGTTGAGGATCTTGCCCTTCAGCGGCAGGATGGCCTGGGTCTTGCGATTACGTCCCTGCTTGGCAGAGCCGCCCGCGGAGTCACCTTCCACGAGGTACAGTTCGGACAGCGCCGGGTCTTTTTCCTGGCAGTCAGCGAGTTTGCCCGGCAGGCCGGCGATGTCCAGCGCGCCTTTGCGGCGGGTCATCTCACGGGCCTTGCGCGCCGCTTCACGGGCACGGGCGGCGTCGATCATCTTGCCGACGACCAGTTTGGCTTCGTTCGGGTTTTCCAGCAGGAAGTCCGAGAAGTACTTGCCCATTTCCTGTTCGACCGCGGTCTTCACTTCGGAAGACACCAGCTTGTCTTTGGTCTGGGAGCTGAACTTCGGATCCGGCACCTTCACCGAGATGATCGCGGTCAGGCCTTCACGGGCATCGTCACCGGTGGTGGCGACTTTGTGCTTCTTCGCCAGACCTTCCTGCTCGATGTAGTTGTTCAGGTTACGCGTCAGTGCGGAACGGAAGCCCACCAGGTGGGTGCCGCCGTCGCGCTGCGGAATGTTGTTGGTGAAGCACAACAGGTTCTCGTTGAAGCTGTCGTTCCACTGCAGGGCGATTTCCACGCCGATGCCGTCTTCACGCTGGATGTTGAAGTGGAACACCTGGTTGACCGCGGTCTTGTTGGTGTTCAGGTATTCAACGAACGCACGCAGGCCGCCTTCGTACTTGAACAACTCTTCCTTGCCGCTGCGCTCATCCTTGAGGACGATGCCGACACCGGAGTTGAGGAAGGACAGTTCACGAATGCGCTTGGCCAGGATGTCCCAGCTGAAGTGAATGTTCTTGAAGGTTTCGCTGGAAGCCTTGAAGTGAATCTGGGTACCGGTGGTTTCGCTGTCACCAACGATCGCCATCGGTGCCTGAGGTACGCCGTGGACGTAGGTCTGTTCCCAGATCTTGCCGCTGCGACGAACAGTCAGGACCAGCTCTTCGGACAACGCGTTCACAACCGAAACACCTACACCGTGCAGACCGCCGGATACCTTGTAGGAGTTGTCGTCGAACTTACCGCCGGCGTGGAGAACGGTCATGATGACCTCGGCGGCGGAAACGCCTTCCTCCTTGTGCACGTCTACCGGGATGCCACGGCCGTTGTCTTTAACGGTGATGGACTCATCCGGGTGGATGATGATGCTGATGTCGTCGCAGTGGCCGGCGAGGGCTTCGTCGATCGAGTTGTCGACCACCTCGAACACCATGTGGTGCAGACCGCTGCCATCGTCGGTGTCACCAATGTACATACCGGGACGTTTGCGCACGGCATCCAGGCCTTTCAGCACTTTAATGCTCGATGAGTCGTACGTATTTTCTTCGCTCAATGCCTTCACTCCCGATGGTCGTGGGTCTGGGTGATACGGCCCTGTTCCACGTGGAACAGAGCGACTGGCGTTTCCGTCTGCCAGCCTTCCCTCAATAATTCGTGATCTACACAGGTGATAAAGACCTGGCAGCGTAAGTCTTCCAGCAAGCGGCACAGCGCGCGACGGTGGCTCTCGTCCAGCTCGGACGGCAAGTCATCCACCAGATAAATACACTGGCCGCGTCGGGCCTGGCTCACCAGATGCCCCTGGGCAATCCGCAACGCACAGACCACCAACTTCTGCTGACCCCGGGACAAGATGTCCGCGGCGTTGTGTGCGCCCAATCTAAGACGCAAGTCAGCCCGTTGTGGCCCGGCCTGGGTATGACCCATTTGCTGGTCCCGTTGCACGGATCCGGCGAGTACAGCACTCAATTCCCGGTCCTTGTCCCAGCCTCGGTAATAGCTGAGCGTCAAACCTTCGAGCTCAACCAGTTCGCTCAAGGTTTGTTCAAAGACTGGTTTCAAGGCTTTGATGTAAGCGCGGCGGTATTCATCGATTTCAGCGCTGGCCTGGCACAGTTCCCTGTCCCAAACCGCTTGCGAAACGGCGTCAAGTGTACCATGCCGCAGCCAGGAGTTTCTCTGGCGCAAGGCCTTCTGCAAACGCTGCCAGGTGGCCATGAACCGCGGCTCGACGTGGAACACCCCCCAATCGAGGAACTGCCGGCGAATCTTCGGCGCGCCTTCCAGCAGGCGAAAGCTGTCGGGGTTGATCAACTGCAGCGGCAGGATTTCCGCCAGTTGCGCAGCGCTACGAGCGTTCTGACCGTCGATGCGTATCTGGAACTCGCCCTGACGGTCGCGAGATATACCCAATGCGCTGTGGCCACCCTCGGCGAGTTCAACCTGGCCGAAAACGGTGCAAGCAAGCTGCTCATACTGGATGACCGGCAACAGCCGCGTGCTACGAAACGAACGGGCAAGCCCCAGCAGGTGAATGGCTTCCAGAACACTGGTTTTGCCGCTGCCGTTGGCGCCGTAAAGAATGTTGATTCGGGGGGAGGGGGAGAAGGTCACCGGGTGCAGATTGCGCACCGCGGTGACCGAGACGCGACTTAGCGACATCCAGAGTCAGCTGATTACAGACGCATCGGCATAACAACGTAAGCCGAATCGTCGTTGTCGGACTCCTGCACCAGCGCACTGCTGTTGGAGTCGGACAGAATCAGACGAACCTGCTCGGTGGTCATCACGCCCAGCACGTCGAGCAGATAGCTGACGTTGAAGCCGATTTCCAGGGAGCCGCCGTTGTATTCCACGCCTACTTCTTCTTCCGCTTCTTCCTGCTCCGGGTTGTTGGCCTGGATCTTCAACTGACCGCTGGCCAGTTGCAGACGGATACCGCGGTACTTCTCGTTGGACAGAATCGCGGTACGGCTGAACGCTTCACGCAGCGCCTGACGATCGCCCAGTACCAACTTGTCGCCGCCTTTTGGCAGAACACGCTCGTAGTCCGGGAACTTGCCGTCGACCAGCTTCGAGGTGAAGGTGAATTCGCCGGTGGTCGCGCGGATGTGGTGCTGGCCCAGCACGATGCTGACATTACCATCCGGCTCGGTGAGCAGACGTGCCAGTTCGAGAATACCTTTACGCGGCACAATCACCTGATGGCGATCCTGCTGGCCGATGTCGGCCTGCATCGAGCACATGGCCAGACGGTGACCGTCGGTGGCCACGGCACGGATCACACCGGTCGACACTTCCAGCAACATGCCGTTGAGGTAATAACGCACGTCCTGCTGGGCCATGGCGAAACTGGTGCGTTCGATCAGGCGACGCAGCTTGCTTTGTTCCAGGCTGGTGGTCAGCGAACCCGGGCCTTCTTCCACAGTCGGGAAGTCGTTGGCCGGCAGGGTCGACAGGGTGAAACGGCTACGGCCGGCTTTCACTACCAGCTTCTGCTCGTCGACCTTGATGTCGATCAGCGCATCGTTCGGCAGGCTCTTGCAGATGTCCATCAGCTTGCGCGCAGGCACGGTGATGGAACCCGTTTCAGCCGGCTCCTCGAGTTGCACGCGACCGACCAGCTCGACTTCCAGGTCGGTACCGGTCAGCGACAGTTGCTGGCCATCGACAACCAGCAGCACGTTGGACAGTACCGGCAAGGTCTGTCGGCGCTCGACGACGCCTGCGACCAGTTGCAGGGGTTTCAACAGGGCTTCGCGTTGAATGGTGAAATGCATGGTCTAGTCCCTTGCCTTAATAAGCTGCGCTGGTGTTCATCAAGTGGTCAGTGTACGCAGCAGGTTCTTGTAGTCCTCGCGGATGTCCGCGTCGGATTCCTTAAGTTCATTGATCTTGCGGCAGGCGTGCAACACGGTCGTGTGGTCGCGACCGCCAAACACATCGCCGATTTCCGGCAGGCTGTGGTTGGTCAGTTCCTTGGACAATGCCATGGCCACCTGACGCGGACGAGCGACCGAACGCGAGCGGCGTTTGGACAGCAAGTCGGAGATCTTGATCTTGTAGTACTCGGCGACGGTGCGCTGAATGTTATCCACAGAGACCAGTTTGTCCTGCAGCGCCAACAGGTCTTTCAGGGATTCGCGAATCAACTCGATGGTGATGTCGCGGCCCATGAAGTGCGAGTGGGCGATCACGCGTTTCAGCGCGCCTTCCAGCTCACGGACGTTGGAGCGAATGCGCTGGGCAATGAAGAACGCCGCATCGTGTGGCAACTCGACTTTGGCCTGGTCGGCCTTCTTCATCAAGATGGCGACGCGGGTTTCCAGCTCCGGCGGCTCGACGGCAACCGTCAGGCCCCAGCCGAAGCGGGATTTAAGGCGCTCTTCAAGGCCTTCGATTTCTTTCGGGTAGCGGTCACTGGTGAGAATGACCTGCTGGCCACCTTCAAGCAGGGCGTTGAAGGTGTGGAAAAACTCTTCCTGGGAACGTTCCTTGCGGGCGAAGAACTGAATGTCGTCGATCAGCAGGGCGTCCACCGAACGGTAGAAACGCTTGAACTCGTTGATCGCGTTCAGTTGCAGCGCCTTGACCATGTCGGCCACGAAACGCTCGGAATGCAGGTACACGACCTTGGCATTCGGGTTCTTCTTTAATAGATGGTTACCCACCGCGTGCATCAAGTGCGTCTTACCCAGGCCCACGCCACCATAAAGGAAGAGCGGGTTGTAGCCGTGCTTCGGGTTGTCTGCCACCTGCCAGGCCGCCGCACGGGCGAGCTGGTTGGATTTACCTTCGACGAAGTTCTCGAAGGTAAAGGTGCGGTTGAGGTAGCTGGTGTGCTTGAGCGCGCCTTCGACCTGCACGGTGCGCTGTTCAGCGCGCACCGGGGCCTGTTGCGAAGCGGCACCGGCCATCGGATCAAAGCTGTCGCGTGAGGGCTCTTCACTGATTTCTTCGGTTTTCTGCGTCGAGCGCTTGGTCGGAGCTGGCGTCGGAGCTGGTGCTGGCGCACTGGCCGGCGCGGTATTGGCCTGAGCCTGGGACACTTGCGCAGCAGCCAACGGCGCATTCGGTGCCGCACGCGGCGCCGAACTGCGTTTGCTGCCTATTAATAAGGAGAGCGACGGTGCCAGACCGTTGCCATGCTCATCCAGCAGTTCAAGGACGCGCCCCAGGTACTTTTCGTTGACCCAGTCCAGAACAAAACGGTTCGGTGCGTAGACGCGCAACTCGTCGCCTTCGGCTTCGACCTGTAGTGGACGGATCCAGGTGTTGAATTGTTGGGCAGGCAGCTCTTCGCGCAAAAGCTCCACGCACTGCTGCCAAAGTTCCACTGACACGGATATCCCCTAAGTTGAAAGCCGGTGAGGCAAAAACAAGCGGCCATTGTAGCGGCCAGTCGTCCACTTATCCACATGCAGGTTGCCCGGTGGACATGATTTATCAATGCGTTAAACGCGAAAAAGGCGACCGACGGTATGTGCATAAGCTCTGTGGATAACCCTATCTGAGCACACTGGACAACTGGGGGCGAAAGTCGGTGGATAACCAGCTTGTGGATAACCACCTATTCCACACACAGGTTATCCGACAGCGCAGCACAGGCTGAACACGGTTTTCCACTGTAGTTGTCATTCTCTGTACATCGCTTGAAACAAGGCCTTGAGCCAGTTATCCACAGCGAACCGTGCACCTAGCTTTTACAAGCTTTACAAAAAAGCTTTAAATAATTCCCTTCTTTATTTTTATCTTTGGCAAACCGGGTAATCAGGTCCTGTCAGCTCCGAAGATCTATTTATAAGGAAACGTTGGTTGGAAATTGACCTATTGGCTTGCTTTCTCTAGAATCCCCGGTCTCTTAAAACGGGGGCCATTCCGGCCCGTTGTGGACGAACCAGGTAACACGACATGAAACGTACTTTCCAACCAAGCACTATCAAACGCGCTCGTACCCACGGTTTCCGTGCTCGCATGGCTACCAAGAACGGTCGTGCCGTACTGTCGCGTCGTCGCGCCAAAGGCCGCGCACGTCTGGCAGTTTGATAATCCGGCACTGGAGGTGAGTCAGGACTTCAGTCGGGAAAAGCGTCTGCTTACTCCCCGGCATTTCAAGGCAGTCTTTGACTCCCCTACCGGCAAGGTTCCGGGGAAAAATCTCCTGCTCCTTGCGCGCAACAACGATCTCGATCACCCCCGTCTCGGGCTGGTTATCGGGAAAAAGAGCGTCAAGCTCTCCGTCGAGCGCAATCGCCTCAAACGTCTTATGCGCGAATCGTTTCGCCTGCACCAGGATTCACTGGTCGGCTGGGACATCGTTATCGTCGCGCGCAAAGGTTTGGGTGACGTAGAAAACCCCGAATTGATTCAGCATTTCGGCAAACTCTGGAAACGTCTGGCACGCAACAAGCCGGTACCAGCAGTCAAAACCGAAACTGTAGGGGTAGACAGTCCAGATGCGTAAACTGGCACTCGTTCCGATCCAGTTTTATCGCTACGCCATTAGTCCCCTGATGGCCAGTCACTGTCGTTTCTACCCCAGTTGTTCTTGCTACGCGTATGAAGCCATCGAAAATCATGGCCTTCTGCGCGGTGGCTGGCTGACCTTTCGTCGTTTAGGTCGCTGTCATCCGTGGAATCCCGGTGGTTATGACCCGGTTCCACCTATCCCTACCTCCCGTTCTTCTTCGATGGCCGAGTAATCATGGATATCAAACGCACGATCCTGATCGTCGCCCTGGCAATCGTGTCCTACGTCATGGTCCTTAAATGGAACCAGGACTATGGCCAGGCTGCCCTGCCGACTCAGAATGTTGCTTCCAGTACGACTACATCCGGTTTGCCGGACACCGCCACTGGCAATAATGCTGCTGCCAGTGACGATATTCCGCGCGCCGCAAGCGATACCAGCGCACCTGCCGAAACGCCGGTCGCTGTCAGCAAGGATCTGATCCAGATCAAGACCGACGTGCTCGATCTCGCGATCGATCCACAAGGTGGCGATGTTGCCCAGCTGACCTTGCCGCTGTATCCACGTCGTCAGGATCGTCCGGACGTTCCGTTCCAGCTGTTCGACAACGGTGGTGAACGTACTTATCTGGCACAGAGCGGTCTGATTGGCACCAACGGTCCGGATGCAAACCCGGCCGGTCGTCCGATCTACTCCTCGGAGAAGAAGACTTATCAACTGGCTGACGGTCAGGACCAACTGGTCGTCGACCTGAAATTCAGCAAGGACGGCGTCAATTACATCAAACGTTTCACTCTGAAACGTGGCCTGTATGACGTGACCGTGACCTATCTGATCGACAACCAGAGCGCTCAGCCTTGGTCCGGTTCGATGTTTGCCCAGCTGAAGCGCGATGCAAGCGCCGATCCTTCGTCCACAACTGCTACCGGTACCGCGACTTACCTGGGCGCCGCCCTGTGGACAAGTTCCGAGCCGTACAAGAAAGTGTCCATGAAGGACATGGACAAAGCTCAGCTCAAGGAGACCGTCACTGGTGGCTGGGTAGCCTGGCTGCAACACTACTTCGTGACTGCATGGGTTGCTCCGAAGGGCGAAAACAACATCGTCCAGACCCGTAAAGACAGCAAAGGCAACTACATCATCGGTTACACCGGTTCTTCGTTGACCGCTGCACCGGGTGCGAAAGTCGAGACCAGCGCTGTTCTTTACGCCGGTCCGAAAAGCCAGGCTGTGCTGAAAGAGTTGTCCCCAGGTCTGGAACTGACTGTCGACTACGGCATTCTGTGGTTCATTGCCCAGCCAATCTTCTGGCTGCTGCAACATATCCACAGCATCGTCGGCAACTGGGGCTGGTCGATCATCTTCCTGACCATGCTGATCAAAGGGATCTTCTTCCCTCTGTCGGCCGCCAGCTACAAGTCGATGGCCCGTATGCGCGCCGTGGCTCCGAAACTGGCTGCACTGAAAGAGCAACATGGCGATGACCGGCAGAAAATGTCGCAAGCCATGATGGAGCTGTACAAGAAAGAGAAGATCAATCCGCTGGGTGGCTGCTTGCCGATCCTGGTGCAGATGCCGGTTTTCCTTTCCCTGTACTGGGTTCTGCTGGAAAGCGTGGAAATGCGCCAGGCGCCGTTCATGCTGTGGATTACCGACCTGTCGATCAAGGATCCGTTCTTCATCCTGCCGATCATCATGGGCGCGACCATGTTCATCCAGCAGCGTCTGAACCCTACACCTCCGGATCCGATGCAGGCCAAGGTGATGAAAATGATGCCAATCATCTTCACCTTCTTCTTCCTGTGGTTCCCGGCAGGTCTGGTGCTGTACTGGGTTGTGAACAACTGCCTGTCGATTGCCCAACAGTGGTACATCACGCGTAAGATCGAAGCGGCGACGAAAAAAGCCGAGGCGTAACTTACTCTGTGGATAACACCACTCAAAACGCCCCCTAGTGGGGCGTTTTGCTATCTGCCATTTTTGTCTGGATACCGGTTTATGAGCGCACCTCGTGAAACCATCGCAGCTGTCGCTACCGCCCAGGGCCGTGGCGGCGTGGGCATCGTTCGAATTTCCGGGCCGCTGGCCAGCGTTGCGGCCAAAGCCATCAGCGGCCGTGAACTGAAACCAAGGTTTGCCCACTACGGCCCGTTCTTCAGTGACGATCAACAGGTGCTGGATGAAGGTCTGGCTCTGTATTTCCCCGGACCGAACTCGTTCACCGGCGAAGATGTACTGGAACTGCAGGGCCACGGTGGCCCGATCGTCCTCGACATGTTGCTCAAGCGTTGTCTGGAACTGGGTTGCCGTCTGGCCCGTCCCGGTGAGTTCAGCGAAAGAGCGTTCCTCAATGACAAACTCGATCTGGCGCAGGCCGAGGCCATCGCCGACCTGATCGAAGCCAGTTCCGCACAGGCCGCGCGCAATGCCCTGCGTTCATTGCAGGGTGCATTTTCCCAACGCGTGCACAACCTTACCGAACAGTTGATCGGCCTGCGGATCTATGTAGAAGCGGCTATCGACTTCCCGGAAGAAGAAATCGACTTCCTCGCTGATGGCCATGTCCTGAGCATGCTCGACAAGGTTCGTAACGAGTTATCCACCGTATTGCGCGAAGCCGGGCAGGGTGCGTTGCTGCGTGACGGCATGACCGTGGTGATTGCCGGTCGTCCGAATGCCGGCAAATCCAGCCTGCTCAACGCACTGGCCGGTCGTGAAGCCGCGATCGTGACCGAAATAGCCGGCACCACTCGGGACATCCTGCGCGAACATATCCACATCGACGGCATGCCGCTGCACGTTGTGGACACCGCCGGTCTGCGTGATACCGATGACCATGTGGAAAAGATCGGCGTTGAACGAGCGTTGAAAGCCATCGGCGAGGCTGACCGAGTGCTGCTGGTCGTCGATGCCACTGCGCCAGAGGCCGCCGATCCATTCGCCCTGTGGCCGGAATTCCTTGAAACCCGGCCAGATCCGGCGAAGGTCACCCTGATTCGTAACAAGGCTGATCTCACCGGTGAACCTATTGCCCTGGAAGTCAGTGACGATGGCCACGTGACGATCAGCCTGAGCGCCAAGTCTGCCGGTGAAGGTCTGGACCTGCTACGTGATCACCTCAAAGCCTGCATGGGCTACGAACAAACATCGGAAAGCAGCTTCAGCGCACGCCGCCGGCACCTCGAAGCCCTGCGTCATGCCAGTGATGCCCTGGAACATGGACGTGCCCAACTGACCTTGGCGGGTGCTGGTGAGCTGTTGGCCGAAGACCTGCGTCAGGCCCAGCAGTCTCTCGGGGAAATCACCGGCGCCTTCAGTTCAGATGATTTGCTGGGACGAATCTTTTCCAGCTTCTGCATCGGTAAATAACCCTTCCGTTGTCCACAGACAGGTCCGTTCGCGACCTGTCTGTCCCCCCTTCTAGTATTTCCTTCCTCCAGTGCCGGACAGATTCCTGTTCCTGAGCGGATTTTCCGTGTCCGCGATTCCTTCATTCACCTGATTTCTGTGGATTAAGCCCTGTGAATAACTGCCGCTGAGGGCAGTTGATAACAGGGCCTGAAAACTGAACATAACTGCCGCTGTGGATAACCACCTCATTCATCCACAGGCTTACACCGGTTATCCAAGGGCCTCATGGCGACATGGCCACAGGGTTTTGAATCTCTGTACACATTGAAAATAAAGGCCTGCAGAAATCTATCCACAGAAACCATGGGCAGTAAGAATAAGCTTTAAAACAAAGGTTTTATAAATTTCTCTCTTTTTTATTCTTTTAACCGCGAGTTCTCCACAGCTGGTTAAATTTTGTGCAAAGGGTTCTTTAGGAAGGGCGAAGTCCCTATACTTGCCGACCAGGTCCAGAAACCTGATCTCAAACTATTCCTGAATTACCTACTTAAGCAGGCACGAGGTGCGTGGTGGATTTCCCTTCCCGTTTTGAAGTGATCGTCATCGGCGGCGGTCATGCCGGTACCGAGGCAGCACTGGCCTCAGCACGCATGGGTGTAAAAACCCTTCTGCTGACGCACAACGTGGAAACCCTCGGTGCCATGAGTTGCAACCCGGCTATCGGTGGCATCGGCAAAAGCCATCTGGTCAAGGAAATCGACGCCCTCGGCGGCGCGATGGCCATGGCCACCGATCTGGGCGGTATCCAGTTTCGCGTGTTGAACAGCCGCAAAGGCCCGGCCGTACGGGCGACCCGTGCGCAAGCCGACCGGATTTTGTACAAAGCCGCTGTCCGCGAAATTCTGGAAAACCAGCCGAACCTGTGGATATTTCAACAAGCTGCTGACGACCTGATCGTCGAGCAGGAACAAGTACGTGGTGTCGTCACACAAATGGGTCTGCGTTTCTTCGCGGATTCCGTGGTGTTGACCACCGGTACGTTCCTCGGCGGACTTATCCACATCGGGTTGCAGAATTTTTCCGGCGGTCGTGCCGGTGACCCACCGTCGATCGCCCTGGCGCATCGTCTGCGTGAACTGCCGTTGCGTGTCGGTCGCCTGAAAACCGGTACGCCACCGCGTATCGACGGCAAGTCTGTGGATTTCTCGGTGATGACCGAGCAGCCAGGCGATACGCCGATCCCGGTGATGTCGTTCATGGGCAACAAGGAACAACATCCACGGCAAGTCAGTTGCTGGATTACTCATACCAACGCCCGCACCCACGAAATCATTGCCGCGAACCTCGACCGTTCGCCGATGTATTCCGCTGCTGGTGAAATCGAAGGCATCGGCCCGCGTTATTGCCCGTCGATCGAAGACAAGATCCACCGCTTTGCCGACAAGGAAAGCCATCAGGTGTTCATCGAGCCGGAAGGCCTGACCACCCATGAGCTGTATCCGAACGGGATATCCACAAGCCTGCCGTTCGATGTGCAGTTGCAGATCGTGCAATCGATCCGCGGCATGGAAAACGCGCACATCGTGCGTCCGGGTTATGCGATCGAGTACGACTACTTCGATCCGCGCGACCTGAAGTACAGCCTGGAAACCAAAGTCATCGGCGGTCTGTTCTTCGCTGGTCAGATTAACGGCACCACCGGTTACGAAGAAGCCGGCGCCCAGGGTTTGCTGGCTGGCGCGAACGCTGCACTGCGTGCGAAAGGCAAAGAAGCCTGGTGCCCGCGTCGCGATGAAGCGTACATCGGGGTATTGGTCGACGATCTGATCACCCTCGGTACTCAAGAGCCGTACCGCATGTTCACTTCCCGTGCCGAGTACCGCCTGATCCTGCGTGAGGACAACGCCGACCTGCGTCTGACCGAAAAAGGTCGCGAGCTGGGTCTGGTCGATGACGCGCGCTGGGCGGCGTTCTGCAAGAAACGCGAAAGCATCGAACTCGAAGAGCAGCGCCTGAAAAGCACCTGGGTTCGCCCGGGCACTCCGCAGGGCGATGCGATTGCCGAGAAATTCGGCACGCCGCTGACTCACGAATACAACCTGCTCAATCTCTTGAGCCGTCCGGAAATCGACTACGCTGGTCTGGTCGAAGTGACCGGGCAGGGCGCCGAAGATCCACAGGTCGCCGAACAGGTCGAGATCAAGACCAAATACGCCGGTTACATCGACCGTCAACAGGACGAAATCGCCCGTCTGCGTGCAAGCGAAGACACGAAACTGCCTGTGGATATCGATTACACCAACATTTCCGGTCTCTCCAAGGAGATCCAGAGCAAGCTTGGCGCGACTCGTCCCGAGACGCTGGGCCAGGCTTCGCGGATCCCGGGTGTGACCCCGGCAGCGATTTCGCTGTTGATGATTCATTTGAAAAAACGCGGCGCGGGCCGTCAGTTGGAGCAAAGCGCTTGAGTTCTAAGGTCACTTCGCAACACGCCGAAGAGTTATCCACAGGAGCCCGCGAGCTCGGTGTCAATCTCACTGAAACCCAGCACGAATTGCTGCTGGGTTATCTGGCCCTGTTGATCAAATGGAACCAGGCCTACAACCTGACCGCCGTTCGCGATCCGGACGAAATGGTTTCCCGTCACTTGCTCGATAGCCTCAGCGTGATGTCGTTCATCGAAAACGGCCGCTGGCTGGATGTCGGCAGCGGCGGCGGCATGCCGGGGATCCCTCTGGCGATCCTGTATCCGGACTCGCAAGTGACCTGTCTGGACAGCAACGGCAAGAAAACCCGCTTCCTGACCCAGGTCAAACTCGAACTCAAACTGGATAACCTGCAAGTTATCCACAGTCGCGTCGAAGCATTCCAGCCTGCACAGCCGTTCAACGGGATCATTTCCCGGGCGTTCAGCAGCATGGAGAACTTCACCAACTGGACTCGCCACCTCGGCGACGCCGATACGCGCTGGCTGGCAATGAAGGGCGTCCATCCGGCCGATGAGCTGGTAGCATTGCCGGCAGACTTCAAACTCGATAGCGAACACGCCCTGGCCGTACCCGGTTGCCAAGGCCAACGCCATCTGCTGATACTGCGCCGCACGGCATGATTGGGAACACAAGCAAGAATGGCTAAGGTATTCGCGATAGCGAACCAGAAGGGTGGTGTGGGCAAGACCACCACCTGCATCAACCTCGCAGCATCCCTGGTCGCGACCAAGCGCCGGGTGCTGTTGATCGATCTCGATCCACAGGGCAACGCCACCATGGGTAGCGGTGTGGATAAACATGGCCTGGAAAACTCGGTCTACGACCTGCTGATCGGCGAATGCGATCTGGCTCAGGCCATGCACTACTCTGAACACGGCGGTTATCAACTGTTGCCGGCCAACCGCGACCTGACGGCGGCCGAAGTGGTACTGCTGGAAATGCAGATGAAGGAAAGCCGTCTGCGCAGTGCGCTGGCGCCGATCCGTGAAAACTACGATTACATTCTGATCGACTGCCCGCCGTCGCTGTCGATGCTCACATTGAACGCACTGGTCGCCGCTGACGGGGTCATTATCCCCATGCAGTGCGAGTACTTTGCGCTCGAAGGTCTGAGCGACCTTGTGGATAACATCAAGCGCATCGCCGAGCTGTTGAACCCGAACCTGAAAGTTGAAGGTCTGCTGCGGACCATGTACGACCCGCGCCTGAGTCTGATGAACGACGTTTCGGCCCAGCTCAAGGAACACTTCGGCGATCAGCTGTACGACACGGTGATCCCGCGCAATATCCGTCTGGCTGAAGCCCCGAGCTACGGCATGCCGGCGCTCGCCTACGACAAGCAATCGCGTGGCGCGCTGGCTTATCTGGCCCTGGCCGGCGAGATGGTTCGCCGTCAGCGCAAAAATTCACGCATCGCCGCTGCCCAGCCAACTTAAGGAATCCCCATGGCCGTCAAGAAACGAGGTCTCGGACGAGGACTGGATGCGCTGCTGAGCGGTCCGACTGTCAGTTCGCTGGAAGAACAGGCAGCGCAGGCTGACAGCCGTGAGTTGCAGCACCTGCCGCTGGACCTCCTGCAGCGTGGCAAGTACCAGCCGCGCCGGGACATGGATCCGCAGGCGCTGGAAGAGCTGGCGCAGTCGATCAAGGCCCAGGGCGTGATGCAGCCGATCGTGGTTCGCCCGATTGGTGGTGGCCGTTTTGAAATCATCGCCGGCGAGCGCCGCTGGCGCGCCAGTCAGCAGGCCGGCCAGGAAACCATTCCTGCGATGGTCCGCGACGTGCCGGATGAAACCGCGATCGCCATTGCGCTGATCGAGAACATCCAGCGCGAAGATCTGAACCCGATCGAAGAAGCGGTGGCCCTGCAGCGCTTGCAGCAGGAATTCCAGCTCACCCAGCAACAGGTCGCCGAGGCTGTGGGTAAGTCCCGCGTCACCGTGGCCAACCTTTTGCGCCTGATTGCGCTGCCGGAAGTCATCAAGACCATGTTGTCCCACGGCGACCTGGAAATGGGTCATGCCCGTGCATTGCTCGGTCTGCCTGACAATCAGCAGGTGGAAGGGGCGCGACATGTTGTCGCACGCGGCCTCACCGTGCGCCAAACCGAGGCACTGGTTCGTCAGTGGTTGAGTGGCAAACCGGAGCCGGTCGAACCGTCCAAACCCGACCCGGATATCGCTCGTCTCGAGCAGCGTCTGGCCGAGCGCCTAGGCTCTGCGGTGCAGATCCGCCACGGCAAGAAGGGAAAGGGTCAGTTGGTGATCGGTTACAACTCCCTCGACGAGCTTCAAGGTGTGCTCGCACACATCCGCTGAAACAATTGCTCTTGTAGCGCGCAGTCGGAAATCACTACCTGACAGTTGAATAGGGGCAGAACCGCCCCTATACTCTGCGCGCATTTTGTCGGCACAAATTATGCCAAGTTATTGAATTTCGGCAGCCGACCATTGGAGAGCAATAGTGATGGAAACCCGCAAGCCAAACCGCCTGCCGTTCCATCGCCTGGCGGTTTTTCCGGTGTTAATGGCTCAATTTGTCATTTTGCTCATTGCCGCTTTGGCGCTCTGGCAATGGCACGGAGTCGTTGCCGGATACTCGGGACTTTGCGGAGGCCTGATAGCCTTGCTGCCCAATGTTTATTTCGCTCACAAGGCATTTCGGTTTTCCGGCGCCCGAGCAGCCCAGTCCATCGTCCGGTCTTTCTATGCCGGCGAGGCAGGCAAACTGATTTTGACGGCAGTGCTGTTTGCACTGGTGTTCGCAGGTGTGAAGCCACTGGCGCCGATCGCTGTATTCGGCGCCTTCGTGCTGACTCAGTCGGTCAGCTGGTTCGCTCCCCTGCTGATGAGAACAAGACTTTCGAGACCTTAGGGCGTTTGAGGCAACCATGGCAGAAACAACCGCTTCGGGCTATATCCAGCACCACTTGCAGAACCTGACCTTCGGTCAGCTACCCAACGGCGGCTGGGGCTTTGCCCACACCGCAGCAGAAGCCAAGGAAATGGGCTTCTGGGCTTTCCACGTCGATACTCTCGGCTGGTCGGTCGCGCTGGGTCTGATCTTCGTTCTTCTTTTCCGCATGGCGGCCAAGAAGGCGACTTCCGGTCAGCCGGGTGCACTGCAGAACTTCGTTGAAGTCCTGGTCGAATTCGTCGATGGCAGCGTGAAAGACAGCTTCCATGGCCGTAGCCCGGTGATTGCACCGCTGGCACTGACCATCTTCGTCTGGGTGTTCCTGATGAACGCCGTCGACCTGGTACCGGTCGACTGGATTCCTCAGCTGGCCATCCTGATCTCCGGCGACCACCACATCCCGTTCCGCGCCGTGTCGACTACCGACCCGAACGCGACCCTGGGCATGGCGTTCTCGGTTTTCGCACTGATCATTTTCTATAGCATCAAGGTCAAGGGCCTCGGCGGTTTCATCGGCGAGCTGACCCTGCACCCGTTCGGCAGCAAGAACATCTTCGTTCAGGCCCTGCTGATCCCGGTGAACTTCCTGCTGGAATTCGTGACCCTGATCGCCAAACCGATCTCTCTGGCTCTGCGTCTGTTCGGCAACATGTATGCCGGCGAGCTGGTGTTCATCCTGATCGCTGTGATGTTCGGCAGCGGCCTGCTCTGGCTCAGCGGCCTGGGTGTTGTCCTGCAGTGGGCGTGGGCTGTGTTCCACATCCTGATCATCACCCTGCAGGCGTTCATCTTCATGATGCTGACCATCGTCTACCTGTCGATGGCGCACGAAGAAAACCATTAAGACCAGTCTCGACTAGTCTGATGTCCTTCCCGGTCAAACGGGAAGGGGCTCCTCACGGGGCACCATGAAACGATTTGTTTTACCGCTTTAATCTAAAAAACCTAAACCATACGACGTAAAAGTCGGGAGGAAAGATGGAAACTGTAGTTGGTCTAACCGCTATCGCTGTTGCACTGTTGATCGGCCTGGGCGCACTGGGTACCGCAATTGGTTTCGGCCTGCTGGGCGGCAAGTTCCTGGAAGGCGCAGCGCGTCAGCCAGAAATGGTTCCAATGCTGCAAGTTAAAATGTTCATCGTTGCCGGTCTGCTCGACGCCGTAACCATGATCGGTGTTGGTATCGCTCTGTTCTTCACCTTTGCGAACCCGTTCGTTGGTCAAATCGCTGGCTAATCATTCGGATTTTCCGAGTGATTTGGTGTGATGGACAACGTAACTGCGAGGTGTTGGCGTGAACATTAATGCGACCCTGATTGGCCAGTCCGTTGCGTTCCTGATTTTTGTACTGTTCTGCATGAAGTTCGTATGGCCTCCGGTCATCGCAGCTCTGCACGAACGTCAAAAGAAGATCGCTGATGGTCTGGACGCTGCCAGCCGTGCAGCTCGCGACCTGGAGTTGGCCCAAGAGAAAGCGGGTCAGCAACTGCGCGAAGCGAAAGCTCAGGCAGCTGAAATCATCGAGCAAGCCAAGAAACGCGGTAACCAGATTGTCGAAGAGGCCGTTGAAAAGGCCCGTGTCGACGCTGACCGTGTGAAGGTTCAGGCTCAAGCCGAGATCGAACAGGAACTGAACAGTGTCAAAGACAAGCTGCGCGCCCAAGTGGGCTTGCTGGCTGTCGGCGGCGCCGAGAAGATCCTGGGTGCCACAATCGATCAAAACGCGCACGCAGAGCTGGTTAACCAACTGGCTGCTGAAATCTAAGCGAGGGCGATCATGGCAGAACTGACCACGTTGGCCCGACCTTACGCTAAGGCGGCCTTCGAGCACGCTCAGGCCCACCAGCAACTGGCCAATTGGTCAGCCATGCTCGGCCTGGCTGCAGCGGTGTCACAAGATGACACCATGCAGCGCGTGCTCAAGGCCCCGCGACTGACGAGCGCAGAAAAGGCCGCCACGTTCATTGACGTGTGCGGCGACAAGTTTGATGCCAAGGCACAGAACTTCATCAATGTCGTTGCCGAAAACGACCGTCTCCCGCTTCTGCCGGAGATCGCCGCTCTTTTCGACCTGTACAAGGCCGAACAAGAGAAATCGGTAGACGTTGAAGTGACCAGTGCTTTTGCATTGAACCAAGAACAGCAAGACAAACTCGCCAAGGTTCTCAGTGCACGACTCAACCGGGAAGTGCGCCTGCAAGTTGCGGAGGATGCTGCCCTTATAGGTGGTGTCGTTATCCGCGCCGGCGACCTGGTTATCGATGGCTCGATTCGCGGCAAAATCGCGAAACTTGCCGAAGCATTGAAATCTTGAGTTTGAAGGGGCAGCAGAGCAATGCAGCAACTCAATCCTTCCGAAATAAGTGAAATTATCAAGGGCCGCATCGAAAAGCTCGATGTGACCTCCCAAGCCCGTAACGAAGGCACTGTCGTCAGCGTATCTGACGGTATCGTGCGGATTCACGGTCTGGCCGACGTCATGTACGGCGAGATGATCGAGTTTCCGGGCGGCGTCTACGGTATGGCCCTCAACCTGGAGCAAGACTCCGTAGGTGCCGTTGTACTGGGCGCATACACGACTCTGGCTGAAGGCATGAGCGCCAAGTGCACCGGCCGCATCCTCGAAGTTCCGGTTGGTAAGGAACTGCTGGGTCGCGTTGTCGACGCACTGGGTAACCCTGTTGACGGCAAAGGTCCACTGGGCAACACCGAGACCGACGCGGTCGAGAAAGTTGCTCCGGGCGTGATCTGGCGTAAGTCGGTAGACCAGCCTGTACAGACTGGCTACAAGGCTGTCGATGCCATGATCCCTGTCGGCCGTGGCCAGCGTGAGCTGATCATCGGTGACCGTCAGATCGGTAAAACCGCTCTGGCGATCGACGCGATCATCAACCAGAAAGACAGCGGCATTTTCTGCGTCTACGTGGCAATCGGTCAGAAGCAATCGACCATCGCCAACGTGGTTCGCAAGCTGGAAGAAAACGGTGCACTGGCTAACACCATCATCGTTGCAGCGAGCGCTTCGGAATCTGCAGCTCTGCAATTCCTGGCTCCGTACTCCGGTTGCACCATGGGTGAATTCTTCCGCGACCGCGGTGAAGACGCGCTGATCGTTTATGACGATCTGTCCAAGCAAGCAGTGGCTTACCGCCAGATTTCCCTGCTGCTGCGCCGTCCACCAGGCCGTGAAGCTTACCCAGGCGACGTGTTCTATCTCCACTCCCGTCTGCTGGAGCGCGCATCCCGCGTTTCGGAAGAGTACGTAGAGAAGTTCACCAACGGCGCAGTGACCGGCAAAACCGGTTCCCTGACCGCACTGCCGATCATCGAAACCCAGGCTGGCGACGTTTCCGCGTTCGTTCCGACCAACGTGATTTCCATCACCGACGGTCAGATCTTCCTGGAATCGGCCATGTTCAACTCGGGCATCCGCCCTGCAGTGAACGCCGGTGTTTCGGTATCCCGTGTGGGTGGTGCCGCTCAGACCAAGATCATCAAGAAGCTGTCCGGTGGTATCCGTACCGCTCTGGCTCAGTACCGTGAACTGGCGGCATTCGCCCAGTTCGCTTCTGACCTGGACGAAGCGACCCGCAAGCAACTTGAGCATGGTCAGCGCGTTACCGAGCTGATGAAGCAGAAGCAATACGCACCGATGTCGATCGCTGACATGGCGCTGTCGCTGTATGCCGCTGAGCGTGGGTTCCTGACTGACATTGAAATCGCCAAGATCGGCAGCTTCGAACAAGCGCTGATTGCTTTCTTCAACCGCGATCACGCCGACTTGATGGCGAAGATCAACGTTAAAGGTGACTTCAATGACGAAATCGACGCTGGCCTGAAGGCTGGTATCGAGAAGTTCAAGGCCACCCAAACCTGGTAAGCCGCAGCGGGAGCCGCAAGGCTCCCGCTTGCTAACCTGATAGGTGTTACATGGCAGGCGCAAAAGAGATTCGCAGTAAGATTGCGAGCATCAAAAGCACGCAAAAAATTACCAGCGCCATGGAAAAAGTGGCGGTCAGCAAAATGCGCAAGGCACAAATGCGCATGGCTGCTAGCCGTCCTTATGCGGAGCGTATCCGCCAGGTAATTGGGCATCTGGCCAACGCCAACCCGGAATACCGCCACCCGTTCATGATCGATCGCGAAGTAAAGCGCGTCGGTTATGTCGTGGTGAGCAGTGACCGTGGTCTGTGCGGCGGCTTGAACACCAACCTGTTCAAGGCCCTGGTCAAGGACATGGCGGTAAACCGCGAAAACGGCGTCGAGATCGATCTGTGTGTCGTTGGTAGCAAGGGTGCGGCCTTTTTCCGCAACTTCGGCGGTAACGTCGTTGCAGCTATCAGCCACCTGGGTGAAGAGCCGTCGATCAATGATCTGATCGGCAGCGTCAAGGTGATGCTGGATGCCTACCTGGACGGCCGTATTGACCGCCTGTCCGTGGTATCCAACAAGTTCATCAACACCATGACGCAACAGCCTACCGTGGAGCAGTTGATTCCATTGGTGGCGACCCCGGATCAAGAACTCAAGCACCACTGGGACTACCTCTACGAACCAGACGCCAAAGAGCTGCTTGACGGCTTGATGGTGCGTTACGTGGAGTCGCAGGTGTACCAGGCGGTGGTCGAGAACAACGCGGCTGAGCAGGCTGCGCGGATGATCGCGATGAAGAACGCTACCGACAACGCCGGTGATTTGATCAGCGATTTGCAGCTGATCTACAACAAGGCGCGTCAGGCTGCGATCACCCAAGAGATCTCGGAAATCGTCGGCGGCGCTGCCGCGGTTTAACGGTTCAAATATTCAGAGGATCCAGCTATGAGTAGCGGACGTATCGTTCAAATCATCGGCGCCGTTATCGACGTGGAATTTCCACGCGACAGCGTACCGAGCATCTACGACGCCTTGAAGGTTCAAGGCGCCGAAACCACTCTGGAAGTTCAGCAGCAGCTGGGCGACGGCGTGGTTCGTACCATTGCGATGGGCTCCACCGAAGGCTTGAAGCGCGGTCTGGACGTCAACAACACTGGCGCAGCCATCTCCGTACCGGTCGGTAAAGCGACTCTGGGCCGGATCATGGACGTACTGGGCAACCCGATCGACGAAGCTGGCCCGATCGGCGAAGAAGAGCGCTGGGGTATCCACCGCGCCGCTCCTTCCTTCGCTGAACAAGCCGGTGGCAACGAGCTGCTGGAAACAGGCATCAAGGTTATCGACCTGGTTTGCCCGTTCGCCAAGGGCGGTAAAGTCGGTCTGTTCGGTGGTGCCGGTGTAGGCAAGACCGTAAACATGATGGAACTGATCCGTAACATCGCCATCGAGCACAGCGGTTATTCCGTGTTCGCCGGTGTGGGTGAGCGTACTCGTGAGGGTAACGACTTCTACCACGAGATGAAGGACTCCAACGTTCTCGACAAGGTAGCCCTGGTCTACGGTCAGATGAACGAGCCACCGGGAAACCGTCTGCGCGTAGCGCTGACCGGTCTGACCATGGCCGAGAAGTTCCGTGACGAAGGTAACGACGTTCTGCTGTTCGTCGACAACATCTATCGTTACACCCTGGCCGGTACCGAAGTATCCGCACTGCTGGGCCGTATGCCTTCGGCAGTAGGTTACCAGCCGACCCTGGCTGAAGAGATGGGCGTGCTGCAAGAGCGCATCACTTCGACCAAGCAAGGTTCGATTACTTCGATCCAGGCCGTATACGTACCAGCGGACGACTTGACTGACCCGTCGCCAGCGACCACGTTTGCTCACCTGGACGCCACCGTCGTTCTGTCCCGTGACATCGCTTCCCTGGGTATCTACCCGGCGGTAGACCCACTGGACTCGACTTCGCGTCAGCTGGACCCGAACGTGATCGGCAACGATCACTACGAGACCGCTCGTGGTGTTCAGTACGTGCTGCAGCGTTACAAAGAGCTGAAGGACATCATCGCGATCCTGGGTATGGACGAGCTGTCGGAAGCCGACAAGCAGTTGGTAAACCGTGCTCGTAAGATCCAGCGCTTCTTGTCGCAGCCGTTCTTCGTGGCTGAAGTCTTCACCGGTGCTTCGGGTAAATACGTTTCCCTGAAAGACACCATTGCTGGCTTCAAAGGCATCCTCAACGGTGACTACGACCACCTGCCAGAACAAGCGTTCTACATGGTCGGCGGCATCGAAGAAGCGATCGAGAAAGCCAAGAAACTGTAATCCAGGCGCCCGGCAACGGGCGCTAATTTAGGTTGAGGCAATCAGATGGCTATGACAGTCCATTGCGACATCGTCAGCGCGGAAGGAGAAATCTTTTCCGGCCTGGTCGAGATGGTGATTGCGCACGGTGCTCTGGGTGATCTTGGTATCGCTCTGGGCCACGCGCCGCTGATCACTAATCTGAAGCCAGGTCCGATCCGCCTGATCAAGCAAGGCGGGGAAGCCGAGGTGTTCTACATCTCCGGTGGTTTCCTCGAGGTTCAGCCGAACATGGTCAAGGTGCTTGCCGATACCGTGCAACGTGCCGCCGACCTGGATGAAGCTCAGGCTCAAGCAGCTCTCAAGGCTGCCGAAGCTGCTCTGCACGAGAAGAGCGCAGATTTCGACTACGGAGCTGCGTCCGCACGTCTGGCCGAGGCTGCAGCTCAGCTGCGCACCGTCCAGCAGATCCGCAAGAAGTTTGGCGGTTAATCCGTCAGCCACTTGTTGTGCGATTGATAAAAAAGGGTAGCCTCGGCTACCCTTTTTTCTTTTCAGAATTCCCGAAACCCGGTCGCAGTTGCTGACCACCCAGGATTGGTAGCCAGTCATGTCTCTTGAAATCGTTATCCTCGCGGCCGGTCAAGGCACCCGCATGCGTTCCGCGCTGCCAAAAGTGCTGCACCCGATTGCCGGCGACTCCATGCTCGGCCATGTTATCCACAGTGCCCGCCAACTTGATCCCCAGCGCATTCACGTCGTCATCGGCCATGGTGCCGATGTCGTGCGCGAACGTCTGGCCGCCGATGATCTCAATTTCGTAT
This sequence comes from Pseudomonas sp. B37(2017), assembly GCF_002112885.1. Taxonomy (NCBI): domain Bacteria; kingdom Pseudomonadati; phylum Pseudomonadota; class Gammaproteobacteria; order Pseudomonadales; family Pseudomonadaceae; genus Pseudomonas; species Pseudomonas sp. B37(2017). The sequence continues at coordinate 406,999 of NZ_NEIX01000003.1, read as the reverse complement.
TGCAAGACAAGCAGTTGGGCACCGGTCATGCGACTGCCCAGGCTGTGCCGTTCATCACGGCCGATACCGTTCTGATTCTCTACGGTGACGTGCCGCTGATCGAAGTCGAGACCCTGCAGCGTCTGCTCAAGCACGTCGTGCCCGGCCAAATGGGATTGCTCACCGTCGAACTGGACGACCCGACCGGCTACGGCCGCATCGTGCGTGACGCCAGCGGCAAGGTCGCCGCAATCGTCGAGCACAAGGACGCCAGCGAAGCGCAACGTGCGATCACCGAGGGCAATACCGGCATTCTCGCCGTGCCTGCCAGCCATCTGGCTGACTGGATGAGTCGTCTGTCGAACAATAACGCCCAGGGTGAGTATTACCTGACCGACGTGATTGAAATGGCGGTCGGTGATGGCCTGGTAGTTGCGACCGAACAACCCCATGATCCGATGGAAGTGCAGGGCGCCAACGATCGCAAGCAACTGTCCGAACTGGAGCGCCACTATCAGTTGCGCGCTGGCCGTCGCTTGATGGCTCAGGGTGTGACTCTGCGCGATCCGGCCCGGTTTGATGTACGTGGCGAAGTGACCGTGGGTCGCGACGTGCTGATCGACATCAACGTAATTCTCGAAGGCAAAGTCGTCATCGAAGACGATGTAGTGATCGGCCCGAACTGCGTGATCAAGGACAGCACCCTGCGCAAAGGCGTGGTGGTCAAGGCCAACAGCCACATCGAAGGTGCGGTGTTGGGTGAAGGCAGCGATGCCGGCCCGTTTGCCCGTCTGCGTCCGGGCACTGTGCTGGAGGCCCGCGCCCATGTGGGTAACTTTGTCGAACTGAAAAACGCGCGCATGGGCGAGGGCGCCAAGGCTGGACACCTGACTTACCTGGGCGACGCCGAGATCGGTGCCCGCACCAACATCGGCGCCGGCACCATCACCTGCAACTACGACGGCGCCAACAAGTGGAAAACCGTGTTGGGTGAGGACGTGTTCATCGGCTCCAACAACTCGCTGGTGGCGCCTGTGGATATCTCCGCCGGTGCAACCACTGCAGCCGGGTCGACCATTACCCAGAATGTGGATAACGCCCAGTTGGCCGTTGGCCGGGCGCGGCAGAAGAACATCGATGGCTGGAAGCGGCCGGAGAAGATCAAGAAGAGCTGAGTTATCCACAGTGCTCGAAGTATGAAAGAGACCGCCGCCGGCGGTCTTTTTTATTGGGCACAGCTTGACGATTTGCAGCTGATAGGTTTTGATTGCTTCCGTTATCTTTCGAATCGAAACTTAATCAGCCATGTCGAAACGCAACACACCTCAGCGCCGTCACAATATTCTGGCTTTGCTCAATGAGCAGGGCGAAGTGAGTGTGGATGAACTGGCCAAGCGCTTCGAAACTTCGGAAGTTACGATTCGCAAGGATCTCGCTGCTCTGGAAAGTCATGGCTTGCTGCTGCGTCGCTACGGCGGAGCCATCACCATGCCGCATGAGCTGGTGGCAGACACCAGCCTCAACGTTTCCAAATACAAACAGGCGATCGCCCGCGCTGCCGTCTCACGCATCCGCGAGCATGCCCGCATCATCATCGACAGCGGCAGCACCACCGCCGCCATGATCCCCGAGCTTGGCCAGCAGCCGGGACTGGTGGTGATGACCAACTCCCTGCACGTGGCCAACGCCCTGAGCGAACTCGAACACGAGCCTGTGCTGCTGATGACTGGCGGCACCTGGGATCCGCATTCGGAATCCTTTCAGGGCCAGGTCGCCGAGCAGGTACTACGCTCTTACGACTTCGACCAGTTGTTTATCGGTGCCGATGGCATCGACCTGGTGCGTGGTACCACCACATTCAATGAATTGCTCGGCCTGAGCCGGGTGATGGCGGAAGTGGCGCGGGAAGTGATCGTCATGGTCGAGGCCGACAAGATCGGCCGCAAGATTCCCAACCTGGAGCTGCCATGGAGCAGCGTCCATACCCTAATTACCGATGATCGCCTGCCCCTTGAGGCACGCGCTCAGATTCAGGCTCGCGGTATCAACTTGATTTGCGCGACTGTCAGTCAGGAGAAATAAGCATGTGTGGAATTGTCGGCGCGGTAGCTGAACGTAACATCACCGCCATTCTGGTCGAAGGCCTCAAGCGCCTGGAATACCGGGGTTATGACAGTGCCGGTGTGGCGGTGTACACCAATGACGGCACGCTGGAACGCACCCGTCGTGTCGGCAAGGTCAGCGAACTCGACGCGGCGCTCGCCGAACATCCGCTGGTCGGCCGTCTCGGCATTGCCCACACCCGCTGGGCCACGCACGGTGCGCCGAGTGAACGCAATGCCCACCCGCATTTCTCCGGTGACGTTGCCGTCGTGCACAACGGCATCATCGAAAACCATGAGGCGCTGCGTGAACAACTCAAGGCGCTGGGCTACGTGTTCAGTTCCGATACCGACACTGAAGTCATCGCCCACCTGTTGACTGAAAAACTCAAGGCGTTGCCTGACCTGACCGACGCTCTGAAGGCAGCGGTCAAGGAACTGCATGGCGCCTACGGTCTGGCGGTTATCCACGCGCAGCAGCCGGATCGCCTGGTTGCTGCTCGCAGCGGCAGCCCGCTGGTGATCGGTCTGGGCCTGGGCGAAAACTTCCTCGCTTCCGACCAACTGGCCCTGCGTCAGGTCACCGACCGTTTCATGTACCTGGAAGAGGGCGATATCGCCGAAATCCAGCGTGACAAGGTGCAGATCTGGGACGTGAGCGGCAAAGCCGTCGAGCGCCAGACCGTCCAGTACACCGATGGCGCCGAAGCTGCCGACAAAGGCGAGTTCCGTCACTACATGCTCAAGGAAATCCACGAGCAGCCGTCCGTGGTGCAGCGCACCCTGGAAGGTCGATTGAGTTCGGATCAGGTGCTGGTGCAGGCGTTTGGCCCGCAAGCGGCCGAACTGTTCGCCAAAGTGCGCAACGTGCAGATCGTGGCGTGTGGCACCAGCTACCATGCCGGCATGGTTGCCCGTTACTGGCTCGAAGAGCTGGCCGGCATTCCTTGCCAGGTCGAAGTCGCCAGCGAGTTCCGCTACCGCAAGGTGGTGGTGCAGCCGGACACCCTGTTCGTGACCATCTCCCAGTCCGGTGAAACCGCCGACACCCTGGCCGCCCTGCGCAACGCCAAGGAGTTGGGTTTCCTGGGAAGCCTGGCGATCTGCAACGTCGGCATCAGTTCGCTGGTACGCGAATCCGACCTGACTCTGCTGACCCAGGCCGGTCGTGAAATCGGCGTGGCTTCGACCAAAGCTTTCACTACGCAACTGGTCGGTCTGCTGCTACTGACTCTGTCCCTGGGCCAGGTACGCGGCACTCTGGCCGATGGCGTCGAAGCCACGCTGGTCGAAGAACTGCGTCGTCTGCCAACCCGTCTGGGCGAAGCGCTGGCCATGGACAGCACAGTCGAAAAAATCGCAGAGCTGTTCGCCGAGAAGAACCACACGCTGTTCCTGGGCCGTGGCGCGCAATTCCCGGTGGCGATGGAAGGGGCGTTGAAGCTCAAGGAAATCTCGTACATCCACGCCGAAGCCTACCCGGCTGGCGAACTGAAACACGGCCCGCTTGCGCTTGTGGATAACGACATGCCGGTCGTGACCGTGGCTCCGAACAACGAACTGCTGGAGAAGCTCAAGTCCAACCTGCAGGAAGTCCGTGCACGTGGCGGCGAGTTGATCGTATTCGCTGACGAGAAGGCCGGTATGACCAACGGCGAAGGTACCCACGTGGTGCAGATGCCGCACATCCACGACATCCTGTCGCCGATCCTCTACACCATTCCGCTGCAACTGCTGTCGTACTACGTTGCTGTGCTCAAGGGCACTGACGTGGATCAGCCGCGCAACCTGGCGAAGTCGGTGACGGTGGAATAAGTTATCCACTGTTGATCACCCCCATAAAATCGCAGCTTCAGCTGCGATTTTTTTATCCGGATCGAGGGCACCATGGATCGCTTCCAGGAAATGCAGGTTTTCGCCATCGTTGCCCAAGAGCAGGGCTTCTCCGCTGCCGCGCGGCGCCTGGGTTTGTCGGCGGCCAGTGTGACCCGGGCGGTGGCGGCGCTGGAGCAGCGGATCGGTACGCAGTTGTTGATCCGTACCACCCGCAGCGTGCATTTGAGCGAAGCGGGTCTGCGTTATCTGGAAGACTGTCGGAGAATTCTCGCCGAGGTGCAGGAAGCGGAGGATTCCGCTGCCGGCAGTCATACCCAGCCCCGTGGGCAGTTGACGGTGACGGCGCCGGTTTTATTCGGAGAACAGTTTGTCACGCCGGTGATGGCGCGTTATCTGACGCAATACCCGGACGTTTCCATCAATGCCCTGTTGCTCGACCGGGTGGTGAACATGGTCGAGGAGGGCGTCGATGTCGCGGTGCGTATCGGCGAGTTGCCGGACAGCAATCAGCGTGCGATCCGGGTCGGTGAGGTGCGGCGGGTGATTTGCGGCTCGCCGGAATTCTTTGCGGTCCATGGCCGGCCGACTCATCCACAGGCCCTGGCCGGGGCGCCGGTGGTGGCGACATCGGCGATCGGCCAGCAGCGCAGCTGGCCATTCATGGAACACGGTGAACTGATTGGCGTAAAACCGGAGCCGCGTCTGGTGGTCACGGCCAATCAGGCTGCGATCACGGCGGCGTCATTGGGTCTGGGGCTGACCCGGGTGCTGTCTTATCAGGTGGCCAGCAAGGTCGCTTGCGGCGAACTGGAAATCGTCCTCGCCGAGTTCGAACTGCCTGCACTGCCGATCCACGTGGTGTATCAGGGCGGGCGCAAGGCGCCGGCGCGGGTCCGCAGTTTTGTCGACTTCATGGTGAACGCATTGCGTGAACATCCATCGCTGAAAAATGCGGCTTTATTTCATCCAAAGAAATAATGGATTGCGTTTGCTGGTGATTCTGTTGTTTTCGCGATAGGGGGAAGATGGCTGCCACGGCCGCCGTCCATCCAGAACGGCGCATTCGTTCAGCGGAGTCGACCATGCAAGCGATCAAACTCTACAACTTCCCGCGTTCCGGCCACGCCCATCGCGTCGAACTGATGCTGTCCCTGCTGCAATTGCCGACCGAGCTGGTGTTTGTCGATCTCGCCAAAGGCGAGCACAAACAGCCCGGTTACCTGGCCATCAACAGCTTCGGGCAAGTGCCGGCCATCGATGACAACGGCGTGGTGCTGGCCGACTCCAATGCAATTCTCGTCTACCTGGCTCAGAAATACGGCAACGGTCGCTGGTTGCCGACCGATCCGGTTGGCGCAGCGCACGTGCAGCGCTGGTTGTCGGCGGCTGCCGGGCCGATTGCTTTCGGGCCCGCCGCCGCACGCTTGATCACGGTGTTCGGGGCGAAGTTCAACGCCGAAGAAGTCATCACCCGTGCGCACAACTTTCTCAAGGTGATGGATGCGGAACTGGGCAAAACCCCGTACCTGACCGGCACTGAGCCTACCATCGCCGATGTCTCGGCCTACAGTTACATCGCCCATGCGCCGGAAGGCAATGTGTCGCTGGACGACTACGCCAACGTTCGCGCCTGGCTGGCGCGTATCGAAGCGTTGCCCGGTTTTGTCGGCATGCCGCGCACCGTCGCCGGCCTGCAAACCACTGCCTGACTTTGATCATCCACACTGCGCCGACGGTGCAGGGGAGAGGCCGAGATGGAACGTTCACCGTGGCACGCTGGCGAGCAACAGTTGCAGGCCCATGTCGGCGTTGCCGAACGAATGGCGGAATTCGGGCGTAAGGTGATTCGCACCTGGATGCCGGATCAGCACCGTCAGTTCTATCAGCAATTGCCGTTCATGCTGTACGGCGCGGTGGATGCCGAGGGCCGTCCCTGGGCCAGCCTGCTGGAGGGCGAACCGGGTTTCGCCCACTCTCCCGAGCCGACGCAACTGCAGTTCGCCAGTCTTCCGGCTGCCGATGATCCGGCGCAGTTGCAGGCCGGTGCCGCGATCGGATTGCTTGGCATCGAGCTGCATACTCGCCGGCGCAATCGGCTCAATGGCCATATTGTCAGCCTTGGTGCGGACGGTTTTGCGCTGACGGTGGATCAGTCGTTCGGCAACTGCCCGCAATACATTCAGTTGCGCCAGTTCCAGCGGGTACCACTGACGGATCCGCAGACCCGAAAGGCCGAACACCGTGACAGCCTCGATGACGCCGCCATTGCGATGATCGAAAGCGCCGACACCTTCTTCGTCGCCAGTTATGTTGATGTCGACGGTGAGCGCTCAGTCGATGTTTCCCACCGCGGCGGTCAGCCCGGTTTTGTGCGGATCGAAGGCAATCGCCTGACGATCCCGGATTTTGCCGGCAACCTGCACTTCAATACCCTCGGCAATCTGTTACTCAACCCCTTGGCCGGGTTGCTGTTCATCGACTTTTCCACAGGCGACGTGTTGCAGCTCAGCGGCCGTACCGAGGTGATTCTCGAGGGGCCGCAAATCGAAGCCTTCCAGGGCGCCGAACGGTTGTGGACATTTGAAGTGGAGAAACTGGTTCGACGTCCGGCGGCACTGGCTCTGCGCTGGCGCTTCGACGGTATGTCGCCCACCAGCCTGCTGACCGGCACCTGGGCCCAGGCCGATGCACGGTTACAGGCGCAGGCGCTGGGCGATGCCTGGCGTCCGATGCGCGTGACACGGATTGAAAAAGAAAGCCGCCACATCCGCTCGATTTATCTGGAGCCGGACGATGGCGCGGGTCTTCCGGTGTTTCTGGCCGGGCAGCATCTGCCGCTGCGGTTCAACCTCGATGGCGAGATGCACATCCGCACTTACAGCTTGTCGGGCGCGCCGTCGGATGATTTCTTCCGGATCAGCGTGAAACGCGAAGGGCGGGTATCGACGCACCTTCATGAGGAGATTAGCGTCGGTGATGTGCTGGAGGCGCGATCGCCCCAGGGGCATTTCACCGTGGCCGCGCTGGAGCGCAAGCCATTGGTGCTGCTCGCCGCCGGCGTCGGCATCACGCCGTTGCTGTCGATGCTGCGTGAGGTGGTGTATCAGGGCCTGCGGACACGGCGGATTCGTCCGACATTGTTTGTTCAGAGTTCCCGCAGCCTCGCCGATCAGCCGTTTCGCGCGGAGCTGGACCGGTTGCTGGAAGATGCCGGTGACGCCGTGAAGGTGCTGCGAGTGCTCAGCCAGCCGGAGGACGATCTGGTGCAAGGCGAGGATTACGATATTCGTGGTCGCATTGATGGCGACCTGTTGCGAAACCTGCTGACGCTGGAAGATTTTGATCAGGTCGACTTCGTGCTCTGTGGCCCCGGCGGTTTTACCCAGGGTCTCTACGACACGTTGCGTGAACTGGATGTGCGGGATGGACAGATCCATGCGGAAACCTTTGGCCCTTCGACCCTCAAGCGCCAGCCCGATCCGGATGCGATCGTGATCGAGCAATTGCCCGCCGCGACCACGTCGGTGCCGGTGCTGTTCGAGCGTTCGGCCAAGGAAGCGCGTTGGCAGCCCGACGGCGGCAGTTTGCTGGAATTGGCGGAAAGCCGCGGCCTGCGCCCGGAATTCAGTTGCCGCGGTGGTTCGTGCGGCACCTGCAAGACGCGGCTGATCAGCGGCGCGGTGAATTATCCACAGCCTCCGGCGGAAGTGCCGGAGGAGGGGCAGGTACTGATTTGCTGCGCGGTGCCGGCGCAGAGTGCCCAGCCGCTGGTGCTGGATCTGTAACGGATCAGGCGTAGGACAACGCCTTTTCCTCCAGCAGCTCCTGATACAACTCGGTCCACTTGCGGCCCATTTCGTCGGCTGTGAATAAATGCCGATAGCGGGCCTCAGCCTTGAGGCCCATTTCGGCGGCGCGGGCCGGGTTTTCCCACAGGGTGCGCATCGCTTCGCGAAACGCCTGTGGATGACTCGGTGGCACCACCAGTCCCGTCTCGTTGTGGATATTGATGTAGCTGGTGCCGGTGCCGATCTCGCTGGAGATCATCGGTTTGCCGTACATCGCGCCTTCCAGCAGCGAAATGCCGAACGCTTCCGAGCGCAGGTGCGACGGGAAGACGATCGCGTAGCTCAGTTGCAGCAGGGCGACCTTGTCTTCATCGCTCAAACGGCCGAGGAAGTGAATGTTGCGCAGGCCCAGCGCGGCGGCCTGGGCGTGCAGTTCCTGTTCCAATGGGCCGGCACCGACGATCACCACCGGGTAGTCCACATCCTTCAATGCATCGAGCAGGATGTGCAGGCCTTTGTAATAGCGCATCACCCCGACAAACAGGAAAAACTTATCCCCAAGCTGCTGGCGCCAGCGGTTCATGCGCTCGACGTCGGGCTGTGGATAACCGGCCTTGTTCAAGCCATACGGGATGACGCGGGTCTTGTCCTGGAATTGCTGCAATACATCGCTGGTGTGCAGGTAGTTCGGCGAAGCCGCGACAATCCGGTCGGCACTGGCGAGGAAGCGGTTCATCAGCGGGCGATAGAGTTTGAGCAGGTGCTTCTGGCGAATGATGTCCGAGTGGTACGTCACCACCGTCGGTTTGTTCACGCCGCTGGCGAAGTGCACCAGATCCATGAATGGCCACGGGAAGTGATAGTTGATCACGTCGGCTTCGGCGGCCAGTTCGCGAAACTGCTTGAACACGCTCCAGGAAAAACCCGTGGAGGCGAACTGGATATCCAGTCTGGCCCGATGCACTTCGTGCTGGCCGAGGCGTACCACGGCTGGTTCGGGATTGGCGCTGAGAGTCAGCACCTGGCCGTCGATGCCGTGCTGGGCGCCACTCTCGCAGAGTTGAAAGATGACTTGCTCGATACCGCCGACCGAGTCAGGCAGGTACGTTTTGAAAAAATGCAGAACTCGCATTCAACCTCCCATGGCCTGGTGGTAGGCGCCGGCCGTGGCCTGCGCGCAACGCTTCCAGGAAAAAAGCCGTGCCTGCTGCAATCCGGCTTCCCGGCATGCCTGCCAGTGCGCTCGATCATCGATCAGTCGGCTCATCGCATCACGCAAGCCGTCTGCATCGTCAGCTTCAATATAGTTGCCGGCGTCCCCCGCCACTTCCGGCATGGCCGAAGAGCGGGTGAGTACCACCGGTGTGCCGCTGGCCATCGCTTCCAGCACCGGCAGGCCGAAACCTTCATACAGCGACGGAAAAATCAGCGCCCTGGCGCCGGCCAGCAATTGCGCGACTTGCTCATCGGGCAAGTAGCCGAGCAGGCACACGTGCCCGCAAGCCAGCGCTTGCTGCAATTCTTCACTGAACTGGTGGCGCTGCCAGCCGGCCATGCCGACGATCAACAACGGGAAACGCTGGCGCACCAGGTCTGGCAACAGCGCGTGGGCGCGCAGGGCCAGGTTCAGGTTCTTGCGCGGCTCCAGGGTGCCGACGCAGAGGAAATACTCCCGGAACTCGACCGCATGGGCCTTGAGCACCGCATCGATGTCTTGGGGCTCTCTGGGATGGAAACGCTCGGCGACCCCCAGCGGCGCGACCACGAATCGCTCGGCGGGCAATCCGAAATAGTCCCGGGCCTCGTCAGCGATGGCTTGCGAGTCAGTCAAAATGATCCGCGCCTGGCGTACGCCGTCGGCGAGCCGCCGTTCGATTTCCCGCAGCCGCGCCGGCGGCTGAGTCTCGGGGAAATGCAGGTGCGTGAGATCGTGCAGGGTAATCACGGTCGGGCCGTTGAAGGCCAGCGGCCACAGACTCGGTTCGTGATACAGATCGACCGGTTGCGCAGGGCCCTGATCGAAGCGTTTCTGCTCCAGCCAGCGGCGCGCCTGATAGGCGCCGGGGATCTGCCGCAGCAATGGCGTCAGGCGCGAATAACCGGGCATCGCCGCTTCCGGCAGTTGCGAGCTCCAGCCCCAGCCATGGAACAGCGCCATCTCGATATCGGTTTCAGCGTGCAAGGCATTCACCAGTTCGGCCACGTAATGGCCAATGCCGGTGCGCGGCGCCTGGAGGATTCGGGCGTTAAGGGCTATGCGCATGTTGCCTCGCTGGCACCTGAGGCGCCTCCAGCACATGGCGCGCGGTACGCTCGGCCAGTTGCGCGCTGGCTTCACGCCAGCCGATCCATTGCCAGTCGCTGACATCGCGGGCGGCGGGGAATCGACCGTTGCGCTCAAAGGTCTGCACCAGCTCGGCGAGACTTTGCGGCGATTGCAGATCGAAATACGCCATGAATTCACCGCCAATCTCGCGGAACACCGGGATGTCGCTGCCCATCGCCGGCAACCCGCGCTGCATGGCTTCCACTAGTGGCAGGCCGAAACCTTCGACGAACGACGGAAACACCAGCGCGCTGGCATGGGCGTAGGCGTGTTCGAGGCTGGTGTCGCTCAAGTCGTTGAACATGAACAGGCGCCGGTTCAGCTCGGGATGATGGCGGATCCGGGCGAGCAGCGCGTCGCACTTCCAGCCAACGCGCCCGGCAATGCACAACCGGGCTTTCGAGCCGTTCGCCCAGGCATGGTCGAAGGCATCCAGAAGATAGTCGTGGTTCTTGCGCGGCTCGATGGTGCTGACCATCAGGAACACCGGCTCCGGCGTGGCGAACAGCTGTTGCAGGCGCGGTTCGACGGCGGCTTCGACGCTTTGCAGATCCAGCTCCGAACCGAGATGAAAGTAGTCGAACCAGCGTTTGCCGACTTGTGCCGAACCAAGGCGACGTTGCAGTTCTGCATGCACCTGATCGCGCACCGTGGCGGAAATCGCCATGAAGCCGTCGGCATTGCGGGCGATCCAGTCGAACCACTCGCTGTACACCTCGACCAGCCGCGTGTCGTAGAACTGCGGGTGGGACAGGGGAATCAGGTCGTAGATCACCGCAACGATGCCCAGACCTTCGTGCTTGAGGCGCTCGGCATGAAGGAAAAAGTCAGAATGCCAGGACGAATCCAGCAGCACCAGTTGATCGCCCGGCTGGTGTTGCAGCGGTTCGCAGCGTTGAGGCAATTGATAGCGATTGACCTGCCCGACCAGCCGCAACGGTACTCCGAATGCACCGAACGAGGTCAGGCGATAGCCGACGTACAACAGGCGTCTTGCCAGTTTTGTGCGGCAACGCGTGTCCAGCCGCTGATGCAGTTGCCAGAAGCGATGGGCCAGCCGTTCCAGGCGTTCGCCAAACGTGACGATGGCATTGAACAGCGGCGAATCCAGCGGCGCCAGACGCTTCACACGGTATAGCTGGCCCTTGAGCAGAACCACCGGTACGCATTCGACGCCTTCGGCGCTCGGCGGCAACTGTTTGATGACGTTGCGTACCACCCGCTGAATCCCCGAATTGACCTTCGGGTGTTTGAACACGTGGGTGCATTCGACCAACAGGCGGGTCATGGCGCACGCTCCGCGAGGCTGTCCGCATGACGGGTGATCGAGGTGCTGGCGCCCAGCCAGGAACAGCCGACGAAATCTTCCCGACGGTTGTTGATCACGTGGAACACCAGGCCGTAGTCACGCCATTCGAAGTTGCGGTCCAGGTGCGAATCCAGCCGCGACAGGCTCAGGGCGATTGAATAGTTGCCCTTGCCCAGGCCCATGACGAAAGCGAAACGATAGGTGATGCGCTCGCCTGCGCGCAGGTCATCCAGCGCCTGATTCTGGCGATGGGTGTTGATGCCGTACATGGCCTGGCCCAGGCGATCCTTGATCATGAAGCCGAGCACCAGCCGTTCGATGTCCTGGCGAATCTCCACTTCAACTTCGAGTGTGACCGGCTGACCGACTTCGGCGGCTTCGATCGAACGTTCGCGTTCGTCGAGCAGGCGCACGCTGAGGATCCCGGCCTCGCCGGTGCCGGACACGGTACGCACCTGGCCGCCGTCGAGCAGTTCCTGGCGCACGGTCTGGCCTTCGCGTTCGGCGAGCAGGGCGTTGTAGTAATCCATGACCGCTTCGGGCTTGTCGTGCATGACCATGTGGCCGCCTTCGAGCAGGATCGCCGAGTCGCAGATCGACTGGATCGCCGAGCGGTCATGGGAAACGATCAGCAGCGTAGTGCCGGCTTTGCGGAAGCTGCGGATGCGGTCGAAGCTCTTGTGCTGAAAGTAGGCGTCGCCCACCGACAGCGCCTCGTCGACGATCAGAATGTCGGGGCGGCGCGCGGTGGCGACGCTGAAGGCCAGGCGCATCTGCATGCCGCTGGAATAGGTGCGCACCGGGTGATCGATGGCCTCGCCGATTTCCGCAAAGCGTTCGATGTCGGGCATCAGTGCTTCGATGTCTTCGACCTGCATGCCCAGCAGTTGCCCGGCCATCACCGCATTCTGTCGACCGGTGAAGTCCGGGTGAAACCCCATGCCCAGTTCCAGCAGCGCCGCGACCCGGCCCTCGAGCTGGATCTGGCCGCAGGTGGGTTGAGTGGTGCCGGTGATCATTTTCAACAGGGTGCTTTTGCCGGCGCCGTTGACCCCGACAATGCCCACCGCTTCACCGGGGGCGATTTCGAAATTCACGTCCTGCAGCACCCAGTGCTGGCGATGACGCATGGGCGAAAACGGAATCAGCCATTCGGCCAGACGGCTCCAGCGAGTGGGGTACTGCTTGTAGGCCTTGCCCAGGCCGGAGACGCGTATGTGCCCCATCAGAGTTCATCCACCATTTCGCCGACCCGGCGGCGGAACAGGCGCAGGCCGACCGCGCACAACAGCAGGCCGATCACGAAGATCGGCACCAGCGAACTCCACACCGGCCACTGACCGTAGAGAAACAGGTTCTGGTAACTGCCGATCAGGTTGGTCAGCGGATTGAGCTGCAGCAGGCGCTGCACCCACTCGGGCAGGATGCTCAGCGGGTACACGATCGGCGTCAGCCAGAACCAGAATTGCAGGCAGATGGCGAACAATTGCCCGACATCGCGAAAGAACACGTTAAGCACGCCGAGGATCATCCCCAGCCCGGCGCAGAACAGCACTTGCAGCGCCAGCAGCGGTGCGAGTGCCAACAGGGCCATGCCCGGCCAGCGTCCGGTGATCAACAGAAAACCGAGGAACAGGCCGATGATGATCGCGAAGTTGATGCCGGCATTGAGCAGCACGATCACCGGCAGACACAGGCGCGGGAAGCTGATTTTCTTCAGCAGGTTGGCGTTTTCCAGAAACATGTTCTGGCTGCGCAGGGTGATTTCCGAGAACAGGCCCCAGGTCAGCAGCCCGGCACACAGGTAGACGCTGTAGGCCATGCCGTCGTCCACGCCGGGCAGACGGGCGCGCATGATGTGGGAAAAGATCACCGTATACACGATGATCATCGACAGCGGGTTGAGTACCGTCCACAGCGCGCCGAACAGCGAATTGCGATACCGCGCTTGAAACTCCCGCTTGACGCTACCGAGGATGAAACCCCGGTAGTCGTGCAGCGAGCGGTACAGGGAAAGCAGCATTCACACCGTCCTGCCATATTGGTCTTCGAAGCGGACGATGTCGTCCTCTCCCAGGTATTCGCCACTTTGCACTTCGATGATCACCAGGTCGATCACGCCGGGGTTCTCCAGACGATGCTTGTGACCGGCGGCGATGAACGTTGATTCGTTTTTCGCCACCAGGGTCGTGCCGCTGCCGTTGTTGGTGACCTTGGCCATGCCTTCGACCACCACCCAGTGCTCATTGCGGTGATGGTGCATCTGCAACGACAGCTTGCCGCCGGGTTTGACCACGATGCGTTTGATCTTGAAGCGCGGGCCTTCCTCGAGCACGGTGTAGGTGCCCCACGGACGGCTGACCGTACGATGCAGGCGATAGGCCTCGTGGGATTTGTCCTTGAGCTGCTTGGCCACCCGCCGCACATCCTGCGCACGGTCGGCATGGGCCACCAGCACAGCGTCGGCGGTGTCGATGACGATCAGGTCTTCCACACCCACAGCGGCCACCAGCCGGCCTTCGCTTTGAACGAAGTTATTGCGGCTGTCGATGAAGATCGCTTCGCCGCTCGCACGGTTGTTATCCGCGTCGGCCGGCACCAGCGCGGCGACCGCGCCCCACGAACCGATGTCGCTCCAGTCGAAACCGGCGGGCACCACCACGACTTTCTCCGAACGCTCCATCAAGGCGTAGTCGATGGAAATGTCGGTGATCTCGGCGAATAGCTGCGGCGACAGTTCCTGTTGCAGATAACCCGTGGTTTCCAGCGGTTCGCTGGCGGCCATGCAGGCGCGGGTCTGCTCCAGCAGCTCGGAGGCGTGCAGCTCCAGCTCGGCGATCAGGGTCGCGGTGGTGAAGCAGAACATCCCCGAGTTCCACAGGAAGTTGCCGCTTTCCAGGTAATGGGTGGCGGTTTGGAGATCGGGTTTTTCCACAAAACGCTGCACTTTGGCCGCGCCTCTGGCATCCAGCGGCGCTCCTGTTTCTATGTAGCCGAAGCCGGTTTCCGGGGTAGTCGGCACTACGCCGAAGGTCACCAGATAACCGTCCTTCGCCAGGTTGACCGCGTGCTCGACTGCACTCTTGAGCGCGTCTTCATTGACGATCAAATGGTCGGCGGGCATCACCACCATGATTGCCGCATCACCGTGCAGGGCTTGCAGCGACAGTGCTGCCGCCGCGATGGCCGGCGCGGTGTTGCGTCCGGTGGGCTCGAGCAGGAAGTGCCCGCGATGCCGGGACAGGCGCGCGGCCTGATAGTGATCCTTGCTCTGGAAGTAGTACTCGCGATTGGTCACCGTGACGATGTCGCCCCAGCCGTCCAGCAGCGCGGCGGCGCGGCGGTAGGTCTTGCCCAGCAGCGACTGGCCGTCGGGCAGGGTCATGAACGGCTTGGGATGGCCCTCGCGGGACACCGGCCACAAACGGGTGCCGGCACCGCCGGACAGAATCACGGGGATCAGCATGGCCTACTCCTTGGCGACGCGTTTCATGTCCGCATCCATCATCATGCGGATCAGGGTGTCGAGGTCGGTCTTGGGTTTCCAGCCGAGCACGCGCTGGGCCTTGGCCGGGTTGCCGAGCAGCACTTCGACTTCAGCCGGGCGGAAGAACGCCGGATCGATCTTCACGTAGTCGCGGTAGTTGAGACCGACATGATCGAAGGCGATGCGGCACATCTCGCGCACGGTGGTGGTGACGCCGGTGGCGACCACGAAATCGTCAGGCTTGTCCTGTTGCAGCATCAGCCACATGGCCTCGACGTAATCGCCAGCGAAGCCCCAGTCGCGCTTGGCGTCGATGTTGCCCAGGGCCAGCTCCTGCTGTTTGCCCTGCTTGATCCGGGCTGCCGCATCGGTGACCTTGCGGGTCACGAATTCGATGCCGCGCAGTGGCGATTCATGGTTGAACAGAATGCCGCTGCTGGCGTGCAGGTTGAAGCTTTCGCGGTAGTTGACGGTGATCCAGTGACCATAGAGCTTGGCCACGCCGTAAGGGCTGCGCGGGTAGAACGGGGTGTTCTCGTCCTGCTGCTCGGCCTGGATCAGGCCGAACATTTCGCTGGTGGAAGCCTGATAGAAACGCGTGTGCGGGCTGAACTGACGGATCGCTTCGAGCAGGTGAGTCACGCCCAGGCCATCGACGATGCCGGTGGTCACCGGTTGGTCCCAGGAAGCCGCGACGAAGCTTTGGGCCGCCAGGTTATACACCTCGTCCGGTGCCGACTTGATCACCGCGCGCTGCACCGAGCAGGCGTCGGCCATGTCGCCGTCCAGGTAAACGATGTCGGCTTCAACGCCCATCTCGCGCAGACGCCATCGCGAGTCGCTGCTGCGTCGTGCCACCAGGCCGTGAACCTTGTAACCCTTGTCGAGCAACAGTCTGGCCAGATAGGCGCCGTCCTGGCCGGTAATCCCTGTGATCAATGCACTTTTTGTCATTCTTGTCGTACTCGCGTCTCCCAGTCGGACAGGATCGCCCGCAGGGATTGTTGTGTAGTGATTTTCGGCGTCCATCCTGTGGTTCGGGCCAGCCGTTGATGGCTGCCACAAACGCGACGCTGATCTGCGCGGCGCATGCGCGCCGGGTCCTGAACCAGTTGCAGCTCGACCTCGGCCAGGTCGCCCATCTGTTCGATGAGGCTGCGGATGCTTTGCTCACGACCTGAGCAAATGTTGTAGACCTGTCCTGGCGTGCCTTTTTCCAGCAACGCGAAGTAGGCCGAAACCACGTCGCCGACATCTAGGAAATCGCGGGTGACATCGATGTCACCGACTTCCAGTTGCGGCGCTTGCAGGCCTTGTTTGATGCGGTTGATCTGTCGCGCGGCGCTGGCGATGACGAAGCTTTCTTTCTGCCCGGTGCCGATGTGGTTGAACGGGCGCGCCACCAGCACCGGCCAGCCTTCGCTCAACCCCCATTGCAGGCTGAGAAATTCGGCCGACAGTTTGCTCACTGCATAAGGATTGCGCGGGCAGGGTGGTTGTTGTTCGGTGATCGGCAGTGCGGGTTCTTCAACCTGGCCGTAGACGTCGCCCGAGCTGACATACAGGAACGTACCCTTGAAGCCCCGGGCCTTGAGTGCCTGCAACAGGTTCAAGGTGCCATGCAGATTGATATCGAAGGTGCGTGCCGGATCGCGAAAGGCTTCGGGAACGAAGGTCTGGCCAGCCAGGTGAATGACCGCATCGGGCAGCTGAGGCCACAGGTCGATGAGGCTGGCCGGTTTTGTCAGGTCGTAGGGTGAGGCGGCAGGCAGCAGCTCCCACGACGCGTCTTCCCCTTGCAGACGTGACTGGATGTGTTGTCCCACGAATCCACTGAGACCCGTGATGAACAGACTTTTTTTCAAACAGCGACCCCTTGGTCTTTAACTTTCACCACTTCCCACAGGCTTTAAGGGAATGTCTGTCAGACCGAGAGAAAAATCCGGCAGAACGACGGGTGAAGCCGTTGTTGTAGTTGTTTGGTTGCCAATCTGTGCCAATTGCGCAGCAATTTCAACCGGCCAAACCGTGACTGGTCAGTTCTCGTCAGAGTAGTCGGGTTTTTCTCGCCGGGCGGTTCCCGAATCCTCGGCGGATGTGTTTAGAATGCCCCTCGTCGCGATCCCCGGCGGCATTTCGCAAGGATCGTGCGACAGGGTCAAACCGAACATTAAAACAAGAACAGAGACGTGCCCGATGACGCAGGACGAACACCGCTGATACCGGTTCGATCCGACGCCCGGCCGTCATAGCGTGAAGTTGCCGGGATGGCGGTTTCACCGTGGGATGCCATGAATTTCATTCTCTACTCGGACGTCAACGACCGCTCCATCAGCCAGAGTCTCGGGCGTCCCGAATACAGCTACTACTTCGTGCTCAAGGCCTATCGCCCGGTGCTGGAAAGCCTGGGTCGGGTGCATGTGGTATCCAGCCGCGCCGAAGTCGATCCACTCTATCGAGCACTGCTCGGTGCCGGTGAAAGCAGCGTTTTCCTGTCATTCACGCCGCCGCAAAATACGCCGACCGACCTTGAATGCCCGACGATCTGCGTGATCGCATGGGAGTTCGATTCGATCCCCGGCGAGTCGTGGGACGATGATCCGCGCCACGACTGGACGCAGATGCTCGCACGACAGGGACGGGTCATCACGCTCTCGAGCCACACCGCCCGCGCGATTCGCCGCGCCATGGGCGAGGACTTTCCGGTACTCGTACTGCCGACGCCCTTGTGGGAAAACTTCGCCGCCATTCGTGAGCAGCACGTCAGTGCGCCGATCAATCCAGGCGCGACCCTGGCGATCAAGGGCTGCATTTTCGACAGCCGTACGCTGGGACTGTCTGCCGACGATTTGCTGCCCAAACCGCTGACCGCCGAACAACTGGCTGAAATCGAGGCACTGCGCCCGCCACCGCTGACGGTCAAACGACGCCTGGTCATTGCCCGTCACTATCTGCGTCTGTGGAGGCTGGGCGCGGGTGAAGAACGGGTGAAATTCCTGCACCACTGGTACTGGGAAGGTGTGCAGGATCTGCTGTCGGACAGCGCACACGCCTGGCTTGAAAAACGTTTCCCGGCCATCGCCGCTCCGCATGCGGTGGCGGTGGTCGAGCCACCCCCGCTGGATCTGCCGGACACCTCTTCTGTGGTCGAGACCGCGGTGGAAGGCGTGATCTACGTCACCGTGTTCAACCCCAAAGACGGGCGCAAGAACTGGCACCACCTGATCACCGCGTTCTGCTGGGCCTTTCGCGAAACGCCTGACGCGACGCTGGTGCTGAAGATTACCCAGAACGATCTGGCGTCCTACTACAGCGAACTGATGACCCTGCTCGCGCAACTGACACCGTTCGCCTGCCGGGTGCTGGTGATGCACGGTTATCTGGACGATGCGCAATACGCGCGGCTCTACCAGGCTGCGAGTTTCTACGTAAACGCCTCACGCTGCGAAGGCCTGTGCCTGCCATTGATGGAGTTCATGTCCAGCGGCAAACCGGTGATCGCCCCGGACCACACGGCCATGGAAGATTACATCGACGACACGGTGGCTTTCGTCGTGCAATCCAGCGAAGAGCTGACGATCTGGCCCCAGGACACCCGCATCATCTACCGCACCCTGCGCTATCGGCCGGACTGGGCTTCGCTCAAAAGCGCCTATGAGCACAGCTACCGGATGGCCAAGGCACAGCCGCAGGAATACGCGCGCATGTCTGCCGCCGCTGTCGAACGCATGCACGACTACTGCGCGTTCGCTCCGGTGCAGCGGCGCATGGCGGACTTTTTCGGCCTCGTGCCGCTGGCTGCCGATGCCGCCCCTGTGACGGACAACGCCTCATGCTGATCATCATTCATTCGGAAACCAACCAGCACACCATCGCGCAGAACCTGGGGCGTTCGGAGTACAGCTATTACTTCGTGCTCAAGGAGTACCGGCCGGTGCTCGAACGTCTTGGGCGTGTGGTGGAAGTCGTCGATCCGGCGCGCGAAGTCGATGCGTTGTATCTGGAATGCCTGTCCCGTGGCGAGCCCTGCGTGTTCCTGTCGTTCTCGCCGCCGCACCGCACGCCGATCCACCTGGCATGCCCGACGTTGCCGGTGTTCGCCTGGGAATTCAGCACCATCCCCAACGAACCCTTCGACAACGAGCCGCGCAATGACTGGCGCACAGTGCTCCGGGCCTGCGGCGCGGCGATCACCCATTCCACCTACACGGTCAACGCCGTGCGCGAAGCCATGGGCGCCGATTACCCGATTGTCGCGGTGCCCGCGCCGGTGTGGGATCGCTTCGCGGCCCGGGGCGTGCAGCTTCAGGGGCAGCCCTCGACAGGTCCGGTGCGCCTGACGATCAAGGGGCTGGTCGCTGACAGTCGTCAGCTCGATCTCGACGCGTTCGGCCCGAAACACCTGCGCCGTGGCAAGGGCATCGATTTCCAGGCACCGGTGCGCGAGCAGGAGCTGCTGCTGGACGGTGTCGTCTACACATCGGTGTTCAATCCCGGTGACGGGCGCAAGAACTGGGAAGACATGCTCAGCGCTTTCTGCGTGACATTCCGCGACGTCGAAGACGCGACGCTGGTGCTCAAGCTCACGCACCACGATGCTGAAGAAGCGCTCGGCGACATTCTTCATCACCTGTACAAAAACCAGTCCTACCGCTGCCGCATCGTGCTGATTTATGGCTACCTCGCGGACGCGGACTACGAGCGTCTGGTGCAGGCCACCCGTTACGTGGTGAACACTTCCTACGGCGAAGGCCAGTGCCTGCCGCTGATGGAATTCATGTCCTGCGGCAAACCGGCCGTGGCGCCGCGCACCACGGCGATGATCGATTACCTGAACACCGACAACGCGTTCCTGGTCGAGTCCACCGATGAACTTACCGCCTGGCCTCACGACCCGCGCAAGGCGTTCCGCACATTGCGCTACATGACCAATTGGGCGTCGGTCTGTGTGGCCTATCGCGACAGCTATGCAGTGGCGAAGAACGATCCCGGGCGTTATGCGCAAATGTCGGCGCAAGCCGTTGCCAGTCTCCAGGCGTTCTGCAGTCAGGCGGTGGCCGAGCAGCGTTTGCGTGATTTCCTCGCTCAAGTGCAGGAATCTCGCGCTGTCGCTGCAACGGAAGCCACGGGCACATGATCCGCGCATTGCTGAGGCGTTTGCGTCCGGTGGCGCGATCGTTGCCGGTCTCTTTGCCGGTTGCTGCGCCTGAACCGCTGGCTGCCGGCGTGTCGCCGCGGGACGTCGGCCTGCACGACGCCATGCTCGACGGCTGGTTTCACGGCGACAGTGGCGAGTTGCTCAAGGGCTTTGCCATCGATGCGGACGACACCCTCCTCGACGTGGGTTGCGGTGAGGGCGTGGCGACATTGTTTGCCGTGCGCCAGGGCGCCTCGGTGATCTTCACCGACAGCGAACACGACAAGGTGCGCGATCTTGCCCGGCAAGTCGAAGCGCAGAGCCGCAAGGCCAGCCTCGGCCTGGTCAGCAACAGCCTGCCACTGCCGCTGAGCGACGGCTGTGCGAGCAAGGTCGTGTGCATGGAAGTGCTGGAGCACATCGATCAGCCCGAGCCGTTCATGGCCGAGCTGGTGCGCATGGGCCGTCCCGGTGCGCTGTACCTGCTCAGTGTGCCGGCGCCGGTGGGCGAGCATTTGCAGCAGGGCATTGCCCCGGCGGGTTATTACCAGTCACCCAACCATGTGCAGATCTTCACCCCGGAACGCTTCGCGGCACTGGTGGAGGATGCCGGCCTGGTGATCGAGCATCGCCAGGCCACGGGGTTTTTCTGGGTCATGGGCATGATCTTTTTCTGGGCCAGCGAACGGGCTGCCGGACGTGACCTCGGCGGGGCCGTGCGCGACCGGATCCAGGCGCCGTATCCACCATTGATGGAGAGTTGGGCCAGAACCTGGCAGGACTTGCTGGCGCAGCCCGATGGCTTGGCGATCAAACAGATGCTCGACCGTTTCATGCCCAAGAGTCAGGTGATCATCGCCCGCAAACCGCTCGATGCAGGACGTGTGTCATGAGCGGCAAGCGGATCATGGACATCGAAGTCCTGCGCGCTGTCGCGGTACTCGGCGTGCTGTTTCATCACTTGCAGGGCAGCCTGTTCACCGACCCGGTGCCGCTGCTTGAAAGGGTTCATGCCTGGGCGCAGCCGTGGTGGGGCGTCGACCTGTTTTTTGCGATCTCCGGGTTTGTCATCGCCCGCAGCCTGATCCCGGCGCTGCGCGGCTGCAGCAATCGCCAGGAGTACTGGGAGCAGACGCGCAATTTCTGGCTGCGCCGGGCGTTTCGTCTTCTGCCGTCGGCCTGGCTGTGGCTGGCGCTGATGCTGCTGGCGTGCGTGTTTCTGAATCGATCAGGCGCGTTCGGCACGTGGTCCGCCAACGTCCAGGCCACCCTGGCCGGGGTGCTGCAGTACGCCAATTTCCGCTTTGCCGATGCGTTCTTTCATTACGAATACGGCAGTAGCTTCGTCTACTGGAGCCTGGCGCTGGAGGAGCAGTTCTACCTGTTGTTCCCGCTATTGATCATGCTGTGCCGCAAGCATCTGGTGTGGGCATTGCTGGCGCTGGTGGCGGTGCAATTGTTCACCGTGCGCACGCCGCTGCTGATGGTGATTCGTACCGATGCGCTGGCGCTGGGCGTGCTGTTGGCGATGTGGAGCGTGCAGCCCGGTTATCGCCGCTGGGAGCCGGTATTTCTGCGGCGGCCATGGGCCGGAGTGTTCGCGCTGGTCAGCCTCGGAGCGCTGCTGAGTTTCATGGCCACCGACCGTTTCACTTTTGCCGGTTACCGCATCGGGTCTATCGCCGTGCTCAGCGCCGTACTGGTGTGGATTGCTTCGTACGACCGCAATTACCTGCTGCCGGCCGGGGGCCTGCAACGACTGATGGCATGGATCGGCAGCCGCTCCTACGGCATTTACCTGATCCACATCCCGGCCTATCAACTGGTGCGGGAACTGACCTTCCGTTTGCAGGGCGCCGGTCTGCCGAGCCCGGCCGGGCATCCGATCGTGACGCTGCTGATAGCCGGTGGCCTGATCGTGCTGCTCAGCGAACTCAATTACCGCTTGATCGAAATGCCCATGCGCAATCGAGGCGCCACGCTGGTGAAACGCCTCGCCACCTCGCGAACCGTCGTCTCGTCCTCTGGAGCCACCTCATGCTGAGCCTTTTGAAAAAACTCACGGCGGCTCCGGCCCCCGCACAAGCTGTCGCACCGGTCGCCGACAAGGTGGACCCTTACATGCTCGGCCTGCACGACGCGATGCTCAGCGGCTGGTTCAACCAGGAAACCGGTGAGCTGTTCAAAGGCTTCCCGGTGACCGCTGATGACACCTTGCTCGACGTTGGCTGCGGCGACGGTGGCAACGTGCATTTCTGCGGCATGCGCGGGGCGAAGATCATCATTGCCGACATCGACGGCGCCAAGGTCGAAGCGACTCGCCAGCGCTTGAGCGATACGCCGGCGCGTGGCGTCGAATGCCATGTGACCGACTGCAATCCGCTGCCGATCGCCGATGGCACCGCCACTCGCGTGGTGTCCACTGAAGTCATCGAGCACGTCGACGATCCGGCGCAGTTCCTTGCCGAACTGGTGCGTGTCGGCCAGTCGGGCGCGTTGTATTTGCTGAGCGTGCCGCACCCCAGCTCCGAAGACCTGCAAAAGGACATTGCCGCGCCGGAGTATTTCCAGAAGCCCAACCACATTCGCATCATCAGCGAAGAGCAGTTCAAGGCGATGGTCAGCGAGGCGGGACTCGAGATCATCAGCCATAGCCAGTACGGCTTTTACTGGTCGATGTGGATGATGTTGTTCTGGGAAGCCAAGGTCGAATTCAGCAACCCGGATCATCCGCTGCTCAACCATTGGGCCGATACCTGGCAAGCGGTGCTCGACTCGCCGCGCGGCGCGCAGATCAAGCAGGCGCTGGATGCGGTGGTGGCGAAAAGTCAGGTCATCATTGCCCGCAAGCCCTGAGCGCTTTTGTGTAACCTTGCAGCCTGATGTCTCAGGGATCTGCAAGGTATGCGCTTTATCATCGGGTGGTCAGCCCTGGTGGCTGTGTTGTTGCTGTGTGCTTGTGAACGACAGGACGCAGTGCCGCTCGATCAGCAGCTATATGTCTGGCAACGGCAATGGACGCCAGCCCATGTACAGGCCCTGAACGACAGTCGCAACGACTTTTCGACGTTGCGGGTCTTGGCGTTGCAGGCTTTCCCGAATGCCGGATGGAGTCGGGCACGCGTCGATTCTGCGTTGTTGAAACGCGATGCCCGGCCGCTGATCGCGGTAATTCGCCTCGACGGCCAGCTCAAGGCGCTCGACCCGCAAGCGGTCACGGCGCAAATCCTTCAAGTGCTCGATGACTGGCAAGGGCAGGGACTCACCCTGGCCGGGGTCGAGATCGACCATGACGCCGGCAGTGCCCGACTGTCGGGCTATACCGAATTCCTCGCTCATTTGCGCGGCGCATTGCCGGCCAATCTGCCCCTGAGCATCACCGCGCTGCCTGCCTGGCTCGACAGCCCGCAATTGCCGGCGCTGCTGGCGACCGTCGATAGCAGTGTATTGCAGGTGCACGCCGTCAGTGATCCGCGTCGCGGTCTGTTCGATCCCGAGCAGGCGCAGCGCTGGGCCAAGGCCTGGGGGCGGGTGACCGATAAACCGTTTTATCTGGCGCTGCCGGCCTATGGCGTGGCGTTGTTGGCGGATGCCGATGGCGCTCCGGTGGTGGAAAGCGAAGTGCCACTCGAACGGGGTGGCCAGCGACGCGAATTGCTCGCCGATCCACAACAACTGGGCCGGTTGGCCAATGAGTTACGCGAGGATCGCCCGGCGCACCTGGCCGGTCTGATCTGGTTTCGGCTGCCGTTGGCCAACGACCGCAGAGCCTGGAGCCTGAGTACGCTGCGCGCGGTCGCCCGAGGCGATGCATTGAGCAGCCAGCTTGGCCTGACGTTTACCGAACAGAACGGCCTGCAAGACATCGCCCTGCGTAACGTCGGCAACCTCGACAGCGCCTGGCCCGCCCGCATCACCCTCAAGGCCCGGGGCTGCGAAGGCGCCGATGCGCTCGCCGGTTATGCGTTGCAACAGACGGCGGATCTGCTTACCTTCACCCGCCTGCGCGACGGCCGATTGCCGGCGGGCGGGCAACGTGCGATCGGTTGGGCACGCTGCGCAAATATTGATCAAGGAGGTTCGCATGTTGACCCGTAACTGGCCCCGCCATCTGCTTTGCCTGAGCCTCAGCCTGCCGCTGGGTTCGGCGCTGGCCTGCGGCCCGGATTTCCCGATGCGTCTGCTCGACGATCGCGGGCAATCGCTGGCGGAAATGCCGGAGGGCAACTTCAGGTTCGAGATCAGTCGCCTCGGCAAAACCATTGCCGGGCTGAAGAACGTCACCGCCGCCACCCACAATCCGGATGACATCTACGCCGAGGCGCCAGAACCCGCCGAGGTGCGTGACAAGGCCGAGCAGATCGGCCTGACGCCTGAACAGCAAGCGCTGGTCAAACAACTGCGCAGCCTGACCGACGCGCATCAGGTCGACGCGCAGGGCGCGAGCCTGCCGGCGGAACTGCGTCTGTATGTGGCGGGTGCCGTAGCGTTCGGTGCCGGTGACCATCAACTGGCTGTCGAGTATTTCCGTCAGTTGCTGGCGCTGCCGGCCGATCAACGTGCGTTGCGCAGCACCTGGGCCGCTTATTCGCTGGGCCGGGCTTTCTTTGCCATGAGCAGCGAAGCGGGCGATGCACTCGAAGCCTTGGAAAACGCCATCGAAGCCTTCCACCAGACGCGGCAACTGAGCATCGACGGTTTCAGCGATCCGTTGGAACTGGGCGTGGCCAGCCTTGGCGAAGAAGCGCGCGCGCTGCGCACGGCGGGTAGTTGGGACAAGGCCATCGAACTCTACGCCACGCAAAACCTGCATGGCTCGAACGTCGGCTACACCTCGCTGAAGCTGTTGATGAACGATCTGGCCGAAGAGCCCGAGGATCGACTGGAGAAGTTGCTGCGTGGCAAAGCCGTGCAGCAACTGGTGACCGCCTCGTTGATCAGCCGGATCGGCTGGTCGTTCGGCGATGAGCCGCCGAACGAGAAGAAGCTGGTCAAGGCGCTGCAAGCGAGTACGCGCGGCAGCCTCGATAACGCTGATCGTCTGGCGGCGATGAATTACCAACAGGGCG
Source organism: Pseudomonas sp. B37(2017) (assembly GCF_002112885.1). Classification (NCBI taxonomy): domain Bacteria; kingdom Pseudomonadati; phylum Pseudomonadota; class Gammaproteobacteria; order Pseudomonadales; family Pseudomonadaceae; genus Pseudomonas; species Pseudomonas sp. B37(2017). The sequence continues at coordinate 381,966 of NZ_NEIX01000003.1, read as the reverse complement.
ATTACGCCAGCGCCAAGGCGTTCCTCGAACACGCTGGCGACAGCGGTCTGGCGTCGTGGCTGCGGGCGAAACTGGCGGTGCGCGATGGCGACAGGAACGCGGCGGCTGCGGCTTATGCGAAAGCCGCGCAAGCGTTCCCGCAGGACGAGTCCTGGGGCGAGCGGCGCACCGCCGACTGGAATCTCGAAAGCGTGCAGCCCAAATGCCGGGTCGAGGGTGAAAGCGCGATTCTGGCGCTGCAACGTGGCGAGTATCTGCAGGCTTTCGATCAGTTGTATCGCAGCCAAAGCATTTACTGGTTCGACGCTGCGACCGTGGCCGAGCGAGTGCTGACGGTCGAGGAACTGAAAAACTATGTTGATAACAACGTCCCGGCACCGCCCGCGCTGAGCCAGCAGGATCGCGACAATTACGTGCCGCTGCCGGTGGCCGCCAGTCTGCGTAATCTGCTGGGGCGGCGTTTGTTGCGTGAGGGGCACTACGAAGAAGCGGTTGGCTATTTCGACAGCGCGGATCTGCAGAACAAGGCGCGGCTCTATGGTGAGCAACGCCTCAAAGCCGATTCGGCATGGTGGCCGACCAAACGTGCCAGCGCACTGTTCAATGCTGCGTGGACTGCCCGTGAGTGGGGCATGGACATCCTGGGCTACGAAATGGCCCCGGATTACGCGACATTCGGTGGCAACTTCAGTCTCGAAAACACCGAGCTGAAAGTCGGGCCGCTGGTGAGCGAAGCCGAGGTGAAACGTCAGAAGGCCAGTGAAGCGCAGCCGGACGAGCGTTATCACTACCGTTTTGTCGCCACGGCGCTGGCCAGTCGTGCTGCGGATAATCTGCCGCACACCAGTCAGGCGTTTGCTGCGGTGTTGTGCTCGGCTGCCGGTTTCAATAGCAGCCTGCAAGAGCAAAGCGCGCTGTACCAGCGATATGTGAAAGAAGGTCCGTACATGGGCTGGGGCGGCTATTTCGGCCAGCAATGCCCTTATCCGGATTTCGCCAACGCAGACAAACGCTACGTCACCCAGGTTGTCGATGCTGTACGCGGAGTGTTGCGGCCCTACAAGCGTGCAGTGCAGATCGGCACCATTGTCGGGTTGACCGTCATTGCGCTGGTAATCATTACCCGCCGCCAGCGCAAGGCCCGCAAAACCTAAGCCTGCTGGACGAACGTCAGGCGCACGGCAAAGCCGATCAACAGGCTGCCGAACAACCACTGCTGCACTCGCTGGGCCGTCGGGCTGTGTTTCAGCCAGCGGCCCAGCGCGGCGCCGGTCAGGGCGTAGGCGCTGTCGAACAGCAGGCCTGCGCCCACCAGCATCGCGCCGAGCAGCGCAAACTGCGTCAGCACCGGTGCGCCATCCGTCACGATGAACTGCGGCAGCAACACCGAACAGAACAGCAGGGCTTTCGGGTTGAGCAGATTGGTCAGCAGGCCGCGACGGATGGTTGCGTACCACTGCGCATGACTGTCCGTCACGGTGCCGGCGTCCAGATCCGGCAGCAGCGTGGTGCGCAGGCATTGAATGCCGATCCACAGCAAGTACGCCGCCCCGGCGATCCGCACGCCATCGAACGTCCACGGCGCCGCCTTGAACAGCGCCGCCAACCCCAAAGCGGCTAATGCGACATGACAACCCCGGGCAATCGCAAGACCCACCGCCGTGGCCAGCGCTGCGCCGCGACCCTGGCGGGCGCCGGTTTGCAACAGCAGGATCATGTCCGGACCGGGCAGCAGATAGACCACCGCCAAAGCCAGGAAAAACAGCCAGAGACTCGCCATGTCGCACCCCTTTCGTTGTCGATTCGGTCGCCTCAGTCTAGGGCTGAAGGGCAGGGCAGGTGGTTGCGTAGTCAGCTTCTAAAGGGCGCTGAATTGGCATAATCTGCGCTCTTTCACCGCGTAAACCATCAGGATCTGCCAACCATGAAACTGGATGCCTTCGACCGCAAGATTCTCGCCGCGCTGCAACGGGACGGGCGCCTGAGCAATGTGCAGCTGGCTGACGAAATCGGTCTGTCGGCGTCGCCGTGTCTGCGCCGGGTGCGGATGCTCGAAGAGGCCGGGGTGATTCGCGGATACCAGGCCAATCTGGATCGCGATGAAGTAGGGTTGGGGCTGACGGTGTTTGTCGGGGTCAAGGTCGAGCGCCACAACGACGAACAGGCCGAGGCATTCCACCGGGCGGTGACGGCATTGCCGGAGGTGATTTCAGCGTTTCTGGTGTCAGGGGAATCGGACTTTCTGCTGCAAGTGGTGGTGCCGGATCTGCGCGCCTACGACCGCTTTCTCACCGGTTGCCTGTTGAAGCTGCCGGGAGTAAGCGATATCCGCAGCAATTTTGCGATCCACACGGTGAAAACGCCCGGCGCGTTGCCGCTGGGGCATCTGCCGTCCTGATACTTCCCGCATTGCGCGGGAAGTATTCGCACAGTGCTTACATCTGCGTCGCCATCCCCTCGACATTCATCGCCGCCTGACGCAACGCTTCGGAGCGGGTTGGGTGTGGGTGACAGGTCAGGGCGATGTCCTCGGCCGAGGCGCTGAATTCCATGGCCACGCAATACTCGCCGATCATTTCGCTGACGCTCGGACCGACCAGGTGCACACCGAGGACTTCGTCGGTGCGTTCATCGGCGATGACTTTGGCGAAGCCTTCGGTCTCGTGATTGATCTTCGCCCGGCTGTTGGCGGTGAACGGGAATTTGCCGACCTTGTATGCCCGGCCTTCAGCTTTTAGCTGCTCTTCAGTCTTGCCGACGCTGGCCAGCTCCGGGCGGGTGTAGATCACGTTGGGAATCAGGTCGTAATTGACCTCGCCGGCCTTGCCGACAATCTGTTCGATGCAGGCCATGGCTTCGTCTTCGGCCTTGTGTGCGAGCATCGGCCCGGATGTTACGTCACCGATCACCCACACGCCGGGTGCTTCGGTGCGATGCTGTTTGTTGGCGAGCATGCCGCGTTTGTCGGTGCTCAGGCCGACGTTTTCCAGGCCCAGGCCCTGGGTGTACGGACGACGTCCGATCGCCACCAGCACGTAATCGGCTTCAAGGATTTCCGCGCTGCCGCCAGCGGCAGGTTCGACGCTGAGCTGTACGCCAGTGTCGGAGGAGGTGGCGCTGGTCACTTTCGAGCTCAGCTTGAAGCTGATGCCTTGTTTGCTCAGTGAGCGTTGCAGAGTCTTGCCCGCTTCGCCGTCTACACCGGGGCAGATGCGGTCGAGGTATTCCACCACCGTCACCTGCGCGCCGAGCCGGCGCCAGACCGAACCGAGTTCGAGGCCAATTACGCCTGCGCCGATCACCACCAGATGCTTGGGCACTTCGCTCAAGGACAGCGCACCGGTTGAGTCGAGGATGCGCTTATTGTCGATTTCCACGCCGGGCAGGGGAGTGGGCTCGGAGCCGGTGGCGATGACGATGTCCTTGGCAGTCAGTTCGATCCGGCTGCCCTGATCGCCGGTCACGCTGACTTTTCCGGGGCCGTCGATGTGGCCCCAGCCCTTGATCCAGTCGATCTTGTTCTTGCGGAACAGGAATTCGATGCCTTTGGTCAGGCCGCTCACGCTTTCGTCTTTCTGCTTCATCATTTGTGCAAGGTTGAGCGTGGGTTTGACCTCGATACCGAGGTTGGCGAACTCCGCGCCCAGCGCCGCTTCGTAAAGCTCGGACGCATGCAAAAGCGCCTTGGACGGCATGCAGCCGACGTTCAGGCAGGTGCCACCCAGCGTGGCGCGGCCTTCGACACACGCGGCCTTGAGGCCCAGCTGGCCGGCGCGGATCGCTGCGTTGTAACCGCCGGGGCCACCGCCCAGAATCACCACGTCATAGTTGCTCATGCTCTTACTCCTGGCTGAAGGATGCGGATCGGTAAAAGTAGTTCGCACTGAAAATTACGAACGTAATATGTGCGTTTCCGGACATTTCGGTCAAGGCTTCAGGCAAGCGACAGGTTGCACATCTTTGAATGATGCAAATGAGTACAAATATTTCACGACTTTCGTTATATCGTAACGATATGTGCAGTGAGCCAAGGTTTTGGGGGGATATGCAAGTCGATCTGGATGAAGGCACGCCGGTGAACGGATTGCCGCGCTTTCAGCAAGCGGCGACGCAGGGCCGGCGTTTGCGTCGCCTGGCGATCGGTCTGGGCGCGTTGGCCGGGGCAGGGTGGGTACTGGCGTTTTTTGTCGGGCTGTTTGCGCCGCAATCGCTGTGGCCCGCGCTGTTGGTCAATCAGAGCGCGGCGTTGCTGGTGCTGGTGGCCGGACTGCAATCGGCGTGGTGGGTGACGCAATGGCGGGCGCGGGTGATCAATCCCGTCGTGCCGGTTACGGCTGCTGAGGAAACTGCGCCGGAAGGCTGGTACGAACGGCTGCTGGATCGGATGAGTCAGCGCAGTTTGCACCTGCTCGGGCAGATCGGCGCGGCCACATTGTGGCTGGGCGGGTGGTCGGTGCTGGTGTTGTTAAGCATCGAGCAAATGTGGAATCTGACGCTGCCGGCGGCGGGAGTGGGGTTGTCCGCCACGGTCGGCGCGGCCATCGCGTTGCTGCTGGCGTTCGCTCTGCTGGTGCTCGAGCGACAGCTGGCGCAGGAAAACCCGGCGCAATGGCCCGAGGCCGGAGCGCTGGCGCAGCTGACGCGGGTGGCAATCATCAGTCTGGTGCTGGGTGCGTTGTGCCTGTTGTTCGCCAGTGACAGTGCAATCTGGCCGGTGCGGCTGGCAGTGTTGATCGGCATTCTGCCGGGGCTGGTTGCCCTGGAATTGCTGTTGCGTGCATTGCTGTCGCTGTTCAGCCCGCGCCGCGAACAACTCGAACCGGCGTTGCTGGCGCGTAGTTTCGTTGCCGATCTGCTGCGCTGGCCGCCACAACCTCTGCTCGCGTTGCAGCACGAATTGCACAACCGCTTCGGCATCGATCTGCGCCAGATCTGGGCCTTCAGTTACATGTGCCGCGCGTTCTTGCCGGTGTTGGTGCTGGTGGCGGCGGTAGGCTGGTTGCTCACCGGCCTTCACGAAATACCGATGCAAAGCCGTGGCATTTACGAGCGCTTCGGCAAACCGGTGCAGGTGTTCGGGCCGGGTTTACACGCCGGTTTGCCTTGGCCGCTGGGGCGTGTACTGAACGTTGAAAATGGTGTGGTGCATGAACTGGCAACCAGCGTCGGTGAAAATCCGGCACCCGTGCAATTGGATCCGGCAGAAGGCCCGGCGCCATTCACCGCCAACCGTTTGTGGGATGCCAGCCACGTCAATGACAAGTCCCAGGTTATCGCCAGTAGCCGTGGCGATCAGCAGAGCTTTCAGATCGTCAACATGGACGTGCGCTTCGTCTACCGCATCGGCCTGAGCGATCAAGCCGCGCTGGCCGCCACCTACAACAGCGCCGATGTGCCCACGCTGATCCGCAGCACCGCCAGCCGGATTCTGGTGCATGACTTTGCCTCGCGCACCCTCGACGGATTGCTCGGCGAGGACAGGACCGGGCTCGCCGAAGAAATCGGCCGCGCGGTGCAAAGCGATCTGCTGAAGCTCGACAGCGGTGTAGAGATTCTCGCCACGGTGGTCGAAGCGATTCACCCGCCGGCAGGGGCGGCCAATGCCTATCACAGCGTGCAAGCCGCTCAAATCGGCGCGCAGGCGTTGATCTCCCGTGAGCGCGGTGCTGCTGCCGAAGCGAGTAACCAGGCGCAGTTGCAGGCCAGCCTCGCTCGGGATCAGGCCAGTGCCAACGCCCACGAAATCAACGCCACGGCCCGGGCGGCGGATCTGAAATTCAGCGCCGAACAAAAGGCTTACGCCAGCGCCGGCCAGGCCTTCGTGCTGGAGCAATACCTCAGCCAACTCAGCCAGGGTTTGAGCAAAGCCAAACTGCTGGTACTCGACCATCGTCTGGGCGGCAGCAGTAACGCACCGACCATCGACCTGCGTACGTTTACGCTGCCGGCAGATCCGGCGCGCACCACCGCTCAGCCAGGAGCCACCCATTGAGCCAGTCGCACACTCACGATCACCATGACCACAGCGGCCACGATCATGCTCATGGCGGCGGTCATCACCATCACGGGCATCATCACCATCACCACGGTGCGCCGGAAGAGGCGGGGCCTTTTACGTGGAAACGCATGGGCTGGGCAGCGTTACTGGTGGCGTTCGCCATCGCGGCGGCGAGCCTGGTGCAAGTGCGCTCCGGTGAGGCCACGGTCATCACCCGTTTCGGCAATCCGTCCCGCGTATTGCTGGAACCTGGCCTGAGCTGGCGCTGGCCGGCGCCGTTCGAAGCGGCGATTCCGGTGGACCTGCGTTTGCGCACGACCTCCAGCGGTTTGCAGGATGTCGGCACCCGCGACGGTTTGCGCATCATCGTCCAGGCTTACGTGGCTTGGCAGGTGCAGGGCGATCCCGACAACGTGCAGCGCTTCATGCGCGCCGTGCAGAACCAGCCGGACGAAGCGGCGCGGCAGATTCGGACGTTTGTCGGCTCGGCACTGGAAACCACGGCCAGCAGTTTCGATCTGGCCAATCTGGTGAACACCGATGCCAGCCAGGTTCGCATCGCCGATTTCGAAGCGCAGTTGCGCCAGCAAATCGATCAGCAGCTGCTCGCCACCTACGGCGTGCGCGTGGTGCAGGTGGGCATCGAACGGCTGACCTTGCCATCGGTGACCCTCACTGCAACGGTCGACCGGATGCGCGCCGAGCGTGAAACCATCGCCACCGAACGCACCGCCATCGGCAAGCGTGAAGCGGCACAAATCCGCTCCGCCGCCGAACGCGATGCGCGCATCGTGCAAGCCGATGCCACGGTGAAAGCCGCCGATATAGAAGCCCAATCGCGGGTGGAAGCGGCGCAGATTTACGGGCGCGCTTACGCAGGCTCACCGCAGCTGTACAACTTGCTACGCTCGCTGGACACCCTCGGCACCATCGTTTCGCCAGACACCAAACTGATCCTGCGCACCGACGCCGCGCCATTCCGGGTGTTGGTCGACGGACCGCCGAATCTCGACAGCAAAAGCGGATCGCAGCCATGAATGAAGTTCCACGTGGAACACATTCGCTGAACAGTCCGTGGATTCAGGCGGGACGTCTGGCGTTTTTCGCGCTGTATGCGGTAACCGTGCTCGCGGCATTGGCCTGGGCGTTTTCCAATGTCCGGCAGATCGACCCGCAAAATCGCGCGGTGGTTTTGCATTTCGGAGCGCTGGATCGGATTCAGAATGCCGGGTTGTTATTGGCCTGGCCGCAGCCGTTCGAACAGGTGGTCTTGTTGCCGGCGGCGGATCGGGTGATTGAACGCCGGGTGGAAAATCTGCTGCGCAGTGATCAGGCCTTGCAGGCGGATCGCGTCGCCACCTTCGCCACGCCGCTAAGTGATGCGCTGGCCGGCTCCGGTTATTTGCTCACCGGTGATGCCGGAGTGGTGCAACTGGATGTGCGGGTGTTCTACAAGGTCACCGATCCCTATGACTTCGTACTGCAAGGCGAGCATGTGTTGCCTGCGCTGGATCGAGTGGTGACGCGAAGCGCCGTCGCACTGACGGCGGCGCGAGATCTGGACACGATTCTGGTGGCTCGGCCGGAACTGATCGGCGCTGATAATCAGGCCGCCGAACGTCGCGAACGGCTGCGCGGTGATCTGGTGCAAGGCATCAACCGCCGTCTCGCCGAGTTGAAGGCGAGCGGGCAGGGCATCGGCATCGAAGTGGCGCGGGTCGATGTGCAATCGAGTCTGCCGGAGCCTGCGGTGAGTGCGTTCAACGCCGTCCTCACCGCCAGCCAACAAGCCGACAAGGCGGTCGCCAATGCCCGCACAGAGGCCGAAAAGCTCACCCAGTCCGCCAACGAGCAGGCCGACCGCACGCTGCAAGTCGCCCACGCCCAGGCCGGTGAGCGCTTGGCCAAAGCCTCAGCCGACACGGCGACGGTGTTGAGTCTGGCCAAGGCGCAACAGCAGGGCACTGACCCGCAAATGCTGCTGCGTCTGTACCGTGAGCGGATGCCGAAGATTCTCGGTCAGGCCGGTTCGGTCACCACGGTAGACCCGAAAGACGATTCCCGCCTGATCATTCAGGGAGCCAGCAAATGACTGCCACCACCTCATCTCCGAGCCTGTTGTCCTCGGCCGAACAACGCCGCGCCGCGCGCCAGTTGACCCTGGCGATGCTCGCCCTCGGCTTGCTTGGTCTGGGGCTGATCTGGCGCTGGTTGATGCCGGAGCAAACCGGCGTCAGTCAGTTGTTGCTCGGATTCGCTTCTTTATTAGTCGCGGTGCCGGTAATGCGTTCGGCGTGGTTCAGCCTGCGTTATCCGAGCCTGCACGGCATCACCGATCAGTTGATCGCCTTGGCGATGATCGGGGCGTGGGCCACGGGCGATCTGCTCACGGCGGCGCTTTTGCCGATCATCATGATCTTCGGCCACGTGCTGGAAGAGCGCAGCGTGATCGGCTCCCAGGAAGCGATTCATGCCCTCGGCCAACTGACGCGCAGCCATGCGCGCAAGGTGCAGGCGGACGGCTCGATCATCGAAGTCGACAACGGCACGCTCAAGGCCGGCGACAAAGTCGAAGTGCGCGCCGGCGACCGGGTGCCGGCGGACGGTCGGGTTTTATCCGGCCAGGCCAGCCTCGATACGGCGTCGATCACCGGTGAGTCGGTGCCGGTCGAGGCGGGCGTCGGCATGGCGGTGTTCGGCGGCGCGATCAACCTCGACGGGTTGCTGCGAATTGAAGTGACCCGTACCGGGGATGAATCGACCCTCGGCAAAGTCATCGCGCTGATGCAGAACGCCGAACGCTCCAAACCGCCGATCACTCGTTTGCTCGAACGTTATGCCGGCAGTTACATGGTGCTGGTGTTGTTGCTCGCGGCGGTCACCTGGTTCATCACCAACGATGCGCAGGCGATGCTCGCGGTGCTGGTGGCGGCATGCCCTTGCGCATTGGTGCTGTCGGCGCCGGCCACGGCGATTGCCGGGGTAGCGGTGGCGGCGCGGCACGGGATTCTGATCCGCAGTTCGGCGTTCCTTGAGGAATTGGCCGATCTCACTTCGCTGGTGGTCGACAAGACCGGCACCCTGACTTACGGCACGCTGCGCTTGCAGTCGATCAACAGCCCGCGAGCGGATCACGGGTCGGTGATGGCGCTGGCTGCAAGCCTGGGTGCGGCGAGCAGCCATCCGGTGAGCCGCGCGCTGGCCGGACTGGTCAGCGCGGAGGAGGTGCTGGTGCTGACCGATATTCACGAGCGACAGGGGTTGGGCGTAGTGGCCAAGACCGCGCAAGGCGAGGCCGCGCTCGGGCGTCCGGAGCTGTTTGCGCAGTTGGGCATCTCGACCACGGCGATCCCCGAACACGACGGCCCGATTGCCGGGCTGGCGTTGAACGGCGAATTCCTCGCCTGGCTGTTGCTGGCCGACACCGTCAAACCGGAAGCGCGATTTGCACTGAGTGAACTGCGTGACCTCGGGCTGGGGCGGCAACTGCTGTTGACCGGCGACCGGCAAAGCGTCGCGCAGACACTGGCCAAGGATGTCGGCCTGCACGAAGTCGAGGCCCAGGCGTTGCCCGAAGACAAGCTCAATCGAGTGCTCAAGGAAATCGACAACGGCTTCCGGCCGATGGTGGTCGGCGACGGGATCAACGATTCGCTGGCGCTCAAGGCGGGCGTCGTCGGGGTGGCGATGGGAGCGGGCGGCGCGGATATCGCGCTGGCGTCCGCCGATATCGTGCTGATCGGCAGTGACCTGCGTCGACTCGGCACCTGCGTGCGCCTCAGCCGTCAGTGCCGACGGACCTTGCAAGTGAACGTGATCATCGGTCTGGGCTGGACGCTGGCCATCGTAGTGTTCGCGGCCTTCGGCTGGCTCGGTGCAGCGGGCGCGATGATCGCTGCATTGCTGCACAACCTGAGCACGTTGCTGGTGCTGGGCAATGCCGGTCGCCTGCTGCGTTTTCAGGAACCGCTGCTGAAGCTGAAAGCGTCGGACTGATCATTTTTCGAACTGTGCGCCGCTCTCGCAGTCATTTGAGAAGGCGCACTGAAGCAAGGATGACAGCGCCATTACAGCCTCTGCGGCTGATAGTCGGCGACTATCAAATCGATAGCCTGCTAATTTTCAAGGATGGTCTACCCTCAGATCAGACGTCTGAAACCAGGGGGATATTCCATGCTCGCGCAACTTCCACCGGCCTTACAGAATCTGCAGCTTCCGCTTCGCCTGCGACTCTGGGACGGCCATGAATTCAATCTGGGCCCGACGCCCAGCGTCACCATCGTGGTCAAGGACCCGCAGATGGTCACCCAGTTCACCCATCCAAGTCTGGACGCATTGGGTGCGGCCTTCGTCGAGGGCAAGCTCGAACTGGAGGGCTCGATCAGCGAAGTCATCCGGGTGTGCGATGAGTTGAGCACGGCGCTGCTCAATGAAGACGAAGAAAGTCAGCCGGTGCGCACCGTGCACGACAAGGAAACCGACGCCAAAGCCATCTCCTACCATTACGACCTGTCCAACGCGTTCTACCAGCTGTGGCTGGACAGCGACATGGCGTATTCCTGCGCGTATTTCGAAACCGGCAGCGAATCCCTGGAGCAAGCCCAGCAAGCCAAGTTCCGGCATCTTTGTCGCAAGCTGCGTCTGCAGCCAGGCGATTATCTGTTGGACGTCGGTTGCGGTTGGGGCGGATTGGCGCGTTATGCCGCCCGCGAGTTCGGCGCCAAGGTCTTCGGTATCACCCTGAGCAAAGAGCAACTGGCCCTGGCCCGCGAGCGAGTCAAAGCCGAGGGGCTGGAAGATCAGATCGAACTGCAACTGCTCGACTACCGCGATCTGCCACAGGACGGGCGTTTCGACAAAGTGGTCAGCGTCGGCATGTTCGAACACGTTGGTCATGCCAATCTCGCCGAATACTGCAAAACCCTGTTCGGCGCGGTGAAAGAGGGCGGTCTGGTGATGAATCACGGCATCACCGCCAAGCACACCGATGGCCGTCCCGTGGGACGCGGTGCCGGGGATTTCATCGAGAAGTACGTGTTCCCCAACGGCGAGTTGCCGCATTTGGCGATGATCTCGGCCGAGATCAGCGAAGCGGGTCTGGAGATCGTCGACGTCGAGAGTCTGCGCCTGCATTACGCGCGCACCCTGGACCACTGGAGCGAACGGCTGGAAGACAATCTCGAAGCCGCCGCGAAACTCGTACCGGATCAGGCGCTGCGCATCTGGCGTCTGTACCTGGCGGGCTGTGCTTATGCATTTGCCCGCGGCTGGATCAATCTGCATCAGATCCTTGCCGTGAAGGCCCATGCCGACGGCAGCCATGAACTGCCGTGGACGAGGGACGACATCTACAACCCTTGAACTTAGAGAATCGGTGAAATAAGCCGGGCGATCCGCATGCCGACCTGTTGCAGGCGGTGGATCTCCCGGCTTTCTTCTTTGGCGACCTCGTAGGCCTGGGCGAAGTCATCGTTGAGCATCTGTTCCACGCTGGCGGCGAATTCGCTGTCAACGGTCAGCAGCATCACTTCGAAATTCAGCCGGAACGAACGGTTGTCCAGATTGGCGCTGCCGATGGCGCTGATTTCGCTGTCGATCAACACCACTTTCTGATGCAGGAAACCCGGTTCGTAGCGGAATACCCGCACGCCGGCGCGCACCGCTTCGAACGCGTAAAGGCTGGAGGCGGCGTAGACGATGCGATGGTCGGGACGCGAAGGCAGCAACAGGCGCACGTCGACTCCGCGCAAAACTGCCAGGCGCAACGCCGCGAACACGGCTTCGTCGGGAATGAAGTAGGGGCTGGTGATCCACACGCGCTCGGTGGCGGCGTGGATGGCCTCGACGAAGAACAGCGAGCAGGTTTCGTAGGCATCCGCCGGGCCGCTGGCGAGCAACTGGCAAAGCACGCCATCCTCCGGGTACGCGTCCGGCAGGATCAGCGGCGGCAATGACCGCGCGGCCCAGAACCAGTCTTCGGCAAATGACTCCTGCATGCACGCCACCACGGGACCGCGCACCTGGACGTGGGTGTCGCGCCACGGTGCCAGCGGTGGTTTTTCACCCATGTATTCGTCGCCGACGTTGTGCCCGCCGACAAACCCGATCAGCCCGTCGACCACCACGATCTTGCGGTGGTTGCGAAAATTCACTTGGAAACGATTGAGCCAGCCACTGCGGGTGGCGAACGCCTTGCCCTCGATGCCGCCATCGCGCAGCGTCTGCACGTAGCTGTGGGGCAGGGCGTGGCTGCCGATGCGGTCGTAGAGCAAATGAATCACCACGCCTTCGGCCGCTTTCTTCAGCAGCAGATCACGCAGGCGCTGACCGAGACGATCGTCGTGAATGATGAAAAACTGGATCAGCACCGCTTCCCGCGCTTGGTCGATTGCGTGGAAAATCGCCTCGAAGGTAGCGGCACCGTTGATCAGCAATCGCACTTCATTATTGGCCAGGCATGGCATGCGTCCCAGCTTCGGCATTGCGCGCAACGAGTCGTAAGCATTCGAGGCGCGGGCGGTCAGGGCTTCCTCCACCCACGGCCGCCAGTTGAGTTCGGAAATCGCCTGGCGCATCTGTTCGTTGGCCTGGCGGCGGGCCTTGATGTAGCCATCGAAGGTGCTGCGGCCGAACACCAGATAAGGGATGAGGGTGAGGTAGGGAATGAAGATCAGCGACAGCGCCCAGGCGATCGAGCCTTGGGCGGTGCGTACGGTCAATACGGCATGGATCGCGGCGATCGAGCCGAGGGTGTGTATCAGGGCGATCAGATAACCGAAAATGTGCGGTCCGAAATAATCCATGGGGCAACCTTGCTCCTGAAGATTCAATGCTTAACAGACCATGTTCCATGGCGATTGTCGCTATTTGTTTTCACGCCGCCAGCGCCCGCCATGAACCGAAACAGGCGGCCGGCGTCTAACGGCCACTACTGATCAGGAGTTTTTCAATGAACGTTCGTCTGCTGGGTTTGGCGCTGGGCCTGGGTTTGGCCTTGCCGGTGGTTGCTCAGGCGCAAATGCTGCAGCCGGGGTTGTGGGAAATGACGTCGAGCAATGTGAAGGTCGATGATCAAGTGATGGATGTGCAATCGATCCTCGGCCAGATTCAGGGCCAGATCACCCCTCAGCAACGGGCTGAACTGGAGAAGCAGGGGATCAACATCGGTGGCAAGGGCATCCGCGCCTGCCTGACGCCGCAACAGGTGGCGACCAACGATATTCCACTGGCGGATCCGCAGTCGGGCTGTAAACAGCAGATCACCGAGCGTGTCGGCAACCAGTGGAAATTCCGCTTCAGTTGCCCGAAAGCCCAAGGCACCGGCGTCGCGACGTTCCTCAGTGACCGCGAGTTCACCACCGTCGCCAACGGTACTTTCAATGCCATCGGGATCAACCAGAAGGGCAGTCTGGAAACCCGGGCAGTCTGGCTGGGTCAGGATTGCGGCACGGTCAAACCGAGAGCGTAACGTCATTATCGAAACCGCCTCCACATCGAGTGGAGGCGGTTTTTTTTCAGCGCATGAACCGCAGCGGCAATCCCTGGCAATTGTCATGGATCCGTTGGTCATGCCACGCGATCTGGCCCGACACCATCGTCGTGCTGACCCGATGCCGAAAGCTGCGCTGAGCGAACGGCGTCCAGCCGCATTGCGATAGAACGGGTTGGCGTGACACCGCGACACCCTTGGGCTCCGGTTGAATCAACACCAGATCCGCCCAATACCCCTCACGCAAATAACCGCGGTCCGGAATGGCAAACAGATCCGCCACCCGGTGGCTGGTTTTCGCCACCAGCGTGGTGATCGGCATCACGCCATCCGCCACCAGTTCCAACAACGCCGGCAGTGCGTGCTGCACCAGTGGCAGCCCGGACGGTGCCTGTTCATACGCTTGCTGTTTTTCCGCCCAGGTGTGCGGTGCGTGATCGCTGCCGATCACGTCCAGTCGATTGCTCAGCAGTGCCTGGCGCAGGGCGTCACGATCGCTCTGCGACTTGATCGCCGGGTTGCATTTGATCAGGTTGCCGAGGTTCGGATAGTCACGGTCATCGAACAGTAAATGGTGCAGGCAGACTTCGGCGGTGATGCGTTTTTGCGACAGCGGCTTGTCTTCGAACAGGGCCAGTTCGCGGGCCGTGGTCAGGTGCAGGACGTGCAGACGAGTGCCGTGACGTCGGGCCAGATCCACCGCCAGAGACGATGAGCGAATGCAGGCGTCGGCATTGCGGATCAGCGCATGGGCATCGGGTGGCAGTTGGTTGCCGAAGCGTTCGCGCAGGTTCGCGGCATTCGCTTCGATGCTCGGCGTGTCTTCACAGTGGGCCAGCAAAATCGTCGGCACTTCAGCGAACAGGCGCTCGAGGGTGTGGGGGTCGTCCACCAGCATGTTGCCGGTGGACGCGCCCATGAACACTTTGACCCCGGCCACCTCGCTCGGATTCAGCGCTGCGACCGTGTCCAGATTGTCGCGACTGACGCCAAAGTGAAAACCGTAGTTGGCCACCGAATTGATCGCTGCCCGGCGTTTTTTGTCGGCCAGCGCATCAAGGGTCAGAGTGGCAGGGTTGGTGTTGGGCATGTCCATGAAACTGGTGATACCCCCGGCCACGGCTGCACGGGATTCGGTGTGGATGCTGCCTTTGGCCGGCGCACCCGGCTCACGGAAATGCACCTGGTCGTCAATCATTCCCGGTAGCAGCCATTGGCCGTTGGCGTCGATTTCACGGGTTGCGTTTTCACCTTCGATGCTACCGGCGATCTTGACGATGCGCCCGTTGCTGACCAACAGATCGGCGTCGAACTCACGCCCCTCGTTCACCAGTCGCGCATTGCGAATCAGCACACTGCTCATGGTTCAGAACTCGTTCTGCAGGGCTTTGTAGCCGCGCACCAGATCGACGTTGGTACGCGCCACGTCTTCGGAAAACTCCGAAGCGCTGACGCTCACCGGCGGGAATTGCGAGAGGTCGGTACCCGGGCCGATGCGGGTGGTGGAGGGCACGTAGAACGCGTCCGGCAGATCCCGACCGTCGACCACCGAGTTGTGCCGCACCACGCAACCGTTGCCGACCACGCAGTTGAACAACACGCTGTTGAAACCGATAAACACCCGGTCGCCGACCGTGCACGGGCCATGCACGATCGAGCGGTGGGCGATGGAGCTGAATTCGCCGATGGTCACCGCCGCGCCGGATTTGGAGTGGATCACCACGCCGTCCTGGATGTTCGAATTGGCGCCGATGATGATCGGCTCCATCTCGCCCGTGGCGTCCACTTCATCGGCGCGGATCACCGCATACGGGCCGACGAACACGTTTTCGCCGATCACCACTTTGCCACAGATGATCGCGGTTTTATCGACGTAGGCAGACTCGGCAATCTGCGGCAAATCACCGGAAGGATTTTTACGGATCATGGTTGGCTCAGGGCTTGGTAAAGAGTGTTGAGGTTGTATTCGAACAGCCCGGTGAAGGTGCTGGCCGGGCCGCTGGCGGCGAGGGCGTCGGAGTACAGCGTGCCGCCGATGTGTGCGCCGCTTTCGTCGGCGATCTGTTTCAGCAGGCGCGCGTCCTTGATGTTTTCCATGAACACCGCTTTGACTTTGGCCTGGCGAATCTGGGTGATCAGCGCGGCGACTTCGGCAGCGGAAGGTTCGCGTTCGGTGGACAGACCTTGTGGCGCCATGAAGTCGATGCCGTAGGCCTGACCGAGATAACCGAAGGCATCGTGGCTGGTCACGATCTTGCGGTTACCCGGCGGCAGTGAACCGAGCTTGGCTTTCGCTTGGGCGAGGAGGGCGTAAATCTGTTTCAGGTAGGCCTGGCTGTTGCGCTCGTAGTCGGCTTTGTTTGCCGGGTCAGCAGCGATCAGCGCCTTGGTGATGTTGGCGACGTAGAGCTCGGCGTTCGCCAGGTTGTGCCAGGCGTGAGGATCGGGGACGGTTTCGCCGTCCTCATCCAGCGAGCGCGGAATCACGCCGCGGCTGGCGCTGATAACCGGGGCTCTGGTGTCGGTGCTGGCAACCAGCCGATCCAGCCAGGGTTCGAAACCCAGCCCGTTCTTGATGATCAGCTTCGCCTTGAGCAGGGCCTTGGCGTCATCCGGCGTCGGTTCGTAAGTATGGGCATCGGCGTCAGGGCCGACCATGTTAGTGATCTGGATATGCTCGCCGCCGACCTGATGCACTATGTCGGCAAGGATGCTGAAGCTGGTGACCACCGGCAGTTTTTCCGCCGCCGATAACGACATCGACAGCAGCAGGCTGAACAGCACGAGTAGAGCGCGCATCGGGAAACACCTCATTGGGATGTGAGCAAAGGCGGGCGGCGCAACAGACCGTGAACCGGTCCGAACACCACGGACAGCAAATAGCCGGCGCCGGCGACCAGCACGATGGCCGGGCCGCTGGGCAGCGAGTAGTAGAACGACAGCAACAGGCCGAGCCATACCGAGGCGCAACCGATGAGCGCGGCGATGGCAATCAGGATCGGCAGGCGTCGGCTCCAGAAGCGTGAAGCGGCGGCGGGCAACATCATCAGGCCGACTACCATCAAGGCGCCGATCGCCTGGAAGCCGATCACCAGATTGAGCACCACCAGCGTCAGGAACACGCCATGGGCGACGGGGCCGAGTCGGCTGACTGTGCGCAGGAAGAACGGATCGAGGGTGTCGAGCAGCAACGGTTTATAGATCAGCGCCATGGCCATCAGGCTGAGCGCCGATACCCACAACATGCCGTTGAGGGTCGGGCCGTCCACCGCCAAGGCAGAGCCGAACAGGAGGTGCAGCAAATCCAGTCGCTTGCCGGCGATTCCCAGAATCAGCACGCCGCTGGCCAGCGAGATGGGATAGATCGCGGCGAGGCTGGCGTCTTCGCGCAGGCCGGTGCGTCGGGTGATCCACGCGGCGAGTCCGGCCATGCTCAGGCCGGCACCGAGCCCGCCGAGAGTCAGCGCCGGCAGACTCAGCCCGGCGAACCAGAACCCCAACGCGGCACCGGGAAGGATGCCGTGGGCGACGGCGTCACCGATCAGACTCATTCGGCGCAGGATCAGAAACACGCCCAGTGGTGCCGTGCTGCACGCCAATACCAGACCGCCGAGCAGGGCCCGGCGCATGAAGACGAACTCGTGGAACGGTTGCCATAAATGGCTGAGCGTCAGCATCAGGCTACCTGCGTGTGAGGCGTTTGCTGAATGAGATCGACGCTGCTGCCGTATGCACAGCCGCTGGGTTTGATCAGCAAGGTCTGTGGAATGTGTTGGCGCACGGCGGCGAGGTCATGGCAAACCACGATCAGGGTTCGTCCTTGTTCGTGCCAGGCGTGCAGGTGTTGCCACAACAATGTCTGACCCAGTTCGTCGAGCGCGGCATGGGGTTCGTCGAGCAGCAGCAACGGTGTGTCGGCCAGACTCAATCGGGCGAGCAGGGCGCGTTGCAGTTCTCCGCCGGAGAGGGCCATCAGGGGACGATGTTCCAGTCCGCTCAGGTGCCAGTCTTCCAGTGCGGATTCGAGACGTTGGGCTCTCAGTTGCGATGACAGTCGGCGTCCCCAGAAACCGGCTGCCACCAACTCCTGAAGACTGATCGGGAACTGTCGATCCAGATGCTGTTGCTGAGGCAGGAAGGACAAACCGCTTTGGCGTGGAACACCCAACTCGACCTTGCCGGCCAGCGGTCGCTGTAAACCGGCGATGACTTTAAGCAGGCTGCTTTTGCCGCTGCCGTTGACGCCGATGATTGCCGTCAGGCTGCCGCTTTCCAATCTCAGGTTGAGCGGTGCAGTGAGCGGTTGGCCGGGTATCCCCCAACTCAGGTTGTGGCAGCGAATCATGGCTGCTCCCGGCGCCAATGACTTTCGGCGACAGCGTCGTGAGCATGAAGGCTTTCAGCGTGGATGACTCGTACGTGGAATTCGCTGACACCGGGTGAGCGACGCAGTGCCAGGTTCAGGCGTCGGGCAGCGTCTTCGCAGAACATCAGGTTCTGGCCATTGGCGAGGGCGAAGGCTTGTTCGTCGGCGCGTTTTACAGCGGTTTGCACGGCGGTGCCGATGGCAGCTTCGGCGTCGTTGATGATGGACGTCAGGGGTAGTTCGTCGACGAACTCATCCAGGTGCAAATGCAACTGGGCGGTACTGCGCTGGCTGTGAGGTGTGGCCACGATGCCTTGGGTCGAGCCCAACCATGCCAACACATCGGCGTGTTGCAGTGGCTTGTTGGCGAAGTCGTCGACGAATTGTTGTTGGATCAACTGCCTCGCCAATGCTGCGGAACAGGGGCAAGTTGAGGAATACGCTACGTCGATTTTCAGTTCCACGTGGAACACTTTGTTTTTTAGCTGGGCTGAAACAGTGACGGGATAGGTTTTCCATCCTGCCAAAGGACTGACCAACGCGGGCCTTCTCAGCAATAAATCAGTGTGGATATTCAGGTAGGCGGCTTCGGATAGGTCTTCGTGGCTGTCGAGAAAACGCTGCAGAACTTGACGCAAAAGGGCGGGAGAAAGGTTCTGCTGTTCCAGCGCTTCCAACCCCAGATAGAGCCGCGACATGTGAATGCCGCGTGCGTCTCCGTCATCCAGACTGACGCCTGCATCCGCTTTGGCAGCCAGCCGTTGGCCTTCGATAAACACAGGTAATGCGATGCCGCACATCCCCACCCATTCGAGAGGCAGGGCCTGGCGGGCGGCTTGAGCCGCGACATCCGGCAAAGTCAGCGCGTTCATGAGCAGTTCCATCATGGTGATTGAATTTGATGTTACATTATAACAATTCAAACCACGATGCCTTTTTCATGAACAGGCTTTCATATGCACAGACGCCACTTGCTCAACCTGATGCTGGCCAGCGCGGCCTTTGTTTTGCCTTTTTCGGTGTCAGCTACGCAGATACGCAATGCGCGGCTTTGGCGTTCGGATGACAAGCTTCGGCTGGTGTTCGATCTGAGTGGTCCCGTGAGCTACAAGACATTCACCTTGAGCACGCCGGAGCGGTTGATCATCGACTTGAGCGGTGCCAGCCTGAGTGGTGATTTCAGCCAGTTGGCGTTATCCGGCACCCCTATTCATTCGATTCGCTCCGGCCATTTTGGCCAAGGGAACACCCGGATCGTGCTGGATTTACGCAGTCCGGTTCAGCTCAATTCATTCTTGTTGGCGCCTCAGGATGGGCAAGGGCATCGCTTGGTTCTGGATCTGATGAGTGCACCAGCAGGGTTCCCGGCGAGCGTTCCACGTGAAACACCCCAGGAAAAAACTCACCTCAAGCGCGACATCATGGTGGTGGTCGACCCCGGGCATGGCGGGAAAGATCCGGGTGCAATCGGCGCCAAGGGCGAGCGGGAAAAGGATGTGGTTTTGTCCATCGCGCAATTGCTCGCGCGTCGGCTTAAACGAGAGAAAGGCTTTGATGTGAAGCTGGTTCGTAACGACGATTTCTTCGTCCCGTTACGCAAGCGTGTGGAGATCGCGCGTCAGCACAAGGCCGACATGTTTATCTCGGTGCACGCCGATGCTGCACCGCGTCTGACGGCTTCTGGGGCGTCGGTGTATTGCCTGTCCGAGGGCGGCGCTACATCCGCCACCGCGCGGTTCATGGCGCAGCGTGAGAACGGTGTGGATCTGCTTGGCGCCACCAGCCTGCTCAATCTCAAAGACAAGGATCCGATGCTCGCTGGCGTGATCCTCGACATGTCGATGAACGCAACCATCGCCGCCAGTTTGCAACTCGGAAGCACAGTGCTGGGCAGCCTGGCCGGAATCACCACGCTGCACCAAAAGCGCGTGGAACAGGCTGGATTTGCCGTTCTGAAATCGCCGGATGTGCCGTCAATCCTGGTGGAAACCGGGTTCATTTCCAACGCACGAGACAGTCAGCGCCTGGTGACGGCGCGTCATCAGCAGGCCGTGGCAGACGGTTTGTTTGAGGGCTTGCAGCGCTATTTCCAGAAGAATCCACCTGTCGACAGCTATATGGCATGGCAACAAGAGCAGAAAGGATCGCGGGTTTAGCAGCCAGTGATCCGGCTGCAGGTGAACTTCGCACTGCTGCCGCCTGAGCTGGAGAACCGATTGATCGTCGTCCAGCCTACGCGGCGATTGTAGCCAACCCAGGCTTCCCCATCGGAAGCGATGCCGGTGAAGAATGTCAGTTGGCCGTAGCGGCTGTTGGTTTGTGCCCAGTAGCGGTTGCCTGCTTTCTCGAATCCGCGCAGGTAAATCGTGCTGCCGACCGTGTTGACGCTATAGGCGTTGCCGTTGCCATCGATGCACGCCAACAGGTTCGCGCTGCGCGTGCAATTGGCGAGCCCCGGCACCTGTGCTTCGGCCTTCAGCGTCAGCAATGCAAGGCAGATAAGCGAGTATTTCAGCGCAGTTTTCATGACGTAACTCGGCGACGAACTGATTGCAGCTTCCGGCCCTTTGTCACTTTGGGCAAGAAGAGAGTGGATTGATTTTGTTGTTATACTATAACATTAATCGGACAAGGCTTTCCGTGGCTTCCTTTTCAAGCGTCCGTTTCCCTGGTGATCCCATCGAAACCCAAGAACGCTCGCCCCGAGAGCCTCCAGCGCTGTTTAGCGACCGTCTGATGAGGTTTATCCAATGTCTTCCCGACTTCCCGTGACCGTTTTGTCCGGCTTTCTCGGCGCCGGAAAAAGTACACTTTTGAATTACGTACTACGTAACAGAGATGATCTGCGCGTCGCCGTTATCGTTAACGATATGAGCGAAATCAACATCGATGGCAGCGAAGTCCAGCGTGATGTCAGCCTGAACCGTGCTGAAGAGAAGCTCGTGGAAATGAGTAACGGCTGTATCTGCTGTACGTTACGCGAAGACCTGCTTGAAGAGGTCAGCCAGCTGGCACGTGAAGGCCGCTTCGATTACCTGCTGATCGAATCCACGGGAATCTCCGAGCCGTTACCCGTGGCCGAGACATTCACTTTCCGTGATGAGCAGGGGCAAAGCCTCGCCGACATCGCTCGGCTCGACACCATGGTCACTGTAGTCGACGGCATGAACTTCCTGCCGGACTACCAGGCCGCTGAAAACCTCGCGTCCCGTGGCGAATTCCTCGGTGAAGAAGATGAGCGCTCGATCACCGATCTGCTGATCGAGCAAATCGAGTTCGCCGACGTCCTGTTGATCAGCAAGATCGACCTGATCAGCAGCCGCGAGCGGGAAGAGCTGATGGCCATTCTCAGACGCCTCAACGCTCAGGCCGAGATCATCCCGATGGTCATGGGTGAAGTGCCGCTGGAGAAAATTCTCAATACCGGTCGTTTCGACTTCGAAAAGGCCGCCCAGGCCCCGGGCTGGCTGCAGGAACTGCGTGGGGAACATGTGCCGGAAACCGAAGAGTACGGCATCGCTTCCACGGCCTATCGGGCGCGCCGGCCTTTTCATCCACAGCGCTTCTTCGACTTCATCGATCGTCCTTGGGTTAACGGCAAATTGCTGCGCTCCAAGGGCTTCTTCTGGCTGGCCAGCAAACCCACCGACGCCGGTAGCTGGTCTCAGGCAGGTGGCCTGATGCGCCACGGTTTCGCCGGGCGCTGGTGGCGCTTCGTGCCGAAAGAACAGTGGCCGCAGGATCAGGAAAGTACCGCCGCGATCATGGAAAACTGGATCGCCAGCGTAGGTGATTGTCGCCAGGAGCTGGTGTTTATCGGGCAGAACATCGATTTCGCACAGCTGTCGTCGGAACTCGATGATTGCCTGCTGACCGATGCCGAAATGGCGCTCGGTACTCAAGGCTGGTTACAGCTGCGCGATCCTTTTGGTTCCTGGCACGACGAGGTGGCCTGATGCTCGCCCTGAAACCGCTGTCAGGCAGCACGCGCCATCAGTCTTTCGGCCAGACCCCGCAGGCACTGGCGGACATTCTTGACGACGAGACCAACCTTGCGGTCTGGCAACGACAGCTTCCGCTGCACATTGCCGAATTCGCGGACTTGTTGTTGTCTCTGAACGAGCCTTACGCCGAGGCGCTGTGCCTGGAATTGCCGGACGAAGACGCAGAACCGGATCTCACGGGACTGGCCAGCGGCTTTCGCGATCTGGAAGGCTACGAAGGATTTATCGCCGATCTGAAATGGCTGGTCAGTGCCTTCGCCTGCTTGCTGGGCGCGCGGCGGATCGGCTTGCGCCTGCGGGTATTGGACAAGGCCATGTGTCCGCGTTTTCACGTCGACCATGTGCCGGTGCGGTTGATCACCACGTACGCTGGCGTCGGCAGCGAATGGCTCAGGGAAGGGGATATGGATCGTCGGCAACTGGGACAGCCGCAAGCCGAGCCGCAGGAAGCGTCACGGATTCAGCAATTGAATCGGGGCGAAGTGGCATTGCTCAAGGGCGAGAAATGGCACGGCAACGAAGGTTTCGGGCTGATCCATCGCTCGCCGCAACCGGCGCCGGGAGAGCGGCGGCTGATGCTGACCCTCGACTGGCTCGGATAGCGCCTCAGGGCTTGAGCCATTTCCCCTGGCTCTGGGCCTCGCAATAGGGCTGCAAATACGCCGCATCGGTGGCCACGCCGTAATAGTGGATATCCTGGCGATAAGGCATATTGGCGACTTGCGCGTTGCTGCACACGCCGAATGCGCCGGCGGGGCACTGGTTGACGTATTGAACCTCGACTTTCTGCCCGGCCAGGGTCGGCTGGCAGAAGCCGTCGTTGAACAGTTTTTCCGGGATGTTGCGGTTCTGCTGGCAGACCTTCACGTCGAGCCGCTCTGCCTGACTGTGCACCACGCAGGCCTGTGCCAATGCCTCGCCCGACACCAGCGTCAGCAGCAACGACCATCCCATCCACCGCATCTTCGACCTCCAGAAAACCTTGATCATGTTGCAGAACATTCCCACCCACGTCATCGCCGGCCCCTTGGGCGCGGGCAAGACCAGCCTGATCCGCCAGCTCATGGCCCAGCGACCGGCGGGCGAGCGCTGGGCGGTGCTGATCAACGAGTTCGGTCAGATCGGGCTCGACGCTGCGCTGTTGACCTGCGACGCCGATGGTATCGCACTGGGCGAAGTGGCCGGGGGCTGTTTGTGTTGCGTGAACGGTGCGCCGTTCCAGATTGGTCTGGGGCGTTTATTGCGCAAGGCGCGGCCGGATCGCCTGTTCATCGAGCCCTCGGGGCTTGGGCATCCGGCGCAGCTGCTGAAGCAACTGAAAGAGGCGCCGTGGCAAGGCGTACTCGCCGTACAACCTTGCGTGCTGGTGCTGGACGCCCACGCTCTCGCCGCAGGCAAAGCGCTGCCGGACGCGCAGCAGGAAACCTTGTCCGGCGCGGGCCTGCTGCTATTGAACAAGGCAGAAAGCCTCGACGAGCCCACGCGTGAGCGAATCACCCGACAATTGCCGCCTGTCCGACTGATCTGGACGCAGCAGGCGATGTTGCCGCTCAGCGAGTTGCCGGGTCTGGCGGTGCAGGCGCAAGCAGGTGCGGATAAGTTGGTTGTGCCTCAGGGGCTGGCGCAGATGCCGGCCATCTGGAGCGATCCGGCATTGCCGATCTGCCTGAGTCAGGCTCAGGAGGGTGGCTGGAGCATCGGTTGGCGCTGGCATCCGAGCCAAGTGTTCGACGTATCGGGGATAACCCAATGGCTGAAAAGCCTGAACTGGCGCCGGGCCAAACTGGTGATTCACAGCCCGGACGGCTGGCAGTCAGCCAATGCGCTGGACAATGCCGAGCTCAGCTGGCTGCCCAGTGAATGGCGCAAGGATTCCCGGATCGAGCTGATTTTCGACGAACCGCAGGCAGTCAGTGAATTACAGGCCGGACTGGCCCGGTGTCGGCTTCAGACGAGCTGACTCAAGGCTTCCACTTGGTATGTTCCTGACGCCACTGGCTCAGCTCGATCACTTCACCACGCGGCTTGGTCACTTCCACCACGGGCGGCGTGTCATCAAATGGCGCCGGGTAGGGCGCCAGCTCAATCTGCGCGCTGTGCGCACCGAACTGGGTGATGGTGCCGTTGTGCCGGGTTTCGCCGGTCACGGTGAATTCGAAATTGTAGACCCGGGCCAGACGTCGCCGACCGCTGGCGTCCTTGATCAAGCCGATCTTCTTCAGCGCCACGTTACCGTCGAGCAACTCGACGCCGACATTCACGCAATGCTGTTTGACCCGCTCCAGCGCCCGCTCGCGCAAGCCGTGGTTGTGCCAGAGCCACGCACCGGCGACGGCGAACAGCATCAGCACGAAAATGTTTTCCAGGGTGAGCATCAACACGAAACTCCAAATGATGGCGTCAGCTTAACTGCGTCGCCGGTCTGTCGTACAGGCTGCGTTTCGTCGCATACTGCGCGGCTTGAATTTCAATCGTTTTACGGAAAAACCCGAATGAAACGTACGCCTCATCTGCTCGCCATCCAGTCCCATGTGGTGTTCGGCCACGCCGGCAACAGCGCTGCGGTTTTTCCGATGCAGCGGGTCGGGGTGAATGTCTGGCCGCTCAATACGGTGCAGTTCTCCAACCACACGCAGTACGGCCAGTGGGCCGGCGAAGTGCTGGCGCCGCACCGGATCCCGGAACTGGTCGAAGGCATCGCCGCCATCGGTGAGCTGGGCAATTGCGATGCGGTGCTGTCCGGTTATCTCGGCAGTGCGGCGCAGGGCCGGGCGATTCTCAGTGGCATCGAGCGGATCAAGGCGGTCAACCCGAAAGCCCTTTATCTGTGCGACCCGGTAATGGGGCATCCGGAAAAGGGTTGCAGCGTTCCCGCCGAGGTCAGTGATTTCCTGCTGGAAGAGGCCGCCGCTGTTGCGGACTTCATGTGCCCGAACCAGTTGGAGCTGGACAGCTTCTCCGGGCGCAAGCCGCAGTCGCTGTTCGATTGCCTGGCGATGGCGCGGGCGCTTCTGGCACGTGGCCCGAAAGCGGTGCTGGTCAAACATCTGGATTATCCGGGCAAACCGGCGGATGGCTTTGAAATGTTGCTGGTGACGGCCGATGGCAGCTGGCATCTGCGGCGTCCGCTGCTGGCGTTTCCGCGTCAGCCGGTGGGGGTGGGCGATCTGACGTCAGGTCTGTTCCTGGCGCGCGTGCTGCTCGGGGATAGCCTGGTGGCAGCGTTTGAATTCACCGCAGCAGCGGTGCATGAAGTGCTGCTGGAAACCCAGGCTTGCGCAAGTTACGAGCTGCAGCTGGTGCGAGCGCAGGACCGGATTGCGCATCCGCGGGTGAAGTTCGAAGCCACGCCGATCAGTCTGTAAGACCGAGTTGCCCCATTCGCGAGCAAGCCCGCTCCCACAGGAGGAACGCATTCCAAATGTGGGAGCGGGCTTGCTCGCGAAAGCTATCTGCAGAGCGCCATAGATCGAAGGGCTGATCAGGCGTCGCCCTTGATTTCCTGATAGCGCTTTTCCAGCTCCTGACGGATCTGCCGGCGTTGCTGCGCCTGCATGTAGCGGCGCTTGTCTTCGCTGTTCTGCGGTTGCAGCGGCGGTACGGCGGCGGGTTTGCGCTGATCGTCCACCGCGACCATGGTGAAGAAGCAGCTGTTGGTGTGGCGCACCGAGCGCTCGCGGATGTTCTCGGTCACCACTTTGATACCGACTTCCATCGAGGTGTTGCCGGTGTAGTTCACCGACGCCAGGAAAGTCACCAGTTCGCCGACGTGGATCGGCTCGCGGAAAATTACCTGATCCACCGACAGGGTCACCACGTAGCGGCCGGCATAACGGCTGGCGCAGGCGTAGGCCACTTCGTCGAGGTATTTGAGCAGGGTGCCGCCGTGGACATTGCCAGAGAAGTTGGCCATGTCGGGGGTCATCAGTACCGTCATCGACAGCTGGGCGTTTCCGGGTTCCATAACGTTCTCACGGGTCAAGGCAGGGTTGCTGGAAGAAACACCTCTGCGGGTGCCTGGTCGCTTTTCAAAAGCACCGTTATCGGGACGCCAGGCAACTGGCCGCCGTCACGCCCGAATCGATCTGTTTCCATATATTGCACCGCCTTTCAGCCGGAAGTCGCGGTGTTACCCTGCAAAAGCCCACCCCAAGGGCGATTCCTACACCCAAAGCGGATTTTTACTCAGCTCGCCCAGACATTTCCCATGCCTGCGTGAGCCTCGTCATTCAAGGAGCCCACACCATGCATGCCATCAGCTTTATTCAGGATCTGGCGGTGATCATGTTGGTCGCAGGTGTGGTGACCGTGCTGTTTCACCGCTTCAAGCAGCCGGTAGTGCTCGGCTACATCGTCGCCGGCTTCATCATCGGCCCGCACACACCGCCCTTCGGCCTGATCCACGACGAAGAAACCATCAAGACCCTCGCCGAGCTGGGAGTGATTTTCCTGATGTTCTGCCTGGGCCTGGAGTTCAGCCTGCGCAAGTTGTTCAAGGTCGGCGCCACGGCCTTCATCGCAGCGTTCCTCGAAATCGTGCTGATGATCTGGATCGGCTACGAAATCGGCCGCTGGTTCGACTGGAACACCATGGATTCGCTGTTCCTCGGCGCGATCCTGGCGATTTCCTCGACCACCATCATCGTCAAGGCGCTCAACGACCTGAAGATGAAAAACGAGCGCTTCGCCCAGTTGATCTTCGGCGTGCTGATCGTCGAGGACATTCTCGGCATCGGCATCATCGCCTTGCTGTCGAGCATCGCTGTCAGCGGCACGGTGAGTTCCGGCGAAGTGTTTTCTACCGTCGGCAAGCTCTCACTGTTCATGATCGTCGCGCTGGTCGTAGGCATTCTGTTGGTGCCGCGACTGTTGGCTTACGTGGCGAAATTCGAAAGCAACGAGATGCTGCTGATCACCGTGCTGGGCCTGTGTTTCGGCTTCTGCCTGCTGGTGGTCAAACTCGAGTACAGCATGGTGCTCGGGGCGTTCCTGATCGGCGCGATCATGGCCGAGTCGCGGCAACTGCTGAAAATCGAGCGCCTGATCGAGCCGGTTCGCGACCTGTTCAGCGCGATCTTCTTCGTCGCCATCGGCCTGATGCTCGATCCGATGATTCTTCTGCAATACGCGTGGCCGATCGCGGTGATCACTGTCGCCGTGGTGCTGGGCAAGATGTTGTCCTGCGGCCTCGGGGCGTTTATCGCCGGTAATGACGGACGCACCTCACTGCGGGTCGGGATGGGGCTTTCGCAGATTGGCGAATTCTCTTTCATCATCGCGGCGCTGGGGATGACGCTCCAGGTCACCAGCAACTTCCTGTATCCGGTGGCTGTGGCGGTTTCGGTGATTACCACGTTGCTGACGCCGTACCTGATCCGGGCTGCCGATCCGCTGTCGATCAAACTGTCTGCCGCCATGCCGCAGCGAGTCGGTCGAGTGTTCGGAATGTACGGCGAATGGCTGCGCAGCATTCAGCCGCAGGGAGAGGGCGCGATGCTGGCCTCGATGATCCGGCGAATCCTGCTGCAGGTCGGGGTCAATCTGGCGCTGGTGATCGCGATCTTCTTTGCCGGCGCTTTTTTTGCCGGGCGTCTCTCGATCTGGATGCAGGACTGGATCAGCGATCCGAGCTGGCAGAAGGCGTTGATCTGGGGCGGGGCGTTGCTGGTGTCGTTGCCGTTCCTGATCGCGGCCTATCGCAAGCTCAAGGCGCTGTCGATGCTGCTGGCGGAGATGGGCGTGAAGCCGGAAATGGCCGGGCGTCACACACAGCGAGTGCGCCGGGTGATCGCCGAAGTGATCCCGATTATCTCGCTGCTGGTGATTTTCCTGCTGTTGGCAGCCTTGTCGGCCAGTATCTTGCCGACCAACAAGTTGCTGGTGCTGATCGCCGTAGTCGCGGCCGCCGTGGCGGCGCTGCTCTGGCGCTGGTTCATCCGGGTGCACACGCGGATGCAGGTGGCCCTGCTGGAAACCCTCGACAACCACAAGGAGCCGTCGGGGCACTGACCACCCATGGTGCGGGGCGTTTCAGCTTTCCAGCCAGACGTCCCGCGCCCAGTGCCAGACCGATTCCCAGGACTCTTCGGTGATCAGTTCTTCTTCGCCCGACCACAGCACCACGGTGCCGTCTTCTTCGACGCAGTAGTAGTCGTCACCGTCCTGGCAGATCGGGATCAGGTCGCGCGGCACGCCGGCATCCCAGGCATTGGCAGCGACGTCCGGCAGGTAGGTGTGGGATTGCGGGTCGGTGACGGTCACCGGCTCCAGACTGCCGTAAACCACGTCGCTGACGGTCAGCAGAAACTCTTTGAAGACGAACGGGATGTTGATGAAGAGCTCTTCTTCGATTTCCACCAACTGGTCTTCGTCGGGCAACTCCAGGGGAACCGGTACGGGTTCGTTGGCTTCGCGCAGTTGTTCGATGATTTCTTCCACGTCCGGGATCCTCTTGCTTGAATGGCGCGGTTTATATGGGGCGGTTTATACAGTAGCTCGCTATAGATGCAACCGCGAAATAGAAAACCCCGGCCGAGGCCGGGGTTTTCATTACTGCGGGTAAAACGTCGGAGGTGATCAGCCGTTCTGGCGGATACCGGCGACCAGCCAAGGCTGGTTGTCGCCCTGTGGACGTTCCATGTTCCAGCTTTCGCTGAACACTTCGCCCTGCTGGTCGAAACGCGAGGTCTTCGACACGCCGTTGAAGGTCAGGGTGGCGATGGTCTTGTCCGCACGATCATCCACGCCATCCAGTTGTACCTGGAGGTTGTCGATGTAGGTGGACTGGAACGCATCACCCAGTTCCGCGCGCTCGCGCTTGAGGAACTCGAACATTTGCGGGGTCACAAACTCGGCGATCTTGTCCATTTCGTTGGCGTCCCAGTGCTGCTGCAGCGCCTGGAAGTGGCTGCGGGCGGCTTCAAGGAAGCGCTGTTCGTTGAACCAGGCCGGTGCATTGATCACCGGACGGGCGGCAGCAGGTGCGGCCGAACCACCGAAGATCGAACCCATGGCTGCTGGCTTCTGTTCGAACACTTCACGCTGCATCGGCGCGCCGGCCGGAGCGAACTGCTCCTGCTGCTTGCGACGACGGGCGGCGATGAAGCGGAAGATCACGAACGCGATCACGGCCATGATCAGGATGTCGAAGAACTGCATGCCTTCGAAGCCGCCGCCCATGAACATGGAAGCGAGCAGGCCACCGGCCGCGATGCCGGCCAGAGGGCCGAGCCATTTCGAAGCACCGCCGGCCTTGGCCGCAGCGCCCGCGGCACCAGCGGTCGCCGCAGCGCCGCCCATGCCTGGGGAAGAAGGAGCCATCTGGCTGGTCTGGTGTGTCGGCGCAGCGCCGGCACTTTTGCCACCACCAAAGCGCTTGGCGTTGGCGTCGAGGCTCATCGTCAGGCCGATGCACAACGCCATGGCGATGCTAAGAAAACGTTTCATAAAGGGAATTCCCGTTTGTGGAGACACGCGCGCCATGTTGCACAGCTGAAGTGTTACTGGCTAGCGAGAGAGTGTTTCGGGCTTTTGCCTGACAGGTTACGTTCAGCTCGGTCGGGGCAATAAGGCCATGTACTTTTGTCTGTAGGAAAAGGAGATAGGTTCAGCAGGAAATGGATCAGCGCCGAAAAGCCAGCATCACCACGCCGGCAGTGATAAGGCCGATACCGCCCCACTGGCGCAGGTCGAGTTTCTCGCCCAGCAGGATCACACCGAGCACCGCCACGAAGACCACGCTGAGCTTGTCCACCGGGGCGACCAGCGATGCCGGGCCGACTTTCAACGCCCGGAAGTAGCACAGCCACGAAGCACCGGTACCCAGGCCCGACAACAGCAGAAACAGGTAGCTCTTGGCGGAGATCGATCCCAAGGACTGATATTGGCCCGTTGCGTACAAAATCAAGGCTAGACTGACCAATACGACGATTGTGCGCAGCAGGGTAGCGAAGTCGGAGTTGACGTTTTCGATGCCGATCTTGGCGAAGATGGCCGTCAGCGCGGCGAAGGTGGCCGAGAGCAGGGCCCAGAACGTCCAGGAAGAAAAGAAGCCCGAGCCCATGGATGTTGCCTCCAGTGTTCGTGTCCGATCGTTCCCACGCTCTGCGTGGTAACGCCGCCATGGACGCTCCGCGTCCACAGTGACGCAGAGCGTCACGGGATGCATTCCCACGCAGAGCGTGGGAACGATGAGCAACGACGGGCTGCGTTTAGATGGCTTCCAGCTTCGCGTACCCGAGCATCAGCCACTTGCTGCCTTCGGCGAAGTTCACCTGCACCCGGGCCTGGGCGCCGGCGCCTTCGAAGTTGAGGATCACACCGTCGCCGAAGATCGAGTGACGGACAGCCTGGCCAAGGCTCAGGCCGGTTTCCGGAATCTCGCTGCCGCTGAACAGGTTGCTGCCCCCCATCGACTGGTTGCCGCCGAACGGCCGGCTGACGCTGTTGGACAGGCGTACTTCCTGAATCAGGCCTTTCGGTACTTCCCGTACGAAACGCGACACCTTGTTGTAGGTTTCGCTGCCGTACAGGCGTCGGGTTTCAGCATAGGTCATCACCAGATTCTGCATCGCCCGGGTAATGCCGACATAGGCCAGTCGCCGCTCCTCCTCAAGGCGCCCCGGTTCTTCCAGGCTCATCTTGTGCGGGAACAGGCCTTCTTCCATGCCCACCAGGAACACGTAAGGGAATTCCAGGCCTTTGGCGCTGTGCAGGGTCATCAACTGAATGCTGTCTTCGTGCTCGTCGGCCTGGGTGTCGCCGGCCTCCAGCGAAGCGTGGCCGAGGAACGCCGCCAGTGGCGTCAGCTCTTCGTCTTCTTCGGTGTTCTCGAAGTTGCGCGCGGCGCTGACCAGTTCCTCAAGGTTTTCCACCCGGGCCTGGCCTTTCTCGCCTTTTTCCGCTTCGTGGTAGGCGATCAGCCCGGACTGCTCGATGACGGTCTGGGTCATCAGGTGCAACGGCATCTCGGCGCACTTGGCGGCGAGGTTTTCGATCAGCTCGATAAACGCGCCCAGCGCACCGGCGGCGCGACCGGTCAGGCCTTTGTTGGCCACCAGCTGGCGCATGGCTTCCCACATCGACACATCGCTGTGACGGGCATGGTCGCGAATCGCTTCGACGGTTTTCTCGCCGATGCCGCGAGCCGGGACGTTGATCACCCGCTCCAGCGCCGCATCGTTGCCACGACCTTCCAGCAAACGCAGGTAAGCCATGGCGTTCTTGATTTCCGCCCGCTCGAAGAATCGCTGGCCGCCATAGATGCGGTACGGAATGCGTTCACGCAGCAACGCTTCTTCCAGAACGCGCGATTGGGCATTGGAGCGGTAGAGAATCGCGATATCGCTGCGAGCCAGGCCGGTTTTCAGCGCGCTTTCGATGGTTTCGACAACGTAGCGTGCTTCATCGTGTTCGTTGAAGGCGGCGTAAAGGTTGATCGCTTCGCCGTCGCCGCCATCGGTCCACAGTTCTTTTCCCAGGCGCCCGGTGTTATTGGCGATCAAGGCGTTGGCGGCTTTCAGGATGCCGGCCGTGGAGCGGTAGTTCTGCTCCAGACGGATGGTCACCGAATCCGGGAAGTCGGAAGAGTATTGGTGGATGTTCTCGATTTTCGCGCCGCGCCAGCCGTAGATCGACTGGTCGTCGTCGCCGACCACCATCAGGCTGTCGCCGCCCTTGCCCAGCAGACGCAACCAGGCGTACTGCACGGCGTTGGTGTCCTGGAATTCGTCCACCAGAATGTGCCGGAAACGCTTCTGGTAGTGCGCCAGCAGGCCCGGGTGGTCGCGCCACAGGTCGAGGGCGCGCAGCAGCAGTTCGGAGAAGTCGATGACGCCGGCACGCTGGCACGCCGCCTCGTACGCTTCATAAATGCCGCGCATGGTGGCCAGGAACAGATCGCCGCTGGCTTGAATGTGTTGCGGACGCAGACCTTCGTCTTTCTGCCCGTTGATGAACCACTGGGCCTGACGGGCCGGCCAGCGTTGCTCGTCCAGCCCCAGCTCGCGGATCACCCGCTTGACCAGCCGTTGCTGGTCATCGCTGTCGAGAATCTGGAAGGTCTGGCTCAGCCCGGCTTCCTGCCAGTGCGCCCGGAGCAAGCGGTGCGCCAGGCCGTGGAAGGTACCGACCCACATGCCGGCCGGGTTGATACCCAGCAATTGCTCGATGCGGTGACGCATCTCGGCAGCGGCTTTATTGGTGAAGGTCACCGACAGGATCGAGTGGGGCGAGGCGTTCTCGACCTGGATCAACCAGGCGATACGGTGCACCAGCACTCGGGTTTTGCCGGAGCCGGCACCGGCCAGGACCAATTGACGACCAACGGGAGCCGCTACGGCCTGGCGTTGGGCATCGTTGAGGGAGTTCAGCAGAAGGGAGAGATCATCGCGCATCGGGGCATTCTAGGGTGCGCCGCAGGCCCGGGCAAACCGAGCTTTGCATTAGCCGATGAAAGTGCTGCCGATGACGACCGGTCGGTCACCGGCTACAGGCGTTGGCCCGCCTCGCTTCGGGGCTTTTGCGGGTGTCGGGAGGCTGAAAAGTTTCGGTGAAATTATGATCTGGGGCAGTTTGGCAAGTGGTTCGGCTTGTGTATGCTCCGTCCACGTTTCCGGGCGCATGCTCACACTTATAAGAACAAGAACGTTGCCTATGACCCTCAGCTTCGACCTGTCGGGCCCCTCTGTGGAACCCCGGGTAATCCGCAAGCATTACGCCACCCAGATGGCGGTCGAGCGCACGCGCCTTCTTTATCAGGGTTCGCTGTTGCCCACCCTGTTCATGTTGATCAATGGTCTGGTCTGCGCCGGTCTGCTCTGGAGCCCGCAGCGTTATTTCGTGGTCAGCGTCTGGCTGGTGTGGCTGCTGTCGCTGGTGGCGTTGCGGGTGATTCAGGTCGCGGCCTTCGATTCGGCGATTCCCGATCGCCAGGCCCAGCCGATCTGGGGGCGGATGTTCCTGCTCGGCTCGACCATGACCGGCCTGACCCTGGCCGGCGCCGGCATCGCTCTGGTCCCCGCCGACAACTTCATGCAGCAAGCCTGGGTGTTCGGCCTGATCGGCGCCGCGACCCTGTCGGCCAGCGTGGCTTACGCCGTGAGTATTCCGGCATTCCTTTCCTTTACCTTGCCATGCCTGCTGCCGGCCATCGGCTACCTGTTCTGGGGCGGTGACGAACTGGCGCGCGGCTGGGGCTGGCTCGGGCTGATCCTGCTCGGCTCCCTGAGTGTGGTGGCGTGGCAGGTCAATCGGCTGATCGATCGCGGTTTGCTGCGACGCTTCCAGAACCAGCACCTGATCGAGCACCTGCAACAAACGCAAACCCGCAGCGAACAGCTCAATCAGGAGCTGGCGAAGGAAATCGAGCACCGGCGTTGCGCCGAGGGCAAGTTGCGTGAAGCCCAGGTCGAGCTGGAAGACCGGGTCGCCCAGCGCAGCCGGGAACTGGACGTCGCCAACCAGGCCCTGAGCAAAAGCGAGGCGCGCCTGGCCCTGGCGTTGAAAGCCAGTGAGCTGGGGCTGTGGGACTGGAACCTGCAGACCGACGAAGTTCACCACACGCAGATTCAGGAACTGTTTGGCATTGACCCGGAATACGTCACCGGGCTGCTCAGGCACCTGCGGCCACGCCTGCACCCGGAAGATGTGCCGCCGCTCAAACGGGCGTTGATCGAGCACTTGAAGGGGCGCACCGAGGATTATCAGATCGAATACCGCGTGCGCCACGGCGACGGCCACTGGGTCTGGATCGAAGACCGTGGGCGAGCGGTGGAGCGCGACGAGAACGGGCGGGTCATCCGCATGGTCGGCACCCGCCGCGACATTAGCGTCAGCAAAAGCCTGGAAGCCCAGCAACAATTGGCGGCGACGGTGTTCGAGGCCGCCAGCGAAGGCATCGTGATCCTCGACCCGAATTATTCGCTGATCGCCATCAATCAGGCCTTCAGCCGGGTCACCGGGTATGACATCGACGACATGCTCGGGCGCAACGTCGTCGAATTGCCGTGCAGCCGCGACGCCCGCCGGCACTACGTCGCGATCCGCCACGCGCTGGAACAGCACGGCAGCTGGCAGGGCGAACTGGTGGAAACCCGCAAGAACGGCGAGCTGTATCCTCAGTGGCTGCAATTGAATGCCGTACGCGACAGTCGGGGAAATGTGAGCCATATCGTCGGCTTCTTCGCCGATCTGTCGGCGCGCCGCGAATCCGAAGAGCGCATGCGTTACCTGACCCACTATGACGAGCTCACCGGTCTGGCCAATCGCTCATTGTTCCGCGAACGCCTGCACGAAGCCCATCAGCGCGTGCGGCAGGGCGGGCGCCGGAGTCTGGCGCTGCTGCACATCAATCTGGATCGCTTCAAGCTGCTCAACGACAGCCTCGGCCACGAGATCGCCGACCAGTTGCTGCAAAAGATGTCTCGGCGTCTGGTCAATGCTCTGCCGGAGGCCGACACCATTGCCCGGCTGTCCGGCGACGAGTTCGCAGTGCTGTTCGACGCCTACGGCAACCTCTCGAGCCTGGCGCGGGTCGCCACGCGGCTGTCGACCAAGCTGCGACTGCCGTTGACCGTGGAAGGGCACGAATTGGTAGTAAGTGCTTCGATGGGCATCAGCATGCTGCCGGACAACGCCCGGGAGATTTCCGCGCTGGTCAGCCAGTCGAACATGGCCATGCAACATGCCAAGCACCTGGGCGGCAACAACTTCCAGTTTTATACCGACAGTCTGCAGGCCAGCACGCTGGAGCGCCTGCAACTGGAAAACCAGCTGCGCAAAGCCATCGAGGAAAAGCAGCTCAACGTCTTCTATCAACCGAAACTGTGTCTGGCGACCGGTCGTCTCAACGCGGCGGAAGCGCTGGTGCGCTGGGATCACCCGACCATGGGCCGGGTACCGCCGGGGGATTTCATCGGTCTGGCGGAGGAGACGGGGCTGATTGGGCCGATCGGCGAATTCGTCCTGCGCCAGGCCTGCTGGCAGGCGTGCGAATGGCAGCGTCAGGGGCTGGCGCCGATCCGGGTTTCGGTGAACCTGTCGGTTCATCAACTGCGCCAGGGCAAACTGGTCAGTCTGGTGCGCCAGGTGCTGGAGGAAACCGGCCTGGCGCCGCACTACCTCGAACTGGAACTGACCGAAAGCCAGCTGCTCGACAGCGTCGAACACATCATCGCCACGTTCCAGCAGTTGCGGGATCTGGGGGTGAAACTGGCGATCGACGATTTCGGCACCGGCTATTCATCGCTGAGCTATTTGAAACGGATTCCGGTGGACTACGTGAAGATCGATCAGGCCTTTATTCGCGGGTTGGGCGAGGGCAGCGAAGATGCGGCGATCACCCGGGCGATCATTGCGATGGCTCACGGGCTGTCACTGAAAGTTGTCGCCGAAGGTGTCGAGCGATCCGAGCAGCTGGCGTTTCTGAAAACTGAAGGTTGCGACGAGGTGCAGGGCTATCTGATCAGCCGTCCGGTGGAGGCGGTCGGCCTTGCCGCGTTGTTGCGTGAACAGGAAAAGCCGCTGTAAAGGGCTACATGCAGCGCATGTCGCCTGATCCGGGGGGATCGAGTTACGCATTGAGCAGGCAAAAAGCCGATTCATGTAGTATAACTACAAGCTTGCTACATCCCCGGCATCTGGCCAAAGCACATCTTTCCATAACAAGAGTCCAGCCCCTTGAATCTGCTGCAACACATCGCCCAGTCACGTCACCTGTTACGCAAGTCGGAGCTCAAGGTCGCCGACCACGTGCTGCTTGACCCTGCGGCAGTGATGCACAGTTCCATGGCCGACCTGGCCCACAGCGTCGGCATCAGCGAGCCGACCATCGTGCGCTTCTGCCGGGCCATCGGTTGTTCCGGTTTCCAGGATCTGAAACTCAAGCTCGCGCAAAGCCTCGCGGCCGGCGCCAGTTTCGGTCAGTTCGCGATCCATGAAGACGATTCCGTTGCCGACTACAGCCTGAAGATTTTCGACACCACGTTGCACACGCTGATGGAGGTTCGCGAGAAGCTCGATCCTCTGGAGCTGCAACGGGCGGTGACGCTGATGTCCCAGGCCCAGCGCGTCGAGTTCTACGGTTTTGGTGCGTCGGGCGCGGTGGCGGCGGATGCGCAGCACAAGTTCTTTCGTCTGCTGCTGACGGCCGCGGCGTATTCCGACCCGCACATGCAGGCGATGTCGGCGGTGACGCTGAAGCCGACTGACGTGGCGATCTGCATTTCCCAGTCCGGCCGCTCCAAAGACCTGCTGATCACCGCCAACCTCGTTCGCGAGAGCGGTGCGTCGCTGATCACCTTGTGCCCGAGCCAGACACCGCTGGCCGAGCTGTCGACCGTCAACCTGGCGATCGACGTTCACGAAGACACCGAAATCTACACGCCGCTGACTTCGCGTATCGCTCACCTGGTGGTGATCGACGTACTGGCGATGGGCGTGGCAATGGCGCGTGGGCCGAGCCTGGTCAACCACCTCAAGAGCGTCAAGCGCAGCCTGCGCAGCTTGCGGCTCTCGCCAAAATCGGTGAAAGCGCTGGATGACTGATCGTGATGGGGTGAAGGCAATCTTCATCTGCCTGTAACCCCGACGCAGCCAAATCGTCATCCACCATGCCTATCGTGAAACTCCCGTAAACGCCTTGGGAGACTCGAAATGGCTCAGCCTTACGAAGAACGCAACAGCGCTGCGAAAACCCGTCGTCAGCAGGAAGACCAGCGCCGCATGGAATTTCGCCGCGCTATCGAAGATCGCTTCGAACTCCGCCAGCTTCAGGCAGAAATCGGCGATTTTCCCGAGGACATCAATCACTGGCAGGCAGCACCGGCAGCTTCCCGTCGAAGCGCTCAACCAGCGCGCTGATCTGCACCCGTTCGCTGCGGATAAACGCCAGGAAGGCGTGCGCCACCGGTGACAGCCGCTTGGCTTTGGCTTGCACCAGGCACCAGCTGCGAAACAGCGGCAACTCTTCGACCGGCAGCTCGACCAGGCCACCGGTCGCCAGCTCCAGGTTCAGGGCGTGGCGCGTCAACAGCGCCAGGCCCAGACCCGCCACCACGCATTCACGCTGGGCTTCGGCCGACGCCACTTCCTGGGTCTGGGTGAAGTGCACGCGCTTCTCCTTGAAATACTCCTCGCACGCCAGCCGCGTGCCCGAACCGGGTTCGCGGATCAGCAGGGTGTAAGGTTCCAGGTCCTGCAGGCGCAGCGGGCCCATGTGCGCCAGTGGATGATCCGGCCGCGCCACGGCGACGATCGGGTTGTTGAGGAACGGCAGGAATTCCAGGCCCATGTCCTGCGGCACCATCGACATGATCACCAGATCGTCGCGGTTGTCGGAGAGCCGGCGAATCACCTGGCCACGGTTGACCACCGTCAGTTGCAGATTCACTTCCGGATGCTGGCGCTTGAACGCCGCGAACAGGTGCGGCACGAAGTATTTGGCGCTGGATTCCACCGCCAGCTTCAATTGGCCCTGCAGCGAGCCCTGCATGTCCGAGAGCTGCATGTCGAGGTTTTCCAGCCGGCCAAAAATGTCCCGGCTGGCGCGCTGAAGTGCTTCGGCGGCCTCGGTCATGTAGAGTTTTTTGCCCACGTAATCGAATAATGGCTGGCCGATCAGCTCTTCGAGCTGACGAATCTGTAGGCTGACGGCCGGTTGTGTGAGGGACATTTCTTCGGCAGCGCGGCTGTAGGAGCGCAAATCGCACACTTCGTTGAAGATCTGCAATTGACGTAATGTCATACGCATCAAGGACTTACGCATTTTCTACCGACTCTGGCCGCGGGCTGATGCGTTGACTATAAGTCTTTACTTATGCCTGACCCAATTTTTATTCATTTTTGTTAATCCCTTGTCAGCGCTAGTGTGGAGCCGAGACCAGATTGAAACATTTGGTCACGTGCCGACCTGGGTCTAGCAGGTCGTGGTGCCACCGGCTCAAGGGAACCTCCAAGTGATAACAAAGATCCTGATCGCCAACCGTGGTGAGATTGCCGTACGAATCGTGCGTGCCTGCGCCGAGATGGGCATCCGCTCGGTCGCGATCTATTCCGACGCCGACCGGCATGCCTTGCATGTGAAGCGTGCGGACGAGGCCCACAGCATTGGTGCCGAGCCGCTGGCCGGTTACCTGAACCCGCGCAAGCTGGTGAACCTGGCCGTGGAAACCGGCTGCGATGCGCTGCACCCCGGCTACGGTTTCCTATCGGAAAACGCCGAGCTGGCAGACATCTGCGCCGAACGCGGCATCAAATTCATAGGCCCGTCGGCGGAAGTCATCCGCCGCATGGGCGACAAGACCGAAGCGCGCCGCAGCATGATCAAGGCCGGCGTGCCGGTCACGCCTGGCACCGAAGGCAACGTCTCGGGCATCGAGGAAGCGTTGAGCGAGGGCGACCGCATCGGTTACCCGGTGATGCTCAAGGCCACTTCCGGTGGTGGCGGTCGCGGTATCCGTCGCTGCAACAGCCGCGAAGAACTCGAACAGAATTTCCCCCGGGTCATTTCCGAAGCCACCAAGGCCTTCGGTTCGGCGGAAGTGTTCCTGGAAAAATGCATCGTCAATCCGAAACACATCGAAGCGCAGATCCTCGGCGACAGCTTCGGCAACGTCGTGCATCTGTTCGAACGTGACTGCTCGATCCAGCGCCGTAACCAGAAGCTGATCGAAATCGCCCCGAGCCCGCAACTGACCCCGGAACAGCGCGCCTACATCGGCGACCTGTCGGTGCGCGCAGCCAAGGCCGTGGGCTACGAGAACGCCGGCACCGTGGAGTTCCTGCTCGCCGAGGGCGAGGTGTACTTCATGGAGATGAACACCCGGGTGCAGGTGGAACACACCATCACCGAAGAAATCACCGGGATCGACATCGTCCGCGAACAGATCCGCATCGCCTCCGGCCTGCCGCTGTCGGTGAAGCAGGAAGACATCCAGCATCGCGGTTTTGCCCTGCAATTCCGGATCAACGCCGAAGACCCGAAAAACAACTTCCTGCCGAGCTTCGGCAAGATCACGCGCTACTACGCCCCCGGCGGCCCCGGCGTGCGCACCGACACGGCGATCTACACCGGCTACACCATCCCGCCGTTCTACGACTCGATGTGCCTGAAACTGGTGGTCTGGGCGCTGACCTGGGAAGAGGCCATGGACCGCGGCCTGCGCGCGCTCGACGACATGCGTCTGCAAGGCGTGAAGACCACCGCCGCGTACTACCAGGAAATCCTGCGCAACCCGGAGTTCCGTAGCGGCCAGTTCAATACCAGCTTCGTTGAAAGCCACCCTGAACTGACCAACTACTCGATCAAGCGCAAACCCGAAGAGCTGGCCCTGGCCATCGCCGCCGCCATCGCCGCCCACGCAGGCCTGTGAGGAATAGAACAATGACTAAAAAGATTTTCGTAACCGACACTATCCTGCGCGACGCTCACCAATCGCTGCTCGCCACCCGCATGCGCACCGAAGACATGCTGCCGATCTGCGACAAGCTCGACAAAGTCGGCTACTGGTCGCTGGAGTGCTGGGGTGGCGCGACCTTCGACGCCTGCGTGCGTTTCCTGAAAGAAGACCCGTGGGAGCGTCTGCGCCAACTGCGCGCCGCGCTGCCCAACACCCGTCTGCAAATGCTCCTGCGCGGCCAGAACCTGCTGGGCTACCGCCACTACAGCGATGACGTGGTCAAGGCGTTCGTCGCCAAGGCTGCGGTCAACGGCATCGACGTGTTCCGCATCTTCGATGCAATGAACGACGTGCGTAACCTGCGCGTGGCGATCGAAGCGGTGAAGGCTGCCGGCAAACACGCCCAGGGCACCATCGCCTACACCACCAGCCCGGTGCACACCATCGATGCGTTCGTCGCCCAGGCCAAGCAAATGGAAGCCATGGGTTGCGACTCGGTGGCGATCAAGGACATGGCCGGTCTGCTGACCCCATACGCGACCGGTGAACTGGTACGTGCACTGAAAGCCGAGCAGTCGCTGCCAGTGTTTATCCACTCCCACGACACCGCCGGCCTGGCAACCATGTGCCAGCTCAAGGCCATTGAAAACGGTGCCGACCACATCGACACCGCGATCTCCAGCTTCGCTTCGGGCACCAGTCACCCTGGCACCGAATCGATGGTTGCTGCGCTCAAAGGCACCGAGTTCGATACCGGTCTGAACCTGGAGCTGCTGCAGGAAATCGGCCTGTACTTCTACGCCGTGCGCAAGAAGTACCACCAGTTCGAAAGCGAATTCACCGCCGTCGATACCCGTGTTCAAGTCAACCAGGTGCCTGGCGGGATGATTTCCAACCTGGCCAACCAGTTGAAAGAGCAGGGCGCTCTGAACCGCATGGGCGAAGTGCTGGCGGAGATCCCGCGCGTACGTGAAGACCTCGGCTTCCCGCCGCTGGTGACTCCGACTTCGCAGATCGTCGGCACCCAGGCGTTCTTCAACGTGCTGGCCGGCGAGCGCTACAAGACCATCACCAACGAGGTGAAGCTCTACCTGCAAGGCGGCTACGGCAAGGCGCCGGGCACCGTGAACGAGAAGCTGCGTCGTCAGGCCATCGGCAGCGAAGAGGTGATCGATGTACGTCCGGCCGATCTGCTCAAGCCGGAAATGACCAAGCTGCGTGCCGATATCGGCGCATTGGCCAAGTCCGAAGAAGACGTGCTGACCTTCGCCATGTTCCCGGACATCGGCCGCAAGTTCCTCGAAGAGCGTGCCGCCGGCACCCTCACCCCGGAAGTGCTGCTGCCGATCCCGGAAGCGGGCAAGGTGGCTTCGGCCGGCGGCGAAGGCGTACCGACCGAGTTCGTCATCGACGTCCACGGCGAAACCTACCGCGTGGACATCACCGGTGTCGGCGTCAAGGCTGAAGGCAAGCGTCACTTCTACCTGTCCATCGACGGCATGCCGGAAGAAGTGGTGTTCGAACCGCTCAACGAATTCGTCGGCGGCGGCAGCAGCAAGCGCAAGCAGGCTTCGGCGCCGGGCCACGTCAGCACCACCATGCCGGGCAACATCGTCGATGTGCTGGTCAAGGAAGGCGACACCGTCAAGGCGGGCCAGGCTGTGCTGATCACCGAAGCGATGAAGATGGAGACCGAAGTTCAGGCTGCGATTGCCGGCAAGGTCACCGCCATCCACGTTGCCAAGGGCGACCGGGTGAACCCGGGCGAAATCCTGATCGAGATCGAAGGCTGAGATAACGGCCTCGATACAACGCTTTAAACCTCGGGGGAGCATGTGCTCCCCTTTTTTTTGCTTTCAAAGTGCTGCCGCACCGTGCGGCAGCAACCCGTCTGGACTTAGAACGCCATTCGCCACTGCCCCGATACGCCGTGGTTTCGGCTGTCGGTACCGATCTCTCCGGACAGTCCGACACCCAATGTGTGACTGTTCGAGACCGCAAGATCCAGCCCTGTGTCGAGTTTCAAGCTGTCGCGATCCAGTTCGGCGCCGTAAACGGTGAAGTCTTCGGTTTCGGTGACCAAGCGTTGGCGGGTGCTGGTATAGGTCTCGCCGTAAACGTGTTTCCACCCCGCGCTGAATCGTGGCGTGAGACGCATGCCGTTATCCAGCGTGCTGACTTTCGCCATGCGCAGGCCGACGGTGGTGTTGAAGTTGCCTTGGGATTGAGCGTGAACCTTGAGCGCCGCCGCTCCGCCTTTCTCGGTGTAGCCGTCGCGCTGGTAGCGTTGGTAGCCGAGGCCGACAAACGGCTCGATGCTGACGTTGGCCCGACCCAGGTTGTATCCCGATTCGATGAACGCTTGCTGGGTGCTGGCCTGGTAGTTGCCCTTGAGTCGGTCATGGAAGCGATCGAACGCGACTTCGCGACGGGTGCTGCCTTCGTGACGGCTCCAGGTTGCGCCTGACCGAACTGACAGCGGGCCGGTCTGGCGCAAGGCGTAGGCGCCGAGGTGCCAACTGTCGAGGTCGCCGTCCAGTTCTTTGCTGTCGATGCGCGTGTCGGAGGTGCCGCCCATCAAGCCCAGGTGCCATGTTTCATCGAGGCGCCAGTCCGCGCCGAGCAGCAGTCCTTTGGTGGAGTGTTGCATCGGTTCAAATTCGCGATCGAGTTTCCCGCTGTGGCCAAGGGCTTGCAGCCAGACCCTGCCGGTGTCTGCGTTGCCGGCCGCATGGCGTGGTGAGTTGCCCGGTGAGTCGTGGGCATTGTCGAGTTGGTGCATGGCTGACAGCAGGCTGGCGCTGACCGGCGTGACACTGCTCAGGGTTGCATTGGCGAGGTTGGCATTGCTGCCGGCCGCCAGTTGATAGTAGGCGAGGGCGGCCGTGGTTTCGTCGGCAGCGAGCAGGGCTGCAATGGCTGCATTGCCTGGAGGTGGAGGGGAATCCGTTGACGGCGGCTGGTCTACCGCTTGGGTTTGTTGAGCTGCGGATGTTTCGGCCAGAACCGGTTCCGTTAAGGGCGCTGGTTTTTCCAGGCTTTCTTCGAGTGCGCTGCCGCTCTCTGTCGTGGCGACTTTCCTGGATGGAATGTCGCCGGATGTGTGAGCGGATACCGCTGGGATCTCAGTGCTGACGGGGATTGTTTCCAGTGGCGGAGCGATCCTTTCCTCACTCACTGTTTCTGCCATGAGAAGCGGAGCAGGTTTCACCTTAGGAGGTGTGCGCGGGCTCCTGGGTTTCACCTCTTTCACGACGGGCGCGTCGGGCTCCGACTGCTCCGCCAGAGAAAATTCCACGCAACCGACTGCCAGCGCAACCGCCAGGACAAGATGTTGGAGCTTGTATTTGCATTGAATGGGCATTCCGTTCGCCTCAGGTGAAATGAGGCCAAACTGTAAAAGTCGATGCCGGTCCACCGATGCCGGGCAATTCCGAGTCGGATGCAGGCGATGACGTCTGCTTTTGTAGCCCGGGCGCTGGCGGGTAATGAACCCGCCATGATTACCCGATCGCCCAGACGCCTTTACCTACAACTCCCGCTGAAATCCGGATTGGCGAAATCTCAAAAACTCATCTGCCACTGCCCGATCAATCCATGATTGCGAATGTTGCTGCCGATCTCGCCGCTGTATCCCAGCCCCAGCGTATGCCGCGCGGAAATGCCCAGATCCAGCCCTGCTTCCAGCACCAGACTGTCACGATCCAGTGAACTGCCATCGACGTTGAACGCCGTGCCACCCACGACGAAGGCCTGACGAGTCGAGCTGCTGACATCGCCGTAGGTGTGCTTCCAGCCTGCCGCCATCCGTGGGGTCAGGCTCATGCCATTGTCCAGCGAGCTGAGGTGCGCCAGGCGTACGCCGAAGGTGCTGCTGAAGTTGTCCTGGGTCTGGCTGTCGACCTGCAACGCCGCGGCGCCGCCCTTCTCCTGATAACGGTCGCGGTGATAGCGCTGGTAGCCGAGGCTGGCGAACGGTTCGGCGCTCAGCCGGCCAGTGCCCATGGCGTAGCCGAGTTCGGCGAACGCTTGCTGACTGTCGGCGTCGTAATCGCCCTTGGGGCGATCGCTGAAACCATTGAACGCGATGGTGCGCTTGCTTTCGCCCTGATGGCCGCTGTACGCCGCGCCCAGGCGCAGGGCCAGCGGGCCATTTTGATGCAGCGCATAAACACCGGCGTGCCAGCTCTCGACATTGCCGTCGACGCCGGTGGCGTCCAGGTCGGTCTTCGAATAGCCGCCGAGCACGCCCAGACGCCATTGTGGATTGAGTGCCCAGTCGGCACCAAGCACGCTGCCTTTGGTGCGTTGTTCCAGACCGCTGCTGCCGTGTTCGCCATCGAGTTTGCCGTAGCCGCCGATGGCTTGCAGCCAGAGTCGGCCTCGGGCGTTCGGATCATTCATGTTTCGCGCTTCGGACGGTACGCCGTTGGCGGCGAGGATCGGTGTGTCGCGCTGATCGAGGCCGATCATCAAGCCTGGGCTGCCACCCATTTGCTGCATCGCCGAGAGCATGCTGCTGCCGACCTGGCTGCTGGCGCCGAGGGTGGCGCTGGTCAGGTTGGCGTTGCTGGCGCCGGCCAGTTGCTCGATGGCCGCACCTGCACTGCTTTGAGTGGTGTTGAGCAAGGCGTTGTACAGCGCATTGTTTTTGCCGATCGAGGCCAGGCTGTTGGCGGCGTTGCTGCCGTTGCCGGTGGCGGCGAATTCATTGAACGCCACGTCATTGCGGGTGTAAGTCAGGTCGACCTGAGTCGGCGTGTAAGCGAGGGTCGGCGTGAGGAACGCGTAGTCGCTGGTGACCGCGCCGAACGTGCCGTTGACCCGCGCAGCCTGTAGCACCGTGTAATGGCTCTGCCACGGATAAGTGCCGCTGCCGGGATTGACCGCCAGCGTTGCGCCGTTGAGGTTGGCCGTGCCGCCGACCTGGACCGGCGCGCTGCTGCCATCGGCGTTGACGCCGTAGGCGAGGGTGGATGCGCTGCTCATGTTCAAGTCGTGCACGATGGTTGCGGTGCCGAGACGGGTGTCGGTGCGCAACGTGCCATTGACGTTGAGGTTGCCTACCGACCCGCCACCCGCATACACACCACCGACGTCCACGGTCAGGTTGCCGGCGATACCGCCCTGGTTGATCAGCGTGGCGCCGTTGCGCACGGCGCCGCCGTCGCTGAAGTCGCCGCTGCCGGTGAGCGTCCAGGCGCCTTGTTTGACTTCCAGCCATTCAAAGTTGCGGCTGGCACCGAAGCTGCCGCCGGCTGCGTCATCCATCACCACGCGGTCATAACCGCTGCCGCCATCGACCACGCCGACAAAGCGGCTGCCGTTGCGCAGGGTCAGGCTGTCATTGCCGCCGCCCAGATCCAGCGCCAGCCCGTTGCTGCCGCTGATGGTGCCGCCGTTGATCACGTTGTCGGCGAACTCACCGACGAACTTCACGCCGAAACCGTCGAGACCCTGGATGGTGCCGTAGTTCTCCAGCGTGGTGGCCGCCAGTCCTGAACCGCCGCTGCCGTCGTCCACCAGAATGGCGCTGTTGGCGCCGCTGATCAGCGCGTCCTTGGCGTTAAGAATGTACCCGCCGCCGAGCGCAATGCCTTCGCTGCCATTGGCGAAACCACCCTTGTCCACACCACCGGCGCCGACGCCC
Source organism: Pseudomonas sp. B37(2017) (assembly GCF_002112885.1). NCBI lineage: Bacteria > Pseudomonadati > Pseudomonadota > Gammaproteobacteria > Pseudomonadales > Pseudomonadaceae > Pseudomonas > Pseudomonas sp. B37(2017). Next base: position 337,063 of record NZ_NEIX01000003.1, on the reverse strand, counting down.
TGAATGGTGCCGTAGTTTTCGATGTGGGCAATCTTGTCGATGTCCACGCCGTCGCCGTCGCCATTCGGTTGCAAACCGGAATAGGCGCCAGTGATGGTGCCGTGGTTGATCACCGTGCCGTCGCCATCGGAACCGAAACCGGAGCCGTTGCGCCCGGTGATCTGCCCGTAGTTGACCAGCGTCGCCCCCAGGTCGGTGGTGATGCCATGGCGCCCGCCCGAAATCACGCCGTAGTTGGTCACGCTGACGCCGGTCGCGGTGTCGATATCGATGCCGTCGAATTTCTGGTCGGCGTTGTGCGAGTCACCGGTGGAGATCTCGCCGTAGTTGCTGATGGTCGCGTTGGCGCCGGTCTTCATGCCGTCGCTGGCGTCGCCACGAATCAGCCCGCCCGCGCGGTTGATGATCGTGGTTTTGACCCCGTCGCTGCGCAATGCATCGAGGTCCAGCCCCTGGCCTGTGGTCGAGCGAATGGTGCCGCTGTTGTCGATCAACAAGCTGCCGCTGACGAAGTTGCTGTCGATGCGAATCGCGTCGTTGGAGCCAAGAATCTGCCCGCCGCTGCGGTTATAGATGGTGTAGTTTCGCGCCTGGGTCAGGTCGCCGCTGCTGTCGATGGCCCGGCCGCCCGTGGAGATGATCTTGCCGGCGTTGTCGATGATTACGCCGGCACCGCTGGTGCCGTCCTTGAGGCTTACAGCCTTGCCACTGTTGGTGATGCTGCCCGGCGCCGAAATTGTCAGCGTGTCGCTGCCGCCCAATGTCTGCGACGCGGTGGTGGCGGTGTCGATCTGTACGGTCTTGCCGTGGGCGGCACTGGTGGCGAACAGCAGGGCAATGGCAAATGACAGACGCTGGGGCGGGAAGGGCATGGGGAGAACGTCCTTTTTGTTATAAGCGGGGCGTCCTGTATAGCGGAGGGTTTTTACAGAATGATGTCCGTGGCAGACTCAACGGCATCTGCATTATTTTGCGTCTATTTCGAGAGTTTATTCCTTGATCTGCACTTTATTGCAGATTAACGAGTCTCTCGAACTTCTGAAATGCACTATATTGCACTTAAAGTTCACCAAACGACCGCAGCAATGCATTTAATTGCAGATGAGAGCCTCATGCACAATCTGACTTTGCAGATATTCGACGCCGGCAAATGGCACGACGCGATGGTGTTGAGTTTCGACTCGCCCGAAAAAGGCTTCGAAAGCCGCTGCAGTTTTGGCTACGAGTCGGCGTATCTGGTCGAGAACATTGAGGCCATCGGTTCCCCTTTTTCCAAGGCCGTGAGTGCGCTGTATCCCCTGGATTGGGAAGGCCGGCGATCCATCACGCCTGCATTCGTGCATGACATCGCGCCGGCAGGCGCCGCTAAAAGATTTCTTCTTGCACGTCTGGGGCAGGAGAAACCTGCAGGCATCAGTGCCGATCTTTATCTGCTTGGTCGCTGCACTCCAGCTCCGATCGGCAACATGCGGATAAAAGAATCGGCCGAGGCTGTCGATGAGCGCAAGCCCATCGGTTTTCAGCGTCAGGAGGTCGTCAGTCGTGACCACCGCTTCCTTGAATATGCCTATGAAATGGGAGCTGCGATTGGTGGGGCGACAGGGGCCGGAGGTGAAGCGCCCAAGATTCTCCTGGCGGAGGATCGTGCCGGTCTTCTGTACCCCGATGCTGTGCTGGATGATGAAAACGTCCATCAGCACTGGTTTGTGAAGTTCGCCCGGAATAAAGGAAGTCAAACCGATCAAGACATCCTGCGCAGCGAATTCCACTACTACCAGGCGCTTCAGGCACTGGGTATCGAAACCGTCGCCGCAGAAGGTCTGGCATTAGAGGAAGCGAACAAACCCAGCTTGTGGATGCAGCGTTTTGATCGCCAGGTGACGAGCCGTGGGGTAGAGCGTTTTGCCGTGGAGTCGATTTATTCGCTGGCCGAAGTGACGACGCCGGGAAGTGCGATGAACCATATGGATGTCATTCGCATGCTCGCCGAGCTCTGGCGCAATGCGGGGCAAGCGGATCAGATTCCGGCACTGGTGGCGGACTATTTACGTCGGGACCTGATCAACAAAATTCTTGGCAACTCGGACAACCACGGTCGCAATACCGCAATCATTCGTGACGAGGGCTCGTATCGTCTGGCCCCCATTTATGATCTGGCCCCCATGGTCATGGATGACGAAGGTGTGACCCGCACCACCAAGTGGCCAAAAGAGCTGGAGAGGGCCGGTGATGTGGATTGGCGAGGGGTTTGTCGCGCATTGGCGGATATTTCCGATCCGGATGATCCATTGGCAGGGTTGTCCGACGCGCCGGAGTCTTTCGAGCGCCTTCGTGAAGATGCGCAGTGTCTGGCCGAGTTGCCGGATATTTTGAGCGCCAGCGGTTTGCCTGACCGGACAATGAATCATCCGGGCGTCCACCTGAAAAACCTGGAGCAACGATTGAAAGAGTGGGATCTGAAATGAGCATGACCGTCGCGGAGCGAACCGTGCTCATCGAAAGCATTCAAGAAGCGCTGGCTGAAGGAACCGTAGAAATCGGTGAAGCCGTTCGCCGTTTACGCGTGGAGGTGACCGGGTTGCATCAGACCCAGTTCGCGAAGATGTGCAAGATTTCGGTACGCACGCTGGTGCACATCGAACACGGCGAGGGTAATCAGACACTGAAATCCCTGAATGCCGTGTTCCGTCCGTTCGGGCTGAAAATGGGCGTGGTTCGGGTTCGGCGAAACAACAGCTGAACCCGCAACCTGTTTAGTGTCGATCGAGTTTCAAGCGCGGCACTCAACCAACCCCTTCACCTGCCCATCCGCCGTCTGATTCTCATCACTCAACCAGCGTTCGAACCCCGCCGCAATCGCCGGCCATTCCGAGTCCAGGATCGAGTACCACGCGGTGTCGCGGTTCTGGCCTTTGACCACCATGTGCTGGCGAAACACACCTTCGAAGCTGAAGCCCAACCGCTCGGCCGCATATTTGGAGCGGGCGTTGCCGTTGTTGCATTTCCATTCGAGGCGACGGTAGCCGAGGGCGAAGGATTCTTTGGCCAGCAGGTAGACCGCCTCAGTGCTTTTCGGCGAGCGCTGCATCGGGGCGCCGAAGGTGACGTGGCCGATTTCGATGCGGCCCTGAGCCGGGACGATCGACATCAGGCTGAGGATGCCTTGCACCTGGCCGCTGGCGCGGTCGATGACGCTGAAGAAATACGGATCGTTGTGGGCGGCATGGTTGTTCAGCCAGTCATTGAAGGCGCTGCGCTCCGGAAACGGGCCGTAGGGCAAGTAATCCCAGAGTTTCGGGTCGGCGCCGGGGCCTTGCAGGGCGTTGAACAGGTCGTCGCCGTGGCGCGCCGGGTCGAGCTTTTCCAAGCGGATGAAGCGGCCTTCGATCAGGGTGGTGGAGGGTGGCGGCACGCCTTTCCAGTCAGCGAGAGAAATCGTCATGCGCGTGGCTCCTTAAATGGCTTTGCGAAACTGGATGAAACCCGGGCGTTCGGCGATGCGCTCGTAGAGCTGGATCGCGGTGGCGTTGGTTTCGTGGGTCAGCCAGTGCACCTTGCAGCAACCGTCGGCCTTGGCCGTGGCGTAAACGTGTTCGATCAGCAGGCGACCGACGCCGGTGCCACGGGTTTGCGGCTCCACCAGCAGGTCTTGCAGGTAGCAGGAATTTTCGATGCTCCAGTTCGAACGATGGTAGATGAAATGCACCATGCCCACCGCTTTGCCGTCGGCCCAGGCGAGGGCGGCGTGGGTCGGTTCGTTCGGGTCGAGAAAACGCTGCCAGGTGCTCTGGCTGACGGCGTCCGGCAATTCAGTGTTGTAGAAGCGCAGGTAGGCCTGCCACAGCGGCAGCCAGGCGGCGTGATCGGCGGCGCTGACCGGACGGATGTCGATCTGACTCATGGTGATTTCCTTAACGCATCAATTGAGCGAGGGTTTGATCGTTGATGTCGGGGCTGGCGGCCAGGCCTTCGCGCACGCCGGCGATATCTTCGGCGCTGCGGTTCTGGCTGAGCTTGCGCTTGCCTTCGAGCCGGTCGATCGGAATGGCAAACCCGACGATGGCCTTGAGCATGCCGTCGATGTAATCGGGCGGAGCATCGTCGACCGACCAGGGCTGGGCGCGGCCGGCCTCATGGCGATTGGTGAGGGTGCTGACGATGTCCAGCAGACGGCCGCCATCGCTGAAGGTTTCGGCGTGTCCGTAGGCGTGTACGGCGACGTAATTCCAGGTCGGCACGACTTTGCCGTGCTCGGCCTTGCTCGGGTAAAAGCCCGGGCTGACGTAGGCATCGGCACCGGGGAAGATCAGCATGGCCTCGGCGCCGTCGCGCAGGTCTTTCCATTGCGGATTGGCCTTGGCCAGATGCCCGTACAGCGTGCCGTTCGGACCTTGTTCGCGATGCAGCAACACCGGCACATGACTGGCCTGCAAGCCTTGTTCGCCGTGGGTGACCAGGATGGCGAGGCGGGTGGCGAGGATCAGTTCGTGCAGTTGGGACAAGTCATCGATGGCAAAGGCGCGGGGCGTGTACATGGAGATAATTTCCTTGGCGAATGCCTGCATCGTAGGCAGGCTATTGGTCTGTTGTAAGAGCCATTGATGACCAATTTTATAGGTCCATTGTCATGCCCGATTCGACCACGCTGTCACTGCCGTTCAACCCTGCGGGTATCGAGCTCGACCGCCGCAAAGGTCTGAGCCGTCAGCTCTACCAGGCCTTGCGCCTGCGGGTGCTCGACGGACGTCTGGCCAGCGGCACGCGCCTGCCGGCCAGTCGCGATCTGGCGGCAGCGTTGGGGATTTCCCGCAACAGCGTGGTGCGCGCCTACGATCAGCTGTATGCCGAAGGTTTCATCGAAGGCCGGGTCGGGGACGGCACTTATGTGGCGCAGTTGCCGCAATCGGTAACGCCCGCGGAAAAATTATCCACAAAAGTATCCACAGGGTTTTCAACAGGCTTACCCACAGCCTTATCCACAATTTTGGCCAATTCCACTGGGAATTTATCCAGCAAAGTTATCCACAGCGGTGCATTGCAGCGGCTTGAGCAGAACCATTTACCGACGCCACCGAGCGGTCCGCCGCGAGCATTCCGGGTCGGTGTTCCGGCATTCGATCTGTTCCCGTTCGACGTCTGGGCCAAGCTGAACGCGGCGTTCTGGCGCAAACCCGATTTGCAGCAACTGTGCTACGGCGACCCGGCGGGCGATGCGCGCCTGCGCGGTCTGATTGCCGCTTATTTACGCAGTTCGCGCGGCATGCAGTGCTCGGCTGAGCAAATTGTGATCACCAGTGGCGCGCAACAGGGAATCAGCCTTTGTGCACAGTTGCTGGTGGAGCCGGGCGCCGGCGTGGGCATCGAGAATCCCGGCTATCGCGCAGCGGGTCATGCGTTCGCCTTGGCCGGCGGTCGATTGCGCGGCATTGCCGTGGACGAAGAGGGCATCGACTGCGCGGCACTGGCGGCCGCCGAAGATTGTCGGGTGGCTTATGTCACGCCGTCTCATCAATACCCGACCGGGGTGGTGATGAGCCTGGCGCGACGCCTCGAACTGCTGGCCTGGGCCGAGCGCACCGGCGGCTGGATCGTCGAGGACGACTACGACGGCGAGTATCGCTACACCGGCGCGCCCCTGGCTCCGCTGGCTGCGCTCGACCGCCAGGGTCGCGTGCTGTACGTCGGCACTTTCGGCAAAGTCGCGTTCCCGGCGCTGCGTCTGGGTTACCTGGTGTTGCCGCCGGGGCTGGTGGAAGCCTTTGCGCAGCGGCGCGCGGTAGATGTCCGGCATTCCGAAGTGAGCACTCAGGCGGTGATGGCCGAGTTCATGGCGGCCGGGCACTTCCAGCGACACATCCGGCGGATGCGTCGGGCAGCCCTGAGCCGGCGTAACGCCCTGATCAACGGATGGCCACACGGATTGGCGGGTGTGGGTGAACTGCCGGCGGTGTCGGCCGGACTGCATCTCACCGTGGCGGTCGACAGCGTGGCCCGTGAACAACAATTGATCGAACAGGCCGCCAGCGTGGAAGTGGAAGTCCACGGCCTGAGCAAGTATTGGCTGCCGGACTCAACGACCCCGATCGATCAGCGCGCCGGTCTGGTGCTGGGGTTTGCGGCGGTGCCGGAGCCGGCGATCAAGTCGGCTCTGGCCCGTCTGCGTGAGGTCTGGTGCCGTTAATGGTCTTTCGGTCGCTCCTCTGGCTCTGGTTTGAGGAACAGGTCGCGCACCTGCGGATCGACGATGCGCCGTAGTGCATTGTCGACGGCATCGAAGGTATTCAGTGCCTGACGGGTCTTGTCATCGAGCGTCTGCAAATAGGCATCGGAAAATTTCAGGTGGGCGATGGTGTACAGCTCATCCGCATCCTTGAGCTGGTCATAGTGAAAGTGCGCCACCCACAGCGGCTTGTCGGCGTTGGTCTTGTCGAGAATCCGGTACTCCTGAAAAAAGTCCCCGCGATGTCGGGTGCGGATACGGCCGCGCGGATCCTTGATCACCCCGACCTGCGCATTGTCGTGCAGCCAGTGGAAATAGGTTTCCCTGGGTTTGCGTTGTTTCAGCATGGCCGCGTAGGTCTCGATCCCTTCAGCGCGGGTGCGGGTTGCACCTTCGCGCAGATTGCTGCTGAGGGAGGCGACGGGCCATGGATCCTTCTTCGCGCTTTTTCTTCGGACAATCGCCTCGTCGACGTCACTGGCCGCTTGCTTGAGTCGTTCGACTTGCTGCTCGAACATGTCGCGGATGTCTGCGGGAATGCGCCCTGGCCGCTTGGCGTCCTCGCGGGTCTTTCTGTTGAAGCTGTAGATGTTCGCTTCAAGTTGCATGGCCGATGAAAGGAGGTCCTCGTCATCCGTGGGCACCTTCGGTTCGGGCCGTTGCGTGGAAAGTTTGACGAACGCGGCCTCTGTGCCGGAGTTGCTGTCCGGTGCAGTGGAAGCAGCCTGCTCATCCACCTCGGGGCGTGGACGGCTCTTGGAGACCTTCACTTTGGGCTGCGATGCAGAGGGCTGCGCCTGGGACTTGCCGGGTGCCGGTCGTTCCTCCGGTTCAGGTAGCTCCGTGGTCAGGCGTTCGCGAGCTACCGCGTGGAATTCGCCGATCAGCTCGCGCACCCTGTCGAGCCGGACCTGGACGAATTGGCCCGGATGGGCGGCAGGCAACTGTTCCACCTGTTCGCCGAGGCTGGCGAACAGGTCGTTCCACTGCGACAAACGCTCGATACGGGCCGGTTGTCCGTCGGCGGTCACCGCTGCTTTGCTCAGCTGAATCAGCTCATGACTGGCGTCGGCAGCCGTGGCCGTAATGATCCCGATAGCGACGCGAGCGGCATTCATGGCCGCCCCCGGCTGTTCCACGACACAGCGTTCGTAGGACATGCCGATTTCATTGGCTTTGAGATCGAGCGGGCTGAAGTCCGGCAGCAGCAACTCCAGCCGTGTGGCCACTTCTCTGGCCTTGGCCGAGTGGCTGTTCAGGATTTGCAGCGAGCGGTCCAGTGTCTGCAGGTTGGCAATCATCTCGTCGCTCAACGCCGTGGCAGCGGTGGCGATATCGATCTGGCGGTTGCGCGGTACCGGTGTCTGGTGAGTCGCGCTGTCGACGAATATCTGTGTGGCCTTCGCGTACATGCGCATTTTGACCCGCAGCCACGAGCCGAAGCAGCGGTGCTGACCCAGGGTCAGGCTCATCAGCTTGGCCTGGTGGACCGAGCCACCGCCCCCGGCCTCGCGCCAGATTTCCAGCTGGGCCAGAGCCTGGGTGTAGTCGTTGCCCAACTTTGTGGCTCGGTCCAGATAAGTGGCTGCGGAGACCTCGAATCCCGCTTCGCTGGTGTCCCGTGGAAGGGCTACCAGCGCACGCAGCAGTTGTGTTTTCGCTTCGGTTTCCCGTGCTTCGAATTGCTCCAGCTTCGCCCAGGCGTCGTCCATGGCCTTTTTTTTGGAACGACGGAATGCCTCGATCCGGCTTTTCGGCATGCCGCCGCGCAAGCGCAGTTTCGGATCCCAGTGCCATTTTTCGGCAGTCTCGTCGTATTTCAGTGCCATGCCGATTCGTTGTGGATCGGCCGGATCGACGATGTGAACCGGCTCGTCTGCCGGGGCGAGCACTTGAAACCAGCGCGTGCCGACTTGAGCGCAGGTCTTGCCCTTGAGGGTGTACAGGTGAGTGACCGGTGAGACTCGTTTGCCGCTCAAGTCAGGTGTGGCGATCTTGAAACGGTCGAGCATTGCGGTGAACCGTGCGCTGGAGTCCGGTCGCAGCAACGTGTCAGGTGCCAGTTGAGTGAGATGCCCGACAGGCACGTCGCCGGTGGTGGTCAGCGGATCCAGCGTGACGGACGGTGGGACCTCGGGGATGGATGGCGGGACACCGGTTGACGTCTCGTTCTCCCCCAGCCGTTCGCCAGCCTCGTACGCCCCGTTCAGGCGCGGCAGCCACGAACGTTTGCGTCGCGCCACGACGTGTTGGGTCAGGATAATGCCGAGCGTCAGCAGGACATCGGCGGTGGATTGCCAGGTCACCAGAGTGTCGTCGCGGTCATGGGCATCGAGCGCCTGCTGGATCTGTGTGATGGTCTGCCAGACCCAGACGGCGGTGCCCGCCGCTCCGCTCATGAAGTTCGCGGCAACGCTGAAGATCGCCCAGCCGCTGTCCGCGAGAAGTGCCCAGCGTCGCTCACTGTTGGACTGCGACTGGCGGTTCGCGAGCTCCACCAATGCCTGGCTGTTTGCCGCGTATAACGCGGCGAGGATGTCGCCTTCGAGGGGCGCGTTCTCCAGTTCGAGCGGACCGGTCAGGTCCAGGTGCATGAACGGTTCGGTGGCCAGTTGCGTGACAATCCATGGCGAGGGCAGGCCGACCGGAAAGGCGTACTGCGAGTATTCGAAACTCAGTGCGGCGCTGCCCAGCCAGGCCAGTACCGAGTTACGCAATTCGCCGGCCTGATACAGCGCATACATCAGGTTCTGCAAAGAGGCGAACTGCGTCAGCGGCGTGTCCAGCAGCGGCCGGTACAACAGGCAGGGACCTTGAGTATGGTCTCGCGGACAGATGATGAACATGTTGGCCACCACGTCCGAACGCCGGCTCAAGCGGCGGCGAGGGACAAACGCCAGCGGCCGGATGGTCACCGGATGTTCGCCTGTGGGCAGTTTGCGGCTGATGGCATCCATCAGTTGGCAGACGTAGGCATAACCGCGTTCATCGACGCCGCCCCGATGCTTGAGTTTGCACTCCAGCGCGAGCATCGGCAGGAGCGTCGGCAATTGGCTCAGGTAGCGGGTCTTGTGCGCAGCCGAGCGGATCGGGTCATCGATCAGCGCGCGTTTGATCAGTTGCGGGTAATGACCGCCGATATCGACCTTCTCCGCGATGGCGGTCAGGAAGTCCACGGTCAGCCAGGCCGGTACGGCTCGGCCATTGTCGAAAGCGATCGTGGCCTGATAGGGCGGGGCATTTTGCAGGGCGAATTCGCCCAGGGTCTCGGTTAACCGGTCAAATGGATTGGGCAGGGTGAAGCCACCGGTTTCGAAGCTGTTGGTCACGCTGATACGCAGGTGTTCCAACGGCAGGTCGGCAGCGCCCTCGGCACGTTTGTCGGCGATGATTGCTTCGCGCATGCGGCGTTCGGCGTAGGGCTTGAGCAGAGGGAAGTCGTCGTCCTTGAATACGCCGGTCTCGGCGTCGTTGCGCAAGTTTGCGAGCTCGGCAATGTAGCGACTGTAGTCTTGCTGGTCATGGACAGAGCCGTCTTGCAACCAGTCGGGAATGGCCTCCTCCAGCTGGTCGAGCCGGGCTCGTTCACGCGAACTGAAATGCCGGTGGCTTTGTCGCCCGGAACTGGCGTGCGCACTGATCGACTGGCTGGCGGGATCCAGTGCTTCGATGGCGCTGAGCTGGTTGCTGATCAGCGCCTGTGCGACGGCATCGAAGACGTTTCCTTCAGGCTCGATCAGGCGCCATTTCAAAGAGCGGTCGGACAACTCCGGGGCGATCCGCTGCGGGAGCGTTTCGCCCAGCCTGGTCAGCGATTCGAATGACTCATAGCCATCGGCAACGGTGTACATCAACACACGCTGCCGCTGTTTGACGGTGGCGGTCAGCACCAGCGCACCGGCAATGAGCAGGTGTGCGCTGTCCTCGTCTTCGACCAGGTCGATGTCCATCAGGCAGGCCTTGAGCCCGATGTAATCGCTATTCACGGTCGAGCGTTGTTTGCGGTCGGGATGCTGCGCGACAAATTGCGCCAATGCACATTCGTCGGCGTCCCAGCCGTTGGCCGACTGCACATTCGCAGCCGAACACAGCAGATCCGACAGCTCTTGCCAGCGTGGCTGGCGATTGGCGGATTCATTCCAGTAATCGAGTTGGCGCTGCTGATATTCGAGGAACAGAAACGGTGCGAGGTCGTTCACCAGCGAAGTGATGTCATCCATGCTTACCGGCAGCAGTATCGGCGGGATCGCTTCGGGTGTACGGGTCAGGAAGTGTTCGCCTTCGATGTAGTCGGCGGTGGTCTTGTGCAGGCAATGCTGGATAAAGGCGTGGGTCAGTGATTCGAAGGTAAAGACCCTGGCAGCGTTCCGGGCGGCGTCCGATTCACGCAGGGGCGTCGCGAGCTGGGTGCGATCCGGATCGAGGTGTTGCCCGGGATAGCTTTTGCTCAGCGCTTCGCGCAACAACGCCGAGGCGACTTGATGCATCGAGTAGCCCTGGCCGATCAGCTCGACCAGTCGACTCTGTTTCAGCAGGAGAGGGGAAACACTGGGTGCAGCAGTGGTGGCAGATTCAGTCATGGTCATGTCCACGGGGAAAACCCGGACACTAAAATCCCGGCCACGGCGCGATGCGGTACATAGATCTTGCAGGCAAAAAAAGACCCGCGAGTGCGGGTCTGTTCAGGTTGTCAGGTTTCAGGTACCGGACTTGATCTTGGTCCACGCCCGGGTCCGCGCCCGTTCCGCATCGCGCGGCAAAGGTTGCAGGGTGTAGAGCGTGTTCATCGCCGCATCGGTCGGGTACAGATTCGGGTTGTTGCGAATCGCCGGGTCGACCAGTTCGGTGGCGTCCTTGTTCGGGTTCGGGTAACCGACAAAATCGCTGACCGGCGCAATCACTTGCGGTTGCAACAGGTAGTTGATGAAGGTGTAGGCGTCCTGCGGGTTCTTCGCGCCTTTCGGGATGGCGAGCATGTCGAACCAGATCGGCGCGCCTTCCTTCGGCAGGCGCATGTCGACCACCACGCCATTCTTCGCCTCTTTGGCGCGATTGGCGGCCTGCGAGAAGCTGCCCGAATAACCGACCGCAACGCAGATGTCGCCGTTGGCGATATCGGCCATGTACTTGGACGAATGGAAGTAGGTCACGTACGGGCGAATCTTCATCAGCAGCGCTTCAGCCTTGGCGTAGTCCGCCGGGTTCTTGCTGTTGGGATCCAGGCCGAGGTGTTGCAGGGCCAGCGGCAGGATCTCCGATGGCGAGTCGAGCAGGGCCACGCCGCATTGCTTGAGCTTGCTGATGTTCTCTTCCTTGAAGATCAGGTCCCAGCTGTCCACCGGCGCATCGTCACCCAGTGCAGCCTTGACCTTGGCCGGGTTGAAGCCGATCAGGATGGTGCCGTACATGTACGGCACGGCGAACTGGTTGCCCGGATCGTTGGCCTCGATCAGCTTCATCAGTTTCGGGTCGAGGTGGTTCCAGTTCGGCAACTGGCTGCGATCCAGCGGCTGGAACACCCCGGCCTCGATCTGCTTGGCGAGGAACACGTTGGACGGCACCACCACGTCATAGCCGGAGTTGCCGGTCAGCAGCTTGGCCTCCAGTGCTTCGTTGGTGTCGAAGATGTCGTAGACCAGTCTGGTCTGGCTGTTCTGCGCCTTGAAATCTTCCAGTGCCTTGGGGGTGATGTAGTCGAACCAGTTGTAGACGCGCAGGGTGCGTTCTTCGGCGTGTGCGGCGCCGCTCAGCAGCGCCGCGCACAACGCCGGCGCGATGAAGTGCTTGAGCCTGCTCATTGTTCGAAACCTTCAAGCACGTTCACCGCGTTGATGCCGATTTCTTCCACCGCGTAGCCACCTTCCATGACGAACAGGGTCGGTTTGCCGAGGGCCGCGATGCGTTTGCCCATGGCCAGGTAGTCCGGGCTGTCGAGCTTGAACTGCGAGATCGGATCGTCCTTGAAGGTGTCGACGCCCAGCGACACGACGATGATGTCGGCACCGTAGTTGTCGATCTCCTGGCAGGCCTGATCCAGCGCCGCGCTCCAGACATCCCAACCGGAACCCGCCGGCAGCGGATAGTTGAAGTTGAAGCCTTCACCGGCACCTTCGCCGCGTTCGTCTTCGTAGCCGAGGAAGAACGGGAATTCCGCTTCCGGGTGGCCGTGGATCGAGGTGAACAGCACATCGCTGCGCTCGTAGAAAATCGATTGGGTGCCGTTGCCGTGGTGGTAGTCGACGTCGAGGATCGCGACCTTCTTGTGGCCCTGATCGAGGAACGCCTGCGCAGCGATGGCGGCGTTGTTGAGGTAGCAATAACCGCCCATCAAATCGCCGGCAGCGTGGTGTCCCGGTGGACGGCACAGAGCAAAAGCGCCACGGGCGCCACGCTGGACTTCTGCTTGTGCGGTCAGCGCCACTTGGGCTGCGCTGTACGCCGCTTGCCAGGTGCCGGCGGTGATCGGCGCGCCGCCGTCGAAGCTGTAATAGCCGAGCTGGCCGTGCAGGCTGGCCGGTTTGACCTGACGCAAGGTGCGCGCCGGCCAGGTGTAGGGCAGCAAATCGCCGTCGGTGTTGAATTCGGTCCAGCGCGCCCAGGCGCCTTTGAAAAAGTCGAGGTAGTCGCGGCTGTGGATGCGCTCGATCGGCCCGAGGCCGAAATCCTTCGGCGCCTCGACCGGGCCGAGGTTTTGGTTTTTCACCCGTTGCAGCACGTGGTCGGCGCGTGACGGCATCTCGAAGCAGGGCTTGAGTTGCCCGTCGATCAATTCGCAGCGGCCATGGTGCAGGTGGTGATCGTCAGAGTAGATCGTCAGCATTTGTTGTTCTCCGCAGGGGCTGATTCGGTTGGCTCCAGTGTTGCGGCGCGGGGCGAATCGGAGAACGGCCAGAGAGGCCAAAAGGGGATCGATGTGGCCAAAAATGCTGACCTGATATCGCCCCTCGACGGTTTAACCGTGTGGCCGGAACTGACTCGGTGCCACGCCGCTCCAGCGCACGAAGGCATGGCGGAAGCTCGCGGTCTCGCTGAAGCCGAGGGTTTCGGCGATGCGGTAGATCGGCAACTGATCCTCGCAAAGCATCTGCTTGGCCCGCTCGAAACGCAGTTCGTCGAGCAGCTCCTGATAGCTGCAACCCATGTCCTTCAGATGCCGGCGCAGCGTGCGCGGCGAGCAGTTCATCTGTTGCGCCAGGCCTTCCAGCCCCGGTGCGGCATTGAGTTGCGCACTGAGCAACTGGCGGATCCGCCCCAGCCACGCCTGACGGCCGGTGAACTCGGTGTTCTGTTTGCGGCAGCGCTCGGCCATGGCCTGGTGGGTGATGATGTCGGCCAGCGGCAGCGGCTGGTCGAGCCAGCGCCGGTCGAAGGCGAAGGCGTTGTCCTTGGCGCCGAAGTGCAGCGGCGCCTTGAAGTGTTCGGCGTAGCTGTCGCGATAGTCTGGCGCGGTGTGTTCGAAGCGGGTGGCGAGCAGAGGCAGCGGATGGCCGAGCAGGTCATCGCAGATGACTTTCAGTGACACCAGACAGAACTCGGCATTGAACACCGCCATCGCCGGGCTCTCGCGATAATCGGCGGCAACGAACCAGACGCGCTCGCCGTCGTCTTCCAGGCTCAGTTCGAAAAGTGTTCCCAGCAGCGCCGGATAACGGATCGCCAGCCGCAAAGCGTCACCGAAGGTGGCACAGGTCAGCAGCGCGTAACCGAGGATGCCGTAGCAGGAAACGTGCATGCGCCGGCCCAGTTCCAGGCCGATGTCGTGCTTGAGCGCAACCGCGTTGGCGCAGACCTGCATCTCCTGGTTGGTAGTGATGCGGGTGTCGGCCCGGCTCAGATCCGCCGCGCTGATGCCGCTGCCGGCCAGCAGTGCTTCGCTGGACAGGCCCTGATCCCGGAAGGTGTTGAGCACCAGGGAGACGGCGTTGAGGGTGGTGAGGTGGGAGTGGAGCATTGGGAACGTCCAGTCTGGATGTGATGATTTTTTAGCAAGTTATGTGCCGTAAAATATTCAAGAAGGACTTTCGATAATATGAAATTTGAATAATAGAAGTGGGTTAGTTCGAGAATTCAGGCAGGCGCCTGAATAGAATAATGTTGATATTTTAAAGCCGCCACTGTCAGAAGTTGCAGGTTTTGACAGGAGAGTTAACCGTTGGTCGTGTTTTTGTATGTGAATAAAGTTATTTGGTTTTTTCAGGGTTTTTTCTTGACTCTGAGGCTGTTTTAGCTACTTTCGAATTGCTGGCGAATTCTAAATTACGAAAAAGGTGTTTGTCATGGAAAAGTCTGGTTTTGAAAATTTGGTTCAAGAAAGCCTGAGTGTCGGAAATGGATCGAAGACGAATTTGACTGGCCGTTTGAAGGCTATGGCTGACGGCAGCCCAATTGATCTGCCTCTCTGGAAAATCATTAAGGGAGTGAGCTGGATCATTATGTTCGGAAGCGGAGATGATATTTTTGAAAGCGGTATTATTCTCGTTGTTGAAGAACGAAATTTTGGACAGGAATTGGGGCCTGACAGTGCATTGGTTAGTTATAAAGAAGAGGGGGGAGAAACATATTCGTGGGTAGAAGGGAAAATCAAGGTTTCGCACGATGCTGTAGGCAATAGATATTATGGTGGCGGCAATGCGAAAATGATGAGCGGTTCACCGGTTGTAAATATCGAAGATATTATTTTCGATTTTGTTTAATGCTGATCCAACCATAACCCATTAATGCCTAAGAGTGGGTTATGGTTTTCATGTATTTAAGAGTGGGATTAGACTTGCGTCAGTTCGCCGCACAGATCGAGTTCTATCAGACTACGGACTTCGTTTGTTTCCAGAGTTGTCCCTAATAAACCGTGCAACTTGCCGAACGCCGCCTCGCGGGTCATCCCTCCACCGGACAACACACCAACGCCACGCAAGCGGCTGCCGGCTTCATACACATCCAGCTCGACACCGCCTTCATGGCACTGCGTGACTGCAACCACAACCACGCCGTTGTCCCGCGCCCGACCAAGGCTGGCGAGAAACTCTGGATTGTCGCTCGGCCCGGTGCCGCTGCCGTAGCACTCCAGCACCAGACCCTGAATGCCGCTGTCGAGCAGGCCGTCGATGATCTCGGCGCCGATGCCCGGGAACAGTGGCAGCACGGCCACTTTGGCCAGTTGCTTGGGCTGGTTGTAGTTCAGCGCTGCCGGCAGGGAAGTGGCTTTCACGCCGCCGCCCTGACGCTCCAGACGTTTGAACGGATGACGGCCGAAGCTGCGCACTTTCGCGCAACGGGTCGGCGCCAGCAATTCGCCGTGGAAATACAGATGCACGCCCGGCGCCAGACCTTGGCCGAGAGCGACCAGCGCACCGCTGAGGTTTTCCCAGGCGTCGCTGTCGGTGACGCCGGCCGGCAGCATCGAGCCGGTGAAGCACACGCGGGCATGCAGGCCGAGCAGCTGAAAGCTCATGGCGGCGGCGCTGTAGGCCAGGGTGTCGGTGCCGTGCAGGATCAGTACGCTGTCGCAGCCTTGCACATCGACCGCGTCGACCACCGCTTCACGCAGTTGCTGCCAGTAGGCCGGGGTCATGTTGGCGCTGTCGATCAGCGGCGACATCTCGCGAAAGCGCCACTGCGGTACCACCAGCTCAGGCTGGCTGTGCAGGTAATCGCGCATCCGCGCTTCGAAACCGGACGCCGGGGCCAGGCCATTGGCGCTGGCCTGCATGCCGATGGTGCCACCGGTGTACAGCACCATGACGTGCTGGGCGGCAGGGTAGGTCGAGGAATTCATGGGGAGTTCTCCTGAACGAGGACAGCATGCGGTCGAGCATGACGCCGACCGCTGCTTGTGTCACGCCGGGCGCAAGACCTGCGCCCGGTTTTTACCCGATCAGCGTTGCGCTGCGGGGATGCCTTGCGGCTGAGCGTCAGCCTGAGTGTCGGCCGGCGGATTGGCCGGCCAGGCTTTCAGGTCCAGGTCCAGATCGCTGAACTTGCTGGAGTCGAACACCGGCTGGCTGACGCCGGCGCGGCGTTGCGCGTCGTAGTCGCGCATCACGCGCATGCCGACCTTGAACAGCATGGCCAGGGCCACCAGGTTGACGAAGGCCAGGCAGGTCATGGTGATGTCGGCGAAGGCGAACACGGTCGACAGGTCCTGCATCGAACCCCAGACCACCAGCGCCAGCACCAGGCCGCGGAACGTCATCAGCGCAGCGCGGTTGCGGGTGAGGAACTGCAGGCTGTTTTCGCCCAGGTAGTAGTTGTAGAGGATGCAAGTGAAGACGAACAGCGACAGTGCGACGCTGACGAACATGCGGCCCCAGTCACCGACCACGGCGGCCAGCGAGTTCTGGGTCAGGACGATGCCGTCACCTTCGAAGCCCGGGGTGTAGAAGCCCGACAGCAGGATCAGCAGCGCGGTGCAGGTGCAGATCACGAAGGTGTCGAGGAACACGCTGAACGCCTGAACCACGCCTTGAGCGCCCGGGTGCTTCACGGCCGCCACGGCGGCGACGTTCGGCGCACTGCCCAGGCCCGCTTCGTTGGCGAACACGCCACGTTTCACGCCCATCACGATTGCGCTGCCGAGCAGGCCGCCGAAGGCCGGGTCGAGACCGAAGGCGCTCTTGAAGATGGTTTCCAGCATGGCTGGCACGTGTTCGATCTGGGTGCCGATCACGTACAGGGTCACGCCGATGTAGGCCAGGGTCTTGATCGGAACCAGCAGGTCGGACACCGAAGCGATGCGCTTGATGCCGCCGATGAAGGTAATGGCCAGCAGCACAGCCAGGACGATACCGGTGTGTTGCGGATCAAAGGCAAAGGCGTTCTGCAGCGAGTGGGTCACGGTGTAGGACTGCAGGCCGATGAAGGCGAAGCCGTAGGTGACCAGCAGCAGGATCGAGAACACCACCGCCATGCCTTTGAGTTTCAGGCCGTGCTGGATGTAGTAAGCCGGACCGCCACGGTACAGGCCGTCGCCATCGGCGCGCTTGTAGACCTGGGCCAGCGTACATTCGAAGAAGCTGCTGGACATGCCGACCAGTGCGGTCACCCACATCCAGAACACCGCACCCGGACCACCGAGGGTCACGGCGATGCCGACACCGGCGATGTTGCCTGCACCGACGCGGCCGGCGAGGCTGAGCATCAGGGCCTGGAACGAGCTGAGTTGACCGGCGCTGCCTTTGAGGCTGTCGCGGAACACCGCGAACATGTGGAAGAAATGGCGCAATTGAACGAAACGCGAGCGAATCGTGAAGTAGCTACCGAGCCCGACAATGAGCACGATCAGTACTTTCCCTGAGAGGAAGTCGTTGATGACTTCGAGCATGGATTTTTCCTCGCTGTTTATTGTGTAAGCAAATGCTGGATGGTCGGAAACATCGCGTTACACCGGTGTGCGCGCGGCACAACAGGCGAGGCGAGGGTTTCGTCCCGGATCCATATCGCGGGTTTGTTATTAGTTCGGGTTTCGCATGGGTTATGGCCTCGTTACCGACGACCGCTCACGCGAAGAGGGGCGGCACTATACCGATCAGTGCGGCGCCCGTCTGCACGGTTGTGGTGCGAGCGACGAAACGAAGCTTTGAAACACCCGACGTTACCGGCGTCGGGTTTGTGTGAAAGCTGATTTGCGGTCAGCTTCCATACATACGGTTCTCAGGTTCAAACAGTTAAAAAAAAGGGCTCGGGGAATCATCCCCAAGCCCTCAAAAGGTGAGAGGTGTCTAGTCCCTCGACCTGGTGAGCGGTGCTACAAGTAACGCGTCGGATCAGGCCTTCAGAGGCACCAGACGCGGAGCAATCATGTTTTCCGGGCGCAGGATGTCGGCGAGCATGGCTTCGTCGAGCAGACCTTCTTCGCGCACCAGTTCCAGCACGCCGCGGCCGCTTTCAAGGGCGATACGGGCGATGCGGGTGGCGTTTTTGTAGCCGATGTACGGGTTCAGTGCGGTGACCAGACCGATCGAGTGTTCGACCAGTTCGCGGCAGCGCGCTTCGTTGGCGGTGATGCCGACGATGCAGTGCTCGCGCAGCATGTCCATGGCGCGTTGCAGCAGACGGATCGAGTCGAGGATCTTGAAAGCGATCAGTGGCTCCATCACGTTCAGTTGCAGTTGGCCGCCTTCGGCTGCCATGGTCAGCGCCAGATCGTTACCGATGACCTGGAATGCCACCTGGTTCACGGCTTCCGGGATAACCGGGTTGACCTTGCCTGGCATGATCGAGCTGCCTGGCTGACGCGCCGGCAGGTTGATTTCGTTGATGCCGGTGCGCGGGCCGCTGGACAGCAGGCGCAGGTCGTTGCAGATCTTCGACAGCTTGACCGCGGTGCGCTTGAGCATGCCGGAGAACAGCACGAAGGCGCCCATGTCGGAGGTGGCTTCGATCAGGTCGGCGGCCGGAACCAGCGGTTGACCGCTGATCAGCGCCAGGCGCTGTACGGCCAGGGCCTGATAACGCGGGTCGGCGTTGATGCCGGTACCGATCGCGGTGCCGCCCAGGTTCACTTCGGTCAGCAGCTCCGGGGCCAGCGTCTTCAGACGGGCCAGGTCTTCGCCCATGGTGGTGGCGAAAGCGCGGAATTCTTGACCCAAAGTCATCGGTACGGCGTCTTGCAGCTGGGTACGGCCCATCTTCAGGACGTGGTTGAATTCTTCACCCTTGGCCGCGAACGCCTGAATCAGGCTGTCGAGGCTGGCCAGCAGCGCGTCGTGACCCAGCAGCAGACCCAGACGGATCGCGGTCGGGTAGGCGTCGTTGGTCGACTGCGCCATGTTCACGTCGTCGTTCGGGTGCAGGTACTGGTACTCGCCTTTCTGGTGACCCATCGCTTCAAGAGCAATGTTGGCGATCACTTCGTTGGCGTTCATGTTGGTGGAAGTACCGGCGCCACCTTGAATCATGTCGACCACGAACTCTTCGTGGAAATCGCCGCGGATCAGACGTGCACAGGCTTCGCTGATGGCAGCGTGCTTGGCTTCGCTCAGGTGACCCAGCTCGCGGTTGGCGTCAGCGGCGGCCTGTTTGACCATCGCCAGACCGACAACCAGCTTCGGGTAGTGCGAAATCGGAACGCCCGAGAGGCGGAAGTTGTTCACCGCTCGCAGGGTCTGGATGCCGTAATACGCTTGAGCAGGGACTTCGAGGGTGCCAAGCAGGTCGTTTTCTGTGCGGAATGATGCAGCGGAGGACATGATAGAAATCATCTCGATATGGACCCGGTCTGTGCCGGAACGCTGCGAATGCTAGGCTTGTGGGAATTTTTGGGCCAATGCTGTTAAACACTGCCCTATGCACATTCGGCATAATGCCCGTGTGACGCCGCGTGCGCGGCAGACGTGTGACCTGTTTTGGTGCGTGTCCGGGAGGACGTGATGAATCTGGAAAGCAAATGGCTCGAGGACTTCAGTGCTCTGGCCGCCACCCGCAGCTTCTCGCAGGCGGCCGAACGGCGCTTCGTGACCCAGCCGGCGTTCAGTCGGCGGATCCGCAGCCTGGAAGCGGCGCTCGGGCTGACGCTGGTCAACCGCTCGCGCACGCCGATCGAGCTGACGGCGGCGGGGCAACTGTTCCTGGTGACCGCGCGCACGGTGGTCGAACAGCTCGGTGAAGTGCTGCGCCATCTTCATCATCTGGAAGGCGGGCAGGGCGAAGTGATCCAGGTCGCGGCGGCGCACTCGCTGGCCCTCGGCTTTTTCCCACGCTGGATCGCGCAATTGCGCAACGAAGGCCTGAACATCGCCACCCGGCTGGTGGCGACCAACGTTGGCGACGCGGTTCACGCGCTGCGTGAAGGTGGCTGCGATCTGATGCTGGCGTTCTACGACCCGGACGCGGCGATGCAGATGGACCCGGAGATCTTCCCGTCGCTGCACCTGGGCCAGACCGAAATGCTTCCGGTGTGTGCGGCAGATGCCAATGGCAAGCCGCTGTTCGATCTGGAAGGTGAGGGCAGTGTGCCGTTGCTCGCCTATAGCGCCGGGGCGTTTCTCGGGCGTTCGGTGAACGGCTTGCTGCGCCAGCGTCAGCTGCGCTTCACCACGATCTATGAAACGGCCATGGCCGACAGCCTGAAAAGCATGGCGCTGGAAGGCCTCGGCATTGCCTGGGTGCCGCAACTGAGCGTGCGGGCCGAACTGGCCCGGGGCGAGCTGGTAGTTTGTGGCGGCCCGCAATGGCATGTGCCGCTGGAGATTCGCCTGTACCGCTGTGCGCTGGTGCGCAAGGCCAATGTGCGGTTGTTGTGGCGCAAGCTGGAAGGCGGTGCGGCGCAAGGTCCGGCCGGTGCGTGAAACATGTCCCGGCCACTGACCTTCGAGTCAATAAAACCGGGCTTTTGCGGCAGATGACAGATGGTCGCAACGGGGGCTGTTTATTGCTTTCTTTGCGGTATACTGCGCGGCCTTCGGCCGGTTCGTCCGGCCATTTTTCCTACAACAAGCCACGCATCCTGCGTGGCTTGTTGTTTTTGACGCGCCTGCGGGCGCCCAGAGAGAAGAGGCGCGACGATGAGTGCACTGGTTGGCGTGATCATGGGCTCCAAGTCCGATTGGTCCACCCTTAGCCACACCGCCGATATGCTGGAAAAGCTCGGCATCCCTTACGAGGTCAAGGTGGTTTCCGCCCACCGCACCCCGGATCTGCTGTTCCAGTACGCCGAAGAGGCTGAAGGCCGCGGCATCGAGGTGATCATCGCCGGTGCCGGTGGCGCAGCCCACCTGCCAGGCATGTGTGCGGCCAAGACCCACCTGCCGGTGCTGGGCGTACCGGTGCAGTCGGCCATGCTCTCGGGCGTCGACTCGCTGCTGTCGATCGTGCAGATGCCGGCCGGTATTCCGGTTGCCACCCTGGCCATCGGCAAGGCCGGTGCGATCAACGCAGCGCTGCTGTCGGCGAGCATCCTGGGCGCCAAGCATCCACAATTCCACGCGGTACTGAAAACCTTCCGTGCCGAGCAGACAGACAGCGTCCTGGACAATCCAGACCCACGTATTGCCTGAGGTTGTTGAGATGAAGATCGGTGTAATCGGTGGCGGCCAGTTGGGCCGCATGTTGGCCCTGGCGGGCACCCCGCTGGGCATGAACTTCGCTTTCCTCGACCCTGCGCCGGACGCTTGCGCCGCTGCGTTGGGCGAACACCTGCGGGCCGATTACGGCGATCAGGATCATCTGCGCCAGTTGGCCGATGAAGTCGATCTGGTGACCTTCGAGTTCGAAAGCGTTCCGGCTGAAACCGTGGCCTTCCTTTCGCAATTCGTGCCGGTCTACCCGAGCGCCGAAGCCCTGCGCATCGCTCGCGACCGCTGGTTCGAAAAGAGCATGTTCAAGGACTTGGGGATTCCGACCCCGGCGTTCGCCGACATCCAGTCGCAAGCTGATCTGGACGCCGCCGTTGCGTCGATCGGCCTGCCGGCCGTGCTGAAGACCCGCACCCTGGGTTACGACGGCAAGGGCCAGAAAGTCCTGCGCAAGCCGGAAGACGTGGTCGGTACGTTCGCCGAGCTGGGCAGCGTGGCCTGCCTGCTGGAAGGCTTCGTGCCGTTCACCGGTGAAGTGTCGCTGATCGCCGTGCGTGCCCGTGATGGCGAGACGAAGTTCTATCCATTGGTGCACAACACCCACGACAGCGGCATCCTCAAGCTGTCCGTTGCCAGCACCGATCACCCGCTGCAGGCTCTGGCCGAAGACTATTCCAGCCGTGTGCTCAAGCAGCTGAACTACGTCGGCGTGATGGCGTTCGAGTTCTTTGAAGTCGACGGCGGCCTCAAGGCCAACGAAATCGCCCCGCGCGTGCACAACTCCGGGCACTGGACCACCGAAGGCGCCGAGTGCAGCCAGTTCGAAAACCATCTGCGGGCCGTTGCCGGTCTGCCGCTGGGTTCGACCGCCAAGGTCGGCGAGAGCGCGATGCTCAACTTCATCGGTGTGGTTCCGCCGGTCGAGAAGGTCATCGCCATCGACGATTGCCATCTGCATCACTACGGCAAGGCCTTCAAGGCCGGGCGCAAGGTCGGCCACGCCAACCTGCGCTGCAAGGACAAGGCGACCCTCGAGCAGCAGATCCTCAAGGTCGAAGCGCTGATCGCCGAGTAACGACAGTTTCATCTGGCAGCGGCGGAACCATTGCGGGGCCGCCGTTCTCTGATGGCAGGATGCGAAAGTCTGACTAGGCTTCATCGCATATCTACCATTCAGAGGGAAATGCCATGGGAATTATCGGAACCATCTTTATCGGCCTCATCGTCGGCCTGCTGGCGCGGTTCCTGAAACCGGGCGATGACAGCATGGGCTGGATCATGACCATCCTGCTCGGTATCGGCGGTTCGCTGGCAGCCACTTACGGCGGCCAGGCCCTGGGCATCTATCAGGCGGGTCAGGGCGCCGGCTTCATCGGCGCGCTGGTTGGCGCGATCGTGTTGCTGGTGATCTACGGCCTGATCAAAAAGAACTGATCCAAAGCGACAAAGCCCTCTCTGCCAATCCGGCGGGGAGGGCTAGAATGCTCGGCGATTCAGCGTTCCCTCCTTATTCGAGCATCCTTTACCGAGCACCTTCATGCGCCGTCTTCTGTTGACTCTCCTTTTGCTGGGCAGCGGTCTGGCCCACGCCGGCGATCTGCCGGAAACCGACTGGTTGGAACTGATGCCCAAGTCGGATCAGAAAGCCCTCGAGGCAATGCCTGAAATCGACCACAACTCCCCGGAAGCCACCGGCACCTTCACCCAGAAAGGCGGGATGAAGCAGGCCAAAGGTTTGCCGGCGGTGATGTATTCGACCAAGACCGTGGCGTCGATGAACGACAAACACATCCGCATCGGTGGTTATCCAGTGCCGCTGGAGTCCGACGCCAAGGGCCGCAGCACGCTGTTCTTCCTCGTGCCGTACCCGGGCGCGTGCATCCACGTGCCGCCACCGCCGCCGAATCAACTGGTGCTGGTGCGTTATCCGAAAGGCTTGAAGCTGGATGATATCTACACGCCTCTGTGGGTGACCGGCACGCTGAAGATCGAGAAGGTCAGCAATGATCTGGCCGATGCGGCGTATGCGCTGGAGGCGGACAAGGTGCGGGTGGTGCAGGAATCGGATCTCTAAAACCTGCTCATAACAAATGTCGGAGGGGGCTTGCTCCCGAAGGCGGTGGATCAGTCAATGGATTCGTCGACTGAGACACTGTCTTCGGGAGCAAGCCCCCTCCCACAATGGGTTTTGCGGTGTTGGTTAAAGCGGCTTGCTGCCGACGCTGACACCCATGGTGTGGCGGGCATCCGGTGCCAGGTTCACCACGTCGTTCATCACGTTTGCCGTCTCGATGCAGAGCATGCGCTGCCAGCCATCGTTGTCCATGTCACTAAGCGCAGCGGCGCGGTCGATCCACGGGTTCCAGATCACCGCCGTACGTGAACCGCTGGCGGTCAGCACGATGCGCCGTTCCCAGGCCGGATCGACGATGCTCAGTTGCGGCGGAGCGTCGAGATAGATGCGGTCGGTTTCCCCGGCAAAACGCAGGTCGCCTTGCTGGGTGTGAGTCTTCCAGTCGTCGAGGGTCTCGATGTAATCCAGGCCATCGACGCCTTCGACGCGCACGTTGCGCACATCGCTGACCGCGAAATAGCTGTGCAGCGCCTGGCTGATGCTGACGGTGTCGGCACCACGGTTGTGGCTGGTCAGGCTGATGTGCAACTGATCGTCGAGGCGCAGGGTCAGGGTCAGGTCGACCTGATGCGGCCAGCCCGGAAAGCCACCTTCGGGGTAGGGCAGCTTGAACTCGACCTTGAGGCTTTCACCTTCGGTTTCGATACCGCCCAGTTCCCAATCCATCGCCCGGACAAACCCGTGGGCGGCGGCCGGTTCTTCGCTGACGCGCATTGCCTGCACGCTCTGCGGGTTGCGGGCGAAGACGCCGAACCACGGCCAGCACACCGGCACGCCGGCGCGGATGCTCTTGCCGGTCTTGAACACGGCCTTGTCGTTCAGCCAGATCAGCGGCGGCTGGCCGTCCACCTGATAACTGAGGATGTGCGCGCCTTGCTGGGCCACCAGCACTTCGGCCTGACCGTGGCGGATGCGCCAGCAGTTCAGTTCATCCAGTTTCACGGCTTCAACGTTGGGCGTGTTCATGGGACAACTCTCGATCAGCAACTTGGACGACTATCGACCGTGAAACGGCCGCGAGGTTTAACGTGCGCGTGGCGGAACCGAACGGGTGCGGCCGCTGCCATCGATGGCGACGAACACGAACACCGCTTCGGTCACTTTACGCCACTCGCTGGACAGCGGATCGTCGCTCCACACCTCGACCATCATCTGGATCGAGCTGCGGCCGATTTCCAGGGTCTGGGTATAAAAGGACAATTGCGCGCCGACAGCCACCGGCACCAGAAACGCCATGCGATCAATGGCCACGGTCGCAACACGGCCACCGGCAACACGGCTGGCCATGGCAGTGCCGGCCAGGTCCATCTGCGCCACCAGCCAGCCGCCGAAAATATCGCCGAAGCCGTTGGTTTCGCGGGGAAGCGCGGTGATTTGCAAGGCCAGGTCGCCTTGCGGGATCGGATCTTCTTGTTCGAGCTCTATCATGCCGGGGGTGCCTCTGACCCGTGACTCTTCGTTGGGTATTGCTGGTGGTAGCCGTCTTCGGGAAAAACGATTCAGCACCGAACATACTACGTTCGTCACGTTTTCCATCAGGCGCCTAAGGAGAAACTCTGCGAAACCGGCTAATCCCGAGCAAGGGTCGGGCCAACGACGTTTTCGCACAGCAACCCCTTACAAACCGGAGCAAGGTTGCGAGTATATCGGTCGGTAGACTCCGCGACGACCGTCCGGTTCTGATTTCGACCGGCAAATACGCGCCTCTATGTGCTTTTTCGAACAATTTGCTATGGTGCCGAACCTGCCCGAGCCACAGCCAGCGTTGTTGTGGCGGCAGATCCGACTATAAGAGAAGACCTTGCCATGACCACAGCGCCCTCGAGCCTCGCGCAGCCCGACCAACCCGCACGACCGTTGACCCGCAATGACTACAAGACTCTGTCGCTTTCGGCCCTGGGGGGCGCGCTGGAGTTCTACGATTTCATCATCTTCGTGTTCTTCGCCACCGTGGTCGGCAAATTGTTCTTCCCGGCCGACATGCCCGAGTGGCTGCGTCTGATGCAGACCTTCGGCATCTTCGCCGCCGGCTACCTCGCACGGCCGCTGGGCGGGATCGTCATGGCGCACTTCGGCGACCTGCTGGGACGCAAGAAGATGTTTACCCTGAGCATTTTCATGATGGCCGTGCCGACCCTGATCATGGGTTTGCTGCCAACGTATGCGCAGATCGGCATGTGGGCGCCGATCCTGCTGCTGTTGATGCGCGTCATTCAGGGCGCGGCGATCGGCGGTGAGGTGCCGGGGGCGTGGGTCTTCGTTTCCGAACACGTACCCGGCAAGCACATCGGCTACGCCTGCGGCACCCTGACTAGCGGCCTGACGGCGGGCATCCTGCTCGGCTCGCTGGTCGCCACCGCGATCAACAGCATTTATACGCAAACGGAAGTTTCGGATTACGCCTGGCGGATTCCGTTCCTGCTCGGCGGCGTGTTCGGTCTGTTCTCGGTTTACCTGCGCCGCTGGCTGCACGAGACCCCGGTGTTCGCCGAACTGCAACAACGCAAGGCGCTGGCCGAAGAAGTGCCGCTGCGCGCGGTGCTGCGTGACCATCGCGGGGCGATTGCAGTCTCGATGCTGCTGACCTGGTTGCTGTCCGCCGGCATCGTCGTGGTGATCCTGATGACCCCGACCGTGCTGCAAACGGTCTATCACTTCTCGCCGACCACCGCGTTG
Source organism: Pseudomonas sp. B37(2017) (assembly GCF_002112885.1). Classification (NCBI taxonomy): domain Bacteria; kingdom Pseudomonadati; phylum Pseudomonadota; class Gammaproteobacteria; order Pseudomonadales; family Pseudomonadaceae; genus Pseudomonas; species Pseudomonas sp. B37(2017). Next base: position 311,025 of record NZ_NEIX01000003.1, on the reverse strand, counting down.
CAATCCAATAGCCTGGCGATCGTGTTCCTGAGCTTCGGCTGCATCATTTCCGGCGCGCTGGCCGATCGCTTCGGTGCCGGTCGCGTGTTCGTGTTCGGTTGCCTGGGTTTGCTGGCCAGTTCCTGGACCTTCTATCACAGCCTCGCCGATCACCCGAACTGGCTGTTCCCGCTGTATGCGCTGACCGGTTTCCTGGTCGGCACCATCGGCGCGGTGCCTTATGTGATGGTCAAAGCGTTCCCGCCGGTGGTGCGCTTCAGCGGTCTGTCCTTCTCTTATAACGTCGCTTACGCGATCTTCGGCGGCCTGACCCCGATGGTGGTCAGCCTGTTGCTGAAAGAAAGCGCGATGGGGCCTGCCTACTATGTGGCGGTGCTGTGCGGGATGGGGATCCTGGTCGGCGCGTGGCTCTGGAGCAAAGGTCGCTAAACCACCTTCACACTTGCGGTTACAACTGAAAGGCCAGCCTTCCGACAGGGATGCTGGCCTTTCATCCAATTGTCATATTTCAGCCATAGAGTGTTCACACGGCCTGCTGATACTTGGCCCCGACTTAACACACCCTATCTGCTAGGAGTAAGGCATGAAACTGAAGCGTTTGATGGCGGCAATGACTTTTGTCGCTGCTGGCGTTGCGACTGCCAACGCGGTTGCCGCTGTTGACCCTGCTATCCCGAGCTACACCAAGACCACTGGTGTGTCGGGCAACCTGTCCAGCGTCGGCTCCGATACCCTGGCCAACCTCATGACCCTCTGGGCTGAGAACTACAAAAAAGAATACCCGAACGTAAACATCCAGATTCAGGCCGCTGGCTCCGCCACCGCGCCACCTGCGCTGACTGAAGGCACCTCCAACCTGGGCCCGATGAGCCGCAAGATGAAGGACACCGAACTGGCAGCCTTCGAACAGAAATACGGCTACAAGCCAACCGCCATCCCGGTTGCCGTGGACGCCCTGGCTGTCTTCGTACACAAGGACAACCCGATCCAGCACCTGACCATGGAACAGGTTGACGCGATCTTCTCGTCCACCCGTCTGTGCGGCGCCAAGACCGACGTGAAAACCTGGGGTGACCTGGGCGTGACCGGCGACCTGGCCAACAAGCCGGTTCAACTGTTCGGTCGCAACTCGGTATCCGGCACCTACGGCTACTTCAAGGAAGAAGCCCTGTGCAAAGGCGACTACAAGCCTAACGTCAACGAACAACCAGGCTCGGCTTCGGTCGTGCAGTCGATCAGCTCCTCGCTGAACGGCATCGGTTACTCGGGCATCGGCTACAAGACCGCCAGCGTGAAAACCGTTGCTCTGTCGAAGAAGGGCAGCACTGACTTCATCGAAGACACCGAAGAAAACGCCCTGAACGGCAAGTACCCGCTGTCGCGTTTCCTGTACGTGTACGTCAACAAAGCCCCGAACAAGCCTCTGGCCCCGCTGGAAGCCGAGTTCGTGAAACTGGTTCTGTCGAAACAGGGCCAGGAAGTGGTAGTGAAAGACGGCTACATCCCGCTGCCAGCCAAGGTTGCTGCAAAAGCACTGGCTGACCTGGGTCTGCAGGAAGGCGGCGCTGAAGTCGCAAAAAAGTAACAAACTGAGTCAGGGGTGAACCCCGCCTGACTCACGTGTGGGGCCCGGCCCGCAAGCGGCCCGGCCCCCACACTCCCCGAATTCTTCTATCCACTGCCAGTGCCCTGCTGGCGGCGGATTTGGTGCGTCACTGCATTGTCATCTTTCTGTCATACAGGATCGCTAGGGTGTGCGCATGAATGATCTGGCCAATTCCAAAATGACTACGAACCCTCCCAAGCGCATTGACTTCAATACGCCTGAGTTGCAACGCAAGCGCCGCATTCGCGCGCTCAAGGATCGCTTCACCCGCTGGTACGTCCTCGTCGGCGGTCTGGCGGTGCTGGCAGCCATCACCCTGATCTTCTTTTTCCTCGCCTACGTGGTCGCGCCGCTGTTCAAAGGTGCTGACCTGAGCGCGAAAGATGCAATCACCCCGGCCTGGATGCAGGACGCCGGCAAGCCGCTGATGATTTCGCTCGAAGAGCAGAATCAGGTGGCCATGCGCGTTTCCGACAAGGGCCAGGCGCTGTTCTTCGACATCGACAGTGGCGCTGAATTGAAGCGCGTCGATCTGCCTTTGCCGGCAGGCGCCAGTGTGACCTCCATCGGCGAAGACCAGCCGGGCCATCCGCTGGTGGCCGTGGGCCTGTCCAACGGTCAGGCGCTGGTGTTCCGTCACACTTATAAAGTCAGCTACCCGGATGGCAATAAAACCATCACCCCGGCCATCGAGTATCCGTACGGCGATGCACCGATCGCGCTGAACGAAAGCGGCGGTGCGCTGGAGCACGTCAGCCTCAACGCCACCGATTCGACCCTGATGCTGGTCGGCTCCACCGGTTCGCAACTCAATGTGCTGTCGCTGACCAGCGAAGAAAACATGATGACCGGCGAAGTCACCAACGAGCAGAAGCGTATCGATCTGCCGCAGATGACCGAGCCGGTGAAAAACATCTTCGTCGACCCGCGCCAGCAGTGGCTGTACGTGGTCAACGGGCGTGCCCAGGCCGACGTGTTCAGCCTGCGCGACAAGAGCCTCAACGGTCGCTACAAACTGCTGGAAAACGCTGACGCTGAAGTCACTGCGACCACGCAACTGGTCGGTGGCATCTCACTGATCGTCGGTGACTCCAAAGGTGGCCTGGCCCAGTGGTTCATGGCCCGCGACACCGATGGCGAGCTGCGTCTGAAGCAGATCCGCACCTTCCAGATGGGCACCACGCCGATCGTTGAAATTTCCGCCGAGGAACGTCGCAAGGGCTTCCTGGCCCTGGATGCCAGCGGCAAGCTCGGCGTGTTCCACAGCACGGCGCATCGCACCTTGCTGGTCGATCAAGTCGTCGAAGGCCAAGGACTGTTCGGCCTGTCGCCGCGCGCCAACCGCGTAATCGTCGAAGCCGGCGGCAAGCTGCAACCGCTGCTGCTCGACAACCCGCACCCGGAAGTCTCGTGGAGCGCGTTGTGGAGCAAGGTCTGGTACGAGAACTACGACGAGCCTAAATACGTCTGGCAATCGACTGCGGCCAACACCGATTTCGAACCGAAACTGAGCCTTTCGCCACTGACCTTCGGCACCCTGAAAGCCGCGTTCTACGCGATGCTGCTGGCTGCACCCCTGGCCGTCGCCGCTGCGATCTACACCGCGTACTTCATGGCCCCGGGCATGCGCCGCAAGGTCAAACCGGTGATCGAGCTGATGGAAGCGATGCCGACGGTGATCCTCGGTTTCTTCGCCGGCCTGTTCCTCGCGCCATACGTGGAAGGGCATCTGCCGGGCATCTTCAGCCTGCTGATGTTGCTGCCGATCGGCATCCTGATCGCCGGTTTCACCTTCAGCCGTCTGCCTGAATCGATCCGCCTGAAAGTCCCGGACGGCTGGGAAAGTGCACTGCTGATCCCGGTGATCCTGTTCGTGGGCTGGCTGTCGCTGTACATGAGCCCGTTCATGGAGAACTGGTTCTTTGGCGGTGACATGCGCATGTGGATCTCCCACGACCTGGGCATCACCTACGACCAGCGCAACGCTCTGGTGGTCGGTCTGGCCATGGGTTTTGCGGTGATCCCGAACATCTACTCGATCGCCGAAGACGCCGTGTTCAGCGTGCCGCGCGGCCTGACCCTGGGCTCGCTGGCCCTCGGTGCCACACCGTGGCAGACCATGACTCGCGTGGTGATCCTGACCGCCAGCCCGGGCATTTTCTCGGCGCTGATGATCGGCATGGGCCGTGCGGTCGGCGAAACCATGATCGTGCTGATGGCCACCGGCAACACCCCGGTCATGGAAATGAACCTGTTCGAAGGCCTGCGCACCCTGGCCGCCAACGTTGCGGTGGAAATGCCGGAGTCGGAAGTCGGCGGCAGCCACTACCGCGTGCTGTTCCTCTCGGCGTTGGTGCTGCTGTTGTTCACCTTCGTCATGAACACCCTCGCGGAACTGATTCGTCAGCGTCTGCGCAAGAAATACTCGTCGCTTTAAGCAAAGGTAGAAGTCTGTGAAACAGAACTCCCTGAAAGGATGGTTCAAGAGCGGCGCCCCCGGCGTCTGGATCAGCGGCGGCGCGGTGTCCATCGCGGTCATCATGACCATTGGCCTGCTGGCGGTAATCGCCGTGCGCGGTCTGGGTCACTTCTGGCCGGCGGATCTGATCCACGCCAGCTATGACGTACCGGGCCAGGGCCAGCATCTGGTCGTGGGCGAAGTGGTGCAGAAAGAAGAAGTGCCGCGCGCCCGTCTGAAGAGCGCCGGCCTGCCGGTGCCGGACGAAGGTCCGGAATTCATGACCCGCGAGCTGATCAAGGTCGGCAACCGTGACTTGAACGGCAACGACTTCACCTGGATCGTCGGCGAGTGGCTGACCAACCAGACCACGCCGGTGGAACTGATGGCGCTGGAGCGTCGTGAGTGGGGCAACTTCTACGGCTACCTGGTCAACGTCAAACAGGACGGCAAGGTGATCGCCGAAGGCGAAGCCGCCTGGCCTGAGCTGCAAGCGCGGATCAACCGTGTGAACGGCCTCGCCTCGCAGCTCAAGTCGCTGGAAAAAACCGACATCGGCGCGATCAACGCCGGCCTCGAGCGCATCCGTCTGCACGGTCGCAAGCTGGAACTGGAAGGCAAACTCGACCCGGCTGCCCAGGCGGACATGGACGCCGAGCGCGCCGAGCTGAACGCTCGCTATCAGGACATCGAAGCCCGTCTGGCCGACCTGCACGCGCAGTTCAACCGTGACGCCTTGACCGCTCGTGATGCGAACGGCAAGGAAATCGAAATCGGCCTGGGCAAAGTGGTTCACGCCTACCAGCCGAACGCGATGGGTACGTTCACCAAGATCGGTTTCTACTTCAGCAAGGTCTGGGAATTCCTGTCCGACGACCCGCGTGAAGCGAACACCGAAGGCGGGATTTTCCCGGCGATCTTCGGCACCGTGATGATGACCCTGATCATGGCGATGATCGTGACCCCGTTCGGCGTGCTGGCGGCGGTGTACCTGCGTGAATACGCCAAGCAGAACACCCTGACCCGGGTTATCCGGATCGCGGTGAACAACCTGGCGGGTGTTCCGGCGATTGTTTACGGCGTGTTCGGTCTGGGCTTCTTCGTCTACGTGCTGGGTGGCTCGCTCGACCGTCTGTTCTTCCCTGAAGCGCTGCCGGCACCGACCTTCGGTACGCCAGGTCTGCTCTGGGCGTCGTTGACTCTGGCGCTGCTGGCGGTGCCGGTGGTAATCGTGGCAACTGAAGAAGGTCTGGCGCGTATTCCTCGCACCGTGCGTGAGGGCTCGCTGGCTCTGGGCGCGACCAAGGCTGAAACCCTGTGGAAGATCGTTCTGCCGATGGCCAGTCCGGCGATGATGACCGGCATGATCCTCGCGGTGGCTCGTGCCGCCGGTGAAGTGGCGCCGCTGATGCTGGTGGGTGTGGTGAAACTGGCGCCGTCGCTGCCGGTGGACGGCAACTACCCGTATCTGCACCTGGATCAGAAGATCATGCACCTGGGCTTCCACATCTACGACGTCGGCTTCCAGAGCCCGAACGTCGAGGCCGCGCGGCCGCTGGTGTACGCCACGGCGCTGTTGCTGGTGCTGGTGATCGCCACCCTGAACCTGTCGGCGGTGTACATCCGTAACCACCTGCGCGAGAAGTACAAGGCGCTGGACAGCTGATCGCCGTCACAAGAATTGAAGGGCTGCCGGTCTAGATTCCGGCAGCCAACCGAACCGAATTTGTTAGCACAGGGGATCTCCCATGCAGCACGAAACACATACCCACGGCATCAACATGTCTGCCCTGGGCCGCGACAAGCAGAGCCTGAACCTCGAACAGGAAACCGTGGCCATCGAAGTGCCGGGCCTGAGCCTGTTCTACGGCGAGAAACAAGCGCTGTACGACGTCAGCATGAACATTCCGAAACAGCGCGTGACCGCCTTCATCGGCCCGTCCGGCTGCGGCAAGTCCACGCTGCTGCGGACCTTCAACCGTATGAACGACCTGGTGGATGGCTGCCGCGTCGAAGGCGCGATCAACCTGTACGGCAACAACATCTACCGCAAGGGCGAAGACGTGGCCGAGCTGCGCCGCCGGGTCGGTATGGTGTTCCAGAAGCCTAACCCGTTCCCGAAGACCATCTACGAAAACGTGGTCTACGGCCTGCGCATCCAGGGCATCAACAAGAAGCGCATTCTCGACGAAGCCGTCGAGTGGGCACTGAAGGGCGCGGCCCTGTGGGACGAAGTCAAAGACCGTCTGCATGACTCGGCCCTCGGTCTGTCCGGTGGTCAGCAACAGCGTCTGGTGATCGCCCGTACCATCGCCGTGGAACCGGAAGTGCTACTGCTCGACGAACCGTGCTCGGCGCTTGACCCGATCTCGACCCTGAAAGTCGAAGAGCTGATCTACGAGCTCAAATCCAAGTTCACCATCGTCATCGTGACCCACAACATGCAGCAGGCGGCGCGGGTGTCCGACTACACGGCGTTTATGTACATGGGCAAACTGGTGGAATTCGGCGACACCGATACCCTGTTCACCAATCCGGCCAAGAAGCAGACCGAAGACTACATCACCGGTCGTTACGGCTGACAGTTGCGGGTTATTCACAGAATTGACGCTGCGGCCCGCCGCACCTTACCGGACGCTCCAAGGACGCCAACATGATTAGTAAAGAAGGCCTTACCCATCACATTTCCGCGCAGTTCAACGCCGAACTGGAAGAAGTGCGCAGCCACCTGCTGGCCATGGGCGGGCTGGTCGAGAAGCAGGTCAACGACGCGGTCACCGCGCTGATCGAGGCCGACTCGGGCCTGGCCCAGCAAGTGCGCGAGATCGACGACCAGATCAACCAGATGGAACGCAACATCGACGAAGAATGCCTGCGCATTCTGGCTCGTCGTCAGCCAGCGGCCTCCGACCTGCGTCTGATCATCAGCATCTCCAAGTCGGTGATCGACCTGGAGCGCATCGGCGACGAAGCGACCAAGATCGCCCGCCGTGCAATCCAGTTGTGCGAAGAAGGCGAAGCGCCGCGCGGTTATGTCGAAGTGCGTCACATCGGCGACCAGGTGCGCAACATGGTCCGCGATGCGCTGGACGCCTTTGCCCGCTTCGATGCCGATCTGGCGTTGTCGGTAGCGCAGTACGACAAGATCATCGACCGCGAATACAAGACCGCCCTGCGTGAGCTGGCGACTTACATGATGGAAGACCCGCGCTCTATCTCGCGGGTCTTGAGCATTATCTGGGTGCTGCGTTCGCTGGAGCGGATCGGCGACCACGCGCGCAACATCTCGGAGCTTGTGATTTACCTGGTGCGCGGCACCGATGTGCGCCACATGGGCCTCAAGCGCATGAAGGAAGAAGTTGAAGGGACAAGTGGCGAAACCGCTAATGTTCCGGGCGATGCTGACGATAAGTAAGATTGCCTGAGAAAAGCGCCCGGCCCTTTGGCCGGGCGTTTTTGTTTCTGCTTTTCATGGGCAGAAGCGAATTAAAAAGCAGCACCCGCGAACGAAAAGTCCCGGCGTGACTGAAGAGTTTTGGCAATGTGCCATCAGCCAGCGTTATGCTTGCCGGGATTTTAATAGGGGTGTTGGATGAGCAAGATCAGTGTGTTGGTCGTGGACGATGCATCGTTCATTCGTGACCTGGTGAAAAAGTGCCTGCGTAATTACTTCCCGGGGATCCGCACCGAGGACGCCATCAACGGCAAGAAGGCCCAGGCCATGCTGGCCAAGGAAGCTTTCGACCTGGTGTTGTGCGACTGGGAAATGCCGGAAATGTCCGGCCTCGAACTGCTGACCTGGTGCCGTGAGCAGGACAACCTCAAGACCATGCCATTCATCATGGTCACCAGCCGTGGCGACAAGGAAAACGTCGTGCAGGCGATCCAGGCCGGCGTCACCGGTTACGTCAGCAAGCCGTTCACCAACGAGCAACTGCTGACCAAGGTCAAGCAGGCCCTGAACAAGGTCGGCAAGCTCGACACCCTGATGAACAGCGCCCCGACCAAGATGAACTCGGCGTTCGGCAACGACTCCCTGAGCGCATTGACCGGCGGCAAGGCCGCGGTGATTGGTGGTGCCCCGGCAGCCGCAGCGGTCAACCCGTTTGCCAAGCCTGCCGCTGCAGCCCCGGCACCTGCCGCCGCGCCACAGCGTGGCCTGCTCAACAGCCCGCCTGTGAAAGCTCCGGCAGCCTCCAGCGCTCCGGCCGGCGGTCGTGGCCAGGGTCAGCTGCGCCTGCCGAGCGGCACCCAGCAATGCGTGATCAAGGCCCTGAGCATCAAGGAAGCGCTGCTGGTGGTGAAACGCACCGACACCCTGCCGCAGATCCTCGACAGCGCCGTGCTCGATCTGGAGCAGGGCGACAACGCCGAAATCGCCCGCCTCAACGGCTATCTGCACGCCGTCGTCGCCCACGAGCCGAAACCCGACAGCGACTGGCTGCAACTGACCTTCCGCTTCGTCGACCAGGACGCGCAGAAACTCGACTACATCTCCCGCCTGATCGCCCGCGGCACGGCGCAGAAGCACTTCGTTCCAGGCGCGTGATCTTCGTCGCCTGACATTGATCGTTCCCACGCTCCGCGTGGGAATGCCTCAAGGGACGCTCTGCGTCCTCACGCATGGGACGCAGAGCGTCCCGGGCTGCATCCCCACGCAGAGCGTGGGGACGATCATCTCCTGCACCTGCCAATTTGAAACATCTGTCGACTAGCCTGGTCTGTCTCAGCTGCTAGGCTCATTCCCAGGCCTTACTCGACAGAACTTTTGCCCATGCCCCTGCGCCTGCTGTTTTTCTGTGGTCTGTTCATGGCCTCCACCTCGACTGTGGCCATGACGATCTACAAATCCACCGATGCCAACGGAGTGGTTTCGTACAGCGACCGTCCGAGCAAAGGCTCCCAGGTGTTCGTGTTTCAGGACCGGATGGTCGAGCGCCTCGAGCGCCAGGTCTATCTCGATATCAAGAAGCAGAAGGGCGCGGACGTGGTGTTCGTGCGCAACGACCTGTACGCGCCGGTCGAGGTTGCGCTGGCGTTTACCGGGATGAGCAACGTGCGTGGTGCGCCGGCGCAAACGATCCGCCGGGTGCTGCCGGCGCGCAGCAATACGCGGCTGGCGCTGCTGACGGCGGTGTCCGGTGGCAAGCCGCTGGTGTACACGCCGATGTTCCAGTATTCCCTCGGTGACCCCGCTGGCGCCGCACAGGGCTATCGCTATCCGTTTCCGTGGCGTGGCGGGCCGTTCCGCCTCAGCCAGGGCGCCAATGGCGATTACAGCCACTTCGGGCCGAAGAACAAATACGCGATGGACATTGCCATGCCGGTCGGTACGCCGATCATTGCGGCGCGAGCCGGGGTGGTAGTGAAGACCGAGAATTCCCAGAACGGGCGTGGCACCGATCCCTCCGGTAACTTCGTGCGGATACTGCACGACGACGGCACGATGGGCGTGTACCTGCATCTCAAGCAAGGATCGGTGAGTGTGCGCGAAGGGCAGCGAGTGGCGGTGGGCAGTCCGCTGGCGCTGTCCGGCAACACCGGCAACAGCAGCGGCCCGCACCTGCACTTTGTGGTGCAGCGCAACACCGGGATGGGGCTGGTGTCGATTCCGTATCAGTTCAACCAGCCGCTGGGGGCGTTGCCCAACTTTGCGTTGGGCAAGCAGTAAACCCCGTCAGTCGAGCATCAGCACCTTGGCCAGAATGATCTTCGGACCTTTCATCTTCTTGATGATGATCCGCAGGCCTTCGACTTCCAGCACTTCTTCCTCTTCCGGCACCCGTTTCAGGGTTTCGTAGATCAGCCCGGCGAGGGTTTCGGCTTCGATGTGATCCAGGTCGATCCCCAGCAGGCGCTCGACCTTGAACAGCGGCGTATCGCCCCGTACCAGCAACTTGCCCGGCTGGTAGGCGAGGATGCCGCGCTCGGCTTTGCGGTGTTCGTCCTGGATATCGCCGACCAGCACTTCCAGCACGTCTTCCATGGTCAGGTAGCCGATGATGTTGCCGTCGGCTTCTTCAACCACGGCGAAGTGCGAGCCGCCCTTGCGGAACTGCTCCAGCAGCTGCGACAGCGGCATGTGCCGCGACACGCGTTCCAGCGGGCGGGTCAGTTCGGCGAGGTTGAACGACTCGGGAATGTGATCCAGCGCCGCCAGTTCCAGCAGCAGGTCCTTGATGTGCAGCAGGCCGACGAATTCCTTGCGCTCGCTGTCGTACACCGGATAACGGCTGAACTTGTGGCGACGGAACATCGCCAGGATTTCTTTCAGCGGGGCGTTGAATTCGAGGGTGATCAGGTCTTCCCGGGAGTTGGCCCAGTCGACCACTTCCAGCTCGCCCATTTCCACCGCCGAGGCCAGCACGCGCATGCCCTGGTCGCTCGGGTCCTGGCCACGGCTGGAGTGCAGGATCAGTTTCAGTTCTTCGCGGCTGTAATGGTGCTCGTGATGCGGGCCGGGTTCACCTTGCCCCGCAATGCGCAGGATGGTGTTGGCGCTGGCGTTGAGCAGGTAGATCGCCGGGTACATGGCCCAGTAGAACAAGTACAGCGGCACCGCCGTCCACAGCGACAGCAGCTCGGGTTTGCGGATCGCCCAGGATTTGGGTGCGAGTTCGCCGACCACGATGTGCAGGTACGAAATGATGAAGAACGCGGTGAAGAACGAGATGCCTTTGACGACTTCGGCCGACTGCACGCCGACCGCGCTCAGCAGCGGTTCGAGAATGTGCGCGAACGCCGGCTCGCCGACCCAGCCAAGGCCCAGGGAGGCGAGGGTGATACCGAGCTGGCACGCCGAGAGGTAAGCATCGAGCTGACTGTGCACCGTGCGCAGGATGTGCCCGCGCCAGCCGTGCTGCTCAGCGATGGCTTCGACCCGGGTCGAGCGCAGTTTGACCATGGCGAATTCCGCCGCAACGAAGAAGCCGTTGAGCAAAACCAGGATCAGAGCGAAAAGAATCATGCCGAAATCGGCGAATATTGTTGCGAGGGACAAGCCAGGGGAAGGGTCCATGATGGAGTTTTGCGGGTTCCGTGTGATTCGAAAGAAAGAAAAATCCGCACCTGAAAGGCAGGCGCAAGTCAGCCAATGTAGCGGCTGACCTGGCGATTGCCTAGTCCGGCATTACTCAGCGGCGCTGATGACCCGTGCCTGAGCGACCTGCGCCGGGGCGAAATGGCAGGTGAACGTGCTGCCATGACCGGGCACGCTGCTGATCTCCATCCGTGCGCGATGGCGCAGCAGCACGTGTTTGACGATGGCCAGACCCAGGCCCGTGCCGCCGGTGTTGGAGTTGCGGCTGGAGTCGACGCGGTAGAAGCGTTCGGTCAGGCGCGGCAGGTGTTTGCTGTCGATGCCGATCCCGGAATCCTGCACGCTCAAGTGTGCGCCCTGATCGTCGCCCCACCAGCGGATGCGGATATTGCCTTCGGCCGGGGTGTATTTGACCGCGTTGAACACCAGGTTGGAAAACGCACTGCGCAGTTCCGCCTCGCTGCCCTTGAGCAGAATGCTGGTGTCGGCTTCCAGGGTGATGCGCTGATTTTTCGAACCGGACAACTGCTGCGCATCGCTCTTGATTGACTGCAACAAAGTGTCGATGTGCACCGGCTGGTTGTCCGACGGGTAATCGGTGGCTTCCAGCTTGGCCAGTAGCAGCAAGTCGTTGAGCAGGGTCTGCATGCGTCCGCCCTGTTGCTGCATCTGCTGCAGGGCACGGCTCCAGCGCGGGTTCACTTCCTCGACGTTGTCGAGCAGGGTTTCCAGGTAGCCGCAGATCACCGTCAGCGGGGTGCGCAGCTCATGGGAGACGTTGGCGATGAAGTCTTTGCGCATCTGTTCCAGCTGATGGATGCGCGTGACGTCGCGCACCAGCATCAAGTGTTCGTTGTTGCCGTAGCGCGTGAGGTACAGCTGGATGCGTACGCGATCGTTGGTCGGCGAGGGGATTTCCAGCGGTTCGGCGTAGCTTTCCTGCTCGAAGTATTCCTTGAAGCGCGGATGGCGGACCAGGTTGGTCACCGGTTGGCCGCTGTCCTGCGGGGTCTTGAGGCCGAGCAGGGTTTCGGCGGCGCGGTTCCACCATTCCAGGTTGCCGTCGCTGTCGAGCATGATCACCGCGTCTTTCAGCGCGGCGGTGGACTCCTGAACGCGGTCGATCACCGCTTGCAGGCGTCCGCGTACCCGTTGGTCGCGGCGTTGCAGGTGGTAGATGCTGTCGAACACCTCACCCCACAGGCCGTAGCCGTCGGGCGGTGCTTCATCGGGTTGGTGCAGGCGCAGCCATTCGTGCAGGCGCAGCAGTTGCTTGAGCGTCCAGGCCAGGTACAGGCCCAGTCCCGCCGCCAGACTCCAGCCGTAGTAGCCGGTGATCAGGCCGATCACCAGGCAGCCGGTGACCAGCAACAGCATGTGGCGAATCAGGGTGCCATGCCAGTTTTGGTTCACGGAAAATGCGGTCCTTGTCTACGGGGCTGGCGCTCGGCTCAGGCTTTGGTGGAGAACCGGTAGCCGGTGCCGCGCACGGTTTGTACCAGATTTTCGTAGGCATCGCCGAGGGCCTTGCGCAGGCGCCGGATGTGCACGTCGACGGTGCGCTCTTCAACATAGACGTTGCCACCCCAGACCTGGTCCAGCAATTGGCCACGGGTGTAGGCGCGCTCCTGGTGGGTCATGAAGAATTGCAGCAGACGGTATTCGGTCGGGCCCATCTCGGCAGGTTTGCCGTCGATGGTCACGCGGTGGCTGATCGGGTCGAGCAGCAGGCCGCCGACTTCGATCGGCGCTTCGCCATCGGTCGGGCCGGCGCGACGCAGCACAGCCTTGAGGCGTGCCACCAGTTCGCGTGGGGAAAACGGTTTGGTGATGTAGTCGTCGGCGCCGACTTCCAGACCCTGGATCTTGTTGTCCTCTTCGCCCTTGGCGGTGAGCATGATGATCGGGATGTCCCCGGTCAGCTCGTCACGCTTGAGGCGGCGGGCCAGCTCGATGCCGGAGGTGCCGGGCAGCATCCAGTCGAGCAGGATCAGGTCCGGCTTGCGGTCGACGATGATGGCGTGGGCCTGCTGCGAGTTCTCTGCCTCGAGGCAGTCATAGCCGGCCATTTCCAACGCAACGGCGATCATTTCGCGAATGGGCGCTTCGTCGTCGACGATCAGAATGCTCCTGCCAACCATGCCTTAATCCTCTTGTCATTTAACTGTCTTGCGCCGCATTAGATAACGGAATTATTGCAGTCGTGTGACAGTATTTTAGTCCGGCGGCGATTGTACAAATCCTGAACTAAGCTCTAAGTCCGAATCCTGACAACCACAAGAGAAGGTTTCCATGACACAAATGACTGCTTCCTTTAAGGCTTTGCTGATGGCTGCCGCCCTGACTCTGCCTGGACTGGCGATGGCGGCCGAGCCGGCCATGATGAAAGACGGAATGATGGTCGACCACAAGGGCATGACGCTTTACACGTTCGACAAGGACAGTGGCGGCAAGTCGATGTGCAACGGCGATTGCGCCAAGAACTGGCCGCCGTTGATGGCGCCGGCAGATGCCAAGGCTGAAGGTAAATGGACGGTCATCAAACGTGATGACGGCATGATGCAGTACGCCTACGACGGCAAACCGCTGTACACCTTCGTGAAAGATGCCAAGCCGGGCGATATGACCGGCGACAAGATGAAGGACGTGTGGCACGTGGTTCACGAGCACAAATAAACGCAAATCCCTTGTGGGAGCGAGCTTGCTCGCGAACGCGTCTTTTCAGTCAGCCTATGTGGCAACTGACCCAACGCTTTCGCGAGCAAGCTCGCTCCCACAGGTTTTGTGAGTCAGCGCAACGCGTAATCCAGCACGATCCCGACGAAAATCGCCAGCCCGGCCCAGTGGTTGTGCAGGAACGCCTTGAAGCAACGCATCCGGTCGCGGTCGCGGGTGTACCAGAATTCCCAGGCGTAGCACCCGGCCGCCACCAGCAGGCCGAGGTGGAACCAGATCCCCAGCTCGAATTTCGACCCCGCCAGCACCAGGCAGCCCAGCGACAGTAGCTGCAAGGTCAGGATGATCACCCGGTCCGCTTCGCCGAACAGGATCGCCGTGGATTTCACGCCGATCTTCAGGTCATCGTCGCGGTCGGTCATCGCGTAATAGGTGTCGTAGCCCACCGTCCACAACAGATTGGCGATCCACAGCAGCCAGGCGGTGGCCGGCAACTCACCGGTTTCGGCGGTGAACGCCATCGGCATCCCCCAGGAGAACGCCGCGCCCAGTACCACTTGCGGGTAGTAGGTGTAGCGCTTCATGAACGGATAGGTGAACGCCAGCGCCAGACCGCCCAGCGACAGCCAGATCGTCGCCGCATTGGTGCACAGCACCAGCAGGAAACTCACGCCCATCAGCAGCGCGAAGAACACCAGCGCCTCTTTCGAACTGATCTTGCCGGCAGCGATAGGTCGCTGCGCAGTGCGTTTGACGTGGCCGTCGACCTTGCGGTCGGCCCAGTCGTTGATCACGCAGCCGCCGGCACGGGTCAGCACCACGCCGAGGACGAAAATCACGATATTGGCCAGCGATGGCGAGCCTTTACCGGCAATCCACAGGGCCCAGAGCGTCGGCCACAGCAGCAGGTAAATGCCGATCGGCTTGTCCATCCGGGTCAGCTGGATGAAGTCCCAGGCACGCGGGTTCAAGCGATTCAGGGATTTGAGCAGGCTTTGGTACATCAGCAGTTCTCCGGACGGGCGCGGACGGCTTCCCACAGCGTAGGCAGGAAAATCTCCGCCACCAGTACGCTCAATGCGCCACGGTCGAAACGCGAACGCCGCCCCCACAGGCCAGGAGCCCGGGAATCTTCGGGCAGCCAATGTTCCGGGTAATGGCAGACTTCGATGGCGCGGCGCTGGAAGGCGTGATCGCAGAACAGCAGTTCGCCCAGCGAGCGGCTGCCCAGTTCATCCATGTGCAAGCCGTCGCCCTGCAAGGCACTGCGCGACGCCACGCTGCGGGCGAACACCCAGGCCTCGCCATGCCCGCGCAAATACACCTCACGCACCCAGCCTTCGCTGCCTTCGGCCAGGTCCAGCGCGGCGCATTCGTCGTCGCGCAGGGTCTGCCAGCCTTCGAACAGCGGCGTCACGCTGAAGCCGTCATCGGACAGGCGCGTCAGTCGGCGGGTCAGGGAGCCTTCGTCGAACAGCCAGTCGAGCGTGGATGTGTCGGGGAGGGGTGTCGGTTCGCTTTGCGGGCGCCACAGCGGAGCGTTTGTGTGTTGCACAATGAGTCATTATTGGCAGCAAATGAGGCGGCGAGCTTACCATGGCGAGCCGCGAGTTTGATTGATCCGGGTCGCCGCTGCGCCGAACAGGCTTGCATCTGCCCGGCCCGATCAGTACAAAACGCCCTGAGCCGGACGGCAGCGCTGCACCATCGACCGTCCGCGCCGGCTAAAGCCTGAATCCTGAGGAAGTACCTGAATGAAAAAGTGGCAATGTGTGGTCTGCGGCCTGATTTACAACGAAGCCGACGGCTGGCCGGATGACGGCATTGCGCCGGGCACCCTGTGGCAGGACGTGCCGGAAGACTGGCTGTGCCCGGACTGCGGCGTCGGCAAGATGGACTTCGAAATGATCGAAATCAACTGAGAAAACACTGAGGAGTAGGGCATGAGCGCACCTGTCGTAATCATTGGCACCGGGCTGGCGGGTTACAACCTGGCCCGCGAGTTTCGCAAACTCGATGGCGAAACCCCGTTGCTGCTGATTACCGCCGATGACGGTCGCTCCTACTCCAAGCCGATGCTGTCCACCGGCTTCGGCAAGAACAAGGACGCCGACGGCCTGAGCATGGCGGAGCCGGGCGCGATGGCCGAGCAGTTGAAGGCCGAAATCCGCACCCACACCCGCATCAGCGGCATTGATCCGGGCCACAAGCGGTTGTGGATCGGTGAGGAAGCAGTGAGCTATCGCGACCTGATCCTCGCCTGGGGCGCCGAAACCGTACGCGTGCCGATCGAAGGTGATGGCGGGGACCTGGTGTTCCCGATCAACGATCTCGAAGATTACGCGCGCTTTCGCGCCGCCGCGGCCGGCAAGCGTCGAGTGTTGCTGCTCGGCGCTGGGCTGATCGGCTGCGAGTTCGCCAATGACTTGATTCTGGGCGGCTACGAGGTGCAACTGGTTGCACCCTGCGAGCAGGTGATGCCGACCCTGCTGCACCCGGCCGCTGCTGCTGCGGTGCAGGCCGGGCTGGAAAGCCTCGGTGCGCGATTCCACCTCGGCCCGGTGCTGACCCGTCTGCAAAAAGTCGTGGATGGGCTGGAAGCGCACCTGTCCGACGGCCAGGTCGTCCCGTGCGATGTGGTGGTCTCGGCCATCGGCCTGCGCCCGCGGATCGATCTGGCGGCGGCAGCCGGCATCCAGACCAATCGCGGCGTAGTGGTCGACCGTCATCTGCAAACTTCTCACGCCAACATTTACGCCCTGGGCGACTGCGCCGAGGTCGACGGGCTGAATCTTCTGTACGTCATGCCCCTCATGAGTTGTGCGCGAGCGCTGGCACAAACCCTGGCCGGCAACCCGACCGTGGTGAACTACGGTCCGATGCCGATCACCGTGAAAACCCCGGTCTGCCCGCTGGTGGTTTCCCCGCTGCCACGGGGCCGCGAGGGTGTCTGGACGGTCGAAGGGCAGGGCGCGGACATCAAGGTGCTGTGCCACGACGCAGACGGGCAATTGCTCGGTTACGCCCTGACCGGCGCGGCGGTGATGGAAAAACTCGCGCTGAACAAACAGCTTCCGGCCTTGCTGGCGTAAATACCGGTCGTTCTGTCGGAATCACCCCGCTTTTGCCCCCACAAAGGTCGCGGGGAGACTGGCGCCGCCCTTATCCGCGTGCCATCCTCACTCCCGTCTGCCGCAGAGTAGAGCCTGCGGCGCCTTGGGCGCTGTTCCAACGAGAACAGCACGGACATAACAACAAAAAACCGTCAAAGGGGCTTCACTAATGCGTAAACCAGAACTCGCCGCTGCAATCGCTGAAAAAGCGGATCTGACCAAAGAGCAGGCCAACCGCGTTCTCAACGCCGTTCTCGAAGAAATCACCGGCGCCCTGCACCGCAAGGACAGCGTCACGCTGGTGGGCTTCGGCACCTTCCTGCAACGCCACCGCGGTGCCCGCACCGGCAAAAACCCGCAAACCGGTGAACCGGTGAAGATCAAGGCCAGCAACACCGTTGCGTTCAAGCCAGGCAAATCGTTGAAAGACAGCGTCAATCCATAATTGCGGTGCACTCCCTGAATAGCGGGGAGAGCCGTAGTGAAAAAATGGGCACTCCGATTGCGGTCGGGTGCCCATTTTTTGTGTCTGTAGGGTTCCCGGCTACCTCGGAGTTGTTTCTGTGCCTTTCATGATTTTCTGAATGTTTTTTGTCTTGATATTTATACCTTATCGGCCATTCTTCTATTTATTGTCTATTTATCTGGGCGTTAATCTGTCTGCATGTGTGATGAGTACTGCTGCGAGCTAATGCCTTCAAATTGAGACGTAAAGGACGATTTTTGTATTAATGCCCAGATTTCCATACGCAGTGATGGCATTGGATGTGGCTCAGGTCGATTTTTCCGCATGGCCTGGTATTGAATACACACACTTCGTCATTTGCACATTCGCTTCAGGGATTTAGACACTATGCGCCTCCAAGCAATGACCGACGATGCGATTGCCAGCGCCATTGGTGCCCGGCTCCAGGAATTGCGCCTGAAGAAGAATCTCAGCCAGGAGCATGTCGCCAGGGAAGCCGGCATCAGCCGCCAGACCTTGATCAATCTTCTCCATGGCAAAGGCACCCTGGTGAATCTGCTGGCCGTCCTGCGTGTCATTGGCGAGCTGGAAAGAGCGGCCTTACTGGTTGAGCCCGTTCGACCGAGCCCATTGCAAGTGATCAAGATGGCCGGAACGCAGCGCGTTCGGGCAACCGGCACACGAGCGGTGGGCAAGGCGTCGGCAGGGAGCGCAGGCGATTCTGTGTCCGGCAGCGAAGTCAAAAAGGAGGTTGATTGGTGATTACTGCAAAGGTGTATCTGTTCGACCGGTTTGTCGGGGGGCTGCTCTGGGATGAGGGCAGCCAGCTGGGTTTGTTCGAATACGATCCTGAATTCGTCAAAACCGGTATCGAAATCTCGCCTATCCATATGCCCTTGGCTGCGAATCAGACTTACGCCTTTCCCGGCCTGAATCGGGAAACCTATAAAGGCCTTCCGGCTATCCTGGCTGACTCTCTGCCGGATGATTTCGGTAACGCACTGATCGACGCCTGGCTCGCTAAAGAGGGCCGTGACAAAACGACATTCACTCCCGTTGAGCGAATCCTGTATCAGGGTGCACGCGGGATGGGTGGGCTCGAGTATCGGCCCGCCCTCACTGGCTCTGTAAACGCCAGTGAAAGTGTCCAGATTGATGCGCTGGTAGAGCTTGCCAGCGAAGTGCTCTCGCAACGGGAAAGCTTGGCTGATCGCCTCGCAAAACACGATTCCGATGTCGATGACGAGGCACTTCAGCGCTTGATTCAGGTCGGCACCAGCGCTGGCGGGGCGCGGGCCAAAGCCGTTATCGCGATGAACGCGGCTGGCGAGATCCGTTCAGGGCAAGTCAAGGCGCCAATGGGGTTTTCCTACTGGCTGCTGAAGTTCGACGTTGCTAAAAACACTGACTTCCTGGCCGATTCGCAGGGTTTTGGACGTGTGGAGTACGCATATTCGCTCATGGCCAAAGCCGCCGGCATCACTATGAGCCCGTGCGAATTATTGGAAGAGGGCGGGCGTGCTCACTTTCTGACCAAGCGCTTTGATCGGACCGATGACGGGGAAAAGATCCACATGGCGACCCTGTGTGCCATGGATCATGCCGACTATAAGCAGCCGGGCGGCTACTCCTATGAGCAGGCATTCGGGGTGATGCGAATGCTCGGACTCTCGCGCAGCGACGCAATAGAGTACTTTCGGCGCATGGTTTTCAATGTGGTCGGGCGTAATCAGGATGACCACACCAAGAACACCAGTTTCCTGATGGATCGAGCCGGCACCTGGTCTCTTTCCCCGGCCTATGATGTTTCGTGGTCGTATCAGCCTGGCAGTTTCTGGGTCGCGACCCACCAGATGACTATCAATGGCAAGCGCGACAGGTTTGAGCTCGCGGACCTCGAAGCCGTTGCCCGACAGATCCGGGGCATCGACGCCCCGGCCATAATTCAAGAGGTTTGCGCTGCCGTTAAGCGTTGGCGCGAGATTGCCGGATCAGTAGGCGTTGCACCGCGATTGATCGATGAGATCGAGAAGACACACCGACTCTATCTTGGTGAAGCAATCGCCTGATCAAGCCGAGAAGAAGTACCGGGTGAGGTGAAAGAAGATCGGCGCGGCGAAACAGATCGAATCCATCCGGTCGAGCATCCCGCCGTGGCCCTTGATCATCGTGCCCCAGTCCTTGGCGCTCAGGCTGCGTTTGATCGCCGACATGACCAGCCCGCCAAGGAAACCCATCACCACGATGACCAGCGACATCAGCAGCGACTGCCAGAAGCTGAACGGTGTCATCCAGAACATGCAGCCACCGATAAGCGTGGCGGACAACCCGCCGCCAACCAGCCCTTCCACGGTTTTCGATGGGCTCACCAGCGGCGCGACCTTGCGTTTGCCGAAGAGCTTGCCGAACACGTACTGCAGCACATCGCTCATCTGCACCACGAATACCAGGTAGAACAGCAGCAGGGCGTTCTGACCCTGGAAACCCTGCAGGTCCAGCAACAGCAGCGCCGGCGCATGGCTGATGCAGTAGATACAGATCATCACGCCCCACTGAATCTTCGCCGTGCGCTCCAGAAAGCCCTCGGTGTCCTGGCTCAGCACGGCAATCGCCGGCAGCAGCAGGAACGCATACACCGGCACCAGCAGGGTGAACATCGAATACCAATGGGTGCCGATCAGCAGGTATTGCAGCGGGATCAGGATGAAAAACGCCGAAAACAGCGCGTTATGGTCACCGCGTGCGGTGGGTGTCAGGGTGATGAACTCGCGCAGCGCAAACAGCGAAATGAAGCCGAACAACACTACCGTCGCGTTTGGGCCGAGCAGCCAGGACACGAAGAAAATAATGACCATCCCCCACCACGCGTTCACGCGCTGGTTGAGGTTTTCGATGGTCGCGATCGAGCTTTCGCTCTTTGCGCGTCTGGCCAGTACGCCGCCAATCAGCGAAGCCACCGCCAGCAGTGCAGCGATTGCCGCGAAGAACCACAGGAACTTGGTTTCCAGACTCATTTCGACAACCTCACGATGGCGTCACGCGCGCGATCCAGAAACGCCTGTTTCTCCTCACCGGCAATTCTCTGCAGCGGGTCGCCGATGCGGATCGTGCAGATGATCGGCAGCGGCACATGTTTGCCCTTGGGCATCGAACGATGCAGGTTTTCCAGGTAGATCGGCACCAGATCGACATCGGGAAAGGTTTCGGCCAGACGGAAGATCCCGGACTTGAACTCCCCCGGCAGCGGCTGAGTGGAGCGCGTCCCTTCAGGAAAAATGATGATCGAATGACCGGCTCGCACCACATCGAAGATCGGCTCCAGCACATTGGTACCCGGTGCCGGATTGCGCTCGATCAGCACCGCATTCAGGCCTTTCTGCGAGATGTACGACAGAAAACGGTTCTTGCCCCAGTAGTCCGCGGCCGCCACCGGTTTCACGTTCAATCGGGCTTCCGGCGGCAGTGCAGCGATGATCGCCAGGGTATCCATATGACTGGTGTGGTTGGCGTAGTAGATGCGCTGGCGCGAGAGGTCCGGCGGGCTTTCCCAGCGGGCGGTCACGCCGATCAAGAAACGCAGCACCGAAATCAGCGCATTACTGATCCACATGAGCATTCCCCTTCAGTTGTCTGGCGATGGCCAGGGTGCGCGTGACGCAGGTGGCAACGGAGCCAAGAGCGATGATCACCAGCGCGATCAGCAAAGCGTAGTGGGTCGCGTAGTAAATGGTTTCGAACGCGTTCAACAGCAGCGCCACGGTCATCACCGCCATCCGGTGCTGCTTGGCCATCGGCCCCATGAAACTCTGGGTGAGCCCTAGAGCGCCGCCGAACACCCGGACATACGCCGTCAGCGCAGCGGCCAATGCGGCAAACCAGCCGAGATCGGACTGGCCGATGGCAAAACCCAGCCCGACGATCAGCAGGCTGTCGGCAACCCGGTCCGGAAACTCGTTGTACAGACTGCCAACGGCCGACTGCTTGCCGCCTTCGATTGCCATCATCCCGTCGAACAGATTGCACAGCAGCCGCAGTTGAATGCCGACGATGCACAAGATTGAACCGGCCACGCCGTTGTCGATGTTCAGGGTCACCGCGCCGAACAGCGCGAAGAGCATGCTGATGACGGAGATCTGGTTGGGGGAGATGTCCCGCTTGACCAGTTCATCCGTGAAGCGTCTCGCCCAGCCCGCCGAGCGGGTCTTGATGGGCCGTCTGTTTTCATCCATTTGCCAATGTCCGTATCAGTGGTAAGCCGTCAATTGATGACTGAGGCTGGCAATATAAAGGCACGTTCGCAGCATGAAATATATTGATGTAAGAACAGTCCGCGACATTTGTCAGAACAATCCACATCGAAAGTGTGTGCTTAAGCAGGGCGAAGGCTTGATGGATTGACGGCGACTTGCGTGAAGTCCTGCAATTGTGCGGGTAAAGAAGTCTTGTGAAGTATGCGAAGTGTGTGATGACATCAAATTGATGGCACTTTTATTGTTACCTGTTGTCCTCCGGGATTTGTTTAAAGATGCCTATGTGTTTTCGGAAGATTCCTACTTTATTTTCTTTCCAGTGTTGTCATGCTTTCGTCCGTATTTTGGAACGCGCGTTCAAGGAGGTGTCGGCGGGTTTCAGGCAGCCGCTCTGGGACGCAGGTTACGCCGGGGTTTGAAAGGCACGGTTGATATAAGCCGATATCAGGGAAACCCCTGACACATATAGGGCGATCTCCTACAGCGCCCAATGAACAGTTCGTCTTGTTGTTTAATCAGATGCTTGCTAGTGGCCATCATAGTGATTACGATGCGCCCACTTGAAAGAGCACACACTCAATTGGATGAGTCTTCTCACTGCTCTTCGATACTGTCCCCGCGCCGCTGCAACTCCAATAGGCGCACGACCGTAATCCAAACAAAGGCCATGGATGTCCTACTCAAGCAAACTTTCCGCCCATTACCTCGAACTCGCTAAAGTCTCTGTTTCCAAAGAGAATTTTGCGGGCGAAGACGTTCGTTTCTCGAGCGAATTCGAGGCCTTGGAAAGCGAGCTGGCCAAAGCCTCTTCGATGCACGAAAGCGGGCAGATCGACTGGCTGAAAATTCGCGAAAACAGCGAAAACCTCCTGCGTACCCAATCCAAGGATTTACGTGTCGGCGCCTGGCTGACCTGGTCGCTGTACCAGCGTGAATCCTTCCCCGGCCTGCTGGCCGGCCTCGGTTTGCTGCACCACTTGTCGGAAAACAACTGGGCCGAGGTTCACCCGCTCAAACCCCGCACCCGGGCCGCCGCCATTGGCTGGCTGGTGCCGCGTATTGAGCAGGTGATCACCGAGAACATCGCGATCAAGGAACAGCTGCCGATGTTCCGGCAACTGTCCGAGCACCTGTCCGGTCTCGACGCCGCCTGCACCGAGCATCTGGGCGATGATGCGCCGCTGCTGTTGCCGCTCTCCCGCCGCCTGAAAACCATGATCCAGCGCGCCGCCGATAACCAGCCGGCACCCGGCGTGGTGGGCGCGGCGGTGGCGCAGGTCAAGCAGGCCGCCAGCCAGTTGCTGGCGCCCGGCGCGCCGATCGACAACGAGAAAGAAGCCCACAAGGCCCTGCGCGCGCAGCAGGAAAGCGCCCGCCCGTTGTGCGCCTGGTGGCTCAAGCAGAAAGCCACCGACCTGCGCGCGCTGCGCCTCAACCGCACCTTGCTGTGGATGACGATCGATGCGGTGCCCGAACGCAACGCCGAGCAGATCACCGTGCTGCGCGGGTTGCCGGTCGACAAGCTCAAGCAGTATCAGGACCGTTTCGATCAGGGCAAATACGCCGACCTGCTGGTGGAACTGGAGGCGAGCCTGGCGAAGGCGCCGTTCTGGTTCGATGGCCAGAGGATGGTCTGGGAATGTCTCCAGAACCTCAACGCCGAGCTGGCCATGCGCGAAGTGGAAATCCACTTCGCGCTTTTGATTCAGCGCCTGCCCGGCATCATCGAGCTGCGTTTCCATGACGGTGCGCCGTTCGCCGATCCGTCCACCCGGGCGTGGATCGCCGGCAACGTCATGCCGCACCTGCAAAGCGCCAGCGCGCCGCGCAAGGTCGAGACCGAGAACGTCGAAACCCAGCCAGCCTGGGAAAAGGCCTTGGAAGAAGTCCAGCCGATCCTGCGCAAGGAAGGCCTCAAACCGGCGGTGCAGATCCTCAAGCAGGGCCTGCAATCGGCGCACGGCGGGCGCGAACGCTTCTTCTGGCAGTTCGCCCTCGCGCGGCTGTGCTTCCTGGCCAAGAAATACGAACTCGCCAAGAACCAGCTCGAAACCCTCGATCAGACATTACAGGACTCAGGCCTGCACGCCTGGGAGCCCGATCTTGCATTGGAAGTGCTGCACCTGCTGCACAGTTGCTGCGAGTTGTTACCGCAGAACCATGCCGTACGTGAACGCAAGGAAGAGATTTATCGCAGGCTGTGCCACCTCGATCTCGAAGTGGTACTCGAATAGGCCCCAGGGCCACAACCGCAAGGAGAAAAGCCATGGCCAAAGAAGGCTCGGTAGCCCCCAAGGAACGCATCAACGTCACCTTCAAACCCGCCACCGGCGGTGCTCAGGAAGAGATTGAACTGCCGCTGAAGCTGCTGGCAATCGGTGACTACACCCACCGCAAGGACGATCGCAAGATCGAGGATCGCAAGCCGATCAGCATCGACAAGATGACCTTCGACGAAGTGCTGGCCAAGCAAGAGCTGGGTCTGACGCTGAGCGTGCCGAACCGTCTGCAGGAAGATGGCGAGGCCGACGAGCTGGCTGTGCAACTGCGCGTCAACTCCATGAAGGACTTCAACCCGGCCAGCCTGGTCGAGCAAGTGCCTGAGCTGAAAAAACTGATGGAACTGCGCGACGCGCTGGTGGCCCTCAAAGGCCCGCTGGGTAACGCACCTGCGTTCCGTAAAGCCATCGAAGGCGTGCTCGCCGACGACGAATCCCGCGGTCGCGTACTCGGTGAGCTGGGCCTGAACGCCGCAGCCCCGGACGCTTGAGACTCCAGCAGCCAAGGAAGCCAACACAATGAGCACTAGCGCAGCACAACAGAACGCCGCAGAAAACGGCGAGTACAGCATCCTCGACAGCATCATCGCCGAAACCCGCCTGACGCCGGACGACGAAGCCTACGACATCGCCAAGCGCGGTGTGTCGGCGTTCATCGAAGAGCTGCTCAAGCCGCAGAACAACGGTGAGCCGGTCAAGAAAGCCATGGTTGACCGCATGATCGCCGAGATCGATGCCAAGCTCAGCCGCCAGATGGACGAAATCCTGCACCACCCGGACTTCCAGGCGCTGGAATCGTCGTGGCGTGGCCTGCAACTGCTGGTCGACCGCACCAACTTCCGCGAAAACATCAAGATCGAAATCCTCAACGTCTCCAAGGACGACCTGCTGGACGACTTCGAAGATTCGCCGGAAGTGATGCAGTCGGGCCTTTACAAGCACATCTACACCGCTGAATACGGCCAGTTCGGTGGTCAGCCGGTTGGCGCGATCATCGCCAACTACTACCTGTCCCCAAGCTCGCCGGACGTGAAACTGATGCAGTACGTGTCCAGCGTAGCCTGCATGTCCCACGCGCCGTTCATCGCCGCTGCCGGCCCGAAATTCTTCGGCCTGGAAAGCTTCACCGGTCTGCCGGACCTGAAGGATCTGAAAGATCACTTCGAAGGCCCGCAATTCACCAAATGGCAGAGCTTCCGTACCTCGGAAGACTCCCGCTACGTTGGCCTGACCGTTCCGCGTTTCCTGCTGCGTAACCCGTACGACCCGGAAGAAAACCCGGTCAAATCGTTCGTGTACAAGGAAAACGTTGCCAACAGCCACGAGCACTACCTGTGGGGCAACACCGCTTACGCGTTCGGCACCAAGCTGACCGACAGCTTCGCCAAATTCCGCTGGTGCCCGAACATCATCGGCCCGCAGAGCGGCGGCGCGGTTGAAGACCTGCCTCTGCACCACTTCGAAAGCATGGGCGAAATCGAAACCAAGATTCCTACCGAAGTTCTGGTTTCCGACCGTCGTGAATACGAATTGGCCGAGGAAGGCTTCATCTCCCTGACCATGCGTAAAGGCTCCGACAACGCAGCGTTCTTCTCCGCCAGCTCGGTGCAGAAGCCGAAGTTCTTCGGCATCAGCGCAGAAGGCAAGGCTGCAGAGCTGAACTACAAGCTCGGCACCCAACTGCCGTACATGATGATCGTCAACCGCCTGGCTCACTACCTGAAAGTGCTGCAGCGCGAGCAACTCGGTTCGTGGAAAGAGCGTACCGACCTCGAGCTGGAACTGAACAAGTGGATCCGCCAGTACGTGGCCGACCAGGAAAACCCGAGCGCCGAAGTACGTGGCCGTCGTCCGCTGCGCGCTGCGCAAGTGATCGTCAGCGACGTTGAAGGCGAGCCGGGTTGGTACCGCGTTAGCCTGAACGTGCGCCCGCACTTCAAGTACATGGGTGCCGATTTCACCCTGTCGCTGGTTGGCAAGCTGGACAAAGAGTAAGAGCGACTCATGGACGGATACGGCAGCCTTTTCGAACGCCTCAACGGCGACGCGGAACTACGCAAGGGCAGGAGCCTCGAGGCTTCGGCCATGGCGTCGGTGGCTGCCCATCTGGCCAAAATGCTCAGCACCCGGGCCGGCAGCGTGCAAACGCTGTCCGACTACGGGTTGCCCGATCTCAATGACATGCGCCTGAGCCTGCACGACTCCCTGAGTCAGGCCCGCCTGGCCATCGAAAGCTTCATCGAAGCCTACGAACCGCGCCTGAGCAACGTGCGTGTCATTTCCCTGCCGCGTGACCACGATCAGCTTCGCCTGGCCTTCAGCATCGAAGGCCTGCTGGAAGTCGAGGGTTTCAAGCGTCAGGTCAGTTTCGCCGCGCGCCTGGATGGCAGCGGTCAAGTGAAGGTCAACTAAGGAGAACCCCGATGTCTGGCAAACCTGCAGCACGCGTATCCGACCCCACCGCTTGCCCGCTCCCCGGCCACGGCACCAACCCGATCGCCGCCGGTTCTGGCGACGTGTTCTTCGACGGCCTCGCGGCCGCCCGCGAAGGCGATGCCTCCGCGTGTGGTGGTGCGATGGTCGGCGATCTGGCGACCACGGTTCTGATCAACGGCAAGCCGGCCGCCACGGTCGGTTCGGTTGGATCTCATGGCAATAAAGTAACGGCTGGATCCGGGACGGTGATTATCGGCAATTCGCATTCGCCGGCGCCGTTTGTGCCGCCGTTGCCGGTGGAAATTCAGTGGCCCTTTACCGAACATTTTGTTGTGACGGACCCAGAAACGGGTGAGCCAATCGCGAATCGCGGATACACCATCCGAACTTACTCAGGAAAAGAAATAACAGGTGTTACGGATAGTGCAGGCAAAACTTCGATGATTGGTTCCTCAATTTCTGAAGGAATTACTTTGCTTTTAGAGCCTCAAGACTCAATCGCTATTTGCTGAGGTTAACTCCATGCCCGCACCGGTTAATGCCCCCCTGACCCCAGCTGAAAATAAAGAGGGTCAAAAAGTTCAAGCGAAGGTATTTCAGCTGTCTTCAATTCCAAAAGTCATGGATAAGCTGGGCTGGACGGTAGCGGCTCGCGTCATGCGAAAATGGTTCGCGGGTGCGCCTTATGAGTTGTCAAAATCTGTTAAGCAGGGTGATGTTTCTGCGAGTACGCTGACTGCGGAAAAGCTTATAACGGACATACCTTTTGAATGGTTGTTTAGCGGGTCTGATCGTGTAAAGCCGAAAGTTGATGAGTATATCGCTGGGCTCTCGGTGACCTCAGAGTTTAACGGAAGTGTCGGTAGGGTAAAGGGTTCGTTTGATGAACTTTCGAAAGGACTGATTGTATTGATGACGCGTCTCCAGCGACTCGGTTTGCTGGATGTAAAATCCAAGAGGTTGAAAAGCGCATATTTGGATTTTAGTGATAAAACCGCCATGGAGCTGGAGGATATATCGCAATTCAATTTGATTAGGTTTGGTGCCTCCGATTGGGAAAAGGCTACGGATGCGTTAGATGATGTATACGGTGCTTTAGGGACTTTTGTTGTAAAAGTTGCAGCGACCAGGTTTCGTACAATCCAAAACGATCATGGATTTCCAGCGATCGAGATTGAACAGGTTGGACTTTACGTCCGAGATACCTACGATTTTCTCAATGCAGGAGACGATCAGTTGTTGGGTTACTGGTCACCTGAGGGGGTAATCCGACCTGGCCCCATAGACTACTTTACTGAGCCGGCGGTGATTGAGAAAGGTGGAGTCGATTATTATAAAGTGACAAATGGGCACTTTAATAAGTATCGGCAGTTACACGGAAAGGGTGGAGATATGATGATTTATACGACGGTTAAATTTTATGATGTGTCGTTTATGATCCATCTCGGGCCTATCGATTTTGATGAGTACCAAAGCCGCTCTAGGTCTAAGTGAGTATGAAAAAAATATCGTTTATGCCATTGCTGGTGTTGATTGCGTTGGGAGTTCCTCTGTGCGCTTGGTTTTACATCAAGCAGGGAGCTGCTGCTGCGGCGGAAGTTTATTCCACAACCTGGAATGAATCAAAAACTTGCTATATCAATTCATATGTTCCCAAGTATGCAGATTTTGGTGTGCCTGGAAAGTTTGTTAAGCTGTTTACGAGTGAAGCGTTTTTTAGAGTCTATAA
The DNA here is from genome assembly GCF_002112885.1 of Pseudomonas sp. B37(2017). Classification (NCBI taxonomy): domain Bacteria; kingdom Pseudomonadati; phylum Pseudomonadota; class Gammaproteobacteria; order Pseudomonadales; family Pseudomonadaceae; genus Pseudomonas; species Pseudomonas sp. B37(2017). The sequence continues at coordinate 282,973 of NZ_NEIX01000003.1, read as the reverse complement.
CGTTAAGGGCGAGTTGCTTAAGTCGTCTGAGTGGTTGCTGTGGCAAAGCGAATTTACAACAGATGAACGGTCGCAGTGGGTTAATGGTCACGCGATTTATCCAACTTCGACTGGCTATGAAGGTTGGAATATTTTGGAGTGTTCCCCGTCAGTGGACAGCTAAAAATAAACAAAAGAAGTTGTAGGTGATAGGCAAGTGTTTGATATGGCGCCAGAAGGCGTTTTTTGAGCGCTGCCGAGATTGCCGGGTTTGATGGCGAAGGGTTTACGCACCAGCAAGGCTGAAGAGAGTGAGAGCGGTGACCATGGATGTAATGGATTTTCAGAGTTATCTGGTGCTCGTCGCTGACAGTGATCTGTTTGGCTGCCTGGCCTTGTTGAGCTTGTTATTGCTCCTGACTGCCTCACATCGGGCGACTCGAAATTCACGTCTTCACCGCGCACTAACGCTCTCGGTTTTGGCTGCTGTTGTAGCTATCCATGGCCTTGGATCGTGGTACGGAAATCTGAGACCAGCATGAGCAACTACTACCGTATCGCCATGTGCCTGTTTGTCCATGCCTTCGGATGTGTGGCCTACGTGTTTTTGAATAATGCAGTAGTACATGCCTACAAGCATCTGAACGGTGGGTTCACCACCCGTGGGGTCGCCATCGGTATTGCCAGCTACGCGATGTTTTACATTTTTCTCGGTGTCAATTTTATTGCTGCGCTGATTCCAAGCCTCGTTGCCAAACTGGTGATTCTGAGCCTTATGGTGGGCTTCATCCTGCTTTGGATGCTCCCCGACAACCCATTGAGAGCCTTGTTTTATGGAGTGGCTCAAGGTTGCGTCACCTTGCTGGCAATCCTCGCTTCTCAAGTCATCGAATTGCGCTGGGTATCAAGAAACATCGCTGGACGCATCCAGCCGAACCAGCCTGAGAGTGCCATCCAATGATCAGGTCAGGCATCGAGCGTAATCCGCAGGACAGTTATTCCATGAGTTCCACTACCAGGCAGGTAACCCGTGTCCTTTAACCACTACTACCAAAGCGAACTCACCGCACTGCGCCAACTGGGCCGCCGTTTCGCCGAGCGTAGTCCGGCGCTGGCGCCGTTCCTGGGGCAGGCCGGGCGGGATCCGGATGTGGAGCGGTTGCTGGAAGGCTTTGCGTTTCTGACCGGACGGCTGCGCCAGAAGCTCGATGACGAGCTGCCGGAGCTCAGCCATTCCCTGATGCAGCTGCTGTGGCCGAACTACATGCGCCCGCTGCCGGCGTTCAGCATTCTGCAGTTCGATCCGCTCAAGCGTTCCGGGCCGGCGCTGAAGGTCGAGCGTGATACGCCGATTGAAAGCGTTCCGATCGAAGACGTGCGTTGCCGTTTCCGCACCTGCTACCCGACCGAAGTCATGGCGCTGGATCTGGCCGCGCTGAACTACTCGGTGAAGGGTGACGGCTCGCTGCTCAGCCTGCGCCTGGAGATGAGTGCCGACGGTCACCTCGGCGAGCTGGAATTGAGCAAGCTGCGCCTGCACTTTGCCGGCGAGCGCTACATCAGCCAGATGCTCTACCTGAGCCTGCTGCGCAACCTCGACGGCATCGAACTGATCCCGCTCGACGGCGCTGGCAAGCCTATCGATGGCGTGAGCGGCAAGCCGATGGCGTTCAAGATTCCGGGCGATCGCGTGAAGCCAGTGGGCTTTGCCGAAGAAGAAGCGTTGATCCCGTATCCGCTGAACACCTTCCGCGGCTATCGCTACCTGCAGGAATACTTCGCCTTCCAAGACAAATTCCTGTTCGTCGATGTCCACGGTCTGGACATTCTCAAGGCGCTGCCGGAAGACACGCTCAAGCAGATGCGCGGCCTGGAATTGCGCTTCGATATCCGCAAGAGCGGCATCATGCGCATGCGTCCGACGACGGATAACGTGAAGCTGTTCTGCACGCCGATCGTCAACCTGTTCAAGCACGACGCACTGCCGATTCGCCTCGACGGCAAACAGGACGAATACCTGCTGCTGCCGGCGGAATTCGATCTGGAAAACTGCGGCGTGTTCTCGGTGGAAACCGTGACTGGCTGGAAGCCCGGCGGCCTCGGTTATCAGGAGTACGTGCCGTTCGAATCCTTCGAGCACGACCCGAGTTTCGACGTGCCCAACAGCCGTCCGCATTACAGCATCCGCCAGCGTTCGTCGCTGCTGCACGACGGCCTCGACACCTACCTGAGCTTCGGTATCCGCCACACCGAAGCCCACGAAACCCTGTCGATCGAACTGGTCTGCACCAACCAGAATCTGCCGCGCAAACTCAAGCTCGGGCAGATCTGCATGGCCTGCGAAGAAACCCCGGAGTTCCTGAGTTTCCGCAACATCACCCCGGCCACTTCGAGTTTTGCGCCGCCGCTGAACCGTGACTTCCTGTGGAAGCTGATCAGCAACATGTCGCTCAACTATCTGTCGCTGGCCGACGTCAATGCACTGAAGGTGATTCTCGAAACCTACGACCTGCCGCGCTACTACGACCAGCACGCGGAGAAGGTCAGCAAACGCCTGCTCGGCGGACTGAAACTGATCAAGCATCACCACGTGGACCGGTTGCACCGTGGTCTGCCGGTGCGCGGTTTGCGCACCGAACTGACCATCGACCCGGAAGGGTATATCGGTGAGGGCGACCTGTTCGTCTTCGCCTCGGTTCTCAACGAGTTTTTCGCGCTTTACGCCAGTCTCAATTCATTCCACGAGCTGCGGGTAAAAAGCACACAGGGAGAGGTGTACCAATGGACACCACGTATGGGCCTGCAGCCCCTGCTTTAAGCGGGCTGACGAAGGTAATACGCGAGTACTCGCTGTTTCAGGCCGTGCTGCTGGTGATCGACCGGCTGCGCGATGCGCACCCGTACCTGAGCGAAGACGACCTGTACGACCAGCTGGAATTCCAGGCCAACCCGAGCCTCGGTTTTCCGCGCAGCGATGTCGATCGTGTCGAGTTTTTCGAAGAGCACGGGCAGATGCGCGCGCGCCTGCGTTTCAACCTGATCGGCCTGGTCGGCTCGGGCTCGCCGCTGCCGGCGTTCTATGGCGAGCAAGCCCTGGGCGACAGCGAAGACGGCAACCCGACGCGCAACTTCCTCGACCTGTTCCACCATCGCCTGCAACGGCTGATGCTGCCGATCTGGCGCAAGTATCGCTATCGCGCGAGCTTCCAGAGCGGCGCGGTCGACCCGTTCTCGTCGCAGCTGTTTGCCCTGATCGGCCTCGGCGGCGACGAGATCCGCAAGGCCAAGGAACTGAACTGGAAACGCTTGCTGCCGTACCTCGGCCTGCTCAGTTTGCGGGCGCACTCGGCGGCGCTGATCGAAGCGGTGCTGCGTTACTACTTCAAGCACGAAGACCTGGTCATCGAGCAGTGCATCGAGCGCCGTGTGGAAATCCTCGAAGAACAGCGCAACCGCCTCGGCTTCGCCAACAGCGTGCTGGGTGAAGACCTGGTGCTGGGCGAACACGTGCGCGACCGCAGCGGCAAGTTCCGCATTCACATCACCGAACTCGACTGGGAGCGATTCCACGAATTCCTGCCCATCGGTTTCGGTTACCAGCCGCTCTGCGCGCTGGTGCGGTTCACCTTGCGTGACCCGCTCGATTACGACATTCGCCTGGTGCTGCGCCCGGAAGAAATCCGCGAACTGCGCATTGGCGAGAAGAACGACTGTCGCCTGGGGTGGACCAGTTGGCTGGGCTGCGAAAAAGCAGACGGCGTGGTGACCCTGGGCAGCAAAATTCATTAAGGACGTGAGCCATGATCAACGTAGACCTGCAACAACTCATCCAGGCGCTGGACGCCGAAACCCGTCGCGATCTGGAGCGTTCGGCCGAGCGCTGCGTGGCCCGTGGCGGCAGCAAGATTCTGGTCGAAGACTTGCTGCTCGGCCTGCTGGAGCGCCCGAACGGTCTGCTCTCCCGCGCATTGCAGGATGCCGACGTTGATGCCGGCGAGCTGAGCGCCGCGCTGCAATCGCGGGTCGAGCACAGCGCTTCGCGCAACCCGGTGTTCGCGCCGGAACTGGTGCAGTGGCTGCAAGACGCGCTGCTGGTGGCCAACCTTGAACTGGGCCAGACCTCGGTCGAAGACGCGGCGCTGATCCTCGCGCTGCTGCGCAACCCGATGCGTTACGCCGGTAGCCGCTACCAGCCGTTGCTCGCCAAACTGAACATCGATCGCCTGAAGGAATTTGCCCTGTCGCAACAGCCTCAGGCAGCGGCCAACGGCAAACCGGCCGCCCAAGGCGAATCGCTGCTGGAGCGCTTCACTCACAACCTGACCCAACAGGCCCGCGACGGCAAACTCGACCCGGTGCTGTGCCGCGATGGCGCGATCCGCCAGATGGTCGACATCCTCGCCCGTCGCCGCAAGAACAACCCGATCGTGGTCGGTGAAGCCGGTGTCGGTAAAACCGCCATCGTCGAAGGCCTGGCCTCGCGCATCGCTGCCGGTGAAGTGCCGCAAGTGCTCAAGGGCGTCGAGCTGCTGTCGTTGGACATGGGCTTGTTGCAAGCTGGCGCCAGCGTCAAAGGTGAATTCGAGCGTCGTCTGAAAGGCGTGATCGACGAGGTTAAAGCCTCGCCGAAGCCGATCATCCTGTTCATCGACGAAGCCCACACCCTGATCGGCGCGGGCGGCAATGCCGGCGGTTCCGACGCGGCCAACCTGCTGAAACCGGCACTGGCGCGCGGCGAATTACGCACCATCGCCGCGACCACCTGGGCCGAGTACAAGAAATATTTCGAGAAAGACCCGGCGCTGGCCCGTCGTTTCCAGCCGGTTCAACTGCACGAACCGACCGTGAGCGAAGCGGTGACCATTCTGCGTGGTCTGGCGCAGGTCTACGAGAAGAGCCACGGCATCTACCTGCGCGATGACGCGGTGGTTTCGGCGGCGGAACTGTCCGCCCGTTACCTGGCCGGCCGCCAACTGCCGGACAAGGCCGTCGATGTGCTCGACACCGCGTGCGCCCGCGTTCGTATCAGCCTCGCCGCCGCGCCGGAAAGCCTGGAACGCCTGCGTGGCGAACTGGCCGAAGGTGGCCGTCAGCGTCAGGCCCTGCGCCGCGATGCCGAAGCCGGTCTGCTGATCGACCACGAAGCGCTGGATGCACTGGAAGCGCGCCTGGACGAAGCCGAAGCGGAAATGGTCGCACTGGAAACCCTGTGGACCGAGCAGAAACAACTGGCCGAGCGCCTGCTGGAACTGCGTCAGCAACTGGCCAAGGCCCGTGAAGCCGCTGCGGTCGAGCCGGTGGTCACCGTTGAGGAAGACGCCGAAGGCACCGTGATCGAAACCCACGCCGCCGACGTCGACGAAGCCCTCAGCGTCGAAGCGCTGGAAGCACAACTCAACGAAACCCACAGCGCCCTGACCGCTGCTCAGGTCAAGGAGCGTCTGGTCAGCTTCGAAGTCTGCCCACGTCTGGTGGCTGAAGTGATCAGCGCCTGGACCGGCGTGCCGCTGGCGCAACTGGCCCGCGAACACAACGCCAAAGTCGCGAGCTTCGCCACCGACCTGCGCACCCGCATTCGTGGTCAGGAACAAGCCGTCCACGCACTGGATCGCTCGATGCGCGCCACCGCTGCCGGCCTGAACAAGCCTGACGCACCGGTCGGCGTGTTCCTGCTGGTCGGCCCGAGCGGCGTCGGCAAGACCGAAACCGCATTGGCACTCGCCGACCTGCTGTACGGCGGCGACCGTTTCATCACTACCATCAACATGTCCGAGTTCCAGGAGAAGCACACCGTTTCCCGCCTGATCGGTGCACCGCCAGGTTACGTCGGTTACGGCGAGGGCGGCATGCTCACCGAAGCCGTGCGCCAGAAGCCGTATTCGGTGGTATTGCTCGATGAAGTCGAGAAGGCCGACCCGGACGTGCTCAACCTGTTCTACCAAATCTTCGACAAAGGCGTGGCCAACGACGGCGAAGGGCGCGAGATCGACTTCCGCAATACGCTGATCCTGATGACCTCGAACCTGGGCAGCGACAAGATCAGCGACCTCTGCGAAGACGGCGCGCGCCCGACCGCCGAAGTGCTGGAAGAAACCATTCGCCCGGTGCTCAGCAAACACTTCAAACCGGCGCTGCTGGCGCGGATGAAAGTGGTGCCGTACTACCCGGTCGGCGGCCCGGTGCTGCGCGAGCTGATCGAGATCAAACTCGGTCGTCTGGGCGAGCGTCTGAACCGTCGCCAGCTGGACTTCAGCTGGTGCCAGAACCTTGTCGATCACCTGTCCGAGCGCTGCACCCAGAGCGAAAGCGGTGCACGTCTGATCGACCACTTGCTCGATCAGCACGTGCTGCCGCTGGTAGCCGACCGCCTGCTCGACGCCATGGCCACCGGTGAAAGCCTCAAGCGCGTGCATGCGACGCTCGACGGTGAAGCCAGCGTGACCTGCGAGTTCGCCTGAGGTGGGTGTGATGTTCACTCAAGTGCCGCAGCCACTGCTCTATGCCGAAGCCTTGCTGGCGCAGTTCGCCAGCCTGTCGCGCGCGGCGGACGGTGCTGCGCTGCTGGGTGACTTCGTGCGCGGTCTGGCCGGGCTGAGCGGTTGCGAACTGACGCAGCTGTATTTGCTGGACGCCACGCACACGTCGCTGGGAATGAACGCCGAATGCCTCGACGGCGTGCTGCAACCGCGCAGCGCGGCGAGCCTGCCGGCGGATTACAACGGCGAGCAACTGTTGCAGTTCGCCCTGTGCCAGAACCGGGTGGTGAGCTTCGATGACCTGGGCGGCAGCCTGCACGAAACCAGTTTTCTGCCGGTGTCGTCCACGCCGTGGCAGTCGCTGTTGTGCGTGCCGCTGGTCAATCAGCAGAAGGCTGTCGAAGGCCTGTTGCTGTGCGCCAGCCGTCGACATATCAACCTGCAAGGCTTCGCCGATTCCCTCGGCCAGCTCGGCTCGTTCGTGCTCGGTCAGTTGCACTTGCTGCAACGTCTGCGCCAGCCAGTGGATGCGGCGGCGCCGGTCGTGCGCAGTCTGCCGAGTGCCAGTGGCTACGGCCTGATCGGCAAGAGCGCGGCGATGCGCCAGACCTACTCGCTGATCAGCAAAGTCCTGCACAGCCCGTACACCGTGCTGTTGCGTGGCGAGACCGGCACCGGCAAGGAAGTGGTCGCGCGGGCGATCCACGATTGCGGCCCGCGCCGGTCCCAGGCATTCATCGTGCAGAACTGCGCGGCGTTCCCGGAAAACCTGCTGGAAAGCGAGCTGTTCGGCTATCGCAAAGGTGCGTTCACCGGCGCCGATCGTGACCGCGCCGGGCTGTTCGACGCGGCCAATGGCGGCACTCTGTTGCTCGATGAAATCGGCGACATGCCGCTGTCGCTGCAAGCCAAGTTGCTGCGCGTGTTGCAGGAAGGCGAGATCCGTCCGCTGGGTTCCAACGATACCCACAAGATCGACGTGCGCATCATCGCCGCGACGCACCGCGACCTGTCGGTGCTGGTCAGCGAAGGCAAATTCCGTGAGGACCTGTACTACCGCCTCGCGCAATTCCCGATCGAATTGCCGGCCCTGCGTCAACGCGAAGGCGACATCCTCGACCTGGCCAAACACTTCGCCGACAAGGCCTGCGCATTCCTGCAACGCGATCCGGTGCGCTGGTCGGACGCTGCGCTGGATCACCTGTCCGGTTACACCTTCCCCGGCAACGTGCGCGAACTCAAAGGCCTGGTCGAGCGGGCAGTGCTGTTGTGCGAGGGCGGCGAGTTGCTGGCCGAGCATTTCTCGCTGCGCCTGGAATCGGCGCCGGCGCCGGAGGACCACTGCGGCCTCAATCTGCGCGAACGACTGGAAGCGGTCGAACGCAATCTGCTGCTCGATTGCCTGCGCAAGAACGACGGCAACCAGACGCTCGCCGCCCGTGAACTGGGCTTGCCGCGGCGCACGCTGCTGTACCGGCTCGGCCGCTTGAACATCAATCTGGGTGATTTCGATGGGTAGGCGAAAGTCCGTCGGATTCACCTCGAAAACCTATTTCAGCGCCGCCCGTGAGGGTCGGCGCTTTGTGCTTTGTCTACACCTGGAGACCCTCTGATGTCTGTTCGTCACTGGCACGCTGTCCTGCTGACCCTCGTCGTTCTATGCGGCCTCGGCGGCTGCAGCGGCAATTACAAATTCAACGATAACGATTACCGCCCGTTGGGTGATCCGCAGGCGGTCAATCGCGGCAAGTGACCGCAAGGAGCATCAAACATGGAATTGGTTTTCGAAATGCTGAACACCAAGCAGTTCGTGCCCACCGAGCTGTGCCAGCGGACCTTCAAACAGGCCGGTGGCGTGATCGGGCGGGGCGAGGACTGCGACTGGATCATCCCTGACCGCAAGCGTCACTTATCCAATCACCACGCGATTGTCAGCTATCGCGAGGGCACGTTTTTCCTGACCGACACCAGCAGCAACGGTGTTCAGGACGGCGACAGCGGCGCGCGCCTGCACAAGGGCGAACCGGTGCGCATCGAGCACGGCAGCACCTACGTGCTGGGCGACTTCGAGATTCGCGCGCGCCTGGTGCGCGACCCGGCGACGTTCGACGGTGAAGTCGGCCTGCCACGCGCCGCCGGCACCATCATTCCGGACGACGCGTTCCTCGACCTCGACCCGCTGAAGTCGCTGGAGCAGCAAGAGCGCGTGTACTCGGAATTCGAGGAAATGCTCGCGCCGGTTACCGATCCTGAAGACTCCCGTCAGCGCGCCGACTACGCGCGCATCGACATGGAAAGCCTGATGGTACCGGAGCTGATTGTCGAGCCCACGCCTGAGCCTGCACCGGCACCGAAAGCGGTCGAGCGTCAGAGCGAAACCTTCTGGGACAAATTCGGCGCGGCCCTCGGCGTGAACGTGAAGAACCTCAGCCACGACGAGCGTGAAGCCCTCGCGCTGAACGCTGCACGTCTGCTGCGCCAGAGCGTCGGCGGTCTGCAACAGAGCCTGCGCACCCGTTCGGAGCTGAAGAACGAGCTGCGTCTGGCCCAGACCACCGTGCAAGGCACCAACAAGAACCCGCTGAAATTCGCCGTCGACCCGAGCGAAGCGCTGGACATTCTGTTGCAGCCGAACAAGCCAGGCCACTTGCCGGCCGAGCAGGCGATCTCCCGCGCGTTCCGCGACTTGCAGGCGCATCAGGTGGCGCTGCTGACCGCCAGCCGCGCGGCGGTGCGCGGCACTCTGGAGCACTTCTCGCCGGAGCAGTTGACCCTGCGTTTCGAGCGTGACAACAAGCCGTTGCTGGCCACCGCTGGCGGCCGCTGGAGAGCGTTCAACCGTTACCACCATGCGCTGCGTCAGGACGACGACTGGAGCGAGCGCCTGCTGGCCCGCGACTTCGCCCAGGCCTACGAAGAACAGATCCGCCTGATCTCCACCCTCCACACCGACCACCAAGGATGATGCGCATGTCTCGCCGCTCGACCGCTTTTTTCAAGACGCTGACCGCGCTCACCCTGTTGGTGCTGCTCGCCGGTTGCTCGTCGCTGTCGCCGTATTCGAAAGTGACCAAGATCAACCTGAAGCTGACCGGTAGCGATCAACTGAACCCGGACCTTAACGGTCGTCCGTCGCCGATCGTGGTGCGCCTGTTCGAACTCAAGCACCCGGTGACGTTCGAGAACGCTGATTTCTTCAGCCTCTACGAGCGCGCCAAGGAATCCCTCAACCCGGATCTGGTGGCCAGCGAAGAACTCGAACTGCGCCCGGGTGAAACCGTGGAGCTGAAACTCAGCGTGGAGGAGGGCAGCCGCTTCATCGGCATCCTCGCTGCGTACCGCGACTTGCCGGAAACCAAGTGGCGCCACACGTTCCCGATCACGCCGCTGGAAGTCACCGAAGCCGATCTGACCCTCGATCAGGCCGGTATCCGCAAGACCAACGAAGTGCTCGCCAAGGCGGATGACTGATCATGAATACCCATAAAGTCATCTGGCAGGAAGGCATGCTGCTGCGTCCGCAGCACTTCCAGCACAACGACCGCTACTACGATCACCAGATGAAGACCCGCACTCAGTTGCTGGGCGGCTACACCTGGGGTTTCCTGAACCTTGAGATCGACTTGCAGTTCCTCAACATGGGCAAACTGGTGATCAGTGAAGCCTCGGGGATCCTGCCGGACGGCAGCCTGTTCGAGCTCGGCGGCAACACCGAACCGCTGGCGCTGGACGTGCCGCCGAACACCGGCAACATGCCGATCTACCTGGCGCTGCCACTGGTCACCGGTAACCACATCGAGTCCCGTCGCCCGGAGCAGTCCGACGTACTTGCGCGTTACACCGCGTATGACGCCGAAGTCGCCGACTCCAACGCCGGTGACGATTCCGCCAGCCAGGTCAGTTGCGGCCGGCCGGACTTCAAGCTGTTGCTCGGCGAGCAGCAGAGTGACCAGGCTTACGTGAAGCTGAAGATCTGCGACGTGCTCGACACCACGCCGGACGGCGTGATCAGCCTCGACCCGGATTTCGTGCCGACCTACATTCAGGCCCACGCCTCCAGCTACCTGCTGTCGTGCCTGAAAGAAGTGATCAGCATGCTCGGTCACCGGGGCGACACCATTGCCGAGCGTATTCGTTCGAACGGCAAGGTCGGTGGCGCGGAAATCGGCGACTTCATGATGCTGCAACTGATCAACCGCACCGAACTGCTGCTGCGCCACTACCTGGGCCTGGAACAGGTTCACCCGGAAGAGTTGTACCGCACGCTGCTGACCATGCTCGGCGATCTGGCGACGTTCTCCAGCGACAGCAAACGCCCGCGTCTGGACAGCCGCTACTCCCACGCCGACCAGGGTGCGAGCTTCCGCAAACTGATGGAGTCGATCCGTCAGGTGCTGTCGATGGTGCTGGAACAGCACGCCATCGAACTGATCCTGCAAGCGCGTCAGTACGGGATCATCGTGTCGCCGCTGCACGACCACAAACTGCTGGGCTCGGCGTCGTTCGTGCTGGCAGCCAGTGCCAACTGCGACTCCGAAGAATTGCGCAACCGCTTGCCTGCGCACCTCAAGGTCGGCCCGGTGGAGCGCATCCGCCAACTGGTCAACCTGCACCTGCCGGGGATCAAGGTCAAACCGTTGCCGGTTGCCCCACGGCAGATCGCGTTCCACTCGAACAAAACCTATTTCATCCTCGAACTCAGTTCCGAAGACCTGGCACAACTCGAGCGCTCCGGCGGCTTCGCGTTCCACGTGTCCGGCGAATTTGCCGAGCTTGAACTGAAATTCTGGGCCATCAGGAACTGACCGACATGATCAAGGACATGGAACACAACCAGGACGACAAAACCGTCCTGCTCGACCGTCAGGGCCATGGCCCGGCGGCGAGTCCGCTGACCGACTTCGCTGCGCCACCGCGCTTCGAACAACTGGAAGAACGGATGATCTACGCCGCGCGCCTGCGCCCGGCGGAAGCCTTCAACATCAGCCTCAATTCGCTGGTGGCGGCGTCGTCCGAACTGCTGTCGGAAGTGGTGCGCCTCAAGCACAGCGAAACCCGCGAAGATCTCTACGCGCTCAACGAGCGCCTGACTGCCGGGCTCAAGCTGTTTGAAGTGCGCGCCCTGCACAACGGCGCCGAAAGCAGCCAGGTGATGGCGGCCCGTTACGTGCTCTGCACCGTGGTCGACGAAGCTGTCGTGACCACGCCGTGGGGCAACGAAAGCGAGTGGTCGCAGATGAGCCTGCTCAGCAGCTTCCACAACGAAACCTTCGGTGGCGAGAAGTTCTTCCAGCTGCTCGATCGGCTGTCGAAAAACCCGGTCAAGCACCTGCCGATGCTGGAGCTGATGTACCTGTGCCTGTCCCTCGGTTTCGAGGGCAAGTACCGCGTGCAGGCGCGCGGCATGCTGGAACTCGAAGGCATCCGCGACGCCCTGTACCGGCAGATCCGTCAGTTGCGTGGCGACGTGCCGCGTGAGTTGTCGCCGCAGTGGGAAGGCCTCAACGATCAGCGCCGCAACCTGGTGCGCATCGTGCCGGCGTGGATGGTGGTGCTGTTCACCTTCGTCTGCCTGGTGATGATGTATTCGGGCTTCGCCTGGGTCTTGGGCGAGCAGCGCGACACCGTTCTGCAACCTTATCAGCCGCTTGATCCGGCCGCGGTCCAGCCGCAGTCGCAGCCGTAAACAGGGACGTGTGATGAAAAAGTTTTTCAAGAAAGTCGGCGCCTTCCTGCGCCAGACCTGGGTCTGGACCCTGCTGCTGGTGCTGTTCGTGGCGCTGCTGGTGTGGTTCGTCGGCCCGCTGTTGGCAGTGGATGACTACAAGTTCTGGGAAAGCGCGACTTCGCGCCTGCTGACCATCAGCGTGCTGTTCCTGATCTGGGGCCTGACCATGGTCTTCGTCAGCTGGCGCGCCGGTATCCGCAAGAAAGCCGTCGAAGAAACCGAAGACGGCCAGGATCGTATTCGCCGCGAAGAGTTGATCGACGAAGAGCAGAAAGAGTTGAAGGAGCGTTTCAAGGACGCCCTGAAAACCCTCAAGACTTCGAGCCTGTATCGTGGCCGCAGTGAGCGCTGGCGCAGTGACTTGCCGTGGTACTTGCTGATCGGCCCGCAGGCCAGCGGCAAGACCAGCCTGCTGGACTTCTCCGGGCTGGAATTCCCGATCAACAAGATCGACCGCAAGCTGACCCGCGACACCCACGGCACCCGTCATTGCGACTGGTACTTCGCCGATCACGGTGTGCTGATCGACACCGCCGGCCGCTACCTGACCCAACCGGATTCGGAAGTCGACGGCAGCGCCTGGACCACTCTGCTGGAACTGCTGCGCAAGCGTCGTCGTGGTCGTCCGCTGAACGGCGTGCTGGTGACCATTCCGGTGGAAACCCTGACCAGTGGCAGCGAGCAGGACATCGACACGCTGGCTCGCCAGGTGCGCGCGCGTCTGCAAGACGTCTATCAGAAACTGCACGTCGACGTGCCGGTGTATCTGGTGCTGAGCAAGGCTGACAAGCTGCTGGGCTTCGACGAGTTCTTCGACCAACTGACCCGCGAAGAAAGCGATCAGGTGCTGGGCACCAGTTTCCGCAAGGATCAGCTTGGCACCGACGTGGCTGTGCTGCGCGGCGAGTTCGAAGAGCTGCTGCGTCGCCTCAACAGCCAGGTGATCATGCGCATGCACTCCGAGCGCGACACCCAGCGCCGTGGCCGCATCCTCGACTTCCCGCACCAGATGGGCCAGATCGGCGAGCGTCTGTGCCTGTTCGTCGACATGGCGTTCACCGGCAACCGCTACCAGCGTGCGACGCTATTGCGTGGTTTCTACCTGACCAGCGCCCCGCATCTGACCCACGAAATGGATTCGACCACCGCCGGTATCGGCGCGAGTCTGGGCATGAGCGCCGGCGTGTTGCCGACTCTGCGCAGCGGTCGTTCGCGTTTCATCCACCATTTGCTCAGCCGGGTGATTTTCCCGGAGTCCGACCTTGCCGGTCTGGACAAGCGCGAGCGCAGCCGCATCCATTGGGGCCAGCGTGCGTTGTACGTTGGTGCACTGGGCGCGCTGGCGTTATTCGGCATGCTCTGGGCCGGTGGTTTCTCGGCCAACTGGGAGCGTCTGGAAAACCTGCGCAATCTGGCGCAGAACTGGACTCAGCAGCGCACTGCACTGTCGCCGCGTGATGACGCCATGGGCACGCTGAAAACCCTCGACACCAGCTACGCCGCGACTCAGGTGTTCCCGAAGAAAAGCGACGCTGCGTATCACGAACGCGTCGGTCTGTATCAAGGCCAGGACGTCAATCCGGTGGTCAAGGAGGCTTACGAGCGCGAGCTTGAAAAGCAGCTGCTGCCGCGCGTTGCAACCATGCTCGAAGGCCAGATCCGCGCCAACATGAAGGACCGCGAAAAGCTGATCAACAGCCTGCGCGCGTACCTGATGCTGAACATGAAGGATCGTCGTGATGCGGCGTGGCTCAAGGATTGGGTCGCTACCGACTGGTCCCAGCGCTACAACGGCAACACCGCGGTGCAGAACGGTTTGAACGCGCACCTTGAACGTCTGCTGAAGCTGCCGTTTATCTACCCGCTCAACGAGCAACTGGTGACTCAGGCGCGTCAGGTTCTGCGCAGTGAATCGCTGGCAAACGTGGTTTACCGCATGCTCCGCGAGCAGGCGCGCAACCTGCCGGATTACCGTTTCAGCCAACACCTCGGGCCGCAGGGCTCGCTGTTCATTGGCACCGAGTACGTGATCCCGGGCTTCTACACCCAGACCGGTTATCAGCAGTATTTCTCGGTGCAAGGTGCGTCGTTGGTGACGGACATCCTGCGCGATAACTGGGTGCTGGGCGAAGGCGCCGGCATCAGCGACATGGACTTGCGTCGCCTGATGGTCGAGCTGGAGCAACTGTACTTCCGCGACTACGCCAACTACTGGAGCGAGGCCGTTGGCCAGGTGGCATTGCCGCCGATCAGCGATGCCGGCGAAGGCGCCGAGCAACTGGCGGGCCTGACCTCGGCCAACTCGCCGGTGCTGGCGCTGTTGACCGAAGTGCGTGAAAACACCCGTTTCCCGGCGGCTCCCGAGCCGGTGGATGAAGCCGGTGACGCCGCCGATGCTTTGGCGGGGCAGAAGGGCAAACTGGGCAAGGTCGGCAAACTCGCTTCGGCGTTGACGGACAAGGCTTCGGCCATGAACGTGGCGAAGAACCTGCCGGACACCGCCAAGAAGTCCCTGCAACGTCGCTTCGAGCCGCTGCATAAACTGCTCGACGACAACAATGGCCCGGCCGCTGACCTGACCCCGGCCTTCACGGCGCTCAACGACCTGCAACTGCAACTGGCGGGTCTCGCCCGTTCCAGCACGCCGGAGCAAGCCGCATTCGAACTGGCCAAGACCCGCATGAGCGGCCAGCGTGATGCGCTGACCAACCTGCGCAATGCGTCCGGTCGTCTGCCGCGTCCGCTGAGCGTGTGGTTCAACGTGCTGGCCGAAGACTCGTGGCGCCTGGTGCTCAACGATGCCTACCAATACCTGAACGG
Source organism: Pseudomonas sp. B37(2017) (assembly GCF_002112885.1). NCBI lineage: Bacteria > Pseudomonadati > Pseudomonadota > Gammaproteobacteria > Pseudomonadales > Pseudomonadaceae > Pseudomonas > Pseudomonas sp. B37(2017). Next base: position 267,970 of record NZ_NEIX01000003.1, on the reverse strand, counting down.
CCGTTATCAGAACGAGCTGTACAGCGTGTATGGCAAAACCATCAGCAAGCGCTATCCGTTCAGCGCGTCGAGCACCAGCGACGTGGCGATCAGCGATTTCCGCGAGTTCTTCCGGGCTCAAGGCACCATCGACCGCTTCTTCGACAACTACATGCGTCCGTTCGTCAGCGGTGATCCGGGCAACTACCGGATGCGCAGCATCGACGGTCGCAGCCTGCCAGTGTCCAAGGTCTTCCTCGACCAGATGGCGGCTGCACTGAACATTCGTCAGAGCTTCTTCTCGATCAACCCGGCCGAGCCGACCGTGCAGTTCAAGCTTGAGCCGTACACCCTCGATCCGGCGGTCAGCCGTTCCGAGTTCAAGTTCGGCGACAAGACCATGGAATACCGCCACGGTCCGATCCTGCCCATGAACTTCAAGTGGCCGACCGATGCTGAAGACGGTCGCACCAGCCTGGTCATGGACAAGATGGCCGGCCGCCCGATCGGCATCGAAAAGAACTCCGGCCCGTGGTCGCTGTTCCGTCTGTTCGACCTGATGCAGACCGAGTACCTGACCGGTCGCGACGTGCTGGTGCTGAAAGCCGATGTGGGTGGCCTGCGCGCCAACTACCTGCTGACCAGCCAGCGCACGCCGAACCCGTTCGACATGGGCGTGATGCGCACCTTCCGTATGCCGGTGCAGCTCTGATGCTGGTGGCCAGTCCCTGGCGCAGCGCGGCGCGAACCGACCCGGGCAAGGTGCGGTCGCGCAACGAAGATGCCTTCCTCGACACCCCGCAGCATGGGCTGTGGGTGGTCGCGGACGGCATGGGCGGTCATCAGGGTGGCGACATCGCCAGTCAGTTGATCGTCGCCAGCCTGGCTGAACTGCCGCAGCACGAAGACTTCGACGAACGCCTCAAAGCCATCCGCCAGTGCCTGCACTGGCTGAACCGGCGCCTGGGGCAGGAGTTGACCGTCACCGCCGGGCGCCACGACAGCATCATGGGCAGCACCGTTGTGGCGCTGCTGGTGGACGGCAATCGCGCGGCCTGCATCTGGGCCGGCGACAGCCGTTGCTACATGTGGCGCGGGCAGCGGTTGTATCAGCTGTCGAAGGATCATTCGCTGCAGCAGCAACTGATCGACGAGCAGCAGATGAGCGTCGAACAGGCAGCGGCGCACCCGGCAGCCCAGGCCTTGACCCGGGCGGTGGGCGCGGCGGAACAACTGACCCTGGATGTGCTGGAACTCGAGGTGTATCCGGGCGATGTGTTCCTGCTGTGCAGCGATGGTTTGTATCAAGGCCTGAGCAGCGATGCCCTCGGTAACGCCCTCAGCCTGGCGGCGCCGCATGTGGCGCTGGAACGTCTGTTCGACGGCGCCCTGCGTGGCGCCGCTCGCGACAACCTGACGGCCGTGGTGATCCGCCAATGACTGAAATCGAATCCTCAGTCGATGACTTGCTGATGAGCGAAGAGCAGGCCAACAACCTGACTTACTTCGCCTTCGCCAAGCAACATAACGCCGAACCCGCGCTGGCGCCGACCAAGGCCAGCGTCGGCGAACTGCCGGATGTTCTGGCAGGCCGCTACCATCTCGAGCGTCTGCTCGGGGCCGGTGGCATGGGTGCGGTTTACCGGGCCCGGGATCTGCTGCACGAACAGTTCGGCGATCCCGATCCTTACATTGCGCTGAAAATCCTCAGCGAAGAATTTGCCGAATCGCCGGACGCCAGTGCCTTGCTCTACAGCGAGTTCGCCCTGACCCGACGCCTGCGTCACGACAACGTGCTGCGACCGCACACGTTCGAAGTCGACACCGATTGCCAGCGGGCCTTCATCACCATGGAACTCATGCGTGGCCTGACCCTGGACAAACTGCTCTGCGAGCGGCCGCTGGGCCTGCCGTGGAAAGAACTGCGCGACATCGCGCTGCCGCTGCTCGACGCGCTGGCCTACGCCCACCGTCGCGGCGTGCTGCACGGTGACATGAAACCGAGCAACGTCATGCTCAGCGAAGACGGCGTGCGCCTGTTTGACTTCGGTCTTGGGCAAGCCGAGGAGGGCATCCTGCCCGGCCTGCCGCACCTGAGCCGCGAGCGCTTCAACGCCTGGACCCCGGGCTACGCCGCCCCCGAACTGCTTGAGGGCCAACCGCTGTCGGCCAGCGCGGACGTGTACGGCGTGGCCTGCGTGATCTATGAACTAGCGGGCGGCAAACACCCGTTCCGCCGCTTGCCCTCGACCCAGGCCCGTGACGAACACCTGGATCGCGAACTGCAAGCCCCGGCACATCTGCCGACACACTGCTGGCCCGCGCTGCGCACCGCGCTGGCCTTTGACCCGGCGGAGCGCAACATTTCTGCCGCCCAATTGCGTGACGCCTTGGGCGCCACTTCGTCCTGGTTGCAGCGTTTGCGGCTGAGGGCGTAACGGATGACATTCGAACAGGGAGCACTTTATGTTCAACCCAGCTAACGAAACGCACTTCAGCCTGACCGTTGAAGACTACGTGGGCGACCTGCAAGTGCTGTCGTTCACCGGCACCGAAGGCATCAGCCAGCCGTTCCGTTTCGACCTGGAACTGGTCAGCGAAAACCCGGATCTGGACCTGGAAAAACTCCTGCACAAACAGGCGTTCCTCGCCCTCGATCCGCAGGGCTCGGGCATCCACGGCCAGATCTACCGCGTCGCCCAGGGCGATGCCGGCAAACGCCTGACCCGCTACAAAGTCTCGCTGGTGCCGCAGCTGCAATACCTGCATCACCGCACCAACCAGCGCATCTACCAGCAGATGTCGGCGCCGAAAATCATCGCGCTGATCCTCGACGAGCACGGCATCAAGGGCAACGCCTACAGCTTCCAGCTCAGCCAGCCGTGCCCGGATCGCGACTACTGCGTGCAGTACGACGAAACCGACCTGCACTTCGTCCAGCGTCTGTGTGAAGAGGAAGGCATTCACTACCACTTCCAGCACAGCAAGAAAGGTCATCTGCTGGTGTTCGGCGATGACCAGACCGTGTTCCCGAACCTCGGCCAGCCGACCGCGTATGTGCAGGGCAGCGGCATGGTCGCCGAAGAACCGGTGATCAAAGGCTTCAAGCTGCGCCTGGAAACCCGCACCAGCCGCACCACCCGCCGCGACTACGACTTCGAAAAAACACGCCTGCAAATGGAAGCCGCGTACAAACCGGACGGCGAGAGCACTGAACCGGATCTGGAAGACTACGACTACCCGGGTCGCTTCATCGACCGCGCCCGCGGCAAGTTCCTCAGCCAGCGCGCCCTCGAACGCCATCGCGCCGACTACCGCCAGGCCGAAGGTCGCGGCGACCAGACCAGACTCGTCAGCGGCCACTTCATGGAAATGTCCGACCACCCGCGCAGCGAGTGGAACGACCTGTGGCTGCTCACCGAAATCTTCCACGAAGGCAAACAGCCGCAAGTCCTCGAAGAGTCGGTGACCAGCGACACCACCGACAACAAGGACGACTTCCACCAGGGCTACCGCAACACCTTCCTCGCCACCCCGTGGGACGTGTTCTACCGCCCGGCCCTCGAACACCCGAAACCCCGCGTGCTTGGCAGCCAGACCGCCATGGTCACCGGCCCCAAAGGCGAAGAAATCCACTGCGACCAGTACGGCCGCATCAAAGTGCAATTCCACTGGGACCGCGAAGGCCTGGCCGACGACAAAACCAGCTGCTGGCTGCGCGTCTCCAGCTCCTGGGCCGGCGACCGCTACGGCGCCATCTCCATCCCGCGCATCGGCATGGAAGTCCTCGTCACCTTCCTCGAAGGCGACCCGGACCAACCGCTGGTCACCGGCTGCCTGTACCACAAGGAAAACCCGGTGCCGTACGCCCTCCCGGCGAACAAAACCCGCAGCGTCTTCAAAACCCTCAGCTCCCCGGGCGGCGGTGGCTACAACGAACTGCGCATCGAAGACAAAAAAGGCGCCGAACAAATCTTCATCCACGCCCAGCGCGACTGGGATGAAAACGTCGAGCACGATCAGAAGATTCGGGTCGGGAATGAACGTCACGACACCGTGGTGAAGAACACCTACACCGAGCTGAAGGCTGAAGAACACCGCACCACGATTTCCGACCGCAAAGTCGAAGCGCGGATGGATGACCACCTGACTATTGGTGAGAACCAGCATGTGAAGCTGGGGACTGCGCAACTGACCAGCGCCGGGAAAGAGATTCACATCAAGGCTGGGGACAAGATTGTTATTGAGGCGGGGACTGAGCTGACCATCCTGGGGGGCGGAAGCTTCATCAAGCTCGATGGTGGTGGTGTGACGGTGGTTGGGCCGGTGGTGAAGATTAATGCTGGCGGTTCGGCTGGGTCGGGGACTGGGATCGGGATTAAGCCGCCGGTGCTGCCGGGGGCGGCGGATAAGGATAAGGCGGGGAGTTTGATGGATCAGGCGTTGTTGAATGCGCCGCCTGAGAAGGTTAAGCCGAAGGCTTTTTTTGTGTTTTCTGAGTAATGAGTTAGTTATGAAAATTAAAAAGAACGCCGGGAAATTCGGCTTGAGATGGATCGTGTTGCTGGTATTGGGCCTGAGTTCAGACGTATTCGCCATTCAGTGCCCTTCTGATAATTTTCATGGTTTTGTGAAAGAGTTTTTGGCGAAGCCAGAGGTACAACGCGCGTTTACCGCTTCTCCTATCCACTTTTTGGAGGTTGTTGCCGAGGGTAGTCAACCTAAAGTGGTTGAGCGAGAAATTGAGGTACTAGGGGGGGGAGAGCTGAGCGCGGTCTCTCCCGAAGTAGTCGAAATGTCGAGTTTGGAGGTAAAGGTTCAACCTCCGAATAAGATCTTCGTACGTGATCGGGCAGGAGAGTTGCTGAAAATCCTTACATTCCAAAAAGCCGATTGCTGGTCTTTGAGTAGCCTTGAAAATTGGTCGTTAGAAACCGTGTTGGACTCTCAGGTTGATGCATCAAGTCTCCCTCCTGGGGAGCGCAGCTTGATGAGAGGGAAAAGCTATGCTGATTTGGCGATGGAAGCAGAGTTTCCAGCATCAAGTCAGCTTTATATTTCTGCACTTGATAGCTATATGAACGGCGCAGATAAGGGCTCCATAGAAGCGGGGTATCAGGCAGTCTTGCTGAGCCTGTCAGGCCAAGCGCCGCGCTTGGATGACTCCAGGATTCTTGAGCTTCTGCTCAGCGCGGCCAGCACTTCTGGAGCAGCAAATTTGGCACTAGCGAACTTCTATTGCGACGAAGGCCGTTATGACCAAGTCCGTCCCTGCGCAGATCCCCAAAAGTCTTTGAACGCCCTTGAGGCAGGTTCAAAACTGGGCTCTATGGAAGCGTTGAATCAATTGGGACTCTCATATGAAAGGGGGACCCTCGGTACTAAAAACATCAATCGTGCACTGGCGTGTTTCCAAGCTGCGGCTGCTCAAGGTTTTGAGTTATCCAAGGAAAATGCAGCGAGATTGATTGCCAAGAATGTAAAAACTGAATCCTCAAATTGCTTGAAGCAGGAAGCTAACTGATGACTACTGGAGTTCTTGAGCAGCGACCGCTCTATACCAAAGGCGATTATGTTTATGGTGGCGGCAAGGGAAAAGATACTGATGGCGACGGCAAAAAAGAGATTGATTGCTCAACTTTAGTGTGGGAAATGCTAAAGGCGGCTGGCTATAACGTTCCGTACAATAATACTGCTTTGCTCAAAACTAACGTCGACAATTACGATGTTATTGAGTGGAAAGATGTGTTGCCAGGGGATATCGCGCTTTGGCCAACCCATACGGGATTTGTCGAAGATATCGATGTCGAAAACAGAAGTGGAAACTTTTTCGGTTCACAAAATTCGACTGGTCCTGCTTCCGCTAAATTTGGGAACGGTTCAAATTATTGGCGAATGCCGATAAAGTTCTTACGAGTTAAGGAGATTTTTAAGACAGGTTCCCAACCTGCGTCTACCCCTGCGCCGACTCCCACAGCGCCGACTGCGCCAGCCGCTGCTCCTATAATGAATTTTCAATTTCCATTTAGAAAGGCTGATGGAACACAGTTCAGAGATTCTGAAGAGGTTTTTAAGGCCCTTGAGGGTGAGACTTCGGGAAATTTTTTATTAGGTAATCATGGTTTTTGGCATGGCGGAATTCATATATCACATAGGATTGCCCCGCAATGTATGCGAGACGAGCCTATTCGTTGTATTGGAGACGGTGTCGTCGTAGCCTACCGTTTGAATGAAGATTATCTAGCGACTGCATTTGAGGCATCAAATTCTACAGAAGCATTGAAATACTCAAATTCATTTTGTCTTGTTAGGCATGACTATAAGTCACCTCCAAATAAGGAAGTGACGCCTAGCACTAAGAATGAGCTCGTATTTTATAGCCTGTATATGCATCTGCTACCATATGACAGGTATGCGGATGACCCAGAGCAACCAAGTGCTCCAAAAATAAAAATGATTGCAAGTGGGTTTAAAGCGCGAAGCGATATTCTTGGCGCAACCGGCTGCGTCGAATATGGTTCGATTTCTGCTGGAACTGAAATTGAAATACTAGAAGAGCATTCTGATCACGTCCACGCCAAGGGTAAGCTGATTAAAGGCACTGTTGGAGGGCGCACTCCAGGGCAAGATTTTTGGTTCGCTTATAAACAAAACGGCATCGCCTATCCAAGAGGTGATGGAAGCGCGAGCTGGAACGCAATAACTGCACCAGAGCGAAAGAAGCCAGACTATTGGAAGGGAAAAGTTAGAGCTGTAGTTTCCGGAACGGGGCTTACTTTGCGAGCGGCTCCCTCAACGCAAAGTCACGGTGCTTTAGCTGGGGCTGCAATTAGGCAGGTAAATAGTATAGGACAGAACGAAGACTTAGTTCTTTGTACAAATAGCATAATAGAATTTGATAGCGGGAAAGTTTTTAGCCTGAAGATTGGCTCTAAGCTTTTCAAAATGGCGGAATGCTCCTTTGTACCGAGTACCTCCGGTGCCGCAACCGGTTTGAAAAGCCATTCCACTCCTGTGCCCGCCACTTTTTGGGCTTGTGTTGAAAAACCTTATGTTCAATTGCAAGGCTTGGTTCCGACTGAGTTTGATAAGATTGTGCCGATGGATACGGCAATTAAGGCAGGCGACACAATTGGTTTTCTTGGTTTAAATGAAACATTGGCAGGTCCAGATGGTGGGGTTTCGAGAAGTTATCAAGTTCACGTGGAGATTTTTTCGGCTGATCCTAAAATTGAGGATTTTCTAAAAAATAAAGCAAATGTGAAACAGGGGAAACAATACCTGCATTTGCCAGCGAATACGAACTTAAGGAGTAAGCCTCCGCAAACCGGAGTGGTGACGATTTCTAATGAAAGCTTTGTAGAGCTTGGAAAGGCCGTTCTATATAAGGACACTGAAGAATGGTATGAAATAACTATCATTGATAACGCAGAAAGCAAAACCGGTTTGCTCAAAAAAGAAGGCGCGAAGCTCCTCAGTCAACACGATTGGGAAAAGCTAGGTTTTCGTGTTGTTAAGGAGTCGAATTCAAATTCCGATGGTTTTCTGGATCCCGGAAATATGCCGGAGTTCTTTCAAGCCTTATATAACGATTTGGATAAGTTTGGTAATAAAGATCAAAAAGTCACCCCCGAAGATTTTCCAATTGCGCTTAAAAATGTAGAGTTTAGGAATCACTGGTCAAAGCTTATTGCATATCACCCAACAGAGTGGAAATCTAAATCTGATTCTGCCAAGTGGGCGCGACTGGATACGTTGCTCGAGGAGTATCCGCCTGTCCTGAAACACGAAAAAGAGCGGATTGATAGCTTAATATTTTGGGATGATCCGATTATACAATCTAAAGGTTTGGGCGACGGGGTTGTATGGCACTTTCATCCAATTGCGTTTCTTGGTAATCAGATTGGTGGGCGCGGAAAAATAAAAATTACCGTGGAGATGTTGAAGAAGGTATTTGATGGAATAAAAAATTCAACAGAGCAGGATGATCTGTTGGCAGAAGTTGCTTCCCAAATAAATGAGAACTGTGAGAGGTATAAACTAGATACCCCGTTGAGGTTGAGTCACTTTTTTGCTCAGGTAAGGCAGGAAATCGGCTCTAAGTGCGCGGTGGTAGAAGACTTTACCTATGGAGTTCCTGGTCTAAAGGGTACCTTTAAGTATTTTAGGGATCACCCCGACGAAGCAACGACTTATGGTTATCCAGGCCCTACTAAATACGTATCTCACGAAAATCAGGTTGCGATTGCCAATCGGGCATATGGCGGGAAGTTAGGGAACGGAAACATCGCCTCTGGTGAGGGTTGGAAGTATCGTGGGCGAGGTCTGAAGCACTTAACGGGTAAAGCAAACTATCAAGCCTTTGAAGACTATCATAAAACATTCTGGGGTGAGGAAGTTGACTTTGTGGGGCAGCCGGATATCTTGCATACGCAGTTTAAGTATTCTGTTCGTTCGGGTGTTTATTTCTGGCTAAAAAATGATATTTTTGTAGAGGCAGATAAAGGGGATGCGGCCGAGAATGTGGATGCCGTTACTCGGATTATTAACAGAGATACTGATAGTTATGATAAGCGTCGAGAGCATTTTAAAAGGATATATAAAATTGAAAAAATTTTTGAAAATGTCTAAGTTGCATTGTTTTTTTGCAATGGTTTTATGTTTGGTCGGGTCTAATGTGCGGGCTGATGCGGCGCCTACAATTAGTGAGTTTCATCCTACTGTCGTGGCTTCAGTTGGAGATAAAAAAATTGCGGTGTTCTTTTTAAAAAATAGTCTTAGAGAAATGGCTAAAGGAGAATATGTCGCGGATGCGGAGATATATTATGCTCCGATTGGTTCGAATAAGACTTTCTTTAAGTATGTTTGGAAGGTCGAGGGTGACCAAATTGCTTCCGTATTTTTCTATGATTGGAAATCTCCGGAGCGAGCCGGTAAATCCATGTATGTTCTGACTAAGACAAGGTTGTCTGATGCCGCGTTTGATGGGTTTACATATTCAGTTATGGAACTTCCGATAAGGCTCGAGGGTGAAAGTGCCTCTTTGCTCTATTTCACAGGTGACCCATCCGATCCGGCCTTGCAAAACTGCAAGGATGGAAAAGACCTGGTTTCTGGAGTTGGCGTGGTATGTGACTATAAGGACGCTGCGAGTATTAAGAAGTATTTTAATTTGCAGGATAAGTGAGATTGCTTTTTAAGAAATAGATAATCAAAGCGGACGGATCTAGCTTTTAGCTTGGTCCGCTCCTCTTGATTTATCTGGTTGAGATTAAGCTCTACAGTAACGGGGAAGCGCGACAAATTAGTTTCAGCGTTAAAATGCTACCCGCCTATTCACAGTATTTTAACCCTCAGAGGCTACGTTAAAAATGGCAGTCTGTTAAGGTGTTGCATTGTGAAAGAGTATTCAATTCTACTCGGCAGTCTCTTAGTCATTGCCACGTCCGTGGCTTACGCCGCCAACCCAGCCTTCAAGGATTACACCGTCACCCCAGTGTTCACCGGCATCAATCACGAACCGGTGTCGCAAGAACACAGCAACCCGATGATGGATAAGGATCGTGCGCAGGTACTTAAAGGCAAGGTCAACTTTGCCGGCCACTACATCCTGTACCAATTTGGTTGTGGCGGCAGCACCTTGTGCGGCGAAGTACTGGATGCGCGTACGGGGGAGGTTGTCGGCGGACTGCCGAATGCATACGACGGCAATGCGTTAAGCCTGTCAAACCGGCCTGATAGCCGTTTGCTCATTGTTTCCGGCATTGCGGCCGATACCGAAGAGGACGCGCAGGGTAATGAGCTGGAAAGCCGCTACAGGACCCGCTACTTCGAATTTGTGAACAACGAGTTCCGGCTGCTGACGTTCAAGGATTTGTGATCGCCGCCGTTTGATTAAGGATGATTGGATGAACCGCTTTTCCATTCGGCCCATGCTGAGTGCACTTCTACTTTTGCCCCTCATCTACGCCATTCCGGCAACTGCCGAAGCAGGGAGTTGCTACGGCTATCTCACTGAAATGGTCAGGAGCAGCAACTTCCCGTTTCGCTATGTCGGCAAGGAAGGTCAATCTCCTGATTGATGAAGACGACGGTGAAATGGTGCGAGCCCAGTTGCTCTTTGATACGGACGGCACCGGCACCATCGGCTGGATCAAATACACCCCGGCCACTCGGGTGTTGCTCAACACCTCGGCTGAACTGGAAGAGCCGGTGGAACTGTCATTCGATGCCAAATTCGCCGACGGCTACGCAAAGTGCCTGGCTGGACAACAGGCCGGTTAACGGCAAAAGGGAATTTTCCATGAATGAGTATCTTCTCGCGGGCAGCCTTTCGCTGCTGCTCTCGCTGCCAGCTTTCGCCGCTCCCCAGGACGCCTACACCCAACGCGATGCCATGCAATGTGGCGGTGTTGAAGTGGTGATGGTGTCGTCCTGCCGATCCGTGACGGTGGATGACGCAGAAACCCACCTCATCCCGGTCTGCTCCGACCAGACGATCAACATTGGCGGCAAAGTGTTGCGCCGCAACATCGACAAGGTTTCACAGCTTACGTCTGACGGTAAGAACGCGAAGATGCTGAGCAACGTTGTCGTGGCGATGGGTTGTGTGGAAGGCACCAAGGGCAGCCTTGTTTCGATTGGCGGCTACGGCGGTTGCGGTGCCTGTCCTGAATGGCGCGGCTATTACTCGACGGCGGGGCGATTGGAGCAATACAGCTTCGATAATACCCAGCGCTCATTTGGTTCGAAGGGTTCCTGGGAAGAACTGATCAAGGCTTATGGCGTGACGAAGAGGCAGCTGCAGTCGGAAAGTCCGTCAGTGAAAAGGATCGACTATGGGCAGCCTTAAGTGGGTATTGATGATCGGCAGTCTGTGCAGCGCTATGAGCGCGTTTGCCGAGGACCCGCCGATAGTCGGTGTCAACGGGAACACGGTGTCATTTCGGGCTACAGAATGGACGATGTCCGGTGTGGATTCGGCGACTGCGTGGTTCACCGCCAATGGGAAAACCTTTCCGCTCTTTGGCGCCGATATTGGCGCCGATGGGCACTCCAATATGCTCAGTCCTGACAAGAAAACCTTGCTGCTCGACCCGGTGATCTTCGGCATGTTGTCGGACGAAAACGGTGAAGAGAAGCTAGTGTCGCAACAGCATTGCACGGTGATCTCCATGGAGACCGGTTGTGTGCTGGCTGATCGTTCGGCCACTTTTTGTGTCGGTCAGTGGAAGGGCAATCAATGGGTAACCGGCGCCGGCGATGTGCTCACTCCCGCCCTGGAGACGAGGTCTCCAAAGGACTTGCTGAAACATGTCTCAAGTAACGAACTGGCGCAGTCCCGCGCAGAGTCCATCGAATGGGGTCTGGTCTTTTTAAGTCCGGAGTCTTACATGGCGTGTCACCCCCCGGCGCAAAATGTTCAGGCCTATAACGACTTGGGCTTTTACCTGGCCGAGGGCGGTAAAGATGAGGTGGCGCTGAAGTTCTATCGAGGCGTTGAAGCCGTCGGTAAACGCACCGTGCTGATGTTGAACATCGCCGATTCACTCTGGCGCCTTGATCGCAAAGACGAAGCGCAGCGCTATTACAGCCAGTACCGCGACGCGATGAGTGCGGACGGTAAGGCGCAGAAAATACCTCAACGTGTAGTTGAGCGATCCGTCTTTCAGGGAATGAAAAATTGAACATGTTTGTGCGCTTTATCGCGTTGAGTATCGGTTTGTCCGTGGGCCATGCTGGCAGCTGGAAGAAGTGATGGATTACTCGCTTTGAAACAGGTGGCAAGTTGAAAAGATTAGGCTTGATCGCGTTATTGCTGTGTTCTTTCTCTGCGGGGGCGGGGCCGATGTTCCCGTCTCTCACGTCGTGCAGGGACGCTGACAGCGACTGTGCGCTGGCGCTGAAAGACGATTTTCTGGTAGACGCACACTCCGGGCAGCGTCTCTCCGAAAGGCCGGTATCGGCCGGTGCGGCGAGTGTTTTCTGGCTGTATCGCGATGGCGAGCGCTACATCCTGGAGGAAGAAAACTCTTCACAGTCGAAGACGCGGCGTTGGCTGGTTTTCACTTATGACAGCGGCAAAGTGGTGCTCGACGGCGCTTATGTTTTCTCGATAGACATTAATATGAACACGGGCCCCTACTGGCATGGCTACGACTGCCGAGGTAATGCCAGGCCATTCGCCGTGCCCACGAAAGATCCGTTCAATGACGTCGCTTTGGAGGCGTTGTGTGGGGAGGCCGAAGGTTGGGTCGTCTCGGGCGGGGGTGCCAAGGTCCCGGTGTCGGCCAAGGGGCTGGCCGTCAGTGTCCCCGTTTATTACGCCCGCAGCCGTGAGGGTTCAGCGACGTACCTGTTCACTGAAAGCGATGTTCCGGATCTTTCGAAGCTGGTTTGCCTGTCCAACTGTGCCGATGCCGCCAAAAAGCCGGAGCGCGTTTCGCTGGAGACGGCACCATTGAAGGGCGGGCAGGATGGAACTTTGTGCTCGGATGATGAAGACATCTACTTCAGTTGCCCGTTGCGGGGCGGGAAGACGGTTTCTGTTTGTGCGACGGGTAACAGCAAGCCCACGGCCGGTTCTGTTCACTACCGCTACGGTGCGCCGGGGAACATCGAGATGGTCTACCCGAAGAATGCTATGCCACCCAAGGGAAAATTTTTTGTTGTAGATGCGTCGGAAGGCAGCGTGAACCTGAACATCATCAAGTTCAAAAGCGGTGCGTATACCTACCTCGTTAGTCAGGCCTTCGTGAGTTTTCTGACGGTGCTCAAGGAGGGCAAAGTTGTATTCAGGCAGCGATGCGACTCAGGAAGTTATTCCTTCATAAACCGGGCGGCGCTTCTTGGGTTGGAGTCGCGACCAAAAAGCGAAGAGGACTTTCGCTAGTTGCTGTTGCCGAGGCTCAGGAAAGGGGACTCAACGTCCCCTTTTTTCCGCTCGCGATTCAGCTACGGCTTGGCCTGATACTCCCGAAACTCAATGTGATCGAGCGTGCCTTCCACCATCAATCGAACGCCGTCCGCCATTCTGCTAAGGCCCAGCGCCATCGAGCGGCGGGGGCCGTCGAGGTCGTCGGCCAGGTTGGCGGCGAAGGCGCTGATGGAGAGCAGGTCTTCGGAGGCGTTGGCCATGAGGGCTTCGGCGTCGGCGTTGGGGCAGAGGGCGAACAGGCCGCCCAGGCGTTTGGGGCGTGGGGTGGTGGGTTTGAAATGGTGGTCGAGGGCGCGTTCGGCGGCTTCGTGGAGTTTCTTTGAGTCTGGGAATTCGTAAGGGGAAACTTCTTCGTCAGTGAAGGTTGGGTCGATCATCGGTGTAAATCCTTTTGAGTTGGAAAGATTTGCTCCGGTTTTCGGACTTGCACATCCGGTCACCGATTTTGCGGTGACGGACAGAGGTTATCGATGAACTCCGAACACGCCTAGTTCATGGACAGCACCGCAGTTTGAAGAACATTTCCCAAGGATTTGCGGGGTCGAGGAACAAGAAACCAAAGCTTTCGGCAGCTCCTACAGGAATGTGTTTCTTCAGGTGTAGGACGGGGGATGGTGTGACGCGGAGCGTCACGGGAGGCATTCCCACGCAGAGCGTGGGAACGAGCAAGGCTAGGGGGCTGGAAATCGTGACTTGGTAGTCATCTGGCAGGAAAAGCCCAGCATCGTCTTCTATCAGCCCAACATAGTGGCGAATCCATCCGAATCCCTTACACTCCCCCAGCCGTTCATTTTCCTTTTGAGGCTGTGCGCATGAAATTTCGTTTTCTTCTGTGGATGCTGGGTCTGTTGATGGGTAAGGCCAGTCGGACAAATCCTGCGTTCCAGCAGCAGTTGGGTGACAAGGATCTGGTGTTTCAGCTACAGACTCTGGACGGGAAGGTGGCGCGGCATTTCGTGGTGAAGGATCAGCGCATTACCAGCAAGTCCGGGGTGGTGGCGGAGCCTGCGTTTGCGATTGCCTTTAAAGACGCGGCGTTCGGGTTTGCGACGATGCAGGCGAAGAACAAGCAGCTGGCGTTCATGCAGGGGATTCAGGACAAGTCGATCCAGCTCAAGGGCAATCCGGCGCTGGTGATGTGGTTTCAGGGGTTGATGAAGTATTTGAAGCCGCGGAAGGCGAAGGCCAAGGCTGCTTGAGTATTGTGTGAGGCTGTGACGCGGAGCGTCACGGGCTGCATTCCCACGCAGAGCGTGGGAACGATCAAATACAAAGGCCCCACACTCGGTTGAGTGTGGGGCCTTTTTTATGAGCGTAAGTCAGGCCTGGCTGAACTGCGAAGCCAATTCACGCAGCAGCACTTCCGCCTCAAGCACTTTGCTGACAACGTCATTGGCCTTGTCACGAGTCAAACCAACACGCTCCAGCAGCGCATCCGGAATGTCTTCATCCGGCCCGGAGCCAATCCCGCGACTGCGCAGCAGGCGCACGGCCAGGCAGACGAGGTTCGGGTATTCGGCGTAGGCGCCGTCGTAGTTCGGGTCGTGCTGGAAGCGCAGGGCGGTGGCCAGTTCGTCCGGCATGTCCCAGTAGCGCATCAGCCAGGAGCCGATCTGTTCGCGGCTGATGCCCAGCAGGTGTTGCTCGACGTAGCTGTGGCACAGGTGCGGGTTGACCTCCAGGTGGCGGCAGATCAGCGAGAAGTGCGGCGGGAACACGTGGGCCAGCAGCAGGTAGCCGAAGTTGTGTAGCAGGCCTGCGAGGTAGGTCAGGCCGGCTTCCGGGCGCTGGGCGCGCGGCATGGCGCGGGTCAGGCCTTCGATGACGGCGGCGGTGTAGATCGACTGTTGCCAGTACGGCGTGGTGTGTTGCGGGTGATCCTTGGGCAGGCTCAGGGTCTTGCCGAGGGCCAGGCCCAGCGCCAGGTTGATCACCAGATCGAAGCCCAGCACGCGGACGATCGCGTCTTCCACCGAACGAATCTTGCCCGGCGAGGCGTAGTACGGCGACGCCGCCCAGCTCACCACTTGCGCAGCCAGCGCCGGGTCGGTTTCGACCACGCCGGTGATGTCGTCGATGGTGGCGTTCGGGTCGACGCGCAGCTTGATGATTTTTTGTGCGGTTTCGGCCAGCGGCGGAATCTCGATGGTCGCTTCCAGACGCTGCTGGATGCGCCGCGCGGTGAACGCTTGTACGGCCTGGGTGATTTCCTCGCGGTCATCGTCCGGGCGGTCGAGGTTCGGGCGGATGCTGCTCAGGGCTTCGCCGAAGTTGGCGGCGCTGGCCTTGGTCAGCATGGTCTTGAAGTCTTCGCTGGCGATTTCCAGCAGCAGGCCCGGCTCGCCGGAGTTGATCAGCAACTTCGGCTCGCGCAGCAGGCCTTCTTCGTAGAGGCACGGCGAGCTGGTCAGCGCCGGCAGGCCCGGCAGCAGGCTCAGGCTGTGTTTGCCGAGCATCTTTTCCAGGCGCTCGGTGGACACGGCGGTCAGGCGACGGCCTGTCAGTTCGGCGAGGCGGTTGAGATCCAGCAACTGGCTCTGTGGAAACAGCACCATCAGCGCACCGACCGCGTCGTCCAGCAACACCGCCTGCACTTTGCGCGAGGCGTTGAGGCCGTGATGGTCGAGCACTTCTTCGTAGGCGACGCCCAGCTTGTTGAGCAGCAGCCGAATAACAGACGGAGCGTGCGGTGATTCGGGGGCGAGAGCAGCTTCGGTCATGGTCTGTATCCGTTTTTGAAACAATTGCTGGAGTATAACCAGCTTGGTTGGAACGAGCTTTGAGAAACTGCGACGGTGCTCACACTTGGCCGTATTGCTGCCCGTGTCGCAGCCAGCGGTCGAGCAGCGGGCTGACATGGGTGGGCCAGCGTTCGAGCAAGGCCTGGGCGGCATCGCGCACGGCGGGCAGCAGATCGGCGTCGCGCATCAGGTCAGCGACCTTGAATTGCAGCAGGCCGGTCTGGCGGGTGCCGAGCATTTCGCCGGGGCCGCGCAGTTCGAGGTCTTTTTCGGCGATGACGAAACCGTCGTTGGTCTCGCGCATGATGCCCAGGCGCTGGCGGCCGATCTGCGACAGCGGCGGATGGTAGAGCAGCACGCAATGGCTGACCGCGCTGCCCCGGCCGACGCGACCGCGCAACTGGTGTAGTTGCGCGAGGCCCAGGCGCTCGGGGTTTTCGATGATCATCAGGCTGGCGTTGGGTACGTCCACGCCGACTTCAATCACGGTGGTGGCGACCAGCAGTTGCAGGTCGCCGGCCTTGAATTCGGCCATGACGGCGGCTTTCTCGGCAGGCTTCATGCGGCCGTGGATCAGCCCGACCTTCAACTCGCCGAGTGCGGCGGTCAGGTCTTCGAAAGTGGTTTCGGCGGCCTGACAGGTCAGCTCTTCGGACTCTTCGATCAGCGTGCACACCCAATAGGCCTGACGGCCCTCGGCGCAGGCGCTGCGCACCCGTTCGATGACTTCGACGCGGCGGGTGTCGGTGACCAGGACGGTGTTGACCGGGGTTCGACCGGGCGGCAGTTCGTCGAGGATTGAGGTGTCGAGGTCGGCGTAGGCGCTCATCGCCAGTGTTCGGGGAATCGGCGTGGCGGTCATGATCAGTTGATGCGGACACATGCGCCCGCCGACGCCTTTCTGCCGCAGCGCAAGACGCTGTTGCACGCCGAAGCGGTGTTGTTCGTCAATGATCACCAGCGCGAGGTTCTTGAACTGCACTTCGTCCTGGAACAGCGCGTGGGTGCCGACCACCATCGGCGTGCCGCTGGCGATCTGTTCCAGCGCGGCGACGCGGTTCTTGCCCTTGAGCTTGCCGGCCAGCCACGCCACGTCGATGCCCAGCGGTTCGAGCCAGCGCTTGAAGGTGATGAAGTGCTGCTCGGCAAGGATCTCGGTCGGCGCCATCAGTGCGACCTGATAACCCGCCTCCAGCGCTTGCAGCGCAGCGAGGGCGGCGACCACCGTTTTGCCTGCGCCAACGTCGCCCTGAATCAGCCGCAGCATCGGTTCGTGCTGACTGAGGTCGTAGGCGATTTCGTTGCCGACTCGTTGCTGAGCGCCGGTCGGATTGAAGCCGAGGTTGGCCAGGTATTTCGCCGGCAGTTTGGTGGCTTTCGGCATCGCCGGCGCACGCAGGGAGCGCATGCTTTCGCGTAGGCGCTGCTGCGATAGCTGGTGAGTCAGCAATTCTTCGAAGGCCAGGCGATGCTGGGCCCAGTGATGGCCGAGAGCGAGTTCGTCGACGTCGGCATCGGCGGGCGGGTTGTGCAGGTAGCGGATCGCGTCGGCCAGTGGCGCCAATTGGTAGTCGCGGGCCAGTTCGGTCGGCAGCCAGTCGGGCAGCGTGGCCGGTTTGAGCAGGGTCAGGGTCTGCATGCACAACTGGCGCAGGCGGGCCTGGGTCAGGCCTTCGGTCAGCGGGTAGACCGGGGTCAGGGTTTCATCCACCGGCGGCGGTTCGTCGCCGTTGATGGCGCGGTATTCCGGATGGTAGATCTCCAACCCCGAGGCGCCGGGCCGGGCTTCGCCGTAGCAGCGAATCCGCGTGCCGCGCTTGAGGCCTTCTTTCTGCGCGTTGCTGAAATGGTAGAAGCGCAGGCTCAAGCCGCCGGTGCCGTCCTGCAAGCGCACGACGAGGCTGCGGCGCCGGCCCATGACCACGTCGGCGCCGCTGACGGTGCCTTCGACCACGGCGTCCTGCCCCGGCCGCAATGCGCCGATCGGCACCACGCGGGTGCGATCCTGATAACGCAGCGGCAGGTGGAACAGCACGTCCTGGAGGTTTTCCAGACCGACCTTGGCCAGTTTCTCGGCCATGGCTTCACCGACACCCTTGAGTGCGGTGACCGACACCTGCGACAGCTCAGTCATGACGCTGGCTTAACCGGCCGTGACCGGCGCGGCAGGCTTGGCGACCGAGCACAGGCGAATGGAGTCGGCGAGGATCTCGATGGCTTTCGGTCGTGGGAAACTGGCGCGCCAGGCGATGGCCACGGTGCGGAACGGCACCGGTGCCGACAGCGGACGAACCTCGATCACGCCCGGGGCGTAGTGATGGCTGTCCACCGCCGACAGCGGCAGGATCGAGATGCCCAGGCCGGACGCGACCATGTGGCGAATGGTTTCCAGCGAGCTGGATTCGACCGTGGTGTGCTTGGCGCCGTCGTTGCCTTTGGTCAGGGTCGGGCAGGCTTCCAGCACCTGATCGCGGAAGCAGTGGCCTTCGCCGAGCAGCAGCAGGCTCTTGTCGTTGAGCAGCGCGGCGTCGATGGATTCTTTCTGGGTCCACGGGTGCTGGGCCGGCATCAGGACATAGAACGGTTCGTCGTAGAGTTGCAGGGTCAGCACGTCGGCTTCGTTGAACGGAAGGGCGATGATGATCGCGTCCAGCTCGCCGTTGCGCAGTTTGTCGCGCAGCACGTGGGTGAAGTTTTCTTCGATGTACAACGGCATCTGCGGGGCGATCCGGTGCAGTTGCGGAATCAGGTGCGGGAACAGGTACGGGCCGACGGTGTAGATCGCACCGACTTTCAGCGGGGCGGTCAGCTGGTTCTTGCCGGCCTGGGCCAGCTCGCGGATGCCTTGGGCCTGCTCCAGCACTTTCTGCGCCTGGGCGACGATGCCTTCGCCGACCGGGGTCAGGCGCACGGCGCTTTTGCTGCGCTCGAAAATCAGCACACCGAGTTCGTCTTCAAGCTTTTTCACGCCCACCGACAGGGTCGGCTGGCTGACGTGGCAACGCTCGGCCGCGTGGCCGAAATGCTGCTCTTGGGCGAGGGTAACGATGTAGCGTAATTCTGTGAGGGTCATAGCAAGCGTCCATGAAGATGCGGGCCAAGCATACCGGCTGCAATCGATAGACGCACGTTATCAGACTGAGTGATGAATGCGACACCGGGCAATGCCGGTTTGCCGTGGATGGATAAGCAAAAGGCACCTTTCGGTGCCTTTTTGGCTGGATCAGGCCGAGCTCCGCGGGTGCGGATCAGCGGCGGCGTTCCAGCGAGTACACAAACGGCGCAACGATTTCGATCGCGCCATTGGTCAGCATGTCGGCCGGTGGCTTGGGCAGCGGTTGGGCGCGGCGGATCATTTCCAGGGTGGCCCGGTCCAGATCGGCGTTGCCGGAGCGGCCCACCAGTTCGAACGAAAGCACATTGCCTTCGCCATCGACCACGAAACGCAACCGGTTCAAGCCTTCCTTGCCCCGCGCCTGAGCGCTGGCCGGGTACTTCTTGTACTTGGCCAGGTGCGCAAGCAGGGTGCCTTGCCAGCTGGCCTTGGCGGCCAATTGTGCAGGCGACGGGCCCGGTGCAGGCTGGGCGGATTTCTCCGTCGGCGCCTGAGTCGGCTGGGTGTCGGCCGGCTTCTCTTCGGACGGTTTCTCCTTCGGCGGATCGGGCAGTTTCTTCTCGATCGGCTTCGGCGGTTTGGGTTTCGGCTTGGGCTTCGGTTTCTGTACCGCGATCTCGGCTTTCGGCGCTTCGGCCAGTTTCGGGATCGGCAGTTCTTCAACCGGAGCCGGTGGCTGCGGTGGCGTGACGACTTTCGGCGGTGCGGGCGGTGGCGGGGCCGGAACCGGTGCCAGCTCGACCATCATTGCCTGCGGCGGCAATTCGATGGGCGGGCGGGCGGTCCAGTTCAGCGCCAGCGCGATGGCCAGCGCGTGAACACCCAGCACCACGGCCAGGCTACCGCTGTAACGCGTCAGCTTATGGCGCGTCGTGATCATTTCTTGACTGCGCTCTCGAGTCCGACCAGACCGACCTTCAGGTAACCGGCGGCGCGCAGGTTATCCATCACGCTCATCAGGTCGCCGTAATCCACGCCTTTGTCGGCCTGGAAGAAGATCGTCGTGTCTTTCTTGCCCTGGGTCTTGGCGTCGAGTGCGGCGCCGAGGGTTTCGGCTTTCACTTCGTCTTCGCCCAGGAACAGGCGCTGGTCAGCCTTCACGCTGAGGAACACCGGTTTCTCCGGCCGCGGCGCCGGTTTGGCGGTCGAGGCAGGCAGGTCAACCTTGATGTCCACGGTGGCCAGCGGCGCGGCCACCATGAAGATGATCAACAGCACCAGCATCACGTCGATGAACGGCGTGACGTTGATTTCGTGGTTCTCGGCCAGATCGTCGTCTGCGCCTTCTTTCAAATGCAGGCCCATGGCCGATTACCCCACTTTCACCATGTGCGGTTGCGAGCTGTTGCGCTCAGGCTGGTGGTCGAGGTCGCGGCTGACCAGCAGCAGCACCTGAGCCGACGCATCGGACACCTGAGCCTTGTAACCGGCGATGGAGCGGGCGAAGACGTTGTAGATGACCACGGCAGGAATCGCGGCAACCAGACCCAGTGCGGTAGCCAGCAGCGCTTCAGCGATACCCGGTGCTACGACGGCAAGGTTGGTGGTCTGGGTTTTGGCGATGCCGATGAAGCTGTTCATGATGCCCCACACGGTACCGAACAGACCGACGAACGGCGCGGTGGAACCGATGGTAGCGAGGACGCCGGTGCCGCTGCTCATGTTGCGGCCACAGGCGGCAACCAGGCGCTCGAGGCGGAAGCTGACGCGTTCCTTGATGCCTTCTTTCTCGCGGGCGTTGGTCGACAGGCGCATTTCTTCGAGGGCGTCGTGCACCAGCAGGTTGGCGAGGGTGCCTTCCTTCGCGGCGGTGGCGCTGGCTTCTTTGAGGGTGGCGGCTTTTTTCAGGGCGGCGATCTCGCCACGCAGGCGGCGTTTGGCGCCCATCAGCTCGAAGCCCTTGGCGATCCAGATGGTCCAGGTGATGATCGAGGCGATGGCCAGGCCGATCATCACGGCTTTAACGATCACGTCGGCGTTCTGGTACATGCCCCATGGCGACAGGTCGTGGGCCATGCCCAGGGTGTTGTCGGCTTCGAGGACTTC
Source organism: Pseudomonas sp. B37(2017) (assembly GCF_002112885.1). Lineage (NCBI taxonomy): Bacteria > Pseudomonadati > Pseudomonadota > Gammaproteobacteria > Pseudomonadales > Pseudomonadaceae > Pseudomonas > Pseudomonas sp. B37(2017). The sequence goes on along the minus strand of NZ_NEIX01000003.1, from coordinate 247,152 downwards.
CGGCGCGTCGGCGGCGCTGGCCTCTACGGCCTGCACCGGGTCGGTCGCGGCAGGTGCGGCGGCCGGAGCGCTTTGCTCGGTGGCGGCTGGTGCGGCCGGGGCTTGTGCGTCAGCGAATGCGGCGACTGGCGCCAGCATCAGGCTGAGCAGCAGGGCAGCCACGGCGCTCCAGGCACGAGGTCGGTTGGTTGGCGAAGCGGAGTTTTGAATGCGTGTCATGCTGGCCGGACCTGAGATAGAAAAACGGTAATGCTCTTCCAGGCCTCGTGAGGCCGAGAACAAAAGTGGCGTGCATTATTGCAAGTAATTCTTGTTAACAGAAGTAATAGAGTTGCTTTTTTTCCTTCATTGCTAGCCGCTCGTCCCTTGCCGAGGCTAGTCTGTCGCTTTCCGATGGGAGTTTTTTGATGTCCGCGCCTACTGTTTTGATCGCCGGTTGCGGTGATGTCGGCAGCCGTCTGGCCACGCAATTGCTGGCTGCCGGCTTCCAGGTCTACGGCCTGCGCCGTGATATTTCGCGTTTGCCGGACGGCGTTATCGGCGTGGCCGGTGACTTGTTCAATGAGGATTGCCCCGAGACCTGGCCGGTGGGCGCTATCGATTACCTGGTGTATAGCGCGGCGGCCACCGATCACGATGAAGCCGGTTATCGCGCGGCGTATGTGCAGGGTTTGCAGCATGTGCTGGGTTGGCTGAACGATTACGGTCAGGAGCCGGAGCGGCTGCTGTTCGTTTCCAGCAGCAGTGTTTACGGGCAGCAGAACGGCGAATGGGTTGATGAAAAATCCGAAACCGTCGCTGCGGGTTATTCCGGTCGATTGATGCTGGAGGCCGAGCAGGTTGCGCTCAACAGCGGCATACCGGCGAGTATCGTGCGCCTGACGGGTATTTATGGCCCCGGCCGTGAATGGCTGCTGACCCAGGTGCGTCGGGGTTATCGCGTGGCGGTCGATCCGCCGCTGTATGGCAATCGCATCCATGCCGACGACGCGGCGGGGTTGATGGCGTTTCTGCTGGAAGCAGCTCGCAAAGGCGGGTCGCTGGATGACATCTATATCGGCGTTGACGATGCGCCAGCGCCGCTGGCCGAAGTGGTGGCGTGGCTGCGTGAGTATCTGGGTGTCACCGAATGGTCGGAAGACGAGAGCGTGCGTCGCACCGGCAGCAAGCGTTGCAGCAATGCCCGGGCGAAGGCGCTGGGTTGGGTGCCGAAGTATCCGAGTTATCGCGAGGGGTATGGCGCGATTCTTGAGGGGCGCTGCTGACTTTCGTCATTGCACAGTAAATGTGGGAGCGGGCTTGCTCGCGAAGGCGTCGTGTCAGGCGGCATCTTGATTGCCTGACAGACCGCATTCGCGAGCAAGCCCGCTCCCACATTCGATTTACTGTGTTTTCAAAGGTGCGTTACTGCTTCTCGAGCAACCACTTGCGTTCACCCGGGGTGAACTGCGGTTGTTCGTCCGCCAGCGCGGTGTTCACGGCCTGCAGGATTTCCAGCTCTTTGCCCTTGCGCACAAAGATCCAGTTGTTGCCCTGACCGTTCTGCTGCAGCCACATGCTGTCGTTGCCGTTGCTCATCGATGCGCAGTCGCCTGCGAGGCACAGCGCATAGCGGTCGGCACCCGGCAGGCCGGAGACTTGACCGTCCGCCTGGAATTGCACGGTGGCGCCTTCGCCCTGGCCGCTGGTGATCGTCCAGTTGCCGCCCAGATAAGCGGAATACAGTGCGCGTTCGAAGCTGGCGCCGATCGGTGCGCCTTCCGGCACCGGAATCTGTGCGCGGTCGAAGACCTGTTCCGGCTCGTTTTCGTTGGCGGCTTGTTGCAGTTGGCCGCCGTCGCGTTTCAGCTCGCTGGCGGAGCTGCCATAGAAATCGACTTTCCAGGCACCGGACTGTTCGCCGAGCAAGCGACCTTCGACGTTTTCGAAACCGTTGGTGTAGCGGGCCTGACCGGCCTTGGTGTTGACGTCCCACTCCAGGTTCGGGCCATAAGCCTGAAGCGCTTCGCGCAGGGGACCGCCCTTGGCAGCGGCATCGATGGCGACCTGATTGATCCAGGTGCCGCTGATGTCACGGTCGGCAGGGTTGCTGGCGCAACCGCCGAGGAAAATGGCGAGCAGCGAGAGAGCAAGCGCTTTGCGCATGGTGGAATCCTTTCAAAACCTTTTCTTTACCGCAGAGCAGTCGGCGCGGCGTCTGAGGCCGCGCCGTGCGCATTACTCGATGACCAGAATGGCATCCATTTCAACCTGCGAACCCTTTGGCAGGGCTGCCACGCCGATGGCGGCGCGCGCCGGGTACGGCTGGTCGAAGTACTTGCCCATGATCTCGTTGACCTTGGCGAAGTGGCTCAGGTCGGTCAGGAAGATGTTCAGCTTGACGATGTCCTTGAACGAACCGCCGGCGGCTTCGGCCACGGCTTTCAGGTTCTCGAACACCTGGACGGTCTGGGCTTCGAAGCCTTCGACCAGTTCCATGGTTTTTGGATCGAGGGGAATCTGACCCGACATGTAAACGGTGTTACCGGCCTTGATCGCCTGAGAGTAAGTACCGATGGCGGCCGGGGCCTTGTCGCTGGTGATAACGGTTTTGGTCATGAATGACTCCTTGTAATGGGGTGGTTATGCACGCATGCGGGTGATGCGGATCACCCCGGTCAGGGCGCGCAGTTTCTTGATCACGCGGGCCAGGTGCACACGGTCGTGGACGCTGACCACCAACTGGACAACGCTGATGCGGCCATCGCGTTCGTCCATGCTGATTTTCTCGATATTGCCGTCGGCTGCGTTGACGCTGCTGGCCAGCAGGGCGATCAGGCCGCGCTGGTGTTCCAGCTCGACGCGCAGTTCGACGTTGAATTCGCCGGTGACATCCTTGGCCCACGAGAGCTGGATGCATTTTTCCGGGTTATGACGGATTTCGCTGATGTTGCGGCAGTTGTCCAGGTGCACGACCATGCCTTTGCCTGCTGACAGGTGACCGACAATCGGGTCGCCCGGGATCGGCGTGCAACATTTGGCGTAGCTGAGGACCAGGCCTTCGGTGCCGCGAATCGCCAGCGGGCCTTCCGGGCTCGGCAGTTGTTCGCCTTCGCCGAGCAGGCGGCGCGCCACGACGTAGGCCATGCGGTTGCCCAGGCCGATGTCTTCCAGCAAGTCTTCGATCAGTTCGAGGCGGTACTCGGTGAGCATCGCCTTCACGCGTTCGGCCGGAATCTGTTCCAGCGCGCTGTCGAAGCCGTTGAGCACCTTGTTCAGCAGGCGTTCGCCGAGGCTGATGGATTCGGAGCGGCGCTGCAGTTTCAGCGCATGGCGGATGTGCGTGCGCGCCTTGCCGGTGACCACGAAGTTGAGCCACGCCGGGTTCGGTCGTGCGCCGGGAGCGCTGACGATCTCGACCGTGGAGCCGCTTTGCAGCGGTTCGGACAGCGGTGCGAGACGACGGTTGATCCGGCAGGCTATGCAGCTGTTGCCGACGTCGGTGTGCACCGCGTAGGCAAAGTCGACCGCCGTGGAGCCTTTGGGCAGCTCCATGATCCGGCCTTTGGGCGTGAACACGTAGACCTCGTCCGGGAACAGGTCGATCTTCACGCTCTCGATGAATTCCAGCGAGTTGCCGGCACGTTGCTGCATTTCCAGCACGCCCTTGACCCACTGACGGGCGCGGGCGTGAGTGCCTTTCGGCTGCTCGTCACCGCTGGATTTGTACAGCCAATGGGCGGCGATGCCGTTGTTGGCCATCTCTTCCATTTCACGGGTGCGGATCTGGATCTCGATCGGTACACCGTGCATGCCGAACAGCGTGGTGTGCAGTGACTGATAGCCGTTGGCCTTGGGGATCGCGATGTAATCCTTGAAGCGCCCCGGCAACGGTTTGTACAAATTATGTACAGCACCCAGCACGCGGTAGCAGGTATCGACCTTGTCGACGATGATCCGGAACGCGTAGACGTCCATGATCTCGTTGAAGGCCCGACGCTTGCCGCGCATTTTCTTGTAGATGCCGTAGAGGTGTTTCTGGCGACCGCTGACTTCGCCCTGGATGCCGTCGATGGCGAGGCAGTGACCAAGGGACTCTTCGATCTTGTTGACGATTTCCTTGCGGTTGCCCCGGGCGCGTTTGACGGCCTGGTAGATCCGCGCGGAACGCATCGGGTGCATCGCCTTGAAACCGAGGTCTTCGAACTCGATACGGATCGCGTGCATGCCCAGGCGGTTGGCGATGGGGGCGTAGATCTCGAGGGTTTCCTTGGCGATGCGCCGGCGTTTTTCGCCGGACAGCACTTCCAGCGTGCGCATGTTGTGCAGGCGGTCGGCGAGCTTGACCAGGATCACGCGAATGTCGCGCGCCATGGCCATGGCCATCTTCTGGAAGTTTTCAGCCTGGGCTTCGGCCTTGGTCTCGAAGTTCATCTGGGTCAGTTTGCTGACCCCGTCGACCAGTTCGGCCACGGTTTCACCGAACTGCGCTTGCAGCGCTTCCTTGGCGATACCGGTGTCTTCGATTACGTCATGCAGCATCGCAGCCATCAGGCTCTGATGGTCCATGTGCATGTCGGCAAGAATATTCGCCACCGCAAGAGGATGCGTGACGTACGCCTCGCCGCTGCGGCGGCGTTGGCCGTCGTGGGCTTGTTCGGCGTAGAAATACGCTCGGCGGACCAGGTTGACCTGGTCATTGCCGAGGTAGGTCGATAAGCGATCGGCGAGGGCGTCTATGCTCGGCATGATGTCTCCTGCCGTAGGCTGTGATCCCGCGCCGTGCTACGTCGACCAGGCATAGGCTTAGACGGCCTCGTTGGACTCGTCCTCGAACGCAGCGAAGACAGGGTCTTCGTGGACGATTTCCTGATCGGCGATGAACTCGTAGCTCATCAGGCCTTCAGCGATTTCACGCAGCGCAACTACGGTCGGTTTGTCGTTTTCCCACTGAACCAGGGGCTCTTTGCCGCCGGTGGCCAGTTGACGGGCACGCTTGGTAGAGAGCATGACCAGCTCAAAGCGGTTTTCCACGTGTTCTAGGCAGTCTTCAACGGTTACGCGGGCCATGGTATTCCTCGGAGCGAATGCAATATGCGCGCTGCCCGGTTGGGCGAGCGGACTCAACAGTTTAAAAAATCACCAGCGATTAGGGAAGCGCTGATTTTTTGACCAGACTCTTCAACGCGCTGCAAGTGCCAATGTAAAGCCCTTGCAGCGGTTTTGGGAAGTGCTGTTTCAGCCCAGCAATTCAGCCAGCAATTTGCCGAAACGCACCTGTTGGCGTTTCTGTTGCAGCTGATTGGCGCGGAAAATCGCCTTCAGGTCGTCCAACGCGTGGGCGAAATCGTCGTTGATGATCAGGTAGTCGTACTCGACGTAGTGGCTCATCTCGCTGACCGCTTCACGCATCCGGCCGTCGATGATCTCGTCGCTGTCCTGACCACGGTTGGTCAGGCGCTGGTGCAGGGCCTGCAGCGAAGGCGGCAGAATGAAGATCGAACGGGCCTGCGGCATCAGCTTGCGCACTTGCTCGGCGCCTTGCCAGTCGATTTCCAGAATCAGGTCGTGGCCTTCGTCCAGGGTCTGCTGCAGGCGGCTTTGCGAGGTGCCGTAGAAGTTGCCGAAGACTTCGGCGCGTTCCAGGAAGTCGCCGTGCTCGCCCATCTTCACGAACTCTTCGCGGGTCACGAAGTGATAGTTCACGCCGTCCACTTCGCCCGGGCGCATGGCGCGGGTGGTGTGGGAAATCGAGACGCGGATCTCCGGGTTGGCGTCGGTCAGGGCCTTGACCAGACTGCTCTTGCCCGCGCCCGAGGGGGCGGAAATGATGTACAGGGTGCCGGTGCTGTGGGTCATGTCGGGGTAGCCTTACTCAATATTCTGCACTTGTTCGCGCATCTGCTCGATCAACACTTTGAGGTTGACCGCCGCCTGGGTGCTGCGCGGGTCGAAGGCCTTGGAGCCCAGTGTGTTGGCTTCGCGGTTGAGTTCCTGCATCAGGAAGTCCAGGCGCCGGCCGGCGGCACCGCCGGATTTCAGCACCCGGCGAACTTCAATGATGTGGGTGCTCAAGCGATCCAGTTCTTCGGCCACGTCGCTCTTTTGCGCGAGCATGACCATTTCCTGTTCCAGGCGTTGCGGGTCCATCTCAGCCTTCATGTCGGCGAAGCGGTCGAGGACTTTCTGGCGCTGGGTGGCGAGCATCTGCGGAACCAGTTCGCGCAGGGTCACCACGTCTTCCTCGATGGAGGTCAGGCGATCGTTGATCAGGCGGGCCAGCTCCGCGCCTTCGCGCTCGCGGCCGGCCTTGAGATCTTTCAGGCCCTGATTGAACAGGGCCAGCGCTTCGGCGTTCAGCGCCTGCGGGTCGGTGGCGTCGGCGACCAGTACGCCCGGCCAGGCAAGCACTTCCAGCGGGTTCAGCGCGGCCGGGTTCTTGATCAGGCCGGCGACGGTTTCGGCCGCGGCGACCAGTTGTGCAGCGCGTTCGCGATCCACTTGCAGCGGCTTGCCGGTGCTTTCCTCGGTGAAACGCAGGGTGCATTCCAGTTTGCCGCGCGACAGGCCCTGGCGCAGGGCTTCGCGGACGGCGCCTTCGAGGTCGCGAAACGACTCCGGCAAGCGCAGGTGGGGTTCCAGGTAGCGGCTGTTGACCGAGCGCAGCTCCCAGCTCAGGGTGCCCTGAACGCCGGCTTTTTCGACGCGGGCGAAGGCGGTCATGCTGTGCACCATGGGGTGACCTCGCGATACAGATCGGCGCGAATTGAAGCTCCGCAGCTCGATATCAATGAATTTAAGCCGACTGGCAGCAAAGGCGCAGGATTGTAGCGCAGTGCGGCAGATGCGCCCAAACACACGGTGTGACAAAGGGCTGCAGGCCGTCGGCGAAGCGCGTTTCAGGGCCTTCGGTCGTCGGCCGGATTTTTTAACGAGTGCCCAGGCGCGGTGCGCGGCTCTATAATGCTCCGCAGTTTTCCGTCCCCAGTACAGGTATCTCCTATGAAACGTCCAAGTGGTCGCGCTGCCGATCAGCTCCGCTCGATCCGCATTACCCGCAACTACACCAAACACGCCGAGGGATCCGTACTGGTCGAATTCGGTGATACCAAAGTCATCTGCACCGTCAGCGTCGAAAACGGCGTGCCGCGTTTCCTCAAAGGCCAGGGCCAGGGTTGGCTGACCGCCGAATACGGCATGCTGCCGCGCGCCACCGGCGAGCGTAACCAGCGTGAAGCCAGCCGTGGCAAGCAGGGCGGTCGTACCCTGGAAATCCAGCGCCTGATCGGCCGTTCCCTGCGCGCCGCGCTGGACATGTCCAAGCTGGGCGACGTCACCCTGTACGTCGACTGCGACGTGATCCAGGCTGATGGCGGCACCCGTACCGCGTCGATCACCGGCGCCATGGTTGCGCTGGTCGATGCACTGAAAGTGATCAAGAAGCGCGGCGGCCTGAAAGGCGGCGACCCGCTCAAGCAAATGATCGGCGCCGTTTCCGTGGGCATGTACCAGGGCGAGCCGGTGCTGGATCTGGACTATCTTGAAGATTCCACCGCCGAGACCGACCTCAACGTGGTGATGACCAGCACCGGTGGCTTCATCGAAGTGCAGGGCACCGCCGAAGGCGCGCCGTTCCAGCCTGAAGAGCTGAACGCGATGCTGGAGCTGGCCAAGAAAGGCATGAACGAGATCTTCGAACTGCAAAAGGCTGCACTGGCCGACTGAGCAGGTTCGTAACCCGCAAGGAGGACGCGATGAGTGATGAGCAAGAGTTGCTGCCCAAGCCGAGCCAGGAGGTTCGCCAATGGGCGATGTTTTGTCACTTGTCCGCCTTGCTGGGAATCTGGATTCCGTTCGGCACGCTGATCGGGCCGCTGGTCCTGTGGCAGATGAAGCGCGAGACCGATCCGTTCATCGACGCCCAGGGCAAGGAAGCGCTGAATTTTCAGATCACCGTGGCGATCGCTTCGATGATCTGCTTCGTGCTGATGCTGTTGCTTATCGGGTTCGTGCTGTTTGGCCTGCTGGCCATTGCGGCGCTGGTGTTGACGATTATCGGCGGGGTGAAAGCCAACGAAGGTTTCCCGTACCGCTATCCGTTCACCTGGCGGTTGATCAAATAACGAACGATCGCCCACAAAAAAACCGACAGTGATGTCGGTTTTTTTGTGTCTGCGAAAGGCCGCCTAGATGGTCAGCGTCCAGTCGTAGTCGACGATCAGCGGCGCGTGCTGCGAGAACCGAGGCTGACGCGGCAGGCGTGCGCTGCGCACGAAGCGCCGCAGGCCCGGAGTCAGGATCTGGTAGTCGAAGCGCCAGCCCAGATTCAGCATCTCGGCCTGTTCGTTGTCCGGCCACCAGCTGTACTGGTCGCCTTCGCGGCTGACTTCGCGCAGAGCATCGACATAGCCCATGTTGCCGACAATCTCGTCCATCCAGGCGCGTTCCGGCGCGAGGAAACCCGGAGATTGCTGGCTGTCGCGCCAGTTCTTGATGTCGAGCTTCTGCTGCGCGACGTACAGCGAGCCACAATAAATGTACTCGCGACGTTTGCGCCGCTGTTTGTCCAGATACTTGCCGAAGTCGTCCATGAGCTTGAACTTCTGGTTCAAGTCCTCATCGCCGTTCATCCCCGAAGGAAGCAGCAAGGTGGCAATACTGACTTTGTCGAAATCTGCTTGCAGGTAGCGCCCGTAGCGGTCCGCCGTCTCGAATCCGAGACCGCTGATGACAGCCTTCGGTTGCAACCGCGAATACAAAGCCACGCCGCCTTGGGCAGGGACTTCAGCATCGCAGGCATAAAGGAAGTAGCCATCCAGTTGGAAGGCTGGGTCGTCCAGTTCAAAGGCGGAGGCACGGGTGTCCTGCAGGCAGATGACGTCGGCATTCTGTGCCTGCAGCCAACTGAGCAAACCGCGCTCGACTGCAGCCTGAATACCATTGACGTTCACACTGATGATCCGCATAAATGGCCCCAAAAATCGCGTGCGTGTATGATACACGGCGTCAAGCTAATTAGCTAAATCCGTGGTATTTGGGGTTTTTTTCATGCAAGCGTATCAGCGCGATTTCATTCGTTTTGCCATCGATCGCGGCGTTTTGCGCTTCGGTGAGTTCACCCTGAAGTCCGGGCGCACCAGTCCTTACTTCTTCAATGCCGGCCTGTTCAACTCGGGTTCCGCACTGGCGCAGCTGGGTCGTTTCTACGCCGCAGCCATCGCCGAGAGCGGCATTCCGTTCGACGTGCTGTTCGGCCCGGCCTACAAAGGCATCCCGCTGGCGGCAACCACTGCCGTGGCGCTGGCCGAACACCACAACCGTGATCTGCCATGGTGCTTCAACCGCAAGGAAGCCAAGGCCCACGGCGAAGGCGGCAGCCTGGTCGGCGCACCGCTGACCGGTGAAGTGCTGATCATTGACGACGTGATCACTGCCGGCACCGCGATCCGTGAAGTGATGCAGATCATCGCTTCCCAGGACGGCGCCAAGGCCGCCGGTGTGCTGATCGCCCTGAACCGTCAGGAGCGCGGCAACGGCGAGCTGTCGGCGATTCAGGAAGTCGAGCGTGATTTCGGTATCCCGGTCATCAGCATCGTGTCGCTGAACCAGGTACTGGAATTCCTGGCTGACGATCCGCAGCTCAAGCAGCACCTGCCAGCCGTTGAAGCATACCGCGCCCAGTTCGGCGTCTGATCGCAGCTTCAGGCAAAAAAAGACCCCGCTCAGCCAGGCTGAGCGGGGTCTTTTTGTTTGCGCGAGCGCTTATGGACGCTTGCGATTGCTGATCAGCGTACCCACACCGGTGTCGGTGAAGATTTCCAGCAGGATCGCGTTCGGCACGCGACCGTCGATGATCAGCGAACTGCCAACGCCGCCCTGTACCGCTTCCAGCGCGCAGCGGATCTTCGGCAGCATGCCGCCGTAGATGGTGCCGTCGGCGATCAGGTCGTCGACTTGCTGGGTGCTCAGACCGGTCAGCACGGTGCCCGACTTGTCCATCAGGCCGGCGATGTTGGTCAGCAGCATCAGCTTCTCGGCTTTCAGCGCTTCGGCAACCTTGCCGGCCACCAGGTCAGCGTTGATGTTGTACGACTCGCCGTTTTCACCCACACCGATCGGTGCGATCACCGGGATGAAGTTGCCTTTGACCAGCAGGTTCAGCAGTTCGGTGTTGATTCCGACCACTTCGCCCACATGGCCGATGTCGATGATTTCCGGCTGGGTCATCTCCGGGGTCTGGCGGGTGACGGTGAGCTTCTTCGCGCGAATCAGCCCGGCGTCTTTACCGGTCAGGCCGATGGCGCTGCCGCCGTGACGGTTGATCAGGTTGACGATGCTTTTGTTGACCTGGCCGCCGAGGACCATTTCCACCACGTCCATGGTCGCGGCGTCGGTGACGCGCATGCCGTCGACGAAATGGCTTTCGATCGACAGGCGCTTGAGCAGATCACCGATCTGCGGGCCACCGCCGTGCACGACCACCGGGTTGATACCCACGGCCTTCATCAGCACGATGTCGCGGGCGAAGCCGGTTTTCAGCTCCTCGCTTTCCATCGCGTTGCCGCCGTATTTGATCACCAGGGTCTTGCCGACGTATCGGCGGATGTAAGGCAGCGCTTCGGACAGGACCTTGGCAGTGTTGGCGGCGGCATCGCGTTCGAGGGTCATTCAGGGCTCCGGGTGAATCAGCAATCAGAACGGTAGTTGGAGATCAGGTGCAACGCGTTTCAGTTGGGCATGGAACACAGCCTTGATGCGCTGCAGTTCCGCCTCGTCATCGGCCTCGAAGCGCAGCACCAGCACCGGTGTGGTGTTGGACGCGCGCACCAGGCCCCAGCCTTTGGCGTAGTCGACCCGCACGCCGTCAATGGTGGTCAGGTCGGCGCCTGGGCCCCACTGCGCATCGTGCAGTGCATCAATGATGCTGAATTTGCTCTCTTCGGTCACATGGATATTGATTTCCGGCGTGGAAATATCGTTCGGGAAGGTCGCGAACAGCTCCTCGGCCGAAGATTTTTCCTTGCTGAGGATTTCCAGCAGCCGTGCGGCGCTGTAAATGCCGTCGTCGAAACCGAACCAGCGTTCCTTGAAGAAAATGTGCCCGCTCATTTCGCCGGCCAACAGTGCGCCGGACTGTTTCATTTTCTTTTTGATCAACGAGTGACCGGTCTTCCACATTAGCGGCCGACCGCCATATTCCTTGATCAGCGGGATCAGGCGACGGGTGCATTTGACGTCGAAGATGATCTCCGCGTCGGGGTTGCGCGCCACCACGTCACGGGCGAACAGCATCAGCAGGCGATCCGGGAACACGATGGTGCCGGTGTTGGTCACCACGCCGACGCGGTCGCCGTCGCCGTCGAAGGCCAGGCCGATGTCGGCGTTGGTTTCCTTGACCTTGGCGATCAGGTCGACGAGGTTTTCAGGCTTGCCCGGATCCGGATGGTGGTTCGGGAAGTTGCCGTCGACTTCGCAGAACAGCGGGATGACTTCGCAGTTCAGCGCTTCGATCAGTTGCGGGGCGATCACGCCGGCCGCGCCGTTGCCGCAGTCGACCACGACTTTCAGGCGCCGGGCCAGTTTGATGTCCTGGACGATTTCGGTGTTGTAGCGGTCGAGGATCTCAACCTGTGTCACGCTGCCGGTGCCGCTGCTCAGGTTACCGGTCTTGAGGCGCTCGTGCAGGGCCTGGATCTGCTCGTTGGCGAGGGTGTCGCCGGCGATCACGATCTTGAAGCCGTTGTAGTTCGACGGGTTGTGACTGCCGGTGAGCATCACGCCGGATTTGCCGGCCAGCACGTTGGCGGCGTAGTACAACGCAGGCGTCGGCACCAGGCCGACGTCGCTGACATGGCAGCCGCTTTCGGCGATGCCACGAATCAGTTCTGCAACCAGTTCGGGACCGGACAGGCGGCCATCACGGCCGACGGACACGTTCGGTTCACCCTGGGCCAGGCTCTGGGAGCCGATGGCGCGGCCGATCCAGTAGGCTGTTTCGGTATTGAGGAATTCCGGCACGGTGCCGCGAATGTCATAGGCGCGGAAGATGCTGTCGGGAAGCTTCGGGGCGACTTGGGCGGGGGTGCTCATCTGCGAAAATGCTCCATCTCGAAAGTGGCTGGACACACCGACGACTCATTCGACGGCAAGCTCAAACTGAAGGGTATGACGGCGGTTTTCACAGAGAGTTCGTGGTGTGAAAGGGCCATGACGCCTTGTGCGGCGTGGCTTTGGCTTGCCAATGCCTTGATTTTCAGCGGTAAAGCTTCCAGATGAATCTGCGTATTTTTATGGCGAGAGAGCGGGCTCCCTCGCCACAAAACCAATCACTTGGTGCCGGAATGGCCGAAACCGCCAGCGCCACGCTCGGTTTCAACGAACTCTTCGACCATTTCGAAGTGCGCCTGCACCACCGGCACCAGCACCAGCTGCGCCAGGCGCTCGCCGACCGGCATGGTGAATTCGGTCTGGCCACGGTTCCAGCAGGACACCATCAGCGGGCCCTGGTAGTCGGAGTCGATCAGACCGACGAGGTTGCCCAGCACGATGCCGTGCTTATGGCCCATGCCCGAGCGCGGCAGGATCAGCGCGGCGAGGTTCGGATCGCCGATGTAGACCGACAGACCGGTCGGGATCAGCACGGTTTCACCCGGCTTGATCACGATGTCCTCTTGCAGCATGGCGCGCAGGTCGAGGCCGGCGGAGCCCGGTGTGGCGTATTGCGGCAGCGGGAATTCGGTACCGATGCGAGGGTCGAGGATCTTGGCTTGCAAAGCGTGCATGTAAATTAAACCTGGTTCAGACGTTCGGCGATAAAAGTGACCAGCTGGCGAGCGATCTTGCTCTTGCTGGTCTGGGCGAAAACCGTGGCGTGCAGCGCACGGTCGATGACGCTGCAGGCGTTTTCTTCGCTGTTGAAACCGATGCTCGGGTTGGCGACGTCGTTGGCGACGATCAGGTCGAGATTCTTATCCTTCAGCTTGCGTGCAGCGTAGTCGAGCAGGTGTTCGGTCTCGGCGGCGAAGCCGACACTGAACGGACGGTCGGGACGGGTCGCGATGGTGGCCAGGATGTCCGGGTTGCGCACCATTTGCAGGACGAAGCCGTCGCCGCTCGTAGGGTCTTTCTTTAATTTTTGCGGGGCGACGACTTCCGGACGGTAGTCCGCCACCGCCGCCGAGGCGATAAAGATGTCGCAAGGGATCGCGGCTTCACACGCTGCGAGCATGTCGCGGGCACTGACCACATCGATCCGGGTGACGCGATCCGGCGTCGGCAGGTGCACCGGGCCGCTGATCAGCGTGACTCGGGCGCCGGCTTCCACTGCCGCTTCAGCCAGGGCGAAGCCCATTTTGCCGGAGCTGTGGTTGGTGATGTAGCGCACCGGGTCGATGTTTTCCTGGGTCGGGCCAGCAGTAATCACCACGTGCTTGCCGGTCAGTGCCTGACGCTGGAAGCAGTCCGCCGCGAGCTGGGCCAGATCGGTGGCTTCCATCATGCGGCCCATGCCGACGTCGCCGCAGGCCTGGCTGCCGGAGGCCGGGCCGAAGGTCTTCAGGCCACGGCTTTCAAGGAGTTGCAGGTTGGCCTGGGTTGCCGGGTCGCGCCACATGGCCTGGTTCATGGCTGGGGCGACCGCGACGATGGCGTCGGTGGCCAGCACTAGCGTGGTCAGCAGATCGTTGGCAATGCCTTGGGCCAGGCGGGCCAGCAGGTCGGCGGTGGCCGGGGCGATCAGCACCAGATCGGCCCATTTGGCCAGTTCGATGTGGCCCATCGCCGCTTCGGCGGCAGGGTCGAGCAAATCCAGGTGAACCGGGTGGCCGGACAGCGCCTGCATGGTCAGCGGGGTGATGAATTCGCTGCCGCCACGGGTCATGACCACGCGCACTTCGGCGCCCTGATCGATCAGGCGGCGCACAAGGTCGGCGCTCTTGTAGGCAGCAATACCGCCGCCGACGCCCAGAACGATGCGTTTCCGATACAGCCGCTGCATAGGTCTGCCTTTCATTTCGTTGGTGACATACGTGGCGAAACCCCCTCCCCAGGGTGAATTCGCCCGCAAAAAAGATGGGCACGATATCACAGCGACCGCTACGGAACAGCGGCGCCCACAGACAAGGAAGGTGTATGAGTATTCGCGATTGGCCGGCGGCGGAAAGGCCGCGGGAGAAGCTGTTGGAACAGGGCTCGGGAAGTCTTTCCGATGCCGAATTGCTGGCGATTTTTCTGCGCACCGGTGTATCCGGCAAAAGCGCGGTGGATGTCGCAAGACACCTGTTGGGTCAGTTCGGCAGCTTGCGAGCCTTGCTTGAGGCTGATCTCGCAACGTTCAGCGAACAATTGGGGCTGGGCCCGGCGAAGTTCGCCCAGCTGCAGGCCGTGCTGGAAATGGGTCGGCGACATCTGGCCGAGCGCATGCGGCAGAAAACGGCGCTGGAGAATCCGCAGGTGGTCCGTGATTACCTCAAGGCCATGTTGCGCCACGAGCCGCACGAAGTTTTCGGTTGCCTGTTTCTGGATTCCAAGCATCAAGTGCTCACCTTCGAGGCTCTGTTTCGCGGCTCGATCGACAACACCGCCGTGCATCCCCGCGAAGTGGTGAAGCGCTCGTTGGCCAATAACGCGGCGGCCGTGATCCTGTGCCACAACCATCCGTCGGGGAACAGCGATCCGAGTCAGGCTGATCGATTATTGACCAAGCGCTTGCAGAAGGCTTTGGAGCTGATCGACGTGCGGGTGCTGGATCACTTCATCGTTGGCGATGGTGAACCGTTGTCGATGGCGGAGTGTGGCTGGATGTGAGGGTGATGCCGCATCCCTGTGGGAGCGAGCTTGCTCGCGATAGCGTTGTGTCAGCCGCCTCATCCGGTAACTGACAGACTGCAATCGCGAGCAAGCTCGCTCCCACAGGTTTTGTGTTGTGGTGGGTTATTTGAGGGTAACCTTGGAGTAGTCCTGCCGCCCGAACGGGCTCACCGAGTAACCCTGTACGTCTTTGCGCGTCAGGGCGTAGGCAGTCGGATGCGCCAGCGGCAGCCACAGCGCCTGCTGCTGAATCTGCGCCTGCGCCTGTTCGTAGAGTTTGGTGCGCACACCTTGCTCGCTGGTGGTCTTGCCGGCGCTGATCAGTTTGTCCAGATCGGCGTTGCAATAGCGGGCGAAGTTGGTGCCGGACTTCACCGCCGCGCAGGAAAACTGCGGGGTCAGGAAATTGTCCGGGTCGCCGTTGTCGCCGGCCCAGCCCATGAACAGCAGGTCATGCTCGCCAGCCTTGGCGCGGCGGATCAGCTCGCCCCATTCGATCACGCGGATTTCGGCCTGAATGCCGATTTCCGCCAGATCCGATTGCAGCAATTGCGCGCCGAGGCTCGGGTTCGGGTTAAGCAGGCTGCCGGACGGGCGCGTCCAGATGGTGGTCTGGAAACCGTCCTTCAATCCGGCCTTGGCCAGCAATGCCTTGGCCTTGTTCACGTCGTGGGCGTAACCCGGCAGGTTTTTCGCGTAGCTCCAGGTATTCGGCGGATACGGACCGTTGGCGGCTTCGGCGGTGTCTTCGAATACAGCCTTGAGGTAGTTGGCCTTGTCGAAGGCGAGGTTGATCGCCTGACGCACTTCCGGTTTGTCCAGCGGCGGATGCTGGCTGTTGATGCCAACGAATGCGGTCATGAACGCGTCAGTCTTTTCGACTTTCAGCGTCGGCTCCTGCTTCGCCGCCTGTACGTCCAATGGTTTCGGTGACAGGGCGATCTGGCACTCGTTGCGCCGCAGCTTTTGCAGGCGCACGTTGGCGTCCGGGGTGATGGCGAAGATCAGCGGGTCCACCGCAGGCTTGCCGCGGAAGTAGTCCGGGTTCGCCTTGTAACGGATCGACGCGTCTTTCTGGAACCGGGTGAACACGAACGGTCCGGTGCCGACCGGCTGGCTGTTGAGCTTGTCGGTGGCATCGGCCTTCAGCAGCTTGTCGGCGTATTCAGCAGAATAAATGGAGGCGAAGCCCATGCTCAGGGTCGCGAGGAACGTCGAGTCCGGGTGATCGAGGGTGAAGCGCACGGTCAGCGGGTCCAGCGCGTCGATCTTCTTGATCAGGCTCGGCAACTGCATCGACTGGGCGTGCGGGAAGCCGCTCTGGGCGACTTTGTGCCACGGGTTGGCCGGGTCGAGCATGCGGTCGAAGCTGAACTTGACGTCTTCGGCGGTCAGTTCGCGGGTCGGCTTGAAGTAGTCGGTGGTGTGGAACTTCACCTGCGGGTGCAGCTTGAACACGTAGGTTAGGCCGTCGGTGCTGACTTCCCAGCTGTCGGCCAGGCTCGGGACGACCTTGCCGCTGGCGGTGTCAAAGTCCACCAGGCGATTCATCAGTACGTCGGCCGATGCGTTGGTGGTGGTCAGCGAGTTGTACTGCACCACGTCGAAGCCTTCGGGACTGGCCTCGGTGCAGACGCTCAGGGCGGCGGCCTGGGCCAGTGGACTCAGTAACAGCGGGGCGAAGAGCAGGGGGAGGGCAGCGAGGCGCATGGTCGGCTTCCTTTACAGATCGAAGGCCCATCTGCAAGTGCAGTCTGGAAAAGTCCTACCCTAGAGGTCGCGATTGCAAATGACTATCCCCTTTTTGCATTTTCGGGGCTGCGCGGCGGAGGATTTGTCGGAAGAGACGATGGGAAAAGTCTCGATCGCGGGTATGATCGGTTTTCTTCGACGAATGGTAAAAATTGCCGGCAGCCTTTGCCCAAAGCGCTTGCAGCCGGAAAAAGCGGCTTTTTAGCCATTCTTTGCACACGGAAAGTTGTTGCTCCGTGGTCTTTCTGGTATAAAGCAGCGCTCTTTTCTAGGGGCCCGGTTCCTTCGCTTGTAGGTGTAGCCGGTAAGACCTCTAAAGAATCGCGGCGCCTGGCGCCACAATGACTAGAGATTAAGCGGCCAACCCATGCCGGGTTGGGCATGTGGTTTTAGAGGGCTGAGGCATGTCTAGAGTATGTCAAGTTACCGGTAAGGGTCCGGTGACTGGGAACAACATTTCCCACGCAAACAACAAAACCCGTCGTCGTTTCCTGCCGAACCTGCAGCATCACCGCTTCTGGGTTGAAGAAGAGAAACGTTTCGTACGCCTGCGCGTTTCCGCCAAAGGCATGCGTATCATCGACAAGCGTGGCATCAGCGTTGTGCTGGCCGAGCTGCGTCGCGACGGCAAGGTTTAAGGGAGCTAATCATGCGTGAATTGATTCGTTTGATCTCGAGCGCCGGTACTGGTCACTTCTACACTACCGACAAGAACAAGCGTACTACCCCGGACAAAATCGAGATCAAGAAATATGATCCGGTTGTTCGCAAGCACGTGATCTACAAGGAAGGCAAAATCAAGTAATTGATTTTTCCCGACTTACGAAAAAGGCCCGTATCTCACGATACGGGCCTTTTTTGTTAGGCGTGATTCAGTGCAGTCTACTCACGCTCCAGCTGGTCTTGCCCGGTTGATCCGAGGCTTCAGGCTTTTTGTTCGTTGGAGCGATCAATTTCGATCACGTCGATGTTGCCTTGAGCATCAAGGTGAACTGTCAGGCGTCCCGGGCTGAGATCTGCGGTGAGATACCCAGTACCACCGCGTACGTCCCGGCCGGTCAGCTCGGCAAGATAAGCTTTGACGCTGGCTACGTAGCGACTGCCAATCATATGGCGTACCTGGTGAGTTACTTGTTCATTGTTCATGTTCGCATTTCCTTTGCGTGATTGAGATGTCCATTAGCTGAACTCACCAAGTGTGTGGCCGGCTTCGGCAGGGGCTGCGGTATATAGTTATTTTTTGCGCCCGCGGTGCTTCCCTGTGCGGATCACCGTGCAACCCTTGCGAAAAGGCCCGTATCTGAAAATACGGGCCTTTTTTGTTGCCAGATGATCAACCGCAGATCAGTTCATCGATCTCATTGCGTTCGTTGACCAGTACCCTGATCCGGTCAGGTTTGGGCAGGAGATTGAACAGATCTTCCGGCCGTTCCAGCCGATGCTTTTGCACCCCGGCTGCAATACGGATGGCGCTCAGGGTTTCAGGGGTTGCGACTTGGTCGACAGCGAATTGCGCGGCGTTGATATTGCAGAAATCAGGCACGGTGCCTCCTTGCGTTTCATTCGGTTGGAAGCGCTCGCCGGTCAGTCCTGCCGAGACATCCTGCCTCGGTAGGAAATTGCCCGATGTATGAGCGCTGCCGCGAAGTTTCACTCAGAAGCACTGCACGCGTCTTACTCGCGTAGTCACCACTTGTGTCGGATCAGGCCTTCTGTTCGAAGATCACATAGACCTTGCGGCAAGCCTCCAGCACTTCCCAGGTGCCACGGAAACCGGCCGGAATCACAAAGCGGTCGCCGACACGCAGGGTCTTGGCATTGCCTTCACTGTCACGCAGCACCGAAACGCCCTGCAGGATTTCGCAGTATTCGTGCTCGGTGTAGTTCACCGTCCACTGGCCCACCGCACCTTCCCACACGCCGACACCCATTTGTCCGCAAGGGCTGTCGTATTGATTGAACACCGCTTGCTCGGGATCGCCCTTGAGCACTTTGGCCGGGTCCGGGCGATAGCGTTCGGCTTCAGTTGTAGTCAGGCTGATGTCGACGACGTTCTGGATGTTCATTGTTGTTTTCTCCCGTGATGACGGCGCGATGGCGTGAAAGGGCCAAAGTCTATGTTGATTAAATTGAACGCCGCAAGGCCGTATGGCGAGCTTATGTCAAATATATTGAAACAACCCCGGCCGCTGGTTTAGGGTGGCGGATGCCTTGGGCCGAAAAGCAGGCTGGCCGGGCAGTATTCCTGAGGACGACCGCGACGATCGCGGCGCTCGTATTGAACAAGAGGAGGACACTCGAATGACCACCCTGACTCGTGCCGACTGGGAACAACGCGCCCGCGACCTGAAGATCGAAGGCCGCGCCTACCTTAATGGCGAGTACACCGATGCCGTCTCCGGCGAGACCTTCGAGTGCATCAGCCCGGTCGATGGCCGTCTGCTGGGCAAGATTGCCAGCTGTGACGCCGCCGACGCCCAGCGCGCTGTGGAAAACGCCCGCGCCACCTTCAATTCCGGCGTCTGGTCGCGCCTGGCGCCGACCAAACGCAAAGCCACCATGATCCGTTTCGCCGGCCTGCTCAAGCAGCACGCCGAAGAACTGGCCCTGCTCGAAACCCTCGACATGGGCAAGCCGATCAGCGATTCGCTGTACATCGACGTGCCGGGCGCTGCGCAGGCCCTGAGCTGGAGCGGTGAAGCGATCGACAAGATCTACGACGAAGTCGCCGCTACGCCGCACGATCAACTGGGTCTGGTGACCCGTGAGCCAGTCGGCGTGGTTGGCGCCATCGTGCCGTGGAACTTCCCGCTGATGATGGCCTGCTGGAAACTCGGCCCGGCCCTGTCGACCGGTAACTCGGTGATCCTCAAGCCGTCGGAAAAATCCCCGCTGACTGCCATCCGCATCGCCGAACTGGCGGTCGAGGCCGGTATTCCGAAAGGCGTGCTGAACGTGTTGCCGGGCTACGGCCACACCGTCGGCAAGGCGCTCGCTCTGCACAATGATGTCGACACTCTGGTGTTCACCGGTTCGACCAAGATCGCCAAGCAACTGATGATCTACTCCGGCGAATCGAACATGAAGCGCGTCTGGCTGGAAGCCGGCGGCAAGAGCCCGAACATCGTGTTTGCCGATGCACCGGACCTGCAGGCCGCCGCCGAATCCGCCGCCAGCGCCATCGCCTTCAACCAGGGCGAAGTCTGCACCGCAGGTTCCCGTCTGCTGGTCGAGCGTTCGATCAAGGACAAATTCCTGCCGATGGTGATCGAGGCGCTGAAAACCTGGAAACCCGGCAACCCGCTGGATCCGGCCACCAACGTTGGCGCGCTGGTCGATACCCAGCAGATGAACACCGTGCTGTCCTACATCGAGTCGGGCCACACCGACGGCGCCAAACTGGTGGCCGGTGGCAAGCGCATTCTTCAGGAAACCGGTGGCACCTACGTCGAGCCGACGATTTTCGACGGCGTGAGCAACGCGATGAAAATCGCTCAGGAAGAGATCTTCGGCCCGGTGCTGTCGGTCATTGCCTTCGACACTGCCGAGGAAGCGATCAACATCGCCAACGACACGCCTTACGGCCTGGCGGCAGCGGTCTGGACCCAGGACATTTCCAAGGCACACCTGACCGCCAAGGCCCTGCGTGCCGGCAGCGTGTGGGTCAACCAGTACGACGGCGGCGACATGACCGCACCGTTCGGCGGCTTCAAGCAGTCGGGCAACGGCCGCGACAAGTCGCTGCACGCGTTCGACAAATACACCGAGCTGAAGGCGACCTGGATCAAGCTGTAAATCGCTGACGGGAGCCCGGTCACTCCAGGCTTCCTGACGAAACAGAGACCCTTGTGGGAGCGGGCTTGCTCGCGAAGGCGGTGTGTCAGTCAGCAATTATGTCGACTGTCAGACTGCATTCGCGAGCAAGCCCGCTCCCACATTGGTTTTGTGGTGCATATAAAAATTATCCACAGGAGCGTGGACCATGCGTTGGGCGACGTATTTCGCCGTGTTGGCGTCTGTCTTGAGTGTTGGCCTGGCCCTCGGTGTCAGCATGCCACTGGTGTCGTTGCGCCTGGAGGGCTGGGGTTACGGCTCGTTCGCCATTGGCGTGATGGCGGCAATGCCGGCCATTGGCGTGTTGCTGGGGGCGAAGATTTCCAGTCATCTGGCCGCGCGCTTCGGCACCGCGAACCTGATGCGTCTGTGCCTGTGGGCCGGGGCGCTGTCGATCGGCCTGCTGGCGCTGCTGCCGAGTTACCCGATCTGGCTGGTGCTGCGGCTGATGATCGGGGTGATCCTGACCATCGTGTTCATCCTCGGCGAGAGCTGGATCAATCAACTGGTGGTCGAGCACTGGCGCGGGCGACTGGTGGCGCTGTATGGCAGCAGTTATGCGTTGAGCCAACTGTCTGGTCCATTGCTGTTGGGCGCACTGGGCACCGATCACGATTACGGTTTCTGGGTGGGTGTCGGTCTGCTGATCGCCTCGCCGTTTCTGCTGCTGGGTCGCAGCGGCGCGCCAAGCAGCGAGGCCAGCAGCGTGACGTTCGGTGATTTGTGGGGGTTCGCTCGTGAACTGCCGGCGATCGCCTGGGCCGTGTCGCTGTTCGCCGCTTTCGAGGCGATGATCCTGACCCTATTGCCGGTGTATTGCCTGCAACAGGGTTTCACCGCCGAAATCGCCTTGGCGATGGTCAGCACCGTGGTGGTGGGCGATGCGCTGCTGCAATTGCCCATCGGTGCACTGGCCGATTATCTGTCACGGCGGACTCTGTTCACCGGCTGCGCTGTGGTGCTGATGCTGTCGAGTCTGGCGATCCCGATGCTGCTCGACACTTTGCTGATCTGGCCGCTGTGGGTGCTGTTCGGCGCCAGTGCCGGGGGTTTGTTCACCCTGTCGCTGATCCTGATCGGCGAGCGTTACCGCGACGATGCGCTGGTGCGGGCCAACGCGCATGTCGCGCAGCTGTGGGGCGTCGGTTGTCTGATCGGGCCGTTGATGGCGGGCGCGGGCAGTCAGTGGATCAGCGGGCATGCGTTGCCGTGGCTGATGGCGGCGGGTGCCTTCGGGCTGGTGATCCTGCTGTCGCGGCAAGGGGCGTTCGGCAAGGTGCCGGAGCCCGCTTGATAAGCCGGTTGGAGCGGGCTGCTACAGCATCCGCTCCAGCCCCACGGTGGTGCTGAACCACGCATTGAAGCGACGCCACAAACTCCCCGGCTCCTTGGTCAGCGTGTGCATCTGGCCGTTGTCCTCGGTGACCCACACCACTTTTCCGTCCTGCAGTTTCGCTTCGTAGCTGAGCGCCGGCGCCATGCCTTGCAAGGCCAGTTCGCGCACGTGAGCCGCCAGTTCGGGACTGTCCACCAACACGCCGACTTCAGTATTCCAAAGCACTGAGCGCGGGTCGAAATTGAACGAGCCGATGAACGACTTCTTCCCGTCGAAGATCATCGCCTTGCTGTGCAGGCTCGAATCCGAGCCACGATAGGACCTGCTGTAAAACAGGTGCGGGCCGCTGCCGTCGTTATCCCCGGGCTGGCGCCGCAGCTCAAACAGCTTCACGCCATGTTCCAGCAACGCCTTGCGATACGGCGCATAACCGCCGTGCACCGCCGGCACGTCGGTGGCTTCCAGCGAGTTGGTCAGCAGGCTCACCGACACGCCGGCATCGGCGCGGCCGGTCAGGTAGACCAGCCCCGGTTGCCCCGGCACGAAGTAGGCAGAAATCATCACCAGCTCTTTGCTGACGCCGGTCAGCTCTGGCGCCAGTTGGGTCGTCAGCAGCAGTTGCGGATCAGGTTCGCCCTTGGCCAGCACCTTGCTCGGCGCATCCCACAGCGCCTGGTTCCAGGCCCAGATCAGCTCCTTGCGCCAGATGTCCATGCGCGGATCGGTGCGATAGGTCATCAACTGCTGATACAGCGCGTGATTCTGTTTGCGGGTTTCTTCGAGTGATTCTTCCAGGCGCGTGCGGGTGTTCTGCAGGTCTTTGGCCGAGGGTTTGCTGGAGAGGAACTCGTCGATCGGCTTGCTCAGGGCGCTGTTCCAGTACTGGTCGAAACTGTGGCCGAGCTGTTCGGCGACCGGCCCGACACTGAGCATGTCGATATCGGTGAAGTTCAGGTTGGGCTCGGCATCGAAGTACTCGTCGCCCAGATTGCGCCCGCCAACGATGGCCGCGCTGTTGTCCGCCAGCCACAACTTGTTGTGCATCCGCCGGTGTTGCAGCGACAGGTTGAACAGCCGCCCGGCCGCCCGGGTCACGCCGGTGCTGCGCCCCAAGTGCAGCGGATTGAACAGGCGGATCTGGATCTGCGGATGTGCCGCCAGGGTGGCGATGATCAGGTCGAGGCCGTCGCTGGTGGTATCGTCCAGCAGGATCCGCACCCGCACGCCACGATCGGCGGCCTTCAACACTTCTTCCACCAGCATTCGCGTACTGATGCCGTCATGGACGATGTAGTACTGCAAATCGAGGCTGCGTTGCGCGTTGCGGATCAGCTCGGCGCGAGCGGTGAAGGCTTCGGTGCTGTTGGACAGCAGGCGAAAGCCGGACTGACCCTTGTAGGGCGCCGCCTGGGCCTGGATCGAACGACCGAACGCGGAGTCGGACGCCGGCAGCGCCTGGCTCGGTTCGCGCGGGACATCCAGCGAGGCGCACCCGGCGAGCAGCAGGACGAACATCAGTGCAAATGGCAGGGAATGTCTGGGGCTCAAGTCGGGTCGTTCCGGGTGTGGGCGAGGTCAGGAGTATGGCACGGCGCACGCCGCCTGTTGCCTGTTCGAAAGAGCAGTCAATCCGATCCCTGAAGCAGAGCGGTTTGTAGCTCATGGCTGTCGGCAGGACGCAGTTTTTTAAACAAATGGCGGATTTTTCCGGCTCTCATCAGCTACGCCCCGCAGCGATTTTTCCAGCGCGCAATACACCCTCGCCTTACATCACTGCCGGGAAGCAATCGGAATAATGACAACGCTGATTCTGAAGCAGGACGTTTCCTGTTTTTCAGCAGAAGAAGCGCAGCTGGCTGTCATCTTTCGATTCTTATGGAGTGAGAATTTTCATGCGCAAGACCTTTCGTGCAATCGCTGTCGCAAGCGCCCTGTGTCCGGCACTGGCCATGGCCGATGGTGCAGACCTGACCATCACCGGCACCATCATCCCGACCTCGTGTACGCCGTCCTTTGCTGACGGTAATACGGTCGAGTTAGGGGACATCCCCGCCGGGTCACTGAATCGCGACCGGCAGACCGAGCTGCAAACCCGCAATGTAACGCTGAGCATCCGTTGTTCGGCAAATGCGCCGATGGCCATCAAAGTGCATGACAACCAGGCACATACCCAGCTGCCCGGTATCGTCGTGGATGGCACCGATTGGGCGATGTACATCTACGGAATCGGACAAGTCGCGGGCGCCAAGATCGGTGGTTACGGCCTGCGATACGGTACACCCACCGTCGATGGCAAGCCTTCGATGATCATGTACAAGCAAGGGGGCATGGCCAACTGGGACACCCCCGATACGGCCACGCTGGTCGGAAAAAATGCGGATGGCGGCAATCTTCGCTATTCGTGGGGAGGATCCCTGGCCGCAGGCCCGACGCCGGGCGTCGTGCACATCTTTCCCATGACGCTGGTGCCGGTCATCGGCCCGTCGGCGAACCTGCCGATCACCTCTGAAATCGCGCTCAACGGCTCGGCAACGTTCGAGCTGCTCTACCTCTGACAGAACGCGCAACGCGCCAATCATCGACAGGCACCGGTCGCTTCCGGGGCCTGTCTTTTCCAATCAATGTTATCGGCTGGCCTGTGGCCCGGCACGGATGCCGGCTGCGCGCTCGCCCGTGGACAACGTCATGAACGCCTTTGTACGAAAAGCCATCGCCAGTGTGCTGCTGGTTTCTTTTTGGGTGCCCGGCCCGATCCGGGCGGCGGGAATGGTTCCCGAGACGCCTGTCGTTGTGCTCGACGAAGGCGTGGGTGAGGCCGGTATCAATGTGTTCAACAGCGAGTCGCATCCCGCGCTCCTGCACACGTCTGTCGAAGACGTGCCGCAAGATACCGAGTCATTGCTGCTGCTGACACCGCCGGTGGCACGGGTCGAGCCCGGGGCAACGCAGCGCGTGCGTTTCATCCTGCGCAGTGCAGAGCCTTTGAAGACCGAACGCCTCAAGCGCGTGATCTTCGAGGGAATCGCACCGCAGGACTCGACGGGCAAGGCGCAGGTGAGTCTGAGCCTGCGCCAGAACATTCCGGCGATCCTGCGCCCGGCGAATCTGCCGGTCGACCGCGAGCCCTGGAAGCATCTGGTGTGGTCGCGACAAGGCACTGACATCCAGGTGCGCAATCCCAGCCCGTACGTGGTGCGGCTGGGCCATTCGGTGACGCTGCTGCCCGACAACAAAGAGATGGATCTGGGCCGCACGTATGTGCTGCCCGGCGAGCAACTGACCTTGAGCGGGACGCCTGATCCGAGCGGTTCGCCGCTTCAGGTGCGACTGTTTCCAGTGACCACCTACGGTTTCGCCATTGCGCACTTCGATGCTCCTTTGGTGACGGATTGATGCATCGAGGTTGTCTGGCCGGCGCGGCGTTGATCATCGTTCTCGGCACCGCCCCTGTCGCCAGAAGCGCCGAGGGGCTGTCCGTGCAGTTCAATCAGGATGTATTGAAATCACGCGGGCTGGATCCGCGCCTGGCCGAATACTTCAGTCAGGCGCCACGTTTTCGCGAGGGCGTGCAGTCAGTCTCGCTATCGGTCAACGGCGTTGCGAAGGGGCAGGTGCAGGTCGCGTTCAATGCCGAAGGCGAGTTGTGTTTCACGCCTTCACTTCCGGAGCGGGGCGGATTTCGGGCGGCGGATCACGTCGAGTCGACGGGTGATTCGGGATGCGAACTGTTCGCCCGGTACTTTCCGGGTGCGGTGGTACAAGCCGATCCGTCGCAGGAACATATCTCGCTGCTGTTGCCCACCGATGCGCTGGTGCCTGATCGCCCGGTTCGTCGCAGCTTCCTCAACGGGGGTACGGCAGGTCTGTTCAACTACGACGCCTTGCTGCTGGGCAGCCGTTTCGCCGGCCAGTCTTCGCAGTTCCGCAATCTGAATGCCGAGCTGGGCCTGAATGCGGCGGACTGGTCGTTTCGCAGTCGGCAGGTGTACAGCGAGTTCGCCGGAGAGAATCGCCTCGAGCATTTGTATGCCTACGCCTCGCACACTTCGGAACGCTATCAGGCCAACCTGCAACTCGGTCAGTTGAACATGGTCTCGCCGCTGTTTTCCGGTGAGGCCTTCAACGGCTTCCAGGTGCAACCGGAACTGGCCCTGATGGCGCTGGACGATGACAGCTCCGGTGCGCGGGTTGAAGGCATTGCCTATTCCGCCGCGCGAATCGAAGTCACCCAGAACGGTGCGCTGATATACACCACGGTGGTGCCCAGTGGGCCTTTCACGCTGGTGGGTTTGCCACTGCTCAGCCAGAGCGTGGACCTGGAAGTGACGGTGCACGAAGAGGACGGTCAGCAGCGGCGTTTCATTGTGCCGGCGACGCAGTTGCGGGGCGGGATGACGGGCCGGGCGGCAGGCTATGGGCTGGCGGTCGGTCAGGTGAGGCGCTACGCCGGTGACGAGCGTGATGCGCCGTCCTTTGCCGCTGCCAGCAAGGACTGGCGGCTGGGCTCGCGCGGGCAGGTCACGGCCGGCGCCATGTTTGGCACAGGCTATGAGTCGCTGGGCTGGGCAATGCAGGGCGGCATCGGTGATCGGCTGATACTCGGTGGGCGCCAGGTGATTTCCCGGGCACAGTATCAGGCCGTGTCCGGCACGCAATTGCAGTGGACGGCCAGCGGTCGGTTGAGTGAACGGTTGTCGACAAGTGTTGCGCTGACCCAGCAGACCCAGGGTTTCCGCACGCTGTCGGACACCACCTGGGATTCGCGCAATGATCGACCGTTCCAGCGAGTACGCAATCAACTGACGGCAAACCTCAGCACCAGCAGTCCGGTGTACGGAGGCTTTTCTGCCAGCTACTCGCGGTTTTCCCTGTTTGACGGGACGGCCACGTCCAGAGTTGCCCTGGCCTGGTCGCAGAGTATTCGGCGGGCCAATGTGACATTTACGGTTGAGCGTGATGTTGCCGGAGCCTCCGATGATGCTCGTGGCACAGCGGCTTATCTGAGTGTCAGCCTGCCGTTGGGCGCGCGCCAGACCTTGCGCGGTTACGTGCGTAACGACGACGTGAGCGGCACCCGCAGCGGTCTGCGATTCAATGAACAGTTCAGCGACACCCTCGCTTACAGCATCGGCGCCGAACGGCCGGATGACGGTAGCGCCGGGTTCAACGGACGGGTCAATCTGTTGCCCCGCTATAGCCAGCTGGATATGGGCTATTCGCGCAGTGGTGCGGATAGCCAGAACTATGACATCGGCCTGCGTGGCGGTGCGCTGGTGCACGGTGGTGGCGTCACGCTGTCGCCTTATCCGCTGCGCGAAACCTTCGCCTTGCTCAAGGCCGGCGACAGCGCCGGCGTCAGGTTGAACACCCCGCGAGGCCCGGTCTGGACTGATCATTCCGGACACGCCGTGGCAGCGAGTCTGCCGGCGTACAGCAAAGGACGGGTCGAGCTGGACACGGCCAGCCTGGGACGCAATGTCGATGTGCACAACGCTTTTCAAGAGGTCGAAGCCGGGCGTGGCGCCTTCGCGCATCTGGCGTTCGACATGGTCACCGCGCGGCGCGTGCTGTTGCAGGCGCGCACCGCCGACAACGTTCTTCTGCGCAAGGGCGGAGCCGTTTTCGACGCGCAGGGACAGTACATCACCAACGTACTGGAGGCCGGCACGATCTTCTTGCCCGATGTCCGGCCAGACACGAGTTTGCACGTGGTGCTGCCCGATGGCATTCGCTGCCGGTTGGTCTACAGCCTCGGCGAACCACCCGACACCCAATCGCTGTACGAAACAGCTCAAGCCACCTGCCACGCGGTTTAGGAGTCAGTCACCATGCATCGTTTGAATACCGGCACGATCGGTCTGGCATTGCTCAGTGCCGTATTTATCGTCGATCAGGCACAGGCGCAGTCGGGCTGTGCAGTCAGGCTGGGGCAGCCTTCCATCGACTTTGGAGCGATGACGCGCGGTCAGTTGCTGCAGCAGCCCCTGGATAATGACCAGCTGAGTTTCGGGCGCCGACGGGTGCAGATCACCGTTCAGTGTGAACGGACAGTTGCGCTGCGACTCGACCTGGCGGCGCCGGCCGCGGATACCGTGGACTATCGGTTTGGCGCAGGGGCGTTGAGGGTCCATGTGATGGCTGTCCGGGTGGATGGCAAGGCCGCGCAGTGGCTTGGATTTGAACCGGGTAGCGCATCCGGCGCGGCTGTCTGGCCCACCGGGCAAAGCCTGATTCCCGCGCGGGCGGGCGTTGCACTGGAAGGTCAGCTCATGGACGTCGAAGTGGAACTTGAAGGACGGGTAGGGTCAGCGCAGACCCGGGTTGCCGATCTGACCCGGTTCGGGATCGATCTGCGCTTTCAGGCGTACTGAATCTCGGACCCCGGAAACAGGGCGGTTCAAAGCATCGGGCCACGGCAGCGTAGGATCCCGCCACCAAGCTCAAATTACCTATTGAACCAGTCGTGATTTCGCTGTTTAAGCGCTCCCGTTTCCTACAGATTTATCTCTCATAAGCCGCAATCATCAGCCCGCTTACTTACATACCAAGTTTGTAGGGACTGAACTGTCAATCAAATGGAAGATTACGGCTTATGAAAAAGACATACCGTCTTGCAGTACTGGCGGCGGCGCTGCTGCCAACAATGGCAATGGCAGAAAGCGTTGACCTGAATGTCATCGGCACCATTATTCCGACGTCCTGCATTCCGGCCTTCGCCGGTGGCAGCACGGTGGATCTGCGCAAGATTTCGGCAGCGACTTTGAATCCGACGACCCAGACCTCGCTGGCCGGTCGCGATGTGTCTCTGCACATCAATTGCGATGCACCGGCTCCGGTGGAAGTGTCGGTGCGCGATAACCGGGCTGGCACCAAGCTGCCGGGCATCAGTGATGGTGCCGGGCAGAGTGATCCGGCGCTGTTCTACGGGTTGGGTGACATCAACGGTACCCCCATTGGGGGTTTCGCCTTGCGTCACGGCATTCCCGAGACTGACGGCAATGCGCAGACATTGCTGACCCGGACGCTGGCGGTCCCGACATGGCGTGTGCCGACCAGTACGCTGGTCAGCAATGCACCGCAGTTGTACTCGTGGGGCGCCAGCGCCGCGACCGGTCCGGTTGCCGCCCGTCACCACGGTTTCCCGATGCACCTGCTGCCGATCATCGGCCCAAGCAACGCTCTACCGATTGCCAACGAAATCCCGCTGGACGGCTCCGTGACATTCGACATGTTCTATCTCTGACGGCAGCGTCCCGGTGCCTCTCACGCACCGGGACTGACTGACGCACGCGAGCGCGGTCCGGCATCTGCCGGATCGCATCCAGGATTTCACGGATTATCCCGATGCTCATTTCTTTCAAGTCTGTTCTCAGGACGGCGCCGCTGTGCCTGTCCGCATGGTTTTCAATGCCGCTGGCCCACGCCGCCGGAATGGTTCCGCAGACGCCGGTGCTGTTGGTCGAGGAGGGCATGGGCGAGGCGGTGATGAACGTGCGCAATACCGACACGCATCCCGCACTGCTGCACACCACTGTTGAGAACATCGAGGACCGCGACGATGTACTGCTGATCTTCACCCCGCCCATTGCCCGGGTCGAACCGGGCGGCATTCAGCAAGTGCGATTCATTCTGCAAAACCGGCAACCGTTGAAAACCGAACGCCTCAAGCGGGTGATCTTTGAGGGGATCAGTCCGGCCAGTGACGCTGCCGGAGCCCGGGTTGCTCTCGGTGTACGCCAGAACCTGCCAGTGATTTTGCGCCCTGCCGGATTGCCGGTCGAACGTGAGCCCTGGAAGCGGCTGACCTGGTCAATGGATGCCAACGGTGTACAGGTCGTCAATTCGAGCCCTTACGTGGTGCGGCTGGCGAAAACGATTGTGCCTCTGCCGGGCACACGCTCGGTGAACCTGCCCAAGACTTACATCCTGCCCGGCGAGCGCCTGCACGCCGAGTTGCCCTTGCACACCTCGGCCCAGACGATGGCAGTGAGGATCTTCCCGGCCACCACCTACGGCTTCGCGGTCGACCATTACGACGCGCCGGTTACCCGCTGATGAAGGTCTGCGTTCGTTGGAGCGTGTTGCTGCTTGCGGCCAACTGCAGTGCGCTGGCGGCCGAGTCACTGGAGTTCGACGCCCGCGTGTTGAGAGACCGTGGCATCGATCCCGCGTTGGCGGCGTACTTTCGTGAAGCGCCGCGCTTCATCCAAGGCGAGCATTCCGTAGCGCTTGAGGTCAACGGACATACCCGAGGCCGTGTGCGGGTGGCGTTCAACGAGCTCGGCGAGCTGTGCCTGCACCCCCAATGGCTGAACGTTGCGGGAGTACGCCCGCCAACCTCGATGGACAAGTTGCGACCGGAGCAGTGCATGACGCTGGCGGAGGGATTTCCCGAAGCAATCGTGCGACTGGACCCAGGACGCGAACGGATTGACCTGCTGGTACCGACCGACATTCTGATGCTGGCGGAGCGTGCGCCAAACAACTTCGTCCATGGTGGTACGGCCGGCGTTTTCAACTACGACGCGTTGATGGTCGGCAGTCAGCATGAAGGCCGGCACGACAGGTTTCAAAGCCTCGGTTCGGAGGTCGGCCTGAATGCCGGGGAATGGGTGCTGCGCAGCCGACAGTCCTACACGTCGACGTCCGGCAACTCACGGTTCGAGCACCTGTATGCCTACGGTGCGCGTACCCTGGAGGACGCCGAAGCCAGCCTGCAGGTCGGGCAATTGAATCTCGCGTCGAGCTTGTTTGCCGGCGAATCCTTCAACGGCGTGCAGATCGTGCCGGAAGCGGCATTCACCCAGTTGCGCGCGGCGCAGGACGGCGCGCGCGGGCAGGTGGAAGGTGTCGCGTATTCGCCGGCCCGCATTGAAGTCCGGCAGAACGGCGTGTTGATCTACACCACCATGGTGCCGAGTGGGCCGTTCACGCTGCGAGCACTGCCGCTGCTGAGCAACCGGATTGATCTGGAGGTGACTGTCCACGAACAGGATGGGCAGGCGCGGCGCTTGCGCGTGCCGGCGGCCAGCCTCCATGAAGCTCAATGGGCCGGGCCGAGCGGGTTCAACTTTGCGCTGGGCACGGTGCGACGGCTGGGCTCGGACGACCGACAGACGCCTTCTTTCACCGCGTTCAGCAAAGATTGGGATTGGGGGCAGGCCACCCGACTGAGCGCCGGTTTGCTCGCGGCAACTGACTACCTGTCGACAGGCTGGGGCCTGCAGCGGCAGTGGGCCGGCGGCTACGCAATGGGCCTGCGACAGGTGCTGTCCGATGACCGCTCCAGTGGCGCGGGAGGCAGCCAGACGCAACTGACGCTCAGTGCGCCGCTGTCCGAGAGCCTGTCGACGAGCCTGGTCGCGGTGCGCCAGAGCCGGAATTTTCGCACGCTGTCAGACACCGGCTGGGATCAGGAGCTCCACCGGGCCGAATCCCCCGGTCGCGATCACCTGGTGTTTTCTCTCACCGGCTCGGTGGATCAATGGGGTGCATTCGGGGCGACCTGGTCGCGATATTCGACTCAGGGTGAGCCGTCGCAGTCGCGTCTTGGCCTCTCGTGGTCGCGCACATTGCCCGAGCGCATCAGCCTTTCGTTGAACCTGGAACGTGCCATCGGCGACACGGCATCTGATCGCCTGGGCAACTCCGCTTACCTGACGCTGGGAATGGCGCTCGGTGGCCAGCGAAGGCTGCGCGGCTATTTGCGCCGTGATGATCGATCCGGCCTGCGCCGGGGCGTGGCCGTCAGCGACGTACTGGGTGAAAACCTGGCCTACAGCGCCAACGCGGAGTACCGCGATGAGACTGCGGCCAGTTACGGCGTGCGTTTCAATGCGCTGCCGCGCTACACCAGCCTGGACGTCGGCGTCGGCCAGCGATCCGGCGCGACCGATTACGACGTGGGGCTGCGCGGTGGTGTGGCGCTGCATCGCGACGGCGCAACCTTGTCGCCTTATCCCCTGCGCGACACCTTCGGCGTACTCAAGGCCGGTGATCGATCAGGCGTAAAACTGAACACGCCCCAAGGACCGGTCTGGACCGATGGTTCGGGTCACGCAGTCGCGGCGAGCCTGCCCGCCTGGTCGACCGCACGGCTGGAAATCGACCCGCTCAGCCTGTCGCGCAACGTCGAAGTGCTCGACGGGGTGAAGGAAGTGCAGCCGGCCCGTGGGTCGGTGCAGCATCTGGACTTTTCCCTCGTCACCGTCCGGCGATTGTTGCTCAACGCCATGACCGTCGACCGGCAATGGCTGGCCAAGGGGTTGAGTGTTCACGATGAGCAGGGCCGCTACCTGACAACGGTCCAGGATGCCGGAACGATTTTTCTGCCCGACGCAAAAGCCGGTCAGCGTCTGCATGTGCAGCTTCCTGACAACACGCGGTGCGAGTTGCGTTTCCCGCTTTCCGAATCCCCTGACGACAGCGCGCTCATCGAGCGGGTCGATGCCACCTGCGCGCCGGCCGAGCTGTCCTGAACGAGTGCATCTGATGAAATTTCTGCTGGTCCTGGTCGTGCTGCTGTGCCTGGTATTTGAACCGGCGTCGGGCGCCGAAGCGTGTCAGTCAAGCCTGTCGCCCGCGAGCGTGAACCTGGGTAGCGCAACGCGCGCCGACCTGCTGCAACGCACGGCGCTTGATGGCCGGGGCCCGGGCTTTGGTCTGCGCAGCGTGCACTTGCGGGTGCACTGTCCCGACGTGCGCTTGATGCGCTGGGCTTTCGCCGCGCCCCCGGCTGATCCGCAACGTTTCCGTTGGGCGGCGGGCACGTTGCAACTGCGTATCGTGGCTGTGCGTCTCGACGGTGCGGCGGTGCACTGGCGGCTGGGCACCGGCCAAACGCTCGAGGGTGATTTCCTGCGACCGGGTATACACGTCGTCCCATGGCAGGCGGACGCCGGTGCCCTGGGCAGCCTGCTGGAAGTGGAGATGGAGCTGGATGCGCGGGTCGATGACGCCTCAAGCCGCCCCGTCGATCCGGAGCGGTTTGAAGGTCACGGCGCATTTACGGTGGACTAATCGACCTCGGCCAACAGCTTGATCGCAGCCGCGCCGACCTTGCGCACCGCCTCCTCAATCAGCGCTGTCGGTTTGGCCGCGTAGTTCATGCGCAGGCAATTGCGGTACTTGCCCGAGGCGGAAAAGATGCTGCCGACGGCAATCTGTACGCCCTGATCGTGCAACGCACGATTCAGTTTCAGCGTATCAAAACCTTCCGGCAGTTCGACCCAGAGCATGAAGCTGCCTTGCGGGCGGCTGGCGCGGGTCCCGGCCGGGAAATAGCGCGTTACCCAGTCGATCATCACGTCGCGATTGCGCTGGTATTGCGTGCGCATCCGCCGCAAATGCGGTTCGAAGTGCCCGGCCTTTAAGAATTCGGCGATGGCGATCTGCGGCTGTGGTGCTGTAGAGCCCGTGCTGATGTATTTCATGTGCAGCACGCGTTCGAGATAGCGACCGGGCGCGACCCAGCCGATGCGCAATCCCGGCGCGAGAGTCTTGGAAAACGAACTGCAGAGTAAGACACGGCCGTCTTCGTCGAAGGATTTGATCGTGCGCGGACGCGGGTAGGTGTAAGCCAGTTCGCCATACACATCGTCCTCGATGATTGCCACGTCGAAGCGCTGGGCCAGGTTGAGCAGGGCGCGTTTGCGCGACTCCGGCATGATGTAGCCGAGCGGGTTGTTGCAGTTGGGTGTGAGCTGGATGACCTTGATCGGCCATTGCTCCAGCGCCAGTTCCAGCGCTTCGAGGCTGATGCCGGTGAGCGGGTCGGTGGGGATTTCCAGGGCTTTCATGCCCAGGCCTTTGAGGGTCTGCATGGCGCCGTGGAAGCTCGGCGAGTCCACCGCAACGATGTCGCCGGGCTCGCAGATCGCGTGGATGCTGGTGGACAGCGCTTCGTGGCAACCGGTGGTGACCACTAGATCGCTGGCGCTCAACTGGCAGCCGGAATCGAGCATCAGCCGGGCGATCTGTTCGCGCAGTTCGAGGGTACCGTGGATGTTGTCGTAATACAGACCGGGCATGTCCTGACGGCGGCTGATACGGGCCAGCCCGCGCAGCAGCGGTTTCATCGTCGGTGACGAGATGTCCGGCATGCCGCGACCGAGTTGCACCACGTCCTTGCGCGGCACCGCGCGAATCAGCTCCAGCACCTGATCCCACTGGGAAATTTCCACCGGCCGCTGTGCCGGACGCCCGACCGCCGGCAGTTCCGGCAACTCGCGACCGACCGGCACGAAGTACCCGGACTTGGGTTTCGGCGTGGCCAGGCCGCTGTCTTCCAGCATGCGATAGGCCTGCTGCACCGTGCT
Source organism: Pseudomonas sp. B37(2017) (assembly GCF_002112885.1). Lineage (NCBI taxonomy): Bacteria > Pseudomonadati > Pseudomonadota > Gammaproteobacteria > Pseudomonadales > Pseudomonadaceae > Pseudomonas > Pseudomonas sp. B37(2017). The sequence continues at coordinate 213,126 of NZ_NEIX01000003.1, read as the reverse complement.
CAGGCTGACCCCGTGTTCTACGCTCAAGGCGCGCACCGACGGCAGGCGATCACCAGGACGGTAGAAGCCTTGTTCGATGCGGGTGCCGAGCAGTTCGGCGAGGTTCACATAGAGCGTCATGGCACTGCCTCGATGCAGATGATTCGTTAAACCAGTACAGATGCGGCGTAAATCGACAATTCAGTCTCAGAGACAGCAAATCTGTATGGAAATAATACAGATGTGTTGAATCTGTAATGCTTTTGCTCGCCCGCGCATCATGGAATCTCTGGCTACCCAAGTAAACAGGAGCAATGAAAATGAACGGTTTGAGCGATGTGCGGCTGACGTTACACAGTCAGGAACTGGAGGCAGGGCAACAGGACAACGCGCGCAACGAGATCATGCGCAATGCGCCGTCCGGCCTGAGTCGCTGGGGCCTGTTCTGGCATCGTCTGCACACGCGCAAGGCGTTGCTGCGTCTGACGCCGGAGCAGCTCAAGGACATCGGGCTGACCCGCGAGCAGGCGCTGGAGGAGGGGTTGAAGCCGTTCTGGCGGATCTAGAAGGATCGTTCCCACGCTCTGCGTGGGAACGCCGCCCCGGACGCTCCGCGTCCGCTGTGACGCAGAGCGTCACTGGATGCATTCCCACGCAGAGCGTGGGAACGAGCTCAGACCAACTCTTTAAGTCGGTGCCACAACATCCCCAACGCCAACAGCGGCGAACGCAGATGCTTGCCGCCGGGGAAGGTGATGTGTGGCACTTTGGCGAACAGGTCGAAGCCGCCGCTGTGCTGGCCGCTGATGGCCTCGGCCAGCAGCTTGCCCGCCAGGTGCGTGGCATTCACCCCGTGACCGGAATAGGCCTGGGCGTAATACACGTTCGGCTGGTCGGTGAGCCGGCCAATCTGCGGCAGACGGTTGGCACCGATGCCGATCATCCCGCCCCACTGATAATCGATCTTCGCTGAAGCGAGCTGCGGAAACACTTCGAGCATCTTTGGCCGCATGTACGCGCCGATGTCCTTCGGATCACGCCCCGAGTAATGGCAGGCGCCGCCGAACAAAAGGCGCCGATCCGCCGAGAGCCGGTAGTAATCGAGCGCCACTCGCTGGTCGCAGACTGCCATGTTCTGCGGCAGCAGGGCGTGGGCCTGTTCTTCGCTCAGGGGTTCGGTGGCGATTATGTAGCTGCCGGCCGGCAGCACCTTGCCGCTGAGTTGCGGATTCAGATTGTTGAGATAGGCATTGCAGCCCAGCACCAGGGTCTTCGCCCGCACCGAACCTTGCGCTGTATGCACCCGGACTTCAGGACCGTAGTCGATGCGAGTGACCGCCGATTGCTCGAACAGCTTCACCCCGAGTTGCTGCGCTGCTGCGGCTTCCCCGAGTGCCAGATTCAGCGGGTGCAAATGCCCGGAACCCATGTCGATCAAACCGCCGACGTAGCGGTTGGAGCCGACCACGGTGTGCATCTCGTTGGCTTGCAGAAGACGGGTTTCGTAGCGATAACCGAGGCCGCGCAATTCTTCGGCGTCTTCGGCAAAACCTTCAAGGTCGGAAGGTTTGTTCGCGAGGTCGCAGTAACCCCAGGTCAGGTCGCAGGGGATCTGAAATTTTTCGACGCGCTGGCGGACGATTTCCACCGCTTCCAGGCCCATGAGTTTCATCTGACGCACGCCGTCGGCGCCGATCACGTTGGCGAACTGATCAAGGCCGTGACCGACCCCGCGAATCAGCTGCCCGCCGTTGCGGCCGCTGGCGCCCCAGCCGATCCGGTGCGCCTCCAGCAACACCACGCTCAAACCCCGTTCAGCCAGTTCCAGCGCGGTGTTCAGCCCGGAGAAACCGCCGCCGACTACGCACACGTCCGCGATCAGTTCACCTTGCAACACCGGATGGTCGGGTTGCGGCAGGCTGCTGGCGGCGTAATAAGAGGCAACGTGGGGTTGGCTCGCGGTGGCTTGGGCGCGGGCATTCATGGGCGTCATCCTGAGCGGGTGTCGAGAAAATTTGACGGAGCATAAGCCGCAGGCCCGAGGCCGGGCAACATTGGTCGGCCCGTGGTGTCTGGATCACGGCTTTTGCGGCACAATTGCCGCCTATTTCGCTCCGGTTACCGCTGCAATGAGCTGCAACAGTCAGAAAATCCGCACCCTGCGTCAGCAGATTCCCACGTTCGAATGCGTGCCGGGCTGTCATGACTGTTGCGGGCCGGTGACCACCTCGCCCGAGGAAATGTCCCGCCTGCCGCGCAAGACCCGCGCCGAGCAGGACGCAGCCATGGAAGAGCTCAACTGTGTGCACCTGGGGCCGAATGGCTGCACGGTGTATGACGAGCGGCCGCTGATCTGCCGTTTGTTCGGCACCACCCAGACCTTGCCGTGCCCCAACGGCCGGCGGCCGGTGGAGCTGATTCACCCACGGGTCGAGCAGCAGGTGTTCGAGTACATGGCTGAAAACCGGCAGGTGCTGGTTTGAGCGATCAGTCCGGAATCGGCAGGCTCAGGCTCTCTTTCACTTCTTCCATCACGATGTAGCTCTTGGACTCGCGCACATGCGGCAGCTTGAGCAGGATGTCGCCCAGCAGCTTGCGGTACGAGGCCATCTCGGAAATCCGCGCCTTCACCAGATAGTCGAAATCCCCTGACACCAGATGGCATTCCAGCACGTGGGGCAATTTCAGCACCGCACGTCGGAACTCTTCGAAAGTATCACCGGATTTGTAGTCGAGGCTGATCTCGACGAACACCAGGAGACTACCCTTCAAGTGCTGCGGATTCAGGCGGGCGTTGTAGCCCATGATGATCCCCTCGCGCTCCAGGCGCCGCACCCGCTCGGTACATGGCGTGGTGGAGAGCCCGACCTTCTCGCCCAGCTCGGTGAATGAAATCCGCCCGTCCGCCTGCAGGATCCGCAAGATGTTGCGGTCGATCTTGTCCAGCTCACGTTTGGTCTGAGTGTTGGTACGCATAGGGGATGCGCCTCCGTGAAAAGGGTTTTTGCCGAGAATTGTCGCCAAATATAGGCGCTTATACAGTGAAAAGCACTGGCTAATCTTTTTTACACTGCGCGCATCATTGCTCTAACAACAGACGTACGCGGCACGCCGCGATGAGGGATACAAAATGCGCGTTATGGTCTTGGGTAGCGGCGTCATCGGTACCGCCAGTGCTTACTATCTGGCCCGTGCCGGGTTTGAAGTGGTGGTGGTCGACCGGCAGCCCGCCGCGGCCATGGAGACCAGTTTCGCCAACGCCGGCCAGGTTTCGCCGGGCTACGCCTCGCCGTGGGCTGCGCCGGGCGTGCCGCTCAAGGCCATCAAGTGGCTGTTGCAACGCCACGCGCCGCTGGCGATCAAGGCTACCGCCGACATCGACCAGTACCTGTGGATGGCGCAGATGCTGCGCAACTGCACCGCCAACCGTTACGCGGTGAACAAGGAACGCATGGTGCGTCTGTCCGAGTACAGCCGCGACTGCCTCGACGAATTGCGCGCCGAAACCGGCATCGCCTACGAAGGCCGCAGCCTCGGTACGACCCAGTTGTTCCGCACCCAGGCGCAACTGGATAACGCCGCCAAGGACATCGCCGTTTTGAAAGAATCCGGCGTACCGTTCGAAGTCCTCGACCGCGCCGGCATTGCCCGCGTCGAACCGGCGCTGGCCGGTGTCACCGACATCCTCGCCGGTGCCCTGCGCCTGCCGAACGACCAGACCGGCGACTGCCAGATCTTCACCACCCGCCTCGCCGAAATGGCCACCAAGCTCGGTGTGGAGTTCCGCTTCGGCCAGGACATCCAGCGCCTCGACTTCGCCGGTGACCGCATCAACGGCGTGTGGATCGACGGCAAGCTGGAAACCGCTGACCGCTACGTGCTGGCCCTCGGCAGCTACTCGCCGCAACTGCTCAAGCCGCTGGGCATCAAGGCCCCGGTGTATCCGTTGAAGGGCTACTCGCTGACCGTGCCGATCACCAACCCGGCGATGGCACCGACTTCGACCATTCTCGACGAGACCTACAAGGTCGCGATCACCCGTTTCGACAACCGCATCCGCGTTGGCGGCATGGCGGAGATCGCCGGTTTTGACCTGTCGCTGAACCCGCGTCGGCGCGAAACCCTGGAGATGATCGTCAACGACCTTTATCCTCAGGGCGGCAATCTGGCCGAAGCGAGCTTCTGGACCGGCCTGCGCCCAACTACCCCGGATGGCACGCCGATCGTCGGCGCCACCCCGTTCAAGAATCTGTTCCTGAACACCGGTCACGGCACCCTCGGCTGGACCATGGCGTGCGGCTCCGGTCGCTTGCTGGCTGACCTGATGGCGAAGAAAAAGCCGCAGATCAGCGCCGAAGGCCTCGATATTTCCCGTTATGGCAACACCACCCAGGAGTCCGCAAAGCATGGCAATCCAGCGCCAGCTCACCAATGAGCGCATGAGTCAGATCGTCAGCCACAACGGTACGGTGTATCTGTCCGGGCAGGTCGGCGATGACTTCAACGCCGGTGTCGAACAGCAGACCCGCGACGTACTCGCCAACATCGAGCGCCTGCTCGATCTGGCCGGCACCGACAAGCAGCATCTGCTGTCGGCGACGATCTACCTGAACGACATCGAGGCGCACTTTGCCGGCATGAATTCGGTGTGGGATCAGTGGCTGCCCAAGGGCGCCGCCCCGGCCCGTGCCACCGTTGAAGCGAAGATGGCCAAGCCGAGCATCCTGGTCGAGATCTCCATCGTCGCCGCGTTGCCGTAACCCGTTGTAAAGATCCCTCTCCCGGTGCTGTTGGCGGCTCACGCCGTCAGCCAGCGCCGGTTTTTATTCCCATGACCGCCAAGAAGTCTGCTGCCATGCGTCCTGCCCGTGCCCTGATCGACCTTCAAGCCCTGCGTCACAACTACCGTATCGCCCGTGAAGTCACCGGTGCCAAGGCACTGGCAGTGATCAAGGCCGATGCCTACGGCCATGGCGCCGTGCGTTGCGCCCAGGCGCTGGAGGCTGAAGCGGACGGCTTCGCGGTGGCGTGCATCGAAGAAGCCCTGGAACTGCGTGCCGCCGGGATTCGCGCGCCGGTGCTGTTGCTCGAAGGCTTTTTCGAGGCCGATGAGCTGGCGCTTATCGTCGAGCACGATTTCTGGTGCGTGGTGCATTCGCTGTGGCAGCTCGAAGCGATCGAGCAGGCGGCGTTGAGCAAACCGATCACCGTATGGCTGAAGCTCGATTCGGGCATGCACCGCGTGGGTCTGCATCCCAAGGACTACCCGGCGGCTTACCAGCGTTTGCTGGCCAGCGGCAACGTGGCGAAAGTCGTGCTGATGAGCCACTTCGCCCGGGCCGATGAGCTGCACGAGCAGAGCAGCGCCGATCAGGTCGCGGTATTCGAAGCCGCGCGTCTGGGCCTGGCCGCTGAAGTCAGCCTGCGCAATTCGCCGGCGGTGCTGGGCTGGCCACAGATTCACAGCGACTGGGTGCGCCCGGGCATCATGCTCTACGGCGCCACCCCGTTCGAAGAAGCCAACGCCGTGGCCGAGCGCCTGCAACCGGTGATGACGCTGGAATCGAAAGTCATCAGCGTGCGTGAGCTGCCGGCCGGCGAACCGGTGGGCTACGGTGCGAAATTCATCACCGACAAACCGATGCGCATCGGCGTGGTCGCTATGGGTTATGCCGATGGTTATCCGCGTCAGGCGCCGACCGGCACACCGGTGCTGGTGGCCGGCCAGCGCAGCCGCATTCTTGGCCGGGTGTCGATGGACATGCTGTGCATCGACCTGACCGACGTGCCACAAGCCGGCCTCGGTTCGACCGTCGAGCTGTGGGGCAAGAACATCCTCGCCAGCGACGTGGCGAAGTGGGCGGACACCATTCCGTACCAGATCTTCTGCAACCTGCGCCGGGTGCCAAGGCTCTATTCCGAGGGTTGAAGCGCAAGCGGGGCCCAAGTGTTGTAAATACTGAACGCTGTCGCCATGATAACGCTCAATATTTCTACAGCATCAGGAGGCTCCAGCCTTGGACGTCGGTGAACGACTGCAATCGATCCGCAAGCTCAAAGGGCTTTCCCAGCGTGAACTCGCCAAGCGCGCGGGCGTCACCAACAGCACCATTTCGATGATCGAAAAGAACAGCGTCAGCCCTTCGATCAGTTCGCTGAGGAAAGTTCTGGGCGGGATTCCCATGTCCATGGTCGAGTTCTTTTCCGAAGAGATCCTGCAGGAAAAACCGACCCAGATCGTCTACAAGGCCAACGAGCTGATCGACATTTCCGACGGCGCCGTGACCATGAAACTGGTCGGCCGCGCGCACCCGAGCCGGGCCATCGCGTTCCTCAATGAAATCTACCCGCCGGGCGCCGACACCGGCGAAGAAATGCTCACCCACGAAGGCGAGGAAACCGGAATTCTGGTGGAAGGTCGTCTGGAGCTGGTGGTGGGTCTTGAAACTTTTATCCTCGAAGCCGGCGACAGCTACTACTTTGAAAGTACCAAGCCGCATCGTTTCCGTAATCCGTTCGATGCACCGGCGCGACTAATCAGCGCAGCCACGCCGGCGAATTTTTAAACAAAGAGGCGCCAGGCCATACGGCGAAGGCACCCGAAACGTTTTTCCACAGCGCGATATAACCCCTTCGACTTTGGGGTTGTTTCAGTGAAGCGGGCTAACCGCTATACTTGCGCCCGCCTGCGAACCGTGGCCGCAGGCGTGAATAGCCACCATTGAGGGTGAACGCGTGAACCTAATTATGAAAATGCTGGCTGCACCAGCAACCGTACTGGCCCTCTGGGCTGTCAGCGCTCAAGCTGCGACGAATGACGACATTGCCAAACGCCTCGAGCCGGTCGGCCAGGTGTGTGTTCAAGGGCAAGAGTGCAAGGGGATGGAAGTCGCTGCTTCGGCAGGCGGCGGTGGCGGCGCCAAGACGCCGGACGAAGTGATTGCCAAACATTGCAACGCTTGCCACGGCACCGGCCTGTTGGGCGCACCGAAAATCGGTGACGCCGCCGCCTGGAAAGAGCGCGCCGATCACCAGGGCGGCCTCGACGGCATCCTGGCCAAGGCCATCACCGGCATCAACGCCATGCCGCCGAAAGGCACCTGCGCTGATTGCTCGGATGACGAGCTGAAGGGCGCCATCCAGAAGATGTCCGGCCTGAAATAAGCTGCGCTTCTGACGAAAAAAACCGTCTCCGGACGGTTTTTTTGTGCCCGCGATTTGGGCCTGAGGCTGTTCTTTGCAGCAAACAACCGGCAATCTCGGTCGTACCTCTATTCACGGAACGGGCAGGAGGCTTCAGATGGTGCAGTTGTGTTCGATCGAACAGGCAGTGGACGACGTGCTGGCGCGGTTGCCGGCGCACATCCACATGGGCCTGCCGCTGGGGCTGGGCAAACCCAATCCCTTCGTCAACGCGCTGTACCGGCGGGTCGCCGGGTTGCCCGACCGGCAGCTGACGATCTACACCGCCCTGTGCTTCGGCCGTCCGGCCCTGGGCGACGGTTTGCAGAAGCGCTTCATCGAACCCTTCGTCGAGCGGGTGTTCGGTGATTACCCGGAACTGGAATTTCTCGCCGACCTGCACCGCGACAGCCTGCCGTCCAACATCCGAATCGAGCAATTTTTCATGCAGCCCGGCAGCCTGCTCAACAGCGCGCCGGCCCAGCAGGATTACGTCAGCAGCAACTACAGCCACGCCGCCCGCGACATCAACGCCGCCGGCCTGAACCTGGTGGCGCAGTTGCTCGCCAGCAGCAGCGAACATCCGGATCGCCTGAGCCTCAGTTGCAACCCGGACATCACCCTCGATCTGTTCCCGATGATCGCCAAACGCCGGGCGGCGGGGGAAACGATCCTGCTGGTCGGGCAGGTGCACACCGAGCTGCCGTACATGCCGGGCGATGCCGAAGTCGATATCGATACCTTCGACCTGCTGATCGACGAGAAAGACAGCAGCACGCTGTTTTCCACGCCAAACATGCCTGTCGGCTTTCAGGATCACTTCATCGGATTACACGCCAGTACGTTGGTACGCGATGGCGGCACCTTGCAGATCGGCATCGGTTCGATGGGCGATGCGCTGACCGCTGCGTTGCTGGCGCGTCAGGCCGACAACGCCGGATACCTGGACTTGCTGGCGGATGTGAACCTCAGCCAGTGGGCGCAGTTGATCGAACACGAGGGCGGCATCGAGCCCTTCGCCAAAGGCTTGTACGGTTGCAGCGAAATGTTCGTCAACGGCCTGCTGGTGCTGGCCGAAGCCGGGATCATCCGGCGCAAGGTCTACCCGGATGTGCAGACCCAGGAGCAGGCCAACGCCGGGACTCTCGACGAGGCGGCGCAAACCGATGGCCTGTCGATCCACGGCGGTTTCTTCCTCGGGCCGCGCAGTTTCTATGAGCGCTTGCGTGAATTACCGCTGAGCAAACGCCTTGAATTCAACATGACCCGCATCAGCTACATCAACGAGCTGTACGGTCAGGAAGAGCTCAAACGCCTGCAGCGTCTGGATGCGCGGTTCATCAATACCGTGTTCACCATGACTCTGCTGGGGGCGGGGGTGGCGGATCAACTGGAGGATGGACGTGTGCTCAGCGGCGTCGGCGGGCAATACAACTTCGTTGCCCAAGGCCATGCGCTGCACGATGCGCGCTCGATCCTGCTGCTGCGCAGCTGGCGCGAATCCGGCGGCGATGTCAGTTCAAACATCGTCTGGGAGTATGGCCACTGCACGATTCCACGGCACCTGCGCGACATCGTGGTCACCGAGTACGGCATCGCCGATCTGCGCGGCAAGTCGGATGCGATGGTGATCGAGGCGCTGTTGAACATCAGCGACTCGCGCTTCCAGCAGGGCCTGATCGAGCAGGCGCAGAAAGTCGGCAAGCTGCCGAAGGATTTCCGCCTCGATCCGCGCTTTACCGACAACACCCCGCAACGCTTGCAGGCGATTGCCGCGCGGCATCCGAACCTGTTTCCGGAGTATCCGCTGGGTTGCGATTTCACTGAGGTCGAGAAGGATCTGTTGCGGGCGCTGAACTGGCTCAAGAGCAAATTCAAGCTGACGGAGATTCTGGAACTGGGCAAGGCAGCACTGGATGCGCCTGAGGCTTCGCTGTATCCGGAGCATCTGGCACGCATGCAGCTCACCAGCCCGGAAGGTCTGAAGGAAGACCTGTTTCAGCGGTTGCTCCTCACCGGCCTCAAAGCTACCGCGCAATAACTCCCGGCACAAAACCACTGTGGGAGCGGGCTTGCTCGCGAAAGCGGTTAGTCAGACACCGAAGATGGAGACTGAACTGACGCATTCGCGAGCAAGCCCGCTCCCACAGTTATTGCGGCAAGCTTGCGCCTTTCAGCGATTACTCGATGAAAGTCACCACACCATCCTTCAGCGACTTCACGCGAGCCAGCGACTCGACGCGGTAACCCTGCGAATCCAGCTCCGCACGGCCGCCCTGGAACGACTTCTCGATCACGATGCCCAAGCCCGCGACGGTGGCGCCGGCCTGTTTGATGATCGAGATCAGCGCCTGGGATGCCTTACCGTTGGCCAGGAAGTCGTCGATGATCAGCACGCGGTCGCTGCTGGTCAGGTGACGCGGGGAGATGGCCACGGTGCTTTCGGTCTTCTTGGTGAACGAGTAGACGGTCGCCGACAGCAGGTTTTCAGTCAGGGTCAGGGACTGTTGCTTGCGGGCGAAGATCACCGGCACACCGAGGTTCAGACCGGTCATGATCGCCGGGGCGATGCCCGAGGCTTCGATGGTGACGATCTTGGTGATGCCCGAATCCTTGAACAGCGTGGCGAATTCGTCGCCGATCAGCTTCATCAGGGCCGGGTCGATCTGGTGGTTCAGGAAGGCGTCGACCTTCAGGACCTGGTCGGAAAGCACGATGCCTTGTTCGCGGATTTTCTGGTGCAATGCTTCCATGAAGCTGTCCTCATTTGACGCTTTGTGCGTCGAAGGTCTAGTAAAAAGTGGTCAATTCTAGCGCTTTAACATCGCGCGTATATCAGCCAATGCGCTGTTGCCCCGCACGGCTTTGACTTCGGTCGGTGTGTCGTCGTTGCCTTCCCAGGCCAGGTCGTCCGGCGGCAGTTCATCGAGGAAGCGGCTTGGCGCGCAGTCGATGATCTCGCCGTACTGTTTGCGCTTGGCGGCGAAGGTAAACGCGAGGGTCTGGCGCGCGCGGGTGATGCCCACGTAGGCCAGGCGGCGTTCTTCTTCGATGGTGTCGGCTTCGATACTGGAACGGTGCGGGAGGATTTCCTCTTCCATGCCCATGATGAACACGTAAGGGAATTCCAGGCCCTTGGACGCATGCAGCGTCATCATCTGCACGCCTTCGGCGCCGTCTTCCTCTTCCTGCTGACGTTCGAGCATGTCACGCAGGACCAGTTTGCCGATGGCGTCCTCGACGGTCATTTCGCCGTCTTCGTCTTTTTCCAGGGTGTTCTTCAAGGCTTCGATCAGGAACCAGACGTTGCTCATCCGGTAGTCCGCAGCCTTGTCGCTGGAGCTGTTGGTGCGCAGCCAGTTCTCGTAGTCGATGTCCATGACCATGCTGCGCAGGGCGGAGATCGGGTCTTCGCCGGCGCACTGCTCGCGCACCTTGTCCATGAAGCGCTTGAAGCGCGACAGGCGATCGGTGAAGCGGCTGTCCAGATGCTCGCCCAGGCCGAGTTCGTCGGTGGCGGCGTACATCGAGATCTTGCGTTCGGTGGCGTAGTTGCCGAGCTTTTCCAGGGTCGTCGAGCCGATCTCGCGGCGCGGCACGTTGATCACCCGCAGGAAGGCGTTGTCGTCGTCCGGGTTCACGATCAGGCGGAAGTAGGCCATCAGGTCTTTCACTTCCTGACGCCCGAAGAAGCTGTTGCCGCCGCTCAGACGGTACGGCACCTGATGGTGCTGCAGTTTCAGCTCGATCAGCTTGGCCTGGTAGTTGCCGCGATAGAGGATCGCGAAATCACTGTACGGGCGATCGGTGCGCAAGTGCAGGCTAAGGATTTCCATGGCCACGCGCTCGGCTTCGGCGTCCTCGTTGCGGCAGCGGATCACGCGGATCTCGTCGCCGTGGCCCATTTCACTCCACAGCTGCTTCTCGAATTCGTGCGGGTTGTTCGAGATCAGCACGTTGGCGCAGCGCAGGATGCGGCTGGTGGAGCGGTAGTTCTGCTCCAGCATCACCACTTTCAGGGACGGGTAGTCGTCCTTGAGCAGCATCAGGTTTTCCGGCCGCGCGCCGCGCCAGGCGTAGATCGACTGGTCGTCGTCGCCCACCACGGTGAACTGGTTACGCTTGCCGATGAGCATTTTCACCAGCAAATACTGGCTGGCGTTGGTGTCCTGGTATTCGTCGACCAGCAGGTAACGCACCTTGTTCTGCCACTTTTCGAGGATGTCGGCGTGCTCTTCGAAGAGTTTCACCGGCAGCAGGATCAGGTCGTCGAAGTCCACCGCGTTGAACGCCTTGAGCGTGCGCTGATAGTGGGTGTAGACGATGGCGGCGGTCTGTTCCTTGGGGTTGCGGGCGTTTTCCAGGGCCTGGGCCGGCAGGATCAGGTCGTTTTTCCAGGCGCCGATCATGTTCTTGATCTCGTCGACGCCGTCGTCGCCTGCATATTCCTTCTGCATGATGTCGGTCATCAGCGACTTGACGTCGGTTTCGTCGAAGATCGAGAAACCGGGTTTGTAGCCCAGCCGTTCATGTTCCTTGCGGATGATGTTCAGGCCCAGGTTGTGGAAGGTGCAGACCGTCAGGCCGCGACCTTCGCCGGCACGCAGCAGCGTGCCGACCCGTTCCTTCATCTCGCGCGCGGCCTTGTTGGTGAAGGTCATGGCGACGATGTACTGGGCACGGATGCCGCAGTTCTGGATCAGGTGCGCAATCTTGCGCGTGATCACGCTGGTCTTGCCGGAGCCAGCACCGGCGAGCACCAATAGAGGGCCGCCGACGTAGTTCACGGCTTCTTGCTGCCGGGGATTGAGTCGGGACATACGAAAATTCGGGAGTCGTTGACGAAATGGGCCGGCATTTTAACAGGCTCAGCGATTTGTGCTGCTCTCTCCGACTTGTGACGCAGCACGCGATTCAAATTTGCCGGTTTTGTTACTTTCACGCAGGATGCGCGGTGATTTTGCGGCTAATGTTCTCATTCGTGACACAAAATAACGTTTTGATAACCGTTGTCGTTTGGTCATTGGTAGCCGCAACGGCATAATGCCCGCCGCCCACATCATTGCAGAGTCTAGGGAGTCAGCTTGACTACGCCTGTCGAACCCTTGCGTTTGCTGCTACTGGCCGAAGAGCCAGCGTGGACAGCGTTATTGCGCGAGTGTCTGGCTCCGTTGGGGAGTGCGGCGGTGCTGATCAGCGCGCCGAACTGGGAGTCGGTCAGCAGCCTGTTCGAAGACAACCGCCACGCGGTGTTGTTGACCGTTCCCGCGTTGCAGCCGGCGCCCGGCCGTTGCAGTCTGCCGACGGTATTGCTTCTGGAACACGAACCGGCGACCGCGCCCGACGGCGTCAACGACTGGCTGGTATTCGATGCCCTCGATGCCGGCATGCTCCGGCGTTGCCTGCGGCATGTGCGCGAACGTGGCGTGCTGGAAAACACCCTGCAACGCCTGGCCGAACAGGATCCGCTGACCGGCATCGCCAACCGTCAGGGCTTCCAGACCCTGCTCACGGCGCGCCTCGCCGAAAACGACGGCCGCGGCCTGGCCCTCGGGCATCTTGATCTCGACAACTTCCGCCACGCCAACGACGCCCTCGGCCACCAGGCCGGCGACCGCCTGATCCTGCAAGTCGTCGCACGCCTGAAAAGTCAGCTGGAAGTCGGCGATCAACTGGCGCGCCTCGGCAGCGACGAATTCGCCTTGCTGATCGATACCCGCCGCGCCCCGCAACGGGCCGAATGGATGGCCGAACGCATCACCGAGGCTTTGGCCGAACCCTACTGGGTCGATGGCGAAAGCCTGCTGATAGGCTCCAGCCTCGGCATCGCCCATGCCCGAGCACAGGGCGGCGCCGATCCGCTGATGTGGCACGCGCACATCGCCATGCAGCAGGCCAAGAGCACTCAGGGCTGCACCTTTCACATCTTCAACGAACGAATCAACCGCAACGCGCGAAGCATGGCCGACCTCGAAAGCGAGCTGCGCCGGGCCTTGCGTCGCGATGAGCTGGAGCTGCATTACCAGCCGCGTCTGAACCTGCAGGACGGCCAGATCGTCGGCCTCGAAGCGCTGGTCCGCTGGCGTCACAGCGAACGCGGCTTGCTGCCGCCGAGCGAATTCGTGCCGCTGGCCGAGCAAAGTGGGTTGATTGTGCCGCTGGGTTACTGGGTGATTTCCCGGGCCTTGCGCGATATGCAGGCGTTGCGCGAACGCGGATTGCCGGCGCTGCATATGGCGATCAACCTGTCGTTCCGCCAGTTTCAGGACAGCCAGTTGCTGCCGACGCTCAGCCGCTTGATCGCCGAGCGCGGTGTCGAGGCGCAATGGCTGGAATTCGAACTCACCGAAACCGCCGTGATGCGCCGCAGCGATCTGGTCAAGCAGACCATGGACGCTCTCGGTCGCCTCGGCGTGCGTTTCTCGCTGGATGACTTCGGCACCGGGTTCTCGTCGTTCGTGCACCTCAACAGCCTGCCGATCACCTTGCTGAAGATCGACAAGAGTTTCGTCGGCGGCATGGAGCAGCGCGAAGAGAACCGCAAACTGGTGCACGCGATGATCAACCTCGCGCACAACCTGCATCTGGAAGTGGTGGCCGAAGGGGTGGAAACCCGCGAGCAGCTGGATCTGCTTCGCGGGTTCGGTTGCGATCAGGTGCAGGGTTACCTGATCAGCAAGCCGTTGCCGTTGGCGGAACTGATTGATTATCTGGTGGCTGATGCCAGTCAGCCACCGCTGGGAATCGTGGTTTAGCCTCAAGACCCTGTGGGAGCGAGCTTGCTCGCGATGGCGGAGTATCAGTCGAACGATTAGTCACTGACACACCCTTATCGCGAGCAAGCTCGCTCCCACAGTGAAACTCACTCGGGCTGAGCGATCTTGAAGTCTTGAGGTTGCGGCTCGAGCCGAATCATCCGCTTCATCTTCCATTCGAACGCCAGCGTCAGGCTCACCGCCGCACACGCCAGCCCCAGCGCCAGGCCCCACCAGACGCCGGTCGGCCCCCAGTGCAGATGGAACGCCATCAGCCACGCCGCCGGCGCGCCGATCAGCCAATAGCAACCGAGCCCGACCAGGAATGTGGTCTTGGCATCCTTGAGCCCGCGAATGCAGCCCATGGCAATCGTCTGCGTGCCGTCGAACAGCTCGAACCACGCTGCCACGGCCAGCAGGCTCACCGCCAGACGAATCACCTCGGCAAACGCCGGGTCGTTATGGTCGAGGAACAAACCGACCAGTTGATTCGGCAACAACCAGAACACCATCGCAAACCCCAGCATCACCACCGCACCAAAGACGATGCCGACCCGCCCGGACATCCGCGCATCGCTCAATTGCCCGGCGCCGTAGTGCTGGCCGACGCGCATGGTGATCGCATACGACATCCCCGCCGGAACCATGAACGCCACCGAGACGATTTGCAGGGCGATCTGGTGCGCCGCCAGTTGCGTGCTGCCCATGGTGCCCATGCACAGCGCCGCGAAGGCGAACAGTCCGACTTCCACCGCGTAGGTGCCGCCGATCGGCAGACCCAGGCGCCAGAGTTCTTTCAGATACTGCCGGTTCGGCCGCGACAGGCCCTCGCGCAATGGGTAGGCGTCGTAGGCCGGATGCCGACGGATATGCCATGCCAGCGCCAGTGCCATGCAGTTGGCGACAATCGCCGTGACCAGGCCGATACCGGTCAGCCCGAGTTTCGGCAGGCCGAACATGCCGGTGATCAGCGCGTAATTGAGCAGGAAGTTGGCCACCGTGCCGGCGAGGCTGATGACCATCACCGGCGTTGCCCGGCCGATGGCGCTGGTGAAACCGCGCAGGGCCATGAAGCTCAGGTAGCCGGGCAGGGCGAAGGGCAGGGCGATCAGGAACTGCCCGGCGGCGTTGACGTTGGTCTCGGTCTGGCCGAACAGCAACAGCACCGGTTTCAGATTCCACAACAACAACCCGGCACCGAGCGCCATCAGCCAAGCCAGCCACAGGCCGGCCTGAGTCAGGCGGGCGGCGCCGATGATGTCGCCGGCGCCCTGACGAATCGCCACCAGAGTGCCGACCGCCGCGATCACGCCGATGCAGAAAATCGACACGAACGAATAGCTCGCTGCGCCCAGACCGCCACCGGCCAGCGCTTCGGGACTGAGGCGCGCCATCATCAAGGTGTCGGTCAGCACCATCAACATGTGCGCCAACTGCGAGGCGATCAACGGCCCCGCCAGCCGCAGGATGGCCCAGAGTTCGGTACGCACAGGACGCTGCATGGCGTTCACATCCTTATAAAAGAGGGAGCAAGAGACCGTCGATTCTCAGGGTTTGGCGCGGGTTGCACAAAGGGATAAAAAGGATGGGTGGCATGATTAAAACTCATCCTGCCGCGATTCTGCTAAGTTGGCGCAATCCCGCCATAGGAGCGCTGTGCATGTCCCGTCGTCTTCCACCCTTGTATGCCCTGCGCGCATTCGAAGCGGCGGCCCGCCACAGTTCGTTCACCCGGGCAGCCGAAGAGTTGTCGATCACTCAAAGTGCGGTGAGCCGACATATTCGTACGCTCGAAGAGCATTTCGCCTGCCGCTTGTTCCACCGCAGCGGGCGCAACCTGCAACTGACCGAGTCGGCGCGCCTGCTGCTGCCGGGCATCCGTGATGGCTTTGCCGCGCTGGAACGGGCCTGCAATACCTTGCGCGCGGAAGATGACATCCTGCGCATGAAAGCCCCGTCGACCCTGACCATGCGCTGGTTGCTGGCGCGGCTCAGTCGTTTCCGCCATTTGCAGCCAGGCAACGAGGTGCAACTGACCAGCGCGTGGATGGACGTGGATTCGGTGGACTTCAATAACGAACCCTTCGATTGCGCGGTGTTGTTGAGTGACGGGCATTTCCCGCCAGACTGGGAAGCCAGCCTGCTGTTTCCGGAGGAGCTGATTCCGGTCGGCGCGCCGAACCTGCTCAACGATCAGCCGTGGGACGTGGCGCGGCTGGCCAGCGCCGAGCTGCTGCACCCGACGCCGGATCGCCGCGACTGGCGCAGTTGGCTGGAACACATGGGGCTGTCGGATCAGGTGTCGCTCAAGGGCGGGCAGGTGTTCGATACCCTGGAACTGGGGATGATTGCGGCGGCTCGGGGCTATGGGGTTTCCATGGGCGATCTGCTGATGGTGGCCGAGGATGTTGCGCAAGGACGCTTGAGTCTGCCGTGGCCGACGGCGGTCGCCAGCGGACTGAATTATTACCTGGTGTGGCCAAAGACCCGTCCGGGAGGTGAACGTTTGCGCCGCCTCAGCGACTTCCTGCAAGGCGAAGTCCGCGCCATGACGCTGCCGGCGGTCACGCGCTTGAGCTGAATCGTTCGAGCCTGCACAATGCCGGCCTTTCGCCATAACCCTGCTGTTCGCTCAAGTATTCGGTTTTACCGCCGAATACGTGCATGTGGAACCGTCGTGCCGGTTACCACGATTCACCCCCATTAGAAAATTACCCGAGCTGCGATCAAGGAGGATCGGAAGTTCGGCCAGGAGCTGTCCATGTCTCAACCTCGCGCTCGGATCGCCTCGCAGCTGGGCCTCGCGCTCGCCGTGATACTGGCGATTGTCATCAGCGGCAGTACCGTCTTTGCTTTGCGTTCGCTGGATACCGCCAACCTCGCCACTCGTGAGGAGCACCTCGCCAGTGAAGCGCGTCTGCTCGCCGACCAATTGAGCACCTTTCACGGCACGCTGCGCGAAAGCACCCAGCGCCTGAGCGGGTTGTTCGAGAAGCGCTTCAGCGCGGGCCTGAGCATTCATCCGAGCGAGCCGGTCAATGTCGCAGGCACCCAGACCCCGGGCCTGCACCTGGGCAGCGAAGTGTTGAACAACAACTTCAAGGAAGTCGACGAGTTCAAACAGATGACGGCGGGTGTCGCCACGCTGTTCGTGCGCAGCGGCGAAGACTTCATCCGCGTCAGCACCTCTCTGAGCAAACAGGACGGCACCCGCGCCATCGGCACCGTGCTTGACCACGCTCACCCGGCCTATGCGAAATTGATGGCGGGGCAGGGTTACGTCGGTCGCGCCTTGCTGTTCGATCGTTCCTACATGACTCAGTACACCCCGGTGCGTGACAGCAGCGGCAAGGTGATTGCCGTGTTGTTCGTCGGCTTCGATTACACCGACGCGCAGAACGCCCAGTTCGCCAATCTCAAGCGCTTCCGCATCGGCCAGACCGGCTCGCTGGCGCTGCTGGACGAGAAGAACCAGTGGCTGGTCGCGCCTGCCGGCGTGCAGGCGCTGGATCAAGCGGTTCCTGTGATCAACGGTCTGGCGAAAGCACCGGGTAAAGGACAGTTCTGGAGCGACAAGTCCGAAGACTTCTACAGCATCGCCGTGCCGTTCGAAGGCGGCCCGTGGTCGGTGGTGGCGAGCATGCCGAAAGCCGAGATCCGCGCGGTGACCTGGAGCGTCGGCACTCAGCTGGCCATCGGCAGTCTGCTGGCGATGCTGCTGGCGGTCGGTTCCGTGGTCTGGTTGCTGCGCAGCAAGCTGGCGCCGCTGGGTGATCTGGTCCGTCAGGCCGAAGCCTTGGGTGCCGGTGATCTGAGCGTACGTCTGAGCGTGTCGAGCAACGACGAAATTGGCCAGTTGGCTCGCGCGTTCAACCAGATGAGCCAGGCCCTGTCGACCATGGTCGAGCACATTCGTCGCGCCTCGGAAGAGGTCAACCGTCGGGCTCAAGCCCTGTCCGGTCTGTCTGGCGGCGCGTATGAAGGCATGGAACAACAGTCTGGCGAAATCACCAGCATGGCCGGCGCGGTAGAGGAATTCTCCGCGACCTCGCTGAACATTGCCGACAACATGGGCAACACCCAGCGTCTGGCCCAGGAAAATGCCCAGCAGACCCAGATCGGTCGCACGTCGATGGAAGAAGCGTCTTCCTCGCTGGAGCAGATTGCCGGCGCGTTGAACAGCACCGCGACAGTGATCAACACCCTCGGTCAGCGCTCGCAGGAAATCGGCGGCATTGTGGGTGTCATCACCTCGATTGCCGAACAGACCAACCTGTTGGCACTCAACGCTGCAATCGAAGCAGCCCGTGCCGGTGAACAAGGTCGCGGCTTTGCCGTGGTGGCCGACGAAGTGCGCAGCCTGGCCTCGCGTACCCGTCAGGCGACAGATGAAATTTCCAGCATGATTCACAGCATTCAGCAGGAAACCGGTAACGCCATCAGCACCATGGAACAAGGCAACGTGCTGATGCAGGAAGGCCTGTCGCGTAACGCCAATGTAGCTTCGGCGCTGGCGCGGATCGATGAGCAGAGCCGTTCGGCAGGGCAACAGTTTGCGGCGATCACCACCGCGACCCAGGAACAGAGCAGCACCGCGACGCTGTTGAGCAGCAATCTGCAGAGCATCGCGATGGCCAACAGCGAGCAGCGCGAAGTGGTGTCGAACCTGGCAATCACCGCCAAGGAGCTGGAAGGTCTGGCAGCCGACCTGCGCCAAGAGGTCGACCGCTTCCGTTGAGGCGCCTCTGAAATAGCGATCGCGAGCAGGCTCGCTCCCACAGGGTTTTTGTTGGACCTGTGAGAGCGAGCCTGCTTGCGTTTGGGCCCGCCACGACCTCGGCACTTACTGAGTCGCCGGCCGATACTGCAACGCTTCGGCCAGATGTTCGCGACTGATATCCGCGCGCTTCTCCAGATCCGCCAACGTCCGCGCGACCTTGAGCAGCCGATGCGCCGAGCGCAGCGACAAGGTCAGTCTTTCGCACGCCGTCTCCAGCCAGGTTTCATCGGCTGTGGATAACTTGCAGTGCTTCTTCAGTCCCGGCAAATCGAGAAACGCATTGGCGCAGCCCTGGCGCTTTTGCTGGCGCTCGCGGGCCTCGGCGACCAGCGTGGCCGCGCTGGCGCTGTCCTCTCCCGGTTTTACCGCAGGGTTCAGCGCTGTCGCCTCCCGCGCCACCGTCAGGTGTAAATCGATCCGGTCCAGCAACGGCCCCGACAGTTTGTTGCGATAGCGCTGCACCATGTCCGGCGTGCACGAACACTTGCCGCTCGGCTCGCCAAGATATCCACAGGGACAGGGATTCATCGCCGCCACCAACTGGAATCTTGCGGGAAACCGCACTCGCTCCTTGGCTCGGGCAATCACGATGCAGCCGGATTCCAGCGGTTCGCGCAGAACCTCCAGCACCTTGCGATCGAACTCGGGCAGCTCATCGAGAAACAGCACTCCATGATGGGCGAGGGTAATTTCGCCGGGTTGCGGTTTTGAACTGCCACCGACCAGCGCCGGCCCGGAGGCCGAGTGATGCGGTTGGCGAAACGGGCGCTGCGGCCAGTGGGTCAACGGTGCGCCATTGGCAACGGATTGAATCGCCGCCACCTCCAGCGCTTCACTCTCGGCCAGCGGTGGCAGCAACCCCGGTAATCGACTGGCCAGCAACGTCTTGCCCGTCCCCGGTGGTCCGCTGAACAGCAGGTTGTGGGCGCCGGCGGCGGCAATCAGCAGCGCCCGTTTGGCGGCCAGTTGGCCCTGTACTTCATTCAGGTCGGGATAGGGTTTGGCGGCATGGATCAGCCCATCAGAGACGTAAGGCTCGACCGGTGTATGCCCGTTGAAATGCGCCACGGCCTCCAGCAGATGATCCACCGCGATCACCCTCAGCCCCGACGCCAGACAAGCCTCCTCGGCATTTGCCCGCGGCACCACCAGCGTCCGCCCGGCCTTGCGCGCCGCCAGCGCCGCCGGCAACACCCCACGCACCGCCCGAACTGCGCCGGATAACGCCAGCTCACCCAGACATTCCACATCATCGAGGGTCAACGTCGGCACCTGCACACTCGCCGACAGAATCCCCAGCGCAATCGCCAGATCGAACCGCCCGCCATCCTTGGGCAGATCCGCCGGTGCCAGATTCAACGTGATCCGCCGCGCCGGAAACTGCAGCCCGGAATTGATGATCGCACTACGTACCCGGTCCTTGCTCTCCTTCACCGCCGCTTCGGGCAAGCCGACCATGGTCAGCGAGGGCAAACCGTTGGCCAGGTGAACTTCGACGGTGACGGCGGGAGCATCCACGCCAATCTGGGCGCGGCTATGGACGATGGCGAGGGACATGGTCGTTCCTTGAGTTGAATCGGGGGCCGCTTCCTGCGGGTTTTTGAAGGGTAGTTGAGCGGGGTTCTTGCGTTTGAGTAGAGGTTTACAAGACGTATCAGAAAGCGGTTGTGCGGGCCTATGCGTTCATCTTCTGCCCGCTAACAGACCACTTGGCTCAAGCTCAGGTCCGCACGTAACGGCAACTTCAATAAACCTCCGTTGAATGGCTGACAAATTTCCAGCCAGTCGGAGTGCTTCGAGGTGTAGTTCAACAACCTGAAGTAGTTTTTTCTTTCTCTTTTTATCCTTCACAGAGACCTCCTTCCTGATGGGTGTCGCTAATGTAATGGCAGGCGTAAGGACAACATAAATAGGCGCAGACGCTGATTTTTGTAGGGGCGTGCCCTAATAGTTGTAGGACGCCAGCGAAAGCGACTCGACGGTCTTGTATCGCAAAGTCGGATGCTCCAGTTTGGCCGCTCAATGCAGCCTCTGGAGGCGAAAAATGGACCGCAATGGTATGCGCCCGATTCATCCGGGCGAGGTGCTGAATAAGGAATTCATGGAGCCGTTGGGCATGACGGTCATGGACTTGGGCATGCCCACAAACTGGCCTGAAACCGAGATCGAGAAGCTTGTGAAATGCCAACTCAGGATCTGCGCCGATCTGGCAATCAGGCTGGCCATCCACCTCAACACCACACCTGAGTTCTGGATGAATCTTCAGTCGACTTACGATTTGCGAAAAGCTGAAGTTTAGAGAGGAGCTTCGGTCCGTGATCAACTGGAGCGGCTGGCGCATTGCGCTTGATCTGAATCCAAGGTCGTACGGCGGGGAGCTGAACAGTTGCTGTGACTACTCCTCAGAAAACCGATTGTTGCAGATATATCGAGGCGAAAAAAAACCGCCTTGAGGAGACGGTTTTTTAGTTGCAGGCTTCGGTGAGGCCAAGGCCTGCGCATCCTTAGTGGACACACTCACGTTTGCTGAGGTTATGCAGGTTTGCTCCTGGATGCAAGCGTCAGGATCACTTGGCGCCCAGCAAGGCAGGGCTGAGAGATGACGTGTCTGATATGCCGGGAATACACGCTTAACGCCTTGATACAACTTGTTTAAATGAATTTTGTAGGGGCTGCAATACCATCCGTTGCGACGATGCCCACTCATGGAGTGTTCACAGAGTGTGGCCGGGAGCGTAAAGATTTCATGTCCCCCAACACGGTGTGAGAACCGTGGCGGTGCTTTTTTGGGGGATCCACACCCGGCCGCCTTGGTGGGCACACTCACGTGTAGTCCCGAAGGTGTTCGTACGCCGGAAAGAGCATCGGAGGTTTGGCCCCACGCAAGGAGGGCCAAAATATGTCTAAGTTTCTTAAACATATGTGGCGCCTCGTCAGGATCGTGCTATGGGCTTTTCGCCTGTACGAGATTCTGCGAGACCGTTGGAATAATTCGCTGTAAGAATTGAACCGACGGAAACCGTTCCTGCCTCGGCAGGAGCGGTTTTAGCTTCTCAATTCACTCAGCCGGCGGCGTCAGCTTCGCTTCCATCTCCGCCACCTTCGCCTCAAGGCTCTCCAGCCGGGCGCGAGTGCGCGCCAGCACCACCATCTGACTGTCAAACTCTTCGCGGCTCACCAGGTCCAGTTTGCTGAAGGCGCTTTGCAGCAGCATCTTGAACTGGCTTTCGATTTCGGCTTTTGGCAAGGGCGTGTCGCCGCTGAACAGGCGGGAGGCGGTGCCGCTCAGGGCGTCGAGGAAGTCTTTGGGCGCGAGCATGGGATATGTCCTGGAAACAATGGCCGGCAGTGTATCACGCAGTGTCTATAGTCATTGGCGCAGGCACGGATGCACGCTTTTCGCGCAACTGGATGCACGGCCGCGCACCGTTGTTGTGCGTATCCGGAGTGCCATTTGGGTGATGGCATCTGCGGCAGCGGCCAAGGGATTGAAATCAGTGGTTTTTGGCGAGATGGCAAGCTTTCTGCTTAGTCACCTTCGACCCATGCACTGATGCAGTCGCTGTGACGAATGCAGTGCGGCAGACGGAGCGGGGAGTTTCGTCTGGAGCGGTTAGCTGGCGTCGACAACGAAGCGTTACAAAGCCAGGCACTGCGCTTAGACTTGAGTCGGGTTTGTTTTCCTGGGGCAAGTCCACCAATTCGGGAGAGAGTTTCATGAAGCTAGTCACTGCCATCATCAAGCCGTTCAAGTTGGACGACGTGCGCGAGTCGCTGTCCGAAATCGGCGTGCAGGGCATTACCGTTACTGAAGTCAAAGGCTTCGGTCGGCAGAAGGGTCACACCGAGCTGTATCGCGGCGCGGAGTATGTGGTCGATTTTCTGCCCAAGGTGAAAATCGACGTTGCCATCGACGACAAGGATCTGGATCGGGTTATCGAGGCGATAACCAAGGCTGCCAACACCGGCAAGATCGGTGACGGCAAGATCTTCGTGGTCAATCTGGAACAGGCGATCCGCATCCGTACCGGCGAAACCGATACCGACGCGATCTAAACGCCGCCACAAACCCAACGCCCCAGGAGAAAACAATATGACTCTGCGTAAATTCGCAGGGCTAGGAGCCCTGTTGTCTATCGTAATGCCCGGCCTGGCCATGGCGGCAGACGAAGTGGCAGCTCCAGTCCTGAACTCCGGCGACACCGCCTGGATGCTCACCTCCACCGCCCTCGTGCTGTTCATGACCATTCCCGGCCTCGCGCTGTTCTACGGCGGCATGGTCCGGTCGAAAAACATTCTTTCCGTGATGATGCAGTGCTTCGCCATTACCGGTCTGATCAGCGTCCTGTGGGTCATCTATGGCTACAGCATCGCGTTCGACACCACCGGCATGGAGCAGGGCGTCGTCAACTTCAACTCGTTCGTGGGCGGTTTCGGCAAGGCGTTCCTGGCCGGCGTCACCCCAGCGAGCCTGACCGGCCCCGCGGCGCTGTTCCCCGAGGCGGTCTTCATTACCTTCCAGATGACCTTCGCGATCATCACCCCGGCGCTGATCGTCGGTGCGTTCGCCGAGCGGATGAAGTTCTCCGCGATGCTGATCTTCATGGGCATCTGGTTCACCCTGGTCTATGCACCGATCGCGCACATGGTCTGGTCCGGCAACGGCGGCCTGATGTGGGACTGGGGCGTGCTCGACTTCGCCGGCGGCACCGTTGTGCACATCAACGCCGGTGTGGCCGGTCTGATTGCCTGCCTGGTGCTGGGTAAACGCAAAGGCTTCCCGACCACCCCGATGGCGCCACACAATCTGGGTTACACCCTGATGGGCGCGGCGATGCTGTGGGTTGGCTGGTTCGGCTTCAACGCCGGTTCCGCTGCGGCCGCCAATGGCACCGCCGGCATGGCGATGCTCGTCACTCAGATCGCGACCGCTGCGGCTGCACTGGGCTGGATGTTCGCCGAGTGGATCACCCACGGCAAACCAAGCGCACTGGGTATCGCATCCGGCGTCGTTGCAGGTCTGGTTGCGATCACTCCGGCCGCTGGCACCGTGGGCCCGATGGGCGCTCTGGTGATCGGTCTGGCTGCGGGCGTGGTCTGCTTCTTCTGCGCCACCACGCTGAAACGCAAACTCGGTTATGACGACTCCCTGGACGCCTTCGGCGTGCACGGTATCGGCGGTATCCTCGGCGCGATCCTGACCGGTGTGTTCGCTGCACCGTCGCTGGGTGGCTTCGGCACCGTCACCGACATCGCCGCACAAGTCTGGATTCAGTGCAAAGGCGTCGGCTTCACCGTGATCTACACCGCGATCGTCACCTTCATCATCCTCAAGGTGCTGGATGCCGTGATGGGTCTGCGCGTGACCGAGGAAGAAGAATCGGTCGGCCTGGATCTGGCACAACACAACGAGCGCGGCTACAACCTGTAAGCACGCGCCGCAAAAAACTTGCCCGGCTCGCCGGGCATTTTTTTGTCTGGAATTTGTCTTCCCTGATACAGCTGAAAGGATTTTTCGTACTGCTTTGGTCGTGTTTACGACGAGTGTTTTTCTGCGGCCAAAGGCTTACATCATTGAAGGAATATTAGGGCCTTTGTTTTTTTCCAGAGCGCGCTAGAATGCGCCCCGAACGTGCGGAGAACTGTATGTGGCAACAGACTCTGATAACCCTGCGGGCACGGCCCCGGGGCTTTCATCTGGTGACGGACGAGTTGCTCGCCGGCCTGCCCGAACTCAAGGCATGCCGGGTCGGTCTGTTGCATTTGTGGCTGCAGCATACCTCGGCGTCGTTGACCATCAACGAGAACGCCGATCCGGCGGTACGTCGCGACTTCGAACGATTTTTCAATCGTCTGATCCCACAAGGAGCAGACGGCTATGAGCATAACGACGAAGGCCTGGACGACCTCCCGGCGCACTTCAAGGCCAGCGTGCTGGGCTGTCAGATCAGTTTGCCGGTAACGGCGGGCCGACTGGCACTGGGCACCTGGCAAGGCGTTTACCTGGGCGAGCACCGTGATCATGGCGGTGCCCGTAAAGTCCTCGCCACCTTGCACGGTGAAGGGGCATAAACCGTTGGTCACCAATGGTTACCGATTTTTTTCCGGCGACTTTCGACAGTCGCCAAAGCTGGTCTATAACTAATCTGCTTTTCGCAAGTCATGAGGTAGAACATGAGCGACGATGATCTGGAAAACGACGACCTCGAAGTAGGCGACGAAGACGAGGCCGAAGACGGTCTGGAAGCAGCAGCGGAAGACGTTGCTGAAGACGATGGCGGTGACGATACGCCGGCCCCGGCTGCCAAAGGCAAGGCCAAGGCTGCGGTGTCGGTCGACGAGTTGCCGAGCATCGAAGCCAAGAACAAGGAGCGCGATGCCCTGGCCAAGGCCATGGAAGAGTTCCTTGCGCGCGGCGGCAAGGTGCAGGAAGTGGAGGCCAACGTGGTCGCCGATCCGCCCAAGAAGCCGGACAACAAGTACGGCAGCCGCCCTATCTGAGGCGTGTCGCTTGCTTGCTGAAAAAGCCCGCCGTCGCTGCGGGCTTTTTCATGGGCGAAAGAAAATCAGCCGCGGCTGTTCCAGCGGGCGAGCACGGCAGGCAGTTCGTTCAGGCTGCGAATCTCGGCATCCGGCAGGCGCTCCGCTTCCCAGACCTTGCCGGCCGGGTTGAACCAGATCGCACGCAATCCGGCCTGCTGCGCCCCGGCGATGTCATCCCCCGGGTGGTCGCCGATATGCACAGCGGCTTCGGCGCTCACGCCACCGCGCTGCAATGCTTCATGGAACAGTCGCGCATCCGGCTTGGCGATGCCGATGTCTTCGGCGCACAACGCAAACTTGAAGTAGTCCGCCAGCCCGAGACGACGGACATCGGCGTTGCCGTTGGTGACCACTCCGAGGGCGTAGTGTTTGGCGAGGGTTTCCAGGATCGGCTCGACCTCCGGGAACACCTCGATCTGATGCCGCGCATGCAGAAACACTTCAAAACTCTTGTCTGCCAGATCCGACGCTTCGCTGTGGGCGTATCCGGCTTCCTCCAGCGCATGGAACAGCACTCGCCGGCGAAGCGCACTGATGCGGTGTTTCAAGCCCGGCTCACTGGCCAGCACCCGTTCGCGGATCGACCACAGATGCTCCACCGGCACCGCGCCCAGATTCGGCGCATGTTCGCTCAGCCATTCGCGCAAAACCGCTTCGGCGCTGACGATCACCGGGGCGGTGTCCCACAGGGTGTCGTCGAGGTCGAAGGTGATCAACTGGATGCTCATGAATCGTCGCCTTTCATGCGTTTGGCCCGTGGATGGGCGCTGTCGTAGACCGCCGCCAGGTGCTGGAAGTCCAGGTGGGTATAGATCTGGGTGGTCTTGATGTCCGAGTGGCCGAGCAATTCCTGCACCGCGCGCAGGTCCTGGGAGGACTCGAGCAAATGGCTGGCGAAGGAGTGCCGCAGCATGTGCGGGTGCAGGTTCTGCCCCAGTTCGCGCTCGCCGGCGAGTTTGACCCGCACCTGAATCGCTCGCGGGCCAAGACGTCGGCCCTGCTGGCTGACGAATACGGCGTCGTCCGCCGGATTGGTCAGCGCCCGCAGCGGCAGCCATTGCTCCAGTGCTTCCCGGGCCTTTTTGCCGACCGGCAACAGGCGTGTCTTGCTGCCCTTGCCGAGTACCTGAACCATGCCGTCGGCCAGATCGAGCTGATCGAGATTGAGCCCGGTCAGCTCCGACAGGCGCAGGCCGGAGGAATAGAACAGCTCCAGAATCGCCTGATCGCGCCGTGCGAGAAAATCGTCCTCCACCGCACCCTCAAGCAGTTGCAGGGCGCGGTCGGTGTCGAGGGTTTTCGGCAGCCGGCGTTCGCCTTTGGGCGGTGCCAGACCCGTTGCCGGATCGTGATCGCAGAGACCTTCGCGATTCAGATAGTGATAGAGCCCGCGCACCGCCGAGAGCAGGCGCGCCAGGCTGCGCGAGGACTGGCCCTGGGCATGCAGGCGGGCGATCAGGCTGCGCAGGCGCTGGATGTCCAGCGCCTGCCAGCTGCCGATGTTCTGTTTGTTGCACCAGCCGAGGACTTTGTCGAGATCGCGTCGGTAGGCCGACAGCGTGTGCGGCGACACCTGCCGCTCACTGCGCAGGTGTTCGCAGTAAGCGTCCAGTTGCCGTTCCATGCTCAGCGTACCGAGCGCAGCGAGCTGTTGACCCGTGGCAGCACGCGACCCATGACTTCGGCGATGTAGCTGAGGAACAGTGTGCCGACCGAGCTCTTGTAGTGCTGCGGATCACGGCTGGCGATGGCCAGAATCCCGTGGATGCCCTGGTGGCTGACAGCGACCACGGCGGTGGAGCCGATCTGCTTGCGTTGTTCTTCGCCGAACAGGAAGTCCAGCTCATGCTCGCGCAGGCTGCCGCTGACGCTCTTGCCTTCGGTGAGCAGGCCGCCGATGGCGGTTTGCGCATCGGCGTGGGTCACCCAGCGGCCGACCGGGGCCGGGTTGTCGCCGAGCAGGATCAGGCTGACGAAGGGCACCTGGAAATCCTGGCGCAGGCTGTCTTCAACGCTGATCACCACGTCTTCCAGAGTGGCGGCGTCCATCAGCGCAAGGATCAGGCGACGGGTCTTGTCGAACAGGCGATCGTTGTCCCGGGCGACGTCCATCAAGTGCGAGAGGCGGTGACGCATCTCGATGTTGCGGTCGCGCAGGATGGCCATCTGGCGCTCGACCAGCGAAACGGTATCGCCGCGCTGATGAGGGATACGCAGGGACGGCAGCAGTTCTTCATGCTCGACGAAGAAGTCCGGATGAGCCTCCAGGTATGCGGCAACCGCTGCCGCCTCCAGGCTCTCGGACGCTGATTCACCGGACTGTCGGGCGGGTACCTGAGGCTTATCGGTCATGGCTTCTGCTCACTCAAAGACGCACTTGTCCTTCGTATACGCGCACTGCCGGGCCGGTCATCAACACCGGTTGGCCAGGGCCTGCCCACTCAATGGACAGGCGCCCGCCCGGCAGGTCGATCAGCAGTGGCGAATCCATCCACCCCTGACTGATCGCAGCTACAGCAGCAGCGCAGGCACCAGTGCCGCAGGCCTGGGTTTCCCCGGCGCCGCGTTCCCAGACGCGCAGTTGTGCGCGATGGCGGTCGATGACCTGGAGAAAGCCGACGTTGACCCGCGCCGGAAAGCGCGGATGGTGTTCGATTTTCGGCCCCAGTTCATGCACCGGTGCAGTGTTGATATCGCTGACCCGCAGCACCGCATGGGGGTTGCCCATCGATACCGCCGCCAGATCGATCGGCGTACCGTCGACATCGACCTGATAACTCAGGGCCTGCTCCGGCGCCTGGAACGGAATGTCCGCCGGCACCAGGCGCGGGGCGCCCATGTTCACGCCGATCTGGCCGTCGTTACGCACGTCCAGCTCGATGATGCCGCCCTTGGTCTCGACGCGGATCTGCCGTTTGGCGGTCAGGCGCTTGTCGAGCACGAAGCGGGCGAAGCAGCGCGCACCGTTGCCGCACTGCTCCACTTCGGAACCGTCGGAGTTGAAGATCCGGTAACGGAAATCCACATCCGGATTGCTCGGCGCTTCGACGATCAGCAACTGGTCGAAACCGATGCCGGTGTGCCGGTCGCCCCACATTTTTGCGTGCTTGGGCTGAATATGCGCGTGCTGGCTGACCAGGTCGAGAACCATGAAGTCGTTGCCCAGGCCGTGCATCTTGGTAAAACGCAGCAGCATGGGGTTACTCCGGCAGCAGGCTTTCGCCGGCAAACAGCTCGGCCACGGTCTCGCGGCGACGCACTTCAAATGCCTGATCACCATCCACCAGCACTTCGGCGGCACGGCCGCGAGTGTTGTAGTTGGAGCTCATCACAAAACCGTAGGCACCGGCCGAATGCACGGCCAGCAGATCGCCTTCTTCCAGCGCCAGTTCGCGTTCCTTGGCGAGGAAGTCGCCGGTTTCGCAGATCGGGCCGACGACATCGTAGGTACGCGCAGCGGTCTCGCGTGGCTTGACCGGAGTCACGTCCATCCAGGCCTGGTACAGCGCCGGGCGGATCAGGTCGTTCATGGCCGCGTCGACGATGGCGAAGTCTTTGTGCTCGGTGTGCTTGAGGTACTCGACCTGGGTCAGCAGCACGCCGGCGTTGGCGACGATGAAGCGGCCCGGTTCGAACACCAGCGCCAGATCACGCCCGACCAGACGCTCGCGCACGGCCTTGATGTAATCGGCGGCCAGCGGCGGCTCTTCATCGCGATAACGCACGCCCAGGCCGCCACCGAGATCGATGTGGCGCAGGTGGATGCCGCAATCGCCGAGGCGATCGACCAGATCCAGCAGGCGATCGAGGGCATCGAGGAATGGCGGCAGGGTGGTCAGTTGCGAGCCGATGTGGCAGTCGACGCCGACCACTTCCAGGTTCGGCAGGTGCGCGGCACGCACGTACACGTCTTCGGCGTCGGCGATGGCGATGCCGAACTTGTTCTCTTTGAGACCGGTGGAAATGTACGGGTGGGTGCCAGCATCGACGTCCGGGTTGACGCGCAGCGAGATCGGCGCACGAACGCCCAGCTCGGCGGCGACCACTTGCAGGCGCTCGAGCTCGTCGGTGGATTCGACGTTGAAGCAATGCACGCCGACTTCCAGCGCACGGCGCATGTCGTCACGGGTCTTGCCGACGCCGGAGAACACGATCTTGTCCGGGCTGCCGCCGGCGGCCAGTACGCGTTCCAGCTCGCCACGGGAGACGATGTCGAAACCGGCGCCGATGCGGGCCAGGACATTCAGGACGCCAAGGTTGGAGTTGGCCTTGACCGCAAAGCACACCAGATGCGGCATGCCGGCCAGCGCATCGGCGTAGGCCAGGTACTGGGCCTCGATGTGCGCGCGGGAGTAAACGTAGGTCGGTGTGCCGAAGCGATCGGCGATGGCGGACAGCGCCACACCTTCCGCGAACAGTTCCCCGCCACGGTAGTTAAAAGCGTCCATGGCGATCCCTTAGTAAACGTCGTGCTTGTGTGCCTTGGAGACAGGCTGCTTTTGCGAAGACTGGGCTTGCTCGGCCGGGTCCTGATCTTCATCGGGCAGGTACAGCGGGCCTTTTTGACCACAAGCCGAAACAAGGCAGGCAACCGCGACGAGCGCAGCAAGGGAAGAGATCAGGCGCTTCATGGCGAAATCCTTGAAAATGCGTTAATTGCGCCGGAGTATACCGGCCACCCGGCAGCTTGCCTATGCGACGGAACTCCCGTCCGGCGGGGCTCGGGCTGCGGCGCGGAAACTTTTCCCGCGTGGCGGGTGGATATTTCGTCGCCTGGCAGGGCGCTTGGTCGTTATCCTTTGCAATCGGCTGGCAGCGTCCGTATCTTGCGGCGCTTGAGCCTGATCAGACATTTTTTGAGGTTGCCGCAATGAGTTTGTCCGAAGCCCGTTTCCACGATCTGGTCGATGAAACCCAGGAAAAACTGGAAGACATCTTCGACGACAGCGACCTGGACATCGACATGGAGAACTCGGCCGGTGTGCTGACCGTCAAGTTCGAGAACGGCACCCAGCTGATCTTCAGTCGTCAGGAACCGTTGCGTCAGCTGTGGCTGGCCGCGGTGTCCGGCGGTTTCCACTTCGACTACGACGAAGAAAGCGAACGCTGGATGTGCGACAAGAGCGAAGAACAGCTGGGCGAAATGCTCGAGCGCATCGTCAAGCAACAGGCCGGCACCGAATTCGATTTCGAAGGCCTGTGATTTCGTGACTGATACTGCACCCGTCCGTCCGCCGAAGCCGCTTTACAGCAACGTCAGCCCGGCCGTGCCTTCGCCGTGCACCGGCGTGTGCCGGCTGGATGAACAGAAGGTCTGCCTCGGTTGCATGCGCCATGTCGAAGACATCCGCGAGTGGCGTTCGGCCGATGACGAGCGCCGCCGGGTGATTTGTGCGCAGGCCGCTCAGCGCCGGCAGCTCGCCGGAGCGTAGCTTGTATATTTTTTGAGCTGTGATAGTGTCCGGAAACGCCTCAACCCATCGAGGCCTGGTGAAAACCCCGTCTTTTTTGGCGGGGTTTTGCTTTTTTTGTGTGCAGAAGAAAGGAGTCTGCCCGGATCATGACCGCACCTTCCATCACCCTTACCCGTCTGGACGTGCAACGTCTGGAGCGCCTGATCGACAGCCTGGATGACACGCTGCCGGGCGTGATCGCGCTGCAAACCGAACTGGACCGCGCCGATACCCTGGTCGGTCACGATGAAGTGCCTGCCGATGTCGTGACGATGAATTCCCGTGTGCACTGCCGCGAAGAAAGCAGTGGCAAGGACTACCACCTGACCCTGGTCTATCCGAAGCACGCCAACGCCGACGAAGGCAAAGTCTCGATCCTCGCTCCGGTCGGCAGTGCGTTGCTGGGCCTGAAGGTTGGTCAGCACATCGACTGGCCGGCTCCGGGTGGCAAGACCCTGAAACTGACTTTGCTCGAAGTCGAATCGCAGCCGGCCAACGGCGGTGATTTCCCGGAGTAACCCGCCTCAGACCTGCTCGAGCGCCTCGTTCAGAGAGCGTTCCAGGTCGGCCTTGTAACGCAGATACAGATTGCTCGAACTCTGCCCGTCACCGATCACACCCGACAGGTCCAGGTCGGTGATGTAGCAGCGGTAGCGCTCGCTTTCCCGGCGCTGCCCGACGATCTCCCGGGCGACCACGCTGAACAGCTGGTCGCCATGTTCCAGCTCGCTGAATTCCCGTTGATTGCAATACAGCGTGACTTGCACCTCGCCGGGTGCGGCTTTGCCGACGATCGCCTGCACGTCGTAGAACGGTTTGTTGACCGGCGTCTGCGGCGCCGGGCGCATTTCGACCCGTCGCGCGCGTCCCGGCCCTGACGGCAATAACTGGTAATACAAGATTTCAAGGCTGGCGGCATGGCCCGCATCCATCGGCAGCAGCGCTTCGCGGCGGAACTGGATCGATTGCAGGAACCGCTGCAGCGGCACCAACAGGCTTTGCTCGTCGTGATAGGGCAAGTGCTGTTGCCACAACGCATTGAACTCGTCGAGCACGTACAGTTCGGCGGTTTGTTCGGTGATCCGGTAGAACACCTGAATGCATTCGGGCTGGCCCATCGGCAGGATCAGTGCCAGGTCGTGGTCTTCCAGTGCCATCGGGTCCAGGTGCAGCGGGCTGTAGCGCGGCTGTTCCTCACCCAGGTAATCGAGCAGCGCCGGCAGGGTGGCGAGGGCGACATGGCTGACCTGGCCCGGCACCAGTTCCAGCACGTGGTAATGCTGCTGCACCTGGATCAGGTAGCGGTGATTGAGATCGCTGAGCAGCAGGGTCTGCGCGGTATCGACAATTTCCTCCACCCGGCGGGCGATGAACTGCGCGCGGTTGTGACAGAAACAGCGCACTCGCAGCGATGGTTGTTGCGGTCCGCGCGGCAGGTTGTTGAGGTAGTCGCGCAGACAATCCATCAGGGCATGCGGACCGTCGAAGCGGTTGACCAGTACCTCGTTCCAGCTATTGAGCGTGACCTGATCCAGGGTCAGCACCAGGTTTTCGCGTACGCCGGCGTAGCTCAGAGAGTCCGTGCGTTCGGTGGTCATCAGAATGTTCAGGTCGCGGTGATGCTTGAGCGGGTCGACCCCGACATTCACCAGCATCAGCACTTCGCTCGGCACGGCGGCGCGCAGCAGCGGTTCTTCGGCAACGGTCGACAAGGGCAGGGCGATGCTTTGTTGCAGGCTGCCGAGCAGGTTGAACAGCTCAAACTCGCTCATATCGCTGGTGCCGGGGTGCAGGGCCAGTCGGGTGCTGCTGTCGATCACACCGTTGCGATGGCACCAGGTCAGCAGTTCCAGCAACTCGCGGCTGCGCTTGATCGGCGCGAAGTGTTCCCACTCCAGCGCCGTCAGGCTGCCGTTGTACAGGCCCCACTGGGTTTGGCCCGGTTCCTTTTTGTTCGGCGATTGCACCAGGGTCAGGGTGTCTTCGGCCAGGTCCGGGGCAATGCCGGGATTGATGAACTCGACCTTGTCGGCCTTGCGTTCGAACGCTGCATACAGCCGCCGGCCGAGAACGTTGAGGTCGCGCTTGTTGATCAGGCTGACCGTCTGTTCGGTGCGGGCGAACTGGGTCAGGAAGCGGTAGCTGTAATTCAGTTCGTTGACCAGCGCCCGGCGTTCGGCGCTGACCTGGCGGACTTTCCACTGGCTGCGGCTGTCGAGCAGCGCCAGTTGCCGCTGGTCCCAGTGCCATTCGCTGGCCAGCCTTTCCAGCAGTGAACGCTGCCAGCTCTGGGTGCGAGTGTTGCCGGTGAGCTTGCGGTTGACCTTGAGGTACAGCGCCCGTCGCACCAGCTCCAAGCGCTCCGGTTCGTTGCGCGCAGTGAGGTATTCCTCGATCCGGCGGTAAACCACCATGTACGGATCCAGCTCGTCGAGATCCAGCCGGTTGGCGAATACGGCCTGCTTGAAGCGCAGACTCAAGCACTGCACCTGCGGATGTTCGCTGGCGTAGACCTCGGTCAGCAGCAGCTTGAGCACCGATTTGTAAGGTGACTCGATACCCTTGAACAGTTGCCACAGCCCGGCGCCGACGAACTCGCCCGGCGGAATGTGCGCCATCGGCCCCAGGTCGAGGGTTTCATCGTTGCGGATGAAACGCTTGGAAATCAGGGTGTGGGTGTACGCGTCATAGGCGCGCTCTTCATAGACCGGCACCAGCCACCAGATCGGCGTGCGCCCGGCGAGCCAGATCGCGGTGCGGTAGAACTCGTCCAGCAGCAGATAGTGCTGGGTAGTGCCGCAATCTTCGGAGCTGAGCTGGGTGTCGCGTTCGCCTTTGACGAAGCGCACCGGGTCGATCAGGAAGAAGTGCGCCTCGGCCCCCTGGCTGGCCGCCCAGGCTTCGAGCAACTGGCATTTCTTGCGCAGCTCGGCCAGCTCACTATCGCTCAGGTCGGGGGCGTGACAGACCCACACATCCATGTCGCTCTGGTCCGCCTGGGCGAGTGTGCCGAGGCTGCCCATCAGGAACAGACCGTGAATCGGCCGTGGCGGGTTGCTGCCGTGACGCGGTTTGTAGGAGAACGAGCGGGTCAGGCGCTGGGCTTCGGCGAGCGCCTCGGCGTCCGGTTCGTAATTCGACAGCCCGGCCGGCGTGCTGCCCGAGACATAGCCTGGCAACAGCGGATGATTGACGTGAAAAAACAGCGGCAGCAGCGTCAGCACACTTTGCTGGCGCGTCGACAGGCCTTCCAGCGCCCGGTTCAGGCGGCCTTCATTGAGTTTGAGAAAACGTGCACGTAGCTGGCTGAGTACCTTGCGGTCGATGCCTTCGTCCAGGTCGGGGCGGATTTCATGGGTGCGGGTCATGTCGGCTCAAACCGGCGCGCAGGGCTCGGAGGCAAAGGGTCTCGGGTGTCCGGGAGTTTAGCGCCTGAACGACAGGAGTTTTAAGCTGAATTTGTTTTTTGACGTCAGATTTCTATCGCGCGGCGATGGGTGACGTTCATGGCTGGCCCGCGGAAATCCCGTGGCAGGGGTTTCCGTGGGCAAAGTCGGGAGGATCAGGCGGTTTGCTGCTCTTTGAGAATCGTCAGTACGGTTTGAACGTTCTGTGCGGCATCGCGACCGAGGCTGGTCAGGTAACCGCCATCAGGCTGGTCTGTCAGTTCTTTTTCGAACAGGCGTTGTGCGGCGGCAATGTGCTTCGGGGCAGCGGTCTGATGAATTTTCAGACCTTCCTGGGAACTGTCCAGGTTGAAGAGTGCGAGGACTTCCAGTTCGGCAACCAACTCAGGGGTAAGCGACATAAGGACTCCAGACTTTCTAGGAATTGGACGACAGCGCCCCTAAGGTGAACCTGCCGGCGCGGCCTGTCCAGTGCGCGTGTCAGGGTTTTTGTCCCGGGGTGGATTCCAGTGTAGTCAGGGGGCGGCAGAAGGCCGCGCAGATGGGTGACAAATTGTGTGGGAGCAGGCGTGCTCCCACAGGGCGGGGCCGTTTTACTGCTTTTCCGGTGGCAGTTCCGGCAGTGCGCGCAGCGCGGTTTCGTACCACTCGGTATCGAACGCGCGGTCTTCGTCGAGCATCGCGTCGATTTCACAGGCCAGCACGTGGGCCATCAGATTCAGGATGTCGTCACGCTCGTAACCGACCAGCGTCAGCTTGTTGAAGGTTGCCTTGGCCGCTGGCGGGTTGTCGCTTTCGATCTGGTTCTCGATCGCTTCGATCAGCGTCGATTCGGTGAACTCTTCTTCATCATTGTCGATGTCAGTCGGCTCGCTCATGGCAGGCTCCTCAAGGAAAGGCGCCAGTTTACCCGCATTCAGCGGCGTGATGCTGCTGGCGGGATTTCCCGGAGCGATCTATAAACAGGCACTGCCCACCCCGCACGGCCTGGAGGCTATGTGATGTTCAAGCTCTATGGATTCTCCGTCAGCAACTACTACAACATGGTCAAACTGGCGCTGCTCGAAAAAGGCCTGCCGTTCGAAGAGGTCACGTTCTACCCGACGCCTACGCCTGAGTCCCTGGCCATCAGCCCGCGCGGCAAGGTGCCGGTGCTGGGAGCTGAAGGCGGGTACATCAACGAAACGATGGTGATGCTCGAATACCTCGAAAGCAGTCAGAAGGGTGTCCCGCTGTTGCCGACCGAGCCGTTTGCCCGCGCTCAGGTGCTGGCGGTGGCCAAGGAAATCGAGCTGTATATCGAGCTGCCGGCCCGTGCCTGTTACGGCGAAGCGTTTTTCGGCACGGCGTTGCCGGAGGCGATCAAGGAGAAAACCAAGGCTGAATTACTGCTGGGCTTTGCGGCGCTGGGACGTCACGGCAAGTTCGCCCCGTACGTGGCGGGCGACACCCTGAGTATTGCGGACTTGTACTTCCTCTACAGCGTGCCGCTGGCAGCTGCGGTGGGGCACAAACTGTTCAGTCTGGATTTGCTGGCGGAGATGCCGAAGGCCAAGGCGCTGCTGGAGCGGCTTGAGCAGAATCCGCACGTGCAGAAGATTGCGGCGGACAAGGATGCGGCGATGCCGGCGTTTTTGGCGATGATCGCAGCCAAAAAGTAGAAAATCTGTTTTGAAGCCAGTTCGCGGGCAAGTCGACAACTCGACTTGCCCGCGATGCTTTTAGCGACTGGCGATCAGCGCCTGACCGCGAACCACGGCAGCCTTGACCTGCGCCGGCGCAGTGCCGCCGATGTGGTCACGGGCATTTACCGAGCCTTCAAGGGTCAGCACGGCGAACACGTCCTGCTCGATCTGGTCGCTGAACTGACGCAGTTCTTCCAGGCTCATTTCCGCCAGATCCTTGCCGGTGTCGACGCCGTACTTCACCGCGTGGCCGACGATCTCGTGGCAATCACGGAACGGCAGGCCGCGGCGTACCAGGTAGTCGGCGAGGTCAGTGGCGGTCGAGAAACCGCGCAGCGCCGCTTCACGCATGATCGCGTGCTTTGGCTTGATCGCCGGGATCATGTCGGCAAAGGCGCGCAGCGAGTCGCGCAGGGTGTCGGCGGCGTCGAACAGCGGTTCCTTGTCTTCCTGGTTGTCCTTGTTGTAGGCCAGTGGCTGGCCTTTCATCAGGGTCAGCAGGCCCATCAGGGCGCCGAACACACGGCCTGTCTTGCCGCGTACCAGCTCCGGCACGTCCGGGTTTTTCTTTTGCGGCATGATCGAGCTGCCGGTGCAGAAACGGTCCGGCAGATCGATGAACTGGAACTGCGCGCTGGTCCACAGCACCAGCTCTTCGGAGAAACGCGACAGGTGCATCATCGCGATGCTGGCGGCCGAGCAGAATTCGATGGCGAAGTCGCGGTCGGACACGTTGTCCAGCGAGTTGCCGCCGACGGCGTCGAAGCCCAGCAGTTGCGCGGTGTATTCGCGGTCGATCGGGTAAGTGGTGCCGGCCAGTGCGGCGCTGCCCAGCGGCATGCGGTTGGTGCGCTTGCGGCAGTCGACCAGGCGCTCGTAGTCGCGGCTGAGCATTTCGAACCAGGCCAGCATGTGGTGCCCGAAGGTCACCGGCTGAGCGGTCTGCAGGTGGGTGAAGCCCGGCATGATGCTGGCGGCTTCACGCTCGGCCTGCTCCAGCAGGCCTTTTTGCAGGCGGGTGATTTCGCTCAGGATCAGGTCGATCTCGTCACGCAGCCACAGGCGGATGTCGGTGGCGATCTGGTCGTTGCGGCTGCGGCCGGTGTGCAGCTTCTTGCCGGTGACGCCGATGCGGTCGGTCAGGCGTGCCTCGATGTTCATGTGCACGTCTTCGAGGTCGACGCGCCAGTCGAACTGGCCGGCCTCGATTTCGCCCTGGATGGTCTTCAGGCCATCGATGATGCTGTCGCGCTCGGCATCCGTCAGCACGCCGACCTTGGCCAGCATGGTGGCGTGGGCGATCGAGCCCATGATGTCGTGGCGATACAGGCGCTGGTCGAAAGTGACGGAGGCGGTGAAGCGGGCGACGAAGGCGTCGACGGGTTCACTGAAGCGGCCGCCCCAGGACTGATTGGTCTTGTCAGTGCTCATGAATTCGCTCGTATCGGCTTGAAGAAAGAAGGCGTGAAACGCTGGCGCGGATAATAACAGGGTTGCCAATCCTGTCGCTGACACTGGTCGATACGTTTTTTTCTCATGGCCTGATCCATAGTCGCCGGTGTCGCCGGGGGATTTGCGCAAGGATATTTTCCGATTGAGCAATATCGGCCCGACGAGCGTCTACAGTAGGACATAGGGGTCGACGTGGCGGCGGATCGCGCAAAGGTCCGGCCACCGACTATAAGAAGAGAGAGGGGTGGGTGTATTGGCCATTGGCATACCCTGCGTAAAACGCAGTCGGCGGCGGGCGTCAGGCGGTACGTTGCAGGTGTCGGCAAATATTGCCGGCCGACGTACGGCACTTTTTGGCGCTCGCGCTAGTCTTAGCGTGGATCGCGGTGACGGACGTCACTCCACTTGTCTACGCTATCCTTGTGCGAGACTCACGCAGGAATCCAGCGCAATATGAATGTCCTGATCGTTGATGACGAACCACTGGCCCGCGAGCGACTCAGCCGAATGGTGAGCGAGCTCGAGGGCTACACAGTCCTGGAGCCCAGCGCCACCAATGGCGAAGAGGCGTTGGCGCTGATCGACAGCCACAAGCCGGATATCGTACTGCTCGATATCCGCATGCCGGGCCTCGATGGCCTGCAGGTGGCTGCCCGTCTGTGCGAACGCGAAACCCCGCCAGTCGTGGTGTTTTGCGCAGGTCCCGATGAATTTGCCGTGGAAGCCCTGCAGGCCAGCGCCGTGGGCTATGTGGTGAAACCCGTGCGAACCGAACATCTGCATGACGCCCTGAAACGGGCTGAACGTCCCAACCGGGCCCAGCTCTCGGCCCTGACCCGTCCTGCCGCCGAAAGCGGTAACGGCCCGCGCAGCCACATCAGCGCCCGGACCCGCAAAGGCATCGAACTGATCCCGCTGGATCAGGTGGTGTATTTCATTGCCGACCACAAATACGTGACCTTGCGCCACGAGGGTGGCGAAGTCCTTCTGGATGAGCCGCTCAAGGCGCTGGAAGACGAATTCGGCGAGCGCTTCGTGCGGATCCACCGCAACGCGCTGGTCGCCCGCGACCGCATTGAGCGTCTGCAACGTACACCGCTGGGCCACTTCCAGTTGTTCCTCAAAGGCCTCAACGGTGACGCGCTGATCGTCAGCCGCCGGCATGTGGCGGGCGTGCGCAAAATGATGCAGGGGCTTTAGTCCGCAGGCTCCGGGCGGTTCTTCGTTCTTTTCACCAGGCATAGCAGGCCAGGGAGGCCACGCCGTTTCTGATTCAGGTCAAAGTGGATTTGGCTGAGCTGTTATTATCCGCCGTATCTATTCAGTACGGATTGATCCATGTCCTCTCGCGAAATCCGCATCGCCACCCGCAAAAGTGCTCTGGCCCTCTGGCAGGCCGAATACGTCAAAGCCCGTCTGGAAGCAGCCCACCCGGGCCTGCTGGTGACGCTGGTGCCCATGGTCAGTCGCGGCGACAAGCTGCTTGATTCGCCCCTGTCGAAAATCGGCGGCAAGGGCCTGTTCGTCAAGGAACTGGAAACCGCGCTGCTGGAAAACGAAGCCGACATCGCCGTGCATTCGATGAAAGATGTGCCGATGGATTTCCCTGAAGGCCTCGGTCTGTTCTGCATCTGCGAGCGCGAAGATCCGCGTGACGCATTCGTCTCCAATACGTATTCCAGCCTCGATGCGTTGCCAGCCGGCAGCATCGTCGGTACCTCCAGCCTGCGTCGCCAGGCACAGTTGCTGACGCGCCGTCCGGATCTCGAGATCCGTTTCCTGCGCGGTAATGTCAACACCCGTCTGGCCAAGCTCGACGCCGGCGAGTACGACGCGATCATCCTCGCGGCAGCCGGCCTGATCCGCCTCGGCTTCGAAGACCGCATCACCTCGGCCATCAGCGTCGACGACAGCCTGCCGGCCGGTGGCCAGGGCGCCGTCGGTATCGAATGCCGCAGCGCCGACACGGAAATCCATGCCTTGCTCGCGCCCCTGCATCACGCCGACACCGCTGACCGTGTCACCGCCGAGCGTGCCCTGAACAAACATCTGAATGGCGGCTGCCAGGTGCCGATCGCCTGCTACGCCGTGCTCGAAGGCGATCAGTTGTGGCTGCGCGGTCTGGTGGGCGAACCGAGTGGCGGCAAGCTGCTCAGCGCGCAAGCCCGTGCGCCGCGTGCGGCAGCCGAGA
Organism: Pseudomonas sp. B37(2017); assembly: GCF_002112885.1. NCBI lineage: Bacteria > Pseudomonadati > Pseudomonadota > Gammaproteobacteria > Pseudomonadales > Pseudomonadaceae > Pseudomonas > Pseudomonas sp. B37(2017). Next base: position 173,699 of record NZ_NEIX01000003.1, on the reverse strand, counting down.
CGCTGGGCGTGCAGGTGGCCGAAGACCTGCTGAGCCAGGGCGCCGACGATATTCTCAAGGCAGTCTACGGCGAGGCAGGTCACGAGTGACCGCCTGGCGCCTGCTGCTGACGCGCCCGGCGGAGGACTGTTCGGCGCTCGCCGCCGTGCTGGCCGAACAAGGGTTTTTCAGCAGCTGTCTGCCGCTTTTGGAAATCGCGCCCCTGCCGGTCTCTGACACAATGCGCCGCACGATCACGCAACTGCCGCGTTACAGCGCGGTGATCGTGGTCAGCAAACCGGCGGCGCGGATCGCGGTGGATCTGCTCGACTCTTTGGGTCTGGCGACTCCGACGATGCCGTGGTTCAGCGTGGGTGCAGCGACCGCCACTATCCTTCGGGATCGGGGGCTGGATGTGAGCTTCCCGGACGCGGGCGACGATAGCGAAGCCTTGCTGCAATTGCCGCGTCTGCTGGCGGCGGTGGCCGTGCCCGGCTCGCAGGTGTTGATCCTGCGCGGGGAGGGCGGACGCGAGCTGCTGGCCGAGCGCCTGCGCGCGCTTGGTGCTAGTGTCGAATACTTGGAGTTGTACCGTCGCGACCTGCCGGACTATCCGCCGCAGGAGCTGCCCCGCAGGATTGCAGCGGAACGCCTGAACGGACTGGTGGTCAGCAGTGGACAGGGTTTCGAGCACCTGCGCCAACTGGCCGGCGACAGCTGGCCTGCACTTGCGCAGTTGCCGTTGTTTGTTCCAAGCCCAAGGGTTGCCGAGCAGGCCAGTGCCGCCGGGGCCCGAACAGTTGTGGATTGTCGCGGCGCCAGTGCCGCGGCCTTGCTGACGGCGTTACGGGAGCATCCCGTGCCCGTTCTCTAATGCAAAGGATGGATACGTGAGCGAAACAGCCTTGCCTAAAGATGACGTTCAACCTGTGATCGATGCACCGGTTGATGCACCGCCACCGGCCGCGGAACCGCGCCGAGGCAACGGATTGGCCATTCTCGCGCTGCTGCTCGGCGCCGCCGGTGTTGCGGTGGGTGGCTGGGGTGTGTGGCAGGTACGACACCTGCAGACCAGCACTCAGAATCAGTTGAGTCAGGTTCAGGCGTTGAGTGATCAGGCTCAGACTCTGAAGCTCAACGAGCAACGACTGACCGAACGCCTCGGGCAATTACCCGGCGCCGATGAACTTGCCGATCGCCAGCGTCTGGTGTCGCAACTTCAGGGCGATCAGCAACGCCTCAATCAACGTCTGGAAACCGTCCTTGGCGCCAGCCGCAAGGACTGGCGTCTGGCCGAGGCCGAGCACTTGCTGCGTCTGGCCAGCCTGCGTCTTTCCGCCCTGCAGGACATCAGCAGCGCCCAGGCGCTGGTCCAGGGTGCCGACGAAATCCTGCGCGAGCAGAATGATCCCGGCTCGTTCGCTGCCCGCGAGCAAGTGGCGAAAACCCTGGTAGCGCTGCGCAGTACCGCGCAGCCGGATCGCACCGGGCTGTTCCTGCGACTGGGCGCCTTGCGTGATCAGGTCGTCGGCCTCACCGAGCTGGCGCCGGAATACAAGGATCGCGGTGATTCGCTGCTGGGCCTGACCTCCGATGGCGACGGCGCCAGTCGCTGGGCGCAGTGGTGGGATCAGATCTCGCGCTACATTCGCATCGATTTCAACGCTGACAAAAACGTCCGGCCGCTACTCGCCGGCCAAAGCCTGAGCCAGGTGCGTCTGGCCCTGAGCCTTGCGCTCGAACAGGCGCAATGGGCCGCGCTCAACGGTCAGGCGCCGGTGTACACCCAGGCCTTGGCGGAGGCGCGTGACGTACTTACAGGCAACTTCAATCCGGACAACCCGCAGAGCAAAATCATGCTCGAGCAGGTCGCGGAATTGAGCAAGCAACCGGTTACCGTCAATACGCCGGATCTCGCCGGGACGTTGAGCGCGGTGCAGGCTTATCTGGAGCGCCGCAACGTCAACGCCGAAGACTCGGTGAAACCCTTCGCCAAACCGGCCGCCAGCACCGCGCAGGAGGCGACACCATGAAGCGCCTGTATGTGATCGTGTTTCTGGTGATCGCGGCAACGGCGGCGCTGGGCCTGGCGATTGCCGAGCATTCCGGTTACGTGCTGGTCGCCTACAAAAGCTTTCGTTATGAATCGAGCCTGTGGGCGACCCTGGCGGTGGTCGCGGTGCTGTGGCTGCTGGTCTGGGGCATCAAGGCGCTGGTCGAACTGGTGCTGACCTCGGGCGGTGTGGTCAATCCATGGTCCCGTCGCAACCGCAGCCGTCGCGTGCAGGTAGCGATCGAGCACGGTCAGCTCGACCTGGCCGAAGGTCGCTGGGCCAGTGCTCAGCGTCACCTTTATCGGGCCGCCGAAGCCGAGCGTCAGCCGTTGCTCTATTACCTGGGCGCCGCGCGCGCCGCCAACGAACAAGGTAATTACGAGGAAAGCGATCGCCTGCTGGAGCGCGCTCTCGAGCGTCAGCCGCAGGCCGAGCTGGCGATTGCTCTCAGCCATGCGCAACTGCAAACCGATCGTGGCGATACCGATGGCGCGCTGGTCACCTTGCAGGCGATGCACGAACGCCATCCGCACAATGCCCAGACCTTGCGCCAGTTGCAGCGACTGCATCAGCAGCGCGGTGACTGGTCGTCCGTGATCCGGCTGTTGCCGGAACTGCGCAAGGATAAAGTCCTGCCTCCGGCCGAACTGATCGAACTCGAGCGTCGTGCCTGGGGAGAAAACCTGTCCCTCGCGGCCCAGCGTGAAGAGGATGGCGCAGTCGGTTTGCAGTCGCTCAACCGCGCCTGGCAGCAACTGACGTCTGCCCAGCGCCAGGAGCCTGCGCTGGTGCTGGCCTACGCCGAGCAGCTGCGCCAGCTGGGCGCCCAGGTCGAGGCGGAAGAGCTGTTGCGCACGGCGCTCAAGCGCAAGTACGACAGCCACCTGGCGCGCCTTTACGGTCTGGTGCGCGGCAGCGATCCGGCGCGTCAGTTGCAGACGGCCGAAGGTTGGCTCAAGGATCATCCGGGCGATGCCAGCCTGCTGCTGACGCTGGGGCGTTTGTGCCTGCAAGCCAGTCTGTGGGGCAAGGCGCGGGATTATCTGGAAAGCAGCCTGAGAGTGCAGCGCAATCCGGAAGCGTGCGCGGAGTTGGCGCGTCTGCTGGCTCAGCTGGGTGACACCGAGCGCAGCAACCTGCTGTTCCAGGAAGGGCTCGGTATGCTGGATGAACGCCTGCTGGCTTCGCCATTGCCCGTAGCTGTTCGAGCGTGATCAGAAAGGGGGAGCATGCTCCTCCTTTTCTTTCCCGGTGACTGAATAGTTACCGGCAAATCCCCTCCCGAGCAAAGTCCTACAGAGGCTTACACCGAATCCTTCGGTGCCTGTCGGGATTTCCCTACACTTCTGCTGAAGTGTCGCCAGTGACCTGCCTTGAAAGCCCGAGGCCCTTTCCTCTACCGTAACTGCCTGTCTTTATTGTTACGGATAAGCCATGTCGTTGGCCTGCTCACGCTCCCTGTTCTTTATGGCTTTCACTGCGGGGATTCTGGCCCTGGGAGCTTCTTATTACCTCGAATACGCGGTCGGTCTGGTGCCTTGCAGTCTGTGTCTGGTCCAGCGTCTGTTCATGAGTGTCCTTACCCTTTTTTGTGGTGTGGCTGCGATCCATGGACCGCAACGTGTCGGTCTGTCGCTGTATTGGACGATGGCGTTGTTGACCAGCCTTGGCGGAATGACGGCGGCGTGGCGGCAAGTGCTGCTGCAAAGTGATTCTCTGCAAAGGCTGGCGCATTGCGGGCCCGGGCCGGAAGAAATGTTCAGCAGCCTGCCGTGGTTATGCGCCCTGATGCGTATGTTCAATGACACGGCCGATTGCGCGGAATTGTCCTGGACGCTGTTCGACCTGAGCATTCCGGAGTGGAGTCTGCTGTTTTTCGTGGGGATGTCGATCCTGGCTGTTTACCAGTTGCTGCGACAGGTCTGGATGGCTTTGCAGCAACCGCTCAGCGGCCAACCGTCGCACCCGGTGCTGGTCAGGGATTAAACACTTGTATGAACTTTCTCTCCTGCGTACCTTGAAGCCATAGGCGTGCGGGCATAATCTGGCCCGCACGTGTCATTGGAATTGTGTTGCTCGATGACGCTCTGCCTGGCCGCCTCTCAAAGCAATATTCACAAGAAGGGGCGCGGGTGTAGAGCAGCATGACCCACAAGGGAAGAGAGATCGCCATGCTCGAAAGTTGTCAGAATGCTCAGGAACGTTGGGGTGGAGTTCATCTGCTGATCGACCGCTGGCTGCAGGAGCGTGAGGAATTGATCGCTGCCTATGACAAGCTGGGCGCCAAACCTCAGGCGCTGTCCGAGGATCGAAAGCCCTTGCAGGAATTCTGCGGCGTGCTGGTCGATTACGTCTCGGCCGGGCACTTCGAGATCTACGAACAGCTGACGGGCGAGGCCAAGGCCTTCAACGACAAGCGCGGCCTGGAACTGGCCGAGACGATCTATCCGCGGATAGATGTCATCACTGAAAAACTGCTCGCGTTCAACGACCTTTGCGATGAAGGCAAATGCGTTGCGGAGAAATTCAAGGAGCTGGGCGGCCTGCTCCACGAGCGCTTCGAACTGGAAGACTGCCTGATCGAAGTGCTGCACACCGCACACAAGGAAGAGGATTCGGTTCAGGCCTGAATCGAACCTCGCAAGAACCAGAAACGGTGCGCCCCAGGCGCACCGTTTTTTATTGGGCGATCAACTGGTCGCGCCGCGCAATTCCACTTCAAACACCAGCGGTGTGAATGGCGCGATCAAGTCGCCGGCACCGTCGGCGCCGTACGCTTGATCCGATGGAATCACCAGGCGCCACTTCGCGCCCACCGGCATGTTCTGCAACGCGGTGCGCCAACCGGCGATCACGCTGTCGAGATTGAACCACTGCGGCTGGCTGTTCTGATCGAACACGGTGCCATCCGGCAGTCGGCCGATATACAGCACCTGCACTTTTCCATCCGGGCCGGCCTTCGTGCCGTTCCCCGGCGCCAGCTCGGTCAGCAGGATGCCGTCGGCCAACTCCTTCACACCCGGTTTGGCTTTTTCGGCGGTGAGGAAACGTCGCTCGTTTTCCATCGCGGCTTCAGTCGAAGGCATGGCTGCCTGCTCGGCTGTCTGCGATTCATGATCGGCGAGGATCTGCTCGATGCGTGCCTCGCTCAATGCCAGCGGCTTGCCTTGATAGGCCTGTTGCAGGCCTTCGATCAACGCCTGGATCTGGAGCTGCGGCACTTCCTGACGCAGCCGTTCACCGAGGCTGGCGCCGAGGCTGTAAGCCAGATCATGGGCATCGTTCGCGGTGGTTTTTTCGTCGGCCTGAGCCACGGAAAAAATCATGCAGAGGGATAAAAAAAGGTAGCGCGACATGGGCACTCTCCGTCCTGAATTGCGGTGGATTATGCCAGCGCGAACGTCTGCAACGGTGAACTGCTTTTGCCAATGCGCAGAAGTTTTTCGCAAGCCTGCAACCGAGTGCTTTCGATACTGTCAACATGCCCTAGCGGCGGTAGCAGCAGAGGTCTAGTATGAGCCGCACTCACGTCAGCCAGGAGGTAAACCATGTCGGCCACCAAGAAGCCTGTAAACACTCCGTTGCATTTACTCCAACAACTCTCGGGCAGCCTGCTCGAGCATCTGGAAAACGCTTGCTCCCAAGCCTTGGCTGATGCTGAAAAACTGCTCGCCAAACTGGAAAAGCAACGCGGCAAGGCGCAAGAAAAACTGCACAAATCCCGCACCAAATTGCAGGACGCAGCAGCAGCCGGTAAAGCCAAGGCGCAGACCAAGGCCAAGGCTGCCGTGAAGGAACTCGAAGACCTGCTCGATGCGCTGAAGGATCGTCAGTCCGATACCCGCAGCTACATTCTGCAACTCAAGCGCGATGCCCAGGAAAGCCTGAAACTGGCCCAGGGTGTCGGTCGTGTTCAAGAGGCTGTCGGCAAGGCGTTGTCCCTGCGTTCGGCTAAACCTGCAGCGGCGCCTGCGAAAAAAGCGGCCGCCAAACCTGCTGCAAAAGCACCGGCCAAATCGCCTGCTAAAGCGCCAGTGAAAGCCGCTGCTAAACCAGCCGCGAAGAAACCCGCAGCCGCCAGCGCTGCCAAACCTGCGGCTAAAACCACAGCGGCCAAACCGGCTGCCGCCAAACCGGCTGCTGCAAAACCAGCCGCCAAACCTGCGGCGAAAACCGCTGCTGCGAAAGCGGCTCCGGCAAGAACTGCCGCTGCAAAACCAGCTGCCAAGCCAGCCACCAAAGTGGCCGCTAAACCGGCAGCAAAACCAGCCGTTAAAGCCGCCGCTAAACCGGCCGCCAAAACTGCTGCTGCCAAGCCTGCGGCGAAAGCCGCTGCCAAACCGGTTGCTGCCAAACCTGCAGCCAAAGCGGCGGCGAAACCAGCGGCCAAGCCTGCGGTAAAAGCTGCGGCCAAGCCTGCTGCAAAACCAGCGGCCAAACCGGCCGCCAAGCCAGCAGCGAAACCTGCTGCAAAACCAGCAGTGAAAAAACCTGCCGCTGCCAAGCCGGCTGCCGCCAAGCCAGCAGCAAAACCAGCTGCCGCCAAGCCAGCAGCAAAACCAGCTGCAGCAAAACCGGCCACTGCGCCTGCTGCCAAACCTGCAGCCCCGGCAACTCCGGCTCCGACCGCAGCACCGGCATCCGCCACCACTACCTCGACCACCACAACCACGCCATCCCCGGCGCCGGTATCGAGCGTCGCCAGCAACCCGTCCAGCGCTTCCTAAGCGCCGGTCGCCGCGACGCGCAGCACTTGCAGCGCGTCGCGGTTCAGGTTGGCCGCAGGGCCGGCCAGCACTTCCAGCCAGTCACTCGACTCCTTCGAATTACGCTTCCAGCCTTGCGCGGCGCCTTCCAGTCGTGACAGCAGCGCACGCTCCGCCTCCAGCTCCAATCCCTTGATCTGCTCGCGCATACCCTTGAGTACCGGATCGGTGTCGGCCAGGGTTTTCCACTGCATGCGCAATGCGCGTAACGGCTGCACCACTTCCCGGTCCCAGGGCTCTGTCAGTTCCAGAAGCTGTCGCGCACGCGCCTCTTCACAGGTCGCATCGCGTTGTTCCAGCCATAAACCGCACAGCATCAGGCACACGTTGGCCCCCGCCGATTGCAGGCGCAGGCAGGCATCCTCCACGCCGGGACGGGCGTAGACGGCAAGGGCAAAGCTCCACAGGTCAGAGGACATCGTGCTACTCGCGCCAGTTGCGGGGGAAGCTGGTAGACTCCGCCGCCATTATGATCCGACTTCAGAACCTGACTTTACAGCGTGGCCCGCAACGTCTGCTAGAAGACGCCGAGCTGACCCTGCACGCCGGCCACAAAGCCGGCCTCATCGGTGCCAACGGCGCCGGCAAATCCAGCCTGTTCGCCTTGCTCCGCGGTGAGCTGCACCCGGACTCGGGCGACTGCCTGCTGCCGGCCGACTGGCGTATCGCCCACATGCGCCAGGAGGTCGACACGCTCGAGCGTCTGGCGGTCGACTATGTGCTCGACGGCGACCTGCGTCTGCGCGAAGTGCAGCGTGAGCTGGCAGCGGCCGAAGAGGCCCATGACGGCACCGCACTGGCCCGCCTGCACGCCGAACTCGACAGCGCCGATGGTTACACCGCTGACGCCCGTGCGCGCAAGCTGCTCGCCGGCCTCGGTTTTACCAACGAGCAGATGGATCGTCAGGTAGGAGATTTCTCCGGTGGCTGGCGGATGCGTCTGAACCTTGCGCAGGCTTTGATGTGCCCATCAGACCTGTTGCTGCTCGACGAACCGACCAACCACCTGGATCTCGACGCCATCATCTGGCTCGAAGAGTGGCTGAAAAGTTACCCCGGCACCTTGCTGCTGATTTCCCACGACCGGGACTTCCTCGATGAAGTGGTCGATCACGTGGCCCACGTCGATCAGCGCAAGCTGACGCTCTACCGTGGCGGCTACACCGCGTTCGAACGCGCCCGTGCCGAGCGTCTGGCCCAGCAGCAACAGGCCTACGAGAAGCAGCAGGCGCAGCGTGCGCACATGGAAAGCTACATCGCCCGGTTCAAGGCCCAGGCCACCAAGGCCCGTCAGGCCCAGAGCCGGATCAAGGCCCTCGAGCGCATGGAAGAACTGTCGGCGGCCCACGTCGATTCGCCGTTCGACTTCGTGTTCCGCGAGTCGACCAAGATCTCCAGTCCGCTGATCGACCTGTCCGACGCGCGCCTGGGTTATGGCGAGAAAACCGTGCTGGAGAAGGTCAAGCTGCAACTGACCCCCGGCGCGCGGATCGGCTTGCTCGGCCCGAATGGCGCGGGTAAATCGACCCTGATCAAAAACCTCGCCGGTGAGCTCGAACCGCTGGCCGGGCGCCTGACTCGCGGTGAGAACACCGTGGTCGGCTACTTCGCCCAGCATCAGCTCGACTCGCTGGACTCCAAGGCCAGCCCGTTGCTGCACTTGCAGCGTCTGGCACCGACCGAGCGCGAGCAGACCCTGCGCGATTTCCTCGGCGGTTTCGACTTCCGTGGTGCGCGGATCGATGAGCCGGTGCTGAATTTCTCTGGCGGCGAAAAGGCCCGTCTGGCTCTGGCACTGATCGCCTGGGAACGGCCGAACCTGCTGCTGCTCGACGAACCCACCAACCACCTCGACCTGGAAATGCGCCTGGCGCTGACCATGGCGTTGCAGGAATTCAGCGGTGCGGTGCTGGTGGTTTCCCACGATCGGCATTTGCTCAAGAGCACCACCGACAACTTCTTCCTGGTCGCGGACGGCAAGGTCGAGGAGTTCGATGGCGACCTCGAAGACTACGCCCGTTGGCTGGTCGAGTACCGTCAGCGCAATGCCCCGGTCAGCAACACACCGGTCAACCCGGACAAGACCGACAAGAAGGCCCAGCGTCAGGCTGCCGCTGCGCTGCGTCAGCAACTGGCGCCGCACAAGCGCGAGGCTGACAAGCTCGAAGCCGAGCTCGGCAAGCTGCACGAGAAGCTGGCGAAGGTCGATGCCAGCCTTGGCGACAGCGACATCTACGAGCCGGCGCGCAAGAACGAATTGCGTGACCTGCTGGCCGAACAGGCCAAGCTGAAAGTCCGCGAAGGTGAACTTGAAGAAGCGTGGATGGAAGCTCTGGAAACGCTGGAAAGCATGCAGGCGGAGCTGGAGGCTTTGTCCTGATGGAAGCCTTCAAACTTCCATTGCCGGCGATGTGGGTCGAGCCGATCTGGCTCGGCGTGCAGATTCTGCTGATCCTGCTGGCCGGCTACTTCGCTCAGCGCGTCGTCGCCCGGTTCCTGACCCGCCTGGGCGAGAAGTATCCGTTCCCGCCGCAGCTGCTGATGCCGCTGCGCGGTGGTCTGCGCTGGCTGATCATGGGCAGTGCGCTGATCTTCGTGCTGGAACGCCTCGGGGTCTCGGCCACGGTGCTCTGGACTGCGTTGTCGGGCTTCGTCGCGGTGGCGGCGGTGGCGTTCTTCGCCATGTGGAGCGTGCTGTCGAACCTGCTCTGCGCAATCCTGATCTTCACCGTCGGACCGTTCCGTCTTGGCGACGTGGTCGAACTGGTCGACACCACCGACAAACCCGGCGTCAAAGGCCGGGTGGTGGCGATCAATCTGCTCTACACCACGTTGATCGAGGCTGAAGAACTCGGCACCGGCAGCGCCATGGTGCAAGTGCCCAACAGCCTGTTCTTCCAGCGTTCGGTGCGCCGCTGGCGCGGCACGGATATCTTCCCTTCCAGCGGTTTCGAAAAGTGATCGGACGCCGGCCACGTTGGTCGGCGCCCGCAACATCCTGCAAAAAATCGGTAGTCATCCAGCCAAATCCGCATTAGCTTTGAGGATTGTCACGAGTCCGAGTCGAGGTGTGCGATGGAGCTTCAAACATGGCTGGCGTTTTTTGCCGCCTGCTGGGTGATCAGTCTTTCTCCGGGTGCCGGCGCGATTGCGTCGATGTCCAGCGGCCTGCAATACGGTTTCTGGCGCGGCTACTGGAACGCCCTGGGCCTGCAGATCGGCCTGGCTGTGCAGATTGCCATTGTCGGCGCCGGTGTCGGTGCGATCCTCACCGCTTCGGCCACTGCGTTCCATGCGATCAAATGGTTCGGTGTCGCCTACCTGGTTTATCTCGCGATCAAACAATGGCGCGCACTGCCGATGGACATGAGTGACGACGCGGCCGTTCGACCGATCGGCAAGCCGCTGGCCCTGGTGTTTCGTGGTTTTCTGGTGAACATCAGCAACCCCAAGGCGCTGGTGTTCATGCTCGCGGTGCTGCCGCAGTTCATCAATCCACATGCACCGCTGCTGATCCAGTACGTGGTGATCGGCGTGACCATGATTGCGGTCGACCTGATCGTCATGGCTGGCTACACCGGACTGGCTTCGAAGGTGTTGCGCCTGTTGCGCACGCCGACCCAGCAGCGACGCATGAACCGCACGTTTGCCGGGCTGTTCATTGGCGCGGCGGCGTTCATGGCGACGTTGCGCAAAGCGGCCGCATAAAGCGTACAGGCACAAAAAAGGCGACCTTCTCAGGTCGCCTTTTTTTTGTGTCTGGAACGCAGAGCGTCCCGGGCTGCATTCCCACGCGGACGGTTCGACGCCTCGACGTGGGAACGATCATCGGTCAGTGAAGAATCACCGGCGCCGTATCACGCGGCAGATTGTTGCGCTGCTGCGGTTCGCGCGGCTGCTCGTAACCGCCACCACCGAGCTGCATGCTCAGTTGTCCGGCCACGTCTTCGCCCAGTGCCTTCGACACGTCACGCACCACCCGTGGGCGGTTGAGTGAGATCTTGATGTCGCGGTGGTTCACCAGTTTGGTGTCCTGCGCCTCACCCATCGCCGTGAAGGCCGAGGTGATTTCGTAGGTCTTGGTGTTGATCAGGCTGAAATCGGCCACCAGCGTCAGGCCCAGTACTGCCGAATAGCTGTCGGTGTGCGCCAGCTCGTTCATGTCCTGGGTGAAGTCGATGTCCGACACGGTGCCGAACAGCACGTAGTCGGCACCCTTGAAGTTGCCGGCCTTGATCCGCTTGATCACATCGTAGATGTCACCCTTGGACGACGCCGTGTACGGTGTGCCCTGAATCAACTGGAACATGCCGGTACGCAGGATTTCACCTTTGATGTCGCCGGTGAATTTACGCAGCTCGGCCTGCTCGATGTAGCTGGTGTTGGCTTCGAATTCGTCGTAGCTCGAAGAACCGCTGGAGCTGTAGTAGCCCTCGCGGTAGTTGTTCTTCGACGAAACGATGTGGATGTATTGCTCCACACGTTCCTGGTACGCCAGATCCGTCACCGCGACTTTCGGGGCCGCTTGCACGCTGAACGCGCAAGCCAGGGCCATCATGCCAATCCATGCGCGCATCGATTAACGCTCCGTGGTTTTGCGGATCTCTTTCTCGTCCATCCACTCGGCCAGACCGCTTTCAACGTCGATCAGTTGCAGGCTGAATTTGTAGAAGACGTCCTTGTAGTCGCTGCTGCGCTTGACGATCGAGCTGATCGAACCTTCAAGACGGTATTTGGCGGCGATCATGTTGCCAGTCTTGGCCACGGTGCTCTTCTTGTACAGGCCGCTCTGGTTTTGCAGCTTGAGCTGGTCGACCTGGCTCTGCATCGCGGTGTTGTCGCTGGCGAAACGGGCGGTGCCGGACTTCATCAGCTGGGTCTTGATGCTGGTGGTGATTTCGCGGGTGTCGATGTATTCGCTGGTCTTGTTCTTCACGTCGTAGACCTGCACCACAGGGCGACCCTGCAGGATGCCGGACTGGGCCAGGGAACGGGTCATCGACTCGGCGATCATCTGCAGGTCGGTCGAACCGAACTCGTTGGTCACGGTTTCAACGGCCTTGGTGTCGCCGTAGCTGATGTTCTTGCTGCCCAGGGTCGGCGAAGTGTTGGCGCAACCGGAGGCCAGCAGGGCGAGGACGGCGATGAAGGAAAAGCGTGCAAACATGGGAATGCTCTCTGAATCGGGAATAGGGTGTCGGGCTTAAGGCGTCTTGAGTTCCAGACGGAAATCCACGGCTTTCGGCGTCGGGGCGATGCCCTGGATGAAGCTGGTCTGGGCGCCGTACATCATCTGGCTCTTCCAGACTTCTTCTTCGGCGACCGGGAAACCTTCCGGCCCGAGCCAGGCGAAGCGGTAGTAGAACGTCTTGTTGCTGTTGAGGGTGTTGCTCAACTGCACGTTGACGGTCATGAAGCCGTTTTCACGGGCCACGCGCATCGCGCCGACCACGATGTGTTTCTGCGGGCCCATGGCCACGACCTTGCTCGCGGCACTGCCCGGCTCAGGTGGTGGCGGGGTGGCGCAGCCGCTCGCCAAAAGGGCGAGGGCGGCGACGGCGATGAGTTTGAAGCGCATGCAAAGACTCCGTTCTTAAGGTTGTTTGAGGCTGGCCACGGCGGTGGCGCCAGCACTCGGGGTAACGTGGGCGGCGAGGCCTGCGGCGAATACCTGATTGCCGACGGCGCGCAGGGTGATCACCTGGTAACGCTGATCGACGGTCACCTTGACCTGAGAACCACCAACGGCGCTCGGCAGAGTGACTTGGTGCTCGCCTTTCTTCAAGCGCAGACGTACCACTTGTGTGGTGTCCGGCAGGGTACGCCACGTACGGGTATCGGCACCTTCGAGCACAGCTGAAGAAATACCGACCGCCAGGCCCGCCAGCGGGTTGGTTTCGTTGATCTTCTTCTGCGCCACACCTTTGGTGATCGCACGCACGGTGGTGCGCAGGATGATCCCCGGCATGTCATCGCGCAGGGCGCGGCGGGACATGGCGGTGGTGCTGTTCAGTGCGGTCAGGTCGACCTGTTGGCCATCGACACCGATCTGCGCGAATGTCGCGGTGGAGGTGTCAGGTTTGATGATCGGGAACGACAGCGGAGTGATTACTACGTTGTTGGAGATCGGCAGCGGCAGTGGCACGCGGATCGAATCCCGGGCCGGCGCCAGACCGCTTTGCACCACGATCAGGATGTCGCTGTCGTCGCTCTTGACCGGCTTGTCGAGGTTGACCAGCGCCTGCTCCAGCAGGGGAGTGTTCGGGCGCAGTTCGGCCGCCTTGCGATAGCCCGGCGCAGCGAGGTCTTTCTCGCCCAGGGCTTCATAGACGAAACCGGCCAGGTAATGGCTGAACGCACTCTGGTAGCTGTTTTTCAGGCCGACCACTTCCGGGGCGTCGAGGCTGGCGACCGGGTAGCCCTGCAAGTCTTTGTATTCGGTCTTGATGCCTTCTTTCTCGGCTTCCTCTTCGCTCTTGAGGTATTCCTTGTCGCGCAGGTCGGCGATCACCGCTTCACGTTCGTGAGTCTTCTTGATCGCGGTGCGGGCGCCGTCGAAATCGTTGACCGCCAGCAGGTTCAGGGCCATCTGCGTGGTCAGCATGACTTTTTCGTAGTCGTAGCCTTCGTAGCGGCGGACCTTGTCGTTTACCAGGAAACTGCCGAACTGGGCCAAGTACTTGTCGGTGTCGAGCTTGACCGAGTCTTCCCACTTGCCCACCACCTGGTCGGCGCTGGTCCAGGCATTCTGGCTGCCGGACAGATCGCCCTTGGCGCGCAGCAGCTCACCCTTCTCGAAGTAATAGAGCAGGTCCTTGTCCGGGCCGGTGTTGTTTTTTTCCAGCAGGGTCAGGGCGGCGTCGACGTTGCCGGTGGCCAGTTGCTGGTTGGTCTGGGCCAGTTCGGAATCGTAGTTGCGAAACGCCGAACAGCCGGACAGCAGGGTGACAGCGCTGAGCGCGATCAGAGTGGGAGCGCGGAATGCCATGGGGTACTTCTTCCATGAGTAGCGACAGCCTCGGGTGCGGGTCGGGCTGCTGGGACCGATCGGCAGTGGCGCTGGCCTCCTGCCAATTCCTCATAACAAGAGGAGCTTTAATGCCGCATCGCGATAGCGCGGGCGCGGCATTATAAGCGGGCGGTGCTGGCTATGTAATAGCTTTTTAATTGCACCGGTTAGTTAGGTGCCATTACTTATTTCAGGCCGGATACCACGCGGCTTTCCGGCGATGTGGAGGCCTGGAAAGCGCTGCCGTTGGCATAGATTCTGTCGCCCAGGGCGCGCAGGCCGATGATCTGACGATCCTGATCGATGCGGATTTTCAGCGGTGCGACACCGGGTGCGGTAGGCAGATTGATCATGTGCTCGCCTTTCTTCAGCCGCAGGCGCACTACCTGGGTGAGGTTGGGCAGGGTGCGCCAGGTGCGGGTGTCTGCGTGCTCGAATCCATCGTAATGGGTCACATAGGACGCCTTGGCCGGGTTGCGCCGATTGTCGGTGCCCTGGACGTCTGCCGCCAGGAACGCGCGATACGTGGTGCGCTGGATGATCCCGGGCATGTCGTCACGCAGAGTGCGCAAGGACATGTCGGTAATGTTGTTGACCGTGATCAGCTTCTTTGGACGACCGTCGAGGCTGATCTGATTGAAGGGTTGGGTGGACGTGTCGGGCACCATCACCGGAAACGACACATTGGCCACGATCACCTGACCGTCCTCAAGCTTCACCGGATACGGCACTCGCACCGAACTGCGAGCCGGCGCCAGCCCGCTTTGCACGATGATCAGCACATCGCTTTCGTCCGCCTTGAGCCCGGGGCTGTCGAGGTCATGCAATGCCTGTTGGAAGAACGGCATGTCAGGACGCAGTTCTATGGCCTGACGGTAACCGGGTGCGGCCAGATCCTTTTCACCCAGGGCTTCATAAGTGAAGCCGGCCAGATAGTGGCTGAACGCACTTTGATAGCCGTTCTTCAGAGCGATGACCGCCGGCGAGTCCAGCATGACCACCGGGTAACCTTGCAGATCCTTGTAATGAACGCGCGCGCCCTGGGCCTTGGCGGCATTTTCAATGCGCTCGTATTCCAGTTCTCGTTGCCGGGCGATCAGGGTTTCGCGCTCGTGGGTTTTCTTGATGTCCGCACGGGCACCGTCGAAATCATTCACGGCCAACTGGTTCAGGGCCATCTGCGTGGTCAGCATGACCTTTTCATAGTCGTAACCATCGTAGCGACGAATCTTGTCGTTGATGATGCTGCCCCATTGATTGCCCAGGGCGGACAGCAACTTGTCGCCGGTGGTTTCTATGGTGTCCTGACGCTGGATCACCATCTGTTCGGCGCTGCGCCAGGCGACCTGACTTTGCGGCAACTCCCCGGCAGCGCTGAGTACCGCGCCTTTCTCGAAGTAATACAGCAGGTCTTTTTCTTCATCCGGGTTATGCGCCTCGATCAGGGCCAGCGCACCGTTGGTGTCGCCCGCTTTCAACTGATCGGTGGTCTGTTGCAGTTCCAGATCGTAATTGCGGTAGGCCCCGCAACCGCTCAACTGCAAGACGATGCTGAACAACAGGGAAAACAGCAGGCAATGGCGCATGGCGAGGGGTTCTTCCTTGAACAGAAGGGCGACTGAAGTGGCGCATTATAGTGGGAGATGATGGCTAATTGCCGGGCAGATTTTTTCACATGGTCTGTGCAAAAGTTGCACAGATCATGTGCCAATACTGCCGTGGTCAGGCCGTTTGCGGATTCCTAGACTTGGCCGACTTACACGCCTCTCTACAGGAACCGCGCCATGACTCTCTCGCAAACGTATCGCTGCAGCTCAGTTTTCAGAATCCTGTTCGCCAGTCTTGGTCTCGCTGCGGTCAGCAGTGCGATGGCCAGTACTGCACCGGATGCTCATCCAACCATTCGTGCAATATCCGGCGCGGTGCCGATCGAGCGCCTCGACCCGAAGACCACCGCGCTGGTGGTGATTGATTTCCAGAACGAGTACTTCAGCGGGCGTCTGCCGATTCCCGACGGCATCGCGGCCATGAACAAGGCCCGTGAGCTGATCCGCTTTGCCGATCAGGCGAAGATGCCGGTGTTCCAGGTTCAGCACGTCGCGCCCGCCGGTTCGCCGGTGTTTGCGCAGGGTGGCGAGACCGTGAAGTTTCATCCGCTGATGCAGCCGAGGGCGCAGGATCACGTGCTGCAAAAGTCCACGGTCAGCGTGTTCGCCAGCACCGACCTTGATCGCCAGCTCAAGCAGGCCGGCATCAAGACCGTGATTTTCGCCGGGCTGATGACCCACGCCTGCGTTGCCGGCGGTGCCCGGGACGCTGCACCGTTGGGCTATCAGGTCGTGGTAGCATCCGACGCTTCGGCGACCCGGGCGATCACCCGCGTCAACGGCGACACCGTCGACAAGGACAGCCTGCACCGCGCGGCGCTGGCCGAAATCGAAGACACCTTCGGTGACGTCATGACCACGCAGCAGATCGTTCGCCTGCCACTCGACTGAGGGCTTCGATGAATCAGCTGTTGGCCATGCGCGCGTTCCGTTGCATCGTCGAGTGTCGCGGCTTCACAGCCGCCGCCGAGCGGCTCGACACCACGCATTCGACGATCTCCCGTCAGCTCCAGCAACTGGAGGCGGAGCTCGGCACGCGCCTGATCAACCGCAACACCCGGCGCTTCAGCCTGACCACGGCGGGGCAGCAGTATTACGCCGCGTGCGTGGACATTCTCGACCGCCTCGATCAGGCCGCGCTGGCGGTCGGGCAGGCCCGTGAAACCCCCAGTGGACTGTTGCGCATCAGCGCGCCGGTGGTGATCGGCACGCTGGAACTGGCGAGCTGGCTGCCGGCGTTTCAGCAGCGTTATCCCGAGGTTGAGGTCGATCTGTCCTGCGATGACCGTTTCGTCGACCTGATCGCCGAAGGCTTCGACGTGGCGCTGCGCATCTGCGGGCCGCTGGCGGATTCATCCCTGGTGGCGCGTCTGCTGACGGTGTCCGAGATGGTGCTGGTGGCCTCGCCGACCTACGTCGCGCGACACGGTCTGATCCGCCAGGTCAGTGAGCTGGCCGACCATCAATTGCTCGCGTTCGCCGGCGGTGGCGACTGGTCGTTGACCGATGCGCGCGGGCTGACGACAGCGGTGCGTGCCCAGGGGCGGTTCAAGGCGGACTCGATCAGCTCGCTGCATGCGGCGGCGCTGGCCGGTGTCGGCATTGCCGCGTTCACCCGGGCCACGGTGCAGGACGATCTGTTGCATGGCCGGCTGGTGCAAATCCTGCCCAACTACAGCCTCGGCCAGCGGCATTACTACGCGCTGTATCCCCACGCCCGGCATGTGGCGCTGAAGGTGCAGGTGTTCGTCGAATTCATGGCCGAACACTACCGCAAGGCGAGTGCACCCTTGCGCTAAAACCCGTTGGGCCGCCAAGAAAGCTTGAGGGAAACGCGCTCGACGTGAACAATATGTAACTTCGCATTTCCACTTGAGACTCATTCATGACTGCCGCGTCCCGATTTCTGGCCTGGCTGGTGTTCCCGTTGTGCGCCCTGAGCAGCTTCAATCTGCTGGCCGACACCGTGGAAGGCGCGCCGCAAGCGCTGCACCTGCTCGATTACATCAGCGCCGATTACCCGCCGACGGTAGAGGCAGGCAAAGTCATCGACGACGGCGAGTACCGCGAGCAGCTGGAATTCACCCAGGTGCTGCAAGGGCTGATCGCCGGTCTGCCGGCCAAACCGGAGAAAGCGGCGCTGGAGCAGGGCGTGACTGCCTTGCACGCCGCGATCACGGCGAAACAGGATGGCGCGGACGTCGCCCGTCAGGCCCGGCAACTGGGGGCGAAACTGGCGGTGGCTTATGAAGTCAGCCAGGCCCCGATTATCACGCCCGATCCGACCCGTGGTGCGCCGCTGTACGCGCAAAACTGCTCGGTGTGCCACGGCGACACGGGTGCCGGCGACGGCCCGGCGGGTCTCGGCATGACGCCGGCGCCGGCCAATCTGCGCGACGCTGCGCGGATGGATCACCTGAGCCTGTACGCGATCTACAGCACTCTCGGCCAGGGCGTCGAAGGCACTGACATGCCAGCCTTCGCCGATCAGCTGGATGACCGTCAGCGCTGGGATCTGGCGACCTACATCGCGCAGTTCAGCGCCGATCCGGCCACGGCCAAATCCGACAAGACCTACAACATTGCCGATCTGGCCCGCCAGACCCCGGCCGAAGTGCAGGCCGCCGAAGGCGCTGAAGCCGCCGCGATCTTCCGTGTGCAACGGGCGCAGCCGCCGCAGGTCAAGCGCGGCCCGGCGCAGTTGCTCGACTACACCGCCGCGACGCTGGACAAGAGCTTGGCGGCGTACCGCGCCGGTGAGCACGATCAGGCCTATGACCTGTCGGTGGCGGCGTATCTGGAAGGCTTCGAACTGGTCGAAAGCTCGCTGGACAACGTCGACGCCAACGTGCGCAAGGACACCGAAAAATCCCTGATGGCCTATCGGCAATCGTTGCAGGACGGCTTGCCGGTGGAGCAGGCCGAGCAGCGTCTGGACGCGGCCAAGGCCAAACTCAAGGAATCCGCCGGCCTGTTGGGCAGCGATGGTCTGAGCTGGTCGCTGAGCTACATCTCCGGTCTGCTGATTCTGCTGCGCGAAGGTCTGGAAGCGATTCTGGTGCTGGCGGCGATCCTCGCGTTCCTGCGCAACACCGGCCAGCAATCGGCGGTGCGCAGCGTCAACGTCGGCTGGGGGCTGGCGCTGCTGGCCGGCCTCGGCACCTGGGCGCTGGCGGCGTATGTGATCGATGTCAGCGGCTCCCAGCGTGAACTGTTGGAAGGCGCCACGGCGCTGTTTGCCAGCGTCATGGTGTTGTGGCTCGGCGTGTGGATGCACGACCGTCGGCACGCGGCGGCCTGGCAGGATTACATCAAGCAGAGCCTGGTGGGCGGAGGCGGGCGTTTCGGTTTCGCGATCCTGGCGTTCTTCTCGGTGTACCGCGAGCTGTTCGAAGTGATCCTGTTCTACGAAACCCTGTGGCTGCAGGCCGGTCCCGCCGGGCATAACGCGGTACTCGCCGGCGGCGCGACGGCGCTGGTGCTGCTGTTCGGTCTGGCGTGGGTGATCTTGCGCGGCTCGGCGAAACTGCCGCTGACGCTGTTCTTCAGCATCAACGCAGCGCTGCTCTGCGCGTTGTCGGTGGTATTCGCCGGCCACGGCGTGAAGGCGTTGCAGGAAGCCGGGATCTTCGGCACCCGCCCGGTGGCGTTCTTCGATTTCGACTGGCTGGGGATTCATGCCGATGCGTACTCGCTGACGGCGCAGGCCGTGGCGATTGCGGCGATTATCGTGCTGTATGGTCGTAGCTGGGTGGCTGAAAAACGTAGGGTGACTGCTGCTTAAAGGCATTCGCTGCGCTCATATTCGCGAGCAAGCTCGCTCCCACAGGGTTGGTGCGTAATCTGTGGGAGCGAGCTTGCTCGCGAATTTTTTGGAGGTAGAAAACATGCGCGTATGGATCGATGCCGACGCCTGCCCGAAGATGGCCAAAGAGCTGGTGGTGAAGTTCGCCCTCAAGCGCCGCTTCGAAGTGGTGCTGGTGGCGGGGCAACCGCAGAGCAAACCGGCGCTGGCGATCGTCAAGCTGATCGTGGTGCCGAGCGGCCCGGATGCGGCGGATGATTATCTGGTGGAACACGCGGTGCCGGGCGAACTGGTGATTTGCAGCGACATCCCGCTGGCCGACCGGCTGGTGAAGAAGGGCGTTGCAGCGCTGGACCCGCGAGGCAAGGAGTTCGACGCACAGAACATGGGTGAGCGGCTGGCGACTCGCAATCTGTTCACTGACCTGCGTGAACAGGGCCAGGTCAGCGGCGGTCCGGCACCGTTCGGTGACCGCGAGAAGCAGGCGTTCGCCAATGCGCTGGACCGGATCCTGACGCGGCTGGCGCGCCAGGTTTGATCGTTCCCACGCTCTGCGTGGGAACGCCTCTCGGGACGCTCCGCGTCCCAGCCTCACCGCCGATGCAAGGCAGACGCGGAGCGTCCAAGGCTGCATTCCCACGCGGAGCGTGGGAACGATCACTATCGCCGGTCAGGCGTCGTTTTCGTGGGTCAGTTCCAACACCCGATCCACCAGCTTGTTGATCCCCGAAGCCGCCTCGCTGATCGTCTGCGCCAGCATGTAGGCCGGGGTGGTCACCAGTTTGCGCGCCTTGTCTTCGATGATGTCGGTCACCGCGCAGTCTTCGTGGGTGGCGCCCATCTTGTTCATGGCAGCGGCCGTGTCGGCATCGTTGCCGATGGTGCAGGTCACGCCCGGGCCGTAGATCTTCGCGGCCAGTGCCGGCGAGATGCAGATCAGGCCAACAGGCTTGCCCGCTTCGGCAAAGGCTTCGGCCAGCGCCAGCACTTCCGGCTGCACGGTGCAGCCGGCGCCTTCGATGGCGAAGTTCGACAGGTTCTTCGCCGCACCGAAACCGCCGGGCACGATCAGCGCATCGAAGTCCTCGACATCGGCCTCGCGCAGATCCTTGACGTTGCCCCGGGCGATGCGTGCCGATTCCACCAGCACGTTGCGCGATTCGGGCATTTCTTCACCGGTCAGGTGGTTGATCACATGCAATTGCGCAATGTTCGGGGCGAAGCACTGCACTTGTGCGCCGCGCTGGTCGAGGCGCAGCAGGGTGATGACGCTTTCGTGGATCTCGGCGCCGTCGTACACGCCGCAACCGGACAGGATCACTGCAACTTTTTTGCTCATGGGTTTCTCTCCAGATTCATGGCGTTAAATGTCCACTAATTTGTCGTTCGTTGCCATAGGGTCTAGCCCCGGCTACACCTAGGATCTGTGCACACGGATCTCGATCAGGGCGCGTCATGAACTTCATTTTGTATGCGGTGCCTTTTTTCTTCGTATTGATTGCGGCGGAGCTCATCGCCGACCGCTGGCGCGGGGTGAGCAACTATCGCCTGGCCGATGCGGTGAACAGCATCAGCACCGGGGTGTTGTCGACCACCACCGGCCTGTTGACCAAGGGCGTGGGCCTGGTGACCTATGCGTTTGCCCTTGAGCACCTGGCGCTGGTCAGGTTGCCTGCGAACAGCGTATGGGTCTGGGTGTTTGCCTTTGTCCTCTATGACTTCTGCTATTACTGGCTGCATCGCATGGGCCATGAACGCAACATCCTCTGGGCCGCGCATTCGGTGCATCACCAAAGCGAGGACTACAACCTTTCCACAGCCTTGCGCCAGACCAGTACCGGGTTTCTGCTGGGCTGGATTTTCTACCTGCCGATGGCGGTACTCGGGGTGCCGCTGCTGGTGTTCGTCAGTGTCGCGGCGCTGAATCTGCTCTACCAGTTCTGGGTCCACACCCGGCACATTCCCAAGCTCGGCTGGTTCGAGTGGTGCTTCGTCACGCCGTCCAATCATCGGGCCCACCATGCACAGAACGCTCTCTACATGGATCGCAACTACGGCGGGGTGTTCATTATTTGGGACCGTCTGTTCGGCTCGTTCCAGGAAGAGGACGACAACGAACCGGTGATTTTCGGCGTGACCACACCGTTGGCGAGCTGGAATCCGTTGTGGGCCAACCTGCAGTTTTACGCGCAGCTATGGGATGACGCGCGCCGGGCCGAGCGTACGTGGGACAAGATCCGGATCTGGTTCATGCGCACCGGCTGGCGTCCGGCGGACGTCGCGGCGAAGTACCCGATGAGCAAGCCGGACCTGAGTCAGTTCCGCAAGTTCGAGGTGCCGTTGGACAGCCGTCAGCAGTGGTACGTGGGGTTGCAGTTCGGCGTGTATGTGGCGCTGGGCAGTTATCTGCTGAACCTGGAACGCAGTCTGCCCACCGGCGCATTGCTGCTCGGCTGGGGCGCGGTGGCGTTCGGTTTGTTCGTATTGGGCGTGGCCCTGGAGAATCGCCCGTGGGCGGGGAGGCTGGAAGTGCTGCGGCTGGCATCGAACCTGCCGCTGGTGTGGCTGGCGCCGCTGGTCGGGCTGTGGCCGGCCAGCCCGGGGATGTGGGTCGGCCTGCTCAGTTACAGCCTGCTCAGCGGCATCGGGCTGTATTGCTGCCGCCAGAGACTTACTCGGCTGGCGTCTTAGGGTCGGCGGCCTTGGCCATTTCGGCTTTGTGCCGTTCGGCCTTGGCCAGTTGCTCGGCCTGCTCTTCCTCGTAGACCTTTTTCGCCAGCCGGGCATTCTTGAACCGGCGGCGCAGCCACAGGCCCAGGCCAAGCACCAGCAGCGCGCCCAGTACCCACAATTCATACTTCTTGATGCTGCCGAGCATGCCTTCGAGCACGGCGCCGAAATGGTAAGCAGCGGCGGCCAGGGCGGTGGCCCAGATCGCAGCGCCGATGCCGTTCAGCAGCAGATAACGTCCCGGCGGATAGCCCGACAGGCCGATCGCCACCGGCATCACCGTGCGCAGGCCGTATACGAAGCGAAAGCTCAGGACCCAGATGTCCGGGTGCTTGCGGATGTGTTCCAGCGCGCGGTCGCCCATCATCTGCCAGCGCGGTTTGCGCGCCAGCAACTTGCGTCCGTGCTTGCGGCCCAGGAAGTACCACAGCTGATCGCCGGCATAGCTGCCGAAGAACGCCACGACCACCACCAGTTTGATGTCCATGTATTCACGGAACGCGAGGAAGCCCGCGAGCACCAGGATGGTTTCGCCTTCGAAAAACGTGCCGAGAAACAGGGCAAAGTAGCCGAAGTCATGCAGAAATTGTTGGAGCATTGTCTGGGTGCTGGCGAAATGAACGCGCAGCCTAACCCTTCGGACACATTCAGGAAAGTGTCGAAATGTGTCTCGACGTGAACATTTCCTACACGGACAATGGAAAGCGACTACCTGTCGCAGGGGTGCACATAACTGTAATACGTTGGTCATAATGGCCATCTATAACTGTCACGCTCGCCCGTTTGCGCGGGCTCAGGAGTCTGCCGTGAGCTTTACCCCAGCCAACCGTCTGTTCCCTGCCACCCGCCTGCGTCGCAATCGCCGTGATGATTTTTCCCGGCGGCTGGTGCGTGAGAATGTGTTGACGGTCGATGACCTGATCCTGCCGGTGTTCGTGCTCGACGGTGAAAACCGTCGCGAAGCCGTGGCCTCGATGCCGGGTGTCGAGCGCCTGACCATCGACCTGCTGCTTGAAGAAGCCGCCAAATGGGTCGAACTGGGAATCCCGGCGCTGGCGCTGTTCCCGGTTACCCCGCCCGAACTCAAATCCCTCGATGCCGCCGAAGCCTGGAATCCCGAAGGTATCGCCCAGCGCGCCACCCGTGCCCTGCGTGACCGATTCCCCGAGCTGGGCGTGATCACCGACGTCGCCCTCGACCCGTTCACCACCCACGGTCAGGACGGCATTCTCGATGAAGAAGGCTATGTGCAGAACGACATCACTGTCGATGCACTGGTCAAACAGGCGTTGTCTCACGCCGCTGCCGGCGCCCAGGTGGTTGCCCCGTCGGACATGATGGACGGCCGCATTCAGGCGATCCGCGAAGCGTTGGAGCTGGCCGGTCACGTCAACGTGCGGATCATGGCCTACTCGGCCAAGTACGCGAGCGCCTATTACGGCCCGTTCCGCGATGCCGTGGGTTCGGCCGCGAACCTGGGCAAGGCGAACAAGGCCTCCTATCAGATGGACCCGGCCAACAGCGACGAAGCGCTGCACGAAGTGGGCGCGGACTTGTCTGAAGGCGCGGACATGGTCATGGTCAAACCCGGCATGCCGTACCTGGACATTTTGTTCCGGGTAAAAGATGCCTTCAAAGTGCCGACCTTCGTCTATCAAGTTAGCGGCGAATACGCCATGCACATGGCGGCGATCCAGAATGGCTGGTTGAGCGAAGGCGTGATCCTCGAATCCCTGACCGCCTTTAAACGTGCCGGCGCCGATGGCATCCTGACTTACTTTGCTGTCCGTGCCGCTCAATTGTTACGAGAGCAGAAATAGCCCTCCCAGGAACATTCGATGAATACCGAAGGACTCACTGAAGTTGCCGTAAAAGAAGCTCAACCCGTGGTCGAGCAGATTACCGAAACCCCGCCGGAACTGGAGCCAGCGCCACCCGCGCCGGCAACCGAGCCTGCCGCGGCGGTTCCGGCGATCGCGATTCCCGGCCTGGATGACAGCAGCCTGTACATCCACCGGGAGTTGTCGCAACTGCAGTTCAACATCCGCGTGCTGGAACAGGCGCTGGACGAGTCCTACCCGTTGCTGGAGCGGCTGAAGTTCCTGCTGATCTTCTCCAGCAACCTCGACGAATTCTTCGAAATCCGCGTCGCCGGCCTCAAGAAACAAATCACCTTCGCCCGTGAACAGGCCGGTGCTGATGGCCTGCAACCGCATCAGGCCCTGGCCCGCATCAGCGAGCTGGTGCACGGTCATGTCGACCGCCAGTACGCGATCCTCAACGACATCCTGCTGCCGGAGCTGGAAAAGCATCAGGTGCGTTTCATCCGCCGGCGCAACTGGACGACCAAGCTCAAGACCTGGGTGCGCCGCTATTTCCGCGACGAGATCGCACCGATCATCACCCCGATCGGCCTCGACCCGACGCACCCGTTCCCGTTGCTGGTGAACAAGAGCCTGAACTTCATCGTCGAGCTCGAAGGCATCGACGCCTTCGGCCGCGATTCCGGTCTGGCGATCATCCCGGCGCCGCGTCTGCTGCCGCGGATCATCAAGGTGCCGGAAGAAGTCGGCGGCCCTGGCGACAACTATGTGTTCCTGTCGTCGATGATCCACGCCCACGCCGATGACCTGTTCCAGGGCATGAAGGTAAAAGGCTGCTACCAGTTCCGTCTGACCCGAAACGCCGACCTTGCGCTCGACTCCGAAGACGTCGAAGACCTGGCCCGCGCCCTGCGTGGCGAGCTGTTCTCCCGTCGTTACGGTGACGCCGTGCGCCTGGAAGTCGCCGACACCTGCCCGAAACACCTGTCGGACTACCTGCTCAAGCAGTTCAACCTGAGCGAAACCGAGCTGTATCAGGTCAACGGTCCGGTGAACCTGACGCGTCTGTTCAGCATCACCGGTCTGGACAGCCATCCGGAGCTGCAATACACGCCGTTCACGCCGCAGATCCCGAAACTGCTGCAGAACAGCGAGAACATTTTCAGCGTGATCAGCAAGCAGGACATCCTGCTGCTGCACCCGTTCGAGTCGTTCACCCCGGTGGTCGACCTGCTGCGCCAGGCCGCCAAGGACCCGCACGTTCTGGCCGTGCGCCAGACCCTGTACCGCTCCGGCGCCAACTCGGAAATTGTCGATGCGCTGGTGGACGCCGCGCGTAACGGCAAGGAAGTGACGGCGGTCATCGAGCTGCGTGCGCGCTTCGACGAAGAATCCAACCTGCAACTGGCCAGCCGTCTGCAAGCGGCGGGTGCGGTGGTGATCTATGGCGTGGTGGGCTTCAAGACCCACGCCAAGATGATGCTGATCCTGCGTCGCGAGGCCGGCGAGATCGTGCGTTACGCGCACCTCGGCACCGGTAACTACCACGCCGGCAACGCCCGTCTGTACACCGACTACAGCCTGCTGACCTCCGACGACGCCTTGTGCGAAGACGTCGGCAAACTGTTCAGCCAGTTGATCGGCATGGGTAAAACGTTGCGCATGAAGAAGCTGCTGCATGCGCCGTTCACCCTGAAGAAGGGCATGCTCGACATGATCCTGCGCGAGACGCAATTCGCGCTCGACGGCAAGCCGGCGCACATCATCGCCAAGTTCAACTCGCTGACCGATCCGAAGATCATCCGCGCGCTGTACAAGGCCAGCCAGTCCGGCGTGCGCATCGATCTGGTGGTGCGCGGCATGTGCTGCCTGCGTCCGGGCATCGCCGGGGTTTCGCACAACATCCACGTGCGCTCGATCATCGGTCGCTTCCTTGAACACACCCGAGTGTTCTACTTCCTCAACGGTGGCGAGGAGCAGATGTTCCTGTCCAGCGCCGACTGGATGGAGCGCAACCTCGACAAGCGCGTCGAGACTTGCTTCCCGGTGGAAGGCAAGAAGCTGCTGACCCGGGTCAAGAAAGAGCTGGAGCTGTACCTGACCGACAACACCCACAGCTGGAGCCTGCAATCGGACGGCCGCTACATCCGCAACACGCCGACCGGCAACCAGAACCCGCGCAGTGCGCAGGCGACGTTGCTGGAGCGGTTGGGTAGCCCGATTCTGCCGGTCAGCAGCTGACCGCAGGTTTTAAAGCCATAAAAAAGGCGATCCATCCGGATCGCCTTTTTTGTGCCTGCCCGTTACTCAATGCACGGTCAGAACAATCCCCACCCGCGTCAGCCACTCGGCCTCAAGCCCGAAATCCGCCTGGGTCAGCTGGTTTTCATCCAGCCAGTTCTCCGGGAATTCCACGTCGAGGTTGCTGCCGTTGGCATGCAGTGCCACTTGCGGCATCGCCTGGGTGCCACGGATGTGGTGGAACAGGATGGCAAAGCGCAACAGCACGCACAGGCGGATCAGCTTGTCGCCGTCGTCGCCGAACTCGGCGAACTTGTCTTTGGGGATGTTGCGGCGGTGGCCGCGCACCAGCAGGGCGAGCATTTGCTGGTCTTCGCGGGAGAAGCCGGCGAGGTCCGAGTGCTCGATCAGGTAAGCGCCGTGCTTGTGGTAGTGATAGTGAGCGATGTCGAGCCCGACTTCGTGCACTTTCGCCGCCCAGCCCAGCAGTTCGCGCCAGATGCCGTCGTCCAGCTCCCAGTCCACGGCCACTTGATCAAACGCGTGCAAGGCTTTGCGCTCGACCCGTGCGGCCTGTTCCAGATCGACGTGGTAGCGCTCCATCAGCGAGGTCAGGGTGCGTTCGCGCACGTCTTCGTGGTGATGGCGGCCGAGCAGGTCGTAGAGCACGCCTTCACGCAGCGCGCCTTCGCAGTGATCCATGCGTTGCAGTTCGAGGGCGTCGAAGATCGCTTCGAGAATCGCTAGACCTGCCGGGAAGATCGCCCGGCGATCCGGCTTGATGCCTTCGAAATCGATCTTGTCGACATCGCCCAGCTTGAACAGGCGGCGCTTGAGCCACGCCAGACCTTCGGCATTCACTTCGCCGGTGCCGTGGCCGCCGGCCTTCAGCGCCAGGCCGATGGCGCGGATGGTGCCCGAGGAGCCGATGGCTTCATCCCAGGTCAGGCGGTGCAGGGCGTGTTCGATACTCATGATTTCCAGCCGCGCCGCCGTGTACGCCTGGGCGTAGCGGGCCGGGGTGATCTTGCCGTCCTTGAAATAGCGCTGGGTGAAACTCACGCAGCCCATTTGCAGGCTTTCGCGCAGCAGCGGTTCGAAACGCTGGCCGATGATGAATTCGGTACTGCCGCCGCCGATGTCGGCGACCAGACGTTTGCCCGGAGTGTCGGCGAGGGTGTGGGACACGCCGAGGTAGATCAGGCGGGCCTCTTCACGGCCGGAGATGACTTCCACCGGATGGCCGAGGATTTCTTCGGCGCGGCGGATGAATTCGCCACGGTTGCGCGCCTCGCGCAGGGCGTTGGTGCCGACGATCCGCACGGCGCCCAGCGGCATGCCGTTGATCAGTTGGGCAAAGCGCTTGAGGCAGTCGAGCCCGCGCTGCATGGATTCTTCGTTGAGCTGGCGCTCATCGTCGATGCCGGCGGCCAGCTGAACCTTTTCACCGAGCCGTTCGAGAATACGGATTTCGCCGTTCTGGGCCTTGGCCACGACCATATGGAAGCTGTTGGAGCCCAGGTCGATCGCGGCGATCAGGGACAGATTCTTGGCTTGGGATTGCGGCATGGTCAGGGGGTCTCGGTCGATAACCCCGACATCGTGCCACGATCAAACGCTGCCGCCAACGCGCATGGTTCAAACCCTTGATTCGGCGCATAAAGTCTCAAGACCGCGGCGCGGTCAATCGCTAGCAGGCTAGCTCCCACATTGAAATACGCTCCCCTGTGGGAGCTAGCCTGCTAGCGATGAGGCCTTTACCGGTGCTGAGAGCATTTCAGGCAGTCGCTTCGACGGTGCCAATGAAATTCGCCAGCTCCGGCGTCTGCGGATCGGCAAACAGCACTTTCGGATCTCCCACCTCGTGCACCTTGCCCTGATGCATGAACACCAGTTTGTCCCCGACCTCCCGGGCGAAGCGCATTTCGTGGGTGACCATGATCAGCGTCATGCCTTCTTTGGCGAGCTGGCGGACCACGCTGAGCACTTCATTGACCAGCTCCGGGTCCAGCGCCGAGGTGATCTCGTCGCACAGCAACACCTTCGGCGACATTGCCAGCGCCCGGGCAATCGCCACGCGCTGTTGCTGGCCGCCCGAGAGGCGTTCCGGGAACGCATCGAACTTTTCACCCAGGCCGACGCGCTCCAGCATCTGCCGCGCCAGCTCTTGCGCCTTGGCCTTGGGCACTTTCTGCACCACTTGCGGCGCGAGCATCACGTTTTCGCCGACGGTCAGGTGCGGAAACAGGTTGAACTGCTGAAACACCATCCCGACTTTCTGCCGCAGGCTGCGCAGATCGGCGCGTGCGGCGTCGAGGTATTCGCCGTCGACTTCGATCACGCCGTCGTTGATCGACTCCAGGCCGTTGAGGGTGCGCAGCAGGGTGGATTTGCCCGAGCCGCTGCGGCCGATAATCGCCACCACCTGGCCTTCCTCGACGCTCAGGTCGATGCCTTTGAGCACGTGGTGATCGCCGTAGTATTTATGCAGGGCGGAAATTCTAAGCAGAGGCATGCAGTCTCCTTTCCAGGTAGCGCGCACTGAGGGACAGGGGGTAGCAGAGCAGGAAGTAGCCGGCGGCGACGAGGCCGTAGACCATGAACGGTTCGAAGGTGGCGTTGGCGAGCATGCCGCCGGTCTTGGTCAGTTCGGTGAAGCCGATGATCGAGGTCACGGCGGTGCCCTTGACCACTTGCACCGAAAAACCCACGGTCGGCGCCACGGCAATGCGCAGCGCTTGCGGCAGGATCACGTAGCGCAGTTGCTCCAGCGGATTCAACGCCAGGCTCGACGAAGCTTCCCACTGACCATTGGGAATCGCCTCCACACAGCCGCGCCAGATCTCCGCCAGGTAGGCGCTGGTGAACAGCGTCAGGGCAATCGCCGCCGCCATCCACGGCGAAATCTCCACCCCGGCCAGCGCCACGCCGAAGAACACCAGAAACAGCTGCATCAACAGCGGGGTGCCCTGGAACAGTTCGATCCAGGTGCGGGCGATGCTGCTGGGCAGCGGGTTTTTCGAGATGCGCATGATCAGGATCAGCAACCCGACGATCCCGCCGCCGATGAACGCTACCAGCGACAGCGCCAGCGTCCATTGCAGGCCGGTCAGCAGGTTGCGCAGGATGTCCCAGAACGTGAAGTCGCTCATTGGCTGCTCCTTGCACTGCTTTTCGACAGGTAACGCCGGCCGAGCCAGTTCAACAGCTGACGGATCAGCAGCGCCATGCACAGATAAATGAGGGTGGTCAGGGCGTAGGTTTCAAAGGCGCGGAAGTTGCGTGACTGAATGAAGTTGGCGGCGAAGCTCAACTCCTCGGTGGCAATCTGCGAACACACCGCCGAACCGAGCATGACGATGATGATCTGGCTGCTCAGCGCCGGCCAGACCTTGCCCAGCGCCGGCAACAGCACCACATGGCGGAACGCTTCGAAACGGCTCATCGCCAATGCCGCTGCGGCTTCCAGCTGCCCGCGCGGAATCGCCTGGATTCCGGCGCGGATGATCTCGGTCGAGTACGCGCCGAGGTTGATCACCATCGCCAGCACCGCCGCTTGCCACTCGGAAATCTGTACACCGAGGGACGGCAGGCCGAAGAAGATGAAGAACAGTTGCACCAGGAATGGCGTGTTGCGGATCAACTCCACATAAACGCCGAAGATCGTCGAGAACGGGCGGATGTTCCACGCCCGCACCAGCGCCCCGACGATGCCCACGCCAACCCCGAGCAGCGCGCCGATGGCCGTCAGCTCAAGGGTGAACAGCGCCCCGCGCAGCAGCAGGTCGGTGTTTTCCACTACCGGCAAGAAATCGAACTGATAGGCCATGAAAGTCTCCCGCGTCGCCGGTCAGAGGTCGGCCGGCAGCGGCTCTTTGAGCCAGGTCAGCGCGTTCTTTTCCAGCGCGCCGTCAGCCTTGGCGGTGGCCAGGATCTCGTTGACCTTGCCCAGCAGCGCCGGCTCGTTCTTGTTTACGCCGACGTAGACCGGCGAATCCTTGAGCTTCACTTTCAGCGCGGGCACGCGTTTCGGGTTCTTTTCGCTGATCGCGACCATCACCACGTTGCCGCTGGCGATCAGGTCGACCTGGCCTGCGAGGTAGGCGGCGATGGTCGAGTTGTTGTCTTCGAAGCGTTTGATGGTCACGCCTTCAGGGGCGACCTTGGTCAGCTCGATGTCTTCGATGGCGCCCCGGGTGACGCTGATGGTCTTGCCCTTGAGGTCGTCGAGGGTGCTGACGGCTGCGTCCGGCGGGCCGAATACGGCGAGGTAGAACGGCGCATAGGCGCGGGAGAAATCGATGACCTTCTCGCGCTCGGGGTTCTTGCCGAGGCTGGAAATCACCAGGTCGACCTTGCCGGTGGTGAGGAACGGGATGCGGTTGGTGCTGTTGACCGGGGTCAGTTCGAGTTTGACCTTGAGCTGCTCGGCCAGCAGTTTCGCGGTGTCGATATCGAGGCCGCGCGGCTTCATGTCCGGGCCGACCGAACCAAACGGCGGGAAGTCCTGGGGCACGGCGACTTTCAAGGTGCCGCGTTTGACCACGTCATCCAGACCGTCGGCATGGGCGGGGGCCTGGCTCAGCATCAGACCGGCAAACAGGGCGGCGAGGAGGGCGCTGTAACGCTTCGTCATGGACAATCTCCGGATCGGCGGGAAGTGAATTCTGCGATCGGACAGAGCATGGGCCGTGCCAAGACAACGGTTTAGCCCCGCAAAGCCACGGGTTTAGCGGGTTTGTTCGGTCTTACTGGTCTGAACAGTCAGGTCGGGTTTCGCACTGCGATAGCGCATCGATGCGCACCGTCGAACCCCGCTGGGGCACGACTTGCCTGATGCCTCGAATAGCTTTACAACTGGCCGCACCTTGGCCTGGTCCGTCTGGAAAACCATGAACTCGATCTCCCGCGCCGTACCCGAAGTGGCGCTGCAAGCGATCCGCAAACTGATTACTGAGCAGGGCTTCGGCCCCGGCGATGCGCTGCCTTCGCAACGGGATCTGGCGGTTCAGCTGGGTGTCAGTCGCGCGTCATTGCGTGAGGCGTTGTCGTCCTTGAGTGCGCTGGGCGTGGTCAGCATTCAGCCGGGTAAGGGCGTGTTCGTGCAGGCGCCGGTGGAATTGCCGCGCGGCGAGGGCGCACCGGCCTGGCCGTTTGCAGCCCAGGCTTCGCCGCTGGAGATCTTTCAGTTGCGCTACGCGCTGGAAGGGTTCGCGGCCGGATTGGCGGCGGTGACGCTGAGCACGTTTGATCTGGACGAACTGGAAGACAACGTCGCCGCCATGCGCGAGCAACTGCGCGCCGGCGACTTCGAGGCCGCGGCGAAACTGGATTTCGAATTCCACCGGCGAATCCTGCTGGCCAGCGGCAATCAGGCGATGCTGAGCATCCTCACCGCCAGCGCCGACATCTTTCTGGAGAGCCAGAAACTACCGTTCATCCGCGCGGAACGGGCCATGGAAACCTGGCAGGAACACCGCAAGATCCTCCGCGCCCTGGCCCGCCGGGCCTCTGCCGCCGCGCAGAAAGCCATGCAGGAGCACGTGCGCAACGCGGCCCTGCGCACCGGAATTTCCTTCATCGCCCCCGCCAGCGCGTGACTTGAGCTATACCCAAACTCATCGAGTGCCATAGCAAGACTCAATCATCTGCGGCTTCCTGAACAAGGGAAGGGCGGCTATGATGGGCCACGTTTTTTTGCTTACAACCTGGAGAATTCCATGAGCAGCGATCTGATCAAACACGTTAGCGACGCTAGCTTCGAAGCCGACGTACTCAAGGCCGAAGGCGCTGTCCTGGTCGACTACTGGGCTGAATGGTGCGGCCCTTGCAAAATGATCGCTCCGGTTCTGGACGAGATTGCAGAGACTTACAAAGGCAAGCTGACCGTTGCCAAACTGAACATCGACGAAAACCAGGAAACCCCTGCCAAGCACGGTGTACGTGGTATTCCGACCCTGATGCTGTTCAAGAACGGCAACGTGGAAGCGACCAAGGTCGGCGCTCTGTCGAAGTCGCAACTGGCTGCTTTCCTCGACGCCAACATCTAAGCGTCGCGGTAAAGATTGTCCTCAAAAAGCCCCGCAAATTGCGGGGCTTTTTGCGTATTCAGGGCTAGACGCTCCGAAACTCAGGTGATACATTCGGCCCCGCACTGGTTTCTCCACTGCCCCCTGCTAGCCGTCGCCGACGCACTCCTTTTCGAATAAGTACGCGATCCTGTCGCCTTCTCCGCGGCGCGGCCTCATTAAGCCAAAAGCTTAATTTCCCCCCTCCATAAATGATTACGTCATTCCTATATGAATCTGACTGAACTCAAGCAAAAGCCGATTACCGAACTGCTCGAATTGGCCGAACAGATGGGCATAGAAAATATGGCCCGTTCGCGCAAGCAGGACGTGATTTTCTCCCTGCTGAAAAAGCACGCTAAAAGCGGTGAGGAAATCTCCGGTGATGGCGTGCTGGAGATTCTCCAGGACGGCTTCGGCTTCCTGCGCTCCGCTGACGCTTCCTATCTCGCCGGCCCTGACGACATCTACGTCTCGCCGAGCCAGATCCGCCGTTTCAACTTGCGCACCGGTGACACCATCGTTGGCAAGATCCGCCCTCCGAAGGAAGGCGAGCGTTATTTCGCCCTGCTCAAGGTCGACACGATCAACTTCGATCGTCCTGAGAACGCGAAGAACAAGATTCTCTTCGAGAACCTGACCCCGCTGTTCCCGAACGTGCGCATGAAGATGGAAGCCGGCAACGGTTCCACCGAAGACCTCACCGGTCGTGTGATCGACCTGTGCGCCCCGATCGGCAAAGGCCAGCGTGGTCTGATCGTTGCACCGCCGAAAGCCGGTAAAACGATCATGCTGCAGAACATTGCAGCGAACATCGCCCGTAACAATCCTGAAGTTCACCTGATCGTGCTGTTGATCGACGAACGTCCGGAAGAAGTGACCGAAATGCAGCGCACCGTGCGCGGCGAAGTGGTTGCCTCGACCTTCGACGAGCCGCCGACCCGCCACGTGCAAGTGGCTGAAATGGTGATCGAGAAGGCCAAGCGCCTGGTCGAACACAAGAAGGACGTGGTGATCCTGCTCGACTCCATCACTCGTCTGGCCCGTGCCTACAACACCGTGATCCCGAGCTCCGGCAAGGTGCTGACCGGTGGTGTCGATGCCCACGCCCTGGAGAAACCGAAGCGTTTCTTCGGCGCTGCGCGCAACATCGAAGAAGGCGGCTCGCTGACCATCATCGCCACCGCGCTGGTTGAAACCGGCTCGAAGATGGACGAAGTGATCTACGAAGAGTTCAAGGGCACCGGCAACATGGAGCTGCCACTGGACCGTCGTATCGCCGAGAAACGTGTGTTCCCGGCCATCAACATCAACAAGTCCGGTACCCGTCGCGAAGAGCTGTTGACCGCCGACGACGAACTGCAGCGTATGTGGATCCTGCGCAAGCTGCTGCACCCGATGGACGAAGTGGCGGCCATCGAGTTCCTGGTCGACAAGCTGAAAACGACCAAGACCAACGACGAATTCTTCCTGTCGATGAAGCGCAAGTAACATCGTCGGTTGATTCAGAAAATGGCGTCCCTCAGGGGGCGCCATTTTTTTTGCCTGTTTTCTGTCCGGGACGATGGGAGGTTTGCGATCTGGTAAGGTCATTGAGTTGGCAAAACAAAGAAGCAGCATTCAAGGCTGTACAAAAATAACCATCTGATTGGCATCAAGGATTTATGAGCACACTCGCTTATCGAAGGGATATCGACGGCTTGCGCGCAGTCGCTGTAATTGCCGTGGTGTTGTTCCATTTTGGCGTCCCCGGAATTACCGGCGGTTTTGTCGGCGTGGACGTGTTTTTCGTGATCTCCGGCTACCTCATCACCTCGATCATCTGGAACCAGCGCCAGGCGGGCAGGTTCAGCTTCGTCGAGTTCTGGTCGCGGCGAGCGCGGCGGATTCTGCCGGCGCTGTTTGCGATGATCATCGCGGTGCTGGCGTTAGGCTGGTTCCTGCTGGCGCCCAAGGACTACGAAGAACTCGGGCGTTCGGTGCGCTATCAGGTGATGTTCGTCTCGAATATTCTGTTCATGCGCCAGGACGGCTATTTCGATGTTGCCTCGGACCTCAAACCGCTGCTGCATACCTGGTCGCTGGCGGTGGAGGAGCAGTTCTACATCGTCTTTCCGCTGTTGCTGACCCTGATGTCGAGCCGCTTGAAACACTGGCGGCTGGCGCTGTTCGGCATCTTGCTCGTTTCGTTCGGGTTGAGTGTCTGGGCGGTCCATCATCACCCGGAAAAAGCCTTCTTTCTGTTGCCGATGCGGGCGTGGGAGCTGTTGGCCGGTGCGATGCTGGCGATCGCGCCGAAGCATGCCTGGCGACTCAAGCCGATGGCCGCACAACTGTTGAGCCTGCTCGGCATGGGCCTGATTCTGTTGGCGGTGTTCGGTTTCGACAAGCGTACGCCGTTCCCCGGTGCGGCCGCATTGCTGCCGGTGCTTGGCGTCGTGCTGCTGATCCTGGCCAACGGTCATCGCCAGACCTGGGTGGGTCAATTCTTGAGCAGCCGGGTCATGGTCGGCCTGGGTCTGATTTCCTATTCCTGGTACCTGTGGCACTGGCCGGTGTTCGTGTTTTCCAGCTACGCCAGCGTCGAGGAACCGAGCGCCTTCGACAGTGCCGGGCTGATCCTGCTGACCCTGGTGCTGGGTTATCTGTCGTGGAAATTCGTCGAGACGCCGTTTCGCGAGCGGCGTTTGCTGGCCGGGCGTCGGCAGATTCTCCTGGCGGGTGCCTGCGGCGTGCTGGTGCTCGGGCTGGCAGGGCAAACCCTGCGCTGGACCGATGGCCTGCCGTGGCGCCTGTCCGATCAGGCGCTGCAATACGCCAAGGGCC
This sequence comes from Pseudomonas sp. B37(2017), assembly GCF_002112885.1. Classification (NCBI taxonomy): domain Bacteria; kingdom Pseudomonadati; phylum Pseudomonadota; class Gammaproteobacteria; order Pseudomonadales; family Pseudomonadaceae; genus Pseudomonas; species Pseudomonas sp. B37(2017). The sequence goes on along the minus strand of NZ_NEIX01000003.1, from coordinate 138,791 downwards.
GCGAATGGCGGCCGGAACTGATGGCATGCCTGGCCGACGACAAGACGCCGGATGACAAACTGTTCTGCCGCTACGGCCAGCAGGACCGCCCGTCACGTGCGCTGGTCTGGGGTGACAGCCATGCCACGGCGCTGATTCCGATATTCGACGATGGCGCCAAAGCCCATGGTGTCAGCGTAATCCTCGCCAGTTCGGCCGGTTGCGTTCCGGTGGCGGGAATTGAACATGACGCTCGCTGCGTACGGTTCAATCAGCGGGTCGAGCAGGCACTCAAGCCGCAGAACGTCAGCGATGTGGTGCTGGTCGCGCGCTGGAGCCTGTATCTCTATGGCGACACGAAAAGTGGCCTGGATCACGCATTGAAAGCAGCCGACGGACATTACGACCGGGTCATCGCCGAGCAGCGTCTGGCCGAAGGCCTTCGTGCACGGGTGGCGCAGTTGCGAGCCGGTGGGCATCGGGTCTGGCTGGTGAAAGAGGTGCCGTTGCAGGCTTTCAGTCCGCCGTACCGCCTGACGCGGCTGGCGATGCTGGATCGCCCGGTGGATGACGTCGGGCTGAATGTCGCCGAACACCACAAGCGCCAGGCGTTCATCAGTCAGCTGTTCGCCGATCTGGCAAAAGACCCGGCGGTGCGAGTCATCGATCCGGCGCCGAAGCTGTGCGATGAAAGCGGCCTGTGCCGTGCCGAGCTCGGTGGTTACTCGCTGTACACCGATGACAATCACCTGTCGGAAGTCGGTGCGCGCTTCGTGGCGCCGATCCTCGAACCGCTGTTTGTCGGCCTGCAGGCCAGGGCAAATCTTGGAAAAGGTCAGGCGAATGCAGCCAAGTAAGCAGTGACGGGCTGCCAGCGACCGGCATAGCAGGTAGGATGTACGCCTATTTTGAGGGTGCCATCGTCAATGAAATTCAAGGATCTTCGGGATTTCGTGCAGCAGCTTGAGCAGCGCGGAGAGTTGAAACGCATCCAGATTCCCGTCTCGCCGGTGCTGGAAATGACCGAGGTGTGCGACCGCACGCTGCGGGCCAAGGGCCCGGCGCTGCTGTTCGAGAAGCCGACCGGTTACGACATCCCGGTGCTCGGCAACCTGTTCGGCACTCCCGAGCGGGTGGCCATGGGCATGGGCGCCGAGTCGGTCAGCGAGCTGCGCGAAATCGGCAAGCTGCTGGCGTTCCTCAAGGAACCTGAGCCGCCGAAGGGCTTGAAGGACGCGTGGTCGAAGCTGCCGATCTTCCGCAAGATCATCGCGATGGCGCCGAAAGTCGTCAAAGACGCACCGTGCCAGGAAGTGGTCATCGAAGGCGATGACGTCGATCTGGCGATGCTGCCGGTGCAGACCTGCTGGCCGGGCGACGTGGCGCCGCTGATCACTTGGGGCCTGACCGTCACCAAGGGCCCGAACAAGGACCGGCAGAACCTTGGTATCTACCGTCAGCAAGTGATCGGCCGCAACAAGGTCATCATGCGCTGGCTCAGCCACCGTGGCGGCGCCTTGGATTTCCGTGAGTGGTGCGAAAAGCATCCGGGGCAGCCGTTCCCGGTGTCCGTGGCCCTTGGCGCGGATCCGGCGACCATTCTCGGCGCCGTTACTCCGGTGCCGGACAGCCTCTCCGAATACGCCTTCGCCGGTCTGCTGCGCGACAGCCGCACGGAACTGGTGAAGTGCCGTGGCAACGACCTGCAAGTGCCGGCCACTGCCGAAATCATTCTTGAAGGCGTGATCCATCCGGGCGAAATGGCCGATGAAGGCCCGTACGGTGACCACACCGGTTACTACAACGAAGTCGACAGCTTCCCGGTGTTCACCGTCGAGCGTATTACCCACCGGATCAAGCCGATCTACCACAGCACCTACACCGGTCGTCCGCCGGATGAGCCGGCGATTCTCGGCGTGGCGCTGAACGAAGTGTTCGTGCCGATCCTGCAAAAGCAGTTTCCGGAGATCACCGACTTCTACCTGCCGCCGGAAGGCTGCTCGTACCGCATGGCCGTGGTGACGATGAAGAAGTCGTATCCGGGCCACGCCAAGCGCGTGATGTTGGGTGTCTGGTCGTTTTTGCGACAGTTCATGTACACCAAGTTCGTTATCGTCACCGACGACGACATCAACGCGCGTGACTGGAACGACGTGATCTGGGCCATCACCACGCGCATGGACCCCAAGCGCGACACGGTGATGATCGACAACACGCCGATCGACTACCTCGACTTCGCCTCGCCGGTGTCGGGGCTCGGCTCGAAGATGGGCCTGGACGCCACCCACAAGTGGCCGGGCGAAACCACTCGCGAGTGGGGCCGCGTCATCGTCAAGGATGACGCCGTCACCCAACGGATCGATGCCATCTGGAATCAGTTAGGAATAGATTGATGCGTGTAACCCTGCAGCCCTCCGGAGCGGTGCTCGAGATACAGCCCGGAGAGCGGATTCTCGATGGTGCGCGGCGCCTGGGCTACGAATGCCCGCAAAGCTGTCGCAACGGCAATTGCCATGTGTGTGCGGCGCTGCTGGTGGAAGGCCGGGTCGAACAGGCCGGCAAGGTGCACGACCACGGCGAGTTCTACACTTGCATAGCGGAGCCGCTGGAAGACTGCATCGTGCTGTGGGATGGCGTGCTCGCGCTGGGAGAACTGCCCGTGCGCAGCGTGTCGTGTCAGGTCATCGAATGCCGGGATGTCGGTGGCGATACCTTTCGTGTGCGCCTGCGGGCACCGGCCGGCAAGCCGCCGCGCTACCACGCTGGCCAATACTTGATGATCGAGCGCGAGAGCGGCGAGAAGTCGGCGTTCTCCATGGCCTCGGCGCCCCACGGCGGGCGCGATCTGGAAATCCATGTGCTGGCGCGCGAATCCAGTGCGCTGAGCCTGATCGATCAGCTCACGCGCAACCCGATGGTGCGGGTCGAGCTGCCGTTCGGCGACACCCATCTGGCGGAACTGCCGGACGGGCCGCTGGTGCTGATCGCCGCCGGCACCGGCATGGGCCAGATCCACAGCCTGATCGAACATTGCCGGGCCAATGGCTTCAAACATCCGGTGCACTTGTACTGGGGCGTGCGTCGTCCGGAAGATTTTTACGAAATCGAACATTGGGACGAATGGCTGAAGTTGCCCAATCTGTTCCTGCACAAGGTCGTCAGTGATCAGTGCGGCTGGGAAGGGCGCTGTGGCATGTTGCACGAAGCGGTCTGTGAGGATTTCCCTGATCTGAAGCCGCTGCACGTCTACGCCAGCGGCTCGCCGGCGATGGTCTACGGCACGCTGGACGCGCTGGTGGAAGCGGGGATGGATGCTCATCAGATGCGTGCGGATGTGTTCGCTTACGCGCCTCGCTCGTAAGTTCGTTATAACTCTCTATATAGCCGATCGGTATTTATGTAATTGCATAAATGCCGGTAGGTTATATATCAATCAGGCAATCAATTAAGAACTGTGCCATGGCACTCAAATTGCCTTAAAACATATGTGCCTTATTGTTACAGCGGTGCGTTCTATTAAGTAATTCTTCACCCGCGGGGAGCTGAACGCTATTCGCCATGAGCGCCATTGAAAACGCTTTTCTGAACCTGGCTTACCCTCCGCGGCTCGATCTTGGGCCGCAGCTGACGCACGAACAACTTCTCGCTTCCATGCAATCGACCATGGCGCGCCACAAAGGCGGGCCGGTGTGGCTGTTCGCCTACGGCTCGCTGATCTGGCGGCCGGAATGCTCCGCCGTCGAGCGGATGCGCGGGCGAGTCCATGGCTACCATCGCGGTTTGTACCTGTGGTCCCACGAACATCGCGGCACGCCGGAAATGCCCGGTTTGGTCTTCGGTCTGGATCGCGGCGGCTCGTGCAGCGGCTTCGCCTACCGGTTGCCGGAAGACAATCTGGACAGCGCGCTGTATGCGTTGTGGAAACGCGAGATGCCGTTCCCGTCCTATCGGCCACACTGGCTCAACTGCCGACTCGAAGATGGCAGCCAGGTTCAGGCCTTGGGATTCGTATTGGAGCGACACCTGCCCAGCTATGCCGGCAACTTGCCGGATCATGTGCTGAGCCAGGTGTTCGAAAGCGCTTGCGGGCGTTACGGCACCACTCGCGATTATGTCGAGCAGACCGCTCACGCCCTGCGCAGCCACGCCATGCCAGACCGGAATCTGGAGGCGCGGCTCAAGCGCTGTAAGTCAAAGGCCGATCAGGCGACTGCTTCGCGGCTCTGACTGGCGACTTGCTTGTGCCACAGGGTCGGGGCCAGGAGGGCCATCGACAGCAGGCAAGCGCCCACCAGCAGCACGAAACCGCCATCCCAGCCGAAATGGTCCACGGTGTAGCCCATTGCTGCACTGGCCGCGACCGAACCACCCAGATAACCGAACAGACCGGTGAAGCCTGCGGCAGTGCCGGCGGCTTTCTTCGGTGCCAGTTCCAGGGCCTGCAGGCCGATCAGCATCACCGGGCCGTAGATCAGGAAGCCGATGGAGAACAGCGCGATCATGTCGACGGTCGGGTTGCCGGCCGGGTTCAGCCAGTACACCAGCGTCGCCACGGTCACCAGTGCCATGAACACCATGCCGGTCAGGCCACGGTTGCCACGGAAGATCTTGTCCGACATCCAGCCGCACAGCAGCGTGCCCGGAATCCCCGCCCACTCGTAGAAGAAATAGGCCCACGAGGTTTTATCCACGGTGAAACCCTTGGCTTCCTTCAGGTAGGTCGGCGCCCAGTCCAGCACGCCGTAGCGGAGCAGGTAGACGAAGACGTTGGCCATGGCGATGTACCAGAGCATTTTGTTGCGCAGCACGTATTTGACGAAGATTTCCTTGGCGCTGAATTCGTCTTCGTGGCTGGCGTCGTAGCCTTCCGGGTAGTCGTTCTTGTACTTCTCGATCGGCGGCAGGCCGACCGACTGCGGGGTGTCGCGCATGGTCACGAAAGCGAACACCGCTACCGCCAGAGCCACAGCGGCCGGGACGTAGAACGCTGCGTGCCAGTCGTTGAACAGGCCCATGCCGATCAGGAACAGCGGGCCGATCAGGCCGCCACCGACGTTATGCGCCACGTTCCACACCGACACCACGCCGCCACGTTCCTTCTGCGACCACCAGTGCACCATCGTGCGTCCGCTCGGCGGCCAACCCATGCCCTGGGCCCAACCGTTGATGAACAGCAGGATGAACATCATGGTCACGCTGGAGGTTGCCCAAGGCGCGAAACCGAAAATGAACATGACCCCGGCCGATACCAGCAGACCGAACGGCAGGAAGTAACGCGGGTTGGAGCGGTCGGACACCAGGCCCATGAGGAACTTGGACAGACCGTAGGCGATGGCGATGGCCGACATCGCCAGACCCAGATCGCCACGGCTGTAGCCTTCGTCGATCAGGTACGGCATGGCCAGCGAGAAGTTCTTGCGCAGCAGGTAGTAACCCGCGTAGCCAAAGAAGATGCCGGCGAAGATCTGCCAACGCAGGCGTCGGTAGGTGCTGTCGATTTTTTCTTCAGGCAATGGAGCCTGATGTGCGGCAGGACGAAAGAAAGCAAACATTCAAGAGCTCCAGATTTCTTGTTTTGACTGCGGATGCGAATGTTACAGTTTCGTTACCGAAAATAGCACCGCTTCCCATCGGCAAAACAGCGGAAATGTTGGAAGTCGCGCGTTCCTTTATGAACATGTCGCTCAGATATAAGTACGCGGCGCTGTGGGAAATGTTACTTCGACGTCTTCCTGCCGGGTTTCATGGCTTTGTAGGGCACAGATTTGGGAAATGTCCTGCGAACAATGCGGAAGGCGCGGCGTTCTGTTTCAGGCTGCCGGGCTCTACCCTTTTGACGGTGCCAATCGGGCACTCGTGCGGTGAAGGGGGGGAGGGCTCATGCGGTGGTGTGTGTTGCTGTTTTTGCTGATGGCATCGGGAGGTGCGTGGGCGGTAGAGGTGCTGCTGATCCCGGAAAACAACCCGAAGCCGATCTATCCGTTGGCGCTTTTCAGGGCGGGTGTTACAGGAGAAGTGGGGGCCGAGTTCACCGTCCATGCCGACGGTTCAGTCGACCGGATCAGCTTTGCGCCAAGCAGCCATCCGGAGCTGATCGAGGCGGTCAGGATTGCCGTCGAGCAATGGCGTTTCAGGCCGTGGACCGTCGAGGGCGACAGGCCGGCAGAGAGGCGAGTCCTTGCGCCGATGGTATTCAGGCTGGATCTGGATCAACCCATCCACATCAACCAGCAACTGAAAGCCTTGAAGTGCCGAACCCTGAACGAATATCTCGGCGACATTGCGGAACAGTCGTGGATCGATACCAAGGTGTTCGTTCACACCAGGGCCTACCTTTCCAATGTTTTCCACAAAGCGCAGCTGCCGGACGAACAGCGCCTCGATATGATCGCCAGACTGAACAAGCGGATTCCGACGATTGTCCGGGGATGTCGCGACAGTCCGGTCCGGACTTACATGAGTCTGTTGCCGGAGGACATTCGCAGTTTGATGTAGGGCTGGAGTGCTCTGAAGGGCGACCCGGCAGTTGCCATCAATCCCGGGTCGCCCGATCAGCTCAGCGCACTTGCACCACAACCTTGCCGACAGCCTTTCGCTGCCCGAGATCATTGATCGCCTGTGCGGCATTGCCCAGCGGATAGACCTGCGACACCAGCGGTTTCAGCTTGCCCTCGGCAAACCAGCCGAACAGTTGCTGGAAGTTCGCCGCGTTGTCCTGCGGCTGGCGCTGGGCGAAGGAGCCCCAGAACACGCCGAGCACTGCCGCGCCCTTGAGCAGTGCGAGGTTGACCGGCAGTTCGGGAATGCGGCCGCTGGCGAAACCGACGACCAACAGGCGGCCGTTCCAGGCGATGGCGCGGATGGCCTGATCGAACAGGTCGCCGCCGACCGGGTCGTAGATCACGTCGGCGCCCTGGCCGTCGGTCAGGCGCTTGATCTCGTCCTTGAGGCTGGTTTCGCTGTAGTTGATCAGTTCGTCGGCACCGGCCGCCTTGGCCACGGCGAGTTTTTCCGCGCTGCTGGCGGCGGCGATCACCCGGGCGCCCATGGCTTTGCCGATTTCCACAGCGGCCAGGCCGACGCCGCCGGAGGCGCCGAGTACCAGCAGGGTTTCACCCGGTTGCAGGTTGCCGCGCTGTTTGAGGGCGTGCATCGAAGTGCCGTAGGTCATGCTGAAGGCGGCGGCGGTGTTGAAATCCATCGACGGCGGGATCGGCAGCACGTTGTAGCCCGGCACCGCGACCTGCTCGGCGAAGCTGCCCCAGCCGGTCAGGGCCATGACCCGATCGCCGACCTTCAGGTGACTGACCTTTTCACCGACTTCGCTGACCACGCCGGAGGCTTCGCCACCTGGGGAGAACGGGAAGGGCGGCTTGAACTGGTACTTGCCCTCGATGATCAGCGTGTCCGGGAAGTTGACCCCGGCTGCGTGCACGTCCAGCAGGATTTCGTTCTTCTTGGCGACAGGACTGGCGACGTCTTCCAGCACCAGCGATTCGGCAGGGCCGAAGGCTTTGCACAGCACGGCTTTCATCAGGGCTATTCCTTTGGGAGTGATGGCCGATAAGTGTAGGTGTGGCAGTCAACGGGTCAACGAGCATGCCCGGCCCTGATAGTCCGCCATAAGCTTGTGCTTGCGCGGCGGGTCGTTATGCTAGGCCGCAAACCGGATAAGGAGCGAATTGTGAAAGCGTGGATCATGTTGTTGCTGGCCCTGTCTCTGCCTGTGGCAGCGCTGGCCGAAGAAGCCAAAGAAGGCGAGGCGCCGAAGGTCAACTACATCACCCTGAGCCCGCCGTTTGTGGGCAACTACGGGCTCGATGGCACCCCGAAGCTTAAGGTCTACAAGGCCGACGTGGCACTGCGGGTGACCGGTGAAGAGGCGACCAAACTGGTCAAGGCCAACGAGCCGCTGATCCGCAATCAGCTGGTGGCGCTGTTCACTCAGCAGACCACCGATGCGATGGGCAGCATCGAGGGCAAGGAAAAGCTGCGTCAGGAAGCCTTGAAGCAGACCCAGCAAGTGATGAATGACGAGACCGGCAAGCCGGTGGTTGAAGATCTGTTGTTCAACAACCTGATCATCCAGTAAGGCATTCGTTGTCCGGGCGGGCCTCATCGCGAGCAAGCTCGCTCCCACAGGATTCATGGTGATCACAATTTTGTGATTCACACAGATCCCTTGTGGGAGCGAGCTTGCTCGCGATGGCATTTTGTCAGGCGACAAATGACTCAGGGTTTGAGCGCGATAACCGCGGCCCACTGCTCGGCCGTCACCGGCATCACCGACAGTCGCGAACCCTTCTGCACCAGCGGCATCTCGGCCAGCGCGGTCTGCTGTTTCAGGTAATCCAGCTTCAAGACCCGGCTGAAAGTTTCGACGTGGGCAACATCAATCGCGCTCCAGGCGTTCTTCTCCGGCGTGGCTTTCGGGTCGAAGTAATGGCTTTCCGGTTCCAGTGCGGTGGGATCCGGGTACGCGGCTTCGATGATTTTGCCGATTCCGGCAATCCCCGGCTCCGGGCAGCTGGAATGGTAGAAAAAGAACTCGTCCCCCACCGCCATGGCCCGCAGGAAATTGCGTGCCTGATAGTTGCGAACCCCGTCCCAGCGCGCTTTGCCGAGCTTTTCCAGGCCCTTGATCGAGAGTTCGTCGGGCTCGGATTTCATCAGCCAGTAGGCCATGGTGTGTGCTCCTCAAGCGGTCATTGGGCAGGTTGTCCGGCAATTTTATGACAAACCGACGGTCGGTTGACGCCAGCATTTGCGCAGAGGTTCACGTTGTCGCAAAATGCCGGCCTTTAAAGCTTGACGCTGCTGCACGGCCTACGAATGGAAACCGCTGCTGTCATCGTGATGATGTGCCTTGAGGGGGGCAATCGATGAAACGCAAACCGGATTTGCTGTGGACTTTGGTGATTTTGTTCGGTCTGGGCGTCGTGACCACCGGTTATGCGCAAAGTCTGTGGGCCAACAAGGCCGATGCACCGATTGAAGTAGCGCAACAAGTACAACAGTCGACAGCCTTCAAACGCTGAAACTGCCTTTTCGACGCCGCTGATCCGCGCGGCGTCTATCCTGCGAAATACCACGCCTTGTCTGTCACCGTTCCCTGCAACGGTACATCCCAGCTCGCTTGCGCGAGACGTTCGACTTTCTGACATTCATGGGCCAACCCCAAGAGCGTCGGCTTGCGCCAGTTCTGGCGTCGGGCCAGGTACGCCAGACTGCGATCGTAGAAACCTCCGCCCATGCCCAGGCGCCCGCCAATATCGTCGAATCCCACCAATGGCAACAACACCAGATCCAGTGCCCAGACCTTGCGCTGACGGGCCAGATTGGCGCGCGGCTCAAGGATACGGAAGCGGTTGGGTTTGAGTTTTTCGCCGGGGCGGATTTGCTGGAAGACCATCTTGGTCCGTGGCCAGGCACTGAGTACCGGCAGGTAGGTTTTCTTGCCCCGACGCTGGGCGGCGCGCAGCAACAGGCGCGGGTCGATTTCACCGTCGGTGGGCAGGTACAGGGAAATGTGTTTCGCCCGGCGAAAGTGCGGGTCTTGTGCCAGTTGCTTGTACAGACCTTCGGCGGCCTCGCGTTGTTCGCTTCGCGTCAGCGAGCGGCGGGCCTTGCGCAGCAGGCGGCGCAGTTGGGGGCGGGGCAGCAACGCGGGTTCGGTCATGGTTCGGCTTCGGCAGGGTGGGACGAAAACGTACGCATAAAAAATCCGATGCCGGCATGCACCGGCATCGGATTCGAATCAGGCTCCCCGGATGAGCCGCTGTCGACTTAGCCCTTGAACCCGAGAGTTCAAGGTGGAGGATGCAGTAGGCTTTAAGGCTTTCCGTCTGGCGGACATGCACACCAGCCCAACGTGCAACCCCCAGGGTAGTGCAAATCGGCTCAGGGACATCGTCAACTGGCAAGCACCCCAGGGAGTGCGGCGAGTATAACTCAAGCAGCCTGGCGAATCAGCCCTTGCTGATGTCCGGATCGTCGGCCAGCACCAGATCGACACGATCGAGCAAGTCACGCACCTGTTCACGGGTCGAACCGCTGGCCTGGATGTCCGGACGCTCTTCTTTGTGCAAGAGGTCGTGGGTGATGTTCAGCGCGGCCATCACGGCGATGCGGTCGGCGCCGATGACTTTGCCGCTGCTGCGGATCTCGCGCATCTTGCCGTCCAGGTAGCGGGCGGCGCTGATCAGATTGCTGCGCTCTTCCTGGGGACAGATGATCGAATACTCTTTGTCGAGGATCTGCACGGTAACGCTATTGCTTGAACTCATGAGTCTTGCTCCAGGGCCTTGAGGCGCGAAATCATCGATTCGACCTTACGCCGGGCGATTTCGTTTTTTTCAATGAGGTGCGCGCGTTCCTCGCGCCAGGTCTTTTCCTGAGCAAGTAAGAGTGCGTTTTGACTCTTTAGTTGCTCGACTCGGGTAATCAGCAGTTCGAGTCTGGCCATCAGCGCTTGCAGGTCGGTGTCTTCCATTGTGTCCACTGATTCGGTCTGATGGGTTTGGCTGGCGGACAGCCTTTAATGGTCTTGGCGAGTCTGTCGATGTAGGATACAAGGCCTTCATTCTAGACATAGCGCCGTCTGGCGCCTAGCTGCCCATGCCCATTCAGAATTCCCCGTACCAAGGCTTTGCCACCCTGCTGAACTCCAGCGGTCATTCCGTTTCGCCTGCCGAACTGCACGGCCTGTTGCTGGGCCGCAGTTGCGCCGGCGCCGGCTTCAATGCCGAAGAGTGGCTGATCGATGCCGCCGAGCTGCTCGAAAGCGAGCCGCAGGACAACGTCCGCAACGCGCTGATCGGTCTGCAGGAGATGGTCAAGAGCGAACTCACCGGTGATGACGTCACCGTGGTTCTGCTGCTGCCGAACGATGACGCGCCACTGGCCGAGCGCGCCGCCGCGCTGGGCGAATGGTGTCAGGGTTTCCTCACCGGTTTCGGCCTGAACTGCCGCGACAGCAGCATGTTGAGCACCGAAGCCACTGAAGTGTTGCAGGATTTGGCAGCGATCTCCCAGGTGCAAGACGCACTGGAAGAATCCGAAGACGGCGAAAGCGACTATATGGAAGTCATGGAGTACCTGCGTGTCGCTCCGCTGCTGCTGTTCTCCGAAACCAAAAAGGCCGACGTGCCGCCAGCGGCCAAGCCGTCGCTGCACTGATCGCGTGCCAGGGAAAGCCATCTGCCCATGATCCATATCCCGAAAGCGGAATACGCCCGGCGCCGCAAGGCGCTGATGGCGCAGATGGAACCCAACAGCATCGCGATCCTGCCTGCCGCCGCGGTCGCCATTCGCAACCGCGACGTCGAGCATGTCTATCGTCAGGACAGCGACTTCCAGTACCTCAGCGGTTTTCCCGAGCCGCAAGCGGTCATCGTCCTGATGCCCGGTCGCGAACACGGCGAATACGTGCTGTTCTGCCGTGAGCGCAATGCCGAACGCGAACTCTGGGACGGCCTGCGCGCCGGCCAGGAAGGCGCGATCCGCGATTTCGGCGCCGACGACGCCTTCCCGATTACTGACATCGACGACATCCTGCCGGGCCTGATCGAAGGCCGCGACCGGGTGTATTCGGCCATGGGCAGCAACCCCGAATTCGACCGCCACCTGATGGACTGGATCAACGTGATCCGCTCCAAGGCGCACCTCGGCGCCCAGCCGCCGAACGAATTCGTTGCCCTGGATCACCTGCTGCACGACATGCGCCTGTATAAATCGGCGGCAGAAGTGAAGGTGATGCGCGAAGCGGCGCGGATCTCTGCCCAGGCTCACATCCGGGCGATGCAGGCCAGCCGTGCCGGGTTGTACGAGTACAGCCTCGAAGCCGAACTGGATTACGAGTTCCGCAAGGGCGGGGCGAAAATGCCGGCCTATGGTTCGATCGTCGCTGCCGGGCGCAACAGCTGCATCCTGCATTACCAGCAGAATGACGCGTTGCTCAAGGACGGCGATCTGGTGCTGATCGACGCCGGATGCGAGATCGACTGCTACGCCAGCGACATCACCCGCACCTGGCCGGTCAACGGCAAGTTTTCCGCTGAACAGAAAGCGATCTACGAACTGGTGCTGGCTTCGCAGGAAGCGGCATTCGCCGAAATCGCTCCGAACAAGCACTGGAACCAGGCGCACGAAGCCACGGTTCGGGTCATCACCGCCGGACTGGTGAAGCTGGGGCTGTTGCAGGGCGAAGTCGACGAGTTGATCGCTACCGAGGCCTACAAGGCGTTTTACATGCACCGCGCCGGCCACTGGCTGGGGATGGATGTGCATGACGTCGGCGAATACAAGGTCGGCGGCGAATGGCGAGTGCTGGAAGTCGGCATGGCGCTGACCGTGGAGCCGGGCATCTACATCGCTCCGGACAATCAGAACGTAGCGAAGAAATGGCGCGGCATTGGCGTGCGCATCGAGGATGACGTGGTAGTGACCAAGAGCGGTTGTCAAATCCTGACGGGTGGCGTGCCGAAAACCGTCGCCGAGATCGAAGCCCTGATGGCGCAAGCACGGACCTGCGCGGCATGAGTCGGGTCAATCTGGCAATCATCGGTGGCGGTCTGGTCGGCGCCAGTCTGGCGTTAGCCTTGCAGGCCGGGGCCAAGGCCCGCGGCTGGAAGATCGTGCTGATCGAACCGTTCGCCCCCGGTGATACCTGGCAGCCAAGCTACGACGCGCGCTCCTCGGCGCTGTCCTTCGGCTCGCGGCAGATTTATCAGCGGTTGGGCGTGTGGCAGGAAATCTCCCGCCGCGCCGAACCGATCAAGCAGATTCATGTATCCGACCGTGGTCGTTTCTCCACCGCCCGACTTTCGGCGATGGAAGAGGGCGTCCCTGCGCTCGGCTATGTCGTGGAAAACGCCTGGCTCGGCCAGTGTCTGTGGCAGCACCTCGACAAAGACGTGATCAGCTGGCGCTGCCCGGCGGAAGTCACCCGCATGGAGCCGTTGCCGGACGGCTATCGCCTGACCCTCAACGACGAAACCACGGTCGAGTGCGATCTGGCGGTGCTCGCCGATGGTGGCCGTTCCGGTCTGCGCGAACAACTGGGCATCAACGTGCGCAAGCGCCCGTACAACCAGAGCGCGCTGATCGCCAACATCACCCCGAGTGAAGCGCACAACGGCATGGCCTTCGAGCGCTTCACCGACGAAGGCCCGATGGCGCTGCTGCCGCTGCCGGAAAACCGTTGCGCGCTGGTCTGGACCCGTCTGGGCATGGACGCGCAACGGTTGGCCGACCTGAGCGAGCGTGATTTTCTCAGCGAGCTGCAAGGCGTGTTCGGCTACCGTCTCGGCACTTTGAAACAGGTTGGCGCGCGGCATCTCTATCCGCTGTCGCTGGTGGAAGCCGAAGAACAGGTGCGTTCGCATCTGGCCGTCCTCGGCAACGCCGCCCACAGTTTGCACCCGATTGCCGGGCAGGGTTTCAACCTGTCTCTGCGCGATGCCGATGCGTTGGCCGCCGCGCTGCTGGCCAGCGACAAACCGCTGGGGGATTTCGCCACGTTGCAGGCCTATCGCGAGCGTCAGCGTCTCGATCAGGACCTGACCGTGGGTTTCTCCGATCAGGTCACGCGCCTGTTCGGCAGCACCCAGCCGCTGGTGTCGCTGGGGCGCAACATCGGCCTGCTCGGCCTCGATCTGCTGCCGCCGGCCAAACGCTGGTTCGCCCGTCAGGCCATGGGGCTGGGGACGCGGCCGGATGCGTGAGTGGCTGATCAAACAGTTTGGCAAGGCTCGGCTGATGCGCTGGATCATGACGTTCTACCCGCCGTACTTCGGCGCCGGTGTCCGGGTGCAGCACATCAGCGATGACTTTCGTGACATCCAGGTCTCGATGGGCCTGGGCTGGTACAACCGCAATTACGTCGGCACCCAATTCGGCGGCAGTCTGTATTCGATGGTCGATCCGTTCTTCATGTTAATGCTCATGGAGAACCTCGGCTCGAAGTACATCGTCTGGGACAAGGCCGCCGACATTGATTTCATATCGCCGGGCAAAGGCCCGGTGTTCGCCCGGTTCAACATCGACGACACCCTGCTCGACGAGATCCGTCGGCAGACCGCCAGTGGCGAAAAATACCTGCCGCAGTTGCAGGTCGACATTCATGACGGCGCCGGCAACCTGGTGGCGCGGGTCGGTAAAACCCTTTACGTGCGGCTCAAGCCGCCAGCGAGACAGGCTTAAAGCATGGAAATGCGCGCGGATGTGCTGATTGTCGGAGCCGGAATGGTCGGCAGTGCCCTGGCGCTGGCGTTGCAGGGCAGCGGGCTGGAGGTGCTGCTGCTCGACGGCAGCCCGTTGAGCGTCAAACCCTTCAATGGCGACGCGCCGTTCGAGCCACGGGTGAGCGCACTGTCGGCGGCCAGCCAGCGGATCCTCGACCGCCTCGGCGTGTGGGACGGCATCGTCAATCGACGCAGCAGCCCTTACACCGACATGCACGTCTGGGACGGCAGCGGCACCGGCCAGATTCACTTCTCGGCCAGCAGCGTGCACGCCGAGGTGCTCGGCCACATTGTCGAAAACCGCGTGGTCCAGGATGCCTTGCTCGACCGTCTGCACGATTGCGATATGGGCCTGTTGGCCAACGCGCGACTGGAGCAGATGCGCCGTTCCGGTGACGACTGGCTGCTGACCCTGGCCGACGGCCGCACCTTGCGCGCGCCGCTGGTGATCGCGGCGGACGGTGCCAATTCCGCTGTGCGCCGTCTGACTGGCGTTGCCACTCGCGAGTGGGATTACCTGCATCACGCCATCGTCACCAGCGTGCGCAGCAGCAAGCCGCACCGCATGACCGCGTGGCAGCGCTTCACCGATCACGGGCCGCTGGCGTTTTTGCCGCTGGAGCGTGATGGCCAGCAGGACTGGTGCTCGATCGTCTGGTCGACCACGCCGAGCGAAGCCGAACGGCTGATGGCGCTGGATGAAGCGGATTTCTGCCGTGAACTCGAACGCGCTTTCGAAGGTTGCCTCGGCGACGTCATCAGTGCCGACCCGCGCCTGTGCGTGCCGCTGCGTCAACGTCACGCCAAACGCTACGTGGCCGAAGGCCTGGCACTGATCGGTGATGCCGCGCACACCATTCACCCGTTGGCGGGGCAGGGCGTGAACCTCGGCTTCCTCGATGCCGCCGTACTGGCCGAAGTGTTGTTGCAGGCCAACGAACGCGGCGAACGCCTGGCGGACGTGAAAGTCCTGAGCCGCTACGAACGCCGGCGCATGCCGCACAATCTGGCGTTGATGGCCGCGATGGAAGGCTTCGAGCGGTTGTTCCAGGCCGATCCGCTGCCGCTGCGCTGGTTGCGTAATACCGGACTGAAAATCGTCGAGCAGATGCCCGAAGCCAAGGCGTTGTTCGTGCGCGAAGCATTGGGGCTGACCGGGGACTTGCCGGCCCTCGCCAAGGCCTGACGAATGTCGTGCAACATCTGGTAACTCCTTGGGAAAGTGTTCGATTGAGCTCGTAAATGTGAGTCCTTATCATTTGGGCCACTTTTCCCGACCGAGAGACCGCTCCCATGTTGGCATCCAAGCGTGTTCTGACCGCACTGGCCCTGACCCTGATCGGCAGCACTGCCGCCCAGGCCGCCGACGAGGTGGTGGTCTACTCCTCGCGTATCGATGAGCTGATCAAGCCGGTGTTCGATGCCTACACCGCCAAGACCGGGGTGAAGATCAAGTTCATCACCGACAAGGAAGCGCCGCTGATGCAGCGGATCAAGGCCGAAGGCGAGAACGCCACCGCCGACCTGCTGCTGACCGTCGACGCCGGCAACCTCTGGCAGGCCGAGCAGATGGGCATTCTCCAGCCGTTCACCTCGAAAACCATCGACGCCAACATTCCCCTGCAATATCGCTCGTCCAGCCACGCCTGGACTGGCTTGAGCCTGCGCGCGCGGACCATCGCCTATTCCACCGAACGGGTGAAACCGGGCGAACTGACCACCTACGAAGCACTGGCCGACAAGAACTGGGAAGGCCGCCTGTGCCTGCGCACGGCGAAGAAGGTCTACAACCAGTCGCTGACCGCCACCATGATCGAAGTCCACGGTGCCGAGAAGACCGAGAAGATCCTCAAGGGCTGGGTCAACAACCTGTCCACCGACGTGTTCTCCGATGACGTCGCGGTGCTGGAAGCGATCAACGCCGGCCAGTGCGACGTCGGCATCGTCAACACCTACTACTACGGTCGCCTGCACAAGCAGAAGCCTGAACTGCCGGTGAAACTGTTCTGGCCGAATCAGGCGGATCGTGGTGTGCACGTCAACCTGTCGGGCATCGGCCTGACCAAACATGCACCGCACCCGGAAGCGGCCAAGGCGCTGGTCGAGTGGATGACTACGCCTGAGACGCAGAAGATCTTTGCCGATGTGAACCAGGAGTTCCCGGCGAATCCGGCGGTGAAGCCTTCGGAAGAAGTGGCGGCGTGGGGGCAGTTCGTGGCGGATACGCTGCCGGTTGAAGTGGCGGGCAAACGTCAGGCTGAAGCGATCCGGATGATGGATCGGGCGGGCTGGAATTGAGTCATTCCTGACAGCACTGTTTACCATGATATCGCTGCCCTCACCCCAGCCCTCTCCCGGAGGGAGAGGGAGCCGATTGGGGTTGTTTTCGAAACCTGAGTTCGGCTCGATTTATCAGGTCGGCGTAACTCGAATGAACAACACGGTCAGTCCCCTCTCCCTCCGGGAGAGGGCTAGGGTGAGGGCAGCAATCCTGACCTGAAACAAAAAAATCAAGAACACCTACATCCCTCCAGAGTTCTAAAAGTGGCCCACCCCGCCCAACGCCGCTGGTACCCCATCGTCTTCGCCATCGCCGCGTTGGTGCTGCTCCCCCTCAGCGTGCTCCTGCTCTCATGGCAAACCATCGATCACCAGATCTGGTCGCACCTGTGGGAAACCCAGATGCCGCGTCTGCTGGGCAACACGTTGACGCTAGTCCTCGGCGTAGGCGTCGGCGTGACGCTGATCGGCGTAAGCCTCGCCTGGCTCACCAGCCTCTGCGAATTCCCCGGCCGCCGCTGGCTCGACTGGGCGCTGATGCTGCCGTTCGCAATCCCGGCCTACGTGCTGGCGTTCGTGTTCGTCGGCCTGCTGGACTTCGCAGGCCCCGTACAAACCCTGCTGCGCGAATGGTTCGGCACCGGCCTGCGCCTGCCGCGAGTGCGCTCCACCGGTGGCGTGATTCTGGTGCTGGTGCTGGTGTTTTATCCCTACGTCTACCTGCTGGCGCGCACCGCGTTCCTGGCGCAGGGCAAGGGATTGATGGAAGCCGCGCGAGTGCTTGGCCAGTCGCCGTGGCAAGCATTCTGGCGAGTGGCATTACCGATGGCGCGGCCGGCCATCGGTGCCGGCGTGGCGCTGGCGTTGATGGAAACCCTGGCGGATTTCGGTGCGGTGTCGGTGTTCAACTTCGACACCTTCACCACCGCGATCTACAAGACCTGGTACGGCTTCTTCAGCCTGCCCAGCGCTGCGCAACTGGCCAGTCTGTTGTTGCTGGTGGTGATGCTGGTGCTGTACGGCGAACGTCGCGCGCGCGGCGCCAATCGGGCAAGCAACGAGCGGCCACGGGTCAAGGCGCTGTATCACCTGCGCGGGCCAAAAGCCTGGGCGGCGACCGGCTGGTGCGGTCTGGTGTTCGCCTGCGCGTTTGTCATTCCTGTGCTGCAACTGGTGGTGTGGTTCTGGCAGCGTGGACGTTTCGATCTGGATGAGCGCTACGCCGGGCTGATTCTCCATACGCTGTATCTGGGTGGCATGGCGGCGCTGATCACGGTCAGCGTGGCGATGTTGCTGGCGTTCGCCCGGCGTCTGGCGCCTACCCGGACGATCAATTCGGCGGTCGGTCTGGCCAATCTCGGTTATGCCTTGCCAGGCTCGGTGCTGGCGGTGTCGATCATGCTCGCGTTCAGTTATCTGGATCGTGAGCTGGTGATTCCGCTGTCCGGCTGGCTCGGCGGTGCGGGCAAACCGCTGCTGCTGGGCAGTCTGGCGGCGTTGCTGCTGGCGTATCTGGTGCGGTTCGTGGCGGTGGCTTACGGGCCGCTCGAAAGCAGTCTGGCGCGTATACGGCCATCTTTGCCTGAAGCGGCACGTAGCCTGGGCGTCAGCGGGCCGCGACTGTTTTTCAAAGTGTATCTGCCGTTGTTGCTGCCCGGCACGCTCAGCGCCGCGTTGCTGGTGTTCGTCGATGTGCTCAAGGAAATGCCCGCGACCCTGCTGATGCGCCCGTTTGGCTGGGACACGCTGGCGGTACGGATCTTCGAAATGACCAGCGAAGGTGAATGGGCGAGGGCGTCGTTGCCGGCGCTGACCCTGGTGCTTGTCGGCTTGTTGCCGGTCATCGGACTTATTCGCCGTTCGGCGCATCGAAACACTTAGTCGTCAGTCCTGAATCATGCGGCTACAATGCGCGGCATTCGGTGCGGTCCGTCTGACAGACCCTGTCGCTGAAATCGGCTGAAAGCCCTTTTTTACAGGGCTTTCCGATCCGTGCAGCAGCGCTCCGCACCTTCGCCACGCCCGGAAGGAGAAACCCATGGGACAGCGTACGCCTCTGTATGACCTGCATCTCGCCCTTGGCGCGAAGATGGTCGATTTTGGCGGTTGGGACATGCCCCTGCATTACGGCTCGCAGGTCGAGGAACACCATCAGGTGCGCCGCGATTGCGGGGTGTTCGATGTTTCCCACATGACCGTGATCGATGTCACCGGCCTCCAGGCCAAGGCCTGGCTCCAGCATTTGCTGGCCAATGACGTCGAACGCCTGCACAGCCCCGGCCGTGCGTTGTACAGCACCATGCTCAACGAGCGCGGCGGCATCGTCGACGACATGATCGTCTATCGCCTCGAGGACGGTTATCGTCTGGTGGTCAACGCTTCCACCCGCGATCAGGATCTGGCCTGGATGCAGGCACAGCTGGGCAGCTTCGATGTGCAAATGCACGAACGCTCCGAGCTGGCGATGCTCGCCATCCAAGGTCCCCATGCCCGGCACAAGATTGCCGAACTGGTGACCCAGTCCCGCGCAAATCTGATCCAGATGCTCAAGCCTTTCGAAGGCCACGTCGACGGCGACTGGTTCATTGCGCGCACCGGCTACACCGGTGAGGACGGTCTGGAAATTGCCCTGCCGGCCGATCAGGCCCCCGGATTTTTCAACGATCTGGTGGGCGCCGGCATTTCCCCCATCGGCCTCGGTGCCCGCGACACGCTGCGGGTCGAAGCCGGCATGAACCTTTACGGTCAGGACATCCACCAGGACCTTTCGCCACTGGCCTCGAACATGGCCTGGAGCATCGCCTGGGAGCCGGCCACGCGCCGGTTCATCGGTCGCGACGCGCTGGAAGCGGAAAAAGCCGCCGGCGTGCAGCACAAACTGGTCGGCCTGGTGCTTGAGGAACGCGGGGTTTTGCGGGCCCATCAGGTCGTTCGTATCGCTGATGTTGGCGAAGGGGAGATCACCAGTGGTAGTTTCTCTCCTACGCTTAGCAAGTCGATTGCCCTGGCGCGTGTACCGATGGCGACTGCCGACCGCGCCGAAGTGGAAATCCGTGGCAAGTGGTATCCGGTACGAGTGGTCAAACCGACCTTTGTCCGTCACGGCAAAACCTTGATCTAAACCTTTTCCGGCGGGCACGACCGCTGACAATTTCTTGAGGACACCGAGCATGAGCAACATCCCAGCTGAACTGCGTTTTGCCGAAAGTCATGAATGGGCGCGCCTGGAAGCCGACGGCACCGTCACCGTGGGCATCAGCGATCACGCCCAGGAAGCGTTGGGTGATGTGGTGTTCGTTGAGCTGACCGAAGTGGGTAAGGTTTTCGCTGCCGAAGACCAGGCCGGTGTCGTTGAGTCGGTGAAAGCCGCTTCCGATATCTACGCTCCGATCAGCGGTGAAGTGATTGCCATCAACGAAGAGCTGAGCGGCTCGCCGGAGCTGCTGAACTCTGATCCTTACGGTGCGTGGATCTTCAAGCTCAAGCCAAGCGACAAGGCCGAGCTGGACAAGCTGCTCGACGCTGCCGGCTACAAGGCTGCCATCGGCGAATAAGCTGCAGGCGAGACCCCAAAGCCCCGACCCGTCGGGGCTTTTTTCTGCCCGGGACTTTGGCCGTCGGGGTGGCTGCTATGCTGGTTTGACCGTGTTGCATTGACGCCGAGCCGCCAGCCAAGAGAGAGCCCGTCATGTCCCAGTTGCCATCCTTGAGCCAGTTACGCGATCCCCATGCCTTTCTGCGCCGCCACCTCGGCCCCGATGCCGCCGAGCAGCAGGCGATGCTCGACAGCCTCGGCCTCGGCAGTCGGGTCGAACTGATCGAACAGACCGTGCCGCCGGGCATTCGCCTCAACCGCGAGCTGGACCTGCCACCGGCGCTGGACGAACAGGCGGCTCTGGCAAAGCTGCGCGGTTATGCCGAGCAGAACCAGGTCTGGACCAGCCTGATCGGCATGGGCTACCACGGCACCCTGACGCCGACCGTCATCCTGCGCAACGTGCTGGAAAATCCCGGCTGGTACACCGCCTACACGCCTTATCAACCGGAAATCGCCCAAGGCCGGCTCGAAGCGTTGCTCAATTTTCAGCAACTGACCATCGACCTCACCGGCCTTGAACTGGCCAACGCTTCGCTGCTCGATGAAGCCACCGCTGCGGCGGAAGCCATGGCCCTGGCCAAGCGCGTGGCGAAGTCGAAAAGCAATCTGTTCTTCGTCGACGAAAACTGTCATCCACAAACCATTTCCGTGGTGCAGACCCGCGCCGAAGGCTTCGGCTTCGAGCTGATCGTCGACGCTGTGGATAACTTGAAGCAGCACCAGGTGTTCGGTGCACTGCTGCAATACCCCGACACCCACGGCGAAGTCCGCGACCTGCGGCCACTGATCGATCACCTGCACGCGCAGCAGGCGCTGGCCTGCGTGGCGGCCGATCTGCTCAGTCTGTTGCTGCTGACCCCGCCGGGCGAACTGGGTGCCGACGTGGTGTTCGGTTCATCCCAGCGCTTCGGCGTGCCGATGGGTTACGGCGGCCCGCACGCGGCGTTTTTCGCCAGTCGCGAGGAATACAAACGGGCGATTCCCGGCCGGATCATCGGTGTGTCGAAAGATGCCCGCGGCAATGTCGCGCTGCGTATGGCCCTGCAAACTCGCGAACAGCACATCCGCCGGGAGAAGGCCAATTCGAACATCTGCACCGCCCAGGTCTTGCTGGCCAACATCGCCAGTTTCTATGCGGTCTATCACGGCCCGGAAGGTCTGAAACGAATCGCCCAGCGGGTGCACCGGCTGACCTGCATTCTCGCCGCCGGGCTCGAACGCCATGGCATAAAACGGCTGAACGAACACTTCTTCGACACCCTCACGCTGGACGTGGGCGGCGCGCAAACCGCGATCATCGAAAGCGCCCAGGCCGCGCAGATCAACCTGCGAATTCTCGGTCGTGGCCAACTGGGTCTGAGCCTCGACGAGGCCTGTGATGAAAGCACCGTGGCCAGACTGTTCGATGTGCTGCTGGGCGCCGATCACGGGTTGAGCGTCGATGAGCTCGACGCCGAAACGCTGGACTCCGGCATTCCCGACACGCTGCAACGCAGCACGCCGTACCTGCGTCACCCGGTGTTCAACGCCCACCACAGCGAAACCGAGATGTTGCGCTACCTCAAACAACTGGAGAGCAAGGATCTGGCGCTCAACCAGTCGATGATCCCGCTGGGCTCCTGCACCATGAAACTCAACGCCACCAGCGAGATGATCCCGATCACCTGGCCGCAATTCGCCAATCTGCACCCGTTCGTGCCCCGGGAGCAGGCGGTCGGTTACACGCTGATGATCGAGGAACTGGAGCGCTGGCTGTGCGCGATCACCGGGTTCGATGCGATCTGCATGCAACCCAACTCCGGCGCCCAGGGCGAGTACGCCGGGTTGCTGGCGATCCGCAAATACCACGAGAGCCGCCAGCAGGGCGGGCGCGACATCTGCCTGATTCCTTCTTCGGCCCACGGCACCAACCCGGCCTCGGCGCAGATGGCCGGGATGCGCGTGGTGATTGTCGAGTGCGACGACGCTGGTAACGTTGATCTGGAGGACTTGAAAGCCAAGGCGTCCGAGGCCGGGGACAAGCTGTCATGCCTGATGGCGACCTACCCGTCGACCCATGGCGTGTACGAGGAAGGCATCAGCGAAATCTGCGAAGTTATCCACAAGCACGGCGGCCAGGTGTACATGGACGGCGCCAACCTCAACGCTCAGGTCGGGCTGGCGCGGCCGGCGGACATCGGCGCCGACGTGTCACACATGAACCTGCACAAGACGTTCTGCATTCCCCACGGCGGAGGCGGGCCGGGCATGGGGCCGATTGGCGTGCGTGCGCATCTGGCGCCGTTCGTTGCCAACCATCCGGTGATTCCGATCGACGGGCCGCAACCGCAGAACGGTGCGGTCAGCGCCGCGCCGTGGGGCAGCGCAAGCATTCTGCCGATCAGCTGGATGTACATCGCGATGATGGGGCCGCAACTGGCGGATGCCAGCGAAGTGGCGATCCTTGCGGCCAACTACCTGGCGCAGCACCTGTCCGGTGCTTTCCCCGTTCTGTACACCGGCCGCAACGAGCGGGTTGCCCATGAGTGCATTCTGGATCTGCGGCCGCTGAAAGGGCAGACCGGCATCAGCGAAGAAGACGTCGCCAAGCGCCTGATGGATTACGGCTTCCACGCGCCGACCATGTCGTTCCCGGTGCCGGGCACCTTGATGGTCGAGCCGACCGAGAGCGAGTCCAAGGCCGAACTGGATCGGTTCATCGGCGCGATGCTGAGCATCCGCGCAGAAATCACCGAGGTGCAGAACGGCAACTGGCCGGCCGAGGACAACCCGCTCAAACGGGCGCCGCATACCCTGGCCGATATCACCGGCGTGTGGGAGCGGCCGTACAGCATCGAGCAGGGCATCACGCCGGATGCGCACACCAAAGCGCACAAATATTGGCCGGCGGTGAACCGGGTCGATAACGTCTACGGCGACCGCAACCTGTTCTGTGCCTGCGTGCCGGTGGACGATTACCGCTGAACACTGTGGGTGAAATCAAACCATTGTGGGAGCGAGCCTGCTCGCGATTGCGCTAGTCCAATCGACATCTTCGGTGACTGATCCACCGCTATCGCCAGCAGGCTGGCTCCCACAGTGTTCCGTGTTGAATGTGAAATCCGAGGCAAAAAAATGCCGCTCGTGTGAGCGGCATTTTTGTCTGTCCGGAGGGTTATTCCGACGCTACGGCGTTCTTCGCCAGGATCGCGTTCGCCAGTTCCATGTCCGTTGCCTGCAGGCCCGGGTTGTCGGCGCGGACTTTCTGCATCGCCGCTTCCAGGTACGGGCCACGGATACCGCCGTCGCTGGCGACGAAGCTGCCGGCATCGTCCTGGGCGGCAACGATCAGTTTGTGATCCTTGAAGGTCAGGTAGGTCGAGCCGGTGGTGGCACCGGACGAAATGACGTTACGCCAAAAGCTGTCGGCCATTGCCGAACCGACGGGCAGAGACAGCAGGGCAAGGGTGGCGACAGCAAGTTTGAGACGCATGTTGGGTGACTCCACTGGTGTTGAATAACCGGTTGGATCGTCGTTTCCCCGATCCGGTTCCGTGAGCGGCTATTTCTGCTCGCTCTGTGGCGTCACCCGCAGCACTTCCTCAAGGGTTGTCAGCCCCGCAGCAACTTTCTGCGCGCCGGACAATCGCAGGCTGCGCATGCCTTCCTTGAACGCCTGTCGGCGGATCGCGGTGAGATCGGTGTCGGGGCTGATCAAGGCCTTGAGGCTGTCGCTCAGTTGCATGATTTCGTAGACCCCGGCGCGGCCGTGATAACCGGTGTCGCGACACTCCAGGCAACCGATGGCCCGTTGCGCATTACCGGGCAGCGGCGCCTGCCACGGTCGGGTCAGGGTTTGCCAGTCTTCTTCATCAAGAGTCAGCGGCGCCTTGCAGTGCGGGCACAGGGTTCGCACCAGTCGTTGCGCCATGACGCCGAGCACGGTGGCCTTGATCAGGTAATGCGGCACGCCGAGTTCCAGCAGACGGCTGATGGCGCTCGGCGCATCGTTGGTGTGCAGGGTCGAGAGCACCAGGTGCCCGGTCAGCGCGGCCTGAATCGCCATTTCGGCGGTTTCCAGGTCGCGGATCTCGCCGATCATGATGATGTCCGGGTCCTGCCGCATCAGCGCGCGCACACCGGCGGCGAACGTCAGGTCGATGTTGTGCTGGACCTGCATCTGGTTGAAGGCCGGCTCGACCATCTCGATCGGGTCCTCGATGGTGCAGAGGTTGACCTCGGGCGTCGCCAGTTTTTTCAGCGTGGTGTACAGCGTGGTGGTCTTGCCGGAACCGGTCGGCCCGGTGACCAGGATGATGCCGTTGGGCTGGCGGGTCATGTCCTGCCAGCGCCGCAGGTCGTCGGCGGAAAAACCCAACTGATCGAAATCCTTGAGCAGCACCTCCGGGTCGAAGATCCGCATCACCATTTTTTCGCCGAACGCAGTGGGCAGCGTCGACAGGCGCAACTCAACCTCTCCGCCGTCCGGGGTCTTGGTCTTGACCCGGCCGTCCTGGGGTTTGCGCTTCTCGGCGACGTTCATCCGGCCAAGGCTTTTCAGGCGACTGACAATGGCCATCGTCACCTGCGGCGGAAATTGATAGACGTTGTGCAGCACGCCGTCGATGCGAAAACGCACCGTGCCTTGCTCGCGCCGGGGTTCGATGTGGATATCGCTGGCCCGCTGCTGGAAGGCGTACTGGAACAGCCAGTCGACGATGTTGACGATGTGCGCGTCGTTGGCGTCCGGCTCCTGATCGCTGGCGCCGAGGTTGAGCAGTTGTTCGAAGTTGCCGAGGTTGCCGCTTTGCGCATCGGCATTGCTGGCGCCGCTGACCGATTTTGCGAGACGAAAGAATTCGACGCTGAAACGCTGGATGTCCGCCGGGTTGGCCACCACCCGTTTGATCGGCAGCTTCAGGACGTGAGTCAGATCCGCCTCCCAGCCGCTGACGTAGGGCTGAGCGCTGGCCACGGTGACTGCATCGCGGTCGACCGACACCGCGAGAATCTTGTGGCGCTGGGCAAAGGCATAGGACATCAGCGGCGTGATGGCGGCGACGTTGATCTTCAGCGGATCGATCCGCAGGTACGGCTGGCCGGCCTGTTGCGCCAGCCACAGGGTCAGGCTTTCCAGGTCGAGGTGTTTGCCCGGACGGCTGAGATCGTCCAGTTGCTGGCTGGCGATGAATTCCAGCGGGTGCTTCTGGCCGTGGGCGGCATGCCGACGCCGGGCATTCAGCGCCTGCTCGGCCGAGTCCTGGCAGATGAAACCCTGGGCGACCAGTTCACGCAGTACCTCATTGAGATCCAGCCAGCGGTCCTGAGTGGCGAGTTGAACGGACATGCGGGCTCCTTTTGAACGACAGTGCGCAAAGGATAGTCGTGGCCCCGCCGACCGTTGGGCCACTACCCGACGAAGACGTTTCGGTTCTTGTCAGCCGGCCGCCTGCGCCGGCGCATCCCACGCCTCGTCGGGGTTCTGCAGGTTCACCGAGCAGACGCTGATCAGGTTACGAAGTTTTTCCGCGATCACTTGGGCGCGGTGCCAGCTCAGGCGGCTCATGACGATGTCGATCGACAGCAGATCGTCCAGCCGCTGGACATTCACCTGTTCCGGGGTGAGGCACTGCAAGGCGAACAGGTTCAGCACCCGCACCAGCAAATCCGGCTCGGCCTCGGCCAGGATCTGGTACTGCGCAAGGCAATGGGCGTTGCTGGCGTTCCACACATCGGCACGGGGCGCAGGGGTGTTGACGGCTTCGAGGTATGGCATGGCAGGTCTCCGGAATCAGTGGAGGAATTTTTACATCCGATGCCGGGCATTTCTTGTCTAAGATGAGCTGATCAGGCGATTGGTAAGGTTGATCAATTCGCCATTGGCTTATTTTGGGGATTATTTATGCACAGCGAGCTGGACAGCTACGACCGGCGCATTCTCGCCCTGCTGCAAGAGGACGCTTCCTTGTCCAGCGCACAGATCGCCGAACAGGTGGGCCTGTCGCAGTCGCCGTGCTGGCGGCGGATTCAGCGGATGAAGGAGGAGGGGATCATTCGTGGCCAGGTGACTTTGCTCGATCGCAAGAAGATCGGCCTGAACACGCAGATCTTCGCCGAGATCAAACTCAACGCCCACGGCCGTTCGAACTTCACTGAGTTCACCGAGGCGATTCGCGGTTTTCCCGAAGTGCTGGAGTGTTACGTGCTGATGGGGGCGGTGGATTTTCTGTTGCGGATTGTCGCGGCGGACATCGAGGCGTATGAGCGGTTCTTCTTCGAGAAGCTGTCGCTGGTGCCGGGGATTCAGGAAGTGAACTCGATTGTGGCGCTGTCGGAGATCAAGTCGACGACGAGCCTGCCGGTACTGCGCTGATTTGATGATCGTTCCCACGCTCCGCGTGGGAATGCAGCCCGGGACGCTCCGCGTCCCAAAGCGGACGCAGAGCGTCCATTGAGGCATTCCCACGCAGACGGTTCGACGTGGGAACGATCACAGTCTGCTGGCGATGGCGGTGTTACATGCGCAGCAGCATTTTCCAGGCGCGATTCTGGTACACCGCAATCGCCTGATGCTTGCGCGCATCGAGCAATTCGTCGGTGATGGTCGGCTCGTTGGCCAGTTGCGCCAGTTTGTTCAGCTCGCCGTACAGGCGATCCATTTCCGGGATTTCCAGCACGTTGCGCGCGTGGTGCAGCCAGACCTGGATGCGTTCGATGCGTGGCAGTTGCTCGGCCAGATCTTCCGGCTGCTGCTGATAGCGCTGCAGTTGCAGCGAAGTGGCTTCTTCGCCCAGCAGGCGCGGCAGCCAGCTTTGCAACTGCGCGGCACCCTGGCGATTGCCACGGGTGTTGCGGTCAGCCGTCCAGGTGCGCGCCAGCAACCAGCGCGAAGCGTTCAGCGAGAACAGGCCCCAGCGCGGATCTTCCAGTTCTTCGAGGAACTGCTCCGGCGCGGCTTTACGCACGTCTTCGTCTTCGATGCCAACCTGGACCAGCGGACGCCAGTCTTCCAGCAGGGCATCGAGGGCAACGCGCAAGTCGTGGGTCGACGGACGCGGTGCGGCCTGGCCGAGGCTGCTCAGCAGGGCGCGCATTTCCGCGAGGTTCTCGACCCAGTCCTGCAGCAGGCGCCAGTGGCCGTTGAAGCGATACTGTTCGGCCAGACGTTGGCTGCTGCCGAGCAAGTGCCAGGCCAGGGCGGCGAAGGCGTCGTCCAGCGGGGTTTCAGCAGTGATGGCCGGCGCCGGCAGGCTCAGCGAGTAACTGTTGGCGTCGTACAGACGGTAGCCGCGCTCGGCCTTGCTGATGTCGCACGGCATCAGGGCCAGGGTTTCGGCCAGCTCGGCGGCCAGTTCCAGCAGCGCGGCAGGTTCGCCTTCGCGCAGTTCCAGTTCCAGCTCGCAGATTTCTTCTTTCTGCTTGCCGACCACCACGTGGCCCAGGTCCAGCGCGGCTTCGATGACCACTTTGGTCTTGCCACGGCCCCAGGCGATTTCGGCGCGCTCGCGGACGAAATCGGTGGTGAAGATCGGCTTCAGGGTTTTCTTGTCCAGCTCGGCGAGGGACTCGGGCCAGCATTCGCCGTCGAGTTTCTTCACGTCGAGCTTGGCTTTGGGCAGGTTCCAGTCGTACTCGTTACGCTCGGACAGACCGGCAACGCTCTGGCCACGGGTCTTGAGGGTCTGAATCACCTCTTCGCCGTCCTTGCGCAGGCGCAGGGCAACCTTGGCCCGGGCCAGGTCACGCTCAGGCGTGTCGAAGTACTGATTCATCAACTCACGGCGTTCCCAGCCACTTTTGTTGCGTTTTTTCAGGAGAGGGTGCTCGCGCAGGGCGGCGAGGGTTTCGCGGCTGACGCGGAGTTTGATTTCGGTTTCTTTCTGCATGGCCGGAAAATCCAGGATCGGGAGCGCAGCCGGGGGAATGTGTGGCTGCCAAGGCCGTGCAGTGTACAGGACTGAACCTTCCTACGCTTTGCGGCGGTTTATTCTCGGCGCCGGATGGTTCTATGATGAACCTCAATCCGGGAGTTGGAGTCAGCGATGCCTTTGCCGTCCATGCAAGACCAGTTCGCTGCACTGATCGCCGCGCCATCGGTCAGTTGCACCCAGCCGGGCCTCGATCAGTCCAACCGGGCGGTGATCGATCTGCTCGCGGGCTGGCTCGGCGATCTGGGTTTCAGCTGCGACATCCAGCAGGTCAGCCCCGGCAAATTCAACCTCCTCGCCAGTTTCGGCAGCGGCCCCGGCGGGCTGGTGCTGGCCGGGCACAGCGACACGGTGCCGTACGACGATGCGCTGTGGAAAACCGATCCGCTGAAACTCACCGAAGTCGACGGCCGCTGGGTCGGCCTCGGCAGTTGCGACATGAAGGGCTTTTTCGCCCTGATCATCGAAGCCGTGCAACCGCTGCTCGACCAGCCGTTCAAGCAGCCGCTGCTGATC
Organism: Pseudomonas sp. B37(2017); assembly: GCF_002112885.1. Lineage (NCBI taxonomy): Bacteria > Pseudomonadati > Pseudomonadota > Gammaproteobacteria > Pseudomonadales > Pseudomonadaceae > Pseudomonas > Pseudomonas sp. B37(2017). The sequence goes on along the minus strand of NZ_NEIX01000003.1, from coordinate 110,268 downwards.
CTCGCCACCTGCGATGAAGAAAGCTCGATGTCCGGTGCCCGCGCGCTGGCCGAAGCGGGGCGACCGCTGGGCCGGGCGGCGGTGATCGGCGAGCCGACCGGGCTCAAGCCGATCCGCATGCACAAAGGCATCATGATGGAACGCATCGATATCCTTGGGCAGAGCGGCCATTCGTCGGATCCGCGCCTGGGGCACAGCGCCCTCGAAGCGATGCACGATGCCATCGGTGAGCTGCGCGGCCTGCGCCTGCTGTGGCAGCGCGAATTCAACAACCCGCAGTTCAGCGTGCCGCAGCCGACCATGAACTTCGGCTGCATCCACGGTGGCGACAACCCCAACCGCATCTGCGGCCAGTGTTCGCTGGAGTTCGACCTGCGGCCGCTGCCGGGGATGGACCCCAAGCTCTTGCGCAGCGAGATTTTGCGCAGGCTCAACCCGGTCGCCGAGCGCCATCAGGTGAAGATCGATTACGCGCCGCTGTTTCCCGAAGTGCCGCCGTTCGAGCAGGCCGAAGACGCCGAGCTGGTGCGAATTGCCGAAAAACTCACCGGCCACACGGCCGAAGCGGTAGCGTTCGGCACCGAAGCGCCTTATCTTCAGCGCCTTGGCTGCGAAACCATCGTGCTCGGTCCCGGCGACATCGCCTGTGCGCACCAGCCGGACGAGTACCTCGAAATGTCACGTTTGCAGCCTACCGTGCATCTATTGCGGCAGTTGATCGAACATTACTGTCTCAAAGCTGTATAAATTGCCCAAACACCCACCCGTATTGATGAGGAGAGCGCGCGTGTCGCCAAGCCTGTTCCGACGATAACCATCAGCCCGCTGTGCGTTTTCCGTTTCGCCCCTTTTCCGGCTGCTATTTATTACAGGCCCAGGTTCATGCCCGAATACGTCAATTGGCTTCGCCACGCGTCTCCCTATATCAATGCTCACCGCGATTGCACCTTCGTCGTCATGCTTCCGGGCGACGGCGTGGAGCATCCGAATTTCGGCAACATCGTCCATGACATCGTGCTGCTGCACAGCCTCGGCGTGCGGCTGGTACTGGTTCATGGTTCCCGTCCGCAGATCGAAACCCGCCTCGCCGCCCGCGGCCTGACTCCGCATTACCACCACGGCATGCGCATCACCGATGCCGCGACGCTGGAGTGCGTGATCGACGCGGTCGGCCAACTGCGCATCGCTATCGAAGCGCGGCTGTCGATGGACATGGCCTCCTCGCCGATGCAGGGCTCGCGTCTGCGGGTGGCCAGCGGCAACCTTGTGACGGCGCGGCCGATCGGCGTGCTGGAAGGCGTCGACTACCACCACACCGGCGAAGTGCGCCGGGTCGACCGCAAAGGCATCAACCGCCTGCTCGACGAGCGCTCCATCGTGCTGCTGTCGCCGCTGGGTTATTCGCCGACCGGTGAGATCTTCAACCTGGCCTGCGAAGACGTCGCCACCCGCGCCGCCATCGATCTGGGCGCCGACAAGCTGCTGCTGTTCGGTGCCGACCTCGGTCTGATCGACGAAAACGGCAAACTGGTGCGCGAGCTGCGCCCGCAACAGGTGCCGGCGCATTTGCAGCGTCTGGGCAGCAATTATCAGGCGGAACTGCTGGATGCCGCCGCCGAAGCCTGCCGTGGCGGCGTGGCGCGCAGCCACATCGTCAGTTATGCCGAGGACGGCGCGCTGCTGACCGAACTGTTCACCCGTGACGGTGGCGGTACGCTGGTGGCCCAAGAGCAATTCGAACTGGTGCGCGAGGCGGCGATTGAAGACGTCGGTGGCTTGCTGGACCTGATCAGCCCGCTGGAAGAGCAGGGGATTCTGGTGCGCCGTTCCCGCGAAGTGCTGGAACGTGAAATCGAGCAGTTCAGCGTGGTTGAGCGTGAAGGGATGATCATCGCCTGTGCGGCGCTGTATCAGATTGCCGATTCGGATGCCGGCGAGCTGGCGTGCCTGGCGGTGAATCCCGAATATCGCCATGGCGGTCGCGGCGACGAATTGCTTGAGCGCATCGAGACCCGTGCCCGGGCGCAGGGCCTGAAGACCCTGTTCGTTCTCACCACCCGCACCGCCCACTGGTTCCGCGAGCGCGGCTTCGAACCGAGCAGCGTCGAGCGCCTGCCGGCGGCGCGGGCTTCTCTCTATAACTATCAGCGCAATTCGAAGATCTTCGAAAAGTCTCTGTGATGTGACGCCCTCATCGCGAGCAGGCTCGCTCCCACAAAGGTTCACTGAGCCTGTGTGGGAGCGAGCCTGCTCGCGATAGCGTTTATTCGGTTACAAACTTCGCACTGACATAAGGCGAGTAGTCAGGCAAAACGCTTTCGACCTTGCCCTGTTCCTTCAAGAACTTCGCCGTCTCACCAATCGCCTTCGCCGTGCCGCCGTCCAGCAGCGCTGTGGTCTGTTGCGCCTTGGCGTCCGGGAAGGCCGAACCGGCAAGCAATTCCGGAACGTCGGCAGCATTGGCACCGGTCAGTTTGGCGATTTTCTGTACAGGTACGGAATCGGCTGTCCAGCTGTCTTTATGGGCGGCGTAATCAGCGAACGAGTCCAGAGTCACCTTGGCGAATTTGGCCACGACTTCAGGATGCTTCTCGGCAAAGTCCTTGCGCGCTACCCAGACTTCGAAAGTCGGCGCGCCCCACTGGCCGACCTGCGCGGCATCGGTCAGGGTCTTGCCGGTCTTGCGGATTTCGCCCAGCGCCGGCGACCAGACAAAAGCGCCGTCGATGTCGCCACGTTTCCAGGCGGCCGCGATTTCTGCGGGTTGCAGGTTCACCACTTTGACTTTCGAGGTGTCCAGGCCCCAGTGCTTGAGCGCACCGAGCAGGCTGTAGTGGGAGGTGGAAACGAACGGGGTGGCGATGGTCTTGCCGATCAGGTCTTCGGGCTTGTTGATACCGCTGCCGTTACGCACCACCAAGGCTTCGGCGGCATTGATCTGCGCCGAGACGATGAAGGCAACGATCGGCAGATTGCGCGAGGCGGCGGCCGCCAGCGGGCTGGAGCCGAGGTTGCCGATCTGCACATCGCCGGAGGCAATGGCTGTCACAACTTCCGGGCCACTGTTGAACCGGCGCCAGTCGATCTTCTCGCCGATGGTCTTCTCGTAGATGCCGTCGGCCTGGGGGACTTTGCTCGGGTCGATACCGGTCTGGTAGCCCACGGTGAGGTTGGCGGCATGGGCTGAAAAAGAAATCAGCGCTGACACACAAACTGTAACAAATTGACTAGATAGTGCGCGTTTGGCCATCATGGCGTCGCCTTTTTGATAGGGATTGACGAATCGGGGTTGCGTCAAAGCTAATCGATCTAAAAAAAGGCTAACAAATACCATTTAGTAATGAGCTTAGTCGCCGATACGCTGTATCCCGGTGAAGATGGCAATTGGCTGGCCATATAGCCGAATGGTATGAAAAAGAATGAATAAATTCTTTTTGGGTTTATCAGGAAGTCTTTACCCTGCAGGGACCAAATAACTGCGATTAGACCTTGGTCGTAGACACACAAGGTTACGATTGACTTGTCAGTCACGGTCTGGCGCTAATCGCGCATCTTAGGATCCAGGGGCATCAGACCCCGGACCAGGAACACAAGAATTAGAAACGAGAGGAGCGAAACATGAACAAGTCCACCTTGGCCCTGGCCGTGGCCGTAGGGGTTTTGGCGCAGCAGGCAGGCGCCGCAGGTTTCATCGAAGACAGCAAGGCCACCTTGGGGCTGCGTAACTTCTACATCAACACTGACAACCGCGATGGCGCTGGCGCCAACAAGAACGAAGAGTGGGGCCAAGGCTTCGATCTGCGTTTCATCTCCGGTTACACCCAAGGCACTGTGGGCTTCGGTATCGACGCCATCGGCCTGCTGGGCGTGCGTCTGGATTCGGGCGGCGGCACCAACGGCAACAGCGGCACCGCTTACGGCGGCACTGTGTTCCCGAGCGAGTCCAACGGTAAAGCCGTAGACAACTTCTCCAGCCTGGGTCTGACTGCCAAAGCCAAGATCTCCCAGACTGAACTGAAGCTGGGTACTCTGCAGCCGAAGAACCCGGTCATCGTGACCAACGACGGTCGTCTGCTGCCACAAACCTGGCAGGGCGGCCAGATCACCTCCGGCGAAATCAAGGACCTGACTCTGGTCGGTGGTCAGATCGAAGCCGTGAAAGGCCGTAACTCCAGCAACAACGAAAACCTGTCCATCAGCGGTGCAAACACCCGTGGTACTGGCTTCCGTGACAGCAACAAGTTCATCTACGCCGGTGGTGACTACAAGATCACCAAAGACCTGACTGCCCAGTACTACTACGGCAACCTGGAAGACTTCTACAAGCAGCACTTCCTGGGTCTGGTACACAACTGGGCCATCGGCCCGGGCGTATTGAAGTCTGACTTCCGTTACTTCAACAGCTCCGACGACGGCAAGAACGGCACTGATCCTGCGTACTTCAGCACCGGTAACTACACCGGCGTGCGCAACGGTCGTGGCGAAGTCGACAACAACCTGTACAGCGGCCTGTTCCTGTACACCGTTGAAGGTCACACCTTCGGTGGCGGTTACCAGGTTTCCAACGGCAGCTCCGACTTCCCTTGGCTGAACCAGGGCGACGGTTCGTCGAACTACACCATCACCGACATGCAGATCCAGAAGTTCGGCCGTGCCGGCGAGAAAACCTGGCAAGCTCGCTACTCCTATGACTTCGCCAAAGTCGGCGTACCTGGCCTGACCGCCGGTGTGGTTTACCTGAAAGGCGATTCGATCGACACCGTTGGCACCAACGGTCGCGAAAGCGCTTCGAACCGTTCCGAGTGGGAACGCGACTTCACCATTGGTTACGTCGTACCGGAAGGTCCGTTCAAGAACGTCGGCCTGATGTGGAAAAACGCTGTATGGCGCACCGACCTGCCGAACACCCGTTCGCAGGACGAAAACCGCCTGATCGTCAGCTACTCGATCCCGCTGCTGTAATAGCGCGCTCCTGCACTGATGTAAAAAACCGATGTAAAAAAGCCCCGTCCGGCATCGCGCCGGACGGGGCTTTTGCGTTTTCGGGTCCGGCTCACCCCCGTAAGCCGTTCCCGATGTTCCCCTCTTTACAGCAACTCAAGGCCTTCTCGAACCTTGAGGGCGATGTTCGTCGCGATGCTGCGGGACGTCCAGTGAACAGATGTTTAATATTCTTTAAAGATATAAATATCTAGTTATTTATTCTTTTTCAGAAGATCGAATCCCGAGCTACAGTTGAGGTCTCCAACAACTCATCAGGAGCCGCACCATGAGCCTCAGACTTGGCGATATCGCCCCCGATTTCGAACAGGATTCCAGCGCCGGCAAGATTCGTTTTCACGAATGGCTGGGCGATAGCTGGGGCGTGCTGTTTTCCCACCCGGCGGACTTCACTCCGGTCTGCACCACCGAGCTGGGCTTCACTGCCAAGCTCAAGGACGAGTTCACCCAGCGTGGCGTGAAGGCCATTGCACTGTCGGTCGATCCGGTGGACTCGCACCACAAGTGGATCGAGGACATCAACGAAACCCAGAACACCATCGTCAACTTCCCGATCCTGGCCGATGCCGATCGCAAGGTGTCCGATCTGTACGATCTGATCCACCCGAACGCCAACGACACCCTGACCGTGCGTTCGCTGTTCGTGATCGATCCGAACAAGAAGATCCGCCTGACCATCACCTACCCGGCGAGCACCGGGCGCAACTTCCACGAGATCTTGCGGGTGATTGATTCGCTGCAGCTCACCGATAACTACAAGGTGGCCACCCCGGCCAACTGGCAGGACGGTGAAGAAGTGGTGATCGTGCCGTCGCTCAAGGACGAAGAAGAAATCAAACAACGCTTTCCGAAAGGCTACCGCGCGGTGAAACCGTACCTGCGCCTCACCCCACAGCCGAACAAATAACCTACCTCGGATCGTTCCCACGCTCCGCGTGGGAATGAATACATGGACGCTCCGCGTCCACTGTGACGCAGAGCGTCACGGGCGGCATTCCCACGCGGAGCGTGGGAACGATCAGTCAGGGAGCGATCAGTACGAACCACGATGCAGGGTTTCAGGCCGTTTTCACGGCCTGTTTTTTTGCCCGCAGGAAAGTGAAATGCATATCTCCATAAAGAATAACCAAATGAATAAATATGATTTATAGATATATGAATCAGCTGGTAAGGTCACTGACATCGAAGCGAGATCGCAACCCGCGAATCGCCTGTAACGCGCAAGGAATCGTCTGAATGCTGGTCGTCTCACTCGGTGGCAGTCCCAGTCAACGTTCCCGCTCCGGGGTGTTGCTGGAGCGCTCGCAACGCTGGTTGCAGCAGCAAGGGGTGGAAGTGGTGAGTTATCAGGTGCGGGACTTCCCGGCCGAAGACCTGCTCCACGCCCGCTTCGACAGCCCGAAGGTGCTCGACCTGCTGCAACAGATTGAAAACGCCGATGGCCTGCTGATCGCCACGCCGGTGTACAAGGCGTCGTTTTCCGGCGCCCTGAAGACCGTGCTGGATCTGCTGCCCGAGCGTGCGCTGAACCACAAGATTGTTCTGCCGATGGCTACCGGCGGCAGCATCGCCCACATGCTGGTGGTCGATTACGCCCTCAAGCCTGTGCTGTCGGCGTTGAAGGCCCAGGAAATGCTGCAAGGGATTTTTGCCGAGGACAGCCAGATCGCCTACGGCGAAGGCAGTGCCCAGGCGCAGTTGGCGCCGGCTCTGGAGCAGCGGCTGCATGAAGCGCTGGACCAGTTTGTCAGCGCCATGGCCCGCCGGCCGAAGCCGCTGGAGCCGGGGCTGTTGAACGAACGTTTGTTGAGTGCTCGCTGGAGCATTTGAGCCACACCGAACCTTGAAGTACTCACCTTACTCAGCCGCCAACGGCCAAGCAGGTGCAGCCAAAACCCAACAGCAAAAAGGAGAGCGCTATGCGCACTGTATTTTTGCGTCGTGGTCTGGTCGCTCTGTTTGCTGCGGCTGTGTCCTTCGGCGCCATCACTCAAGCTCAGGCCGAGACGCTTCGGATCGGTTATCAGAAGTACGGCACGCTGGTGCTGCTCAAAGCCAAAGGCACTCTGGAAAAGCGTCTCGCTGCTCAAGGCGTCGACGTGCAATGGACTGAATTCCCCGGCGGCCCGCAACTGCTGGAAGGCCTGAACGTCGGCTCGATCGACTTCGGCGTCACCGGCGAAACCCCGCCGGTCTTTGCCCAGGCGGCCGGTGCCGATCTGCTCTACGTGGCTTACGAGCCACCAGCGCCGAACAGCGAAGCGATCCTCGTGCCGAAAGATTCGCCGATCAAATCGGTGGCGGATCTCAAGGGCAAGAAAGTCGCCCTGAACAAAGGCTCCAACGTTCACTACCTGCTGGTGCGTGCGCTGGAAGACGCCGGCCTCAAGTACACCGACATTCAAACCGTATTCCTGCCGCCGGCCGATGCCCGCGCCGCGTTCGAACGTGGCAGCGTCGACGCCTGGGTCATCTGGGACCCGTACCAGGCCGCCGCCGAGAAACAGCTGCAAGCGCACACCCTGCGTGACGGCAAAGGCATCGTCGACAACCACCAGTTCTACCTGGCGACCAAACCCTACGCACAGAAAAATCCCGAGGTGATCAAGACCCTCGTGGAAGAAGTGCGCGCCGTCGGCGAGTGGTCCAAGGCCAACCCGGAAGACGTGACCCAACAGGTGTCGCCGCTGCTCGGCCTGCCGGCAGACATCACCCTGACCTCGGTGAAACGCCAGGGCTACGGCGCGCTGTTCCTGACCCCGGAAGTGGTCGCCGCACAACAGAAAATCGCCGACACCTTCTACCAGCTCAAGCTGATCCCCAAGCCGTTGAGCATCAAGGACGTGATCTGGACCCCACCGGCCGCTGTGGCCCAAAGCTCGGTCACCCAAGCCCAGTAAATCGAATCCCCAAGGAGACCACTCCATGAGCCTCAACATCTTCTGGTTCCTGCCTACCCACGGCGACGGCCATTACCTTGGCACCGCCGAAGGCGCCCGCGCCGTCGACCACGGCTATCTGCAACAGGTCGCGCAAGCGGCGGATCGACTGGGTTTTGGCGGCGTGCTGATTCCCACCGGCCGTTCCTGCGAGGACTCGTGGCTGGTGGCGGCATCGCTGATCCCGGTGACCCAGCGTCTGAAATTCCTTGTCGCCCTGCGCCCCGGGATCATTTCCCCGACGGTGGCGGCGCGTCAGGCTGCGACGCTGGATCGATTGTCCGGTGGTCGTGCGCTGTTCAACCTGGTGACCGGTGGCGATCCGGAAGAGTTGGCCGGCGACGGTCTGTTCCTCGATCACGAAGCGCGCTATCAGGCCTCGGTGGAATTCACCCGGATCTGGCGCCGCGTGCTGGAAGGCGAAACCGTGGATTACGACGGCGAGCACATCAGCGTGAAGGGCGCCAAATTGCTCTATCCGCCGATCCAGCAGCCGCGTCCGCCGCTGTATTTCGGTGGTTCGTCGGAAGCGGCGCAGGATCTGGCCGCCGAACAAGTGGAAATGGTCTTGACCTGGGGCGAGCCGCCCGCAGCCGTTGCCGAGAAGATCGAACAGGTGCGTGCCAAAGCCGCCAAGCTCGGACGCACCGTGCGCTTCGGCATTCGTCTGCATGTGATCGTGCGGGAAACCAACGCCGAAGCCTGGCAAGCGGCGGATCGCCTGATCTCGCATCTGGACGACGACACCATCAAACGTGCCCAGGCTTCGCTGGCGCGGTTCGATTCGGTGGGCCAGCAACGCATGGCTGCGCTGCACGGTGGCAGTCGCGACAACCTCGAAGTCAGCCCGAACCTGTGGGCCGGCGTCGGCCTGGTGCGCGGCGGTGCCGGTACCGCGCTGGTTGGCGACGGCCCGACCGTGGCGGCGCGCGTGAAGGAATACGCGGATCTGGGCATCGATACCTTCATCTTCTCCGGTTATCCACACCTCGAAGAATCGTATCGGGTAGCCGAACTGCTGTTCCCGCACCTCGACGTCGAGCGTCCGGAATTGCCGAAAAGCGCCGGTTACGTCAGCCCGTTCGGCGAGATGGTGGCCAACGACATTCTTCCCAAAGCCGCGTCCCAGAGCTGAGGCGCCGCCATGAAGAAATTTATCCACAGCCTCGCGCCCTGGGCGTTGCCGGTGTTGTTGCTGGCGGTGTGGCAGTTGTTGGTGTCGGCGGGTTGGCTGTCGACGCGGATTCTGCCGGCGCCGGTGGCGGTGATCGAAGCCGGCGTCAGCCTGGTGCGCAGCGGCGAAATCTGGACGCACCTGGCAATCAGCGGCTGGCGCGCCGCGCTGGGGTTCACCATCGGTGGCAGCATCGGTCTGGTGCTGGGCTTCATCACCGGCCTGTCGAAGTGGGGCGAGCGTCTGCTCGACAGCTCGGTGCAGATGATCCGCAACGTGCCGCACCTGGCGCTGATTCCGCTGGTGATCCTGTGGTTCGGCATCGACGAGTCGGCGAAGATTTTCCTGGTGGCATTGGGCACGTTGTTCCCGATCTACCTCAACACCTATCACGGCATCCGCAACGTCGATCCGGCGCTGGTGGAGATGGCGCGCAGTTATGGCCTATCCGGTTTCAGCCTGTTCTGGGAGGTGATTCTGCCGGGTGCGCTGCCTTCGATTCTGGTCGGCGTGCGCTTCGCCCTAGGCTTCATGTGGCTGACGCTGATCGTGGCGGAAACCATTTCCGCCAGCTCCGGCATCGGCTACCTGGCGATGAACGCTCGCGAGTTCTTGCAGACCGACGTAGTGGTGCTGGCGATTCTGATGTACGCGGTGCTCGGCAAGCTGGCCGACCTCGCTGCCCGTGGCCTTGAGCGTGTGTGGCTGCGCTGGCATCCGGCGTATCAAGTGGCGAGAGGAGGTGCGGCATGACCGCTCAACAACCTCCACGCCTGCTGCGCGGGATTCCGCTGGCGGTGCGCAACCTGCGAAAGACTTTCGGCTCGCGGCAGGTACTGCGTGACATCGATCTGCACATTCCGGCGGGGCAATTCGTCGCCGTGGTCGGGCGCAGCGGATGCGGCAAAAGCACGTTGCTGCGCTTGCTGGCCGGTCTCGACCAACCCACCGGCGGCGATCTGCTCGCCGGTGCTGCACCGCTCAGCGATGCGCGGGATGACACCCGGCTGATGTTCCAGGAAGCACGGCTGCTGCCGTGGAAAAAGATCATCGACAACGTCGGGCTCGGCCTCAAAGGCAACTGGCGTCCACAAGCCTTGCAGGCGCTGGATGCGGTCGGCCTCGCCGATCGCGCCAATGAATGGCCGGCGGCGCTGTCCGGCGGGCAGAAGCAGCGCGTGGCGCTGGCCCGGGCGCTGATTCATCAACCGCGTCTGTTGCTGCTCGACGAGCCGCTGGGCGCGCTGGATGCGCTGACCCGGATCGAGATGCAGCAACTGATCGAACGTCTCTGGCAACAGCATGGTTTCACCGTGTTGCTGGTGACCCACGACGTCAGCGAAGCGGTGGCGATTGCCGACCGGGTGATTCTGATCGAGGACGGCGAAGTCGGCCTCGACCTGCAAGTGGAGCTGCCGCGCCCTCGAGTGCGTGGTTCCCATCGCCTGGCGGCGCTGGAAACCGAAGTGCTCAACCGTGTGTTGTCCCTGCCCGGCGAGCCGCCGGCGCCGGAACCCGTTTCACCCTTGCCTACGCAACTGCGTTGGGCTCAATAACTCAAGCAAACGACAGGAATCAATGCCATGACTATCAAAGCCATCAACGTACGCAACCAGTTCAAAGGCGCGATCAAGGAGATCGTTCTCGGCGACGTGCTGTCGGAAATCGACGTGCAGACCGCTTCCGGCATCGTCACGTCGGTGATCACCACCCGTTCGGTCAAGGAGCTGGAACTGGAGGTCGGCAGCGAAGTGATCGCCTTCGTGAAATCCACCGAGGTGTCCATCGCCAAGTTGTAAGGGCGTGGGACAAAAACAACCCCGAAGGGTGTGAGCCCTTCGGGGTTTTTTGTTGATCGTTCCCACGCTCCGCGTGGGAATGCCTCTGGGGACGCTCCGCGTCCAGTGACGCGGAGCGTCTCGGGCTGCATTCCCACGCAGAGCGTGGGAACGATCATCGCTAGAGAATTCGCTTGGGAAGATACGGCGGCAGATAAAGTCCGATATAGGCATCGAACACCCGCATGCCTTCCTCGGCCATGCGCGGGGTGATCTGCCCGTGCTGTTGCACCGAGCGGGCGTAGACGCGGTCGCCCAGTTCCATGGCCAGCGCGAACACGTCGACGTCATCCGGCAGTCGCGGCAGTTCGAAATGATGGTCGAACAGCTTGTGCATCAGGTCGCCGAGTTCGAGGTCGTGCTGACGGTCAGCCTGGGTGACTTCGGTGAGGCCGTGTTGCGCGAGGATCAGCTGGCGGGCGGCGGCATCCTCGCCATAGATCTCCAGCATCCGCTCTTCGACCAGCCGCGACAGGTCACGCCAGTCGCGCAGGGCATCGTGATCGATCGGCGCTTGCAGGCAGGCGCGGAAGGCCGCGTGCACATCTGCCGTCAGCGCTTCGAGCAGCGCCGGGACGCTGGCGAAGAAGTGGTAGACCGAAGAGGGCGGAATCTGTGCGCGCTCGGCCACGCTGTAGATCGACAGGCTCGCCACGCCCTCGGCGGCCAGCAGCGTGCGCGCGGCGTCGAGTATCGAATCGATCCGCGCCTGACTGCGGGCACGGGGTTTGCGGACGGGGGCGGGACGCGTCATGAAAGTCTCCTGCGGGGCAGCGGGCATTGTACGAGCCGGCTCTTGTGTTGTCTTGTCGGCCGCTTTCGGGAGCAAGCCCCCTCCCACGGGGTATCTCCTGTGAGATGAAATTTTCTGTTCGCAGGAGATTCACTGTGGGAGCGGGCTTGCTCGCGAACCGCCGCAGGCGGCCATAAAAAAACGCCGCTGGCTGCGATAGCCGACGGCGTTCTTTTTGGCGCTGCAATCCGCTTAAACGGTGTGCAGGTACCAGTTGTACTCGAGGTCGGAGATGGAGTGTTCGAACTCCTCCAGCTCGCTCTCTTTACAGGCGACGAAGATATCGATGTATTTCGGATCGATGTACTTGGCCATCACCTCGCTGTCGTCCAGCTCGCGCAGGGCGTCGCGCAAGTTGTTCGGCAGGCTCTGCTCGTTCTGCTCGTAGCTGTTGCCTTCGACCGGAGCGCCCGGTTCGATCTTGTTGACCAGACCGTGGTGCACGCCCGCCAGGACCGAAGCCATCAGCAGGTACGGGTTGGCGTCGGCGCCGGCAACGCGGTGTTCCAGACGGACCGCGTCGGCGGAGCCGGTCGGTACGCGCAGGGCCACGGTGCGGTTGTCCAGGCCCCAGCTCGGCGAGTTCGGCACGTAGAACTGTGCGCCGAAACGGCGGTAGGAGTTGACGTTCGGGCAGAGGAAAGCCATCTGCGCGGGCAGGGTCTCGAGCACACCGCCGATCGCGTGACGCAGCGCGGCGTTCTGCTCGGGATCCTCGCTGGCAAAAATGTTTTTGCCTTCTTTGTCGAGAACCGAAATATGGACGTGCAGACCGTTGCCTGCCTGGCCCGGGTACGGCTTGGCCATGAAGGTGGTGTCCATTTCATGGTCGTAAGCGATGTTCTTGATCAGACGCTTGAGCAGGACCGCGTAGTCGCATGCCTTGATCGGGTCGGCGACGTGGTGCAGGTTCACTTCGAACTGCGCCGGGGCACTTTCCTTGACGATGGCGTCGGCCGGGATGCCTTGCTCTTTGGCGCCTTCCAGAATGTCCTGGAGGCAGTCGACGTATTCGTCGAGGTCGTCGATCAAGTAGACCTGGGTCGAATGCGGGCGTTTGCCGGAGATCGGCGAGCGCGGCGGCTGAGGGCGGCCGTTCACGTTTTCCTGGTCGATCAGGTAGAACTCGAGTTCGAATGCGGCGCAGATGGTCAAGCCCAGCTCGTCAAACTTTGCAACAACTTGACGGAGCACTTCGCGCGGGTCGGCGAAGAAAGGGTCACCTTCGAGTTCGTGCATGGTCATCAACAGTTGCGCGGTCGGGCGCTTCTGCCATGGCTCGTTGCACAGGGTATCGGGGATTGGATAGCAGATACGGTCGGCGTCGCCGATGTCCAGGCCCAGGCCGGTGCTTTCCACCGTCGAACCATTGATATCCAGAGCAAATAGAGAGGCCGGCAGGTTGATGCCTTTCTCGTAAACCTTGTGGAGGCTGGTGCGTTCGATGCGCTTGCCGCGCACCACACCATTCATATCCGCAATCAGAAGGTCAACGTACAGAACCTCAGGATGTTCCTTAAGGAACGCGTTCGCTTCGTTAAGCTGAACGGCACGCGGGGGTACCGACATGATGCAACACCTTTGTTGTTAAAAATATCAATCATTGATCTTTTCTGGTTTCAGTCAACCCGAACGGCCTGCCGAAGTCAAGCGAGGCCTTTTCTGCCCTGAAAAAGCGCCACGAGGGCATTTATGGGGCACTTTGGGGCATTTTTTTATCCGTGAAGGACGCGCCACCCGCAGGCTTGAGCAGGCCGTGTTGTATTTTTTACGGGGGTGTTGTGTAAAAAAATGAACAAGGCTAAGCTCGGATCAAACCCATAACAGCAATAATACCGGGGTGCTTCATGTCTCGCCTGCCGTTAATCGGCGTCACCGACTGCTCTTTGCAGTCCGGTCTGCATGCTTATCACATCAGTGGCGACACGTCCGTCCGCAGTGCGGCCAGCAAGGCCTGCAACGTGCCAGCGATCTCCCAGCGCATGGCAGATCGAGCGCCAGCGTCCGATATTCTGGACGTGTGCGAGGGCATCCTCTTTAGCGGTTCTCCTTTCAATATAGATCTCTTTCCTGCTCCCGGCCTGCACCGCGTCCGTCGCCGTGCCCGTGATTCCGCACGCCCGGGATGTGCACAGGAAATGCAACGCCAGCGTAAAGGGCAGGTAAGCTCCTCCTTCATTGTCTATGCGCGGTGCCTGGCGTAAGCCGGCACTGCGCGCAAGCAAGGCCCTTTAACGCGACGCCCCGTGCGTCAAACTTGCCTGACATGCGTCAGGAGACTCAGCCCAGAGGCATTTATGAGTAACAACCTCGACCAGCTCACCGATTGGTTGAAAGACCACAAGATCACAGAAGTCGAATGCATGATCGGCGACTTGACCGGCATCACCCGGGGCAAGATCTCGCCGACCAACAAGTTCATCGCCGAAAAAGGCATGCGCCTGCCAGAGAGCGTTCTGTTGCAGACCGTGACCGGCGACTACGTCGAAGACGACATCTATTACGAGCTGCTCGACCCGGCCGACATCGACATGATCTGCCGTCCCGACCAGAACGCCGTGTACCTGGTGCCCTGGGCCATCGAGCCGACCGCCCAGGTGATCCACGACACCTACGACAAGCAAGGCAACCCGATCGAGCTGTCGCCGCGCAACGTCCTCAAGAAAGTCCTGAAACTCTATGCCGACAAGGGCTGGCAGCCGATCGTTGCGCCGGAAATGGAGTTCTACCTGACCAAGCGCAGCGACGACCCTGACTATCCGTTGCAGCCGCCAGTTGGCCGTTCCGGGCGTCCGGAGATCGGTCGTCAGTCGTTCTCCATCGAAGCGGCGAACGAATTCGATCCGCTGTTCGAAGACGTCTACGACTGGTGCGAATTGCAGGAGCTGGACCTCGACACGCTGATCCACGAGGACGGCACGGCGCAGATGGAAATCAACTTCCGTCACGGCGATGCCCTGTCCCTGGCCGACCAGATTCTGGTGTTCAAACGCACCATGCGCGAGGCCGCCCTCAAGCACAACGTGGCCGCGACCTTCATGGCCAAGCCGATGACCGGCGAGCCGGGCAGTGCGATGCACCTGCACCAGAGCATCATCGACATCGAGACCGGCAAGAACGTGTTCTCGAATGAAGACGGGACCATGAGCCAGTTGTTCCTGCACCACATCGGTGGCCTGCAGAAACTGATTCCGGAATTGCTGCCGCTGTTCGCACCGAACGTCAACTCGTTCCGCCGCTTCCTGCCGGACACCTCGGCGCCGGTGAACGTGGAGTGGGGCGAAGAAAACCGCACCGTGGGCCTGCGCGTCCCGGATGCCGGCCCGCAGAACCGCCGGGTGGAAAACCGCCTGCCGGGCGCCGACGCCAACCCGTACCTGGCGATTGCCGCGAGCCTGCTCTGCGGCTACATCGGCATGGTGGAAGGCATCAACCCGAGCGCGCCAGTGGTGGGCCGTGGTTACGAGCGCCGCAACCTGCGCCTGCCGCTGACCATCGAGGACGCCCTGGAGCGCATGGAAAACAGCGCGACCATCGAGAAATACCTGGGCAAGACCTTCATCACCGGCTACGTCGCGGTCAAGCGGGCCGAGCATGAAAACTTCAAGCGCGTGATCAGTTCCTGGGAGCGTGAGTACCTGCTCTTCGCCGTCTGATACGCCGGGCGCGGTGGCCAGCCGCCGCGCCTTCACCGATAACAAGGAGAATTGGCATGACCAGCAACAACCCGCAAACCCGTGAGTGGCAAGCCCTCAGCAGCGATCACCACCTGGCCCCGTTCAGCGACTTCAAGCAGCTGAAAGAAAAAGGTCCACGGATCATCACCAACGCCAAGGGCGTGTACCTGTGGGACAGCGAGGGCAACAAGATCCTCGATGGCATGGCGGGTCTGTGGTGTGTGGCGATCGGTTATGGGCGCGATGAGCTGGCCGATGCGGCCGCCAAACAAATGCGCGAACTGCCTTACTACAACCTGTTCTTCCAGACCGCCCACCCGCCAGCACTGGAACTGGCCAAGGCGATTGCCGACGTGGCGCCGGAAGGCATGAACCACGTGTTCTTCACCGGTTCCGGCTCCGAAGGCAACGACACCATGCTGCGCATGGTTCGCCACTACTGGGCGATCAAGGGTCAGCCGAACAAGAAAGTCATCATCAGCCGAAAGAACGGCTACCACGGTTCCACCGTGGCCGGCGCGAGCCTGGGCGGCATGACCTACATGCACGAACAGGGCGACTTGCCGATTCCGGGCATCGTCCACATCGCCCAGCCGTACTGGTTCGCCGAAGGCGGCGACATGACCCCGGAAGAGTTCGGGATCTGGGCGGCCAATCAGCTGGAAGAAAAGATTCTGGAAGTCGGCGTGGACAACGTCGGTGCCTTTATTGCCGAGCCGATCCAGGGCGCCGGCGGCGTGATCATTCCGCCAGACACCTACTGGCCGCGCATCAAGGAAATCCTCGCCAAGTACGACATCCTGTTCGTGGCCGATGAAGTGATCTGCGGTTTCGGCCGTACCGGCCAATGGTTCGGCAGCGATTTCTACGACCTCAAGCCACACATGATGACCATCGCCAAAGGCCTGACGTCCGGCTACATACCGATGGGTGGCCTGATCGTGCGTGACGAAGTGGTGGCGGTGCTCAACGAGGGCGGTGATTTCAACCACGGCTTCACCTACTCCGGCCACCCGGTGGCGGCAGCGGTGGGTCTGGAAAACATCCGGATTCTGCGCGAAGAGAAAATCATCGAACGCGCCCATGAAGAAACGGCACCGTATTTGCAGAAACGTCTGCGCGAACTGAACGATCACCCGTTGGTGGGTGAAGTGCGCGGAGTCGGTCTGCTGGGGGCCATCGAGCTGGTGAAGGACAAGGCCACTCGCAAGCGTTACGAAGGCAAGGGTGTGGGCATGATCTGCCGCCAGTTCTGCTTCGACAACGGGCTGATCATGCGTGCCGTGGGCGACACCATGATCATTGCGCCGCCGCTGGTGATCAGCAAGGCGGAGATCGATGAGCTGGTGACAAAGGCGCGCAAGTGCCTGGACCTGACCCTGAGTGCGTTGCAGGGCTAAGTGCTAGGCTCTGAGCGATGGAGCTGTTGCGCTGTCGCTCGGAGCTGTCAGAAAGGCTGGTCTTTTCTTGAAAGACCGCCTCGGATCTTGCCAGACTAGCCGCGGTTCCAGTTGTCCGGGTTCGGCCACTGAACAAAGTGGTTCAAAAAAGAAAAATTTGGAGCATTAACGCATGAAGGCATTAGGCAAAAAGCTCGCTGGCAAGACTCTGCTCGCCATGTCCCTGATGGGCGTGATGGCGGGTGCGGTTCAGGCGGACGACAAGGTGTTGCACGTTTACAACTGGTCCGACTACATCGCGCCGGACACGGTTGCCAATTTCGAAAAAGAGACGGGCATCAAGGTCGTCTATGACGTTTTCGACAGCAACGAAACCCTGGAAGCGAAGCTGCTGGCCGGCAAATCCGGTTACGACATCGTGGTGCCTTCCAACAACTTCCTGGCCAAGCAGATCAAGGCCGGCGTTTATCAGGAACTGGACAAGTCCAAGCTGACGAACTGGAAGAACCTCGACGAAGACCTGCTCAAAGCCGTTGGCGACGCCAGCGACCCGGGCAACAAGCACGCGTTCCCGTACATGTGGGGTTCGATCGGCATCGGTTACAACCCGGAGAAGGTCAAGGCTGCGCTGGGCGTCGACAAGATCGATTCCTGGGACATCGTGTTCAAGCCTGAAAACATCGAGAAGCTGAAAAGCTGCGGCGTGAGCTTCCTCGACGCGCCGACCGAAATGATTCCGGCGGCTTTGCACTACCTGGGCAAACCGACCAACAGCAAAGACAAGGCTGACCTGAAAGCCGCCGAGGACCTGTTCCTCAAAGTGCGTCCTTCGGTTGCCTACTTCCACTCCTCGAAGTACATCTCGGACCTGGCCAACGGCAACATCTGCGTGGCGGTCGGCTACTCGGGTGACCTGGAACAATCCAAGACCCGCGCCAAGGAAGCCGGTGACAAGGTCAAACTGGCCTACACCATTCCGAAAGAAGGTGCCGGTACTTTCTACGACATGGTCGCCATTCCCAAGGATGCCGAAAACGTCGAAGCCGCCTACAAGTTCATGAACTACCTGCTCGAGCCGAAAGTGATGGCCGAAATCACCAACGCCGTGCGTTTCCCGAACGGCAACAAGGCGGCCACCGCCCTGGTGGACAAGGAAATCACCAGCGATCCGAGCATCTACCCTTCGGCTGAAGTGAAGAAGCAGCTCTATGCGATCAGCGATCTGGACGCACCTACCCTGCGCCTGATCACTCGCAGCTGGACCAAGATCAAATCCGGTAAATAAGCCGGTTTGAAGCAGTCACCGCTGGCCGTCGCCTTCATCTGGGCGGTCAGTGGTGCAATTAAATGACAGAAAGTTTTGCTGGAACGGTTTTTCGAAGGTAAGTTGCGCGCCGGTTTTGTTGCCGGGCAACCGTGACTGTCATGCAGCACGGGGCAACTTGGGCCCAACTAAATTAGAGGACCTCCACTTGCCTATTTTTTCTTCTTTGCGCAATGCCCTGCTGGCCGCTGCCGGCCTGACGTTCGCTGTCGGTGCCCAAGCCGCCGGTACTGTGCATATTTATAACTGGTCGGATTACATCGGCGAGACCACCCTGGCCGATTTCCAGAAAGAAACCGGGATCAAACCGGTCTACGACGTGTTCGATTCCAACGAAACCCTGGAAGGCAAACTGCTCGCCGGGCGTACCGGTTACGACGTGGTCGTGCCGTCGAACCACTTCCTCGGCAAGCAGATCAAGGCGGGCGCGTTCCAGAAGCTCGACAAGGCGCAACTGCCGAACTATTCCAACCTCGATCCGGTGCTGCTCAAGCGCCTGGAACAGAACGATCCGGGCAACCTGTACGCCGTGCCGTACCTGTGGGGCACCAACGGCATCGGCTACAACGTCGATAAAGTGAAGGCCGTGCTCGGCGTCGACAAGATCGATTCCTGGAGCGTGCTGTTCGAGCCGGAGAACATCAAGAAGCTGCACAGCTGCGGCGTGGCGTTCCTCGATTCGGCCGATGAAATGATGCCGACCGTGCTCAACTACATGGGCCTGAACGCCAACAGCACCAATCCCAAGGATTACGAGAAGGCCACGGCCAAACTGCTGGCGGTGCGTCCGTACGTGACCTACTTCCATTCCTCGAAATACATCGGCGATCTGGCCAACGGCGACATCTGCGTGGCCATCGGTTTCTCCGGCGACATCTTCCAGGCCAAGAATCGCGCCGAAGAAGCCAAGAAGGGCGTGAACATCGCCTACTCGATCCCGAAAGAGGGCGGCGCGCTGTGGTTCGACATGCTGGCGATTCCGAAGGATTCGGCCAACGTCAAAGAGGCCCACGCCTTCATCAACTATTTGCTGAAACCTGAGGTGATCGCCCAGGTCAGTGATTACGTCGGTTACGCCAACCCCAACCCGGGTTCGGACAAGCTGATGGAGCAGTCCATCCGCACCGACGAGTCGGTTTATCCACCGCAGGCCGTGCTCGACAAGACCTACGTGTCGATCGAGTTGCCGCCGAACATTCAGCGTTTGATGACCCGCAGCTGGACCAAGGTCAAGTCGGGTAAATAGCTTCAACGTACAAACTATCCTGGGTTCGTCTTGCGTGGGCGAACTGCACTCTTTTTTTCTGGGAGTTTTGTAAATGGCAGTTGCCTCCGGCGCCTATAAGAAAGCCCTCGAGGGCGACCAGACACCGAAACAGGTGCTGGTCAAAATCGACCGGGTCACGAAGAAGTTCGACGAGACGGTTGCCGTGGACGATGTGTCCCTGGAAATCAAGAAGGGCGAGATTTTCGCCCTGCTCGGCGGTTCGGGATCGGGCAAATCCACTCTGCTGCGGATGCTGGCAGGGTTCGAACGGCCCACGGAGGGGCGCATTTTCCTCGACGGCGTCGACATCACCGACATGCCGCCGTACGAGCGACCGATCAACATGATGTTCCAGTCCTACGCCCTGTTCCCGCACATGACCGTGGCGCAGAACATCGCGTTCGGCCTGCAACAGGACAAGATTCCCAAGGCCGAAATCGACGCCCGCGTGGCCGAGATGCTCAAGCTGGTGCAGATGAGCCAGTATGCCAAGCGCAAGCCGCACCAGTTGTCCGGCGGTCAACGTCAGCGTGTGGCACTCGCCCGTTCTCTGGCCAAGCGGCCGAAGCTGTTGCTGCTCGACGAGCCGATGGGCGCACTGGACAAAAAACTGCGTTCGCAGATGCAGCTCGAGCTGGTTGAGATCATCGAGCGCGTAGGCGTGACCTGCGTGATGGTGACCCACGACCAGGAAGAGGCCATGACCATGGCCGAGCGCATCGCGATCATGCACCTGGGCTGGATCGCCCAGATCGGCAGCCCGATCGACATCTACGAAACCCCGACCAGCCGTCTGGTCTGCGAATTCATCGGCAACGTGAACATCTTCGAAGGCGAAGTGATCGACGACGCCGAAGGCCACGCGACCATCACCTGCAAGGATCTCGACCGGCAGATCTACGTCGGCCACGGCATCAGCACCTCGGTGCAGGACAAGTCCGTGACCTACGCGATCCGTCCGGAAAAACTGCTGGTCACCGCCGACCAGCCGACCTGCGAATACAACTGGTCGAGCGGCAAGGTGCATGACATCGCCTACCTCGGCGGCCATTCGGTGTTCTACGTCGAATTGCCGAGCGGCAAGCTGGTGCAGTCGTTCGTGGCCAACGCCGAGCGCCGTGGCGCACGTCCGACCTGGGGCGATCAGGTCTACGTGTGGTGGGAAGACGACAGCGGCGTGGTACTTCGCTCATGAACATGCGCAAATTCAAACGCCGGCTCAATCGAATAATTCCCGGTGGCCGTCAGCTGGTCATCGGGGTTCCGTTCATCTGGCTGTTCCTGTTCTTCATGCTGCCGTTCTTCATCGTTCTGAAGATCAGCTTCGCCGAAGCGGACGTGGCCATCCCGCCGTACACCGAGATCTACACCTACGCCGAGCAGAAGCTGCAACTGCTGCTGAACCTGGGCAACTACGCGATGCTCGGCGACGACGAGCTGTACATCGCCGCCTACCTCGGCTCGCTGAAGATGGCGTTTTTCAGCACGCTGCTGTGCCTGTTGATCGGTTATCCGATGGCCTACGCCATCGCCAGCGCCCGCAAAGAGCTGCAAACGGTGCTGGTGCTGCTGATCATGATGCCGACCTGGACCGCGATCCTGATCCGCGTCTATGCGTGGATGGGCATCCTCAGCAACAACGGCCTACTCAACGGTTTCCTGATGAGCATGGGCCTGATCGACGAGCCGCTGCAGATCCTCAACACCAACCTGGCGGTGTACATCGGCGTCGTCTACTCGTACCTGCCGTTCATGATCCTGCCGCTGTACGCCAACCTGGTGAAGCACGACACCAGCCTGCTGGAGGCCGCTTCCGACCTGGGTTCGAGCACCTTCAACAGCTTCTGGAAAATTACCGTGCCGCTGTCCAAGAACGGCATCATCGCCGGCTGCATGCTGGTGTTCATCCCGGTGGTGGGCGAGTTCGTGATCCCGGAACTGCTGGGCGGTCCGGAAACCCTGATGATCGGTAAAGTGCTCTGGCAAGAGTTCTTCAACAACCGTGACTGGCCGGTGGCGTCCGCCCTGGCGGTGGTGATGCTGGCGATCCTGATCGTGCCGATCATCCTGTTCAACCGCAGTCAGGCCAAGGAAATGGAGGGTAAAGAATGAAGCGCTTCCGTTTCTCCAGCCTGATGCTGGTGCTCGGTCTGTTGTTCATCTACCTGCCGATGCTGATCCTGGTGATCTACTCGTTCAACGCCTCGAAACTGGTAACGGTGTGGGGCGGCTGGTCGGTGAAGTGGTACGTCGGCCTGCTCGACAACTCGCAACTGATGGGCTCGGTGGTGCGCTCGCTGGAAATCGCCTGCTACACCGCGATTGCCGCCGTGGCGCTGGGTACGCTGGCAGCCTTCGTGCTGACCCGCATCACCCGCTTCAAGGGTCGCACGCTGTTCGGCGGCTTGGTCACCGCGCCATTGGTTATGCCTGAGGTGATTACCGGTCTGTCGCTGTTGCTGCTGTTCGTGGCCATGGCGCAGATGATCGGCTGGCCGCAGGAGCGGGGCATCGTCACCATCTGGATTGCGCACACCACGTTCTGTGCGGCGTATGTGGCGGTGGTGGTGTCGGCGCGTCTGCGTGAGCTGGACCTGTCGATCGAAGAAGCGGCGATGGACCTCGGTGCGCGGCCATGGAAGGTGTTCTTCCTGATCACCATCCCGATGATCGCGCCGTCGCTGGCAGCGGGCGGCATGATGTCGTTCGCGCTGTCGCTGGATGATCTGGTACTGGCGAGCTTCGTCTCCGGCCCGGGTTCGACGACCCTGCCGATGGAAGTGTTCTCGGCCGTGCGTCTGGGCGTGAAGCCTGAAATCAACGCCGTGGCCAGTCTGATTCTGCTGGCGGTGTCGCTGGTGACTTTCCTGGTCTGGTTCTTCAGCCGCCGTGCCGAAGAAGCCCGCAAGAAAGCGATTCAGCAGGCCATCGAAGAAGGCGCTGCCGATTCGTGGAAGCAACCGGACGTGCGCCGGGCGCCGACGCCGGAAGCGGCTTAAGTCTGCGGACACAAAAAACCTCGCGACCGGAAACGGTCGCGAGGTTTTTTTATGCCGGTCAGGAAACCCAGGGCGACTGGCGAATCACCTCGACGAAGTTCATCGGCTTGAACCCCGGCGCCTGATCCTTCAGCACATCGGTCTTCACATTGCCGAACGTGGTCTGCGGACGATGACGCAAGCCATCGGCGAACGCGCAGATGATGCACTCCTTGAAACCTTCGCCCCGTGGATGCGCATGCACCACCGCCTCGCGCTGCACCGTGGTGAACGCCGCGTAGTCCATGCCCAGCACGTCCATCTCGACGCCTGCGGTCACCAGCGCCACGGTCGGGCGCAGATGCTTCGGCACCCCCGGCGTGGTGTGCAGGGCGATCGACAGCCAGACCTGCTCGATGTCGTCATCGCTCAACCCGTACGGCTTGAGAAACGCGGCGGCTGCGTTGGCGCCATCGACTTCGAAGCGCTCGTCATCACTGCGGTGACCTTCGACCAGACCCAGGTCGTGGAACATCGCGCCGACGTACAGCAGCTCCGGATCGTAGGCCAGTTGCTGGCGCTCACCGCTCAAGGCACCGAACAGAAACACCCGGCGCGAGTGATGGTAAAGCAGGTCGGATTCGATGTCGCGGATGTACTCGGTGGTGGCCCGGGCGAGGGCGCTGTCGGGGATCTGGATACCGGCGATGGTCGTGGTCATGTTGAGCTTCCTCGTCGAAAACGCCGTCGCGGCGCTGATGGGGAAAGTCTGTTCCCGGGGGCAAAACCGGACAATCGATCCATGGCTGCGATCCTTGCCATTCCACCTGCAAATCGTGCCAGCTCGCTTCTGCGGCGAGGATTGGCTAGGGTTGGCGCTGATCCGCCATTCCCCGGGAGCCGAGATTGCCATGAACAGAACCGTCGCCATCGTGGTGTTCCCCGGCGTGCAGGCGCTGGATGTCAGCGGGCCGATGGACGTGTTCGCCGAGGCCAACCGCTTCCTGGCGCCGGAGGATCATTACCGGCTCGACGTGATCGGCGTCGAGCGCGGATCGATGGCGTGCTCCAACGGGCTGAACCTGAGTGCGCATCGGCATTTCAGCGAAGCGTCGCAGGTTTACGATTTACTGCTGGTGGCGGGTGGGCCGCAGTTGCCGTTTCTGGACTTCGGCAGCACGTTCGATGCCTGGTTGCGTGAGGCCTGTGGGCGGGCGCGGCGATTCGGCTCGATCTGCAACGGCGCATTCATGCTCGCCCGTGCCGGGTTGCTGGACGGGCGCACGGTCACCACCCACTGGAACGACGCCGAAGCGCTGGCGCAGTTGTGCCCGTCGAGCCGGGTCGAGGCTGATCGGTTGTACGTCGAGGATGGCCAGCTCTACACCTCGGCGGGGGTGACGGCGGGGATCGATCTGTCGCTGTACCTGCTGGCGCGTGATTACGGGGCCGAGGTGGCGCTGAGCGTGGCCAAGCGGCTGGTGGTGTTCACCCAGCGCTCGGGCGGGCAGTCGCAGTTCAGCCCGTTCCTCACGCCCCATGCCGAGCCGACGTCGGCGGTGGCGATGGTGCAGCTGTATGTGCTGGCCAATCTCACCGGCGACCTGACCATCGCCGATCTGGCGAATGCCGCGAACATGAGTGCGCGGAATTTCTCCCGGGTGTTTGCTCGCGAAGCGAAAGTCACCCCGGCGGAGTTCGTCGAGCGGGCTCGGGTGGATGCGGCGCGGGTGATGCTTGAAAGCACCACGGCGCCCCTGAAGACGGTGGCGTATCAGTGCGGGTTTCGTGATGCGCAACATATGCGCAGCGTGTTCAATCGGCGGCTGGGGGTGACGCCGCAGCAGTTTCGGCTGAATTTTGCGGCGATGGTTTGAGATCTGTTTTGTTCTGACTGACCCCTTCGCGAGCAAGCTCGCTCCCACAGGAAACCGCGATCCAATGTGGGAGCGAGCTTGCTCGCGAAGGTGCCGCTCCAGTCAGCAAAAACCTATTGAGCTGACCGCGCCGGCAACAGCTTCAAGGTACTGCGCGTATTCGCCGTCACCTCTTCATCACTGAAATGCGCCTGCACATACATCCCGTCCACATACGCTTCCGCCTGATCGTCATAGTGGCTGTCGAACGGCACGCCGCTCTGGCCCACCGGGTTGATGGTCAGGCTGTGAGCCGGGTCGGCGAAGTCCACGAGCCGGCGGGTCGACGGGCCGTAGGTCACCGGCCACGGCGCCGGGCCGATCTTCGCCGAGAGGTTGTTCGGCACTTCATGGGAGCCCGGTGCGGCGAAGGGGCCGACGTTGAAAATGCGGTCCAGCGGTTTCTGCTGACCCAGCGGATGACCATGGGTCAGGGTGTGCGCCTTGCCCCATTGCCAGCCGGAAGCGTCGTCGCCGAGGATCGACTTCAGGTGCGCCATGCTCGCCTGCCACGCGGCGCGCACGGTGTCGGCGCGGGTCTCCTTGTTCGGCGTGCTGCGGTTGTCCCACCACGGTGAATCGGCATTCGCCGCGAGCTTAGGCAGGGCTGCATCGATCACTCGGGTCGACAGCAGGGTTTCGAAGAAATCATTGCCCAGCTCATCGCGCATCGCCGCGTCGGCGAGGTCGTAGAGGAACTGGTTGAACACCGTCGCACTGACCGAATCCAGCGGATAGTCGCCTTGCCATTGGGCCAGTTGTTCGATCAGCTTTTGCTCGGCAGGATTGCCCGCCACTTCACGCAATACTGGCAGCAGCGGCGCCAGCAGACGCGGGCCGTAACCGGTGGTGGTGCCCAGTTGCAGCTTCTGGTTGGCTTCGTTGTCCCACTTCACGTTCTTGTCGGCGAGCTGGTGGTTGAGCTGCTGGCCACGGTCGGCGAGGTTGTAGTAACCGGGAATCTCCATGCCGGTCGGCGACACGGGCTGGAAGTTGGCCGAGACGATATAGCCCCGCGCCGGATTCTCTTCCTGCGGGTTGGCGCTGAACGGGAAGTAGCCGTCCTTGTCCGCCTGATTGCTGCTGCCGTCGAGAATGAAGCCAGGCTTCACCCCGGCCGGTCGCTTGGGCAATAGCGCCGAGGCCCACCACGCGATATCGCCCTTGGCGTTGGCGTAGACGATGTTCAGCCCCGGCGCCTGCACCTTCGCGGCAGCGGCACGGGCTTTGGCCAGGGTGTCGGCGCGGTTGAGCTGGTAGAAACCTTCGAGGATCGGATTCGGTGTTTCGAGGAGCGCCCACCACATCGCAATCGGGGTTTTCCCGGCGGCGCTGCCGAGGGCGTCGTTGACGATCGGCCCGTGGGGCGACTGACGCAGAGTGATGGTCACCGGGGTCTGGCCTTTCACCGCGATCTGCTGCTCGGTCTTGACCATGTCGGTCCACTCGCCGCGATACCAGACCTGATCCGGGTTGTCCGGATTGACCTTCTCGGCGATCAGGTCGAGGTCATCGTTCTGGAACATGGTCAGGCTCCAGCCGAAATCCAGGTTGTGGCCGAGAAACGCAAACGGCACCAGCGCCTGATGATGTCCGTAGAGTTCAAACCCCGGCGCCGACAACTGCGCCTCGTACCACACCGACGGCACCGAAAAACGAATGTGCGGATCGCCCGCCAGCAAAGGCTTGGCGCTCTTGCTGTGGCTGCCGGCGATCACCCAGGCGTTGCTGCCTTCGAACTGCGGCAGACCGTTGTCGATCAGCGCCTGTTCGCTGACGCGGGCGAGGGTGTTCAGGTCTTTCCAGTCTTCGGCGGCGAGGGCCGGTGCGGTGCCGGCGTGGCCCTTGGCGAGCACGCCCTTGGGCTGCCAGTCGAGGTCGAAGACGTTGAGGTAATCGGCGCCCAGTTGATCGCGCACGTAGGTCAGCAGCGGTTCGGTGCGAAACGCGGCGGCGAAGCTGTAGGCCATGTAGCCGGCGACGCTGATGCTGTCTTCGGCGGTGAACGGCCGCTTGGGGATGCCCAGCACGTCGAACTCCACCGGGGCGGCGTGCGAGTCCTGATATTGATTGATGCCGTCCAGATAGGCTTGCAGGGCCTTCCACGCCGGTGACTGCTTGTCGAGGCCGGCCACGTAACTGGCGGCACGCTCGCGAATGCGCAGGCTGCGGAACAGTTTGTCGGTGTCGAGCAGTTTCGGCCCGAGCACTTCGGCCAGTTCGCCCCGGGCCAGACGGCGCATGGCTTCCATCTGAAAGAGGCGATCCTGGGCGTGCACATAGCCGAGGGCGCGGTAGAGGTCGGTCTCGTTTTCGGCACGGATGTGCGGCACGCCGCGCTCGTCGTAACGCACGGTCACCGAGCCTTGCAGGTTGCGCAGCTCCACCTGGCCCTGACGCGTCGGTTGCTTGCTGTAGAGGTAACCGCCGACCCCGATGGCGGAAATGACGATCAGCAACGCAAGTACGGTCAGGCCTTTTTTCATGAAAAATCTGCTCCCTGTCGTTCTATTTATATGAAGGCATTGATGGTGCTGATCTATTTGAGGATCACAACCGGGATTTCATAACACAGTATTTCTTGAATAGGAAGTTTCCTTCAGGTTTTCGGGAAGTGCACTACAAGTTTGTTGTTGCTGCGTTTAACGGGGCGGGCCTATAAAAGACCTCGAGAAAAAGCAGAGGGCGAAAACAAAGTTCGCGAATTCAATACATGGAATAACTGACATGGAGAAGTCGTATGAGTGATATTGAAAATTATCTTGGACCTCACAGACAAACCGGGCCAGGCAGATATGAACTGGCCCCCATACCGGTTCGGGACAGGGCTCCGTCTCGATTGGGGCAGGGTGGGTTTTTCTCGGGAAGTTGGGGTTTGAATGAAGGACCGCATAGAGGAACAGGTCAAGGGTCTGGAAAACTTGATCCGTTAACTCCATTTATCTGGAATGATTTGATGCAGGAGCAACAGAATGCTCAGGCATATATTGATCTTGAGTACGCTGGAGTATTCAGCAATATCGGCGCGGCATCAAACAATGAAGTAGAGCAGGCCAGGCAAGCAGCCAGTGCTGGACTTTCTGCGGCTCAGAAGGTCAAGGCCGATCAAGAAGTAACCATTCAGGTTATTCATTCAAAGTTGTTGGAGTATCGGGCTCATACCGAGACCGCTTACTCGCTGTATGGACATAATCCATTTTTCCTGATGAAGGATTTGTCCTTCAAGAAGATAAGAGACAGTCTGGCATTGCCGGTTCCGGATGTTTCCGTCGCTTATGCGGCGATCGACAGGGCCTATCGCTCGGCAATGGAGCTCCGGCGCCTTTCGTGGGTGATGGCTATCATCGCCAATCAACTTCCGGAGTTGGCCACAAGAAGAGCCCAGGTTGAGGCCGCGACGCCAACCACGAGGGACGCCCAGCAGATTCTTTCTGCCGAAAGGCTATCCGTGGTGAATCTGGAAACGAATATCCGCCTGCACTTCCTGCCGGGTTTTCTGGTTGAAAAAATCGCCGCTGCAGCGGGCTCAACCGGAGGCAGTCTCTCCCAGACACTCACCAATTATAAAATCGCAGCGGACAGCATTCGTGCTGTCGAGCAGGCAGCCGTCCGGCCTTATGCAATCGCCAATCCGGCGATCAACGCCCCGTTGAGCAAGCCTGAGCTCGAAGCGCTGAAGAACCTGGTGGACTTGCAGGCCACGACCGAACTGGGCAAGCGCTGGCAGGACTATCACGCGTCACTCCTGCATTCGGAAAACGCCCGGCATATGGCAGCGGCGGCGGACGCATTTGCCGGTCTGATCGCCCGCGCCCAGGAGGCGGAGCGGTTGCAGGAGCAGATACGCGTTGCCCGGGAGCAAGAAGCCCGGCAGTTGCAGGAACAGGCACGTATCGCCGCGCAGGTTGAAGCCAGGCGTGTTGCCGATGAGCAGGCACGTATACGGGAGCAGGCTCGTATTGCCGCTGAAGCAGAGGCAAGGCGCCTTGCCGAGGAACAAGCACGCATATCGGCAGAGGCCATTCGCAACGCCCATACCTTCCGCGCGCCAGGTGCCGCTTCGGCTACAGGGCCGTTGTTCATGACATCAGCCGGAGCCGTGGCGGTTGTCGAGGCCGCTTCGGCCAGTCTGCAAGCGGCCGTTCGTAGCGCCATCGCGGGGTTAGGCAGCCTTGCGGCCAGTGTCGGGGCTGGCGCGGTCGTCGGTGTTTCAGCGTTGGTCTACTCGTCGAAACTGGGCAACGGCGAATTGCCTGACCGTTACGCGTTCAGCACGCCGCTGTCGGACCTCGCACCAGATTTCGCACCCGATCTGCACGCCATCGCGGCGGCTGGCGGGACGGTTGATCTGCCTTTCCGTGTCAGTTCAAAGACCGACGCGAACGGGCAGTCAGAGGTTTTTGTCGTCAAGACTGATGGGCGGAATATTCCGTCGGCGGTCAGGGTAGTGGCAGCCTCCTACGACGCCGAACGCAACGTCTACACCGCGACCACCACCGATGTTCCGCCACGCACCCTGACGTGGACCCCGATCGTCAATCCGGGAAACAGCTCGACGACCTCACCGTACGGGCAACCGGATGTGCCTGCCTATACTGGGGCAACAGTGGTTCCGGTAGAGGGACGCCTCGATTCGTTCCCGGGCGTTTTCGAAGCCGGATTCGATGACTATGTGCTGGTGTTCCCGCAGGACTCCGGGCTGCCACCGAACTACACGATGTTTCGGGATCGGCGGGAGGATCCGGGTGTCGCATCAGGTGTGGGGCAGGCGGTATCGGGCAACTGGCTCGGGAGCGCATCGCAGGGCGAAGGCGCGCCGGTGCCGGCGCAGATTGCCGATCAGTTGCGAGGGCGGGAGTTCAGGAATTTTCGGGCGTTTCGAGAGGCGTTTTGGAAGGCGGTGGCTGGGGATCCGGAGTTGGCGGCTCAGTTTGATCGCAGCGCGCTAGCTAGTATGAAAGACGGCCAATCGCCTTTTGTTAAAGAGAGTGAGCAAGTTGGGAAGCGTGTGAAGATTGAGTTGCATCACAGGAAATATATTTCTGAAGGTGGCGGGGTTTATGAGGTTGACAACATAGTCGCAATGACTCCAAAGAGACATATTGGTATGCATAGAGGGTCAGATAATGATTAAGTTAATTAGCGAAATGTCAGAGTCGGATTTTCTGAAGTTTGTTACGAGAATTTATGACAACGACTATGAAAGTGAAGAGGAACACATCGATGCTGTTTTTGAGTTCAAGGCCTTGAGTGAGCATCCATCTGGATCGGATCTGATTTTTTATCCAGAGCCAGGAAAAAGTGGACCGGCAGCTGTAGTTGCAGAGGTCAAAGCGTGGCGTGCAGTCAACGGAAAGTCTGGTTTTAAAGAGGTTTGATATTCATAAATGTGGTTGTGCCCCTGGCAATTTTGTCAGGGGCATTTTTACAGGGTGGTGTGGCTTGTTAAATATTTCGGACTATGCGGAAAGAGAGTTCTTGGATTTTGTAATTTCAATTTGTGATGCTAGTGCTCGAACAGAGGAGGAAGATGTAAAACTGGTATTGGAATTCAGGCGGTTAACAGAGCATCCGGACGGCTCGGATCTGATCTATTACCCAAGAGATGATAGGGATGATAGTCCTGAAGGGATTGTAAAGGAGGTTAAAGAATGGCGCGCTGCTAATAACAAGCCCGGATTCAAGGCGGTTTAGTCTTTTACTGTCAATATGCTTCTAACGTCTTTGATTGATGCAATTTCTATATGTCAGCCCGAAGCCGTTCACTCCCCACCAACCCACGGGCAGTAGCAACCCACCGCCAACGTATGAGTCGCATTGACCGGCCGATCATCACTCAACGCTTGCAGGATCGGTTCGATAAAACTGTTGCTGGAGTTGCACGTCAGGCCTTCGCTGTACGGGCCGAAGTACGCCAGTTTGCCGCTGCGGTCCCAGATCGCCACGGCCGGGCTCGCGGGAATCTGTTCGGAGCCGGGCAGCACCGCGATGGTTTTGAGATTGCTGAGGGTGGCGGGCAACTGGCCGTGGCTGCCGGCCTTCTGCACCGCGAAGAATTCCACGCCCCTGGGGCCGAACTGTTCGACCATCTCGGTCAGGTGCTGTTGGTTGCCGACGTTGCATGGGCAGGCGGGATCCCAGAAGTGCACCAGACGGATATTGCCGGGGCCGGCGAGGTCGTCGGGCAGGCGCAACGGGTCGCCGGAGAACACCGCGGTGTGTTCGCTGAAAGCCCGCAGGTAGCGGCCCTGAAACCAGTCGTACGCGGCCCACAGCACGCCGGCACACACGATGGCGAGCAGGCTGGCAAACAGTGCGGTGCGGTGGGGCGAACGCATGGTTTTGATTCCTCAGAGGCGCGCTAGCTTGCCATGCTTGCCGCGACAGATGAATATCGCAGGCCGATAAAGTCCGTTTACCGTTCTGGAATTGCCCATGTCTGTTGCCTTCGATCCCGATCATCTGCGTGCGAGCCTCAAGCCTTTGGCCGAGTGGCAGCCGTTGTCCGAGGAGGCGAAGGCGTATCAGCGGTTCTACAAGACCGACTTTCCGGAACGCGATGTGTGGCGCGGCATGGGCCGGTTCGACATCGATGGCTATCAACTGGTCAGCCATTGCTGGTGGCCCGCGGAAACGGCCAAGGCCACGCTGTTTCTGGTGCACGGCTTTTATGACCACACCGGCCTGTACCGGCATGTGATCGAGTGGGCGCTGGATCAGGGCTTCGCGGTGATTGCCTGCGATCTGCCGGGGCATGGTCTGTCCAGTGGCGAGCGGGCGAGCATCCGCGATTTCTCCGAATATCAGGATGCGCTGCAAGGCCTTTTCGCCGAGGCGCACTCGATTGCGCTGCCGCAGCCATGGCACCTGTGCGGGCAAAGTACTGGCGGGGCGATCATTGTCGATCACGTGCTCAATCATGGTGAAAACAGCCCGGCGCAGGGGCAATTGATTTTGTTGGCGCCGTTGGTGCGTCCGCGTGCCTGGGGCTGGTCGCAGTTCAGTTATTACCTGTTGCGGCCCTTTGTCAGGGGCATCGCCCGGCGTTTCAGCGAGAACTCCAACGACCCGGATTTCCTGCCGTTCCTGCAGGCCGATCCGTTGCAGCCAAAACGCTTGCCGACCGCATGGGTCGGGGCGTTGTCACGCTGGATCAACCGGGTTGAGTACGCGAAAAAAAGCCCGCGCCGGCCACTGATCGTTCAGGGCCAGGCGGACATGACCGTGGACTGGCAGCACAACCTGCAAGTGATGAAATGGAAGTTCGACCGGCCGCAGATTCTGTTGCTGGCCGAGGCACGGCATCACCTGGCCAACGAGACGGCGGAAATGCGCGAGGAATATTTCGAGTTCTTGAGCAAACGGATCAAGGGCCGGAATCACTCGTGATCCTGAGGGCCCCTTCGCGAGCAAGCTCGCTCCCACAATAGATCGCAATCCTTTGTGGGAGCGAGCTTGCTCGCGAAGGCGGTCGGTCAGGCAGCAGAGATTTATTGATTCAGGTTCGAGGTGCTCTGGCCCACGGCCAGCCCGGCGCGGATTGCTGCCAGTGCGGCCTGATAGTAGGCCTTGCCTTCGGTGGATTCGGCAAAGGTCGCGAACTCTTCCAGTTCTTCATCCGACAGGTCGCGATAGACGTACAGCAGCGTGTTGTTCAGGTCGGCGCCGATCTGATCCATCAGACGCTGGCGTTGACCGTTCAACATGCCCTGGGCCTGACCGCCGCCGAGCAGGCCGGGGATCATCGAACTCAGGCTGTCCGCCGCCACGCCGGCAATCGCCAGGCTGACTTCGGCACCGGCTTCACGGGCGGGCAGGGCCTGGGCGAGGTGGCCGATGATCAGCAGACGGCTGTCGCTGGCCGGCATCTTCGGCAGGCCCTTGGCGTTCTTTGCCAATTGATCGCGACGGGTCGCCAGCAGTTCGGCGGCGACGATCTTCTTGCCCAGCGGTGACTGAAAGAACGACAGGGCCGGTTTCGGATCGGCGAGGTTCTTGCGCAGTTGCGCTTCGGCGCGTTGATCCACGGCCTGGGGGGCGAAGCGCTGATTGCTGTTGTTCACCAGCGCCTGAAACACCGCCGGCGGCAGGCTGTTCTGGTAACGCTGCTGCGCGGCACTCAGGGCGTCGTTGAAATGCGCGCGTTGTTCTGGCCAGCCGGCGACCTTGTACAACTGGTCGTGGCCGTCCGCCCAGGCGGGCAAAACGCAGAACATCAACAGTGAAAAAAGCAAACGGCGCATAAGGACTCCTGTCGGCAGCCGACTATTCTCCGTGCGGTGCCAGTACTTGTCGAGAATTCGTATCAAGCCGCCGCGCGGCTCTGTCGGATTTCTTGCTGCAGGCATACTATGCGCGCCATGCAAATATCCTCTGATCACCCGCTGCTGTTACGTATCGTCGACGACCTGGCCGAGCGCGGCTGGTCGCAGCAGAACATTTTCCTGCCTGCGGATTTGACCCGCGCACTGGCGGCCGAGTGCCGCAAACGTGACGCCGAAGGTGAACTGGCGCCGGCGGGGGTCGGACGTGGCCCGTTTTCGGAGATCCGCGAGGGGATTCGCGGCGACCATATCCAATGGATCGACCCTGGTCAGGCCGAAGCCAGCGACCGTTATCTGAACCTGATGGACAGCCTGCGCGAGGCGCTCAACCGGGGCCTGTTCCTGGGGCTTGAAGACTTCGAGTGCCACTTCGCCCTGTACCCGCCGGGTGCGTTCTATCGCAAGCATGTCGACCGTTTTCGCGACGATGACCGGCGCATGGTCTCGGCGGTGATCTACCTCAATGACGGCTGGCTGCCGGAGGATGGCGGGCAACTGCGCATGTACCTGGAGAATGACCGCGTTCATGACGTACAGCCTACGGGCGGTTGTCTGGTGGTGTTTCTCTCCGGCGAAGTCCCTCACGAAGTGTTGCCAGCCAGTCGCGAGCGGCTGTCGCTGACAGGCTGGTTCCGCCGCCGTGGCAACGAGCCGTTCTGAGATGCACAGGATTTTGGTCAGTCGCTGCCTGCTGGGCCATCGCGTGCGTTACGACGGTGGGGCCAGCGGGCCGTTCGATCTGCTGGAACAGTGGATTGCCGAAGGGCGCGTAGTGCCGTTGTGCCCGGAAGTCGCTGGTGGTTTGCCGACGCCACGGGCAGCGGCAGAGATTCCGGGCGGGCAGGGCAGCGAAGTGCTGGACGGACTCGCTTCGGTGATCACCACCGAGGGCGAAGATGTCAGTGCGCAGTTTCTCGACGGCGCGCAGCAGGCGCTGGCGCTGGCGCAAAAGCACGGGATTCGGGTGGCGGTGCTCAAGGCCAACAGTCCTTCGTGTGGGAATCTGTTGACCTATGACGGGACGTTCAGTGGGGTGAAGGTGAGTGGCGAGGGGGTTACCGCCGCGTTGCTGAAGCGCCATGGCGTACAGGTCTTCAGCGAACTCGAACTGCCGCAAGCCGCACAGGCCCTCAGCTTGCTCGACTAGTCACGTTCACTTCAGTTTTCCGTAGCCTGCACACTCAACCACTTCTTCGACAACGCCTCCAGCCGCCCATCCGCCCTGATCCGCTGCAAGGCATTCTCCAGGCTCGCGTGAAACGCCGGGTTGCCCTTCTGAAACGGAATCGCCAGATCCACCGGCGGCCCGACCTTCGGTTTCTCTTCAGTCAGCGCCTGCACCAGAACCATCGGCCGAGGTTGCTCGTCCTTTTTCGCCAGCAATTGCGCATTGACCTGCGTGTAAGGTTCGCTCACGTCGAAACGATCCTTGAGCTCGGGTGTCAGTGCTATGTGGTTGAGCGCGACGTCGTACTTGCCGCTTTCAACGCCCTGGAGCAGATCGGCTTCGTCGGTGACGATGAAGTCGGCGCGCACATCCAGTTCGTTGGCCAGCAGTTGCCCAAGCTCGACCTCGAACCCCGTGAGCGTGTCGCCGTCCTTGAAATTGAAGGGCGGTGTATTAGCCTCAAGGGCTATGCGCAACTCGCCACGGTCGTAGACGTCATCAATCAGTTCGGCGTGAGCCAGAGGGCTCAGAAGGGGAAGCAGGCAGATCAGGCCAGGCAGAAAACGCATGGTCACTCCTTTGAAATCGATATCGGCCTGTTTTCCAGGCTCGCTTTGCTATGGTTGTCGAGTGCCTTCGACAACGAATGGTCATGAAGTTGTCATGACCGTGCGGATTTTACGGAAAAACTGGAGAAGAAAATGAAAAGCTTTATGTCACGTGCAGCGTTGGCCGGTGTGCTGATGGGTGTTTCGGTACTGGCCAGTGCGGCCACACCGGCACCGAAGGGCGCCGAAGTGTTCATCGTTTCTCCCGAGGACGGAGCCACGGTTCCGCAGACCTTCACGGTCAAGTTCGGTGTAAAGGACATCGCGCTGGCACCGGCCGGTGACGTCACCAAGAACACCGGTCATCACCATCTGCTGATCGATGCCAAGGAAATCGTTCCGGCCGGCTCCGTCGTGCCGACCGACGCCAACCACATGCATTTCGGCAAGGCGCAGACCCAGGCCGACATCAAGCTCGCGCCGGGCAAGCACACCCTGCAACTGGAGCTGGGTGACAGCGGCCACATGGCGTTCGATCCGCCGATCGTGTCGAAGAAGATCACCGTCAACGTCGAATGACGTTTTCGCGTGCATGAAAAAGGGAGCCCGAAGGCTCCCTTTTTTGTCGCTCAACGCTTGATCAGAACAACACGCGGCTACGGATGGTGCCGTTGACGTGTTGCAGCTTCTCTTGCGCCAGCTCCGAGTACTCGGCGTCGACGTCGATCACCACGTAGCCGACCTTCTCGTTGGTCTGCAGGAACTGACCGGAGATGTTGATGCCGTTTTCGGCGAAGACCTTGTTGATCTCGCTCATCACACCCGGGATGTTCTCGTGGATGTGCAGCAGGCGGTGCTTGCCAGGGTGAGCCGGCAGGGCCACTTCCGGGAAGTTCACCGACGATACCGAAGTACCGTTGTCGCTGTACTTGACCAGTTTTTCTGCCACTTCCAGACCGATGTTGGCCTGCGCTTCAGCGGTGGAACCGCCGATGTGCGGGGTCAGGATCACGTTGTCCAGGCCACGCAGCGGGCTTTCGAACTCTTCGTCGTTGGAGCGCGGCTCGACCGGGAACACGTCGATGGCGGCGCCGATCAGGTGCTTGTCCTTGATCGCAGCGGCCAGGTGATCCAGTTCGACCACGGTGCCGCGTGCAGCGTTGATCAGGATGCCGCCCTTCTTGATGGCGCGGATTTCCTTCTCGCCGATCATCCACTGGGTCGCAGCGGTTTCCGGAACGTGCAGGGTGACGATGTCGGACATGCCCAGCAGCTCGTGCAGGTTGCCGACCTGGGTCGCGTTGCCCAGTGGCAGCTTGGTCACGGTGTCGTAGAAGAACACCTGCATGCCCAGGCCTTCAGCCAGGACCGACAGCTGAGTACCGATCGAGCCGTAGCCGACGATGCCCAGTTTCTTGCCACGGATCTCGAAGGAGTTGGCTGCGGACTTGATCCAGCCGCCACGGTGGCAGGAAGCGTTTTTCTCAGGGATGCCGCGCAGCAGCAGGATCGCTTCGGCCAGCACCAGCTCGGCAACGGAGCGGGTGTTGGAGTACGGCGCGTTGAACACGGCGATGCCGCGCTCGCGGGCCGCTTCCAGGTCAACCTGGTTGGTGCCGATGCAGAAACAGCCGACCGCGACCAGCTTCTTCGCGTGATCGAAGATCTCTTCGGTCAGCTGGGTGCGCGAACGAATGCCGATGAAGTGAGCGTCAGCGATCTTTTCCTTGAGCTGGGCTTCCGGCAGGGAGCCTGTCAGGTATTCGATGCTGGTGTAGCCCGCCGCCTTGAGGACGTCGACAGCCGATTGGTGGACGCCTTCGAGAAGAAGGAACTTGATCTTGCTCTTATCGAGAGAAGTCTTGCTCATCTGCGTAAACCTGTATCCCGGAGAAAAATGGCAGGAAATGGTCAACAGACATTGACCTGGACGACAAGAAAGCCGTCACCGCAGAACCGGCCTTGGGCACTGGCCTGCGGGGTCGGTATGCTAGCATAGCCACCCCGCTAAACACTCATTCCTGCGACGTGAAGCGTTCTCAGGATGACCATGAATTGTTCGAGAGTTCCGTCGATGACCAATCCTGCCCTGATTGATGAACTGAAGACCCTGGTCGAGCCTGGCAAAGTCCTGACCGATGCCGACTCCCTGAACGCTTACGGCAAGGACTGGACCAAGCACTTCGCTCCGGCGCCCAGCGCCATTGTGTTCCCCAAGACCATCGAGCAGGTGCAGGCCGTCGTCCGCTGGGCCAACGAGCATAAAGTGGCGCTGGTGCCGTCGGGCGGACGCACCGGTCTTTCCGCCGCGGCCGTGGCCGCCAATGGCGAAGTGGTCGTGTCGTTCGACTACATGAATCAGATTCTCGACATCAACCTGACCGACCGCACCGCCGTCTGTCAGCCGGGCGTGGTCACCGAGCAATTGCAGAACGCCGCCGAAGAACATGACTTGTACTACCCGGTGGACTTCGCTTCGGCCGGTTCCAGCCAGATTGGCGGCAACATCGGCACCAATGCCGGCGGAATCAAGGTCATTCGCTACGGCATGACCCGCAATTGGGTGGCGGGCATGAAAGTGGTGACCGGCAAGGGCGATGTGCTGGAACTCAACAAAGACCTGATCAAGAACGCCACCGGTTATGACCTGCGGCAGCTGTTCATCGGCGCTGAAGGCACTCTCGGTTTTGTGGTCGAGGCCACCATGCGCCTGGATCGTGCACCAAAAAACCTGACTGCGATGGTCCTCGGCACCGCCGATTTCGATTCGATCATGCCGGTGCTGCACGCCTTTCAGGGTCGACTCGACCTGACCGCGTTCGAATTTTTCTCCGACAAGGCCCTTGCCAAGGTCATGGGCCGTGGTGATGTTCCGGCGCCGTTCGAAACCGATTGCCCGTTTTATGCCTTGCTGGAATTCGAGGCGACCACCGAAGAAGTGGCCAACACCGCCCTGGAAACCTTCGAGCATTGCGTGGAGCAGGGCTGGGTGCTGGACGGCGTGATGAGCCAGAGCGAAACCCAGTTGCAGAACCTGTGGAAGCTGCGCGAGTACATCTCCGAAACCATCTCCCACTGGACGCCGTACAAGAACGACATCTCGGTCACCGTCTCGAAAGTCCCGGCGTTCCTGCAGGAAATCGACGCGATCGTCGGCGAACACTATCCGGATTTCGAAATCGTCTGGTTCGGCCACATCGGCGACGGCAACCTGCACCTGAACATCCTCAAGCCGGACAACCTGAGCAAGGACGAGTTTTTCGCCAAGTGCGCCACCGTCAACAAGTGGGTGTTCGAAACCGTCGAGAAGTACAACGGTTCGATTTCCGCCGAACACGGCGTGGGCATGACCAAGCGCGACTACTTGACCTACAGCCGCTCGCCGGTGGAAATCGAATACATGAAAGCGGTCAAGGCGGTGTTCGACCCGAACGGCATCATGAACCCGGGCAAGATCTTCGCGGTTTGATTGGCAATCCCTGATGAATCAATGAAGGCAGGAGTCGGTAATGAGCTATCAGCACCAGTATGTCGACGGTACGCGGATTCATTTTCCGCTGGGGAAAGTGGTGTGCATCGGCCGTAACTACGCCGAACACGCCAAGGAACTGGACAATCCGGTGCCTACCGAACCGTTGCTGTTCATCAAGCCCGGCAGTTGCGTGGTGCCGCTGGAAGGCGGTTTCAGCATTCCGACCGAGCGTGGCTCGGTGCATTACGAGGCGGAAATCGCCGTGTTGATCGGCAAACCGCTGTCGACCAAACCGAGCCGCGAAGAAGTGCTGGACGCGATCTCCGGTTTCGCCCCGGCGCTGGACCTGACCCTGCGCGACAAGCAGGCCGAGCTCAAGTCCAAGGGCCTGCCGTGGGAAATCGCCAAGTCGTTCGATGGCGCGGCGGTGATTGCGCCGTTTGTGGTCGGCAGCACTTTCGCCGACCTGACCGACATCGGCATTCGCCTGACCATCAACGGCGAAGTGCGCCAGGACGGCAACAGCAGCGCAATGCTCAACCCGATCGTGCCGATGATCCAGCACATGGCCGGCTGCTTCTCGCTGCAGGCCGGTGACGTGATCCTGACCGGCACGCCGGTGGGCGTCGGCCCGCTGAACGTTGGCGATGAGATCGTGCTGGAGCTGCCGGGCGCCAGTCGCTTCACCAGCAGCGTTCGCTGACTGCAACTCTGAAATACCTTTGTGGGAGCCAGCCTGCTGGCGATGACGGACTGTCAGTTGATGTTTCATTCGACTGATACACCGCCATCGCCAGCAGGCTGGCTCCCACGTTTGTTTTTGTGTTGTAGCCCGCAAACACATAAGGCATTCCGGCCATTTGCCGTTTTTTTCACATTTTGTCCGGATAATTCCGGTCATTCTGGCGTCTGAGCCGGCCTCTTTGTGCTATTACCCGTAGCCTGAATTTTCGGAACGCGTCCTTCGATGTCATCTCAAACTCAGCTCAAACCCGCCCGCCGTTCACGTTTCGCCCTGCGTTGGTATTCCTGGCTTTTGTTGGCAGCCGCGGCTGTGTACGGGCTGGCGTTTGCCATGCATTGGGACGACCGCGGTGTGCTGTGGGTGCTGGAGCGTTTCGAAAGCACGGCCGAGCAGCAGGAAAGCGTCTGGCTCCCGGACTACCGGGTGGTGATCGACGCCAAGCTGCTGCCGGGCATGGAAAAGGACGAAGCTTCGGACCTCTCCTATAACCCGCAGACCAAAACCCTGTTTTCGGTGATGGGCAAGAATCCGTTCCTGGTCGAGCTGACCCTGCAGGGTGACGTGCTGCGCAAGATGCCGCTGGTGGGCTGGAGCAATCCAGAAGGCCTGACGGTGATGGAAAATGGCTTGATGGCGATTGTCGACGAGCGCGAGCACATACTCTCGATCGTCAAGGTCGATGCCGAGACCCGCGAACTGAAGCGCGACGATTTCCCGAAATACGACCTCGGCCCGTCGAAAGACCAGAACAAGGCCTTCGAAGCCATCACCTGGGACGCCCGCAATCAGCAACTGCTGCTGGGCGAAGAGCGTCCGCCTGCGCTGTTCACCTGGAAAAGCGACGGCAGTCAGACGCTCAAGGGCGACAAGCAGAAACTCGACAGCGACGAACTGGACCTGCGCAACCTTTCGGCCCTGGCGATCGACCCGCGCACCGGCCACACCCTGGTGTTGTCCGCCGATTCGCATCTGTTGCTGGAGCTGGACGAAAAGGGCGAGCAAGTCAGCTTCATGACCCTGCTCGGCGGTTTCAACGGCTTGAAGAAAACCATTCCCCGCGCCGAAGGCGTGACCATGGACGAGGCGGGCACGCTGTACATGGTCAGCGAGCCGAACCTGTTCTACCGCTTCGAAAAGCAGAAGTAACAACTCCTACAGCAATTGCAGATCTGTGCAGTTGTGGCCTGAGGCAAGTGGCCATTAAGCTTCAGTTCAGACAGGCGTGATATTTCATCCGCCTGTTTTGACTCCGAGCCTGCCCGAATGCGTCGACTTGCCCGCCCCAAGCCTCTGTTCATCATCCTCTCGGTGATTGCCCTGATCGCGCTGATTGCGATCGGCCAATACATGCGCCTGTTCGAGCGTGCCTGGTTCAACCTGCATACGCTCTGGCAGCCGATGAGCAGCGAGGCCATCGGGCTGGACCAATATCGGGTAGAGATCGAGGCAAAAGTCATCGACGGGCTGAACGACGATGTCTCGGCGCTGACCTACGATCCGGTGCGCAAGAGTCTGTTCACGGTCACCAACAAGAATGCCGAGCTGATCGAGCTGTCGCTGGACGGCGCGATCCTGCGTCGGGTCGCCTTGATCGGCTTCGGTGATCCGGAGGCGGTGGAGTTCATCAGCGCCGACACCTATGTGATCACCGATGAGCGCCAGCAACGGCTGATCAAGATCCATCTGGAACACGACACCACGTTCCTCGATGCAGCGGACGCCGAGCAAATGACCCTCGGTGTGCACATGAGCGGCAACAAGGGCTTTGAAGGCCTGGCTTACGACTCGGTGGGCAAGCGCCTGTTCGTGGCCAAGGAACGGGATCCGATGCTGATCTATGAAGTGCACGGTTTTCCGCACTTCAACCCGGAAAAATCCTACGCGGTACACGTGATCAATAACCCCAAGCGCGATGCCGGGATGTTCGTGCGCGATCTGTCGAGCCTGCAATACGACGAGCGCAGCGGCTATTTACTGGCGCTGTCCGACGAGTCGCGGCTGATTCTGGAACTGGATGTGGACGGGCGCCCGTTGAGCACCCTGTCGTTGAGCGGTGGCCGGCAGGGCCTGAAGAAAACCGTGCCGCAGGCGGAAGGTATCGCGATGGATGACGACGGGACGCTGTATCTGGTGAGCGAACCGAATCTGTTTTATGTCTTCAGGAAGCCTGCGCAGAACTAATCCGCTTCACAAAACACTGTGGGAGCGAGCCTGCTCGCGATGAGGGAGGGTCAGTCGCCAAACATGTCGACTGACACACCGCTATCGCTAGCAAGCTAGCTCCCACAGGTTTTTCATCTGCCCACAAATATGTGGGCAGCCTGGTTTATTCAGCTTTGAGGGTCTTCACGCCTTCGCTGGTACCCAGCAACAGCAGATCCGCCGGACGCGCCGCGAACAGACCGTTGGTGACGACGCCGACGATCGCGTTGATCTGCGCTTCCAGCTCCACCGGGTTGGTGATTTGCAGGTTGTGCACGTCGAGGATGATGTTGCCGTTGTCGGTCAGCACGCCTTCGCGGTAGACCGGGTCGCCGCCCAGTTTCACCAGTTGGCGGGCCACATGGCTGCGGGCCATCGGGATCACTTCCACCGGCAGCGGGAACGCGCCGAGCACCGGCACCAGTTTGCTGGCGTCGGCGATGCAGATGAAAGTCTGGGCCACGGCCGCGACGATCTTCTCGCGGGTCAGGGCTGCGCCGCCGCCCTTGATCAGGTTCAGGTGTTCGTCGCTTTCATCGGCGCCGTCGACGTAGAACTCCAGGTTGCTCACGGTGTTCAGCTCGTACACCGGAATCCCGTGGCCCTTGAGGCGCGCGGCGGTGGCTTCGGAGCTCGCGACCGCGCCATCGAACGCGCCCTTGTGCTGGGCCAGGGCGTCGATGAAGCAGTTGGCGGTGGAGCCGGTGCCGACGCCGACGATGCTCTTGTCGTCGAGTTTCGGAAGGATGAAGTCGACGGCGGCCTGGGCCACGGCCTGTTTGAGTTGATCCTGGGTCATGCGGGCTCCGGAAGCGGGCAAGGTAAGAACGGAAAGGCCGGCATTATAGCCTCAAGCCGGGCTAAAACCTCTGCATTCGTGTGGTCGTCCGGCCGAAAGCCGGGTTAGACTCGCTGGTCCCGCCCAACCGCCAGTGATGCTTTCCGATGCTCGAACAGTACGTCAAGAAGATCCTCACCTCGCGCGTTTATGACGTTGCCGTAGAAACCCCGCTGCAGAACGCCCGCCAGCTCTCCGAGCGGTTGGGCAACGACATCTGGCTCAAGCGCGAAGACTTGCAGCCGGTGTTCTCGTTCAAGATTCGCGGCGCCTACAACAAGCTGACCCAGTTGAGCGACGAAGAGCGCGCTCGCGGCGTGGTCACCGCGTCGGCGGGCAACCATGCGCAGGGCCTGGCCCTGGCGGCGAAAGTGTTGGGCGTGAAAGCGACCATCGTGATGCCCAAGACCACCCCGGAGATCAAGGTCGAAGGCGTGCGCTCCCGTGGCGGCAAGGTGGTGCTGCACGGCGACTCCTTCCCGGAAGCCCTGGCCTACTCGCTGAAACTGGTCGATGAAAAAGGCTACGTCTACATCCACCCGTACGACGATCCGCACACCATTGCCGGGCAGGGCACCGTGGCGATGGAAATCCTGCGCCAGCACCCGCAGCCACTGGACGCGATCTTCGTTCCGGTGGGCGGCGGCGGTCTGATCGCCGGCATCGCGGCGTACGTGAAATACCTGCGCCCGGACATCAAGGTCATCGGCGTCGAGCCCGATGACTCCAACTGCTTGCAAGCGGCAATGGCCGCAGGCGAGCGCGTGGTACTGCCGGCCGTGGGCATCTTCGCCGACGGCGTGGCGGTGGCGCAGATCGGCCAGCACACCTTTGACATCTGCAAGGATTACGTCGACGAAGTGATCACCGTCAGCACCGACGAGATCTGTGCGGCGATCAAGGACATCTACGACGATACCCGTTCGATCACCGAGCCGGCTGGCGCCCTGGGCGTGGCCGGGATCAAGAAGTACGTCGAGCAGCGCGGCGTCAGCGGCCAGACCTTCGTGGCTATCGATTCCGGGGCCAACGTCAACTTCGACCGCCTGCGCCACGTCGCCGAGCGCGCCGAACTGGGTGAAGGCCGCGAAGCGATCATCGCCGTGACCATCCCGGAGAAGGCCGGCAGCTTCAAGGCGTTCTGCGAGGCCATCGGCAAGCGTCAGATCACCGAATTCAACTACCGCTACAACAATGGCAGCGAAGCGCACATTTTCGTCGGCGTGCAGACCCACCCGGACAACGATCCACGCAGCGCGCTGCTGGCGAGCCTGACCGAGCAGGGTTTCCCGGTGCTCGACCTGACCGACAACGAACTGGCCAAGCTGCACATCCGTCACATGGTCGGCGGTCGTGCGGCGCACGTGGTCGATGAAGTGGTGCTGCGCTTCGAGTTCCCGGAGCGTCCGGGCGCGCTGTTCAACTTCCTCAACAAACTCGGCGGGCGCTGGAACATCTCGATGTTCCACTATCGCAACCACGGTGCGGCGGACGGCCGTGTCGTGGCGGGCCTGCAAGTGCCCCACGACGAGCGTCATCTGGTGCCCGCAGCCCTTGAGGAAATCGGCTACCCGTACTGGGACGAAAGCGACAACCCGGCCTATCAGCTGTTTCTTGGCTGAACGGCTACGCTGATGGGCAGGCCATAAGGAAATCGGATCATGGAAACGTTAACCGCCCTGAAAGCGGCGCACATGCTGGCGACTGCGGTGCTGTTGCTCGGTGCGCTGGGCCTGGGAATCTGGGTCTGGCGCGCACGGCGCAAGGGTGACGCGACGGCGGGCAGCCGTACGTTGCAGCGGCCATGGCTGTTTGTCTGGCTGTTGATCGTGCTGGCGCTGGTAAGCATGCCGTTCACCGGCTGGTGGATGGTGCATCTGGTGGGCTGGCCGCTGGGGCAGACGTGGATTCTGGCGTCGAGCGTGCTCTACACGGTGGCGGCGCTGGCGTGGTTCTGGCTGCTGGTGCGCATGAACCGGTTGCGCAAGGCGCCGGGCGGCGTGGACCGGTTCAGTCTGGGGCTGGCGTTGTTCGGATTGGTCTGCTTTATCGCGATTGCCGGGTTGATGGGCGCCAAGCCGGTTTAAGGCCTGGCGCCT
Organism: Pseudomonas sp. B37(2017); assembly: GCF_002112885.1. Taxonomy (NCBI): domain Bacteria; kingdom Pseudomonadati; phylum Pseudomonadota; class Gammaproteobacteria; order Pseudomonadales; family Pseudomonadaceae; genus Pseudomonas; species Pseudomonas sp. B37(2017). The sequence continues at coordinate 66,565 of NZ_NEIX01000003.1, read as the reverse complement.
GCTGCGGTCTCAGTCGCGCAGCGAAATCACCGGCCAGCCACGCTTCTCAGCCTCGGCCCGCAGGTTCGGATCCGGATCAACTGCCACCGGATTCGCCACCTGCTCCAGCAGCGGCAGGTCATTCATCGAGTCGCTGTAGAAATAGCTGCCTTCCAGCGAATGCCCGGTTTCTTCCAGCCAGCGGTTCAGGCGTGTCACCTTGCCTTCGCGGAAGCACGGCACATCGGTGCTGCGCCCGGTGTAGCGGCCGTCCTGCATCTCGCACTCGGTAGCGATCAGGGTTTCAACGCCCAGGCGCACGGCAATCGGCGCGGTGACGAAGCGGTTGGTGGCGGTGATGATCACCAGTTTGTCGCCGGCATCGCGGTGCTTTTTCAGCAACTCAAGCGCCTTCGGCAGCATGATCGGCTCGATGCAGTCGCGCATGTAATCGTTGTGCCACTGCTCAAGCACGGCCATTTCGGTGCGACCGAGGATTTCCAGGCAGAAGTTCAGGTAGGCCGCGTTATCCAGTTTGCCGGCCAGGTAATCCTGATAGAACTCGTCGTTGCGCGCCTTGTAGGCGACCGGGTCGAGGAAGCCGCGTTCGCACAGATAATCGCCCCAGGCGTGATCGCTGTCGCCGCCCAGAAGGGTGTTGTCCAAATCGAATAAAGCCAGGCGCATTGCAGTTACCCGCTGAAAAGTCAGTAAAAAGGCCACAAGAATACGGTCTTTTCACAAGAGTGCACATAAGCTCGGAACCTTCGTTGCCGCCTTCACAACCTTTGTGGAACAATGCGGCGACATGCGTTTGCGAGGTTGTTGCCGTGATCGACCCCGATGGTTTCCGCCCTAATGTCGGGATCATTCTGACGAATGACGCCGGCCAGGTGCTATGGGCTCGCCGTATCAATCAAGATGCCTGGCAGTTTCCGCAAGGGGGAATCAATCCCGAGGAGACGCCGGAAGACGCCTTGTACCGCGAGCTGAACGAAGAAGTTGGCCTGGAACGCGAAGATGTTGAAATACTGGCCTGCACCCGAGGCTGGTTGCGCTATCGTTTGCCGCAACGTCTGGTGCGAACCCACAGCCAACCGCTGTGCATCGGCCAGAAACAGAAATGGTTTCTCCTGCGCCTGATCTCCAACGAGCAGCGGGTGCGGATGGATTTGACCGGTAAACCGGAGTTCGATGGCTGGCGCTGGGTCAGTTATTGGTATCCGTTGGGCCAGGTGGTGACATTCAAGCGCGAAGTGTATCGCCGCGCTCTCAAAGAGCTTGCCCCGCGCCTTTTAGCGCGCGACTGACGACGGAGTTCGACCCCGAGCCATGCTCAATACGCTGCGCAAGATCGTCCAGGAAGTTAACTCCGCCAAGGATCTCAAGGCGGCGTTGGGGATTATTGTGTTGCGCGTCAAAGAGGCCATGGGCAGCCAGGTCTGCTCGGTCTACCTGCTTGATCCAGAGACCAACCGCTTCGTGCTGATGGCCACCGAGGGCTTGAACAAGCGCTCGATCGGCAAGGTCAGCATGGCACCCAACGAGGGTCTGGTCGGCCTGGTCGGCACGCGTGAAGAACCCCTGAACCTCGAAAACGCCGCGGATCACCCGCGCTACCGCTACTTCGCCGAAACCGGCGAGGAGCGCTACGCCTCGTTCCTCGGGGCGCCGATCATTCACCACCGCCGCGTCGTCGGCGTGTTGGTCATCCAGCAGAAAGAACGCCGCCAGTTCGATGAAGGTGAAGAAGCCTTCCTCGTGACCATGAGCGCGCAGCTCGCGGGCGTAATCGCCCACGCCGAGGCCACAGGCTCGATCCGTGGTCTGGGCCGTCAGGGCAAGGGCATCCAGGAAGCCAAGTTCGTCGGCGTACCGGGTTCGCCGGGCGCGGCGGTCGGTACCGCGGTGGTCATGCTGCCGCCGGCGGATCTGGACGTGGTGCCGGACAAGACCATCACCGACATCGACGCTGAACTGGCGCTGTTCAAGACCGCCATCGAAGGCGTGCGCGCCGACATGCGTGCGTTGTCGGCCAAGCTGGCGACCCAGCTGCGTCCGGAAGAACGCGCGCTGTTCGACGTCTACCTGATGATGCTCGACGATGCCTCGCTGGGCAGCGAAATCACCAACGTGATCAAGACCGGGCAGTGGGCCCAGGGCGCGTTGCGTCAGGTCGTGACCGATCACGTCAACCGTTTCGATTTGATGGACGACGAATACCTGCGTGAGCGGGCGTCGGACGTCAAGGACCTGGGCCGCCGTCTGCTCGCCTACCTGCAGGAAGAGCGTCAGCAGAATCTGGTCTACCCGGAAAAGACCATTCTGGTCAGCGAAGAACTGACGCCGGCGATGCTCGGCGAGGTGCCGGAAGGCACGCTGGTCGGTCTGGTATCGGTGCTCGGTTCGGGTAACTCCCACGTCGCGATCCTGGCCCGGGCCATGGGTATCCCGACGGTGATGGGTGTAGTCGACTTGCCATACGCCAAGGTCGACGGCATTCCGATGATCGTCGACGGACTCAAGGGCGAAATCTACACCAACCCGAGCGAAGTGCTGATCAAGCAGTTCGCCGAGGTGGTGGAAGAAGAGAAACAACTGGCGCTGGGTCTCGACTCCCTGCGCGACCTGCCGTGCGTGACCCTCGATGGTCACCGCATGCCGCTTTGGGTCAACACCGGCCTGCTGGCGGATGTGGCGCGGGCGCAGAAGCGCGGCGCCGAAGGCGTCGGTCTGTACCGTACCGAAGTGCCGTTCATGATCAACCAGCGTTTCCCGAGCGAGAAGGAACAACTGGCGATCTACCGCGAGCAGCTTGCCGCGTTCCATCCGCAACCGGTGACCATGCGCAGCCTGGACATCGGCGGCGACAAGTCGCTGTCGTACTTCCCGATCAAGGAAGACAACCCGTTCCTCGGCTGGCGCGGGATCCGCGTCACCCTCGACCACCCGGAAATCTTCCTGGTGCAGACCCGCGCGATGCTCAAGGCCAGCGAAGGCCTGAACAACCTGCGGATCCTGCTGCCGATGATCTCCGGCATCCACGAGCTCGAAGAGGCGCTGCACCTGATCCACCGGGCCTGGGGCGAAGTGCGCGACGAAGGCACCGACGTGCCGATGCCGCCGGTGGGCGTGATGATCGAAATTCCTGCGGCGGTTTACCAGACCAAAGAGCTGGCGCGGATGGTGGACTTCCTGTCGGTCGGCTCCAACGACCTGACCCAGTACCTGCTGGCGGTGGACCGCAACAACCCACGGGTGGCCGATCTCTACGACTACCTGCACCCGGCGGTGCTGCAAGCCCTGCAAACCGTAGTGCGCGACGCCCATGCCGAAGGCAAGCCGGTGAGCATCTGCGGCGAGATGGCCGGTGACCCGGCGGCGGCGGTGCTGTTGATGGCGATGGGTTTCGACAGCCTGTCGATGAACGCCACCAACCTGCCGAAGGTGAAATGGATGCTGCGTCAGATCAACCTGAGCAAGGCCAAGGATCTGTTGGCGGAACTGATGACCATCGACAACCCGCAGGTGATCCACAGCTCGCTGCAACTGGCGTTGAAGAACCTCGGGTTGGCGAAGATGGTCAATCCGGCGGCGGTCAAACCGCTATAAAAAGACAAGATCGCAGCCTTTGGGCTGCGATCTTCATAGGTTGATCTCCACTTCCCCCAGATGCCCGCCATACGGCCCGAAACTACGCTCCACCATCCGCCGCGTCCCATCCGCCTGCACAATCAACGCCGTACTCGCCCGAGTCCCGTAACTCTGGCTGGCAATAAACACACTCGACAACAACGACTCGGTCGCCAGCCCCACGCCGGTGTCCGGCAGGTCAGCAAACGGCGCCGTCTGCGCATCGCTCAATAAGGCCAGCAACCGGTCGGGCTGCGGATCATCCAGCACCGCACTCAATGCCGCCTTGGCCTTGAGCAGTTTCGGCCACGGCGTGTCCAGCCCGGCGTTGGACAATCCATAAACGCCTGGCTGCAGCATCACCGGTTCCGAAGACCGCGCATTGAAGTGCCACAGCTCGTTGGCATTGCCCAGCAGCAGGTTGAAGCCGGCATAGTCCGGCGAACGGGCGACAACGTCGGACAAATAGTCATCGATCGACAGGTTTCCGGTCAGAAACCCTGCCACCAGCTCGCCCCGAGAGCGTCGCGCCGGCGGCTGATGCGGATCGCGAATGTTGGTCAGCGCCGCAAAACGACCGTTGGCACCAAGACCGAGCCAGGTGCCCCCGGCCTCAAGATCGCGACCGGCATGAACATGCGGCGACTCGGGCCACTGCGCCAGGGGCAGGCTGGGCCGGGCGTAGAACTCGTCACGGTTGGCCGCGACGATCAGCGGCTGGGCATGCCCCGGTCGCCAGGCGAAAACAATCAGGCACATAAGGTGGTCCTTGTGTGTTTTTTGCCCACTCTACGCAGACATCGTCCGTGCATCCATCGCCAGTGGAGCCGAAGGGTATCCATCCGTTACCATGCCGCTCCGGTTTTGGGGATGCGCCTTGGGAGGCAGTCATGGAATTTCTGCTCTATCTGGCGCTGGGCGCCTGTGCGGGCGTATTGGCCGGGCTGTTCGGGGTGGGCGGCGGGATCATCATCGTCCCGGTGCTGGTGTTCAGTTTCACCTTGCAGGGCTTCGATCCGTCGATCCTGACCCACCTTGCGGTCGGCACCTCGCTGGCGACGATCATCTTCACCTCGGTCAATGCGGTGCGCGAGCATCATCGACGCGGCGCCGTGCGCTGGCCGATCTTCAAGTGGATGACCGTCGGCATCCTGCTCGGCGCCGGTTTCGGGGCGCTGACCGCCGAAGCGATCTCCGGGCCCAACCTGCAAAAGATCATCGGTGTGTTCGCCCTGGTGATCGCGGCGCAGCTGGCGCTGGACGTCAAACCCAAGGCCAGCCGAACGGTGCCCGGCAAGCTCGGTCTGACCATGGCCGGCAGTTTGATCGGCTGGGCCTCGGCGATTTTCGGGATTGGCGGCGGCTCGCTGACCGTGCCATTCCTGACCTGGCGCAGCGTGCCGATGCAGCAGGCGGTGGCGACATCGTCAGCCTGTGGCCTGCCAATCGCTGTCGCCAGTGCAATAAGTTTCATGATTCTGGGCTGGCATGATCCGTTGCTGCCGGCCCATAGTCTCGGTTTTGTGTATTTGCCGGCGCTGCTGGGCATTGCCCTGACCAGCATGGTGTTCGCCCGTCTCGGCGCGCGGCTGGCGCACAGGTTGTCGCCGAAGTTGCTGAAACGGCTGTTCGCGGCTTTGCTGTTTTGCGTGGGCCTGAGCTTTCTGTTCTGAGCCGTCTGTTTTGGCAGGTCGCAATCCTGGCTTAATCCTGAGGTGACAGCGTCGCCCGGGAATTTTTGAAGATTTGAATGCTAACGAGGAGTCGCAATGCTGCCTTACCCGCAGATCGATCCGGTGGCCCTGGCCATCGGTCCGCTGAAAATCCACTGGTACGGCCTGATGTACCTGGTCGGCATCGGCGGCGCGTGGCTGCTGGCATCGCGCCGGCTCAACCGTTTCGACCCGACCTGGACCAAGGAGAAGCTCTCCGATCTGGTGTTCTGGCTGTCGATGGGGGTGATCGTCGGCGGGCGTCTGGGCTATGTGCTGTTCTACGACCTGAGCGCCTACATCGCCAACCCGACGCTGATTTTCGAAGTGTGGAAGGGCGGCATGTCGTTCCACGGCGGTTTCATCGGCGTGATGCTGGCCGCGCTGTGGTTCGGCAAGCGTAACGGCAAGTCGTTCTTCCAGCTGATGGACTTCGTGGCGCCGATGGTGCCGATCGGTCTGGGCGCCGGGCGCATCGGCAACTTCATCAACGCCGAGCTGTGGGGCAAAGCCACCGACGTCCCGTGGGCGATGGTGTTCCCGCCGTTCAGCGACCCGGCGCAACTCCCGCGTCATCCGTCGCAGCTGTATCAGTTCGCGCTTGAGGGCGTCGCTCTGTTCCTGATTTTGTGGATTTTTTCGCGCAAGCCTCGGCCGACCATGGCGGTCTCCGGCATGTTCGCGCTGTTCTATGGCATCTTCCGTTTCATCGTCGAATTCGTCCGCGTGCCGGACGCGCAACTGGGCTATCTGGCCTGGAACTGGCTGACCATGGGTCAGGTACTCTGCGTACCGATGATCATCGGCGGGCTGTTCCTGATCTGGCTGGCCTACCACCGCGCCCCGGCGGCGCCGGTTGCACCGACAGCTTAAATATTCGAACCCCGGCGCCGTTTGCCGGGGCTCAAGGACACAGGTAACTCATGAAGCAATATCTCGATCTGGTGTCGCACGTCATCAACAACGGCACCAAACAGGCCAACCGTACCGGCGTGAACACCATCAGCTTTCCGGGCGCCATGCTGCGCTTCGATCTGCAGGAAGGTTTCCCGGCGATCACCACCCGCAAGATGGCCTTCAAATCGGCCATCGGCGAGATGTGCGGCTTTCTGCGTGGCGTGAACAACGCCGCCGAATTCCGTGCGCTGGGCTGCAAGGTCTGGGATCAGAACGCCAACGAAAACGCCCAGTGGCTGGCCAACCCGTTCCGCCAGGGCGAAGACGACCTCGGCGAAATCTACGGCGTGCAATGGCGCAAATGGCCGGCGTACAAGCAGATCCCGTTGAGCAACACCGCCGCCATCGAACAAACCCTGAGCAACGGCTATAAGCAGATTGCCCAAGGCGAAGAAGACGGCCAGGCCTACGTGGTGCTGTACAAAGCCATCGATCAGGTGCGCCAGTGCGTCGACACGATCATCAAGGACCCGGGCAGCCGCCGCATCCTGTTCCACGGCTGGAACTGCGCCCAGCTCGATGAAATGGCCTTGCCGCCGTGCCATCTGCTGTACCAGTTCCACCCGAATGTCGAGACCAAAGAGATCTCTCTGACCCTCTACATCCGCTCCAACGACCTGGGCCTGGGCACGCCGTTCAACCTCACCGAAGGCGCCGCGCTGCTGAGCCTGATCGGTCGCCTGACCGGCTACACGCCGCGCTGGTTCACCTATTTCATCGGTGACGCCCACGTCTACGAAAACCACCTGGAAATGCTCAACGAACAGCTCAAGCGCGAGCCATTCGCCATGCCGAAGCTGAAGATTTCGGACCGCGTGCCGGAGTTTGCCAAGACCGGTGTGTACCAGCCGGAATGGCTGGAGCTGGTGGAGCCGAGCGACTTCTCGCTGGAAGGCTACGAGCACCATGCGCCGATGACTGCGCCGATGGCGGTCTGAAGCACGAGTGACAAACAACTGAGGGAGCCAAGTGGCTCCCTCAGTTGTTTCTGGTGGTCAGATCGTTCCCACGCTCTGCGTGGGAATGCTGCCATGGACGCTCTGCGTCCAAAGTGACGCAGAGCGTCACGGGATTCATTCCCACGCAGAGCGTGGGAACGAGCGACAGTTGTTAGTGGCCGTGGCTTCTGCCCACATGCGAATGCTCAACCTCCGCCGCCACAACACCGCCACTTACCTCCAGCCGCTGCAAAATCCCGCACTGATCCGCCTCCGGCCCCTCGCCACAGCGCTGGCGCAGGTCGAGCAGTTGCGTCTGCAATGCCAATAACCCGTCAATCCGCGCCTTGACGTGCTGGATGTGTTCGTCGATCAGCGCATTCACGCTTTCGCACTGGTCCTGCGGGCTGTCGCGCAAGGCGAGCAGGCTGCGGATTTCTTCGAGGGTCATGTCGAGGGTGCGGCAGTTGCGGATGAAGGTCAGGCGTTCGGCGTGGGCCTGGGTGTAGACGCGGTAGTTGCCGTCGCTGCGGGCCGGTTCCGGCAGCAGGTTTTCACGTTCGTAGTAGCGGATGGTTTCCACGGCGCAATCGGTCTGTTTCGCCAGTTCTCCGATCTTCATGACGGCAATCTCCAAAAGGGTGCTTGACCCTATAGTGGCTACAGGGTCTTTACTTGGCAACAGGCACCTTCATGGACGCGACCAATGAGCGATTCCCTGCACACCCACAAGCCCGGCGACGGGCACGATCACAGTCACAAACTGCAGCCTGTGCATAAACATGCCCACGCCGGCGATTCCTGCTGCGGGTCGAAAACCGTTGCGCCTGCGCCGGTTCGTTCGAGTGAAGACTCTTGCTGCTCGTCGAAAGCCGCCGCGCCTTCACTGGTGCAACTGAGTGAGGCAAAAAGCGCCGACGCCCGGCTGAGCAGCTTCCGCATCGAGGCGATGGACTGCCCGACGGAGCAGACGCTGATCCAGAACAAGCTCGGCAAACTGGCCGGGATTCAGCAGCTGGAATTCAACCTGATCAACCGCGTGCTCGGCGTGACCCACAATCTGCCGGACACCGCGCCGATCATCGACGCGATCAAATCCCTCGGCATGCAGGCCGAACCGCTGGAGGCGGGCGTCGAAGCGCCAGCGCTGGCGCCGGTGAAAAAACACTGGTGGCCCCTCGCGCTATCCGGCGTCGGTGCGCTCGCTGCCGAAGTGATCCACTTCACCAGCGCCGCCCCGACCTGGGTGGTGGCGATCATCGCGCTGATCTCGATCCTCAGCGGCGGCCTCACCACCTACAAAAAGGGCTGGATCGCCCTGAAGAACCGCAACCTCAACATCAATGCGCTGATGAGCATCGCCGTGACCGGCGCCGTGTTGATCGGCCAATGGCCGGAAGCGGCGATGGTGATGTTCCTGTTCACCGTGGCCGAGCTGATCGAAGCGCGCTCGCTGGATCGCGCACGCAACGCCATCAGCGGTTTGATGCAGATGACGCCGGAGCAGGCGACCGTGTTGCAGGCGGACGGCAACTGGGTCGAACTGGACGTCAAAAACATCGATCTCGGCGCCCGCGTGCGGGTGAAACCCGGCGAGCGCATCGCGCTGGACGGTGAAGTCGTCAGCGGCAGTTCGACCATCGATCAGGCGCCGATCACTGGCGAAAGCCTGCCGGTGGAGAAAACCGCCGGCGACAAAGTCTTTGCGGGCACCATCAACCAGGCAGGTTCGCTGGAATACACAGTGACGGCAGCGGCGAACAATTCGACTCTGGCGCGGATCATCCACGCCGTGGAACAGGCGCAGGGCGCGCGGGCGCCGACTCAGCGCTTCGTCGATCAGTTCTCGAAAATCTACACCCCGGTGGTCTTCGTCTTGGCCCTGGCCGTGGCGATCATCCCGCCGCTGTTCATGGGCGCCGCGTGGTTCGACTGGATCTATCGCGCGCTGGTGCTGCTGGTGGTCGCTTGCCCGTGTGCATTGGTGATTTCCACTCCGGTGACCATCGTCAGCGGCCTCGCGGCGGCGGCGCGCAAAGGCATTCTGGTCAAGGGCGGCGTGTACCTGGAGGGCGGTTTCAAGCTCGACTATCTGGCCCTCGACAAGACCGGCACCATCACCCACGGCAAACCGGTGCAGACCGACTACCTGTCCCTCGACCCGACCGCCGACGCCACGGCCCCGGCGATTGCTGCCGCGCTGGCCGGGCGTTCCGATCACCCGGTGTCGCTGGCCATCGCCAACGCGGCTGTGGATAAAGGGGTCGCGGCTCTGGTTGTGGATAACTTCGAAGCGCTGGCCGGCCGTGGGGTAAAAGGCGAGGTCAACGGTCAGGTCTACCACTTGGGCAATCACCGACTGGTTGAAGAACTGGGTCTGTGCTCGCCGCAACTGGAAGAAAAACTGTTCGCGCTGGAGAAACAGGGCAAGTCCGTGGTGTTGCTGCTCGACCGCTCCGGTCCGCTGGCACTGTTCGCCGTGGCCGACACCGTCAAGGAAACCAGCCGCGAAGCGATCCGCCAACTGCACGAACTGGGCGTGAAAGCCCTGATGCTCACCGGCGACAACGTCCACACCGCGCAGGCGATTGCGGCGCAGGTCGGGATCGATCAGGCCAAGGGCGACCTGCTGCCGACCGACAAATTGCAAGCCATCGAAGACCTGTATGCGCAGGGCCGTCGGGTCGGCATGGTCGGCGACGGCATCAACGACGCGCCGGCACTGGCTCGGGCCGAGATCGGTTTCGCCATGGCCGCAGCCGGCACCGATACGGCGATTGAAACCGCCGATGTCGCCCTGATGGACGACGATCTGCGCAAGATTCCGGCCTTCATCAGCCTGTCGCGCCATACCGCCGCTATTCTGAAACAGAACATCGCGCTGGCGCTGGTGATCAAAGCGATCTTTCTTGGGGTAACCTTCGCCGGGCTCGCCACCATGTGGATGGCGGTGTTTGCCGACATGGGCGTGAGCCTGCTGGTGGTGTTCAACGGTTTGCGCCTGTTGCGCAAATAGAGGAAGAGGGGCGGTTGTGCTGAGTGCCGAGCTGAAAGCGTTTTACATGGTGGCCCGCCTGGGCAGCATCACGCTGGCGGCGAAAAAGCTCGGCCTCAGCCAACCGACCGTGACCACCCAGATCCGCAATCTGGAAAGCCAGTATTCGGTGGAGCTGTTCTACCGCGGCGGCCGGCGCCTGAGTGTCAGCGACGAAGGTGCGCGACTGTTGCCGATGGTCAAAGCCTTGTTGCAGCAGGAAGCCGATATCGAATTCTTCCTGCGCAACAGCGGCCAGGTCCAGGGCACGCTGCGCATCGCCGCCACCGCGCCGTATTACATCCTCGATCTGGTGAAGACCTTCCGCGAGCGCCTGCCGCAGGTAGAAGTCTCGGTGGAAATCGGCAACTCTCAGCAAGTGCTCGAAGCGCTGGAGGATTACCGGGTGGATGTCGCGGCCTCGTCGCAATTGCTCGACGATGCCCGGCTGATCCGCCGGGTGTTGGGCAGCGATCCGCTGGTGCTGGCGGTGCATCGCAATCATCCACTGGCGGCGCACGACCATGTGACGCTGAGCGCGCTGGCCGGGCATACCTTGCTGATGCGTGAATCCGGCTCGACCACCCGTCGCCTCACCGAAGAATTGCTGGCCAGCGCCGGGGTCAGTTTCGGCCCGTTGCTGGAGATCGGCAGCCGCGAATCGATCCGCGAGGCGGTGCTGCGCAACATCGGCATCAGCATCATCGCCCGCCAAGAAGTGCCGCACGATCCGCAGTTGCGGGTGCTGACGCTCGAAAATGCGCCGCAGATTCCCGAATATCTCTACTGCCTCAAGGAACGCAAGAATGCCCGCTTGCCGGCGGCGTTTCTCGGACTGGCGCAGGAAATGTCCCCGGCTTGATCGTAATGATCGTTCCCACGCAGAGCGTGGGAACGATCCGCGATCCGCGGGGAACCCAAATCCCTGAATACCACTATCGGTCGATTTTGCCTTGTTGCCATATGACCGACGCATTACAACTCTAGGATTCGTCTCATCTGCTTGATGAGGCCTGTCCATGAACCCTGCAATCGCAACTGCCCTGACCAACCCCGGCGCACCGATGAAAGTGCGCGGCGTGCAGAAGCGCTTCGGCGCCTTCACTGCGCTGGATAACGTCTCCCTTGATGTCGCGGCTGGTGAGCTCGTTTGCCTGCTCGGCCCGTCGGGCTGTGGCAAGACCACATTGCTGCGTTGCATCGCCGGTCTGGAAAAGCAGGACAGCGGCGAGTTGTACCTCGGCGAGCGCGACGTTTCCCACCTCGTCCCGCAGGCCCGGGACTACGGCATTCTGTTTCAGTCCTACGCGCTGTTTCCCAATCTGACCGTCGAAGCGAACATTGCCTACGGCCTCGCCAGTAGCGGTCGCGATGAAGTGCGCCGTCGCGTCGGTCAGATGCTGGAACTGGTCGGCCTCAGCGGCAGTGAGAAAAAGTACCCGGGCCAGTTGTCCGGCGGCCAGCAGCAACGGGTGGCACTGGCCCGCGCCCTGGCCCCCGCACCGTCGCTGCTGTTGCTCGACGAACCGATGTCGGCCCTCGATGCCCGCGTCCGCGAGCATCTGTGCACCGAGCTGCGCCAACTGCAACGCAACCTCGGCATCACCACTCTGATGGTCACTCACAATCAGGACGAAGCCATGCTGATGGCCGACCGCATCGCCGTGATGAACAACGGCAAGGTCGAGCAGTACGCCACCCCGCAGGAAATCTACAACCGCCCGGCCACGCCGTTCGTGGCCGAGTTTGTCGGCCAGGGCAACTGGCTGCCGTTCCAGCGCAGCAGCGACAGCCACGCCAAGGTCGGCGGGATGAACCTGCGCCTTGCCGATGGCAGCGTCCATAGTCCGTCGGGCCGGCTGTTCTGCCGCCCGGAAGCGATCAACGTCAATCCGTTGGTGCACGAAGAAAACCTGTTCCCGGCTAAGGTCCGCGAGATCACTTTCCTCGGTAACCGCTGCCGCATGAGCTTCGAACTCGATCAATTGCCCGGTCACGCCTTGCTCGCTGAACTGGCGCCGGAAGCCATGCCACGCCTCGGCGCCCAGCAGATCATGGTCGCCTTGCCGCCACGCAGCCTGCAGGTGTTTGCCTGATGAACAGCAACCTCGCACTGCCGCTACCGCAAAAGCAGGCGCGGCAGGTGTCCGGGGCCGAGGTCGGCGACCGGATCTTCGTCCTCGGCGGCAAACTCCTGCTGCTGGTGCTGCTCGGTGTGGCCGTGCTGTTGCCATTGCTGGCGATCTTCTGGCGCGGCTTCAGCAGCGAAGCCGGGCAGGGTGGTGGCTGGCTCGCCGCCAAGGAGCTGGTGAGCAGCGACAATTTCCACTGGTTGCTCGGCAACAGCCTGAAGGTTTCCCTCAGCGTCGCGACGATCGTCGTACCGCTGGCCTACCTGTTTGCCTACGCCTTGCAGCGCACGTTGATTCCGGCAAAAGGCATCTGGCGGGGGATTTCACTGCTGCCGCTGATGGCGCCGTCGATGTTGCCGGGGATCGCGCTGGTTTATCTGTTCGGCAATCAGGGCATGTTGCGCGGGCTGCTGTCGGACAACATCTACGGTTTCTGGGGGATTGTTCTGGGTGAGGTGATCTACACCTTCCCACACGCCTTGATGATTTTGCTGTCAGCCCTGTCGCTGGCGGATGCGCGATTGTTCGACGCTGCGTCGAGCATGGGCGCCAGTCCGGCGAAAGCCTTCCGCAGCATCACCTGGCCGGCGACCCGTCAGGCCGTGTTCGCCGCGTTCTGTCTGGTGTTCACCCTGACGATCACCGATTTCGGTGTGCCGGTGGTGGTCGGTGGCGACTATCAGGTGCTGGCGCTGGAAGCCTACAAAGCCGTGGTCGGCCAGCAGCAATTCGGTCGCGGCGCATTGATCGGCATGGTTCTGTTGCTGCCGGCACTGTTCAGCTTCGGCGTCGATGCCTGGCTGCGCCGCCGTCACGGCGACTCCATGAGCGGCCGCGCCCAGGTGTTCAAACCGGCACCGTCGAAGAAGCGCGATGCTTTTTATCTCAGTGTTGTGCTGCTGATCAGCGCCGCGTTGCTGCTGGTGTTCGGCATGGCGGTGTTCTCGTCGCTGGTGAAGTTCTGGCCGTACAACCTGTCGCTGTCGCTCAACCACTATCAGTTCAACGAGACTGCCGGTGGTGGTTGGCTGGCCTACGGCAACAGTTTGAAGATGGCGCTGGGCACGGCGTTGATCGGCAGCGTGTTGATCTTTACCGGCGCCTACCTGATGGAAAAGACCCGCAACCAGCGCGGGCTGAATCTGACACTGCGCATGCTCAGTTTCGTACCGATGGCGGTGCCGGGGCTGGTGCTCGGTCTGGGTTACGTCTTCTTCTTCAACCTCACCGGCAACCCGCTGCACGTGCTGTACGGGACCATGACCCTGCTGATCGTCTGCACCATTGCTCACTATTTGACCACTGCGCAAATGACCGCCACCACCGCGCTGCGTCAGCTCGATGCCGAGTTCGAAGCTGCCGCGCTGTCGCTCAAGGCGCCGCTGTACCGGCATTACCTGCGGGTCACCGTGCCGATCTGCCTGCCGGCGCTGCTGGACATCGTGCGCTACCTGTTTGTCTCGGCCATGACCACCGTGTCCGCCGCGATCTTCCTCTACAGCCCCGACACCATCCTCGCGGCGGTGGCGGTGCTGAACATGGATGACGCCGGCAACGTCGGCGGCGCGGCGGCGATGTCGACGCTGATTCTGTTCACCTCGGCGGGCGTGTCCTTGCTGCTGGCGTGGGCTTCGCGCGGCTTGCTGCGCCGTTCCCAGGCCTGGCGGCAAACGGCGCCCGGCCACTGATTTTCCCAACCTCAACTCAAGACAGGAAAACGATCATGTTCAAGCCTATGGCCCTGGCCGCTGCTGTGCTCGCTACTTTCAGCCTGAATGCCTTCGCGGCAAAAACCGAGTTGACGGTGTACACCGCCCTCGAAGCCGAGCAGTTGAAGTCCTACAAAGAGGCCTTCGAAAAGGCCAACCCGGACGTCGAGATCAAGTGGGTGCGCGACTCCACCGGGATCATCACCGCCAAACTGCTGGCCGAAAAGGATCGTCCGCAGGCTGACGCGGTCTGGGGCCTGGCGGCGTCGAGCCTGGCGATTCTCGATCAGCAAGGCATGCTGCAAAGCTATGCGCCGAAGGATCTGGGCAAGATCGGCGCGAACTACCGCGATGCCGCCAACCCGCCAGCCTGGGTCGGCATGGACGTCTGGGCCGCGACGATTTGCTTCAACACCGTCGAGGCCGAGAAGCAGGGCCTGACCAAACCGGTGAGCTGGCAGGACCTGACCAAGCCTGAGTACAAAGGCAAGATCGTGATGCCGAACCCGGCCTCGTCCGGCACCGGTTTCCTCGACGTCAGCGCCTGGCTGCAAACCTTCGGCGAGAAACAGGGCTGGGCCTACATGGACGGCCTGCACCAGAACATCGGCCAGTACGTTCACTCCGGCTCCAAGCCTTGCAAACTGGCGGCAGCGGGCGAATTCCCGATCGGCATTTCCTTCGAATACCCGGCCGTTCAGCTGAAGCGCCAAGGTGCGCCGCTGGACATCATCCTGCCGAAGGAAGGCCTGGGCTGGGAGATCGAGGCGACTGCCGTGATCAAAGGCACGCCGCACGAAGAGGCCGCGAAGAAACTGGCCGACTTCTCCGCCAGCGCCCCGGCGATGGATCTGTACAAGGAAAACTTCGCCGTCCTCGCGCAACCGGGCATCGCCAAACCGCAGACCGAACTACCGGCCGACTACGAGCAGCGCCTGATCAAGAACGACTTCGCCTGGGCCTCGAAGAATCGCGACGAGATCCTGACCGAGTGGCGCAAGCGCTATGACGGCAAGTCCGAGAAAGTCGCTGCCAAGTAAATCTTCTTACCCGATCGTTCCCTGACGGAGCATTGATCGTTCCCACGCTCCGCGTGGGAATGCAGCCAAGGACGCTCCGCGTCCTCTGTGACGCAGAGCGTCACGGTATTCATTCCCACGCAGAGCGTGGGAACGATCATTGAGGTAGCTACATGACACAACACAAAGACTTGCTGATCGTCGGCGCCGGCATCCTCGGCCTGTCCCACGCCTATGCCGCTGCCCGGCGCGGTCTCAAGGTCACGGTTTTCGAACGCACCGCCACGCCACTTGGCGCGTCAGTACGCAACTTCGGCCAGGCACTGGTCACCGGCCAGCCACCGGGCCCGATGCTCGAACTGGCCAAGGCCAGCCGCGAAATCTGGGGCCAGTGGGCGCAGCTCGCCGGCCTGCAACTCAAGCGCAACGGCTCGTACCTGTTCGCCCGCACCGAGGCAGAAGAGCACCTGCTCGAAGCCTTCTGCGCCGGACGCGCCGTCGAGCACGGCTACCGCGTCGAACTGCTGCGCGGTGCCGCGTTGCGCGATCTGTACGGTGGTCAGTTCAGCCATCACCGCGCCGCGCTGCACGGCATGGACGATCAACAGCTGTATTCGCGGGAAGCGATTCCGGCGCTGATCGAATACCTGCGTCGCGAACTCGACGTCGAGTTTCACTTCTCGACGCTGGTGCGCGACGTCGAACCGGGGTGCTTGCACAGCACTGCCGGGATCTTCACCGCCGAACAGATCATCGTCTGCTCCGGCCACGATTATCAGACTTTGCTGGCCGAGCCGATTGCCGCCCTCGACCCGCAAATCTGCCGCCTGCAAATGCTCCGTGCCAGGCCGCAGATCGACCTGAACTTGCAACACGCCTTGCTCACCGGCCTCAGCTGCGTGCATTACGGCGCCTTTGCCGATCTGCCGGAAGCGGCCGCAGTGCAGGCGCAGATCCTGCGCGAGCAACCGCACTTGCAGGAAAACGGCATTCACCTGCTGATCAGCCCGACACCTTATGGCGAACTGATCATCGGTGATTCACACCATTACGGCTGCGATCCGTCGCCGTTCAACGCAGAACAGGTCGACAACTGGATGCTCGAACTGGCCGAACAGACCCTCGGCTGCAAGGTGCAGGTGGTCGAGCGCTGGCAGGGTGTCTATGGTTCCCGTGGACCGGGGCCGTTTTCGTTTCTGCGTCCGGCACCGGGGCTGAGTGTGGCGCTGATGCACAGCGGCGTCGGCATGAGCGTCGGTCCGGCCATGGCCGAACGCAATGTCGCACAGCTTTTTGGAGAGCACTGATGTTGAGTCACGAACAAGTCATCGACCGGGTGTTCGGCCTCTATGAGCGCTTCGGCGCCAGCGACTACATCGGCGAACCGGTGTCGCAGATCGAACACATGTCCCAGGCGGCGCAACTGGCCATCGCCGAAGGCTTCGACGACGAAGTGGTGCTTGCCGCGTTCTTCCACGACATCGGCCACTTGTGTGCCGAAGGCGCGGAAAACATGGGCGGTTACGGCGTGGTCAGCCACGAACGCCTCGGCGCGGATTATCTGCGTGAGGCCGGCTTCAGCGAACGCCTGGCGCGGCTGGTGGAATATCACGTCCAGGCCAAGCGTTATCTGACGCTCAGGGAATCGGGCTATTACGACCGCTTGAGCGAAGCCAGCCGCCGCACCCTGGAATATCAGGGCGGGGTGATGACGGAGGCTGAAGCGGATGCGTTCGAGCAGGATCCGTTGTGCGCCGTCAGCCTGCGAATGCGCCAGTGGGATGAGCTGGCGAAGGAAATGGCGGTGCCTGTGATGGATCTTGCCGTCCTCAAGCGCAAGGCTGAGTTTTTGTTGTCGACCGGGTGAGGGCGCGGATCTAAAGCTCAAGCACCTTCCCTACCAACAACTCAATCTGCTCCTGCCGCTCCGCCTGATTCAGCTTCGGATGCGGATTCAGCGAAGACCATTGCGGATGCGCCCGCGCTTTGTTCAGCGCCTCCGGCAGCTTGCCTTCGCGCCAGGTCTTGTCCTGCGGCGTCGCCACCTGAACGGCATCCATCGCCGCATGGCCTCGGGCATTCAGCGCTTGCAGCAGTTGCCGCTGACGCAGTGCCAACAGGCGCAACACGTTGTCGTCGACGGTCAGCTCTCGTTCCCCTTTGATCTTGCCGAGCAGACGGTTGCCATAGCTGCGGGCGGTTTGCAGGGCGCCGCCGGCAATGGCCCCAGCCAGAGCGGCGGCGCCGAGGGTGATGCCGCCCACCAGCAGATCCACACCCGCACCGGCTGCGGCACCGGCGGCAATCCCGCCACCGACTCGCACGCCGAGTTGCTTGAGGGTTTCCGGGTTGAACAGGTCATCGCCCCAGCGCCCGTCGAGCAGCGGCAGATCACTGGCGGCGGCGTCCTGCGGGCGGAAGGCGTAGAGCTTGAGCAGCGCTTCGACGCAGCGTTGTTCGCGCTGGCGCACGGCTTTGCGCAGTTCGCTGATGGCTTGTTGTTCCTGTTCGGCGTTGCTCGCCACACTGCGCCGGCAGGCGGCGCAGTCGATCAGCAATTCGGCGATCAGGCGTGCGGCGCTTTGCTCGCGGGCCAGGCGTTGGGCCTGTTGATCGGCGATCAGTCGTTCAAGTTGTGGGCGGGCGTTTTCCAGCAACAGTGCGAGGCTTTCATACAGCCGCCGCTCACCGTCCTCGGGCGGGACGACGCTGTCGAAACGCACCAGCGCATGCAGGCCCAGACGCGCCAGCGCTTCGCGCCAGTCCGGCTCGCGGTGGTTGGCGCTGCTGACGAAATTCAGCACCGGCAGCAACGGCTTGCCACAACTGGCCAGCACTTCCAGCTCATCGCGGTACTTGGCCAGCACCGGTTCGCGGGCGTCGATCACGTACAGGCCGGCATCGGACTCGAGCAGCTGCCGCAACACTTTGGCTTCCTGTTCGAAACGCTGGCGCGCTTCGCTGCCATCGAGAAACCGCGCCAGGCGTGCCGGGCCGTCGAGGCGTTCGCCGGGGCGCTCCAGACGTTCCAGAAAATCCAGCAGGGCGATGGCGTCTTCCAGACCCGGCGTGTCGTAGAGGTCGAGCAACGGTTCGCCATCCACCGACAACCGCGCGCCTTCGACATGCCGGGTGGTGCTCGGGCGATGGGAGACTTCGCCGAAGCCGACGTCGCGGGTCAGGGTGCGCAACAGCGAAGTCTTGCCGACGTTGGTATGGCCGACCACCGCCAGTTTCAGCGGCGCTTTCCAGGCATCAGTCATGTCCGTGCTCCAGCCAGCTCAACGGGGCGCAATCGGCAAACGGCAGCTCAAGCTGTTGCAGCGCCACATGCCAGTCACCGAGGCGTTCGGCGTCCAGCGCCTGTCCTTGCGGCGCCTGCAACAGCCAGACGCGGGTCGCGGCGGCGTTGCGCGCCAGCTCGGCGATCAGCGCCAGGCTGCCGCGATCCGGTGAACGCCGTGGGTCGCAGGCAATCGCGAGGCGCGCCGGCGGGAAGCGGCTGAGTTGTTCGAGCAGTTTGTTGCGCGATTCGCGACTATCGAGGATGCCGGCGTTGCTGACGTTTTTCGGCAGTGTCGGCGGCCATGAGTGTTGATCGTCGAGTTCGATTGCCACGAGCAACGCGCCATCGCTGGCGTGTTCGCCGACGGTGCTTTCGACGCGGTGCAATTGCGCAGGTTCTGGATCGGTGATGCCGAGGCGTTCGCTGGTCGGCATCAGGCGTTCGCGCAGTTGTGCGTAGCCGGGCAGGTTCAGGTCAAGATGCAGCGCAGCTTTGCCGCTGTTCCAGCGCCAGAAGCAGAACAGCGCCAACAGCAGGCGCGGCAACACGCCGTACACCACCAGCACGCCGACCAGCCAGGTTGCCCACGCCTGACGGGCGCTTTCGATGTTCAGCGCGGTGTCGCCGCTGGCGCGGATCATGTCCACGGTCGGCACGTTGAAGCCCAGTAGCGCCGGCAATGCGCCGAGGGCCTGGGTCATGGTGATGAACGTGTCGGCGCTGAGAATCGTGGTTTCCCAGACGAAGCCGTAGCGCCGGGTCGCCATCAGGGTTAGCAGCAAAACCAGCGCGCTGAACATCGCCAGCAACCACAAGCCATTGACCAGCGTGCCGAGCGCCCAGCGATTGAGCTTTTTGCGTTGCAGCATCAACAGCAGGGCCGGCGCCAGTTGTGCAGCTTTGGCATCGCGGGCGAGTTTTTCACTGAGCCATAGCCACAAGCGGCCGAGGGTGGCGCCGTGTTCGCCAGCGAAGATCAGCCCCAGCGCCCAGCTCAACAGCAGAATCAGGTTCAGCCCGAGCAGACTGCCCAGCGCCCAGAACACATTGACCGGCGTCTGTCCCAGTGCAGCGAAGGCCAGGCCGGCGCCGCTCAGTACCGCGAAGATCGCCAGCAGCACCAGCGCCAGACGTGCGCCTTGCAGCCAGTGCTTGAGCGCCGAGGTCAGGCCGTCGCGCTCGGCCAGCCACAGGGCGCGGCGTTGAATGCGTCCCGGCAGATCGCCGCCGGCCGCGCGGGCCAGGCGATTGGCTTCCAGATCGTCCAGCGGGCCTGCGTGCTCTTCGCGCAGGCGCACGGTTTCGGTGAGCCAGAGGTTTTGCAGTGAAGTCAGTTCAGTCACGCGGCATCCCGTTGCTTGATTGAGCCGTGAGCATAACCGCTGTGGCGCTTATCGGGGTAAGGGCGGCTCTGGTATCCTCGCCCGCATGACTAAATCACTCCCCCTCAGCCTGATCGCAGCCCTCGGTGAAAACCGTGTGATCGGCGTCGACAACAGCATGCCCTGGCACCTGCCGGGGGACTTCAAATACTTCAAGGCCACGACACTCGGCAAGCCGATCATCATGGGTCGCAAGACCTGGGATTCGCTGGGACGTCCGTTGCCGGGCCGTCTGAATATCGTGGTCAGCCGTCAGGCCGGTCTGGTGCTGGAAGGCGCGGAAGTCTATCCGTCGCTGGACGCCGCCGTGGTTCGCGCCGAAGCGTGGGCGAAAGAGCAGGGCGTCGACGAGTTGATGCTGATTGGCGGGGCGCAGTTGTATGCGCAGGGGCTGGCGCAGGCGGACCGTTTGTATCTGACTCGCGTGGCGCTGAGCCCGGAAGGCGATGCGTGGTTTCCGGAGTTCGATCTGAACCAGTGGAAACTGGTGTCGAACGTGCCGAATCCGGCTGAGGGCGACAAACCGGCTTACAACTTCGAAGTCTGGGAGCGGGTTTAGCTCGATTGATCGTTCCCACGTCGAGGCGTCGAACCGTCCGCGTGGGAATGCAGCCCGTGACGCTCTGCGTCACTGGACGCGGAGCGTCCCTAGAGGCGTTCCCACGCAGGAGCGTGGGAACGATCAGTATCAAGACTTACGCCTGAGCAAGCTCCGCATGCTCATCGGCATCCAGCAGTGCCTTGTCGGTCTGCTGCATCGCCTGGCTGGTAATCGCGCCAGCGGTGATCGAACCGCTCACGTTCAGCGCCGTGCGACCCATGTCGATCAGCGGCTCGACCGAAATCAGCAACGCCACCAGCGAAACCGGCAAACCCATGGCCGGCAGCACGATCAGTGCCGCGAAGGTCGCACCGCCACCCACGCCCGCCACACCGGCCGAACTCAGGGTTACGATCGCTACCAGCGTCGCGATCCACAGCGGATCCAGCGGGTTGATGCCCACGGTTGGTGCAACCATCACCGCCAGCATTGCCGGGTACAGACCGGCGCAACCGTTCTGGCCGATGGTCGCGCCGAACGAAGCGGCGAAGCTTGCCACCGATTGCGGAATGCCCAGACGACGGGTCTGCGCTTCGATGCTCAGCGGGATGCTCGCTGCGCTGGAGCGGCTGGTGAACGCGAAGGTCAGCACCGGCCAGATCTTGCGGAAGAAGCGCAGCGGGTTGATCCCGGCCGCCGACACCAGCAAGCCATGCACCACGAACATCAGGCCCAGACCGAGGTACGACACGACCACGAAACTGCCGAGCTTGATGATGTCCTGCAGGTTGGAACCGGCGACCACTTTGGTCATCAGCGCCAGCACGCCGTACGGGGTCAGCTTCATCACCAGACGCACCAGACGCATCACCCAGGCTTGCAGGGTGTCGATGGCGTTGATCACTTTCTGACCTTTCTCGACGTCATCCTTGAGCAGTTGCAGCGCGGCAACCCCCAGGAACGCGGCGAAGATCACCACACTGATGATCGAGGTCGGCTTGGCCCGCGCCAGGTCGGCGAACGGGTTCTGCGGAATGAACGACAGCAGCAGTTGCGGCACATTCAGGTCGGCGACCTTGCCGGCGTAGTCGGTCTGAATGGTTTGCAGACGGGCCATTTCCTGTGTGCCGGCGACCAGGCCTTCGGCGGTCAGGCCGAACAGGTTGGTCAGGCCGATACCGATCAGCGCCGCAATCGCGGTGGTGAACAGCAGCGTGCCAATGGTCAGGAAGCTGATCTTGCCCAGCGATGAGGCGTTGTGCAGACGGGCCACGGCGCTGAGGATCGAGGCGAACACCAGCGGGATCACGATCATTTGCAGCAGTTGCACGTAACCGTTGCCGACCAGATCGAACCAGCCGATCGAGGCTTTCAGCACCGGGTTGCCGGCACCGTAAATCGTGTGCAGCGCGACGCCGAATGCCACGCCCAGCACCAGTGCGAGCAGGACTTTTTTCGCCAGGCTCCACGAGGTGTGACGGGTTTGCGCCAAGCCGAAGAGCAGGGCGAGGAACACCAGCAAGTTGAGAATCAGGGGCAGATTCATGAGGACTCCAGAAAAGACTGTGCCAACAACCTTCCGGGGCTGTTGCGAACCGGCAAGCCTAACAGTTTGATTTCCAATGATTTAATACCGAAATCAAAGGTCGTCCGTCGTTTTTGGAATAAGCGGGTGTCGCTCTCGGGGATGCAGCTGGCGCGAAACGGACGTGCACGGTCGCTGACAGACGGGGACTGTCACATTTATTTGTTAGCGTCGATTTCTTTGACCCAGGGAGAAGCGCCAATGAAGTTTGCACCGAAATTTCTGGCTGTCGCACTGACTGTGGGGATGGGCCTGGCCACTCAGGCATTCGCCACCGACCTGAAACACTGGCCGGCGGATCAGGCCAAGGCACTGGACGCGATGATCGCCGCCAACGCCAACAAGGGTAACTACGCGGTGTTCGACATGGACAACACCAGTTACCGCTACGACCTCGAAGAGTCGTTGCTGCCGTTCATGGAAAACAAGGGCCTGATCACCCGCGACAAGCTCGACCCCTCCCTGAAACTGATGCCGTTCAAGGACACCGCCGACCACAAGGAAAGCCTGTTCAGTTACTACTACCGCCTCTGCGAAGTCGACGACATGGTCTGCTACCCATGGGTGGCGCAGGTGTTTTCCGGCTTCACCCTCAAGGAACTCAAGGGCTACGTCGATGAGCTGATGGCCTCGGGCAAACCGGTGCCGGCGACTTATTACGAAGGTGACGTGGTCAAGAATCTGGATGTGAACCCGCCGAAGATCTTCACCGGCCAGAAAGAGCTGTACAACAAACTGATGGAGAACGGCATCGAAGTCTACGTGATGACCGCCGCCTCCGAAGAACTGGTGCGCATGGTCGCGGCCGATCCGAAGTACGGCTACAACGTCAAACCGCAGAACGTGATCGGCGTGACCACGTTGCTGAAGAACCGCGAGACCGGCGAACTGACCACCGCGCGCAAGCAGATCACCGCCGGCAAGTATGACGAGAAAGCCAACCTCGGCCTCGAGTTGACCCCGTACCTGTGGACCCCGGCGACCTGGATGGCCGGCAAGCACGCGGCGATCCTGACCTACATCGACGAGTGGAAAAAACCGGTACTGGTGGGTGGCGACACGCCGACCAGCGACGGCTACATGCTGTTCCACGATGTGGATGTGGCCAAGGGCGGCATTCACCTGTGGGTCAACCGCAAGGACAAATACATGACCCAGATCCAGGGCATGATGGCCAAACACGCGGCGGCCCAGGCGAAAGAAGGTTTGCCGGTGACGGCGGACAAGAACTGGGTGATCGTGAAGCCGGAAGAAATCCAGTAATTGCTACGGTGATCGCTCTCGAGCAGAGCGCGATGATCGTTCCCACGCTCCGCGTGGGAATGCAGCCCGTGACGCTCCGCGTCACTGGACGCAGAGCGTCCCTTGAGGCATTCCCACGCGGGAGCGTGGGAACGATCAAAACCTGAAGGCAAAAAAATGCCCCGCACTTGGCGGGGCATTTTTATGCGCGACGGCTAAGCATTACAGCCCGTCGAGCATCGCCTTGTTACGCACTGCACCCTTGTCGGCGCTGGTCGCCAGCAGGGCGTAGGCCTTGAGGGCGGTGGTCACTTTGCGTGGACGCTGTTCGACCGGTTTCCAGCCTTTCTTGTCCTGCTCGACCCGGCGTGCCGCCAGTTCTTCGTCGCTGATCAACAGGTTGATCGAGCGGTTCGGAATGTCGATCAGCACCTTGTCGCCGTCTTGCACCAGACCGATCGCGCCGCCGGCCGCAGCCTCTGGCGAAGCGTGGCCGATGGACAGACCGGAAGTACCGCCGGAGAAACGGCCATCGGTCAGCAGGGCGCAGGCTTTGCCCAGGCCTTTGGATTTCAGGTACGAGGTCGGGTAGAGCATTTCCTGCATGCCCGGGCCGCCTTTCGGGCCTTCGTAGCGAATGATGACGATATCGCCTTCCTTCACTTCGTCGGCGAGGATGCCGCGTACGGCGCTGTCCTGGCTTTCGAAGATCTTCGCGTTGCCTTCGAACACGTGGATCGACTCGTCGACGCCGGCGGTTTTCACCACGCAGCCGTCCAGGGCGATGTTGCCGTACAGCACGGCCAGGCCGCCTTCTTTCGAATAGGCGTGTTCGAAGCTGCGGATGCAGCCGTTTTCACGGTCGTCGTCCAGGGTTTCCCAGCGGGTCGACTGGCTGAACGCGGTTTGCGTCGGAATGCCGGCCGGGCCTGCCTTGAAGAAATGGTGCACGGCTTCATCGTCGGTCTGGGTGATGTCCCACTTGGCGATGGCTTCTTCCATGCTGCGGCTGTGCACGGTCGGCAGGTCGGTGTGCAGCAGGCCGCCACGGGCCAGCGAACCGAGGATGCTGAAGATGCCGCCGGCGCGGTGCACGTCTTCCATGTGGTACTTCTGGATGTTCGGCGCGACCTTGCACAATTGCGGCACCTTGCGCGACAGACGATCGATGTCACGCAGGTCGAAGTCGATCTCGGCTTCCTGGGCAGCGGCCAGCAAGTGCAGGATAGTGTTGGTCGAACCGCCCATGGCGATGTCGAGCATCATCGCGTTCTCGAACGCCTTGAAGTTGGCGATGTTGCGCGGCAGTACCGACTCGTCGTTCTCGCCGTAGTAGCGTTTGCACAGCTCGACGATGGTGCGGCCGGCCTGCAGGAACAGCTGTTCGCGGTCGCTGTGGGTGGCCAGGGTCGAACCGTTGCCCGGCAGTGCGAGGCCCAGGGCTTCGGTCAGGCAGTTCATCGAGTTGGCGGTGAACATGCCGGAGCACGAACCGCAGGTCGGGCAGGCGCTGCGCTCGTACTCGGCAACCTTCTCGTCAGAAGCGCTGGAGTCGGCGGCGATGACCATGGCGTCGACGAGGTCGAGACCGTGGCTGGCCAGTTTGGTCTTGCCGGCTTCCATCGGGCCGCCGGAAACGAAGATCACCGGGATGTTCAGGCGCAGGGCGGCCATCAGCATGCCCGGGGTGATCTTGTCGCAGTTCGAGATGCAGACGATGGCGTCGGCGCAGTGGGCGTTGACCATGTACTCGACGGAGTCGGCGATGATCTCGCGGCTCGGCAGCGAATAGAGCATGCCGTCGTGGCCCATGGCGATGCCGTCGTCTACGGCGATGGTGTTGAATTCTTTTGCAACGCCGCCAGCGCGTTCGATCTCACGGGCAACCAGTTGACCCAGGTCCTTCAGGTGAACGTGACCCGGTACGAACTGGGTGAAGGAGTTGGCAATGGCGATGATCGGCTTCTTGAAGTCGTCATCTTTCATCCCGGTGGCGCGCCACAGTGCGCGGGCGCCGGCCATGTTGCGGCCGTGGGTGGATGTTTTCGAGCGGTAATCTGGCATGGAGCACTCCGGGCGGCTAATCAGGTATCAAAAGGGAGTGAGCTTCTATTGACGTCTGGAACACTCAGAAATGGCCGTGTGTCCTGATGTTGCCGATGACGTTGCGGGATCGCCGCTGGTCTCAGCCTGAGCTCATAAACCCGCCGGGGATGAATGGCGATGAATCTCGCGATTCTACACCGCTGGCGTCAGGAGGGAATGGCGCAAAGCGTTGTTCCAGTGCTGACGAAGCGTGCGGGATGACGACCGGCAGGATTAATCGCTGTCCGGTTGCGCCACCAGAGCGTTGCGCCGGCTGATCCGCGCGTTCAACGCCAATGCCACTCCGCTGAGTATCACGAAGCTGTAGCCCAGCGTGGATTGCAGATTGGTCGGGCTCAGGCTGATCAAGGCACTGATCAAGCCGCCGCAGATGAAAATGATCGTGCTGCCGGCCGAGGCGGAGGTGCCGGCGTTTTCCGGAAACAGGCTCATGGCCCGGGACGTGGCCGCCGGCCGGGCAATGGTGGTGCCGGCGGTGCAGATCAGCATCGGGATCAGCACGGTCGCCGGAGCCAGTGCAAAGTTCGACGACAGGTACAGCATGGTCACGCCGGCGAACAGGATCAGGCTCAGGCCGACGACCATCTGCTGGCCGCTGTTGATGCGCCTGCTCAGCACGCTGGCGAGGATCCCCCCGGTCACGTAAGCCGCACCGTAGATCAGCAGGATCAACGAAAATTCGTAAGCGGACAGTTGCAGTCGATCCATGAAGATCAGCGGCGAGATCACGATGAATGAAAAGTGGCAGGCGAAGGCAAACGCTGAAATCAGCCAGTAACCGACGAAGTCGAAATCCCCCAGAACCCGTCGATAGAACGTGAGGAAGTTCGTACGTGTGCCACTGGCGGTCGGTCGGGTTTTCTCCAGAAACAGCCAGGCCTTGAGCAGCACTGCGGCTGATAATGCGATGAACACCCAGAAGCTGCCGCGCCAGCCCAGCGTCGCCTGAAGAAAGGTGCCAGCCAGCGGCGATACCGAGATGAAAATCCCGCCGGCGGTCACCATCAGGATCCGCAGGCGATCACGTTGCTCGCCTTCAAAAAGATCCTGCACCAGCGCCTGTGACAGCACGAAGCAACCGCACCCCAGCGCCTGCACCACCCGGAACATCAGAAACAGCGAATAGTCCGAGGTCATCACGCACCCGAGGGCGCCGAGTATTGAAACGCTCATGCCGGCGAGCAGCAGCCCCTTGCGCCCGATCACGTCCGACAGAGGGCCGATCAGCAACTGGGCGAAGGCAATTCCGACCGCGAACAGGCTGATCGACAGGGCGATGTCCGCCGGGGTGCGGCGAAAGTGTTCGGCCAGTGCCGGGAACGAAGGCAGCAGGACATCCAGTGGAAAGACGCCGAGCAACACCATTGCCAGCAGAAGACTGACAGCCCCGCGCCGCTGTCGTCGGGTCACCACAGATTGTCCGTCATCCATCGATCAGTCCTGCCCTGGCAAATAATGTCTGGTTTTGAGGTTCGGCAAAAAATCCGGCTTTTTTCAGTGCGTTCAATGTAGCGAGGCTGCCGGCGCGCGCCTGTCGTCGACGGGCCTGGGTCGTTGTCATCGTGCCGAGAATGTCCATCACCGTCGTGTTTGCAATGCCCGCGCCACAGAGGCTTTCCTGCAGCCAGTGCTCATCCACTTCGAAGAAGATTTGCAGAATGTCGAGCAGGGTCGTCGCGGTGAACGTTCGCTGTCGCGGGTTCAGGTGCAACCAGAGGTAGTGGAACACTTCGGTGAAATAGCGGCTGTGGCGCGCTTCGTCGGTGAGGTGATCGCGCAACATGTCGTTGACGCCGGACACCAGGCTGTCGCGGCAGACATCCAGCAGTTCACGGGCAATGATCGTTTCCGAAACGAAGCCCAGAAGAAAGCACGCCAGCGGTCGTTGCTCCTGCCCGGTGCGCGCAATCAGCAGGTTCATCCGGGTGATCCGCCTGGGCATCACGGGGCGCCCGGTGATGGCGTAGATACTGGCGATCTGCTCTGCCACCTGACTGGAAAACAGGGCGTGATAGCCCTCGTCGGTGTAGAGCTGGAGTGCGGCGGTTTTCATCGGCGCAGGCACCGCGACCGGCAGTTCGCCGTGGACGATGGTTTCGACGGCGCGATTGACGATCCGGTGTTCGAGCAACGTGGTGTAGTCGAGAAAATGCACCAGATGCCGGGCCGTAAGCCGATGCAGCATCGAACGGCCCGCTGCTTCAATGGCCGGGTGGGCCAGATAGGGCAGGAATGCCGGCGGAAACCAGTGCCGGGTCTCCAGTTGTTCCTGCACGTTGTCCGGCAAGCGGTAATCGTGAGGGCTGGTGCGGACCGAGGCGCGGCTGTTCCAGTCACTCAGGGTGAACTGAAAGACCGGTTCCGGGGCGAGGGGGTTCATGATTGTGCCTCACGCAGCAGGTCACGCATTTGCTGACACATCGCCTGACCGTCGCTTTCCCCGCAACCGACAAAGAACAAGGGTTGCTCCGCACTGTTCTCGAGCTTCAGCAACGTTTCGACCTGATCGTCGGAAAACGCGCCCGTGAGCCAGGTGTTCATGCCCAGCGCTGTAGCCACCAGTTGAAATGTCTGCGAAAGGTGCCCGGCTTCGACGAACGCCATTCGATAGGCGCGTGAGTGCGGGTATTTCCACCAGAGCCGGTCGAAGCGGGCGGTGATGAACAGCCCCAATGGCAGGTTATTGATGAAATGCTGGCCCCCCAGCAGATTGCCGGGCTCGGTGTCGGGCAAGGGGTTGATGAAGCTCAAGGCGTGTTCGACGGGGTGGTAGGCATAAACGCCGGGCGCCAGTCCGTCGACGTTCTGTACAAACACGAACCCGGCGCAGGCATTGAGCCCGCCGCCGGAAGGACTGCTACGCCGTGCGCCAAGTCCGTCGGCAATGCTGTCGTCGCAATCGGCTTCGCGTTCTCGCAGGTAACCGAGTGACAGGTAGAGCAAGGTGCCGACATCGTCCAGCGACACGGCGGCGCCGGTGAAGGATCGGCAGGTCTTTCGCCGGGTCAGTGAACTCGACAGGCTGTCGTCCTTCAGTGCCAGCGGTTCGGGCAGGGCGATGAGTGGGGTCGGACAGGTATCTGCAGGGATGTCGGCCGGCGGTGGGGTAGCAAGCACTGTGTTGCAGTGTTCGAGGTATTGCCTGGACCATTCCTGAATGTTTCGGGGAGTGTGTTCGCAAGGAATATCCCGAGTCCCGATATGGTAGATCCTGGACAGTTCATCCCAGCCCCAGACAGACGCTGAGATTTTTGAAGAAGTCAGTATTCCGGCATTTAATAACTGTGTGTCTATTATGTTGCTATTGTCATATGAATCAGGGTTGTGAATAAGTTGCGCCAATCGGGAGGAGTACTCAAGATTAAGTTCATGTTGAGTATGGTCTTTGTAGTTCCAGACTATCTGGCCGGGCGTTCGTGGCAGTATGAATAAATAAGGGTTTATATGCATGTTGGGGCACGCTGCTCTGGATAGGTGCTTTGTCAGAGGCGCTGGGTAGCCGGCTATACCCAGCGCCGACCTTACTTAACGGGCTTTAGGTGCGACCAGAAAAGCCAGGTTTGCGAGGGTGCGGGATTCCAGAGTAATTGCTTTCATGATTGAACTCCTTGTTCATTGTTGCTTCGTGGTTAGTTAGTGTCACCTCCGTGGTGACGACTTAATAATAGTTTGTAATGGGTTAATCGCAAGCAAATATTAAGTAGGAATAATCCAGTAATTTTGTCGGAGTGATCTTTGGCTGGAAGTCAGTGTGTAAGTTAGATATCAGTAAATAAAGTATTCGCGGAAATATCCTGCACGTCGGCAGGACGCTAAATGTAGGAAAGCAAAATCAAGGCAAAAAGAAGGGGAGCCCGTGGGCTCCCCTTCTTTATACGCATCGATCCCGTTAGCTGTTGGGCAGCAGGCGGCAGGTGATGCTTTTGATGTAGCGGGTTTCCGGGATGGCCGGGTGTACCGGGTGATCCGGGCCCTGACCGCCGCGCTCCAGCAGCTGGATGTTGCGGTCCAGGTGACGGGCGCTGGTCAGCAGGATGTTCTGCAGGTCGTCTTCCGGCAGGTGCATCGAGCACGAAGCGCTGAACAGGATGCCGTCCTTGGTGAGCAGGCGCATGGCTTGCTCGTTCAGGCGACGGTAGGCGCCTTCACCGTTCTTCAGGTCTTTCTTGCGCTTGATGAACGCAGGCGGGTCGGCAACGATCACATCGAAGCGCTCTTCGCTGGCCTTGAGTTCCTTCAGGGCTTCAAAGACGTCGCCTTCGATGCAGGTCATCTTGTCGGCGAAGCCGTTGAGTGCGGCGTTGCGCTCAACGCCGTCGAGGGCGAAGCCCGATGCGTCGACGCAGAACACTTCGCTGGCGCCGAATGCGGCGGCTTGCACGCCCCAGCCACCGATGTAGCTGTACAGGTCCAGCACGCGCTTGCCTTTGGCGTAAGGGGCCAGGCGTGCGCGGTTCATGCGGTGGTCGTAGAACCAGCCGGTTTTCTGACCTTGAACCACTGGCGCTTCGAATTTCACGCCGTTCTCTTCCAGCGCCACCCACTCCGGCACCACGCCGAACACGGTTTCGGTGTAACGCTCGAGGCCTTCGGCATCGCGCGCGGCGGAGTCGTTCTTGAACAGGATGCCGCTTGGCTTGAGCACTTGGGTCAGTGCCGCGATCACGTCATCTTTATGCGCTTCCATGGTCGCCGAGGCGAGCTGGACCACGAGGATGTCGCCGAAACGGTCGACCACCAGACCCGGCAGCAGGTCGGAATCGCCGTAGACCAGACGATAAAACGGCTTGTCGAACAGACGCTCGCGCAGCGACAGGGCCACGTTCAGGCGGTGCACCAGCAGCGACTTGTCCAGCGGCAGCTTGATGTCGCGCGACAGCAGACGTGCGCAGATCAGGTTGTTCGGGCTCATGGCGACGATGCCCAGCGGCTTGCCGCCGGCGGCTTCGAGGATCGCCTGGTCGCCGGCTTTGAAGCCGTGCAACGGGGTCGCGGCCACGTCGATTTCGTTGCTGTAGACCCACAGGTGACCGGCGCGCAGGCGACGGTCGGCGTTGGCTTTGAGGCGCAAGCTAGGCAGGGACATGACGTCGCTCCGGAAAAAAGAGCGGGAGTATACCGTGTTGCGCCTTATGTCGGGTTTGGCGCGCGATGAAACGCGGCTGACCTCATCACGAGCAGGCCCGCTCCATATCCACGCGCTTATGCCCTATGCCGACAGCGCGTCAATCAGCGCATTGCTGAACGCCGGAATATCATCCGGTTGGCGGCTGCTGATCAGGTGGCCGTCTTTTACTACCTCCTGATCAACCCAGTTCGCCCCCGCATTGACCAGATCGTCCTTGACGGTCTTGTAGCTGGTCATGGTTTTGCCATTGACCAGCCCTGCCGAAATCAGCAGCCAGCTGCCATGGCAGATCACTGCGATCGGCTTGCCGGCAGAGGTACCGGTCTTGACCAGGTGCTGGGCGTCCTGATCGATGCGGATGGTGTCAGAGTTCTGCACACCACCAGGCAGCACTACGGCATCGTATTGATCGATGCTTGCGCCCTGGAAGGTCTGGTCGACCTTGAAGTCGTCCGCAGGTTTATCGTGATTCCAGCCTTTGACGCTGCCGGCTTCGGCAGAGAGGATGTCAACTTGCGCTCCGGCCTGCTCCAATGCCTGTTTGGGGCCAGTCAGTTCAACCTGCTCGAAACCGTCGGTTACCAGAAAAGCGACGCGCTTGCCGCTGAGAGAAGTCGCCATCGTTAAGCTCCTGAGTCTGTTGGAATTACTGCCCGAGACAGATGGAGAACTGCTCCGGGCACTACAGATTCCGAAGGCTGGTGGAAAGTGAAAGTTCCTGCGAATTGCCCACTGGTGTGTCGTCCGTCGGTTTTTAGAGGTTAGAATCGCGGCCTGTCCCAGAGTGTGTACTTATGTCCCAAGAGCTGACCACCGAACAGATTCAACAGTCCCTGCAAGGCATCAGCGTGCCTGCGCAGCCGCAGATCATGGTGGATCTGCAAATGGAGCAGTACATGCCCGACCCGGATCTGGAGACGATCGCCAAGCTGATCTCCCAGGATCCCGGCCTGTCCGGCTCGCTGCTGAAAATCGTCAACTCGCCGTATTACGGCCTGAGCAACAAGATCACCTCGATCAAGCGCGCGGTGAACCTGCTGGGCAGCCGTTCGATCGTCAATCTGATCAACGCCATGTCGATCAAGGGCGAGATGAACGACGACACCATCGTCACCCTCAACCGTTTCTGGGATACCGCCCAGGACGTGGCCATGACCTGCCTGACCCTGGCCAAGCGCGTCGGCACCGAGGCCAGCGACGAGGCTTACGCCTTGGGCTTGTTCCATGACTGCGGCGTGCCGCTGATGCTTCAGCGTTTCCCGGATTACATGACGACGCTCGAAAAGGCCTACGCCAACGCGAGTGCCGAGCGCCGGGTCGTTGACACCGAGAACGATGTCTACAACACCAATCACTCGGTGGTCGGTTATTACACCGCCAAGTCCTGGCGCCTGCCGGAACACGTCAGCGCGGCGATCGCCAACCACCACAATGCCTTGGCGATCTTCAGCGACGAGACTTCGCGCAACAGCCAGATGAAAAACCTGCTGGCGATCCTGAAGATGGCCGAGCACATCTGCGCGTCGTACCGAGTGCTGGGCAATCAGACCGAAGACTTCGAATGGCAGGCCGTCGGGCCGCTGGTGCTGGAATACATCGGCCTTTCGGATTACGACTTCGAAACGTTGAAGCAAACCATCCGCGAACTTGGCGCACACTGATTTAGCAAACTGATTCGAGACCCCCATGCCTGAATTGCCGGAAGTCGAAACCACCCGCCGCGGCATCGCTCCGCACCTGGAAGGCCAGCGCGTCAGCCGGGTGATCGTGCGTGATCGCCGGCTGCGCTGGCCGATTCCCGAAGACCTTGATGTGCGGCTGTCCGGGCAGCGCATCGTGCTGGTGGAGCGGCGCGCCAAGTATCTGCTGATCAACGCCGAAGTCGGCACACTGATCAGCCACTTGGGCATGTCGGGAAACCTGCGGCTGGTGGAGGTGGGGATGCCGGCGGCCAAGCATGAGCATGTCGATATCGAACTGGAGTCGGGCCTGGCCCTGCGCTACACCGATCCTCGGCGTTTCGGGGCGATGCTCTGGAGCACCGACCCGCTCAATCACGAGTTGCTGATTCGCCTGGGTCCGGAGCCGTTGACCGATCTGTTCGATGGCGAGCGGTTGTATCAGCTGTCACGCGGGCGTTCGATGGCGGTCAAGCCGTTCATCATGGACAACGCGGTGGTGGTGGGGGTCGGCAATATCTACGCGACCGAAGCACTGTTCGCCGCCGGCATCGATCCGCGCCGCGAAGCCAAAGGCATTTCCCGGGCGCGTTATTTGAAGCTGGCGATCGAGATCAAGCGCATCCTCGCTGCCGCCATCGAGCGCGGCGGCACCACGTTGCGTGATTTCATCGGAGGCGACGGGCAGCCGGGGTATTTCCAGCAAGAACTGTTTGTCTACGGTCGCGGCGGCGAGCACTGCAAGGTCTGCGGCACGGGCTTGCGGGAAATGAAGCTCGGCCAGCGCGCCAGCGTCTGGTGCCCGCGCTGCCAGAGCTGAGCAAAGCCTCCGAAAAAGTCCTACGGTCTATAGTGAGTTGTCTCACTGTTCAGCCCGAAGGATCGTGCCATGAAGTCCTTGCAAACCCTCATCGTCGCCCTGCTGCTGTGCTTCAGCCTGACTGTTCAGGCCACGGAAGGCGGCAGCGGTGACCCTCGTTACGCCATCCAGAATCCACCGGCCTACGCCATGCTCGGCGATCTGCTGATTGCCCGACCATTGCTGGTGGTGGCAACGGTGATCGGTGCCGGGGCGTTCGTCGTGTCGTTGCCGTTCACCGCGCTGGGTGGCGGGATTGGCGATGCGGGAGAGGCGCTGGTGGTGGCGCCGGCGAAAGCGGCGTTCGTGCGTTGCCTGGGCTGCACAGGGGAGGGGTTCGAGCAGCGTGAATGATGCGATCGCAGCCGGGAGCTGCGATCGTATTCAGTGGCTCAAGCCTTGCCGGTAATCTTGCGGTACTTCTCCATCAACTGTTCTTCAGTCTCCGGATGGGCTTCGTCCAGCGGAATGCAATCCACCGGGCAGACCTGTTGGCACTGCGGCTCGTCGTAGTGGCCGACGCACTGGGTGCACAGGTTCGGGTCGATCACATAGATCTCTTCGCCTTGGGAAATGGCGGCGTTCGGGCACTCGGGTTCGCAGACGTCGCAGTTGATGCAATCGTCGGTGATGATCAGGGACATGCTAACTCCAGCCGGGGCGGGGAGCCCGGGCGCTATGAATCAATGCGCGCAATTGTGCCGCATTGGCGCCCGTAGTGCACGCGGGCGCCGTTTGAACGGTCGTTACTTCTTGAAGCGCAGGGTCAGGGCTTCGGCCACCGCCGGGTGGACGAACTTGCTGATATCGCCGCCCAGGGCCGCGATTTCCCGCACCAGGGTCGAGGAAATGAACGAATAACGCTCGGACGGGGTGAGAAACAGGCTCTCCACATCCGGGGCCAGCTGGCGGTTCATGTTGGCCAGCTGGAATTCGTATTCGAAGTCCGACACCGCGCGCAGGCCACGCAGGAACACGTTGGCGTTCTGCTCTTTGGCGAAATGCGCCAACAGCGTCGAGAAGCCGACCACTTCCACGTTCGGCAGGTGTTTGGTGACCTCGCGGGCCAGCTCGACCCGTTGTTCCAGCGGGAACAGCGGATTCTTCTTGGGGCTGGCGGCGACGGCGATGATCACGTGGTCGAACAGGCGCGAGGCGCGTTCGACCAGATCGCCATGGCCCTTGGTAATAGGGTCGAAGGTACCTGGGTACAACACTCGGTTCATCGCGTCGTCCTGGCGGGAATCCGTTGGGGAGTCGGATGGTATCGCAGCCGTCCCGGTCGGGAAAGTCGCCTGTTGGGTAAGAAAGCACTATAGACGATCGGAATTTTCGCCTTTTTCACGGGTTTCTCAACCGTTCGCCGAGGGATGTCGCCAGTTGCGCCGTCAGACCATACACCGACAACTGCGGGTTGGCGCCGATGCTGGTGGGGAACAAAGAGCCGTCATGAATCGACAGATTGCTCAGTTGATGATGTCGACCGAGGCTGTCGGTGACGGCGGTTTTCGGGTCCTCGCCCATCGCGCAACCGCCCATGACGTGGGCGCTGCCCAGACGGGTGCGATACAACTCCAGACTCAAGCTGTCGATCAACGAGCGGGCCTCGGCCAGGCTGTTCACGTAGCGCGCATCGGCGTGCATCGGCATCACCGCTTTGGCGCCGCCGGCGAACTGGATCTCCGCCATGCTGTGGAATGACCGGCGCAAACCCTCCCAGGTGTAAGGCGACACCTGATAGTCGAGCACCGGCGAGCCGTCACCGCGCAACTCGACACTGCCGCCCTGACTGTCCGGGTGAAAACCGTCGCGCAGCAGGGCGAGCATCGCGTGGGTGTGCGGCAGGTCCGCCATGTGTTGCGCGCTTTCCTGACCGAAACCACCGAGCAACGTGGCGGCCAGCGCCGGGTGCAGCGGTGGCACTTCGAGTTTGTAGGCCATCGGGCCGGTCGTGCCGTCCTTCCACTGGAAATGATCCGAGTAGATCGACTGCGGCGCACCGTAGAACGGGTTGATGACCTCGTCGAAACGCCCGGCGGACATGTTCACCAAATGCAGGAAGGTGCGCTTGCCCAGCCGTTTGTGCGGATCCGGTGCATCCGAACGCATCAGCAGCGCCGGGCTGTTGATCCCGCCGCCGGCCAGTACGTAATGCCGCGCCTTGACGGTGATCGTGCGTCCAGTCGGCTCGACGCAGCGTTCGTCCATCGCCACGCACTGCAGGCCGGTGACCTTGTCGCCGCTGATCAAAAGCTTTTCGGCGCGGGCGAGATACAGCAGTTCGCCACCCTTTTCCAAAGTCGCCGGAATGGTCGTGACCATCATCGATTGCTTGGCGTTGGTCGGGCAGCCCATGCCGCAGTAGCCCAGGTTCCAGCAGCCACGCACGTTGCGCGGGATCACGTGCCAGCTGTAGCCGAGCTGTTCGCAGCCTTTGCGGATCACGTCGTTGTTGGCGTTGGGCGGCACCATCCACGGGGCGACGCCGAGGCGCTGCTCCATTTTTTCGAACCACGGCGCCATGACGGCGGGGCTGTGGCCTTTGACGTTGTGCTCTTTGGCCCAGTGTTCGAGGGTCGGCTCGGGGGTGCGAAAACTCGATGTCCAGTTGATCAGGGTGGTGCCGCCGACTGCGCGGCCTTGAAGGATGGTGATCGCGCCGTCCTTGCTCATGCGGCCGATGCCTTCCTGATAGAGGCTGCTGTAGGCCTGGTCTTCCAGCAGTTTGAAATCGCTGCTGGTCTTGAGCGGGCCTTCTTCGATCAGCAGCACTTTGTAGCCGGCGGCGCTGAGGATTTCCGCTGTGGTGCCGCCACCGGCGCCGCTGCCGATGATGGCGACATCGGCTTCCAGGGTCAGGTCATCGGTGAGTTGCGCGCCGTTGTAGGTTTTCCAGCCACGGGCAAGGCCTTCGCGAAACGGGTCGGGTACGGGCATCGATCAGGTTCTCTTATTATTGTTTTGCGTGGGTCGCCAGGCTCAAACGGCGGGCGGGCCGGGGTAACCGCAATGGGCCCAGGATTCGGCGCGGGTGTACCAGGCCATCATCACCATTTGCAGCAATGAGCTGTGGCCCATGCGCAGCAGGCTCAGTGAGCTGTTTTCCCAGCGTTCGAGGAAGTGACGGATCGCCTCGGGGCTGGCGTTTTCCCAACTGCCCCAGATTCCGGTCAATGGCCCGCGTGTCACGGCCATGCCCAGCACATCGAACAGTTGCCGGGTGAGCTTGAGCATTTCCGGTGACAGGTGATCGAGGCTGTAATCCAGCGACTTCAGGGTTCCATCGACAGCGGCGGGCAGCTTTTCCACAGCTACGGCGCCCTCCAGCAGCACTGGAATCAGCGCGCGCAGAAACAACAGATCGCCGCTGCGCAACGTGGCGAATCCATTGGCCGATACGCTCGACGAACAGCCACTCAGGCTGGCACCAAGGCCGGCGGTAGCGAGGAAAGCCGTGGCGCCCAGGCTGAATTTCAGCAGGCCACGGCGCGACAGGGCAGGTGTTTCGGTCAGGCTTGGGTGCATTGTTGTTATTACCCGGCGGTGACGTTAGCGAATGAACAGTTTCTGGATCAGTTTCTGAATGGATTTGCCGTAGGGCGGGTAGATCAGCTTCGCCGCGTTGAAGCGCTGTTTGACCAGCACGCCCTTGGCCTTGCTGAACGTCAGGAAACCTTCGTGCCCGTGGTAATGGCCCATGCCCGACGGGCCGATGCCGCCGAACGGCATGTCGTCCTGCGCCACATGCAGCAACGTGTCGTTGAGGCAGACGCCGCCGGAATGAGTTTCGCTGAGCACGCGCTTCTGTTCGCGCTTGTCGTAGCCGAAGTAGTAAAGAGCCAGAGGACGTGGCCGCTGATTGATGTAAGCAAATGCCTGATCCAGATCCTGATACGGCACGATCGGCAGCAGCGGGCCGAAGATTTCGTCCTGCATCACCGTCATCTCGTCGCTGACATTCAGCAGCAGGCTGTGCGGCATGCGCCGGCCCTGGCCCTGGTCGAACAGCGGAATCAGCAGCGCGCCCTTGCTGGTGGCGTCGCTGAGATAGCTGTTGAGCCGCGCCAGTTGGCGCTCGTTGATGATCGCGGTGTAGTCCGGATTGTCGGCAAGCGTCGGATAAAACCCGCGCACCGCCTGGCGATAGGCTTCGACGAAACCACCGATGCGCGCTTCCGGCACCAGCACGTAGTCCGGGGCCACGCAGGTCTGGCCGGCGTTGAGGGTCTTGCCGAAAGCGATGCGTTCGGCGGCGTCCTTGAGCGGCACATCGTGGGAAACGATGGCCGGGGATTTGCCGCCCAGCTCAAGAGTCACGGGCGTCAGGTTTTCTGCCGCTGCACGCATCACATGCTTGCCGACGCTGGTGGAGCCGGTGAACAGCAGGTGGTCGAAGCGCATCTTCGAAAATGCCACGCCGACATCGGCCTCGCCGAGCACCACGCACACCAGATCTTCGGGGAAGATCCGCGCCAGCAATTCCTTGAGCAGCAGGCCGGTGGCCGGGGTCGATTCGCTGAGCTTGAGCATCACCCGATTGCCGGCCGCGAGCGCGCCGGTCAACGGGCCGATGGCGAGGAATAACGGGTAGTTCCACGGCACAATGACGCCGACCACACCCAGCGGCTGGTACACGACTTTCGCCGACGCCGGCTGGAAAGCCACACCCACTTTGCGTCGCGAAGGTTTCATCCATTGACTGATGTGCTGGCTGGCATAGTGAATGCCGTGCAGGCTCGGCATCAGTTCGGCGAGCAGGGTTTCATCGGCGCTGCGATGGCTGAAGTCGGAGCTGATGGCGTCGATCAGAGCCTGCCGTTCGCTGCTCAGCAAGTCGCGCAGGGCCTTGAGCCATTGCTGGCGCTGGGCCGCAGGTGGCATCGGGTTGGCGGCGTAGGCGGCACGCTGCGCATCGAACAGCCGGTTGAGCTCTTCCAGCGGCTGTTGCAGCGTTTGCAGGTAGGCAATATCGGCAGTCATTGTCAGCTCCGGAGATGTTGTAATGAGGAACTTTTTAGAGTCTATGCTCTAGAAAGTCAAATGGCTTCCTTGCGCATCCTGGTTTTATCCCGTTCCGGTTAGGTCGTAAGATGCCCCCCAACGCACTCTGAATTAAAGCTCAAGCCATGGCCCCACGGATCAAAACCAGCGAGCGCATCGTGCAGAACAGCCTCGAGCTGTTCAATCAGCAGGGCGAGCGCAGCATCAGCACCAATCACATCGCCGCCCATATGGAGATTTCTCCGGGCAATCTGTACTACCACTTCCCCAACAAGCAGGCGATCATCGCCGTGCTGTTCAGTGAGTACGAAAGCCTGGTGGACAGCTTCCTGCGTCCGCCCCAGGGCCGTGCCGCGACGGTCGAAGACAAGCGTTTCTATCTCAAGGAACTGCTGTCGGCGATGTGGCGCTACCGTTTCCTGCATCGCGATCTCGAACATCTGCTCGACAGCGATCCGGATCTGGCCGGGCGTTACCGGCGCTTTTCCCAGCGCTGCGTGATCCAGGGTGCGGCGATCTATGAAGGCTTCGTTGCCGCCGGGATCCTGAAGATGGACCGGGTGCAGATCGAGTCCCTGACCCTCAACGCGTGGATCATCCTCACCTCGTGGGTGCGCTTCCTGTGCACGACCCGGGAGAATTCCAATCACCTCAGCGAACAGGCCATCAAACGTGGCGTGTATCAGGTGCTGGTGCTGGAAGCCGGATTCGTCACCGAGCAGGCCCGCGATGAGGTCAACGCCTTGTTCGAAGAGTTTTACGTGCCGCTGGCCCAGGCCCTCGAAGAAAGACCGTAATTCCATTTCCTCACTGGAGTCGTTCGCTATGCCGATTGCGCAACTGATCAGCCCGACCGCACTGGATGCCCGCAAGGCGCAACCGGGGCTGGTGATTCTCGATTGCCGCTTTGCCCTCGAAGACCCGGATTACGGCCAGCGCAGCTACGCCGAGGGGCACATTGCCGGGGCACATTTCGCCGATCTAGAGCGTGATCTCAGCGGCCCGGTCACCAAAGGCGTGACCGGTCGCCATCCGCTGCCGGAACCGGCGGCGCTGATCGAACGACTGCAAGCGTTCGGCATCGACAACGACAGCGACGTGGTTCTGTATGACGACGGCCCGGGCGCCTATGCGGCGCGGGCCTGGTGGTTGCTGGCGTGGCTGGGCAAGCGCGACGGCGTGTTCATTCTCGATGGCGGGCTCAAGGCCTGGCATGCGGCGGGGCTGCCGCTGAGTCTCGATCCACCGTCAGCGGCCCGGGGTAATTTCAGCGGCCAGCCGGACATGAGCCTGCTGCTCAGCGCCGAGCAATTGCAGCAGCGCCTCGGCCAGCCGGCCCTGACCCTGCTCGATGCCCGCGCCTTGCCGCGCTTCAAGGGTGAAGTGGAACCGATCGACCCGATCGCCGGGCACATTCCCGGCGCGCAATGCGCGGCGTTCACCGACAACCTGGGCAGCGACGGGCGTTTCCTGCCGGCCGATCAGCTCAAGCAGCGTTTCGCCGCGAAACTCGGCGAGCGTTCCCCGAACGATCTGGTGGCTTACTGCGGCTCCGGGGTGACGGCGTGTCACAACCTGTTCGCCCTGTGCCTGGCGGGTTATCCGTTGGGTTCGCTGTATGCCGGATCGTGGAGCGAGTGGATCAACGATCCTGCGCGTGGAATCGCGACGGGCGAATAAGCGCTCAGCGATCCAGCCGCGCGCTGCGATAGGCCGCCGGCCCCACGCCATAAACCTGTTTGAATTGCCGGCTCAGATGGCTCTGGTCGGCAAATCCCAGCTGCGTGGCGACTTCGACCGGCAGGCAGCCGCTCTGCAACAAGCCCCGCGCGCAGGCGATCCGCTGCTGCATCAGCCAGCTGTGCGGCGGCATGCCGGTGGCGCGGCGGAACACCCGGGCGAAATGGAAAGGCGACAGGTTCACGGCCGCCGCCAGTTCTTCCAGTGAGGGCGGCGCTGCCAGCTGCGCGTGCAGTAACTCCTTGGCTATCGCTACCGCGCGGTGCTCTTTGCCGGGATTACCGTTGATTTGCACCGCCGCGTGACGCTGCAACAGCAGCATCATCATTTCGCGCCACACCGTTTGCTGCTGCAACGCGGTGGCGGGACTTTCCAGCAAACGATGCAACTGACAGAAACCGTTGACCAGGTCCGGATCGCGATACAGCGTCGCGCCGAAAGCCGGCATCGGTGCGGTCGGCAGTTCCAGTTCATTCAACAGCGCGACAATCTGCCCGGTGTCGGGATAAAACGCCCGGTACAGCCAGCCGTCCTCGGTGCCCTTGTGGCCGTTATGCACTTCGTCCGGATTGATCAGCACCAGCGTGCCGCTGCCCGCCAGGTGTTCGGCGCCGCGATAACGGTAGCGCTGAGCGCCGGCCATGATCATGCCGATCACATAACCGTCGTGGACGTGCGGGGCGAAACGATGCTCGATGTAGCGCGCGGTCAACAGCTCGACCCCAGCCAGGGGCGCGGCTTGCCAGAAACGGATCGACTCGCCCTGATCGCTCATGACCTCACCCGCGCCCCGCGTCGGCCAGCCACTGCGGAATCCGTCGTTCCAGGTAATAACCCGGCTGGCGGAACGTGCCGTCGACGAAGCCGACGTGCCCGCCCTTGCTCTGCAATTCGAACTGGGTCGTGGCCGACAACTCACTGGCCTGCGGCAGGCTGTGGGGAAACACGAACGGATCGTCCGCTGCCTGAATGATCAGGGTCGGCGTGCGGATCTCGCCGAGAAAGTAACGGCTCGACGCGCGGCGATAGTAATCCTCGGCATCGGCGAAACCGTGCAGCGGCGCGGTCACCCGGCCATCGAAATCCCAGAAGGTGCGCATGTTTTCCAGCGAGCCGAGGGCGGCCAGTGCGGCGAGACCGTCCTCGCGCCCGTCGTGTTGGAACTGGCGCTGCTTGTTCTTGATGTAGGCCACCATCTCGCGCATGAAGTGCGCCTGATAGACCTTCGAGAAACCCTGGCCGATACGGTCGGCACATTGATCGAGGCGAAACGGCACCGACACCGCCACCGCACCGAGCACGCCGCTGGCGCTGCCGGTTTCCCCCAGATGCTTGAGCAGCACATTGCCGCCGAGGGAATAGCCGACCGCATACAGCGGTGCCAATGGCCGCTTGGCTTTCAGGTGGCGAATGGTTTCGGCGAGGTCTTCGCTGGCGCCGGAATGGTAGCTGCGCGGCAACAGGTTCGGTTCGCCGGAGCAACCGCGCCAGTTCAGCGCAACACTGGCCCAGCCTTGCGCGGCGAGCGCTGCCTGGATTCCCGCGACGTAAGGCGAGTTGGAAGAACCGGTCAGCCCGTGCAGTACCAACACCAATGGCGCCTCGGCGCTGTGGGGCCCGTGCCAGTCGAGGTCGAGAAAGTCGCCGTCGTCCAGCCACAGCCTTTCGCGCTGGCGATCAAGGTGCACAGTTTTGCGCCACAGCGGCCCCCACAAGGTTTGCAGGTGCGGATTGCCGAGACCGAAGGCGGGGATGAACGGTTTTGACGAAGGGGACACGATTGCTCTCAATGCAGCGCAGCGAGCCTCGGCTGAGACTCGCCGCTTTTTCAGGCCGGTCGGTTAACCGGCGATCACTGCCATACGTTGCCACAACGCGTAGTACACACGCCCGGATTTCTGCTCGCGGTGCAGGCGCCAGTTGCCCGGCAGGCCTAGGGTCGATGGCGCGGTTTCGCTTTCAGTGTAGATCCACGAATCGTCGGCCAGCCATTGGCGCTCTTCCAGCAATGTGCACACCGTCGGCAGCAGGTTCTGGTTGAACGGCGGGTCGAGGAACACCAGGTCGAACG
This sequence comes from Pseudomonas sp. B37(2017), assembly GCF_002112885.1. Taxonomy (NCBI): domain Bacteria; kingdom Pseudomonadati; phylum Pseudomonadota; class Gammaproteobacteria; order Pseudomonadales; family Pseudomonadaceae; genus Pseudomonas; species Pseudomonas sp. B37(2017). The sequence continues at coordinate 24,832 of NZ_NEIX01000003.1, read as the reverse complement.
CGGTCGCAGTCTGGGTTTCCAGGTAGCGCAGGGCATCGGCGGTCTGCACGTGGCCGTTGGTGCAGCGCAGCGTGCCGAGGTGTTCTTTCAGGCTGGAGACTGCGACGTGGCTGGCGTCCAGTGCCTGACCCATGGCCGCGCCACGGGACAGCGCTTCCAGAAACAGTGCGCCGCTGCCGGCGAACGGATCGAGCACCTTGGCCCCGGCAACGTACGGCGCGAGCCAGTTGAACAGGGTTTCGCGCACCCGGTCCGGCGTCGGGCGCAGGCCCGGCGCATCAGGAAAGCTCAGCTTTCGGCTGCGCCATTCGCCGCCGATGATGCGCAACTGGTTCACACCGTTGTGCAGTTTTTGTACAGGTTTCTTTGGACTGGCCATTAATGCTCCGGAACCCCGAGCGGCTGCTCGGCAGGTTTATCAGATGGGGCCGGTAACGGCTTTTGCGGCACGGTCGGGCCAGCGCTGACGATGACCAGTTTATCCGTGCTCAAGTGTTTGTTCAGAACGTCGCGAACCTGCTCGACCGTCAGGCTCTGGGACTGACGCATGAAGTCATCCAGATAGCTCAGCGGCAGGTTGTAGAAACCCATGGCGCCGAGCTGGCCGACGATATCGGCGTTGCTCGCGGTGGACAGCGGGAAGCTGCCGGCCAGTTCACGCTTGGCGTCGTCGAGTTCTTTCTGGGTCGGGCCGGTCTTGAGATAGTCGGCGAGCACGTCCTGCACCAGTTTCAGGGTGCCTTCGCTCATTTCCGCGCGGGTCTGCAGGTTGATCATGAACGGGCCGCGAGCCTGCATCGGGCTAAAGGCCGAATACACGCCGTAGGTCAGGCCGCGCTTCTCGCGCACTTCGCTCATCAGCCGGGTGCCGAAACCGCCACCGCCGAGGATCTGGTTGCCCATCGACAGCGCGGCGTAGTCCGGGTCATCACGGTCGATGCCCAGTTGCGCGATCATCAGGTTGGTCTGCTTCGACGGAAACTCGATGTGGCCGATGCCGGCTTTCGGCTCGGTCGGTTGCTCGACTTTCGCCAGCGCCGGGCCTTTTGGCAGCGCAGCGGACACCTGATTGGCAATCGCCTCGGCTTCGCTGCGGGACAGATCGCCCACCAGCGCGATCACCACGTTGCCGGCCGCATAGGCCTTGGCGTGGAACTCACGCAGTTGCGCCAGCGTGATCTTCGGCACGCTTTGCGCGTTGCCGTCGCTGGAATGGGCGTACGGGTGATTGCCGTACAGGCGCTTCATCAGTTCCAGACTGGCGAGTTTGCCGGGGTTCTGTTTCTGGTATTCGAAACCGGCGAGCATCTGGTTCTTGATGCGCGCGAAGGAGTCAGCCGGGAAGGTCGGTTTGCCCACTACTTCCGAAAACAGCTTCAGCGCTGGCTCGCGTTTGTCGGCAGCACTGAGGCTGCGCAGCGACGCGATGGCCATGTCTTTATAGGCGCCGTTGCCAAAATCCGCGCCCAGGCCTTCGAAACCTTGAGCGATGGCGCCGACGTCCTTGCCCGCCACACCTTCGTTGAGCATGGCGTTGGTCAGCAAGGCCAGGCCCGGCGCGTTACCGTCCTGGCTGCTGCCGGCGGAAAAGATCAGGCGCATGTCGAACATCGGCAGTTCGCGGGCTTCGACGAACAGCACCTTGGCGCCTTCGGCGGTGTTCCAGGTCTGCACGTCGAGCTTGCGGCTGGCCGGGGCCTTGCCGTCGAGTTCGGCCAGCGATTGCAGCTTCTGACTGGACTTGGCGTTATCCAGCGCTTCGCTGGCCTTGCTGTTGTCGCTCGGTACCAGATAGAACGCAGCGGAGCCGATGATGGCCACGGCGATCAGGCCGAGCAGCAGGCGTGGGGTTTTGCGCTCACTCATGAGTCGTCTCCAGTGGCAGGACGTGGGCGACGCTGAGACGTTCGCGGGTGAAATACAGCTTGGCGGCGTTCTGGATGTCTTGCGGGGTGACGCTTTCCAGATCGGCCAGTTCGGTGTCCATTAGTTTCCACGACAGACCGACGGTCTCCAGCTGGCCGATGGCGGTGGCCTGGCTGGTAATCGAATCGCGCTCGAAGACCAGACCGGCGATGACCTGCGCACGCACACGCTCCAGTTCTTCAGCGGACGGTGCAGTGGTTTTCAGTTGTTCCAGCAGTTTCCACAGGCCGGCTTCAGCCTGGGCCATGGTCTTTTTCTTCTGGGTGTTCGGCGTGGCCGACAAGGTGAACAGGCTGTCACCGCGGGTGTAAGCGTCGTAGCTCGACGAGCCGCCGGACACCAGCTCTTCGCCGCGCTCCAGTTGGGTCGGGATGCGGCCGCTGTAGCCGCCGTCCAGCAGCGCCGAAATCAGGCGCAAGGCGTTGACCGAGCGTTTGTCTTCGGCGGTGGCGATGCTCGGGACGTTGAAACCGAGCATCAGGCTCGGCAGTTGAGTCTGCACGTGCAGGGTGATCTGGCGTTCACCCGGTTCGGCCAGTTCCAGCGGCTTTTTCGCCGGCGGCACGTCGCGTTTCGCGATTGGCCCGAAGTAGCGCTGGGCGAGGGTCTTCACCTCGTCCGGGGTCACGTCGCCGACCACCACCAGCGTGGCGTTGTTCGGCACGTACCAGGACTGATACCAGTGACGCAGCTCTTCGACCTTCATCCGCTCAAGGTCAGCCATCCAGCCGATGGTCGGCGTGTGATAACCGCTGGCCGGGTAGGCCATGGCCTTGTAGCGCTCGAAGGCCTTGGCCATCGGCTTGTCGTCGGTGCGCAGGCGGCGCTCTTCCTTGATGACTTCGATTTCCTTGGCGAACTCGTCGGCCGGCAGGCGCAGGTTGGCCATGCGGTCGGCTTCCAGTTCGAAGGCCACGCCCAGACGGTCGCGGGCCAGCACCTGGTAATAAGCAGTGAAGTCGTCGCTGGTGAACGCGTTCTCTTCGGCGCCGAGGTCCCGCAGGATCAGCGAGGCTTCGCCGGGGCCGACTTTTTCGCTGCCCTTGAACATCATGTGCTCGAGGGCGTGGGACAGACCGGTCTGGCCCGGGGTTTCGTAGCTGGAACCGACCTTGTACCAGACCTGCGACACCACCACCGGCGCGCGATGGTCTTCGCGCACGACGACCTTCAAGCCGTTGTCGAGAGTGAATTCGTGGGTCGGTTGCGGGTCGGCCGCCAGGGCCGAAAGGGGCAGGCAGACTGTGCTGAGCAGCAGGCCTGCGGCGCGGCGGGCTAGAGCATTCATTCGTTTTTAAACCTGTTGGGCTGCCCGCTTGGTCTTAGCGTCGGCGGGCGAGAGGGTGCTAGGATACTGATCCGTTTTACCGGCGACCACGCCTATCCGGTTTTGAAACCTGATCAGGTTGTAAGGGTTTGCGGCAGAAGGCTTTGGTTTATCAGCTAAACTTCGCTTTTTCGCCGATTTTTCCGGCCAGTCCTTCATTAAAACGATTCCTTTGAGGTGCCGTTGGTGCCTCGACAAAATGTTGCGCGTGAACAAGCTGGGTGAAACACAGTCTGTTCTGCATCGAATATTTATTTGCCGGGGCGCCCCTGTGGCGCGTCGCTACCGTGAGATAGCCGTCCTCCATGTTTGGTTCCAACGACGACAAGAAGACCCCAGCTGCGGCTGGCGAGAAGAAAAGCCTGTTCGGATGGCTGCGCAAGAAACCGCAGGAACCCGTCGTCGAACAGCCGACTGCCATTCCTGAGCCAGCCCCTGCGCCCGCTCCCGTAATAGAAGAAGCGCCGGCGCCGGTTGTGCTGCCGATCGCCGAGCCGGTGCTGCAACCGGTGGCCGAGGCCGAGCCAGAAGCGCCGGCTGCCGCTGAATTGCCGCTGACCCCGGCCAGTGAGCCGTGGCTGACCTTGCCAGTGGCGGAAGAACCGGTGGCGCTGGTTGAAGAGACTGCGCCGCATGTTACGCCGCCGATTCCTGCGCCGGTTGCGTTCGCTGCTGAGCCTGTTCAGGCGCCGGTGGTGGAAGCTGCTCCGGTCATTCCAGAGCCTGTGGTTGTTGCCCCGGTTGCCCCAATTGTTGAAGTGCCCGAACCTGCACCTGCACCTGCACCTGCACCTGCACCTGCACCTGCACCTGCACCTGCACCTGCACCTGCACCGGTCGCCGTAGCGCCAGCCGCGCCAGTCGCTCCTGTGGAAATCCAGGTTGAAACCCCGGTCGAGGCCCCGCGCACCGAAGAAACCAAGGCCGGCTTCTTTGCCCGTCTCAAGCAAGGCCTGTCCAAGACCAGCGCCAGCATCGGCGAGGGCATGGCCAGCCTGTTCCTCGGCAAGAAAGCCATCGATGACGATCTGCTCGACGATCTCGAAACCCGCCTGCTGACTGCCGACGTCGGCGTCGAGGCGACTTCGGTGATCATCCAGCGCCTGACCCAGAAGGTCGCACGTAAAGAGCTGGCCGATTCCGACGCCCTGTACAAATCCCTGCAGGCCGAGCTGGCCGCAATGCTCAAACCGGTCGAGCAGCCGCTGAAGATCGCTTCCCAGAACAAGCCATTCGTGATTCTGGTGGTCGGCGTCAACGGCGCCGGCAAGACCACCACCATCGGCAAACTGGCGAAGAAACTGCAGCTGGAAGGCAAGAAAGTCATGCTGGCCGCCGGTGACACCTTCCGTGCCGCGGCTGTCGAGCAGCTACAGGTCTGGGGCGAGCGCAACAAGATTCCGGTGATTGCCCAGCACACGGGCGCGGACTCGGCTTCGGTGATCTTCGACGCCGTGCAGGCCGCCAAGGCTCGTGGCATCGACGTGCTGATCGCCGACACTGCCGGTCGCCTGCACACCAAAGACAACCTGATGGAAGAACTGAAAAAGGTTCGCCGGGTGATCGGCAAGCTCGACGCCGATGCGCCGCACGAAGTGCTGCTGGTGCTCGACGCCGGCACCGGCCAGAACGCCATCAATCAGGCCAAGCAATTCAACCAGACCGTCGAACTGACCGGCCTGGCGCTGACCAAGCTCGACGGCACCGCCAAGGGCGGGGTGATTTTCGCCCTGGCCAAGCAGTTCGGCCTGCCGATCCGCTACATCGGCGTCGGTGAAGGCATCGACGATCTGCGTACCTTTGAAGCCGAACCCTTTGTCCAGGCACTGTTTGCCGAGCGGGAGCGTTCATGATTCGTTTCGAACAGGTCGGTAAGCGCTACCCGAACGGTCACGTCGGCTTGCATGAGCTGAGCTTTCGAGTCCGTCGCGGCGAGTTCCTGTTTGTCACCGGCCACTCCGGTGCCGGTAAATCCACGTTGTTGCGCCTGTTGCTGGCGATGGAACGTCCGACCAGCGGCAAGCTGCTGCTGGCCGGGCAGGACCTGAGCACCATCAGCAATGCGCAGATTCCGTTCCTGCGTCGGCAGATCGGCGTGGTGTTCCAGAACCATCAACTGCTGTTCGATCGCACGGTGTTCAACAACGTCGCACTGCCATTGCAGATTCTCGGGCTGTCCAAGGTCGAGATCGCCAAGCGCGTCGATTCGGCGCTGGAGCGCGTGGCGCTGTCGGACAAGGCAGAGCTGTATCCGGGCGATCTGTCCACCGGTCAGCAACAGCGCGTCGGTATTGCCCGCGCCATCGTTCACCGTCCGGCCCTGCTGCTGGCGGACGAACCGACCGGTAACCTCGACCCACGTCTGGCGGCCGAGATCATGGGCGTGTTCGAAGACATCAACCGTCTGGGCACCAGCGTGCTGATCGCCAGTCACGACCTGGCGCTGATTGCGCGCATGCGCCATCGCATGCTGACCCTGCAACGCGGCCGATTGATCGGCGACGGGGAGGCCGGTGTATGAGTGCAACACGCAGTCCGAAGGTTTCCGAGCGCGTGGCCCCGAAGGCCGCCGATCCGCAACCGCCAAAGAAGAAAAAGCACGACGATGACGACGGTCCGGACTTTGCCACGTTGTTCCGTGCCTGGATCGAAAGCCATCGCGCCAGCTGGATCGACAGCCTGCGCCGTCTCGGCAAGCAGCCGATCGGCAGCTTCTTCACCTGCATGGTGATGGCGGTTGCGCTGAGTCTGCCGATGGGCCTTTCGTTGCTGCTGAGCAACGTCGAGCGTCTGGGCGGCTCGTGGCAGCGCGCGGCGCAGATTTCGCTGTACCTGGAACTCGAGGCGAGTCCGGCTCAGGGCGAAGCGTTGCGTGATCAGATCAAGGGCATGCCGGGCGTAGCTGATGCTGAATATGTCGGCCGCGATCAGGCGCTGGAAGAGTTCCAGCAGCAGTCCGGATTGGGCGAAGCCCTGCGCGAGCTGCCGGAAAACCCGCTGCCTGGCGTGGTGCTGGTGACGCCGAACGAGGTCGACAAGTCGACCCTGGAAGCATTAAGACAAAAACTTTCCGAGCTGCCCAAGGTACAGCAGGCGCAACTTGATCTAGTCTGGGTCGAGCGTCTGGCCGCCATCCTCAAGCTCGGTGACCGTTTCGTGTTCGGTCTGACGGTGTTGCTGGTTTCTGCATTACTTTTGGTGATAGGCAATACCATTCGTCTTCATATTGAAAACCGCCGCACCGAGATAGAAGTGATTAAACTCGTCGGCGGCACCGACAGCTATGTGCGTCGTCCCTTCCTCTATATGGGTGCGTTGTATGGCTTCGGTGCGGGGCTGCTGTCCTGGGGTGTATTGGCGTTCGGCCTGAACTGGCTGAACGACGCGGTGGTCGGGCTGGCCGGCTTGTACGGCAGTGATTTCGCACTGGCCGGGGTGCCAGTTGCCGACGGTCTGTCGCTCTTGCTTGGCGCGGTGCTGTTGGGTTATATCGGTGCATGGATTGCAGTCGCACGTCATCTCAGGGAGCTGGCGCCGAAGTAGAATCTTTTTTTGCGCGTGATTGACCTTACGGTTTTTAGGGAACTTGTACTTGAGTTCCCGGTCAATTTTTCGCAGTGCCGAAAGGCGCGAGTATGTAAGTCGGAGGTTTTTTCGTATGACCAATTCTTTGCAACCTGCGTATGCATTGGTTCCGGGCGCAAACCTGGAAGCCTATGTACACACCGTCAACAGCATTCCATTGCTGACGCCGGAGCAGGAGCGTGAACTGGCCGAGAGTCTCTACTATGAGCAGGATTTGGGGGCGGCTCGGCAGATGGTGCTCGCCCACCTGCGGTTTGTCGTACACATCGCCCGTAGCTATTCCGGCTACGGTCTGGCTCAGGCTGACCTGATCCAGGAAGGTAACGTCGGTCTGATGAAAGCCGTGAAGCGTTTCAACCCGGAAATGGGCGTGCGTCTGGTGTCCTTCGCGGTGCACTGGATCAAGGCCGAGATTCACGAGTTCATCCTGCGCAACTGGCGGATCGTGAAAGTCGCGACCACCAAGGCCCAGCGCAAGCTGTTCTTCAACCTGCGCAGCCAGAAGAAACGTCTGGCCTGGCTGAACAACGAGGAAGTCCACCGTGTGGCGGAGAGCCTCGGCGTCGAGCCGCGTGAAGTGCGTGAGATGGAAAGTCGCCTGACCGGCCATGACATGGCCTTCGACCCGGCTGCGGAAGCGGACGACGACAGTGCTTTCCAGTCGCCGGCCAACTACCTGGAAGACCACCGGTACGACCCGGCGCGTCAACTGGAAGATGCCGACTGGAGCGACAACTCCAATCACAACCTGCACGAAGCGCTGGAAGTGCTGGACGAACGCAGCCGCGACATCCTCTACCAGCGCTGGCTGGCAGAAGAGAAAGCCACGCTGCACGACCTGGCGCAGAAGTACAACGTGTCGGCCGAGCGGATCCGTCAGCTCGAGAAGAGCGCGATGAACAAGCTCAAGTTGTCGATTGCCGCGTAACCGGTAATCCGACAATAAAAAACGCCCCGATCAGTGATGATCGGGGCGTTTTTGTTTGCCTGTCAGAAATTCATTGGGCCCAGGGCGCGCGGCGCGAATCATTGAGTGTCAGCAAATAGCTGTCGCCACCCAGTTGGCTCATCTGCTGACGAATCCAGCCGGCCCGACGCGACACATAGGCTGTCGGATGACTGGCGCTCCAGACCCGGGGATTCGGCAGCACCGCCGCCAGATAACTCGCCTGCTGCCGGGACAATGACCTGGCGCCTACGCCAAAGTGATGCCTTGCCGCCGCTTCGGCGCCGAACACGCCGTCATCCCACTCGACGCTGTTCAGGTACACCTCGAGAATCCGCTGCTTGGGCCAGAACACTTCGATCAGCGCGGTGAACCACGCTTCCAGGCCTTTGCGCAGATAACTGCGGCCGGACCACAAAAACAGGTTCTTCGACACTTGCTGACTCAGGGTGCTGGCGCCGCGAATCGAGCCGCCGAGTTCGTTGTGGGCCAGTGCGGCCTTGATCGCACTCAGGTCAAAACCCCAGTGCTCTGGGAATTTCTGGTCTTCGCCGGCAATCACCGCGACCTTCAGGTCATCGGAGATCTCGTCCCACGGCTTCCACGTGCGTTGCAGATCGATCGGCTCGCCGTCGACCCAGGATTCGACCTTGCGCTCGACCATCAGCGCCGTGCCCGGTGGCGGCACAAAGCGAAACACCAACACCAGCAATACGCTGCCGCCCGCGAACCAGAGCAGGGCCTTCGTGAAACGACGGAGAAATAAACGCAGCATAGAGATGGCTTGGCCGAACCGGTTGAGCGGGCCATTATACAGACCCTGCCGATCGAGTCTGACTGGAGTTCTACATGCTGCGTAGCTTTCTGATGCTGGCTGCCTTCTTTGGTTTCACTGGTGTCGGCCTCGGCGCATTCGCCGCCCATGGCCTGAAAAATCGTCTGACCCCCGAGTACCTGGCAATCTTTCACACCGGAGTCACCTATCAGTTGGTGCACGCGCTGGCGCTGTTCGGCGTGGCACTGCTGGCCACGCAGCTTCAGGGGCGGCTGGTCGCCTGGGCCGGCATCTCGTTCAGCGTCGGCATCCTGCTGTTTTCCGGCAGCCTGTACCTGCTGACCACCCTCGGCATCGGCAAGCTCGGCATCATCACCCCGTTCGGCGGCCTGGCGTTCCTGATCGGCTGGCTTTGCCTCGGACTCGCCGCCTGGCGCCTGCAGCCAACCGCTTGACGCTTGGTGCTGACCTTTAGGTCATGATCGGGCTAGAATGCCACCCCCTAAAAAGTGATGGCGGCGTTGCGCATGCGCATTCAGTTGAACGGTGAATCCTTTGAACTGCCCGACGGTGAAACCGTTGCGGCCCTGCTGACCCGTCTGGATCTGACCGGACGCCGCGTCGCGGTCGAACTCAATCTGGATATCGTCCCGCGCAGCCAGCATGCCGACACCACTTTGAACGACGGCGACAACGTCGAAGTGGTGCATGCCATCGGCGGCGGCTGATCGCCAGGCCTGCATGGGCCGAGAATTCTGCAAGACCCTCACCCCAACAGAGGATTCCCCATGAGCATCGTTCGTAGCGACAAGCCTTTCGTTCTGGCCGGTCGTACTTACCAGTCGCGTTTGCTGGTCGGTACCGGCAAGTACCGTGACATGGAAGAAACCCGTCTGGCCATCGAAGCCTCGGGTGCCGAGATCGTCACCTTCGCCGTGCGCCGCACCAACCTGGGCCAGATCGAAGGCGAGCCGAACCTGCTCGAAGTGCTGTCGCCGGATCGCTACACCTTCCTGCCGAACACCGCCGGCTGCTACGACGCCGTCGAAGCCGTGCGCACCTGCCGTCTGGCTCGTGAGCTGCTCGACGGCCACAACCTGGTGAAGCTGGAAGTGCTGGCCGACCAGAAAACCCTGTTCCCCAACGTGATCGAAACCCTCAAGGCCGCCGAAGTGCTGGTCAAGGAAGGCTTCGACGTGATGGTTTACACCAGCGATGACCCGATCATCGCCCGGCAACTGGCGGAAATCGGCTGCATCGCGGTCATGCCGCTGGCCGGCCTGATCGGTTCGGGCCTGGGGATCTGCAACCCGTACAACCTGCAGATCATCCTCGAAGAAGCCAAGATCCCGGTGCTGGTGGATGCCGGTGTTGGCACCGCTTCCGACGCCACCATCTCGATGGAACTGGGCTGTGACGCGGTGCTGATGAACTCGGCCATCGCCCACGCCCAGCAGCCGATCATGATGGCCGAAGCCATGAAACACGCGATCGTCGCGGGCCGCCTGGCCTACCTCGCCGGCCGCATGCCGAAAAAACTCTATGCCAGCGCCTCTTCGCCGCTGGATGGTCTGATCAAGTAAGAGCTATTGATGACTGAATCGAACGACACGCCAATCCAGACGGAAGAAGGCGACGAGCGCCAACACCGCCGCATCAAGAGTTTCGTGATGCGCGCCGGGCGCATGACCGAAGGCCAGCAGCGCGGCCTGGATCAGGGCGCGCCGAAGTTCGTCCTGCCGCTGGCCGATGCGCCGGTGGATTACGACCAGGTGTTCGGCCGTTCCGCGCCGCGTTCGCTGGAAATCGGTTTCGGCATGGGCCACTCGCTGCTGGAAATGGCAGCTGCTGCGCCGGAACAGGATTTCATCGGTGTCGAGGTTCACCGTCCGGGTGTCGGCGCGCTGCTCAACGGCGTGCTGACTCAGGGCCTGACCAACCTGCGGGTCTACGATTGCGACGCGATCGAAGTGCTCAACCGCTGCATCGCCGACAACAGCCTCGATCGCCTGATGCTGTTCTTCCCGGATCCGTGGCACAAGAGCCGTCACCACAAGCGCCGCATCGTTCAGGCGTCCTTCGCTGAACTGGTGCGCAGCAAGCTGAAAGTCGGCGGCATTCTGCACATGGCCACCGATTGGGAGCCGTACGCCGAATACATGCTGGAAGTGATGAACGTCGCTCCGGGCTATCGCAACCTCGCCGAAGACGGCAAGTGCGTACCGCGCCCGGCCGAACGCCCGATCACCAAGTTCGAACGCCGCGGCGAACGTCTTGGGCATGGCGTGTGGGATCTGAAGTTCGAAAAACAGTCGTAAGTACTGCGCAGTGATCGTTCCCACGCTCTGCGTGGGAATGCCTCAATGGACGCTCCGCGTCCGCTTCGGGGGACGCAGAGCGTCCCGGGCTGCATTCCCACGCAGAGCGTGGGAACGAGCACGTGAGATTCAGCGGCGATCCGCGACCACGCCAATCAACACCAGCACCACCAACAACACCGGCGCCAGGCTGTAGTTGTTGAACTGGCTCAGCCCCTTCACCACCCACGGCGTCGCGTAGATCAGCGCTGCGCCGCTGCCGATCAGGCACAGCAGGGCCATCAGTGGGACGCGCAGGGCGCCGGCGATGCTGCCCAGGCGTTGCTCGACCCAGGCCTTGAAGTCAGCGCCGAACAGCACCAGCAGGCAGCCCACCAGGGCCAGCGCGATTTCCGAGAGGTTGCTGCGGCTCCAGCGGGACACGGTGGCGAGCAGGTCGAGTATCAAATCCATGCGGTTTCCTTAAGAGCGGTCAGCTCAGAAATTTCTGCAGCAAGTCGTTGAGGAACAGTTGTCCGCGCTCGGTGGCCGCCAGACGTGACGGTTCGACCTGCAACAGGCCGCTTTGTTCGGCCTCTCGCCGGTGTTCGTCGAGGCTCTCCAGCGGCAGGCCGGTGCGCTCCGGGTACAGGCGCGATTCGACGCCGGCGGTCAGGCGCAGGGCGTTCATCAGGAACTCGAACGGCATCTCGTCGTTGGTCAGGGCTTTCTCGCCGGCCTGGAAGCTTTTGGCCGGGTTGAGGTAGTCCTTCGGCAGGCGCGTCTTCCAGGTGCGCACGATGCGCCCGTCCGGATGGCTGAGCTTGCCGTGGGCGCCGGCGCCGATGCCAATGAAGTCGCCGAAGCTCCAGTAATTCAAGTTATGCCGCGCCGGGCGACCCGGTTGGGCATAGGCCGAAACTTCGTACTGCGCGTAACCGTGGTCGGCCAGCAGCGCCTGTCCGGCCTCTTGAATGTCCCACAGCGTGTCGTCTTCCGGCAGCACTGGCGGCTGGTTCCAGAACACGGTGTTCGGCTCCAGCGTCAGCTGATACCAGGAAATGTGCGTCGGCTTCAGCTCGATCGCCTGGCGCAGGTCGCTAAGGGCATCGTCCAGCGACTGGTCTGGCAAGCCGTGCATCAAGTCGAGGTTGAAGTTATCGAACCCGGCCTGGCGCGCCATGCCGGCGGCGCGTACCGCTTCGTCGCCATTGTGGATGCGGCCGAGGGCCTTGAGCTTTTCCTGCTGGAAACTCTGGATGCCGATCGACAGGCGATTGATCCCCAGTTTGCGGTAGGCGACGAACTTCTCTTGCTCGAAGGTCCCGGGGTTGGCTTCCAGGGTGATTTCGATGTCGTCGGCAAACGGAATGCGCTGTTTCACGCCTTCCAGCAAGCGGCCCAGGGCTTCGGCACTGAACAGGCTCGGGGTGCCGCCGCCAAAGAAGATCGAACTCAATTCACGGCCATACACCGCGTGCAGATCCTGATCGAGGTCGGCCAGCATCGCGTCGACGTATTCCTGCTCCGGCAACACCGGGCTGGCGGTGTGGGAGTTGAAGTCGCAATAGGGGCATTTGCGCACACACCACGGGATGTGGATGTACAGCGCCAAGGGCGGCAGCGTCGGCAACGGCGCCCGAGGCGAGGAGGCGGCGCCGCCGATAATCAGCGACGACGCGGAGGAGCTATCGGTCATTTCAAGCCCAGACGCTGGCGCAGCAGATCCATTGCACGGGCGCGGTGGCTGATCTGGTTCTTGTCGCTCGGGCTCAGTTCGGCGCTGGACACGTTACGCTCCGGCACCCAGAACAGCGGGTCGTAACCGAAACCGTGCTCACCGCTGGCAGCGGTCAGGATGCGCCCGTGCCACAGACCTTCGCAGAGGATCGGCAGCGGATCGTCGGCGTGACGCACCAGCGCCAGCACGCAGACGAACTGCGCGCCACGCTCGGCTTCAGGCACATCCTTCAAGGCATCGAGCAGCTTGGCGTTGTTCGCCGCGTCGCCCTTGCCGTCGGCGTAGCGCGCCGAGTAGATGCCCGGCGCACCGTTGAGGAAGTCCACCGCCAGACCCGAATCGTCGGCCAGCGCCGGCAGCCCGGAGATGCGAGCGGCATTGCGCGCCTTGAGGATCGCGTTCTCGACGAACGACAGACCGGTTTCTTCCGGCTCCACGCTGCTGAATTCGCCGATTGAGCGCAGTTGCACCGAATCGCCGAGCATGGCCTGGAGTTCCTTGAGTTTGCCGGCGTTATGGCTGGCCAGTACGAGTTGCTTGAGATTGATCATTGGCCAGGGAAAAGCTCTTGGTTGAAATTGATGGTGTTGATTTTGTCGCCGGTCTGCACCTTGATTTCAAAGGTGCGGGTTTCCTGCTGCTCCACCGGGTATTGGGCGATGTAGTAGATCGCGCCCTGTTCGGTGATCTGGCGGAAAGTCAGCGGCACGCTCTGGCTGGTCAGGTCTTTGACGGTGCCGGTGACCTGGGCGATCAGCGGTTTGCCGTCCTTGATCACCGAGACATTGATCACGCCCTGGTTCTTGCTGCGGATCAGCTCGGCAGCCTTGGCGATGTCCGGCGTCAGGAAGGTCGAGTTGAAGGTGTTGTAATGCACGGTGACATCACCGAACACTTCCTTGCGTTCGCCCTTGATGGCATCGGCGGCCACGGCCGACAGGCTCAGGCAGGCGGCCAATAGCGCGGTAATCAAGCGTCCCATGTTCGTTCTCCTCGCAATGTCGTGGTTCAGACCGCGATTCTGTGATCCGCAAGCCCCGGGCTGCTGACGCGGTAGATACCGATCTCACCTAACAGATTAGGCCATAGCTTACTGGCCCACCCGTGGCGGTGCTGTTGATCCACGGCAAGCCGATCAATGACCTTCGCCTCACGTTCGCGACAAAGTTCTTCAAAGTCTTCGAAGGTGCAGAAGTGAATGTTCGGCGTGTTGTACCAGGTGTACGGCAGGAATTCCGACACCGGCATCCGGCCCTTGCTCGCCAGGTACCAGCGGCAGCGCCAGTGACCGAAATTCGGGAACGTGATGATGCACTGGCGTCCGACCCGCAGCATTTCGTCGAGGATCTTGTCCGGGTAATGCACGGCTTGCAGGGCCTGGGTCATCACCACGATGTCGAAGCTGTTGCTGGCGAAGTTGCCCAGGCCTTTGTCCAGATCCTGCTCGATGACGTTGACGCCCTTTGCCACACACTGCGCGATGTTGTCGGCGTCGTTTTCCAGACCGTAGCCGGTGACCTGCTTGTGGTCGCGCAGCCAGGTCAGCAACTCGCCGTCACCGCAGCCGAGGTCGAGCACGCGGCTGCCGGCGGGGATCCATTCCTGGATGATTTCCAGATCAGCTCTCATGGCTTTCTCACAACGTAATGCGGTTCATGTAATTGCCGAACGCCTGCAAGTAACGCGGGATCGGAATCAGGAAGGCGTCGTGGCCTTGCGGCGCGTCGATTTCCAGGTAGCTGACGTCCTTGCGTGCGGCCATCAACGCGTCCACCAGTTCCCGCGAGCGGGCCGGGGAGAAGCGCCAGTCGGTGGTGAACGACATCACGCAGAATTTGGCTTTCGCACCTTCGAAGGTTTTCGCCAGGTTATCGTTGAAGTTCGCCGCCGGATCGAAGTAGTCCAACGCTTTGGTCATCAACAGATAGGTGTTGGCATCGAAGCGACCGGAGAACTCTTCGCCCTGATAGCGCAGGTAGCTTTCGACCTGGAACTCGACGCTGTGGAAGTCGTAGTTGAGCTTTTCGCTCTTCAGGCCACGGCCGAATTTCTCGCCCATGGAGTCGTCGGACAGGTAAGTGATGTGTCCGACCATCCGCGCCAGCATCAGGCCGCGTTTGGGGATCACGCCCTGTTCCTGGAACGAGCCGCCGTGGAATTCCGGGTCGGTGAGGATCGCCTGGCGCGCCACTTCGTTGAAGGCGATGTTCTGCGCCGACAGCTTCGGGGCCGAGGCGATGGCCAGGCAGTGGCGAACGCGATCCGGGTACGTGATGGTCCATTGCAGCGCCTGCATGCCGCCCAGGCTGCCGCCGATCACCGCGGCCCACTGGCTGATGCCGAGCAGGTCGGCCAAGCGTGCCTGGCTGTGCACCCAGTCTTCCACGGTCAGCACCGGGAAGTCGGCGCCGAACGGCTTGCCGGTTTCCGGGTTGAGGCTGCTCGGGCCGGTGGAACCGTTGCAGCCGCCGAGGTTGTTCAGGCTGACCACGAAGAACTTGTTGGTGTCGATCGGTTTGCCGGGGCCGATGCAGCTGTCCCACCAACCGGGCTTGCGGTCGTCGACGCTGTGGTAACCCGCAGCGTGGTGGTGGCCGGACAGGGCGTGGCAGATCAGCACGGCGTTGCTCGCTTGCGCGTTCAGCGTGCCGTAGGTTTCGTAGATCAGGTCATAATCGGCCAGCGAACGGCCGCAGGCCAGGGCCAGCGGTTCGCTGAAGTGCGCCGTTTGCGGCGTCACCAGACCAACAGAATCGGGGGGAAAGGCAGCTGGCATCGACCCTGCTCTCGTTGAAATGAGGCGTAAGTCTAAAGACCGGTGGGGTTAGCGGCAAGCAACCATCAGGCCTGATTTGCGCTCGTTCCCACGCTCTGCGTGGGAATACCTCATTGGACGCTCCGCGTCCGCTTCGGCGGGGGACGCGGAGCGTCCCGGGATGCGTTCCCACGCGGACGGTTCGACGCCTCGACGTGGGAACGATCAGCGGACTAGTCCGGGCAAATCCGGCAATTTCTTCGGCGAGCAAATCTTCACCCGCTTCTGCCGGTTCAACTCACCGCTGAGCAAACTGACCTGGCTCTTGGAAACCCCAAAAGTCTTGGCCAGAAATCCCATCAGATAGGCATTGGCCTTGCCCTCGACCGGCGGGGCGGTCAGGCGGATCTTCAGGCGATCGCCGTGGAGCCCGCAGAAATCATCGCTGCGGGCGGCCGGTTGCAGGTGACATTCCAGAATCAGGTCGTCACCGTCCCAGCGAAACCAGCTCACATCAGCAGGCGCAGGATTTCCGGCATCATCGTCATCGCCGCGAGGTTGTTGATCACCAGCATGTCGATCAGCTTCAGCACGAGGAAGGCGAAGATCGGCGACAGGTCGAGACCGCCGAGGTTCGGCAGAATGCGGCGGAACGGCGCCAGGGCCGGTTCACAGATCTGGTTCACCAGCTCGGCGCCCGGATTGTGGCTGCCCGGTGCGACCCAGGACAGGATGATGCTGATGATCATGGCCCAGAAGAAAATCTTCAGGAACAGTGCCGTCACGCCGATCAGCGACCAGATCAGCAGTTGCAGCGGGTTGCCGGTGGTGCCGTAGGTCAGCAGCAGGGTCAGCGCCATCAGCGCCAGTTGCACGAGAATCGCCAGCACCAGCGACGACATGTCGAGGCCGAACATGCTCGGGATGATCCGGCGCAGTGGCTTGAGCAGCGGCTGAGTGGCCTTGACCACGAACTGGCACAGCGGGTTGTAGAAGTTCGCCCGCACCAGTTGCAGGACGAAGCGCAGCAGCACGATCAGCAGGTACAGGCTGCCGAGGGTTTGCAGCACGTAGACCGCTGCGGTGTTCAATCCAATCATGTAAGGCTCCTTATTTGCCCAGTTGTTCGGCCATTTCGGCCGAGCGGTGCGCGGCGGCGCCGAGTGCTTTTTCCACCAGGGCTTCGAAGCCGCCGGCCTGGAACGATTTGATCGCGGCTTCCGTGGTGCCGGCCGGCGAGGTCACGCGGCGGCGCAGTTCGGCAGCGTCGACGTCGCTGGACACCGCCATGTGCGCGGCGCCCAGCGCGGTCTGCAAAGTCAGTTGCTCGGCGATTTCTTTCGGCAGGCCGAGTTTGACGCCGGCGGCGGTCATGGCTTCGATCAGCAGGAAGAAGTACGCCGGGCCGGAACCGGAGACGGCGGTGACCGCGTCCAGTTGCTGCTCTTCGTTCAGCCACAGGGCGATGCCCACGGCGGACAGCAGCTCTTCAGCCTGCTGGCGTTGTTCGGCACTCACTGCGCCGGTGGCGTACAAACCGCTCACGCCCTGACGCAGCAGCGCCGGGGTGTTCGGCATGCAGCGCACGATCGGCTGCTCGCCGAGCCATGCGGTCATGCTGGCGCAGGTGATGCCGGCGGCGATGGAGACCACCAGTTGATTCGGTTTCAGGCTCGGGCGAATCGCTTCGCACACGGCTTTCATGGCCTGTGGCTTGACTGCCAGCACGACAACGTCGGCACCGTCGATGGCCTGGGTGTTGTCGGCGAAGGTTTCGATGCCGTGTTCGGCGCTGACCCGGTTGCGGGTTTCTTCGCCCGGATCGCTGGCGCGAATCCGTGCAGCTTCCAGACCCTTGGCCCGCAGGCCGCCGATCAGGCTGGCGGCCATGTTGCCGGCACCGATAAAGGCAATACGTGTGTTGCTCATGTCAGGTCCTTATCTGGAAATGTTCAAGATTGGGAATAGTCGCGGGCGCCGAACAGGGCCGTACCGATACGGACCCAGGTCGCGCCCTGGGCAATGGCCGACTCGAGGTCGTGGCTCATGCCCATGGAAAGTGTGTCGAGCGGCAGATCGAGGCTGGCCTGCAACTTCTGAACGGCGGCGAATGCAGCATCCTGCTCGGCGCGATCTTCAGTCGGTTCGGGAATCGCCATCAACCCGCGCAGCTTCAGGCGTGGCAGGACGCTGATGGCCTGGGCCAGCGCCGGCAGGTCTTGCGGCGTGCAGCCGGACTTGCTGGCCTCACCGCTGACGTTGACCTGAATGCAGATGTTCAGTGGCGGCAGATCCGCCGGGCGTTGCTCGGACAGGCGTTGGGCGATTTTCAGACGATCCACGGAGTGCACCCAGGCGAAATGCTCGGCAATCGAGCGGGTCTTGTTCGACTGAATGGGGCCGATGAAGTGCCAGATCAAGGGCAGGTCGGCCAGCTCGAGCTGTTTGCCCAAGGCCTCTTGCAGGTAGTTCTCGCCGAAGTCGCGCAGGCCGGCGGCGTACGCTTCGCGCAGGGCTTGTGCCGGTTTGGTCTTGCTCACGGCCAGCAGCTGGACGCTGTCTTCGCTGCGATTGGCAGCTTGGGTCGCTGCCTGGATGCGCGAACTAACCTGGAGAATGTTGTCTGCTATCGTGGACATCAAGAGGCGCCAGCGGTCTGAAGGTTCGCGGCATTCTACTGGAATTGAGGGACGCTATGGATATCACTGAACTGCTGGCCTTCAGCGCCAAACAGGGCGCTTCCGACCTGCACCTGTCGGCCGGTCTGCCGCCGATGATCCGCGTGGATGGCGACGTACGGCGGATCAATCTGCCGGCGCTGGATCACAAGCAGGTGCACGAACTGATCTACGACATCATGAACGACACCCAGCGGGTGGACTTCGAGAAACATCTGGAAACCGACTTTTCCTTCGAAGTCCCCGGCGTGGCGCGCTTTCGGGTCAATGCCTTCAACCAGAACCGTGGCGCTGGCGCAGTGTTCCGGACCATCCCGTCGAAAGTGCTGAGCATGGAAGACCTCGCCATGGGCGACGTCTTTCGCAAGATCACCGATGCGCCACGCGGACTGGTGCTGGTGACCGGACCGACCGGTTCCGGCAAGTCCACGACCCTGGCGGCAATGATCGATTACCTCAACACCCATCGCCATCACCACATCCTGACCATCGAAGATCCGATCGAATTCGTCCACGAATCGCGCAAATGCCTGATCAATCAGCGCGAAGTCCACCGCGATACCCGCAGTTTCGCCACCGCGTTGCGTTCAGCGCTGCGCGAAGACCCGGACGTGATCCTGGTGGGCGAGATGCGCGATCTGGAAACCATTCGCCTGGCGCTGACCGCGGCCGAGACCGGGCACCTGGTGTTCGGCACCTTGCACACCACGTCGGCAGCCAAGACCATCGACCGGGTGGTGGACGTGTTCCCCGGGGACGAAAAATCCATGGTGCGCTCGATGCTCTCGGAGTCGTTGCTGGCGGTGGTGTCGCAGACGCTGATCAAGAAGATCGGCGGCGGCCGGGTGGCGGCGCACGAGATCATGCTGGGGACGTCGGCGATTCGTAACCTGATCCGCGAGGACAAGGTGGCGCAGATGTATTCGGCGATACAGACCGGCGGGTCGCTGGGGATGCAGACACTCGACATGTGCCTGAAGGATCTGGTGACCAAAGGCTTGATCAGCCGCGAGCATGCGCGGGAAAAGGCGCGTACGCCGGATAACTTCTAGGCAAAAAAAATCGCAGCCCGTGGGCTGCGATTTTTGTTCTGATCGTTCCCACGCTCTGCGTGGGAATGCAGCCCGGGACGCTCTGCGTCCCAAAGCGGACGCAGAGCGTGCGGACGAGCTGGCTTCAGCGCTGAACGACGCGCATCTGCCCCTGTTCTTTCGGCAATACGCGCTTGGCCACCACGTAGTGCTTTTCCCAGTACGGCTTGTTCAGTGTGTCGATGCTCACCGACTTGCCGCGCCGTGGCGCATGAATGAAACGGTCGTTGCCCAGGTAGATGGCAACGTGATTGACCCGACGGCTCTTGATGTTGAAGAAAATCAGGTCGCCAGGCTTCAGGTCCTTGCGTTCGACTTTCTCGCCGTGACCGCTGGCCATGGCGTTCGAGGTGCGTGGCAGGTCGAACGTGGCGTCGTTGAACGCGTATTTCACCAGACCGCTGCAGTCGAAGCCTTTACTCGGGCTGCTGCCGCCCCAACGGTAGGGTGTACCGAGGACGTTTACCGCGCGACTCAGGACGTTGCTGCTTTCCTTGGTCGCCATCGGTGGCACCAGCTTGCTGCGGCCGTTGCTGCTCAGCGTGGTGTGTTTGACCTGTTTGCCTTTGTTCGAAGGAGCAGAGGCATGGGATTTAGGGGTGAAACCGTTAACGTTTGGAAGACGTTGCTCACGATTGGTGGCGTGGGCGGCCAGTGGCATTAATAGGCAAATGGTTAGCCATGTCTTGAAAAATGGACGCATTAGGCAGGGCTCTTGGTGTGTTAGCGCGCAACTTTATAACAGCTTTTTTGTCACTTCCGAGGCCGTTGGTCGATTCAATCGGGTGCCAACGGAACCAAATAAGCGGCAAAAAGACGCAATTGTCGGACAGAAGTCCGGTGCTATAAGGCTTTGACGGGAGACACGGTAGCATTTGCCATACGTCGGCTACCTGTAAAAAAGTCACAAAGAATTAAAGAATATTTATCTATCGCGTGTATCGAGGTCTTAATGAACGGCTATCAGCTGCCCCGTGTGAAGGAAAAAGACACCCATAGCAAGGTGATCGGCTACCTGTTGTGGATTTTCGGTTTCACAGGCTCTCACCGCTTCTATTACGGCAAACCGGTGACCGGCACGATCTGGTTTTTCACCTTCGGGTTGCTGGGGATCGGCTGGCTGATCGACGTGTTCCTGATCCCGGCGATGGATCGCGAAGCCGACCTGCGATTCGCGGCGGGCCCGATCGAGTACAACGTGGCATGGATTCTCCTGACCTTCCTCGGCGCGCTCGGCGTGCACCGGATGTATCAGGGCAAGTGGATCAGCGGGGTGGTGTATCTGCTGACCGGCGGGTTGTTCTTTTTGGGGGTGCTGTATGACTTCTGGACACTGAACGATCAGGTGTCGGTGCGTAATGCCGAAGGGCGCGGCGCCTTCCAATAAAGCTTCTCGAGCAAGCTCGCTCCCACAGGGTTCGTGGTGACCTTGTGGGAGCGAGCTTGCTCGCGATTGGGGGCAACTCGGTATCAAGCCTGGTGGCTGATCCGACCATCGACCAAGGTATAGCGAACCACACCCGGCAGGCTATGGCCTAGGAACGGGCAGTTCTCGCCCTTCGACAGCCAGGTTTCGCCGGCCACGGTCGAGGCCTTCGGATCGAACAGCACGATATCCGCCGCGCCGCCGACAGCAAGTTTGCCTGCCGGCAGGCGCAGGGCCTCGGCCGGGCCGGCGCTCAGGCGCGCCAGCAGGGTCGGCAGATCCAGCAGACCATCCTCGACTAGCGTCATCGCCAGCGGCAGCAACAGCTCGACGCTGCTGATGCCCGGCTCGGTCGCGCCGAACGGTGCCAGTTTGGCATCGCGCTCATGGGGCTGGTGATGGCTGGAAATCGCCGAGACAACGCCGGACTTCACCGCCTCGCGCAGACCATCGCGGTCGGCGCGGGTGCGTAGCGGCGGTTGCACGTGATACAGGCTGCTGAAGTCGATCAGCGCTTCGTCCGTCAGGATCAGCTGATACAGGGCGACATCCGCCGTGACTTTCAAGCCACGGGCCTGGGCCTGCGCGATCAGGGCCACGCCGCGAGCGCTGGTCAGCTGGCTGAAGTGCGCACGCACGCCGGTCTGCTCGACCAGCAGCAGATCCCGGGCCAGGGCCACGGTTTCAGCGGTTTCCGGAATGCCCGGCAGGCCGAGGAAGCTGGCGGTGGCGCCTTCGTGGGCCAGTCCACCGTCGGCCAGGTCGTGATCCTGCGAATTGAAAATCACCGTCAGGTCGAAGGTCGCCGCGTAATCCAGCGCCCGGCACAGGGTGCGGGTGTTGCGGAAGCTTTCGAGGCCGTTGCCGAACGCCACACAACCGGCGTCGCGCAGGGCGACCAGCTCGGCCAGTTGTTCGCCATCCAGACCTTTGCTCAGCGCGCCGATCGGGAACACCTTGGTGTTGCCGGCCTCGCGGGCGCGGTCGAGGATCAGTTCGGCCACAGCGGAGGTGTCGAGCACCGGTCTGGTTTTCGGCGGGCAGCACAGGCTGGTCACGCCACCGGCCGCTGCGGCGCGGGTTTCGCTGGCAATGGTGCCTTTGCGGCTGTAGCCCGGCTCGCGCAGGGCGACGTTCAGATCGACCAGCCCCGGAGCGGCCACGAGGCCTGTGGCGTCGATGGTTTCGACGGCGGTGAAACCGGCCGGTGCAGCGCCGAGGGCGACGATCTTGCAGGCTTCAACGTGAATATCGGTGATTTGATCCAGGCCGCTGCTTGGATCGATGACGCGGGCGCCGAGAATGCTGAGCTTCACTGGGCGTTCTCCTGCTCGAATTGACGCTGCGCTGTTTGTCCGCTCATGGCCATGGACAGCACGGCCATACGGATCGCGATGCCGTAGGTGACTTGATTGAGGATCACCGAGTGCGGGCCGTCGGCCACCGCCGACTCGATCTCCACGCCGCGGTTGATTGGCCCCGGGTGCATGACGATGCAGTCGGGCTTGGCGCCGGCCAGGCGCGCGGTGGTCAGGCCGAACAGGCGGTAGAACTCGCCTTCGCTCGGCAGCAGGCCGCCGGTCATGCGCTCACGCTGCAGGCGCAGCATGATCACCACGTCGACGTCTTTCAGGCCTTCGGTCATGTCGGTGTAGACCTTCACGCCGTACTGCTCGATGCCGATCGGCAGCAGGGTCTTCGGTGCGATCACGCGGATGTCCGGGCAACCGAGGGTCTTCAGGGCGAGCATGTTCGAGCGCGCCACCCGCGAGTGCAGGATGTCGCCGACGATGGCTACCGAGAGGTTCTCGAAACCGCCCTTGTGGCGGCGGATGGTCAGCATGTCGAGCATGCCCTGGGTCGGGTGGGCGTGCCGGCCGTCGCCGCCGTTGATGATCGCCACTTGCGGGCAGACATGTTCGGCGATGAAGTGCGCAGCGCCCGAGTCACCGTGGCGCACGACGAACATGTCGGCGGCCATGGCTTCCAGGTTGCGCAGGGTGTCGAGCAGGGTTTCGCCCTTGCTGGCCGACGAGGTCGACACGTTCAGGGTGATCACGTCCGCCGACAACCGCTGGGCCGCCAGTTCGAAGGTGGTGCGGGTGCGGGTCGAGTTTTCGAAGAACACGTTGCACACGGTCTTGCCGCGCAGCAACGGGACCTTCTTCACGGCCCGGGCACCGACTTCGAGGAACGAGTCGGCGGTGTCGAGGATTTCCGTCAACAACTCGCGGCGCAGGCCGTCGAGCGAGAGGAAGTGGCGCAGCTGGCCCTGATCATTGAGCTGCAGCGGGCGCTTGGTATCTAGAGGCGTCATCGCGAGGGGGACTCTCAATAGGGCGGATTAAAGGGCAAGGTCTTGCAGTTCGAGGGCCAGCTCCGGCCCGGACAGCTTGACCCGCTCGTGTGCGGCCAGCGACAGGGTCGCGCCAACCACGTTCGGGCGGATCGGCAGTTCGCCGGCGTCCAGGTCCAGCAGGCAGACCAGCGTCACGCTGGCCGGGCGGCCGTAGTCGAACAGTTCGTTCATGGCAGCGCGGATGGTCCGGCCACTCATCAGTACGTCGTCGATCAGCACCAGATGCTGGCCTTCGATTTCGAAGGGCAGGGCGGACGGGCGCACTTGCGGGTGCAGGCCGTTCTGGCTGAAATCGTCGCGGTAGAAGGAAACATCCAGCGTGCCCAATGGCGCGTCGCTGCCCAGCTCTGCGAGCAGGGCCTGGGCGACCCAGACGCCGCCGGTGCGGATGCCGATGTAACGCGGTTCGCTGATGTCACGCTGGGCAAGGTGCGCCTTGAGGCGGGTCGCCATCTGGCTGATCAGATCGGCGGGATTGGGCAGGCTCATGGTTGCTCCTTCTTGGGGTCGAGCCGGTTCTCGCGAACCGTGGCTCGGGTTGTAACCAAAAGAAAAGCGCCGTAGCGCTTGTCAGGATTCAAATAGTGCGGTGTTTTCGTCGAGCCAGCCTTGCAGCAGCAGGGCGGCGGCGATGGCGTCCACCGGGTTGTCGCGGTAGCTGCCTTTCTGTCCGCCGCGCACCAGTCGCTCGCCCTTGGCTTCGAAGGTCGTCAGGCGTTCGTCGTGGGTATAGAAAGGCAGGTTGAAGCGGCCATTGAGGCGTCGGGCGAATTTCTCGGCGCGGGCGCACATCTCGCTGGGCGTGCCGTCCATGTTCAGCGGCAGGCCGACCACCACGGCGTCGGGTTTCCATTCCTTTATCAGGGCTTCGACCTGATTCCAGTCCGGCACACCGTTCTGCGCCTTCAAGGTGCACAGTTCGCGGGCCTGGCCGGTAATCACCTGGCCGACCGCCACGCCGATCTGTTTGGTGCCGTAGTCGAAGCCGAGGATCAGGCGCAGGGCCATCAGGCGTGTCCTGCCTGGCTGGTCAGCAGGCTGAGGTTGATCCCCAGGTGCTTGGCCGCCGCTTCCAGGCGCAGTTCACTGCTGGTGTTGAACAGGATGTCGGCGTCGTACGGGCAGGTCAGCCAGGCGTTGTCGGCCAGTTCGGCCTCCAGCTGACCGGCTTCCCAACCGGCATAACCGAGGGTGATGACGCTTTTGGCCGGGCCCACGCCGTCGGCGATGGCGAACAGCACATCCTGCGAGGTGGACAGGGCCAGATCGCCCTCCAGCTCAACGGTGGCCTGGAACGTCTTGCCCGCCGGGTGCAGGACAAAACCGCGATCTGTCTGCACCGGGCCGCCGATGAAGATCGGCACATGCTGGCACAGCGCTGGCGGATCGATGTCCGGGCGCAATTGTTCGAGGATGTCGGCCAGATTCAGCTCTTGCGGTCGGTTGACCACCAGCCCCATGGCGCCATTGGCCGTGTGCTCGACGATGTAGGTCAAGGTGTGGGCAAAGTTCGGGTCGGCCATGTGTGGCATGGCGATCAGGAAGTGATGCTTGAGGTAGCTGGGGCTGACGTTTTTCATGTGCGCTAGTGTGGCGTTGAAGGGGCAAACTGACAAGCTGAGGATCAGAGAACAACGTAGATCAAATGTGGGAAGATTCTATGTTGCAGGGGAACCCTGCAATCTTAGATTCGGTTGGTATTCGCTCTGGTTTTTCATGAGGGCGAATGCCACCCGGCAAAGCTTGCGGGCGAGGATGACCAAGGCCTGGGTTCTGGCCAGACCTCTTGCCAGATAGGATTCATAGAACGGTTTCCAAACAGGGGATCGACAAGCTGCCATAGCTGCATTGTGTGCAAGACGCCGTAATTCCCCGTCACCTTTTTTGCTCAAGTGGCGAGGACTGTGTTTCTTGCCTGAGTCCTTT
>NZ_NEIX01000028.1:0-999 GCF_002112885.1 Pseudomonas sp. B37(2017) | reverse complement strand
CGCTTGTATGTTTAGACTTGAAGGGGTGGGCGGGACTAAAAGCTCGATTCCGACTCTAGCCAGTACGGACCGTGGGAGACTTCTCGTCCCGCCCTTTCTACCTAAAGCGCCGATAAGGAATTCATCGGTAAAACCGACGATAGAGGCAAGCCAGCGCTACGGTAGACCCCGACAAGCTCTTAAACCCTAGCTCCGAGGATTCGTCATGACAATCCTTACCTCGCCAACGGTGATTGGTGTCGATGTGGCCAAGGCCGAAATCGTTGTTTATCGCGAAGATCTGGAAATTACCCAGGTCATCAACAATGACCGCACGTCTGTAGGTCGTTGGCTGAAGACCTTGCCCGCACAAAGCTCGATCGCCCTGGAAGCCACTAATCTCTACCACCTGGACACGGCCGAACTGGCCCATGGTATGGGGCATCGGGTTTACGTCGTGGACCCTTACCGGGTGAGCCATTACCGCGAAAGCATCGGTCAGCGTGCAAAAACCGACCCTTGTGATGCACGTCTTCTGGCGCGTTATCTAACCAGTGAACAGCACCGGCTGCGGGCCTGGAGCCCACCACCACGGCACTACACGGTGTTGAAAAGTCTGCTTAACAAGCGTGCGCAGCTGATGAAGGCCCGAGTCAGTATCATGCTGAGCTGGTCAAACGAACCTCTCCTTGAAGATCTTTTGGCCCATGGGTTGGAGCATTTCAAACAGCTTGATCAGGCCATTCAGGAATTACTTCGCAAAGTCAGCCAAGAGGCCGGCATTAGCGAAAACATCAGACGCTGCAAAGCGATTGAAGGGATTGGTGAACTCACGGCAACGGGCTTGGCAACTACGTATATGCGAGGTGAGTTCGCCAGCGCCGATGCGTTCATCGCCTTTCTGGGAATGGATTTGAAGGCAAAGGACTCAGGCAAGAAACACAGTCCTCGCCACTTGAGCAAAAAAGGTGACGGGGAATTACGGCGTCTTGCACACAATGCAGCTATGGCAGCTTGTCG
>NZ_NEIX01000027.1:0-1168 GCF_002112885.1 Pseudomonas sp. B37(2017) | reverse complement strand
GTGGGAGCAACTGTCTTAACCCTGCCATTCGTCACCGCCATTCGGTGCCGTCACGCAGCATGGCATTTAGTCTGATCAGTAGTATCCGCATGCAGGCGATGAGCGCGACTTTCGCGCTCTTGCCTCTTTCTCGCAGCGCCTCATAGCGGGCCTTGAAGTCAGCGTGATAACGGATCACGACCCAGCACGACATGTAAAGCGCACGTCTGACGCGGGATCTTCCTCCGTAAATCTGGCGTTTGCCGCTGTGATTGCCACTGTCGTCATTGTAGGGAGCGATTCCTGCCAGAGCCGCGATTTCTCTGCGATCAAGCTCGCCGAGTTCAGGCAGGTAAACCAGCAAGCTGGCGGTCGCCACAGTGCCGATGCCTTTAACTGAAGTGAGCCGGTCGGCTTTTTCAGCATCCAGCTCTCGCATGCTTTGATTAATGGCTTTACCGAACTGTTTGATCTGGAGTTGCAGATAGCGAATATGGTCTTTGATCGCCTCGATAACCGCTGGCAACTGGGCCTGCTGCAGCCGGCGCTTGTTGTCGTCTCGCTGTTGGACGAAATGCTCGCGCAACTGAATGAGTTCACGCAACGCTTCACGGCCAGGCGAAATTGGCTTTTCGCGAGACGCATGCAAAGCCTCGGCAAAATCGGCAAGAACAGCGGCGTCGATGGGATCCGTCTTGGCATTCTTGCCCATTGCTACGGCAAAGGCTCTGGCCCGGCGAGGGTTGATCCTGAGCACATTGAAGCCCGCCTCTTGTAAGGCCGCCACGACCTTTCGCTCGTATCCTCCCGTGGCCTCCAGCAATACTCGGCCAACCGTGTAGTGGCTTAAACGCGATGTCAGCTCAACAAAGCCTTCAAGCGTATTTGTAATCTCGAACCCCACTTTCTGAGGCTGAATCCAAACAACGAGGTTGGATTTGGAGATATCGATACCGACCCAGGAAATCATGGCAAAACCCTCTTACACTCAAAAGTGAGAGTGCTCTGGCTTTGCCCACGCTTGTGATTCGAGTGGCGCTCGTCCAACTGTTCGGGCTTATGGGCCAGAGTAGAAAGGTGAATGGCAGCTTTGCTCCCACTCGTGCTTAAAGCACCGCGGACTCACAGCTTGCCATTCACCCCTCTCACCCCAGAGTCTATTCCCTTACCTAGACACAAGCGGGCTTGC
>NZ_NEIX01000026.1:0-1310 GCF_002112885.1 Pseudomonas sp. B37(2017) | reverse complement strand
TGTCTCGTCCTGAATAAGGTTTACACCTTCTGGCTTCTTTTCAGGAGTGTGCAATGGATTCGGGCGCAAAACGCAGTCAACGCGATTACACGCTGACTTTTAAATTGTCGGTTGTCGATCAAGTCGAAAAAGGCGAGTTGAGTTATAAAGAGGCTCAACGGCGCTACGGAATTCAGGGTCGATCGACGGTGTTGGTTTGGTTACGCAAGCATGGTCGGCAAGACTGGAGCCAAGGCGCCTCCATTCGTTCCCAAAGGACCCGACCGATGGACGAGCCCACTTTGCCCTTAACACCCGAGCAGAGAATCAAAGAACTTGAGGAGCAGTTGGCGCTGGCGAATCAGAAAGCCAAGTTTTTTGAAGACGTGGTGGATGTACTGAAGAACGACTACGGCGTCTCTGTCGTAAAAAAGCGGCCCGGCAAGTCGTTGCGCAAACCCAAACCCTGAGTGTCAGCAGGGCTTGCCAGTTTATGGGGATCAGTCGCCAAGCCTTTTACAAACGTAATCGCGTCTATCGGGCTCGCATCGAGCAAGATCAGAAACTCATCCAGTTTGTGCAGACAATCCGAGTACGCCAACCCTGCATTGGCGCCCGCAAATTGCACTCGTTGATGCACGCGGAGCGTGAGAAACAGGAGCTGCATGTCGGCCGCGATCGGTTATTGGCGGTCTTGCGTGATTACCGCCAACTGGTCCGCAGGAAGCGGGCTTATCACAAAACGACCGACAGTCATCATCACTTCCGCTGCCATCCCAATCTGCTCAAACCAGGCCCGTCGCAAGTTGTCGCTACCGGTCCGGAACAGGTTTGGGTGGCCGATATCACTTATCTGTCCACCAAGCGTGATGATCCGGTCTATTTGAGTCTGGTGACGGATGCCTTCTCAAGAAAGATCGTCGGCTATCACGTGCATGGCAGCTTGCATGCCGACTCAGTGGCTCAAGCCTTGCGTATGGCCTTGAAGACGCGTCGAACACGCCAGAAACTGGTTCATCACTCGGATCGAGGTGTGCAGTACTGCTCGGCGCTATATCAAAAGCTCCATGCCAAACATGGCATCACGTGCTCGATGACTGATGGCTACGACTGCTACCAAAACGCCTTGGCAGAGCGGGTCAATGGCATCTTGAAGACAGAGCTCTTGCTCCACCGACCGACAGACTTGGCGCAAGCGGAGCAAATGGTGCGGGAGGCGATCTTGATCTACAACCAGGAGCGCCCGCACCTGTCCTTAAAATACAAAACGCCCGATGCGGTGCATCGGGCGTTAGGGTGAAACAGGTGTAAACCTATTTCAGGACTAGACA
>NZ_NEIX01000025.1:0-1650 GCF_002112885.1 Pseudomonas sp. B37(2017) | reverse complement strand
CGGTGCGTGTCAAGGCACCTGTCGCCTTGTTCCAATCGTTGTTAGCCAGTTGAACCCTTAAAATCAGGGCGCTCTGGGTTTAAATACACCGCATCAGCTAGTTTCCAGTTGCGTGTCCGAGTGCTCCAACGGCTCGGATTAGCTTTTCTGGCATCCTCATAAAGCGCTGCTCTTGCTTGTAATAGCATCGTCGCTTTGCCTTCGTGCCTCTCGTTTGGTGTCACGTATTTCAAAGCGCTATGGCGATGATCTTCGTTGTACCACTCGATGAATTTCTGCACCCAAAGCCTTGCATCAATGACCGTATCAAATGGTTGATCCGGCCAGAGCGGGCAGTACTTTGCAGTGCGGAAAAGTGCCTCTGCATATGCGTTATCGTTACTTACCCTTGGCCGGCTAAAAGAAGGCTCGACGCCAAGTGCAACCATGCTTTCACGCAACAAAGAACCTCTCATCACGTGTCCGTTATCCGAGTGCAGCACCAGCGGGCGACCCGCTGTATGTTCACGTAAGCATCCCTTTCTAAGCAGCTCGCATGCGTGTTCGGCGCATTCCACCTCGTGCACTTCATTGGCGACCAGTTTGCGGCTGTAGACATCCTTGACCATGTACCAGTAAAAAAATCGACCTCTGACGGTGCTTGGCAACCAAGTGATATCCCAGCACCACACCTGGTTGGGGCCATCGGCACAATGTGTCGTCAGCACCCTACGTTTCGGGGCTTTGGTTCGGCCGCGACGCACGTTTTGATGAGCCGCTTTTAACACTCGGTAAAACGTCGATTCCGAAGCCAGATAGATGCCTTCATCGGCCAGTTTGGGGACGATCTGGTG
This sequence comes from Pseudomonas sp. B37(2017), assembly GCF_002112885.1. Taxonomy (NCBI): domain Bacteria; kingdom Pseudomonadati; phylum Pseudomonadota; class Gammaproteobacteria; order Pseudomonadales; family Pseudomonadaceae; genus Pseudomonas; species Pseudomonas sp. B37(2017). The sequence goes on along the minus strand of NZ_NEIX01000025.1, from coordinate 817 downwards.
CGGAGTAAGGCTGGCGTAGCCAGCCTGATTGGCAGCATCAAGTACCGCTTGGCATTCCGACTCACTGAGCTTGTTAGCCGGAGCTGCCCGTTTAGCCAGCAGTCGCCCATCACAGTCAGCGTATCGCCAGCGCTGGACTGTACGCAGGCTCAACCCCAACTCATTGCAGGCTCGATATCGACGAGCGCCGCTCTGCACTGCGTCTGCAATCAACTTCATGGCTTGCGTACGATCAGCGGCGTTAATCAGTCTTCCTTGTCCTTGCCCCAGATCGCATTGGCTTTTTTTCTGAGCTCCAGCAAGGCCACCGCCTCCGCACGTCCGGCATCTGACTGGATCAATTGACGCTCAAGTATTTTGATACGCCGTTGCTCGGCCGTTTTAGAGGTTCGAGAGTTGAGATCAACGACCGGATTGGCGTTTTGACAGGCCAGTCGCCACTGTTGAATTTGCTCAGGGTAAATGCCCTTTATCCGGCAATACTGAGAAATTTCCACCTCGCTCAACGGCGCGGTTTCCATAACAGCATTGAATTTATCGGCGCTAGACCATTGGTCACTGGTTTTGCCGTTTCCTGGAACGATCAAGCCTTTGTCTCTGGCCATTTGTCTCCAGTTTCGCAGCGACTGTGGTGTGAGATTGAGTGCAACGGCAAGTTCTGCCACTGACCGATTAAAGGGCGGCATCATTTGCAAAACGACCCAGTCTTTGAAGTCGCTGTCGTAGCGCTTGCCTAAATTGGACATTGTTATGCACCTTCACCCTCTTGAATGAACGAGTCAATCAACAAGGGCGACAGGTAGCCTGACACAGAGGG
>NZ_NEIX01000024.1:0-8475 GCF_002112885.1 Pseudomonas sp. B37(2017) | reverse complement strand
TCGCCTGCATGCGGATACTACTGATCAGACTAAATGCCATGCTGCGTGACGGCACCGAATGGCGGTGACGAATGGCAGGGTTAAGACAGTTGCTCCCACAGTGTCCGTGCCGAACACAACATCAGCGGACAACACAAAATCTGTGGGAGCGGGCTTGCCCGCGAATGCCGCGGCTCGGTGCTAAATCAGGTCGCGAAACCCGGCAGCACTGGCACCGGACGCTTGTCCTCATCGATGGCAACAAAGCTGAACTGCCCATGAATGGCTTTCTCACGACCGTCGCAGCTCATGCTTTCGACGAACACTTCCACCTCGACCTTGAGACTGGTGTTGCCAACCTTGATCACCCGCCCGACCAGCTCGACGATGGAACCTGCCGGGATCGCGTGATTGAAGTCGATGCGATCGGTCGACACGGTCACCAGCGGCAAACGGCAGAAGCGCGTGGCGGTGATGAACGACACTTCGTCCATCCAGGCCAGCGCCGTGCCGCCGAACAGGGTGTTGTGATGATTGGTGGTCGGCGGAAAAACCGCCTTGGTCACGCGGGTCACCGAGAGCTCGGTGCGGCGTTCGATTTCTTGCTCGCGAGGGGTCATGGGTCAGGCCTGAAACGGAATGCTGTGGATAAATTGCGAGCAACAAAAAAGCAGCCCGTAGGCTGCTTTTTTCTGCATCGGAAGCTGGACTTAAGCCAGTTTTTCCTTGATGCGAGCTGCTTTACCCGACAGGTCGCGCAGGTAGTACAGCTTGGCTTTACGTACGTCACCGCGACGTTTGACAGCCATGCTGTCGATCTGCGGGGAGTAGGTCTGGAAAGTACGTTCTACGCCAACACCGTTGGAGATTTTACGAACGGTGAACGCACTGTTCACGCCGCGGTTACGCTTGGCGATTACAACGCCTTCGAACGCTTGCAGACGGGAACGATCGCCTTCCTTCACTTTCACCTGAACGACGATGGTGTCGCCCGGGGCAAAGGTAGGGATTTCTTTGGTCATCTGCTCTGCTTCGAGTGCAAGGATGATTTTGTTGGTCATGCTGTGCTCCTAAGGTAAATCGTCTGATCTACCATCGATACGTTGTTAACTATCGTCCCGCTCGCGGATGTATTCCTCGAGCAGCTTCTTCTCTTCTCCAGAAAGCGAGCGGCTTTCCAGAAGATCGGCGCGTCGTTCATAGGTCCTACCAAGGGACTGCTGTAAACGCCAACGCCGGATATGCGCGTGATTGCCACTCAGCAACACGTCGGGAACACGCTGATCCGCATACACCTCAGGTCGGGTGTAGTGCGGGCAATCCAGCAGACCATCCGTAAAGGAATCTTCCTCAGCGGAATCCGCATGCCCTAAAGCTCCGGGCAGCAGTCGTGTAACCGCATCGATCATGACCATGGCCGGCAGCTCGCCGCCAGACAACACATAGTCACCAATCGACCACTCTTCATCGACATGAGCATCAATAAAACGCTCGTCAATGCCTTCATAGCGACCGGCAATCAGGATCAATGCATCCGATTTCGCCAGTTCGCGTACCGCCGACTGAGTCAGTTGACGGCCTTGGGGGGACAGGTAAATCACCTTCGCCGCCACCCCGGCTGCTGCCTTGGCCTGAACCAGAGCATCTTCCAGGGGCTTGATCTTCATCACCATGCCCGGACCACCGCCAAACGGGCGATCGTCCACAGTGTGATGCCGATCCGTCGTGTAATCCCGCGGGTTCCAACAGGTCAGCTGCAAGAGCCCCTGTTTGACCGCACGACTGGTAATGCCGTACTCACTGATGGCCGAGAACATCTCGGGGAACAGCGTAATGACGTCTACGCGCAGGCTGGCCATTGCTTAGAAGTCCGCGTCCCATTCCACCCTCATCACGCCTGCTTCCAGGTCGATTGCCAGCACGCATTGCTCCGTATAGGGCAACAACCGCTCGCGATCATCCAGGCTGCCGACGCAGGGCTTGACCACCAATACATCGTTCGCGCCGGTCTCCAACAGGTGATCAACCTTGCCGAAGAATTCTTCGTTCTGGTTGATGACACTCAGACCCTGCAACTGGTACCAGTAGTACTCGTCGCCAGTCAGGTTGGGCAAAAGGCTTCGCGAGATGCAAATCTCGTAACCGCTCAGAAGACGTGCTTCATCGCGATCGTCGAGGCCTTTGAGCTTGGCAACCAGATCCTTTTGAGTGGATCGGCCGCTGACCAGCTCGACCTGCTTTACCACGCCTTCGCGCCGAAGCGTCCAGTTGCGGTAGTTCAACAGGTTTTCAATCGGATCGGTAAAGGAAAAGACCTTCACCTCGCCGCGAACGCCGTGAACCGAAAAAATCTTGCCGACAACGATCAGGTCATCAGCTTTTTCTGGCGTCGCGCTCATACTGCTCAGGCTGCAGCCTTGGCAGATTCCTTCAGCAACTGAGCAACACGCTCAGAAGGCTGTGCACCAACGCTCAGCCAGTAGGCAACGCGCTCTTGGTTCACGGACAGACGAACTTCCTGACCACGGGCAACAGGGTTGAAGAAACCAACCTGTTCTTTGTGGGAACCGTCACGCGGGTTGCGGGAGTCGGTTACGGTCAGGTGGTAAAACGGGCGCTTTTTGGAGCCGCCAAGGGCAAGACGGATTGTTAGCATGTGAACATCGTTCCTGTAGTCGGTGCTGCAAATCTAAATGCACAGCGGGCATGGGTGCCCGAAAGGCCGCATATTCTAAGGAATATCCGGACTTTTGCAAATGACTTTTTCCGGCGCCTATGGCATGCCGTGCAGATTTGCATATGGGGCCGTCGTTCAAAACGGCCGGTCAGCTCCCGCCGAGTGCGGGTTTGCTGTTGATCCTGCGTCCTTGCAGGGTCTGCGCCAGTACGACGACCGGCGCGGATTCTAGTGTCCCGCCTCATCCATTTCGCTCACTTTTGGCGAGTGGCTGATGCCCTCAAGCAAGGCGCCGCGACGAGTCATAGCCCGCTATGGCGAGGAGCGGCAACGCAGCATGAGGGCATCAGACGCCGCCATAAGTGAGCAGAATGGGTGAGACGGGACACCTTACATTTTCGGCATGCCGCCGCCGGGCAACATACCGCCCATGCCGCGCATCATTTTCGCCATTCCGCCCTTGGCGGAGAACTTCTTCATCATCTTCTGCATCTGCTTGTGCTGCTTGATCAAGCGACCGATGTCCTGCACCTGGGTGCCGGAACCCATGGCGATCCGGCGCTTGCGCGAACCGCTGATCAGCTCGGGGTCGCGGCGCTCGGCCGGGGTCATGGAGTTGATGATGGCTTCCATCTGCTTGAACTGCTTCTCTGCAGCGTTCTGGGCATTGCCCATTTGCGAGAGATTGACGCCACCGATGTTCGGCAGTTTGTCCATGAGCCCGCCGAGGCCGCCCATGTTCTTCATCTGTTGCAGCTGATCGCGGAAGTCTTCGAGGTCGAAGCCCTTGCCCTTCTTCAGCTTTTTAGCAAGTTTGTCGGCCTTGTCCTTGTCGAGGGTCGCTTCAGCCTGTTCGATCAGGCTGAGCACGTCGCCCATGCCGAGGATCCGCGAAGCAATACGCTCAGGGTGGAACGGATCGAGCGCTTCGCTCTTCTCGCCCATACCGATGAACTTGATCGGCTTGCCGGTGATTGCGCGAACGGACAGCGCGGCACCGCCACGGGCATCACCGTCGACCTTGGTCAGGATCACACCGGTCAGCGGCAGCGCATCACCGAAGGCCTTGGCCGTGTTGGCCGCGTCCTGACCGGTCATGGCGTCGACCACGAACAGGGTTTCAACCGGATTGATCGCGGCGTGCAGCGCCTTGATCTCGCCCATCATCTCTTCGTCGATGTGCAGACGACCGGCGGTATCGACGATGACCACGTCGATGAATTTCAGTTTTGCTTCTTTAATAGCCGCGTTGGCGATGTCGACCGGCTTCTGGCTCAGGTCGGACGGGAAGAACGTCACGCCGATGTCGTTGGCCAGGGTTTCCAGCTGTTTAATAGCAGCAGGACGGTAGATGTCCGCCGACACGACCATGACCGACTTCTTCTTGCGCTCTTTAAGGAAGCGCGCCAGCTTGCCGGCGGTGGTGGTTTTACCCGCGCCCTGCAGACCGGCCATCAGAATGACGGCAGGCGGCACGGCGCTCAGGTTCAAGTCTTCGTTGGCCGCGCCCATCAGGCTTTCGAGTTCGGCCTGGACGATCTTCACGAACGCCTGGCCCGGCGTCAGGCTGCGCGACACCTCGGTGCCGACAGCGCGTTCCTTGACCGAATTGACGAAGTCCTTGACCACCGGCAGGGCGACGTCGGCTTCGAGCAACGCCATGCGCACTTCGCGCAGGGTGTCTTTGATATTGTCCTCGGTCAGCTTCGCCTTGCCGGTGACATGGCGCAGCGTCTGCGAGAGACGGTCGGTTAAGTTTTCAAACATTGCGCGATCCTTTCAGGCCCTGTGTAGACCGGGATAATGGCGGCCCAGACCGGAATCAACATGTGCTCGGCGAGCCTGCGGCGTGGGCAGGTCGCGGATTATAGCGAAGACTGCGTCTGGCGGACACCTTGCTGTCAGCTTGTCGGTCTTTCGTGCAATGGCGGTTCTATGCCAAACTCAGCCCCTTTCGGGCTTCCTAACAGGATTTATGCTCCCCTTGTCACCGAGTTTGCTGACCACCCTCGCCGCCGCCCTTCTTTATGCCGCTGCGACTCTCTATCAGGGCACCCGCCTGGCCACTGGCGCCAAGGCCAACAAGCGCCTGCTGGTCTCGCTCGGCGTCCTCGCCGTGCTGGCCCACAGCGCCAGCCTGCTCACCCATTTATTGACGCCGATCGGCCTGGGCCTGGACTTCTTCAGCGCCTCGAGCCTGATTGCTGCGGCTGTCATCGCCCTGACCCTGCTGGCCTGCTCGCGGATCCCGGTGGAAAACCTGCTGGTGCTGCTGTTCCCGCTGGGTGCGATCACGGTGCTGCTGGCGCAATTTGCGCCGACCGGCACGGTGCAGGTCATCGATGAAGAACCGGGCATCCTCGCGCACATCCTGCTGTCGATCCTCGCCTACGGCATGTTCACCATCGCGGTGTTCCAGGCCTTGTTGCTGTTGGTGCAGGATCATCAGCTCAAGCACAAGCACCCGTCCGGGCTGATCAAGAACTTCCCGCCCCTGCAAACCATGGAAAGCCTGTTGTTCGGTTTCCTCTGGGCCGGCTGGACTTTGCTGTCGCTGTCGCTGATTTCCGGCTGGCTGTTCGTCGAGAACCTGTTTGCCCAGCACCTGGTGCATAAAACCCTGCTGGCCTGCCTGGCCTGGATCGTGTTCAGCGTCCTGCTGTGGGGCCGTAACCGCCTCGGCTGGCGCGGGCACAAGGCAATCCGCTGGACCCTCGCCGGTTTCTGCCTGCTGATGCTCGCGTATTTCGGCAGCAAACTGGTTCGTGAATACATCCTGCACATCTGACGGGCGGCATAAATGGACGGTTTGCCCATAGGGCCGATGCTCGCGGTATTTGTCCTGCTGATTCTCTGGTCGGGGCTGTTTACCGCCGTCGAAGCGGCGCAACAGCACCTGCTCGCGCAACGCACCGCCTCCCGCGCCAGCGACAAGCCGCTGGCGAAGCTCAGCTTCCCGCTCGACAGCCTGATCCTCTGCAATACCCTGTGCCGCGCCCTGGCCGTCATCCTGGCCACCCTGCTGGCAATCTTTCTCTGTGAAGAAAACGGCCCCTGGGCGGCTTGTCTCGGCGCCGGCGCCCTGCTGCTGGTTTTTGCCGACTATTTCCCTCGCGCCCTCGCCCAGCGTTATCCGGATGCGGTGTTGTCGTTCGGCAATACGCTGCTGGCAGTACCGCTGAAAGTCGTTTACCCGCTTGCCTGGCTCCTCAGCCGCATCAGTGGTTTGCTGATGCGCCCGTTCATCCGCAAGGCCCAGGTGGTGCAACAGAGCGAAGATGATGTGCCAACGGAGCGTCATGACGACCCGGATCATCCGGTGCGCCCGCACCCGGTTTCAGGCATCCATGCGCTGGACAACATCACGGTCAATGACATTCTGGTGCCGCGCAGCGATGTCGACGGCATCAACCTCGACGACCCGATCGAAGAGATCATCGAGCAATTGCGCAAGAACCGGCGTACTCGCCTGCCGGTCTTCCACAGCGATATCAATCAGGTCGAAGCGGTGCTCAACACCCGCCAGATCCGCCACTTGCTGGACAATGGCAGCTTGACCCGCGAAGCCTTGCTGGCGGCCAGTTACGAGCCGTATTTCGTCCCTGAAAGCACCCCGCTGCAACTTCAACTGCTGAACTTCCACAAGCAGCAGCGGCGTCTGGGTATGGTGGTGGACGAGTACGGCGAAGTCCTCGGCATCGTCACCCTGGAAGATATTCTCGAAGAAATCGTCGGCGAATTCGAAAGCGAGCACAGCCTCGACAACCCGCACATCCACCCGCAAGCCGATGGCCGCATGGTGATCGATGGCGCGGCGTCGATCCGCGAGCTGAACAAATGCCTGGGCTGGCACCTGCCCAGCGACGGCCCCCGGACCCTCAATGGCCTGGTGACCGAGGCGCTGGAAACCATCCCGGAAAGCGCGGTCTGCCTGAAGATCGGCCGCTATCGCCTGGAGATTCTCGAAACCGAGGAAAACCGGGTGAGCAAAGTCCTGATCTGGCACACCACTTCGGCTCCGGCGCTGGCCACGGCCCGCTAGACAGCCCCTTGTTCAATCGTTAGCCACCTTCCTATAATCGCGGTGCTTACCCAAGCCCCGCCGAACCGCGTGCTTACCCCGCACCCGACACAATCCGGCCGGTTCATCGGCAATATCCGCATCACACCGACGACTGTTCCTACCTGAAGCAGCGATCGCGCCTCATCCCACATCCCTGGGTGTTCGACCATAATAATTCGCTCCAACGGAGCTCATGACTGTCAGGGATCACCGCATGACGACCAGTACCGCTTACAGCGACACCACGCCTGCCCAACCGACCAACTCCGCCACCCGCGTGGCCACGGCGAGCTTCATCGGCACGGCCATCGAGTTCTACGATTTCTACGTCTACGCCACTGCTGCCGCGCTGGTGATCGGGCCGGTGTTCTTCCCGCAGACCTCCGGCACGGCGCAGATGCTCTCGGCATTCCTGACCTTCGGCATCGCCTTCCTCGCCCGACCTTTGGGTTCGGCGCTGTTCGGCCACTTCGGTGACCGGATCGGACGCAAATCGACTTTGGTCGCTTCGCTGCTGCTGATGGGTGTCTGCACCACGCTGATCGGTGTGCTGCCGGGTTACGACAGCATCGGGGCCTGGGCGCCGATCCTGCTGTGCGTGCTGCGCTTCGGCCAGGGCCTGGGATTGGGTGGCGAATGGGGCGGCGCAGCGCTGCTGGCGACCGAAAATGCCCCGAAAGGCAAACGGGCGTGGTTCGGCATGTTCCCGCAGCTCGGCCCTTCGATTGGCTTTCTGGCTGCCAACGGCTTGTTCCTGACGCTGGCAATGACGCTCAATGATGAACAATTCCGCAGCTGGGGCTGGCGGATTCCGTTTCTGCTCAGTGCGGCGCTGGTAATGGTCGGCTTGTACGTGCGCCTCAAGCTCCACGAAACCCCGGTGTTCGCCAATGCCATCGCCCGTCAGGAGCGAGTGAAAGTGCCGCTGGTCGAGCTGTTCAGTCAGTACTGGGCACCGACGTTGCTGGGCGCCGCCGCCATGGTGGTGTGCTATGCGCTGTTTTACATCTCGACCGTGTTCTCCCTGAGCTACGGCGTATCCACATTGGGGTATAGCCGCGAGACATTCCTCGGACTGCTGTGCTTCGCAGTACTGTTCATGGCAGCCGCGACACCGCTGTCGGCCTGGGCCAGCGATCGTTACGGGCGTAAGCCGGTGCTGATCGTCGGCGGTGTGCTGGCGATTCTTTCCGGGTTTCTGATGGAGCCGCTGCTGACTCAGGGTTCGACTTGGGGCGTGGCGCTGTTTCTGTGCATCGAGCTGTTTCTGATGGGGGTGACATTCGCCCCGATGGGTGCATTGCTACCGGAGCTGTTTCCGACACATGTGCGATATACCGGTGCATCGGCGGCCTACAACCTCGGCGGCATTGTCGGAGCCTCGGCGGCGCCGTTCTTTGCGCAGAAACTGGTGGCGATGGGTGGTTTGAGTTACGTCGGCGGGTATGTGTCGGCGGCCGCGGTGCTCAGCTTGATCGCTGTGCTGTGCCTGAAGGAAACGCGTAATAACGATTTGAATCAGGTTGCCTGATCTTAGATCAAAAGCTTCGCGAGCAAGCTCGCTCCCACAGTGTCCGTGGCCACACACATAATTTGTGAACACCGCCGAACCTGTGGGAGATTCTATGTTGCAGGGGAACCCTGCAATCTTAGATTCGGTTGGTATTCGCTCTGATTTTTCATAAGGGCGAATGCCACCCGGCAAAGCTTACGGGCGAGGATGACCAAAGCCTGGGTTCTGGCTAGACCTCTTGCC
>NZ_NEIX01000023.1:0-22924 GCF_002112885.1 Pseudomonas sp. B37(2017) | reverse complement strand
ACCAGGAGCGCCCGCACCTGTCCTTAAAATACAAAACGCCCGATGCGGTGCATCGGGCGTTAGGGTGAAACAGGTGTAAACCTATTTCAGGACTAGACATCCATGAATCCAATTCGCCAGCAACCGACCCCCTCAGGCGTCACCCTCCTCCTCCGCCACCCGAACCAGCAGATCCCCGGGCTGACAGTTGAGGTACTCGCAGATGGCATCCAGGGTCGCCAGTCGCAGCCCTTTGACCTTGCCCTGTTTGAGCAGCGACAGGTTGGCCTCGGTGATGCCGATGGCGGCTGCCAGGTCTTTGGATTTGACCTTGCGCAGCGCGAGCATCACATCCAGTTGAATCACGATAGGCATGAGGACCTCAAATAAACGTACGGTTTTCCCGATCGACTTCACTGGCCTGCGCCAGAATCCGCGCGATGATCGAAATGCACGCGGCCAGAAACAACGCGACGAATGAGGCAGCCGTGATGCTCAGGGTCAACAGCCGCTCACCGACCGGCGCATTCTGGGTGACCCACAGGCTGAGCATCGGCTCACAGAGGAAATCCAGAAGCACCCAGATCGCCACGGCTCGCCCGACCTTGCCCAGATGCTCCGCCGTTTCCCGGGCGAAATACTCACCTCGCGCGTAACTCTGAAACAGCCGGCGCAAATGGTTCAGGCCCGACGCCAGCGCCAGCAGGGGAATGCTCGACAGCAAGATCCCGCCCAGCTTCTGCCACCACGGAAACAGCGTGGCGGTGTCGGCCATTTGTGACAGCTGGCGCTCGGTCAGCGCAAACCCCAGCCCCCAGCTTTCCTTTTCCGCCAACGGTGGGTAAACCCAAATGACAGCATTGAGCAGCAGCATCACGACGATCAGGATCAACGTCACCGTCGCCATGCGCCGACTGAATTGCACGAGCCCGTGGGTGGTCATGGGAAAGCCTCACAAGAATGAATGTGAGCGCCACCCTAACGATTAAAATTATCGAATAACAATAATTAATTGCTGCAAAACATTAATAACTGTCAGGCATCCAGGCTTTTACCGACCACCGGATCACCGATCTTCAGAAAGTTGCCACCGGCCACGTGATGCAGCGTGCGCAGCTCATCGTGCCCTTCAAAATGCCAGCGCCCATCGCTGAACACCCGCGAATCAGCCTGCGCCGCGATCACCTCGGCCAAGAACAGATCGTACTGTTCGTGATTGCGCGGTTCCGGCAGCAACCGGCACTCGAGCCAGGCCACGCAACCGTCCAGCATCGGTGCCTCGACCTGCTCACCAGCGAAGCTCTGCAAGCCGTAGGCCTGGAACTTGTCCTGACCTTGGTCGCGATTGATTTCCAGGCCCGACGTCGAACCCACGGTCTGCACGATGTCGGCCTGATTCACACAAGGAACGTTGAGAACGAAGGTGCCCGACGCCTCGAGCAGTTGCCGGGTCCAGGTGGATTTGTCGAGGACCACCGCGACTTTCGGCGGTTCGAAATCCAGCGGCATGGCCCACGCAGCGGCCATGATGTTGCGCTGCCCGTCATGGGCGGCGCTGACCAGCACGGTCGGCCCGTGATTGAGCAGGCGGTAGGCTTTGTTCAGGGGAACCGGGCGACGGAAGGACTCGCTCATGGGATCTGCTCCGGGAAAAAGAGCCGATTGTAGCGGGATAAAAACAACGAAGGGATGGCCGTCGACCCTCCCTTCGCCTGGCAGGCATCAGTTGGATAACTGGTTGGCGAACTGGCCGACTGCATCCACCACTTTCTGCGCGCCGTCCTGGATCTCGACGATCACCGTACCGGCCTCCGCCGCCAGCGCCAGCCCTTGTTCGGCCTGTTGCTTGCCGTCGGTCATCAGGGCCACGGCGTTGCGCGCCATGTCCTGGTTCTGGCGCACCACACCGACGATTTCTTCGGTCGCCTGGCTGGTGCGCGAGGCCAGTTGCCGTACTTCGTCGGCCACCACCGCAAATCCTCGGCCCTGCTCACCGGCGCGAGCGGCTTCAATGGCGGCGTTGAGCGCCAGCAGGTTGGTCTGTTCGGCAATGCCGCTGATGGTCTTGACGATGGTGCCGATCACCTGGGATTGCTCGTTCAGCGCCTCGATGCCTTCGCCGGCAGTCTGCATGTGCTTGGACAGATCGCGCATCACATTGACCGCTTCGGTCACCACACGGGTGCCACGCTGGGCGGTGCTGTCGGTTTGCAGGGACGTGCTGTAGGCGATATTGGCGGCATCGGCGACGGCCTGCTCCTGATTGACCTGATCGGTGATCACCGTGGCGAACTTCACCACTTTGTAGAGTTTTTCGTTGGCGTCGAGCACCGGGTTATAGGAGGCTTCCAGCCAGACGACACGACCATGGCTGTCGACCCGTTTGAAACGGCCGGCAACGAATTCGCCGTTATTCAGGCGACGCCAGAAGTTCTGGTACTCGGCGCTGTTGTACTCCTCCGGCTCGCAGAACTGGCGGTGATGTTTGCCCTTGATCTGCGCCAGGCTGTAACCCATGCCCTGCAGGAACCGGTCGTTGGCACTCAATACGTTGCCGCTGAGGTCGAACTCGATCACGGCAGTCGAACGCACCAGCGCGCCGATCAGGTTTTCGTGTTCGCGGGAGGCCTCGATGGTGCGGGTCAGGTCGCTGGAGAAAATCGAGAAATGCTTGATCCGGCCATCCGATGAACGAATCGGCTGCACGATCGAACGCAACCACGCCTCTTCGCCGTTACCGCGGGAAAGGCGCACTGCGCCAGCGAAATGCTCGCCACGGGTCAGAGCGGCCTTGAAGCGGTGATGAAACTCGTCGGACTTCACATGGGCCGGCACGATGTCTTCGATGGCGCGGCCGATCAGGTCGTGGTTCTTGTAGAGCATTTCGCTGAGGAAGTTCTGGTTGACCGACTGAATCCGTCCGTCGGGCTCAAGGGTGAGCACCAGCATCTCGCTTTCCAGGCTCTCCTTCACTTGCAGAAGGCTGGAGAGTTCTTCACGAAGAGCCGCCAGCTCTTGCTTCAGGCGTTTGTTGAACATGGGAAAGCACCGATGGACAGGATGGAGAGCGGGTATGCAGCCTAACCATCGGCCTTGGAAATCTTTTCTGAAGAGCGCTTGAGGCGTGTCCTACAAAAATAGTTACGCCTCGACAATTCAGGCGGTGCCGGCCACCGGACACTGTTCTGCGCGCGGCATGCGCGAGCCGAAATACGCCGCGCTGGCGACGCCTACCGCGCCCATCACCGTGCAGAACATCACGCAGATCCACGGGCTCCACGGCATCAGACCGATCAGCAGCAACGGTGTGACACTGGCCCAGGCGGCGTAGGCAATGTTGTAGGTGAAGGAGATCCCGGAAACGCGAATCCGTGCCGGGAACAGACTGACCATCACCGACGGCACCGCACCGACCACGCCACAGCACAAGCCGGCGATGGCGTAGGCCAGACCGACCCAATTCCCGCCGCTGATCAGGCAGGTGTAAAGCAGGCCGATCCCCAGCGGCAGCAGCAGGCTATAGAGCATGACCGTACGCCAGGCACCGATGCGATCGACCAGCCGGCCGGCGATCACGCAGCCGATGTTCAGGAAAACAATGCCCAGCGCGCTCAACGCGAAGGTGTGGCCGGCAGTCATGCCGAAAGTTTTTTGCATCATGGTCGGGGTGATGACCACGAACACCACCACCGCCGAGGTCAGCACGCAGGTCAGAAGCATCGCCGGCAACATGGCCAGCCGATGATCGCGCAGCACGGTGCGCAGCGGCAGTTCGACCCGCGCCTCACGCTGCGCTTCCATGGCCATGAACACCGGGGTTTCGCTCAGCCAGCGGCGCAGCCAGACACCGATCACGCCGAACACACCGCCGAGCAGGAACGGATAACGCCACGCGTAATCCAGCACTTCGGCCGGGGTGAACACTTGCGCCAGAAAAGTCGCGGTCAACGCGCCGATCAGATAACCGAAGGTCAGCCCGGCCTGCAGAAAGCCCAGGGCATAACCGCGATGCCCGGCCGGCGCGTGCTCGGCCACGAATACCCAGGCGCTCGGCACTTCACCGCCCACCGCCGCGCCTTGCAGGATGCGCAGCGCCAGCAGCAGCAACGGTGCGAAATAGCCGATCTGTGCGTAGGTCGGCATGATCCCGATCAGCAGACACGGCAGCGCCATCATCAGGATGCTCAGGCTGAAAACCTTCTTGCGCCCCAGCCGGTCGGCGAAATGCGCCATCAGAATTCCGCCCAGCGGGCGCGCCAGATAGCCGGTGACGAAGATCCCGAAGCTTTGCAGCAGGCGCAGCCACTCGGGCATTTCCGGCGGGAAGAACAGCTGGCTGAGGGTCAGGGCGAAGAACACGAAAATGATGAAATCGTAGATCTCCAGCGCCCCGCCCAGGGCCGCGAGGCCGAGGGTCTTGTAGTCGGAACGGCTGAACGGCGCCGGTCGGGCAGTGGAATGGGCAGTCATGGCAAAGAACTCTGGCAGGCAAAAAACCAAGGCGCCCATGGTCTACGCAAACGGGCCGCCGGACAACCCGTTAGACCATAGTCTGATTCGGCAAAACACGGTCACAAAAATCCGCCGGTTGATTTACTGTTGGCACCTGTCCAGACGGGCCGGCCAAGCCCCGAAGACCACAATAAACATAAAAATCCGAGGTACTCCCGTGGCCGTTGATATCGAAGATAGCCGCTCTGCGCGCTTTGCCTTGCGCTGTTCAAGTTTCGCCGAGCGCTGGTTTCCTGACTCCTGGGTATTCGCCGCGCTGGCGGTGATCATCGTCGCGCTGGCGACCCTGGCCATGGGCGCCAAACCCACCGACGCCGCCATGGCGTTCGGCGACGGATTCTGGAGCCTGATCCCGTTCACCATGCAGATGGCGTTCGTGGTGATCGGTGGTTATGTCGTGGCCAGTTCGCCGCCCGCCGTAAAGCTGATCGACCGCTTGGCGCGAATCCCGAAGAACGGTCGTTCTGCCGTGGCGTGGGTCGCGCTGATCTCGATGGTCGCGTCCTTGCTCAACTGGGGCCTGTCGCTGGTGTTCGGCGGTCTGTTGGTGCGCGCCCTCGCCCGCCGCACCGATCTGAAAATGGACTATCGCGCCGCCGGTGCCGCCGCCTACCTTGGCCTCGGCGCCGTGTGGGCACTGGGCCTGTCGTCGTCCGCCGCGCAGTTGCAGGCCAACCCGGCCAGCCTGCCGCCGTCGATTCTGTCGATCACCGGGGTGATTCCGTTCACCCAGACGATTTTCCTCTGGCAGTCGGGGGTGATGCTGCTGGCGCTGATCGTGATTTCGATCATCATCGCCTACGCCACCGCGCCCGGCCCGAACTCGGCGCGTGACGCCAAGGCCTGCGGCATCGACCCGGCCTTCAACCTGCCACCGCTGCAACCGCGCACCCGTCCAGGCGAATGGCTGGAACACAGCCCGCTGCTGATCATCCTGCTGGTGCTGCTGGCGGCCGGATGGCTGTTCCACGAGTTCTCGACCAAACCTGCGATCACCGCGATTTCCGGGCTCAACACCTACAACTTCCTGTTCATCATGCTCGGCGCGTTGCTGCACTGGCGCCCGCGCAGTTTCCTCGATGCGGTGTCGCGCGCCGTGCCGACCACCACCGGAGTGCTGATCCAGTTCCCGCTGTACGGCTCGATCGCCGCGCTGATGACCACGGTCAAGGGCACCGATGCCCAGACCCTGGCCCATCACATCTCGACGTTCTTCGTCAGCATCGCCTCCCACGACACCTATGCGCTGCTGATGGGTGTGTACTCGGCGATTCTCGGCTTCTTCATTCCGTCCGGCGGCGGCAAGTGGATCATCGAAGCGCCGTACGTGATGCAAGTGGCCAATGACCTCAACTACCACCTCGGTTGGGCGGTGCAGATCTACAACGCCGCCGAAGCCCTGCCGAACCTGATCAACCCGTTCTACATGCTGCCGCTGCTGGGCGTGCTGGGGTTGAAGGCGCGGGATCTGATCGGTTTCTCGTTCGTGCAATTGCTGGTACACACGCCGCTGGTGCTGTTGCTGCTGTGGGCGCTGGGTACGACGCTTTCGTATCTGCCACCCGTCATGCCTTAAACGATGACGACAGGGTGCCGGCTCCGGCGCCCTGTCTTTCCCTTCGCCCCCTTCGACAAAAAGCGACCCGAACGATCCTTCCTGCGGTTGCCTGTCTTAAATAATGGCTCAGAGCCATCATCTTTCTTTACCGCGCCACTGCCTCGGTAATATTCTTGCGCGCCAATAACTGTTTCATTTTTTGTCTGAGCGCAAAGGGAGTTCGTTGCAATGATCGTCGGGATTGACCTGGGAACCACCAACAGCCTTGTTGCCGTATGGCGCGGCGATGCCACTGAGTTGGTGCCTAACGCCCTGGGTCAGTTTCTGACGCCCAGCGTGGTGGGTCTGGACGATCAGGGCCGGATTCTGGTCGGGCAAGCTGCCCGCGAACGCCTGCACACTCATCCGCGCCTGACCGCGTCGCTGTTCAAACGCCATATGGGCAGTGCGACGGAGGTCTACCTCGGGGATAAAAAATTCCGTCCGGAAGAGCTGTCGGCGCTGGTGCTCAAGAGCCTGAAAGAAGACGTCGAACGCACCTACGGCCAGACCGTCACGGAAGCCGTGATCAGTGTTCCGGCCTATTTCAGTGACGCCCAGCGCAAGGCCACGCGCATCGCCGGTGAACTGGCGGGCCTGAAAGTCGAAAAGCTGATCAACGAACCCACCGCCGCCGCACTCGCCTACGGCCTGCACCAACGGGACAAGGAAACTTCGTTCCTGGTGTTCGACCTGGGCGGCGGTACGTTCGACGTGTCGATTCTCGAACTCTTCGAGGGGGTCATGGAGGTGCGCGCCAGCGCCGGTGACAACTTCCTCGGCGGCGAGGATTTCGACAATGTGCTGCTTGAGCACTTTATCGATCAGCATCGCAACGTGTCGGACTTCCCCGAGCGCTCCACCATCCTCCAGCCGCTGCGCCGCGAAGCCGAGCGTGTACGCCGTGCACTGGGCCAGGACGCCAGCGCCGAATTCAGATTGCAGGTCGGCGAGAAGCAATGGACCCAGACCATCACCCAGGCGCAAATGGCGACGCTGTACATGCCGCTGCTCGAACGCCTGCGCGCGCCGATCGAACGGGCCCTGCGCGATGCACGTATCCGCGTCAGCGACCTCGATGAAATCCTGCTGGTCGGCGGCACGACCCGCATGCCGCTGGTGCGCAAACTGGCTGCCGGGCTGTTCGGCCGCTTCCCGTCGATCAGCCTCGATCCGGATCAGGTCGTAGCTCAAGGCGCGGCGATTCAGGCGGCGCTCAAGGCCCGTTCGGCCGCGCTGGAAGAAGTGGTGCTGACCGATGTCTGCTCCTACACCCTGGGGATCGAGACCTCCACCCAGGTCGGTCGCCAGTATGAAAGCGGCCACTACCTGCCGATCATCGAGCGCAACAGCATGGTCCCGGTCAGCCGGGTGAAAACCGTGCAGACCCTTCACGACAACCAGGAACAGGTCGTCGTGAAAATCTTTCAGGGCGAAAGCCGCCTGGTCAAAGACAACGTGGCGCTCGGCCAACTGGACATCAAGGTGCCCAAGCGCAAGGCCGGGGAAGTCGAGCTGGATGTGCGTTTCACCTACGACAACAACGGTTTGCTCGAAGCCCAGGTCAGCATTCCCCTGACCGGTCAGCAACATTCGCTGGTCATCGAAAACAACCCCGGCGTGCTGACGCCCGAGGAAATCCAGCAACGTCTGCAAGCCCTGGCGCAATTGAAGATCCATCCGCGCGAGCAACAGGTGAACACCCTGCTCAGTGCACGGCTGGAACGTCTGTATCAGGAAAGCCTGGGCGACCTGCGCGATCAGATCGGCTACTGGGCCAAGCAATTCCAGCAGGCGCTGGATTCCCAGGACGAGCGGCAGATCCGTGAAACCCGTACCGAACTGAGCAAGCAGTTGAGCGCACTCGACCGTAACCCCTGGCAGTAAGGAAGCACGACATGGAATGCTGGTCTGTCCTGCAACTGCCCGAAGACGCCGGGCTGCGTGATATCAAGCGCAGTTACGCGCGTCTGCTGAAAGTCTTCCGGCCCGATGAAGATGCCGCAGGCTTTCAGCGCCTGCGCGAGGCCTACGAGCGCGCATTGTCGATTGCCCAGTGGCGCCTTGAAAACGAAGAGGCCGAGGAGCACGGCGACGTCATGCTGGCTCCGGGGATCGCCGCGCTGGCGGTACAAGAGCAGTCCATCGCTCAGCCGCTGCAGAAGACCGGGACCGATGCGTGGGATTACCCTGCGGCGCTATTCGAACCGGTGACCCCGGCCGCGCCCGAAGCACCGATCGAGTCGCCAGTCTTGCGGGTACAGCCGCTGAACCCGCAGCCCGTGGAGCCGACCGCTGACCCAGCCGTTGAAGCCGCATCGCAATTGCTGAACGGCCTCTCGGACTCAAATCTGGAGCAGCGCTGGGAGCAAGCGTGCCAGCAGGATTGTGCGCAAGCGTTCCAGACACTGTTGCTGACGTTGTGCTTCGATCATCCCGCGCTGCGCCTTTCGATTGCCCGTTGGGCGGTGCAGCATCTGGGTTGGCTGGGCCCATGGCAGGAGATCGTCATCGGCGACGGCCAGCGCAGCATTCTCGCCAACGAGCTGCTGACGGATTACCGGCAATCGCTGGAAACGCTACTCGCCTCGCAAAACGAGCGCGAATTTCTCGCGCTGCTCAAGTCTTACACGGCCCAACCCTGGCTCCAGGTGTTCGACCGTCGGGAACACTGGCAGCAGATCATCCTGCAACTGCTGCAGGACACAGAGTGGAGCGTGGCGCTGTTCGACCGTATCTCCCAATTATTTGGCTGGGACGACACCAAGGGCATTCATCCGCAACCGGACTGGCTCTGGCAGGCGCTGATCGAGCGCTGCAACCAGGAAAGCCTCTACGACAACCTGTGTGCCCGGGCCGAAGATCAGCGCAACGGGTCGCCCGACGCGCTTGCCGCGCGGATGCTGATCAGCCCGATGAAGCCGCGGCAACAGAAAGACATGACCGACCGGTTCATTCCGGCTGACTGGCAGGCTTGCCAGCAGCTGTCGGAAACCCTCAAGTGGCGCTTCCCTGATTTGCTCGCCCGCTTGCCGTACGCCGACGTCTTCTACTGGCGACGCTTTCTGCCGCGCTACATCGCCGCCGAAACCTGGTTGCGCTCATGGGCCGCGATTGCGTTGGCGCTGTGGCTGTTCTATCTGCCTGCCGAGCACAAAATCACGGCGATGAGCATCGTCATTCCCCTGGCCTTCGCCTGCGTTCCTGTCTGGTTTTTCCGGATCGGCTTGAGTTACTGGTTTCTGATCAGCGCCCATTTGATCGTTCAGGACCTGTGGTTGACTGAAAGGATCATTCCGCGCCGATGGAACCCTGATACCCGCTGGCTCGTGCTGCGCCATGGCGTGCCGCAAGCCGTCATGATCCTGCTGTTCTCGGTCATGCTCGGCGGGCTGGGAGCCTTCACCTATATCGGGGTGATCCTGATCGGGCTCTGGCACAAGCGGCGCATCGGCACGCTCGACCCGGAGTTCAGCGACAAGCACCCGTGGCTGACCGCACTGCACTGGGCGCATTTCAGCCCGTTGCAGCTGCTGTTTCTGGTGGTCATGACCGGCGTGACTCTCGCCAGTCAGCTTGGTTATTCGCTGAAACACCTGTTCCCCGGCTAGGCTAGACGCGGGCCGGATTGCCCTCCACCAAGGTTTTACCCTCGCTGAAAAGGATCTGAGCATGTTGAAAATCGCAGGCCTCACCCTCGCGGCGCTCACGTTGAGCGCCGCGGCCCACGCCGATGTCGACCTGAAACTGGGCAGCACCGAACGCGTCACCCGCCTCTTCGCCTACCCCAACAATTGCAGCGTGATCTGCTTTCGCAACTGGACGCTGGAGCAGACCGTCGCCCATTACCTGAGCCAGAGCGTGCAGCGCGACGGCTACACCAACGCCAAGGTGCTGGTGAAAAACGACAACGATCAGCTTTACGCCGAAATCAGCGGCGTACCGACGGGCTACGACAAGCCGCTGACCGCGCTGCTGGACGCCGGCGACCTGGCCTACAACGGCGCCAGCAACCTCAATGCCGACGGCAAATGGGCCTATAGCTGGTACCTGTTCCTGCCACTGGGCATGGCCCTGGAAAACCGCAAAAGTGTCGAGCTGCTGCACTTCCCGCCGGATTACTCGCTGACCCAGGCCCAGGATTACCTGCGCTCGAACACCACCGACCGCTGGGCCGCGCTGCTGACCGACAATGGCATCCCCGCCGACCAGACGCCGGCCTACCAGACCATCATCGACATCGCCCCGATTGCCGCGCCCGCCAGCGCCGGCAAGGATCTGGAAGGCGTGTACGACTACTTCAAGGATTACCAGACCACCATGGTCAAGCAGGTCAGCCAGAACGCCAGCGGCGCCGTGCTGCCGATGGTTGCCTTTGGTGCGCCGGTGCGAAACTGGATCAAACAGCAATACGGTGCGACCGTGAATGTACTGGGCCTGGCGACCATCAGCCCGAGCGCGGGCGTAAACGTGCCGGTGCTGGGTTCCAACCACCCGAGCTACATCTGGTACGCCGCCGACCCGAGCAACTACACCGGCGACGATGCCCAGGCGAAGGCCGATGCGGCGGGTCTGAAGGTGATGGGGCAAGACTTGAGCGCCGCCTGCTGGCAGGCCGGAATGGGCAGCAAACCGGGCACCGATCCGAAGACACTGCTCAACAGCTGCACCCAGACCTGGCAAGTGACGCAGAAAGCCAAGACCTGCGAGCTGTTCTACACCACGATCCGCAACGAGACCGTGGCACAGGCGGACAAGACCTGCTCGACGACACCGGTCAAATCCCAGCTGCAACAGCTGAAAAGCCCATTGCCGGACATGGCTGCGCCCGCTGCCCACCTCTGATCAATCGGACATTCTTCCCGTGTCAGCCTTGGCTGACCCGGGAAAACGTCTATTTCGCCTGTCAGATCTGACAGTAGACCGTTAGTGTGATTTGCGGGATCTTGGATCCAATGATCGTGTTGCAGAACTGGCAGGACGTCAGTCGATGGAAATTGCGACAACGAGCCAACAGGGACCGTTATGAACACTTACGCACTACCGGGTAAACCGGCACGCGATACCGAGGGCATTTATCCTTTTGCCGGACTCCCCGTCCGCCTGGGATTTCCGTCAAAGCAGGACTTCGAGATTGTTCACGATTCCGAGGGCGTAGCCACCGCTGTCGTAGCGTGCCGGGCATTCCTGCGTATCACCCGAATGTGCCGGATTTCAGGCCAGTTGTTGCCCTATCGATGCCGGCAGACCCGGCAACTGCTGGCAGGTATCCACCTCTACGATCCGCGTTTTTGCGGTGCGTTCGAGCATTGCTGCGACCCGAACACCTTTCTCGACATGAGCGAGTTATGGGTGTGGGCCCTGCGCGATATTCTGGAGGGTGAAAGGCTGACTATCGATTACACCGCCACCGAAGACAAACTGCTGCGGCAGTTCGCCTGCGGTTGCGGATCCTCGCGCTGCCGAGGGTGGATCACCGGTTACGATGAATCACCCAATCTCGAAGGCCAGCGCTATCTATTGAGCTGGCGGCGACGGCAAGGTTTACGCTGAACGACCGATCAGGGCGCGCCGACCGGACGCAAGCGGTACTGCGGCGGCAACTGCTCGAAACCGCTGATCGTGGTGTTCAGGCTCTTCCAGCGACCATCCTTGATGCCGTAGATGCAGCCGTGGATCGACAGGCTTTGCCCGCGATGCCAGGCGTTCTGGATGATGCTGGTGTGGGCGACGTTGGCCACTTGCTGGATCACGTTGAGTTCGCACAGACGGTCGACCTGCTCTTCCTCGGTCGGCAGCTTGGCCAGTTCTTCGCGTTTTTCGTAGTACAGGTCGCGGATCGAACGCAGCCAGCCATCAATCAGGCCGAACTGACGATCCTGCATCGACGCCCGCACACCGCCGCAGCCGTAGTGCCCGGTCACCAGAATATGTTTGACCTTGAGCACGTCCACCGCGTACTGGATCACCGACAGGCAGTTGAGGTCAGTGTGCAGCACCACGTTGGCAACGTTGCGGTGAACGAACAGATCGCCCGGCAGCATGCCGACGATCTCGTTGGCCGGCACCCGTGCGTCGGAGCAGCCGATCCACAGATATTCAGGCGTCTGCTGGCGGGCCAGCTTGGCGAAGAAATCCGGGTCTTCCTTGGTGATCGCGTCAGCCCAACGCTCGTTGTTATCAATCAGGTCTTGTAAGTCGTGCATGCTGTAAGGCCTCAAGAAAGATGCGCTGGTATGACTGTCGACCGCCCGTCGGGGTCACGCTGGGATCGTGGGTGATTTGCTTTGAATTTCTCGTGTGCCCGGTGAGTCCATCCAGTAAGGCCCACAGTATGAGGAATTGCCATGACTGATTCACGACGTCCGTACGATGCGGTGCAACCGGAGCCCATCGATGATAACGAAGACCGCATGGGTTCGGTGCATGAGCTGGATTTCGACGACGAACAGCCCAGTGCGAAGATCGGCGATGAACTGCCCGAGCGCGAGCGCGAACAGTTGATGCCCCGTGACCGCGTGCGCGAAGCCGGTTTCACCGGAGCCTCGACCGCCGATCACGAGCCCACCGACGATGACCTGAGCCCGGAAACCCTGATCCGTGAGGACGGTGCCCGGGATGCCCACGAACTCGGAGAAGGCAATCAGGCCGACTGGGATCTGAGCGTGGTCGACGAGGACGATATCGGCGGCGGCAACGGGCTGGATGAAGCGGAACTGGCGCGCCGCGATCCGCAGGATCGCAAGCGCTGAGGACACCTGCCGCGATCAGTCGACGAGCGTGCAGGCCATGACCACGGCATCTTCACGCCCGCCGACCGCCGGGTAGTAATCCCGGCGCCGGCCGATCTCGTTGAAGCCATAGCGCTCGTACAGGCGAAAAGCCGAGGTGTTGCTGTCGCGCACTTCCAGGAAACATTCCCGGGCATCGGCGGCGTAGGCGCGGGACATCAGGTATTCGAGCAGGGTCAGCCCCAACCCGCGGCCCTGGTTTTCCGGCTTGACCGTGATGTTGAGCAGGTGCGCCTCATCGAGAATGATCTGCACCACCCCGTGGCCCACTTGCTGCTCACCTTCGAACATCAGCCAGATCTGGTACTTGCCCAGGCCGTCGAGAAAAATCCCGCGGGTCCACGGATGGCTGTACGCGGCGAATTCAATCTTCAGCACAGCGTCCAGATCCGCCTCGGTCATCGGGCGAAACGATACAGCGTCACTCATTCGATTCTTTCCAGCGCGCCATCAGCCGACGCATGGCTTGCCACACGGCGGCCTTGCGCTGTGGCTCTTCCATCAACAATTCCAGCCCCGGCACGGCCCACGCCAGGCCAAGACCCTCGATTTGCAATTCACGGTTGAACGCCTCGGCATCCGCCTCACCGGCAAAGCGCACCGCCGGCAGGCCGATCAGCCACAGGCAGGCGCACGGCGCCGCCTCCATCTGCACCGACAGGAAACCCTGGACGAAATCCCGGGCCGCTTCCGGGCCCTGATCCATCGTGCCGCGGTTCAGCCATGGCCAGCGCACCGGCTCACCGACAATCTGCGGCGCGTCCGGGAGGCCGGCGGCACGCAGCATGTCCTTGAGCAACAGATAAGCAGGATCGCGGGACTGGAAGGCTTCGCCTGTGGGTAACTCCACCAGCAGCAGGCAACGGCCGGCGCGCAGCAATTGCAGGGCAAAACGCGGTGGCGGCACCGGCGCCGGCTTGGCCACCACAGGGGTTTCGTCGACTTCTTCGACCGGTTTGGCGCCCGTGCGGGTGCTGGCCAGCGAAGGTCGCGGAACCTCGATCTTCGGCCGTTCGACCGGACGCGCGGCCGGCTGCTCCGGCGCTTCGGCCGGGGTAGCCGGGATCACCGGTGCGGCAATCTCGGGCTCGGGCATGTCCAGCAGCTCGGGCCGCGACGGCGCGGCAAAGGGCAATTCGGTGCGCGGCAGCCAGTTGACCACCTGCATGGCGTTCAAATAGGCGCGGCGGCGGGACTCGATTAGCAAGGGTCGGCCACTTGTGGATAACTGAAGTGCGCTGATTCTACCGCCCTTCGCTCAAGATCGCGCGCTGTTGATCGATAGTCTTGACCGATACCTTGACGCAAAGAAAAGCGACAGCCCGTCCCGAGAGTGAATCGCATCCTTCGTGATGCAGTACAATCGCGGCTTTTAATCGCCAACCAGCCGGCCATTCCGATGATCGAACCCAAGCGCGTCTTGCGCGCCCTCGCTGAACACTGGGCACTTCTGGAGCCACTGTGCGAGCACTTCGACCAAGGCACACTGAGCCTCAACGAACTGCGCACGCAACTGGCCGCCCAGCAACTGGACAGCACGCCGCAGGACATCACCAGCCTGCTCGACGTGTGGATCCGCCTCGACATTCTGGTTCCCGTGGCCAAGAGCCCGAACCGTTTCGAGCTCAATGCGCAGATCCACGACTTCCTCGCCTACCTGCGCCGCGAGCACCGTCTGGGCCTGTGCCTGGAGATCGAAGCCTATCTGCGTCACCTCGAGCGTCTGGCCGGTTACATCCAGGATGCGTTCGACGTCCGTGACGGCAATGATCTGGCGCGTCAGCTGCGTTTGCTCGACATGCGCGTGCGCGACGTTCTGAAGAAACTCGACAACGACGAACAGGCGCTGGTGGCCGTGGCCGAACGGGCCAAGACCAGCGACCGGCAGATTCCGCTGCGTCAGCGTTATGCCGAAGTGCTGGCGACCTGGGACGAATACGTCGAGCCGATGATCGATCTGGTGAACGCCGATGGCGCTTTCGAGCAAGGCGTGCGCAAGGTCGAAACCGTGCTGCTGAAGATGCTCAGCGAACAGCAGCGCCTCGGCCATCTGGTCGATGACGACATGCTGCTGCGCACCCACGCGCGCATCCTCGAAATGCAGACCAGCGCCCAGCTGACCCTGCGTCACGCCCGCGAGCTGCTGCTGCCGCTGCGCGAAGAAGCACGCCGGCACAACGCCGTGACCCGTGGTGCTGCGCTGGCGCTGGCCGCGATCCGCCGCAAAGGCATCGACGCCGTGCCACAAGCGGCGATGCCGCTGTTCACCCGGCCGCAAAGTACCTTCCTCGGCAGCGCCAGTCAGGTTGAAGCCTACGTCTACGCCCTGGCCCGTTTCGAGCCGAAACCGGCGCGTTTCCCCAAGGCGCACAAGTCGCAGAAGACCGGCGATGCCCCGCGTGCACCGCGCACCGTGCGCGAGATGGTCGACCGTTGCGAAGAATCCCTGCCGATGCCGGATCTGATGACCTGGTTGCTGGAGCAGGAGCCGGACGGCGCGACCGACGAATTGCTTTACTGGTTCTCGCGCCTGTCGCGGGAAAAACGCTTCAAGCGCGAGCGTCTGGAACGCCGCGAATACCACACTCACGAGCATCAGGTCAGCCTGCGCTCCTTCGCCCTGCTCTCGGCCGGCGACACCGCCGCCGAGGATTCTGCGAGCATCCCCAATGCATCTTGATCTATCCGAACTGTCTCAGCTGGCGCCGATCTTCCGCGAGCTGTTCAAGGGCTACCACGTCAGCCGCCGCGACCCGGAGCTGTACGCGCAACTGTCGAACTTCCAGGACCAGTACCGCACGCTGTTCAAGGCGCTGGGCTTCGAACTGGTCTGCGACACCCGTGGTTTCTATTATTTCGTGCCCGACATGGCCGCTGCGGCGGTGAACAAGACTGCCCAGCGTCTGGCGCTGTTCACCTTCATCCTCGTCGAGCATCTGGCCGATCAGGGCCGCGATCCGATCGCCGTGCTCGATGGCGGCAGCCTCGGCCGCGAAGAACTGCCGTCGCTGCTGGAAAAATACCGCGACCTGTTCATCCAGGCCGAAGTGCAGACCGTTGAAGAGCTCGAAGAAAAAATCATGCGCCGCATGACTCAGCTCGGCTTCGCCAGCGAGGAAAACGGCGTGTACCGCTTCCTGCCGCCGATGCACCGTTTCCTCGACGTCTGCCTGTCGGTTCAACAGGACCGCGACCTGGCGGCCAGCGTGCACAGCGTTCTGCCGCTGCCGGCGCCGGTGCTGATCGACGAAGCCGCCGAGGCGAAATTCCTCGCCACCGACGACCCGCTCGATCTTTCCGAGTTTGAAGAAGAGAGCGAAGAAGACGCACTGGCGCGCGCCATTGCCGAAGAACAGGAGTCCGACGCATGAGCCAGGAACGCTACGGCATCCGCCGCTTTGCCCTTTTGAACACCGCCGGTTACAGCCTCGGCCTGTTCCCGCTGGAAGAACCGCTGTCGGTCTACGGCGCGAACAACCTCGGTAAATCCGCCTCGATCAACGCCTTGCAGTTCCCGATCCTGGCGCGCATGTCAGACATGAGTTTCGGCAAGTACAGCCTGGAGCAATCCCGGCGTTTCTACTTTGCCTCCGACACCAGCTACATCCTCGTCGAAGTGAACCTGCCCCACGGCCCGCACGTGATCGGCGTGGTCGGTCGCGGCCCGGGTGGCGGTTTCGGTCACCAGTTCTTTGCCTATGCCGGCAAGCTCGACCTGGCGCACTACCAGAAGAACGACACCTGCCTGCGGCAGAAAGAGCTGTTCAGCAACCTTGAGAAAGAAGGCCTGAAAGCCTACGAACTCAAGCCCGATGAGCTGCGTCGCTTGCTGGTTGGCGGTCACACGTCGATCCCGCTGGATCTGACCCTGATCCCGCTGCGCTCCACCAGCGAGCAGAGCCTGAAGACTTTCCGTGCACTGTTCATCAACCTGCTGCACATGCGCGAAATCACCGCAGCCAAGCTCAAGCAATTGTTCCTCGATGCGTTCGAACACAGCCTGCGTTCCGGCAGCGTCGATTACATCGCCGCGTGCGAAGAAGCCTTCCGCGACGTGCGTCGTATGGAACAGGACTACAACTCGCTGGTGGCTGCCGGCCCGTTGGTCGAAGCCTTGGCCAACGGTGTGAAACAGCGCGATGTGCTGCGCGGCAAACTGCATCGCCTGTCGCCGTTGCTCGACTCGTTGCTCGGCACCTGGTCGGACTACGCCACGGCGCGCAAGGAGGAGCTGACGATTCAGGCCGAACACTACCGTCGCGAGCAGGACGATCTGCAAAACGATCAGCGCGGTGGCACTCAGGAATTGATGCGTCTGGAGCGGGAAATCTCCGGCATCCAGCGCTGGCTCGGCGAGTTGTCCGTTCTGAAGAACCGCTTCGCGCTGGTCGATGACGTCAAGGTTCTGGAGCAGCAATTGCTGGCAGCCAAGGACGCTCACGACGAACTGGCCGGCGCATTGGCGCAGTCCCGTCAATTCAGCGCCGAGGATCTCGAAGAACGTCTTCGCGATCTGGAAAAACGCCTGAAGTCGGTGAAGCAGCAACTCGATCACGCCGACAACAACAGCTACGCCCGTCTGCGCGAAGAGTTCTCGCAGCAGGATGTCGAGCGCCTGATGCGCCTGTTCAACAGTGCGCTGTTCAGCCTGCCACTGGGTGAACACGGCATCACCCTCGACGACGATGGCGAATGGGTGAAATCGGTCGAGCTGATCCTCGACGGCTTCAAGGGCGAGCGTTTCGAAGTGCCTGGCCTGTCGATCGACATCTCGCACATCGAGCCGCCGGCTCTGCAGGCCTTGGCCGACCGTGCCGCGTTGCGCGATCAGAAAGAGCGTTTGGAAAAAGAGCTCAAGCAACTCAAGACCCAACAAGCCGTGGCCGCCGACCGCGCCGCGAGCAAGACCCAGACCGAAGCGCTGTACCAGCAGGTGCTGGATGCGCAGAAGGCGCTGGAAGACTTCCGTCGCACCCAGACCCTGAGCGCCGAAGAAGGCGACAAGCTCGAGCAACTGGCGCAGATGGAAGCCGCGCAGGACGAACTCAAGCGTTCCAGCGATGCGTTCACCGAGCGTGTCCAGCAACTGTCGGCCAAGCTGCAACTGGTCGGCCGGCAGATCGCCGACATGGAAGCCAAGCAACGCACCCTCGACGATGCCCTGCGTCGCCGTCAGCTGCTGCCGGCGGATCTGCCGTTCGGTACGCCATTCATGGATCCGGTCGACGATTCGATGGACAACCTGCTGCCGCTGCTCAACGACTATCAAGACAGCTGGCAAGGCCTGCTGCGCGCCGATGGTCAAATCGAAGCGCTGTACGCGCAGGTGCGCCTGAAAGGCGTGGCCAAGTTCGACAGTGAAGACGACATGGAGCGCCGTCTGTCGTTGCTGATCAACGCTTACGCGCACCGCACCGACGAAGCCCTGACCCTGGGCAAGGCCCGTCGCGCAGCCGTGACCGATATCGCGCGGACCCTGCGCAACATCCGCAGCGACTACGACAGCCTCGAGCACCAACTGGCGCTGTTCAACCGCGAGATCAACAAGCGTCAGGTGTCCAACCTGCAGAGCTTCCGCATCGTCCTTGCGCCGAACAAGGAAGCGCTCAAGCACATCGATCAGATCATCCACAGCGCCGGTCAGTACGAAGAAGGCGAAACCCTGTCGGTGTTCGATCTGAGCCAAAGTGCGGAACAGGACAACAAGAACGAAGAGGCCAAGGAATACCTGGCGCGGCTGGTGGCGGCGAACCACAACCAGCTCGGCCTCAAGGACTTGTTCGAACTGGCGTTCGAGATCACCAAGGTCAATGGCCAGCCGGTAATCCACACCGACATCGATGGCGCGGCGTCCAACGGCACCACGATGACCATCAAGGCGCTGACCAACATGTACTTGTTGCTGCACTTGATGGACCGCGACCTGGCCGGTCGCGTACGTCTGCCGTACTACCTCGACGAGGCAGCGGACATCGACGAGAAGAACCAGGCCGCTCTGCTGGAAACCAGCCTGCAACTGGGCTTCGTGCCGATCCTGGCGAGTGTGAAGCCGCAGGTCTGCGCCAGTGTCGCCATCGACCTGGAAGGCGGCAGCGGCCCGGCCGGCATCTACATCGACGAGGCGGACTGGAAGTACATCCGTCGCCACGACGTGGTGAAAGCCACCGTCAATGTCGAAGCGGACGAGCCGGAGCTGGATGCGGTTTGATGCGTAACTGACGGGCACAAAAAAGGGCCGCGATCCATTGGATCGCGGCCCTTTTTCATGGGCTCTGGATTATTTGCCGAGAGGGATTTTCGGTGCCCAGTTCAGCCACTCGTCTTCGAACTTGTCGAACAGCGGGAAGGTTTGTTCGGCGCGAGCCGGATTGCCCATCTTCTCGCCGTCCGGTGTGGCGAAGGCGATACCGCCCTGAATCACTGTCTCAAGCGACTCTGTGCGTACGGTCACGCCTTTGAACAGGCCGATATCGAAACCGACGCCGCTGGTGTTCCAGAAACGGCTGCCGCTGCGCACCAGTGGCGCGTACTTCGGTTCGATCAGGATGTGCACCAGGACGCGATCCGCGGTCTGGCCCAGTTCGTAACCGGTGACTTTGCCTACGGTGATCTCACGGTAGGTGACCGGCACGCCCGGTTTCAGCGAGCCACGACGGGCAGCGCTCAGTACCAGACTCAAGCCAGCCTCTTGCTTGGTCACCTCTGGCGCATTGGCCAGGGCCACGAAGTTCTTCTGCGGGCCGAGGTTCTTGGCCGCCGGTTGCACTTCGATGTACTGCCCGGTGACCAGGGTCTCCAGGTTCGAGGTCTTGATCAGACCCAACTCCGGTTTGACCACCCAGAACTGACTGCCGACTCGAGCAATCTTCTCCGGCACTTCAGTGATGCGCGCGGTGAGGATTACCGATTGCAGATCATCGGTCAGGTCCACACTTTCAATCTTGCCGACATCCAGGCCCTTGAAGCGAACCGGGGTGCCGCTGCGCAGACCGTCCGCGCGATCGACCTTGATGGTGACGACGGCGCCTTTCTGATTCGCTTCATCATGGTTGGCGAACAGACGGAAACGCGGAATGCGCTTTTGCAGCGGCGCCTTGGCCTGCGGCGTTTCGAAGGCGATGCCACCGGCCATCAGGGTCTGCAACGATTCACTCTTGACCTGAATGCCGCCGGTCAAACCGCCGGTCAGCGTGACGCCACTGACGTTCCAGAACCGGGTCGAGGCGTTGACCAGGTTTTCGTATTCCTTCTCGATGTGGACGCCGATCACCAGTTGCTTGCGTGTCTTGGAGAACTGATAGCTCTGCACCGAACCGACCTTGACCTGCTTGTAGAGGATCGGACTGCCGACGTCGATCGAGCCTAAGGTATCGGTGAACAGCACCAGGTGCAGGCCGGGTGCACGCAGATCGAGCGGCGGCGCTTTGGGTCGGGCTTCGAATTCACGCTGTGGCGCACCGCCCTTGTCGCCCGGGCGCACGGCGATGTAGTTACCTTTTACCAACGCTTCCAGACCGGTGATGCCGGCCAGGGAGATCGAAGGTTTGACCACCCAGAATTGCGTGCCGGTGACGAGATAGTCTTCGGCCAGCGGATCAAGGGTCAGTTCGGCGGTGGCGCTGGACAGGTCCGGATCGATCTTCAGCGCTTTCAGGTTACCGACCTGAATGCCTTTGTACATCACCGGGGTACGCCCGGCTTGCAGGCCTTCGAAATCGCTGAGTTTGACCTTCACCCGGATGCCGGCGGCGGCCGCATCGAAGTCTTCGTAGAGACGGAACGGCAGGCTTGGATCGGTGGGCGGGCTGTCTTTGCGGTTCTCCGGCGTGGCGAAGGCGATACCGCCAGCGACGATACTGGCCAGGGATTCGCTGCGCACTTTCACGCCGGACAGGTTGGCGTCGATGCTGATGCCGCTGGCGTTCCAGAATCGTGTGTGTTTGCGCACCAGTTTGGCGTAGGTCGGTTCGATGAACACCTTGAGCTCGACCGTGCTCTGGTCTTCCGACAGCACGTAACTTTTGATCTGCCCGACTTTGATCTGCTTGTAGAACACCGGGCTGCCGCGATTCAGCGAACCGAGGCGATCGGCCTTGATCGTCAAGTGCAGACCGGGCTTCGAATCCGATAGCGGCGGCTCTTCGGCCAAGGCCTTGAACTTGCGGGTCGGCTCGCCTTCACCGGGACTGATGGCCACGTAGTTACCCGATACCAGGGTTTCCAGGCCGGTGATCCCGGCCAGGGTCACGCTCGGCTTGACCAGCCAGAAACGGGTGCTGGTCTTCAGGTACTGATCGACATCCTTGTTCATCTCGATGGTCGCGATGACACCTTTGGAGTTGCCTTCATCATCGAGCTTGAGAGCTTTCACCTTGCCGACCGGCATGCCTTTGTAGACCACTTCGGTCTTGTTGGCCTGAATGCCTTCACCGCTTTCAAACCGCACCTGAATCTCGATGCCGGTTTCGTTGTAGGCACGCCAGCCGAGCCAGCCGCCGATAATCAGGGCGATCAGGGGCAGCACCCAGATGGCAGACCAGTTCGAAGCCGGTCGGGTTTTCGCTACAGGCAAATCAGTCATGGTCGGCGTCCGACTCCGTGTTATCCCAAATCAGTCGGGGATCGAAAGTGACAGCAGCGAGCATCGTCAGAATCACCACACTGGCGAAGGCGATGGCGCCAAGATTGGCTTCGACACTGGCAAGCCGGCCGAAGTTGACGACCGCCACCAGAATGGCGATCACGAAAATATCGAGCATCGACCAGCGGCCGATGAACTCGATGAAACGATACATCCAGATCCGCTGACGGGCGGACAACGGCTGGCGGCGCTGTACAGAAAACAGCAACAGCGCGATGCCCACCAGTTTGAAGGTCGGCACCAGGATGCTGGCGATGAACACCACGGCGGCGATTGGAATCATGCCGTGCTGCACCAACTGAATGACGCCGGACATGATCGTGCTCGGGTCACCCTGGCCCAGAGAGCTGACGGTCATGATCGGCAGTACGTTGGCCGGGATGTAGATAATCGCGGCCGTGATCAGCAGCGCCCAGGTTCGCGCGAGGCTATTGGGGCGCCGGGCGTGGACCAGCGCGCCGCATCGGGTGCAAGTCTGCACATCGCTGTCGGTATCCTGCCTGTTCAGTTCGTGGCATTCGGTACAGATCAGAATGCCTGCATCAATCGCCCGCATGGGCATCTTCTCCTGATAACGCCTGCCAGATCTGGTGCGGCGACATCACCACTTCGAGCCAGACCTGAACCAGTAACAAGCCGATGAAACACGCCAGACCGAGGCCCACGGTGATAGCCGCCATGTCCGCCAGTTTGACGATCGCGACCAGGACGCCCATGAGGTAGACCTCGAGCATGCCCCAGTCTTTGAGGTGGTGATAAATGCGGTAGAGCAGCAGGCCATAACTGCGTCCGATGTTGAAACGGATAGTCAGCAATACGATCAACTGACACAGCAGTTTCAGCAGTGGAATCGCCATGCTGCAAAGGAATACGACGACCGAAACACCACGCATGTCGGTGTTGAACAGACCGATCACACCGCTCCAGACCGTGTCCTGCGACGATTGCCCGAGAACATTGAGCTGCATGATGGGTAAAAAGTTCGCCGGCACGTAGAGCAACAGCGCGGCAATGACCAGGGCGAGGCTGCGCTGCACCACGTTATGGCGGTGAGCGTACAGTTCGTAACCGCAGCGTGGGCAGAGGGCTTTTTCGCCGTGAGCAAGCTTGGGCTTGCGCATCAGCAGATCGCACTCATGGCAGGCCACCAAGTCATCCAGCGGTAAATCTGACAGCCCTGGGGCGTCAACCGAATCTGACATAAGGGCTCTGACTCCGAAAAAGTTGGGATCTATTCTAGTGTTCTGATTCGAAAATAACTGTGCAAATTTGTTCGCTGACGCGAGCAAAAACTTTCCTGCGGGCAAAACAAAACCCCAACTGCTTTCGCAATTGGGGTTTCGGAATTTAATCTTGACGATGACCTACTCTCACATGGGGAAACCCCACACTACCATCGGCGAT
>NZ_NEIX01000022.1:0-32893 GCF_002112885.1 Pseudomonas sp. B37(2017) | reverse complement strand
GGTTGATTTCGATTTGTGCGGCGGGGGGGCAAGGTGTGACGGCGATCATCGAGCGCTGAAAGAACAAGAATCCCCTCTCCCAAAGGGAGAGGGGATTCCAAAGGTTACTCAGGTACGGAACCGCCGCACCAACCCATCCAGCTCATTCGACAACCCCGCCAGACTCTGCGAATCCAGCCGCGCCGAATTCGCCAGCTCCGCCACCAGTTGCGCATCACCATGAATCTGGCTGATGTGCCGATTGATGTCCTCGGCCACCTGATGCTGCTCTTCCGCCGCAGTCGCAATCTGCGTGTTCATGTCGCGAATCACATCCACCGACTCACGAATCTGCCCAAAGCTCTCCCGCGCCTCGCCAATCCGCGCCACCGATTGCTGCGACACATCAAGACTGGCGCGCATCTGCTGAGTGACCGCGCTGGTACGTTTGGCCAGATTGCCCAGCAGCCCGTCGATTTCCGCCGTCGAATCCGCCGTGCGTTTGGCCAGTGCGCGAACCTCATCGGCCACCACCGCAAAACCACGGCCTTGCTCACCGGCCCGCGCCGCCTCGATAGCCGCGTTGAGTGCCAGCAGGTTGGTCTGTTCGGCGATGGAACGAATGGTGCCGAGGATCGACTGGATGTCGTTGCTGTCGCGTTCCAGTTGTTGCATCGACTGCGCCGACTGCTCCAGTTCCTGGCTCAGTTGATCGACGCTGTGCACCGCCGCATCGATCTGCTGCTGACCTTCGCGGGCCTGGCGCTGGCCGCTGTCGGCCGACTCCGCTGCCTGGCTACAAGAGCGGGCGACTTCGTTGGCGGTGGCGACCATTTCGTGGAACGCGGTCGAGACCATGTCCACCGCTTCGCGCTGGCGTCCGGCGGCTTCGGCCATGTCGCCGGAAACCCGGGTCGAACTCTGCGAAGTGGCGAGGATTTTCCCGGCCGCGCCGCCGATGTGCTGGATCAGGCTGCGGATCGCGGTGAGGAACTGGTTGAACCAGTTGGCCAGTTGCGCGGTTTCGTCGCTGCCACGGATGTCGAGGTTCTTGGTCAGGTCGCCTTCGCCCTGGGCGATGCCTTCCAGACCGCTGGCCACGCTGCGGATCGGCCGCACGATGAGGCTGGCGAAACTGGCGCCGACCACGGCGAAGAACACCGCCAACACCGCAGCGATGATTGCGATCAGCCAGGTCAGTTGAGTGGCCGAACTCATTACGTCGTTCTGTTTGATCAGGCCGATGAAGGTCCAGCCCAGTTGCTCCGAGGGCCAGACGTTGGCCATGTAACGTTCGCCGTTGAGCTCGACTTCCACCAGCCCTTTACCGGCCTTGGCCAGTTGCGCGTAGCCGTCGCCGAGGCTGTCGAGTCGTTTGAAGTTGTGCTCCGGTTGCTTCGGATCGACCAGCACCGTGCCGGTGTTCTCCATCAGCATCAGGTAACCGCTTTCACCGAGCTTGATCTGTTTGACGATCTCGGTCAGTTGCTTGAGCGACACGTCAATGTTGACCACGCCACCCTGGGCGCCCAACTGGTTGGCGACCGCGCGCACGGTGCTGACCAGAACCGCGTCGTCGCCGGCCCAGTAATAGGCCTCGGTGCGCAGGGTCTTGCCCGGGTTGGCCATGGCGGTCTTGTACCACGGGCGGGTGCGCGGGTCGTAGTTGGCCATCTTTGGATCGCCCGGCCAGAAGGCATAGCCGCCGCTGTTCAATCCATAGGACACGTAGGAGTAGGCCGGGTGGGATTTGGCCAGCCCTTCGAACAGTGCAAACAGTTGCTTGTCGATCTCGCCATCGGAGGTATCGGCGGCGTTGGCGCTCATGCGGCTGCGAACGCTGCCGTCGGCGTTCTTCACCAGCGGTTGCGTCGCCAGGTAATCGACGTTCTGGCTGATGCCGTCAAAGAAAAGCTGCATGGCGTTGCTGACCTGACGGATCTCGCGCCCGCTGCTGTCGACAAAATCGTCCCGGGCATCGCTGCGCAGGTTCAGTACAACCAGCGTGGCGACCAGCACCACGGGCAAGCAGGCGA
This sequence comes from Pseudomonas sp. B37(2017), assembly GCF_002112885.1. Lineage (NCBI taxonomy): Bacteria > Pseudomonadati > Pseudomonadota > Gammaproteobacteria > Pseudomonadales > Pseudomonadaceae > Pseudomonas > Pseudomonas sp. B37(2017). The sequence goes on along the minus strand of NZ_NEIX01000022.1, from coordinate 30,878 downwards.
TGATTGCAAACGCCCAGGTCAACTTCTGTTTGATGTTCATCCGCGCTCCAGATTTTCTTGTAGGCCCACGCAGTGCAGATGACTCGCGGTTATTGGCAGCCGAAAAACGTTGTTTTCCACCCGTTTCCTTGAGTGCGACATCGAAGATTTTTTTGGAACGATTGTCGGACAAATTCCTCTGTCTCTGAGGAATTCGGCTGCCGGAGGGGGAAATTGAGGCCGGAAGAGAAAATTCTTACGAGCTGCGTGCAACGGGATGTCAGATTCTGTCGCAAATGCCCTCAAGTCCTGTCGCCAACAACCTCGACAGCCTCGGCTATGATTCGCAGCGGCCGATAAAGCGGCGGATCGGCCCGGTTTATCCGGCACAGTGTGTGCATCCACAGGTTCACAGGTCGGCAACCCCTCCCCGTGATGCGAGGATTGCCGTATAACGAATGACATTCGCGTGTTTGGTAATAAAGGACCCACAATAAAAGCTGATGAAGACTCCAAAACGCATTGAACCCCTGATCGAGGACGGTCTGGTCGACGAAGTGCTGCGTCCACTCATGAGTGGCAAAGAAGCAGCTGTTTATGTGGTGCGCTGCGGCAATCAGTTACGTTGCGCAAAGGTCTACAAGGAGGCGAACAAACGCAGTTTCCGCCAGGCGGCCGAGTATCAGGAAGGCCGCAAGGTTCGCAACAGCCGACAGGCCCGGGCGATGGCCAAGGGGTCGAAATTCGGTCGCAAAGAGACCGAAGACGCCTGGCAGAATGCCGAGGTCGCGGCGCTGTTTCGTCTGGCCGGCGCGGGTGTGCGAGTGCCCAAGCCCTACGACTTCCTCGACGGCGTGCTGTTGATGGAACTGGTGGCCGACGAATTCGGCGATGCCGCCCCGCGTCTGAACGACGTGGTGCTGGAGCCGGATCAGGCCCGCGAATATCACGCGTTCCTGATTTCGCAGATCGTGCTGATGTTGTGTACCGGTCTGGTGCACGGTGACCTCTCGGAGTTCAACGTGCTGCTGACGCCGACCGGCCCGGTCATCATCGACCTGCCGCAAGCGGTGGACGCCGCTGGCAACAACCACGCGTTCAGCATGCTCGAGCGTGACGTCGGCAACATGGCGTCGTACTTCGGTCGCTTCGCCCCGGAGTTGAAGAAAACCAAATACGCCAAGGAAATGTGGGCGTTGTACGAAGCGGGTACGTTGCACCCGGCCAGCGTGCTGACCGGCGAGTTCGACGATCCCGAGGACCTGGCCGATGTCGGCGGGGTGCTGCGCGAGATCGAAGCGGCGCGTCTGGATGAGGAGCGCAAGCAAGCCATCCGCGCGGCGGACGACGAACCCAAGGGCAAGTCCGACGAACCGCCTCCGCCACCGTGGATGCAGTGAGCATCTGAAAAAGAAAACCCGGCTTCGGCCGGGTTTTACACATTCAAGGATTGATTGTGACCACCACTTCCCGCAATGCCCGGCTGATCATTACGGCGCGGCTGATTTCCGATTTCGGCGCGTTCCTGAACATGGTGGCGCTGGCCACTTATGTTTACCTGCTGAGCAACAGCGCGATGAGCGTGGGGATTTTTCTCGCCAGTCGCGTGGGCGGCGGGATTTTCGCCAGCCTGATCGGCACCGCGTTTTATCGTCGATGCAGCGGTCGTTTGCCGTTGATTGCCTTCGATCTATTGCGCGCCACAGTGCTCGGTTTGTTGCTGATCGTGCCGGTCAGTCAGCAGGCGTTGTTGCTGCCGCTGATTGCGTTCGGCCTGGGCTTTGGTAATTCGATGTTCGCCATCGGCCTCAACAGCCAGTTGCCGCGCTTGATCGAGCCGGCGCAGTTGCTCAAGACCAATGCCTGGATTACGTCCGCCTCTTCCATGGCGATGGTCGGCGGCAGTCTGGTGTCGGGGTTGCTGGTCGCGGGATTTGGTTTTGAAACGGTGTTCGCGCTGAACGCGGTGACCTATGTGTTGGCGGCAGTGTTGATTGCGCCGCTGCGGTTCAGTGCACCGGAGCCGGTGGTTGAATCCAGCGCTAAACAGGGTGAATGGTCGGCTCTGCTGCAAGGGCTGCGCAGTGCGCCGGTGGTGGCCGCGATGCTGGCGGTGACCATGGCCGACACCCTTGGCAGCGCTGCTCACAACGTCGGCTTCCCGATCATCTCCAAACTGCTGACGCCGGATTCAGCCAGCACCACGCTGGGCCTGATGCTCGCGGTGTGGGCCGCCGGCAAGCTGCTCGGCGCGCGGATCGCCAGTCGCCTCAATGGCTCGGAAAACATTCATCTGGAGCGCCGCTACTTCGGCGGCGTGCTGCTGATGTCCTGCGGATTCATCCTGATGTTCCAGCAGCACAGCGTCGTCGGGTTGTTGCTGTTTTCGCTGCCGGCCGGATTGGGTGACGGATTCTCGGAAGTCGGCCTGATGTCACGGCTGCAACGGGAACCAGAACCCCTGCGCCTGCCGATCTTCAGTTTCCTGACGCTGTTGCAGATGACCGGGTTTGGCGTCGGCATGCTGATCGCCGCACCGTTCTATTCGTGGTGGGCGCCGGGTGCCGTGGTGCTGCTGTTCCACGGCATTCCTCTCGCCACAGTGTTGTCGATGAAAATCCTGCTGCTCAGGCGCGAGCGGGTTGCGCGCAGCAGCCCGACGCCAGTTCCTTGAGGATCGGGCAGTCCGGGCGATGGTCGCCGTGGCAGTGCTCGACCAGATCCTGCAGGGTGTCGCGCAGTTCGCCGAGTTCGCGGATCTTCTGATTCAGCTCGTCGATGTGCTGGCGGGCCAGGGCCTTCACATCGGCGCTGGCGCGCTGGCGATCCTGCCAGAGTGTCAGCAGCTTGCCGACTTCCTCCAGCGAGAAACCCAGGTCCCGCGAGCGCTTGATGAACGCCAGCGTGTGCAGGTCATCGTCGCCGTAGACGCGATAGCCGCTGTCGGTGCGATGGGCGGCTTTAAGCAGACCGATCGACTCGTAATAACGGATCATCTTCGCGCTCAGGCCACTGTGGCGGGCCGCTTGGCCGATGTTCATCGGTTGTCCTCCAGATCCTCGGGTTTCCAGGTTTTCAACAGTAGCGCATTGCTCACCACGCTGACGCTCGACAGGGCCATCGCCGCGCCGGCCAGCACCGGATTGAGGAAACCGAACGCCGCCAGCGGAATGCCGATCAGGTTGTAGACGAAGGCCCAGAACAGGTTCTGCCGGATCTTCGCATAGGTCTTGCGGCTGATCTCCAGCGCGGCCGGCACCAGCCGAGGGTCGCCGCGCATCAGGGTGATGCCGGCGGCGTGCATGGCCACGTCGGTGCCGCCGCCCATGGCGATACCGATGTCGGCGGCCGCCAGCGCCGGTGCGTCGTTGATGCCGTCGCCGACCATGGCCACGACCCCGGTTTTCTTCAGCTCGGCGACAGTGGCGGCTTTCTCCGCCGGCAGCACTTCGGCATGGACGTTTTCGATGCCCAGCGCTTCGGCGACCACCCGGGCGCTGCCGCGGTTGTCGCCGGTCAGCAGGTGGCTGTGGATATGCTGGGCCGCCAGTTGTTGCACCGCGTGCAGCGCGCCGGGCTTGAGGGTGTCGCCGAAGGCGAACAGACCGAGTACGCGGGGCTCGGGACTTTGCTCGATCAGCCACGACAGCGTGCGGCCTTCGGTTTCCCAGGCCTTGGCGGATTCGCTCAGGTTTGCGGCGTTCAGACCGCTTTCCTCCAGCAAGCGCCGGTTGCCCAGCGCCAGGCGCCGACCGTCGAGGCTGCCGGCGATGCCGCGCCCGGTCAGGGACTGGCTGTCGCTGACATCCGGTACGTTCAGACTGCGTTCGGCACAGGCATCCAGCACCGCTTTGGCCAGCGGATGTTCGCTGCCGCGTTGCAGTGCGCCGGCCGCTGTCAGCAGGGCGTTTTCGTCACCGTCGATCGCACTGAAATGCGCGATGCGCGGCGTGCCGGAGGTCAGGGTGCCGGTCTTGTCGAACACCACGGCGCTGACTTCATGGGCACGTTCCAGGGCTTCGGCGTCCTTGATCAGAATCCCGTGCCGAGCGGCCACGCCGGTGCCGGCCATAATCGCGGTCGGTGTCGCCAGACCAAGGGCACACGGGCAGGCGATTACCAGCACCGCGACGGCGTTGATCAACGCGGTTTCCAGCGGCGCGCCGTACAACCACCAGCCGATCAGCGTGGCCAGGGCCAGTAGTAACACGGTCGGCACAAACACCTGACTGACTTTATCCACCAGTTTCTGGATCGGTGCTTTCGCCGCCTGAGCGTCCTCCACCAGACGGATGATCCGCGCTAGCACGCTTTCCGCGCCGAGCGCCGTGGTGCTCACCAGCAAGCGGCCTTCGCCATTGATTGCCCCGCCGGTGACCTTGTCGCCCGGCTGTTTGGGTACCGGCAGGCTTTCGCCACTGATTAACGCTTCGTCAGCGTGGCTTTGGCCTTCCAGCACTTCGCCGTCCACCGGGAAGCGTTCACCGGGTTTGACCAATACGAGGTCACCGAGGCGCAGGGCGCTGATGGCGACGTCCTGTTCGCGGCCATCGATGACTTGAATCGCCCGCTCCGGGCGCAACGCTTCCAGTGCGCGGATGGCGCTGGCGGTCTGGCGTTTGGCGCGGCTTTCCAGGTATTTGCCGAGCAGCACCAGAGCGATGACCACCGCCGAGGCTTCGAAATACAGGTGCGGCATGCGCCCGGCAGCGGTCGCCCATTCATAGAGACTCAGGCCATATCCGGCGCTGGTGCCCAGCGCTACCAGCAAGTCCATGTTGCCGGCGCCGGCGCGCACAGCTTTCCACGCGGCCACATAAAAACGTGCACCGAAGATGAATTGCACCGGAGTGGCGAGGGCGAACTGCGCCCAGGCTGGGAGCATCCAGTGAATGCCGAACGGTTGCAGCAGCATCGGCAGCACCAGCGGCAAAGCGAGGGCGATGGCGCAGATCAACGCCCAGCGTTCATGGTTCAGGCGTCGCTGGCGATTGTCTGTTTGCGGGTGTTCGAGTTCGAAGAGACTGGCCGAATAACCGGCCTTGCTCACGGCGGCGATCAGGGTTTGCGGGTCGACCGCGCCGAGCAACTCAAGATGAGCGCGTTCGTTGGCGAGATTGACGCTGACGCTTTTCACCCCGGCAACCTTGTTCAGGGCGCGCTCGACGCGACCGACGCAGGAAGCGCAGGTCATGCCGTCGATGTTCAATTCCACGGTGTGCTGCGGCACGCTGTAACCGGCGCGTTCGACCGCTTCCATCAGCGCCGGCAGGCTGTTGCCGGGGGCCTGCACCCGGGCCTGTTCGGTGGCGAGGTTGACGCTGACGGCACTGGCGCCGCTGACTTTGCTCAACGCCCGCTCGACACGACCGGCGCAACTGGCGCAGGTCATGCCGCTGATGGGCAGATCGAACGTGATGGAATCGGACATCGGTCGTACTCCCTGTAGAAGATGCCTACAGGATCAACCTTGCCATGCTGGCAAGGTCAAGCACCAGTTTCCCCTACCGGCTACCCGCTACCGCTCGCCCGCCCGATCATTCCCACGCTCCGCGTGGGAATGCAGCCCGGGACGCTCTGCGTCCCAAAGCGTGACGCAGAGCGTCACAAGAGGCATTCCCACGCTGAGCGTGGGAACGATCAGCGCGATCAGAGGGAATCAGTAACCGAGACCGGTCGGCTTGAGGTACATGCCTTCCTGGTTCATCGCGATGCGGAATTTCAGGATGTCGCCGGCATGCAGTCTGATCTCCTGCGAACCCGGCGCGAGCATGCCCGGGTTGCAGCCCGGCATTTGTCCCGGCAGCAGTTTCAGGCGCAGCGAGACATTGCCCGGCGGCAGGTTGAACGACGTGCTTTGCTCCTGGAACAGGCGCGCCGACAGTTGATCCTGGATGTACACGCCGATTTCGCACGAGGTCGCCACTTCCAGGCGCTCGCGGGAAATGATCAGCACCCCGTAATCTTCCCCGGCGGCATGCACCGAAGGGATCGCGGCAAAGAGGCTGAGAAAGCCAAACAGGCTGAAAGCTGACCAGCGCATGGCTGAATCTCCTGAATTCATGTCATTGATGCATGCAGCTTGGCCGAGCGCGGCGACGATTGCCAGCCCGGCAGTTTTTTGCAGAACTTGACCTTGCCATCGTGGCAAGCCCGAAACTGCCGGCAACCTCACTCAAAGGAGTCATTCCATGCAAGTGTTCACTGTTGAAGGCATGTCCTGCGGTCACTGTGTCAAAGCCGTCACTCAGGCGGTGCAGAGCAAGGATCCGGCCGCCAGCGTGCGGGTCGATCTGGCGGCGAAGGAAGTCGGCGTCGAAAGTGCGTTGAGTCCCGAGCAGGTCATCGAGGCGATCAGCGAAGAAGGTTATGCGATCAAACTCGCCTGAACTTTTTAATAGTTAGCGAGCTACCGGAATGTTCAAGGCGTCTTCGCGCGGCTAGACTGTCGGGCTGCACTCTCTATTAAAGTGCCCTCCCAATGCCTGCCGAACGTGGACGCCTGATGAACTTCCGTACCCTTCTGATTCTCGGTGCCCTGACCGCTTTCGGTCCGTTGGCGATCGACTTCTATCTCCCCGCGTTTCCCACCATGGCGCTGGCGTTCGGCACCGACGAGAAACACGTCCAGCTGACGCTGTCGGCCTATTTCTTCGGCCTGTCCATCGGCCAACTGGCTTACGGGCCGGTAGCGGATCGTTTTGGCCGGCGGATTCCGCTGCTCATTGGTCTGACGCTGTTCACGCTGGCGTCAGTGGCCTGCGCCTATGCGCCGAATCTGGAATGGCTGATCGGCGCGCGGCTCGTGCAGGCGCTGGGCGGTTGTGCGGGGATGGTGATTGCCCGGGCGGTGGTCAGCGACAAGTGCGACGCAGTGGGTTCGGCGAAAGTCTTCTCGCAACTGATGCTGGTGATGGGGCTGGCCCCGATTCTGGCGCCGATGCTCGGCGGTCTGCTGGTCAACACGACGGGGTGGCAGTCGATCTTCCTGGTGCTGACCGGTTTCAGCGCCCTTGCCGGGCTGGCGGTGGCCCTCGGCCTGCCGGAAAGTCTGCCGGCGCATGTTCCGCGTCAGCCGCTGTCCGGCGCTTTGCGCCAGTACGGCCGGCTGCTGGCGGATCCGGTCTACATGGGCCATGCCCTGACCGGCGGCATCGCCATCGCCGGGATGTTTGCCTACATCGCCGGTTCCCCGTTCATTTTCATCAAGTTGTATGGCGTACCGGCCGAGCACTTCGGCTGGCTGTTCGGCACCAACGCGGCCGGGTTCATTCTGGTGGCACAGGTCAATGCGCGACTGCTGGCCAAACGTGGTCCGGCGTTCCTGCTGTCGCGGGCGGTCTGGGTTTACCTGGGCGCCGGGCTGACGCTGCTCGCGGTCAGCGCCTTGCACACCGAGATGCTGTGGCCATTGCTGATTCCATTGTTCATCTGCGTGGCCAGCCTTGGCTGCATCAGCCCCAATGCGGCAGCATGTGCGATGAACGGGCAGGGCGGTCGCGCCGGCAGTGCTTCAGCGTTGCTCGGCAGCATGCAATTCAGCGTCGCCGCCGGGGCTTCGGCGCTGGTGGGGATCCTGCACGATGGCACCGCCGTGCCGATGGCCATCGTCATCAGCTTGTGTGGTTTGCTGGTGGTGTGCGCAGCAATGCTCACCCGGCGCATGCAGAATGCCCGGGCGCTGGCAAAGGCGCAGGCCGAAGTCTGAACGGAAAAACTCAGCCGACAGCGCGTTGCTGGCCGAGGTCGGGAATCTGATGGGGCGCGCAGATACGCGCTTCGAGGGTGCGAGTGAAGGCGCGAGCTTCGGCCTCACTGCGGAAGGTCACGGCGTGCTGGTCGAGACGAACTTGCCACTGGGACTTTGCCACTTCTTTTATCAGGATCTTCATTGCTGACCTCCCGTACGTAAAAGATTGCATCGCAGAGGACTCGATTGTAGTCCTGAATACGATCGCAATTGTGACAAGGGTCAAGCATCTGACTGACGGCAAAAAAACACCGCAGCCCCCGAGCCAGCCACATCGGAGGCTGGAGAAGGCTGCGGTCTTGCGGATTTTAGAAACCTTCTAAAACAATTTTCCCCTTGGCCTTGCCGCTTTCCAGCAATTCATGGGCGCGGCGCAGGTTGCTCGCGTTGATCGTGCCGAAGTGCTCGCCGACCGTGGTTTTCAACGTCCCGCTGTCGATCAGCCCGGCCACCCGGTTGAGCAGTTTGTGCTGCTCGATCATGTCCGGCGTTTCGAACAGCGAGCGGGTGTACATGAACTCCCAATGCAGCGACAGGCTCTTGCGCTTGAGTTTGGTCACGTCCAGCGCCTTCGGATCATCGATCAGCGCCAGTTTGCCTTGCGGCGCCAGGGCCTCGACCAGTTGGTCCAGGTGCTGGTCGGTCTGGGTCAGACTGGCAACGTGGGTCACCTGGGTGACACCGGCGCGCTTCAGTTCTTCGCTCAACGGCTGGCTGTGATCGATCACCAGGTCAGCGCCCAGCTCGGTCACCCAGTCGCGGGTCTCAGGGCGGGAGGCGGTGCCGATCACCTTGAGTCCGGTCAACTGGCTGGCGAGTTGGGTGAGGATCGAACCGACGCCGCCCGCCGCGCCGACGATCAGCAGGCTCTGGCCTTCATCGGTATTGCCTTCGCGAATCTGCAGGCATTCGAACAACAGCTCCCAAGCGGTAATCGCGGTCAGCGGCAGGGCGGCGGCTTCGGCGAAGCCGAGGGTTTTCGGCATATGGCCGACGATTCGCTCATCGACTACGTGCAATTCACTGTTGCCACCGGCCCGGGCGATGGAGCCGGCGTAGAACACCTTGTCGCCGGCCTTGAACAAGGTCACTTCACTGCCGACCGACTTGACCACACCGGCCACGTCCCAGCCCAGCACCTTGGCGGCGCCGCCGTCCGGCGCGACGTTCTGGCGAACCTTGGTGTCCACCGGGTTGACCGAAATCGCTTTGACTTCCACCAGCAGGTCGCGAGGGCCGGCTACCGGCTCCGGCAGTTCGATATCTTGCAGGGATTTTTCGTCGTTGATCGGGAGCGAGGCGTAATAGGCGATGGCTTTCATGGAGAACTCCGAAAGTGAATAAAGGAAGGCTTCAGGCGATGACGCGCAGACGCTTGAGTTCGAAGTGTTCGAGGAACGCCTCGGCCTGGCTGCGGAAATGCTGGATATGGGCGCTGGCATCGTGGGCTTGCAGGGCTTCGTCGCTGGCCCACTGCTCGATCATGTAGAAGGCCAGCGGATTGGCCAGGTCCTGATGCAGGTCGTACTGACCGCAACCGGCTTCGGCGCGGGTCGGTTCGATCAGGGCACGCAGGTGCTGTTCGAGGGCGTCCTGCTGGCCAGGTCGGGCAATCAGGGTGGCGATGGCGGTGAAAGGCTGGGACATGTTCGACTCCGGGACGGGATGAATTCGATGGATGGCATGATTGGCTATTTCTGCCGGAGATAAAACCGGCTAAAAGAGCAGTCTCTTTCAATATTTTTTTGATAATCGGGGGCTGACGATGCTGCGTTTCGATGACTTGCAGTTGTTTGTCCGGGCGGCGGATCTGGGCAGCCTGTCGGCGGCGGCGCGGGTGATGGACATGTCCGCCGCCGTGGCCAGTGCTGCGCTCAAGCGTATCGAACAGCAACTGGGCGCGCGGTTGTTGGCACGCTCCACTCGTAGTTTGCGGCTGACGGCTGAAGGTGAAGGGTTTCTCGAGTACGCCCGGGCGGCGCTGAGCAACCTTGATGAGGGTCGGCGTCTGCTGGCCAGCGGGCAGGATCAGGTCAGCGGAATCCTGCAGCTGTCGGCGCCTTCGGATTTCGGGCGCAATCTGCTGTTGCCGTGGCTCGATGACTTTCAACGTGAACACCCGAAACTGACGGTGCGCCTGTTGCTGGGTGACCGCATCGCCGACCTGTTTCGCCAGCCGGTGGACATCGCCTTGCGCTATGGCGAGCCGGAGGATTCGAGTCTGGTGGCGCTGCCGATTGCCCCGCACAACCGACGGGTGCTGTGCGCATCACCGGCCTACCTGGCCCGGCACGGCGAGCCGCTGCATCTGGAACAGCTCGCTCAGCACAACTGCCTGCTGTACATGCTCGGCGGCCGGGTGCACGACCATTGGAGTTTCCACGACGGCAAGCGCGAGGTCGGCCTGACCGTCAGTGGCGACCGCTTCAGTGACGACGCCGATGTGGTGCGCCTGTGGGCGGTGGCGGGAGCCGGCATCGCCTACAAGTCGTGGCTCGATGTGGCCGGTGATGTGCTGGCGGGGCGGCTGAAAGTGCTGTTGCCGGAGCTGCTCTGCGAACGCGCTCCGCTGAATCTGCTGTGCGCCCATCGCGCACAATTGAGTAAGCCAGTGAACCTTCTGAGGGAGATGCTCGCCAGCCGTTGCGCCGAATTGAGTAGCCGTTTTCCCGTTTTCCAGAAGTCTGACCATTAGTCGCAGGTAAATAGCGAAATTTCTCTCAGGAACAATCACCAACCACGGCCGCTCCGGCGCAGGACGCCGCGAGCAACCCGCTTATACTAGCGGCCGCCTGATGCCCGCACCAAAAGGCCGATGCGAGAACGATCAGACCGCAACCGGCCGGGTAGGGACGAGGGTCGCGACAGTGCTGCGGTTTCCTTGCTGCGGCGCGCTGCCTCGCTTGGGCTCAAGGTATTTTGCGCGCCTTGGCCGACGACTGATTACTGGTCAAGATGTCTATGAGCTGTAGACGATACGATTCAACAGGGAGTGAATAGATGGAACATGCACCTTGCATCAGCCAGATCGCCACGTTGCTGGCCGATCCCAAACGCAGCGCAATGATGTGGGCGCTCATGGATGGCTCGGCGCGTCAGACCGAGGAGCTGGCGTTGCTGGCGGGGCTTTCGCCGTCATCGGCCAGTGCGCATCTGGGGCGCTTGTCCGCTGGCGGTCTGTTGAAGGTCGAGGCGCGCGGTCGCAAACGCTTCTTCCGCCTGGCGGCTCCCGAAATCGGCGCGGCCATCGAAGCGCTCGCCAGCGCCACGCTGGCCAGCGCTCCGCGAGAAATTCCCGACGTGTTCAAGCGTGCCTCGCCGGTCGTCAGACCCCAGGCCGCGCCTTCGTCACTGCTGCGCGCTCGGTTTTGCGACGACCATCTGGGTGGAACGCTGGCCGCCGACCTTTACCAGCGTCTGCTCGACGCCGGCTGGATCGAGCAGCTTGAGCATAGAGTGGTGGTCACGCATAAAGGCTCGACTCAACTGGCCGGGCGCGGGGTGTACATCCAGGCGCTGGCCCATCGTGACGCCCAGGTGGCGTGCGCCTGCCCGGACTGGAGCGAACGTCGTCCACACATGGGGGGGGCGTTGGGGGCGGCGTTGTTGCAGCTGTTCATGCAGTCGGGCTGGCTGGTGCTGCCCAACGATTCCAGAGCCCTGCAACTGACGGCGGCGGGCCAGCGGGAAATTCATCGTTTCGCCTGTGAAACCGAGCTGGAAATGGCGTTGTAGAGCGCTTTCTTCCACTGGTTTGCTATTGAGCGTCGTCAACGGCTGCGAACACGTCGCATCTGGCACAGGCGCGCAACCGCTATCGCGCACACTCGATCCGGGGACTTTTCGGATTGAGGAGGTGGCATGGACACGGGAAACTTCAGCGCGGCAGATCGACTGGAGCGCCTGCCAGTCAGCGGTTATCACCGGATCATCTTCATCATCATCGCCCTGGCGTTTTTCTTCGACTCCATGGATCTGGCGATGATGACCTTCCTGCTCGGCTCGATCAAAGCCGAGTTCGGCCTGAGCAGTGCGCAGGCCGGCCTGCTGGCCAGTTCGAGTTTTTTCGGCATGGTGCTGGGGGCGTCGCTGTCCGGATTGCTGGCGGATCGGTTCGGTCGCAAACCGGTGTTCCAGTGGAGCATCGTCCTGTGGGGGCTGGCCAGTTACCTGTGCTCCACGGCGCAGACGGTCGAGAGCCTGACGCTGTTTCGCATTCTGCTGGGCATCGGCATGGGCATGGAGTTTCCGATTGCCCAGTCGATGCTGTCGGAGTTGATTCCTGCCCAGCGCCGGGGACGCTACATCGCCTTGATGGACGGTTTCTGGCCGCTGGGTTTCGTCGCGGCGGGCGTGCTGTCGTATTTCCTGCTGCCGTTGATTGGCTGGCGCGACATCTTTCTGGTGTTGGCGGTACCGGCGGTGTTCGTGCTGGCGATCCGCTTTTTCATTCCCGAGTCGCCGCGCTGGCTGGAGCAGGCCGGCAAACATGACGCGGCGGACAAGGTGTTGCGCGGGATTGAGGCGCGGGTACAGGCATCGCTCGGCGGTGCTGCCTTGCCGGAGCCGGTTCGCCTGCCACGCAGCGTGACTCCACCGGGCCATTTCCTTTCGGCACTCAAACAGATCTGGTCACCGCTGTATCGCCAGCGCACGACGATGATCTGGAGCCTGTGGTTCTTCGCACTACTGGGTTTCTACGGCCTGACGTCCTGGCTCAGTGCGTTATTGCAACAATCGGGTTTCGCCGTAACTCAGTCGGTGTATTACACGGTGCTGATTTCCCTCGGCGGGATTCCCGGCTTCCTGATGGCGGCCTGGCTGGTGGAGCGTTGGGGACGAAAGCCTGTGTGCATCGTCACGTTGCTCGGCGGCGGGGTGATGGCGTTTCTGTACGGACAAAGCGCGGTGTTTGGCGGCAACGTCGCGCTGCTGATCGGCACGGGGCTGTTGATGCAGTTTTTCCTGTTCGGCATGTGGGCGGTGCTCTACACCTACACGCCGGAACTGTATCCGACCTCGGCGCGGGCGACGGGCTCGGGATTCGCCTCGGCCATTGGACGCGTAGGTTCGCTGCTCGGGCCGTTGGTCACCGGACTGGTGTTCCCGATTACCGGGCAGGGCGGGGTGTTTGCGCTGGGGGCGTTGTGTTTTGCGATTGCGGCGGGGGTGGTGTGGCTGTTCGGGATGGAGACGCGGGGTAAAACCTTGGAGGAATTGACCGAAGCAGAAGTTATTGGCTGAACCCTAAACCAACTGTGGGAGCGAGCTTGCTCGCGAAAGTGGTGTATCAAACAACATCTTCGTTGAATGACAGACCCTATTCGCAAGCAAGCTCGCTCCCACATTGGTTACGTGCTGTTGCTTATGGTTTCACCAACCGCGCATCCAGGCTGTTCTGCGCCAGGCGCTTGGCCTGATCCTGGGTCATGCCCAGGTGAGTGTGCAGCGCGTGGAAGTTCTCGGTCACGTAACCACCGAAGTACGCCGGGTCATCGGAGTTCACCGTGACCTTCACGCCGCGCTCGAGCATGTCGAGGATGTTGTGCTGCGACATGTGATCGAACACGCAGAGCTTGGTGTTCGACAGCGGGCACACGGTCAGCGGGATCTGCTCGTCGATGATCCGCTGCATCAGGCGCTCGTCTTCGATGGCGCGTACGCCATGGTCGATACGCTGGATTTTCAGCAGGTCGATGGCTTCCCAGATGTACTCCGGCGGGCCTTCTTCGCCTGCATGGGCGACGGTCAGGAAACCTTCGTGACGGGCACGATCAAACACGCGCTGGAACTTGCTCGGCGGGTGACCCATTTCGGAACTGTCCAGACCTACGGCGACGAATGCATCACGGAACGGCAGCGCCTGGTCGAGGGTTTTCTGCGCTTCGTCTTCGCTCAGGTGGCGCAGGAAGCTCAGGATCAAACCGCTGGTGATGCCCAGTTGCTGCTCGCCATCTTTCAGCGCGGCGGCGATGCCGTTGAGCACCACTTCGAACGGGATGCCACGGTCGGTATGGGTCTGCGGATCGAAGAACGGTTCGGTGTGGATCACGTTCTGTTCTTTACAGCGCAGCAGATAGGCCCAGGTCAGGTCGTAGAAATCCTGGGAGGTGCGCAGCACGTCGGCGCCCTGGTAATACAGGTCGAGGAATTCCTGCAGATTGTTGAAGGCGTAGGCCTTGCGCAGGGTTTCGACGTCGCTCCACGGCAGGGCGATCTTGTTGCGTTCGGCCAGGGCGAACAGCAGCTCGGGCTCCAGCGAGCCTTCGAGGTGCAGGTGCAGTTCGGCCTTGGGCAGGGCGTTGAGCCAGTCGTACATATTCTTTTCTCATCAGGTGCAATGACGGCATTCTACAGATGCCCGCCGAAACAATTGGCAAAACCTGACCAACCGATCCATCACACCGCTTCCTGCTCCCGTCGATAGGCGTAGGTATCGGCGAAGCGCGACAGCAGGAATTCGGCGCAGGTGGTGGTCGGATATTTCGCCGGATGCTGTGCGTCCTGGCAACCGGGCAGGCACTCGATGCGGGTGTCCGGGTGCGGTTCGGCGAAAAACGGCATCGAGTAGCGATCCACGCCGAGCGGGCTGATGACCCGGTGCGGAGTCGAGCGATAACGGTCATTGCTCCAGCGCGCCATCATGTCGCCGAGGTTGACCACGAAGGTGCCGTCGATGGGCGGCGCGTCGATCCACCGGCCTTTGACGTTTTTCACCTGCAAGCCGCCGGCGGTGTCCTGATAAAGCAGCGTGATGCAGCCGTAATCGGTGTGCGCGCCAGCACCTTGCTGTTCGGCGGAACTGGCGGTGTGGCGCGGCGGGTAGTGGATCATTCGCAGTACGCTGACCGGCTCGTTGAAGCGCGTGTCGAAGAAGTCGCGTTCGATACCCAGTGCCAGGGTCATGGCCCGCAACAGGGTTTGCGCGAGGGCCTGCATGTCGAGGTAATGCTGCTCCATCAGCGCTTCCCAGCCGGGAATGGCCGGATGACGGTTGGGGCCACGCAAAGGTTTTGCTGCCAGCACCTCGGGATGATCGGCCGGCAGGTGCAGGCCCATGTCGAAGGTTTCCTTGAGGTCGCTGGGTTTGTCCGGGTCGAGCTGTTCGGTGGCGATGGCGCCGTAGCCGCGGTGATGGACAGTCTGGGTGATGTCGATCTTGAGTTTTTCTTCTGCCGGTTGCGCAAAGAAGCGCTGTGCGTGATCGAGCAGGGATTCGATACGCTGCGCAGAAATCGGGTGGCCCTTGATGTAGAAAAAGCCCCATTCGCGGCAGGCGTGGTCGATCTGTTCGGCGACGGCGGGCCAGGCGTTCTGGTCGTCGGAGTAGAGCGGCGAGATGTCGATGATCGGAAGGCTGTTCATGCACAATCCTTGAATACGCAGAGATCCAACTGTGGGAGCGGGCTTGCTCGCGAAGGCGTCGTATCAGTTGATACATGAGTTGCCTGATAAAACGCTTTCGCGAGCAAGCCCGCTCCCACAAGGGAATGGTGGTGGGGCCGGGATTACTTCGGCATCTCGGCCTTCATGCCTTCGACGTAGTAATTCATCGACGCCAGTTCCGCATTGGTCGCGCTGACCCCCGCCGGGATTTTCTCGACGCCGGCCTGATCCTTGATCGGCCCGGTGAACGGTTGCAAGGTGCCGCTCTTGATGTCGGCGATGATCTGCTCGGCTTCGGCCTTCACCGGTGCCGGCACCAGATCGCTGATCGGCAGTTCGACCGTGCCTTCCTTCAACCCGCCCCAGTAGTCCTGGGCTTTCCAGGTGTGGTCGATCACGCTCTGGGTCGCCTGAATGTAGTGCGGCGCCCAGTCGTTGACGATTGAAGTCAGCACCGCTTTCGGGCCGAAGTGCGCCATGTCCGAAGCGTAGCCCACGGCATAGACACCACGTCGTTCGGCGGCCTGGATCGGCGCCGGGCTGTCGGTGTGCTGGAACACCACGTCCACGCCCTGATCGATCAGCGCGTTGGCCGCGTCGGCCTCCTTGCCCGGATCGAACCACGAGTTGACCCACACCACTTTTATCTCGGTGCCGGGGTTGTACTTGTTCAGGGCCAGCTGGATCGCGTTGATGTCGCGGATCACTTCCGGGATCGGGAACGAGGCGACGTAGCCGATCTTTTTGGTCTTGGTCATCTTCGCCGCGAGGAAACCACCGACGTAACGCCCCTCGTAGGTGCGCGCGAGATAGGTGCCGAGGTTCTTGTCCTGCTTGTAGCCGGTGGCGTGTTCGAAGGTCACCTTGGGAAACTGTTTGGCGACTTTCACCGTTGGGTTCATGTAGCCGAAAGAGGTGGTGAAGATCAGGTCGTACTTGTCCTTGGCCATGTTGCGGATCACCCGCTCGGCATCGGCGCCCTCGGCGACGTTCTCCACGTAGTTGGTGGTGATCTGCGTGCCGAGTTTTTCCGCCAGCGCCTTGCGCCCCTGTTCATGCTGATACGTCCAGCCGTGGTCGCCGATGGGGCCGATGTAGACGAAGCCGACTTTCAGTGGATCGGCGGCACTGGCGCTCAGGCTGAGGCCAAGGCCCATGGCGATGCACAGCAGTGTTTGCAGTGGACGTTTTTGCATGAACGCGAACTCCCTTTTGTTGTGTGTGGGGAGGGCAATGCAAAAGACTGACCAAGCGGACAACAAATCGAGTCGAAATCGCGGCGGGACCTTCGCGAGCAAGCTCGCTCCCACAAAAGCACCGCGATCCCTGTGGGAGCGAGCTTGCTCGCGATGAGGCCGGCCGGGCCGAAAAAAGTGCATGTCCGTACACGGACGCCATCCACTGGTGCGCTAAGGTGTAACGAACCATTAGCGCCGCCCCGCAGTCAGTAGCTCATTCGAACCCCTGCGCCAAAAGGCCCGCCATGCTCACGATCCTCAAGCAAGAAAGCTTTCTGCTGCTGGCCCTGATCGCGGCTTTTGTCGCGTATCCGCTGGAGCACTGGCTGCTGCACAGCGGCCAGATCGTCGCGCTGACGGCCGGCCTGGTGCTGATCGCGTTCATCGTCGCCGCCTCGATGCGCGTCGCCCATCAGGCCGAATTGCTTGCGGAAAAAGTCGGCGACCCGTACGGCACGATGATCCTGACCCTGGCCGCCGTGCTGGTGGAAGTGGTGATCCTGGCGATCATGATGAGCAACGAAGCCTCGCCGACGCTGGTGCGCGACACGATCTATTCGGCGGTGATGCTCGACATCAACGGCATCCTCGGCCTCGCCGCATTGATGGGCGGGATCAAGCATGGTGAGCAGTCCTACAACGACGACTCGGCCCGCAGTTACAGCGTGATGATCCTCACCGCCATGGGCGTGTCGATGGTGGTGCCGGAGTTCATTCCCGAGGCCAACTGGAAAATTTATTCGGCGTTCACCATCGGCGCGATGGTGGTGCTTTATGCGTTGTTCCTGCGCATGCAGGTCGGCCCGCACAGCTACTTTTTCAGCTACAGCTACCCGGACAAACGCCGCAAGAAAGAGCCCGTGGAAGAAGAGCCGAAACCGGTCAGCCTGGCGCTGTCGATCGGCATTCTGGTGTTCGGCGTGGTGGTGATCGGCGCACTGGCCGAGGTGATGTCCAAGACCCTCGATCTGGGCCTGGAAGGGACGGGCGCACCGCCGGTGATCACGGCGATTCTGGTGGCAGCGATCTCGGCAGCGCCGGAGATTCTGACTGCGTTACGCGCGGCGTTGGCCAACCGGATGCAGTCGGTGGTCAACATTGCAATGGGCGCTTCGTTGTCGACGGTGATTTTGACGGTGCCGGTGATGGAAGCGATGGCGCTCTATACGGGGCAACCGTTTCAGATGGCGATGACGCCGGTGCAGACGGTGATGATCTTCATCACGCTGATCGTCAGCGCGATCAACCTCAATGACGGCGAGACCAATGCCATCGAGGGCATGACCCACTTTGTGCTGTTTGCGACGTTCATCATGTTGTCGCTGCTGGGCCTTTGAAGGCGACCATCGCTGACCGATCGTTCCCACGCTCCGCGTGGTAATGCATACCGGGACGCTCTGCGTCCAACGTCGGACGCAGAGCGTCCATGGCTGCATTCCCACGCAGAGCGTGGGAACGATCATCAGGTCAGGAGGAGGGATCAGGTGCCGGCGATCAACTGCCGAGCCGCCTGGCTGTGATCGGCAATCAGGCCTTTGAGATCCAGTCCTTCAACCTGCCCGTCAACCACACGCCACTTGCCGCCGACCATCACGCGATCCGCACGATCCGCACCGCACAACAGCAATGCCGAGATCGGGTCATGGCTGCCGGAGAAACGCAGTTCATCGAGTTTGAACAACGCCAGATCCGCCTGCTTGCCGACCGCCAGTTCGCCGATATCGGTGCGACCCAACAGGCTCGCCGAACCCTTGGTCGCCCAGCCCAGCACACGTTCCGGGGTGATTTTCTCGGCGCCGTAACGCAGGCGCTGGATGTACAGGGCCTGACGTGCTTCGAGGATCATGTTCGACGCATCGTTGGACGCCGAACCATCCACACCGATGCCGAACAACGCGCCGGCATCGGTCAGATCGATGCTCGGGCAGATGCCGGACGCCAGGCGCATGTTCGAGCTCGGGCAATGGCAGATGCCGGTGCCGGCCGCGCCGAGGCGGGCGATTTCGTCGGGGTTGAAATGGATGCCGTGGGCCAGCCACGTGCGCGGGCCGAGCCAGTCGACGCTGTCCAGATAATCCACAGTGCGCAGGCCGAAGCGTTGCAGGCAGAAGTCTTCTTCGTCGAGGGTTTCGGCAAGGTGGGTGTGCAGACGCACATCGAGTTTGTTCGCCAGTTCGGCGCTGGCGGACATGATTTCCGGGGTCACCGAGAACGGCGAGCACGGCGCCAGAGCGATCTGGATTTGCGCGCCGTCACCACGTTCGTGGTACTCGTGAATCAGCCGCTGGCTGTCGTCGAGAATCACCTGGCCTTCCTGCACGGTCTGCTGCGGAGGCAGGCCGCCGTCCTTCTCGCCGAGGCTCATCGAACCACGCGTGAGCATGGCGCGCATGCCCAGTTCGCGCACGGTTTCAACTTGCACGTCGATGGCGTTTTCCAGGCCATCCGGGAACAGGTAATGGTGGTCGGCGGCGGTGGTGCAACCCGACAGCAGCAGCTCGGCCAGCGCGACCTTGGTGGCGAGGGCGAGTTTTTCCGGGGTCAGGCGCGCCCAGACCGGGTACAGGGTTTTCAGCCACGGGAACAACGGCTGATTGACCACCGGCGCCCAGGCGCGGGTCAGGGTCTGATAGAAGTGGTGATGGGTGTTGATCAGGCCCGGCAGGATCACGTGCTCACGAGCGTCGAACACTTCATTGCAGGGGGCGGAAGGTTGCTGGCCGGCGCCGAGCACTTCGGTGATCACACCGTCTTGCAGCACCAGACCGCCACGGGCATCGAGGCCGTTGGCCGTGAAAATGGCGAGGGGATTTTTTAACCAGATACGGGTCGCAGGCATTGTGGCCGGCTCCTCTGAAAGTTGGGTTCAGGGTTGCCAGCTCAGTGTTGCCCTGTCTGCTGATCCAGGGTCGCCGCGAAGGACGAGGTGCTGAGTTTCGAACAAAATGTTGCGGCGGGCAAGCCCAACCCGACCAGACACCACAATCCCTTTGTAGGAGCGAGCCTGCTCGCGATGACGGAGTTTCAGTCGACATATTTCCTGGCTGATCCACCGCCATCGCGAGCAGGCTCGCTCCCACATTGGGAATCTGTTGATTACCAGGGAATGGTTTCACCTTTGTAGTTCACGAAGTGATGGCCGCCCTTGCCGGCAAACGCATCGACCTGATCCACCAGACCACGGGTGCTGGTCTCCACGTCGATGTCGGCACCTTCGCCGCCCATGTCGGTTTTCACCCAGCCCGGATGCAGCGACAGCACGGTGAGTTTCTGATCGCCCAGTTGCGTGACGAAGCTGTTGGTCATCGAGTTCAGCGCCGCCTTGCTGGCCTTGTACAGCGCCAGTTCCGGCGCGTCGGGCATGGTCACGCTGCCGAGCACCGAACTCATGAACGCCAGTACGCCGCTGCCGTCGCGGATCTGCCCGACAAAGCGCTGTGCCAGATTGATCGGTGCCACCGCGTTGGTGAAGAACAACTGACCGACTTCCGCCAGCGTCGCGCCGCCCGGAGTTTGCACGTCAGGGCCTTTGACTCCGGCGTTGACGAACAGCAGGTCAAAGGTCTCGCCCTTGAGCTGCTGGCTCAGGGCAATCACTGCTTGCTGGTCATCCATGTCGAGCTTTTCGACTTGCACGTTACCCAGTGCTTTCAGCGCCTCGGCGTTGGAAGGGTTGCGAACCGTGGCGGTGACTCGCCAGCCGTCGGCCAGCAGGGTTTTCACCAGTCCCAGGCCCAGGCCCCGGGAGGCGCCGATGATCAGTGCGTGCTTGGCAGGATTAAGTGCGGACATGATTGGCTTTCCTTGAAAGTTGAAAGATCACGGGTTCAATGGACAACGTTGACCGAGCCGATGCTGCAACTCCTGGCGCAACTCACCGAGCTCGGCCATGCGGGTTTCGACCAGCTTGAGTTTGTCTTGCAGCAGTTGCGTGACGGTGGTGTCGGGATTTGGCGATTGCCACAGCGCGCCAACGCTGCTGCCGATCTCGCCGAGAGTAAAGCCCAGACGCTGCGCCGTTTTGATGTAGAGCACCAATTGCACCATCTCCGGCGGATAATCGCGATAACCGTTGGCGCTACGTTGCGCCGCGATCAATCCGCGCTCCTCGTAAAAACGCAGCGTGTCACGGCTGACATCGCAGGCCTGGGCCAACTCACCGATGCGCATCTTGCAGGTCTCGAAAGTGTTTGACCCTGGAGCATACTCCAGGCTTTACCGTGGTTGCTCCCTGAAATTTTGGAGCAAGGATGATGTGGACTTCAACGCAGTATCGGCAGTTGGTGCGCGGCAGTGCCTGGTATGACTTGATCGTGACGGCGGCGTTTGTCACGCCGTGGAGTTTTGCTGTGTTGCATGGGTTGCTGACGGCGCTGAGCCAGGCGCTGGAACTGCCCGGCGAGCTGCCGCCGTTCGAACCTGCGCATCTGCTGATAGCCAATTTGTTCGGTTCGGTGGTGTGCATGTGGGCGGTGCTGCGGATTCGTGATCCGCAGCCGGTTTATGGGCGCTATGACGCGGTGACGCGGTTTCTGTTCGCCGCGTGGATGACGTATGCCCTGGCCCACGGCGCCAGTTCGTTGCTGGTGGGATTCCTGGTTCTCGAAGTGGCGTGGGGCATCGCTCAGGTGTTACCGGTTCGGCCGCTGTCGCGAGCTGTCACGGCTTAGTGCCCGGCCTGCCACGGCTGTCCCAGTGAAACCGGTGCATACAGCCGTGTACGCACTGCATCGCGCGACAACAACACCAGCACCAGAATGGTCGCGACGTACGGCAGCATCGCCAGCAGACTCGAAGGAATCGCCAGCCCCAACCCCTGCGCCACCAGGTGCAGGATGCTGGCGAGTCCGAACAGATACGCGCCGAGCAGCAACCGCCATACCCGCCAACTGGCGAACACCACCAGCGCCAGCGCGATCCAGCCGCGTCCGGCGGTCATGTTCTCGGCCCACATCGGCGTGTACGCCAGCGACAGATAAGCTCCGGCCAGTCCGGCCATCGCGCCGCCGAACAGCACCGCCAGTGTGCGCACGGTCAGCACCGGCAAGCCCATGGCACTGGCCGCATCAGGATTCTCGCCGACCGCTTGAATGATCAGCCCGACGCGGCTTTTCACGATCACCCATGCCACCAGCGCAAACAGCGCGAACGACAGGTACACCAACAGATCCTGGGCAAACAGCATCCGCCCAATCAGTGGGATTTCGCTCAAGTAAGGAATCGCCAGCGGCTCGAATCCCGCCAGCGGTTTGCCGACCCACGCTGCGCCGACAAAGGTCGACAGGCCCACACCAAAAATCGTCAGCGCCAGACCGGTTGCCACCTGATTGGCGTTGAACACCAGAGCCACCAGGGCAAACAGCGACGACAGCAACATCCCGGCGAGCATCGCGAGCACCACGCCGAGCCACAGGTTGCCGCTGTTGAACGCGACGATGAAACCGATCACCGCGCCAAACAGCATCATGCCTTCCTGACCGAGGTTGAGTACGCCGCTCTTTTCGCAAATCAGTTCACCCAGCGCCACCAACAGCAATGGCGTACCGCAGCGCACCATGGCGTAGAAAATATTGCTCAGCAGATCGATATCCATCACAGCGCTCCGGCGGTTACGGCGGTGGTAGAAGTGCGCCGCACCCAGCGCAGGTTCAGGCGTGGCCGATAGAGGATCAGCACGTCACAGGCCAGCAGGAAAAACAGCATCATTCCCTGGAACAACTGGGTGATCGCCTGCGGCAGATTCAGCGTCATCTGCGCGCTCTCGCCACCGATGTACAGCAGCGCCATCAACAGGCTGGAAAACAGAATGCCGATGGGATTGAGCCGCCCGAGAAATGCCACGGTGATCGCCGCATAGCCGTAGCCCGGCGAGACTTGCGGCACCAGTTGGCCGATCGGCCCGGTGACTTCGCAAACACCGGCAAGCCCCGCCAATCCACCACTGATCAGCAGTGCGAGCCAGATCAGACGCTTTTCGCGAAACCCGACGAATCCTGCCGCACGTTTGTCCAGCCCCAACACCTTGATCTGGAAACCGACGAAGCTTTTCTGCAGCAACACCCACACCGCGACCAGCGCGAGCAAGGCGAAATACACGCCGATGTGGGCCCGACCGTCCTCCATCAACAGCGGCAGGCGGCTGGCATCGCTGAACATCGCCGACTCGGGGAAATTGAATCCGGCCGGATCTTTCAGCGGCCCGTGCACGCAGAACAGCAGCAGGTTCAGCGCGATGTAATTGAGCATGATGCTGGTGAGGATTTCGTTGGCGTTGAAGCGTGTGCGCAACCAGGCGGTGAGCCCGGCCCACGCGGCGCCGGCGAGGGTGCCGGTGAGCAGGATCAGCACCAGCGCCCAGCGGCTTTGCATATCGATGATATTTACCGCCAGCGCACTGCCGGCAAGGGCGCCGAGCAGCAACTGGCCTTCGGCGCCGATGTTCCAGATCCGCGCCTGATAGGCCACTGCGAGGCCCAGCGCGCACAACAGGATCGGCAGGGTTTTGACCAGCAGTTCGGAGACGCCGTACAGGTCGCTGACCGGGGCGATCAGCAAGGTGTGCAAAGTCTTCAGCGGATCGTGGCCAAGGGCGACGAACAGCAAAGATCCGCAGACCAGCGTCAGCGTCGCCGCCAGCACCGGCGAGCACCACAGCATCAGGCGCGATTGCCGGCCACGGGGTTCGAGGGAAAGCAACATGGGAAAACTCCGTTAAACCGTGGCCGGTTGTGATTGAGGGGTGTCGAACTGGCCGGCCATCCAGCCGCCGACGTCGCTGAGGCGGGTTTGCGCCGTGTCCTGCAACGCCGACAGGCGCCCGCCGCACAGCGCGCCGAGGCGGTCGCTGATCTGGAACAGTTCGTCGAGGTCTTCGGAGATCACCAGAATCGCCGCCCCGGCATCGCGCAGGGCAATCAGCGCCCGGTGAATGGTGGCCGCCGCGCCAACATCCACGCCCCAGGTCGGGTGCGCGGCGATCAGCAGTTTCGGTTGCTGGAGGATTTCCCGGCCAAGGATGAATTTCTGCAGGTTGCCGCCGGACAGGCTGCGGGCGGCGGTCTGGGTGTCCGGGGTTTTCACGCCGAAGCGCTGGATGATCGTTCGGGCGAGGGTTTCGACCTTGCCGCGCTCGATCAAGCCGTGGCTGACCAAGCCTTGTTGAAAAGCGGTGAGCAGGGCGTTGTCCGCCAGACTCATGTCCGGCACCGCGCCATGCCCGAGTCGTTCGGCGGGGACGAACGCCAGGCCGAGTTTGCGTCGTGCATCCGGGCGCTGATCGGCGACGGCGCGTTCTCGGAAGCGGATGGTTTGCGCTGCATCGCGGGGCAGTGTCTGCTCGCCGCTGAGCAAGGCCAGTAACTCGTCCTGACCGTTGCCCGCCACGCCGGCGATGCCGACGATTTCACCGCTGCGCACCTGCAGGTCGATGTCGCTCAGGGAGCAGCCGAACGGATCCGGGTTGTGCCAGTTCAATCCGCTGACCTGCAAGAACGCCGCGCCACCGGTGACCTTCGTGAACTCGCCGATCAATGTCGCGGCTTCTCCGACCATCAATTGCGCCAGTTGCCGATCAGTACAGTCGGCCGGCACGCAATGGCCGGCCACCCGACCGCCGCGCAGAACTGTGGCGCTGTGACACAAGGCGCGCACCTCGCCGAGTTTGTGGCTGATGAACAGAATGCTGCAGCCCTCAGCCGCGAGCCGGCGCAGGGTGATGAACAGCTCGTCGGCTTCCTGCGGCGTGAGCACCGAGGTTGGCTCATCGAGAATCAGCAGGCGAATGTCCTGCATCAGGCAACGAACGATCTCGACCCGTTGCCGCTCGCCGATCGACAGGCTGTGGACAAGTCGCTGGGGCTCCAGCGCCATGCCATATCGGCGCGACACTTCACGGATTTTCGCCTCAAGCTGTTTCGGCGAACCGGACGCTGCACCCATCGCCAATGCAATGTTCTGCGCCACGCTCAGGGTCTCGAACAGCGAGAAATGCTGGAACACCATGCCGATGCCCAACTGCCGCGCCTGGGCCGGGTTGCGCATGCTCACCGGTTGACCTTGCCACAGCATCTCGCCCGAATCGGCCTGGGTGACGCCGTAGATGATCTTCATCAACGTGCTTTTACCTGCACCGTTTTCACCGAGCAGCGCGTGGATTTCACCGGGGGCGATGCTCAGGTCGATGGCGTCATTGGCGAGGCAACCGGGATAACGTTTGCTGATGTGGCGCAGTTGCAGGCGCGGTGTGGACGTGGGGTTTGGCATGACAGGCTCGGGTTGCTTGGAGTTGTGCCTGTGGATAAAGCAATTTCCTGGCCATTGAGTCAGGAACGCAGGCAGCCGCTGTTTGCCAGCCTGTGGCGTAGAGCCTTTGAAATGAATTCGACGTCTTGCGCGGCACCACTTGAGGGCAAAGCCCTTGATCAGGCTCCAGTTTTGCCCGCGCTTGGCTGATCAAAAAACGAGCAACCTCGTCGAAGCCATGCAGAACCTGCGACTGCGCCAGTCATGAACGGCTTATCCACAGGTTGCTCCACAGTATTTGTGCGCAAGACAAAATCCCGGGCATAAGCACTGGTGGGCTTTCTTCTAAAGGCGATAAACGACGCTAAGCGATTGTTTTTACGTGAAATTGTTTGTTGTGATGGGCGATTGGACGAAAAGTGAACAAATCCCGCAAAGCCACGTGACAGAAGGGTTACAGCGTCCTGTGCTCAGGTTATCCACAGCCGGGTGCACAGCGGATGTGGGCAATTCTCGGGCATAAGCAAACGGGCTGGCGCCCCAAAACATGGCGGGGCTTCAACGTTGCAGCAGGATTCGCCCACGGCTCAGGTCGGCCAGCTGATTCTGCAACAGCTCGATGTGCGCTTCGCCCACGGCCAGTTGCAGCTCGACACCATTGGCGGTGAAGTTTTCCTCCACCACCAATCCGCCCAGATCGGCGACCCGCAGCTTCACCAGCGCCAGTTCACTGAAAGCGCAGGCGCAACGCACGGGCACGCGACTGATCAACTCGATCTTCGGCGCGGTTTGCAGACATTTGTTGGCGCCGCCGCCATAGGCCCGGGCCAGACCGCCGGTGCCCAGTTGAATGCCGCCGTACCAGCGGATCACCAGCACCGCGACCTGATCGCAGTCCTGCGCCTCGATGGCCGCGAGAATCGGCCGCCCGGCAGTGCCACCGGGTTCGCCGTCGTCGTTGCTGCGGTACTGGTCGCCGAGCTTCCACGCCCAGCAATTGTGCGAAGCGTTCAAGTCGCTGTGCTGCTCGATGAAGGCTTGCGCCTCGGCAGGGCTGCCGATCGGCGCGGCGAAGGTGATGAAACGGCTTTTGCGAATCTCTTCGCGGAATTCGCAAAAGCCGCTGAGGGTGAATGGCATAAAACGACTTATATAGAAGAAGTGAGGCCGCAGCCTTTGAGGATGATGCGGATCAGGTTGTCGCCGGCGTCTTCCATGTCCTGTTTGGTCAACTTGCTGCGACCGGTCACCCGGCAGATCTGGGTGGCGAAGTCGGCGTAATGCTGGGTGCTGCCCCACAAGAGGAAGATCAGGTGTACCGGGTCGACCGGGTCCATTTTGCCCGCGTCGATCCAGGCCTGGAACACGCCGGCGCGGCCCTGGAACCAGGCGCGGTAATCCTGGTTGAAATATTCGGTCAGGCATTCGCCGCCGCTGATCACTTCCATCGCGAAGATTCGCGAAGCTTGCGGCTGGCGACGGGAGAATTCCATTTTTGCGCGGATGTAGCGGGTCAGTGCTTCAGCCGGGTCGTCGTCGGCCGTGAGGGAGTTGAAGGTGCTGTCCCACAATTGAAGGATGTTGCTCAGCACCGCCACGTACAACCCGAGCTTGTTGGTGAAGTAGTAATGCAGGTTCGCCTTGGGCAGCCCGGCCTTGGTGGCGATGGTGTTCATGCTCGTGCCTTTGTACCCGTGACGGGCGAACTCGTCTTCGGCGGCTTTGATGATGGTCTCTTCGTTCTTCTGACGAATGCGGCTGGCAGGTTTGCCGCCGTGAGCGGGGACTTCAAAGGTCATAGGCACTTCCGGGTTGGTCTGTGGGGTGCAACCAGTTGCGTTGATAGCGCAACCACCGGCGCGGGACAAGCCCCGGGCGAATAAAACCCCGGCCGTCAGCGGGTGGCGGCGAGGCTTTCGAGAAAACTTTCCAGTACCAGATGCGGGCGACGACCCTTGCGGGTGACCGAGGCCAGGCTCAAATCATAGAAGCGGGTGCTGGCCTTGAGTGCGCGCAAGCGACCTTGTTGAACCCAGAGACTGGCGTAGTGATCCGGCAGGTAGCCGATGTAACGCCCGGTCAGAATCAGGAACGCCATGCCTTCGCGGTCGGAAGCGCTGGCGGTGCAATTGAGTGCCTGATAGTGCGCCTGGATCTCTGCCGGCAAACGGAAGGTCGGGGCGATAGCGTCCTGACTGTTCAGGCGTTCGTCATCCAGCTGTTTATCGTCGACGTAAAATAGCGGATGACCAACTGCGCAGTAGAGAAGTGAACGTTCGCTGTACAGCGGCTGATATTCCAATCCCGACAACGCGCTGGCCTGCGGCACCACGCCGACATGCAGGCGTCCGTCGAGTACGCCTTGTTCGACTTCGTTGGGGGCGATCATGCGGATCTGGATCTGTACGTCCGGCCCGCGCTCCTTCAACTGCGCGAGCGCGTGGGTGATGCGCATGTGGGGCAGGGTGACAAGGTTGTCGGTCAGGCCGATGATCAACTCGCCACGCAAGTGCTGGTGCAGGCCGTTGACCTCGGTGCGGAAACTTTCCAGCGCACTTAAAAGCTGCAACGCCGACTGATAGACCTCGCGACCTTCTTCGGTCAGGGAGAAACCGGCGCGCCCGCGCTGGCACAGACGCAGGCCCAGGCGTTGCTCCAGATCGCTCATCTGCTGGCTGATCGCCGAGCGACCGATGCCGAGCACGGTTTCCGCCGCCGAGAAGCCGCCGCACTCCACCACGCTGCGAAAAATCCGCAGCAGGCGAATGTCAAAGTCACTGACCTGGGCCAGTGGATCGGGGCGACGGCTGCTCATGCTGTTGTTCTCATTGTTTAGCAGAGTTCTAACTGAAGGTTAGAAGAGTTGAATTTCACCGACTTTATCCGCGTGGCAATTTAGCTGCAACAACGCTTTCTATCTCTCTGAAGCTTATTGCCCTGTGAGGTTTTGCCCGATGAACATGCCTGAAAACGCGTCGTCGCCACTGGCCAGCCAACTGAAGCTGGACGCGCACTGGATGCCGTACACCGCCAACCGCAACTTCCAGCGCGATCCGCGTCTGATCGTCGGCGCCGAAGGCAGCTGGCTGATCGACGACAAGGGCCGCAAGGTGTACGACTCGCTGTCCGGTCTGTGGACCTGCGGCGCCGGGCATACCCGCAAGGAAATCCAGGAAGCGGTGGCCAAGCAGTTGGGCACTCTCGATTACTCGCCGGGCTTCCAGTACGGCCACCCGCTGTCGTTCCAGCTGGCGGAGAAAATCACCGACCTGACGCCGGGCAATCTGAATCACGTGTTCTTCACTGACTCGGGCTCCGAGTGTGCCGATACCGCAGTGAAAATGGTCCGCGCTTACTGGCGCCTGAAAGGCCAGTCGACCAAGACCAAGATGATCGGCCGTGCCCGTGGTTACCACGGTGTGAACATCGCCGGCACCAGCCTCGGTGGCGTCAACGGCAACCGCAAGCTGTTCGGTCAGGCGATGATGGACGTCGATCACCTGCCGCACACTCTGCTGGCGAGCAATGCTTTCTCCCGTGGCATGCCGGAGCAGGGCGGTATCGCGCTGGCCGATGAGCTGCTGAAGCTGATCGAGCTGCACGATGCTTCGAACATCGCAGCGGTGTTCGTTGAGCCGATGGCCGGCTCCGCTGGCGTGCTGGTTCCGCCACAGGGCTACCTCAAGCGTCTGCGTGAAATCTGCGATCAGCACAATATCCTGCTGGTGTTCGACGAAGTGATCACCGGGTTCGGCCGTACCGGCACCATGTTCGGAGCCACCACCTTCGGCGTGACCCCGGATCTGATGTGCATCGCCAAGCAAGTCACCAACGGCGCGATCCCGATGGGCGCGGTGATTGCCAGCTCCGAGATTTATCAGACCTTCATGAACCAGCCGACCCCGGAATACGCCGTGGAATTCCCGCACGGCTACACCTATTCCGCGCACCCGGTGGCTTGCGCCGCGGGTCTTGCGGCACTCGACCTGCTGCAAAAGGAAAACCTGGTACAGAGCGTGGCCGAAGTCGCGCCACATTTCGAAAATGCCCTGCATGGTCTGAAAGGCGCGAAGAACATCATCGACATTCGTAACTACGGCCTGGCCGGTGCGATCCAGATCGCGGGCCGTGACGGCGACGCCATCGTGCGTCCGTTCGAAGCCGGTATGGCGTTGTGGAAAGCCGGGTTCTACGTGCGTTTCGGCGGCGACACCCTGCAGTTCGGCCCAACCTTCAACAGCAAGCCGCAGGACCTTGATCGTCTGTTCGACGCGGTCGGCGAAGTGCTGAACAAGCTCGACTGATTTTTCCTTCTATATAGATACGCCAATAGCAGGCGCCCCTTGCGGGCGTCTGCGCACAAGAATTCAGGAGTTTCCCGATGAGCGTTATCCCGCATTTGATCAATGGCGAACTGGTGACCGAGAACGGTCGCGCGGTCGATGTGTTCAACCCGTCCACCGGTCAGGCTATCCACAAGCTGCCGCTGGCCAGC
The DNA here is from genome assembly GCF_002112885.1 of Pseudomonas sp. B37(2017). Classification (NCBI taxonomy): domain Bacteria; kingdom Pseudomonadati; phylum Pseudomonadota; class Gammaproteobacteria; order Pseudomonadales; family Pseudomonadaceae; genus Pseudomonas; species Pseudomonas sp. B37(2017). The sequence goes on along the minus strand of NZ_NEIX01000022.1, from coordinate 1,789 downwards.
CGCGAAACTATCCAGCACGCCATCGATGCCGCCAAGGCTGCTTTCCCGGCCTGGCGCAACACGCCACCAGCCAAACGTGCTCAGGTGATGTTCCGTTTCAAGCAACTGCTGGAGCAGAACGAAGCGCGCATCGCGCAATTGATCAGCGAAGAGCACGGCAAGACTCTGGAAGACGCTGCCGGTGAACTGAAGCGCGGTATCGAGAACGTCGAGTTCGCCTGCGCAGCGCCGGAAATCCTCAAGGGCGAGTACAGCCGCAATGTCGGCCCGAACATTGATGCCTGGTCGGACTTCCAGCCGCTGGGCGTGGTGGCCGGCATTACGCCGTTCAACTTCCCGGCGATGGTGCCGCTGTGGATGTATCCGTTGGCGATCGTCTGCGGCAACTGCTTCATCCTCAAGCCGTCCGAGCGTGATCCGAGCTCGACCCTGCTGATCGCGCAACTGCTGCTGGAAGCCGGCCTGCCGAAAGGCGTGCTGAGCGTGGTCCACGGTGACAAGACTGCGGTGGACGCGCTGATCGAAGCGCCGGAAGTCAAAGCGTTGAGCTTCGTGGGCTCGACCCCGATTGCCGAATACATCTATGCCGAAGGCACCAAGCGCGGCAAACGCGTTCAGGCTCTGGGCGGCGCGAAGAACCACGCGGTGCTGATGCCGGATGCGGATCTGGACAACGCGGTCAGCGCACTGATGGGCGCGGCTTACGGTTCTTGCGGCGAACGCTGCATGGCGATCTCGGTTGCCGTGTGTGTGGGCGATCAGGTGGCGGACGCACTGGTGGCCAAACTGGTTCCACAGATCAAGGCGCTGAAAATCGGTGCCGGCACTTCTTGCGGTCTGGACATGGGGCCGCTGGTTACCGGTCAGGCGCGCGACAAGGTCAGCGGTTATGTCGAAGACGGCGTGGCGGCGGGCGCGACCCTGGTGGTCGACGGTCGTGGTCTGAGCGTTGCCGGTCATGAAGAAGGCTTCTTCCTGGGTGGCTGCCTGTTCGACAACGTCACGCCTGAGATGCGCATCTATAAAGAAGAGATCTTCGGGCCGGTGCTGTGCGTCGTCCGGGTGAACAGCCTGGAAGAGGCGATGCAACTGATCAACGATCACGAATACGGCAACGGTACCTGCATCTTCACTCGTGACGGTGAAGCGGCGCGTCTGTTCTGCGACGAGATCGAAGTCGGCATGGTCGGCGTCAACGTTCCATTGCCGGTGCCGGTGGCTTACCACAGCTTCGGTGGCTGGAAGCGTTCGCTGTTTGGCGACCTGCATGCCTATGGTCCGGATGGTGTGCGCTTCTATACCCGTCGCAAGGCGATCACTCAGCGCTGGCCACAGCGTGCGAGCCATGAGGCTTCGCAATTCGCTTTCCCTAGCTTGTAAGTAGAAGGGCAGTGCAAAGAAGGCCGACCTATTTAGGTCGGCCTTCGCGTTTCGGGACTTTTTTGACCGATATGACAGATTTATGAAATTAAGGGTTGACGGCAGATTCTGAGTCTCTATAATTCGTCCCACTTCCGGCGCAGTCGAAACGGAAAACTCCTTGAGATTCAATGAGTTAAGTAGGTTTCGAAGGTGGGTCGCTTCAGTTCATCGAAGCCTGGAGGGAGTTGGAAATGCCGGTTTATCTGGCGCTTTCAACGGTTCGATCTTCTCGGTCGAAAGCGGAGAAAAAGAGGTGTTGACAGCAGCATGTAACGCTGTAGAATTCGCCTCCCGCTAACGAGAGATCGGAAGCGCAAGTGGTTGAAGTTGTTGAAGAAATCTTCGGAAACTTCTGAAAATAATCACT
>NZ_NEIX01000021.1:0-34071 GCF_002112885.1 Pseudomonas sp. B37(2017) | reverse complement strand
TGTCGTAGCGCTTGCCTAAATTGGACATTGTTATGCACCTTCACCCTCTTGAATGAACGAGTCAATCAACAAGGGCGACAGGTAGCCTGACACAGAGGGCGTTTGCCAAAAGTGACCCGCCGTAAGGGCGGAACCCTAAGAAGCCGTTACCGCAGCAACGGATATTCACACCAAACAAACAGACAATAAAAAGGCGCCCAAAGGCGCCTTTTCACTTACCAGCCATCAAGCCATTTCTGCAGTGGTCTCGAAGTCAAACGTCAACTCACCATCCTTGATGTCGATGTGAACCACACCGCCATGCTCGGCCAGCTCGCCAAACAGAATCTCCTCCGCCAGCGGACGCTTGATCTTGTCCTGGATCAGACGCGCCATCGGACGAGCGCCCATGGCCGAATCGTAACCACCGGCCGCGAGCCAGCTGCGCGCCGCATCCGTAACTTCCAGAAGCACGCGCTTGTCTTCCAGCTGCGCCTGAAGCTCGGTAAGGAACTTGTCCACCACGCTTTTGATGACCTCATGACTGAGGCGACCAAACTGAATGATGGTATCCAGACGGTTGCGGAATTCCGGCGTGAAGCTCTTCTTGATCACTTCCATCGCATCGGACGAGTGGTCCTGATGGGTGAAACCGATCGAAGCACGTGCCGCCGTTTCAGCACCGGCGTTAGTGGTCATGATCACGATCACGTTGCGGAAGTCCGCCTTGCGCCCGTTGTTGTCGGTCAGCGTGCCGTGGTCCATCACCTGCAGCAGCAGGTTGAAGACTTCCGGATGCGCCTTCTCGATTTCATCGAGCAGCAATACGCAATGCGGTTGCTTGGTGATCGCTTCGGTCAACAGACCGCCCTGGTCGAAACCGACATACCCCGGAGGCGCACCGATCAGACGCGACACGGTGTGACGCTCCATGTACTCGGACATGTCGAAGCGCACCAGTTCGATCCCCAACGCCTTGGCCAATTGACGCGCGGCTTCGGTTTTACCGACACCGGTCGGCCCTGCGAACAGGAACGAGCCGACAGGCTTGTCAGGCGACTTGAGACCGGCACGGGACAGTTTGATCGCAGTCGACAGCGAATCGATCGCCGCGTCCTGACCGAACACCGTCAGCTTCAGGTCACGCTCGAGGTTACGCAGCAATTCCTTGTCGGAGCTGGTGACATGCTTCGGCGGAATCCGCGCGATTTTCGCAACGATGTCCTCGACCTCAGGCACTTCGATGCGTTTCACACGCTTCTCGACCGGTTGCAGACGCTGGTAGGCGCCCGCTTCGTCGATCACGTCGATGGCCTTGTCCGGCATGTGCCGGTCATTGATGTAGCGCGAAGCCAGTTCCGCAGCGGCGCGCAGCGACTCATCGCTGTATTCGATGTTGTGATGCTGTTCGAAACGCCCTTTCAGGCCGCGCAGGATACCGATGGTGTCTTCCACCGACGGCTCGACGACATCGACCTTCTGGAAGCGACGCGCCAGGGCACGGTCTTTTTCGAAGATGCCACGGAATTCCTGGAACGTGGTCGAGCCGATGCAGCGAATGTCGCCAGACGACAGCAGCGGTTTGAGCAGGTTCGAGGCATCCATGACGCCACCCGACGCAGCACCCGCACCGATGATGGTGTGGATCTCGTCGATGAACAGGATCGCCTGCGGACGTTTTTTCAGTTCGTTGAGCAGCGCCTTGAAGCGCTTCTCGAAATCACCGCGATACTTGGTGCCCGCGAGCAGAGCGCCCAGATCGAGGGAGTAAACGACGCTGTTGGCCAGCAGGTCCGGCACTTGGTTGTCGACAATGCGCTTGGCCAGGCCTTCGGCAATCGCGGTTTTACCCACGCCAGCCTCGCCCACCAGCAGCGGATTGTTCTTGCGACGGCGCGCGAGAATCTGCGCGACACGCTCGACTTCCGTTTCACGCCCGACCAGCGGATCGATCCGGCCCTGGCGCGCGAGTTCGTTGAGGTTGCTGGCATAAGCGTCCAGCGGATTGCCTGAAGAAGAAGACTCACCGCCCTCGTCGTCCTGCATATCTTGTTCACCTTCAGAGTGATCGCCATGCCCCGGCACTTTGGAAATGCCGTGAGCGATATAGTTGACGACATCAATGCGTGCAACGCTCTGCTGTTTCAGCAGGAACACCGCCTGACTCTCTTGCTCACTGAAGATTGCAACCAGCACGTTGGCGCCGGTTACTTCGCGCTTGCCCGAGCTCTGTACATGAAAGACAGCACGTTGCAGCACACGCTGGAAGCCCAGGGTTGGCTGGGTTTCGCGATCCTCGTCATGGACGGGGATCAGTGGCGTGGTGGAGTCGATGAACTCCTGCAGGTCGTGCTTGAGTTTGTCGAGGTTTGCGCCGCAGGCACGCAATACGGTGGCGGCAGCCTCATTGTCCAATAGGGCCAGCAGCAGGTGTTCGACGGTCATGAATTCATGACGCTTCGAACGTGCCTCCTTGAAGGCAAGATTGAGGGTGACTTCGAGCTCGCGGTTTAACATAGCTTCACCTCATACCCAAGTGGTCGGCGATTAACCGTCCTTCTCGATTTCACAGAGTAGCGGATGCTGGCTTTCCCTGGCGTACTGGTTGACCTGCATGGCCTTTGTCTCGGCGATGTCGCGGGTAAACACTCCACATACTGCCCGCCCTTCTGTGTGGACGGCCAGCATGACCTTGGTCGCCAGCTCGCGATTCAGGTTAAAAAACACCTCGAGCACTTCGACGACGAAATCCATCGGTGTGTAGTCATCATTAAACAAAACCACCTTGTACATCGGCGGCGCCTGTAACGCAGGCTTTGCTTCCTGAACAGCAACGCCTGCCGAATCGTCGTCGTGCTCCTGTGGAAGATCCTTTTGGAGAAGCGGGCGATCCTGATTGAATGTTAGTCGAATCTGGCTGATTGCATGCATGGAAAGAAAGGTTCGTCAGTTGTGCAAATACAGTGGTGGGGGCGGCTTGACACGTTTTCAACTCCGACTGCCCGGTCACCTTGACTATCGGGAAAACGGTGTTACAACCAATAGAACCCACAGTGGGGAAAAAAGATCCGCGGAGTCAATCTTTTTAACGGATTCGACTGCGGATGAATTGGATGATACTCCAGCGATGGAGACTGTTGCAGAGGGATTTGAGCATGGCTGTCGGCAAGGTGAAATGGTTCAACAATGCCAAGGGGTTCGGTTTCATCAACACCGACACCCACGAAGGGAAGGACGAGGACGGCAAGGAGATCGATTTCTTTGCCCACTATTCCGCCATTGAAATGGACGGATACAAAACCCTCAAAGCCGGGCAAGTCGTCAAATTCGACATTGTGCAAGGGCCCAAAGGCTTGCATGCCACAAAAATTCAGAATGTCGAAGCCGCAAAAGATGCCGCTTCGGCAGCCGCTCAGCACCAATCGGTGACCAGCTGAAGCGACCCGAACACCTGCCAGAAAACAAACCGCCCGGCTCGATCACTCGAGCCGGGCGGTTTCGTTGCACCTGCCGCTCTTACATGTGCTTGATCAGCGCTTCACCGAAGCCCGAAGAAGACACCAGTGTGGCGCCTTCCATCAGACGTTCGAAGTCGTAGGTCACGGTCTTGGCCTTGATGGCGCCATTGGTGCCCTTGATGATCAGGTCGGCCGCCTCGGTCCAGCCCAGGTGGCGCAGCATCATCTCCGCCGACAGAATCACCGAACCCGGATTGACCTGGTCCTTGCCGGCATATTTCGGCGCAGTACCGTGGGTCGCCTCGAACATGGCCACGGTGTCGGACAGGTTGGCACCCGGCGCGATACCGATACCGCCCACTTCCGCCGCCAGGGCGTCGGACAGGTAGTCACCGTTGAGGTTGAGGGTGGCGATCACATCGTATTCGGCCGGACGCAGCAGGATCTGCTGGAGCATGGCGTCGGCGATGGCGTCCTTGACGACGACTTCGCGGCCGGTTTTCGGGTTCTTGAATTTCATCCATGGGCCGCCATCGAGCAGCTCGGCGCCGAATTCTTCCTTCGCCACCTCGTAGCCCCAGTCCTTGAAGGCACCTTCGGTGAATTTCATGATGTTGCCCTTGTGCACGATGGTCAGCGACTTGCGGTCGTTGTCCACCACGTATTGCAGGGCCTTGCGCACCAGACGCTTGGTGCCTTCTTTCGAAACCGGCTTGATGCCGATGCCGCAGTCCTGGTCGAAACGGATCTTGGTGACGCCCATTTCTTCTTTCAGGAATTTGATGACCTTGGTGGCTTCAGGGGAGCCGGCTTTCCATTCGATACCGGCATAAATGTCTTCGGAGTTCTCGCGGAAGATCACCATGTCGACGTCGCCAGGCTTTTTCACCGGGCTCGGTACGCCTTCGAACCACACCACAGGGCGCAGGCAGACATAGAGATCGAGCTGTTGGCGCAGGGCAACGTTGAGGGAACGGATGCCGCCACCGACCGGAGTGGTCAGCGGGCCTTTGATGGAAACGACGTAATCTTTAACGGCGTCCAAGGTTTCCTGGGGCAGCCAGGTGTCCTGGTCATAAACCTGAGTTGCTTTTTCGCCAGCATAAACCTCCATCCAGGAAATCTTGCGCTTGCCCCCGTAGGCTTTTTCTACGGCAGCATCAACCACTTTGATCATCACAGGGCTGACGTCGACGCCAATGCCGTCACCTTCAATGAAGGGAATGATCGGGTTATCAGGGACATTGAGAGAATGGTCTGCGTTGACGGTGATTTTGTCGCCGACGGCTGGAACCTGAATCTTCTTGTAACCCATGCTGAACTCCATTGTTTGGATTGAACATCTGGCTTGGTTCGAGCGTAACCCAGTTGAATCAACACGCAAACCCTCTGTTCCGGGCGCGACCACATCTCGTTTCGTACAAGCCTGAAAGCAAAGGGAAAAGCGCCAATCTCAAGCATTCACGGCGACTCTACGCCCCACCCCGCCCTGCGACCTTTAGACCAATGGACGAGAATCGTTGCATATGAACCATCGGCAGATTGCCAGCTACCTATGTATAATGCCGCCCGCTGACCAAAGGGTCACGACGGCTGGCCTCTCTAGCACGAGACTTTCCGCCTGATTGGTCGGGTTGTTACCGCAGTCCGACTGCTTGACGCTCTACTGATGCACCCAACATCACCGCGAAGATTCTCGACATTCGGTTCATGGATGACTTTGAACGAACGCGCTTACCCGGCGCCCCTCGAGTTTCTGCGCACGCTTTAGCAAAGAAGAGAGAGTTAATCCGAATATGCCCACCCGCTCGAAGATCATCTATACCTTCACCGACGAAGCTCCAGCCCTCGCCACCTATTCCCTGCTGCCGATCATCGAGGCTTACACCGCCTCGGCCGATATCGCCGTGGAAACCCGCGATATCTCTCTTGCAGCACGTATTCTGGCCAGCTTCCCCGAGCAACTGGGCGACAAAGCCGTAGCCGACCACCTCGCCGAACTGGGCGACCTGGCCGTTACGCCTGAAGCCAACATCATCAAGCTGCCGAACATCAGCGCCTCGGTTCCGCAACTGCAAGCCGCGATCAAAGAACTGCAAGCCCAGGGTTACAACCTGCCGGACTACCCGGAAACCGTGACCAGCGACGCCGACAAAGATGCCAAGGCGCGTTACGACAAGGTCAAGGGCAGCGCCGTGAACCCGGTTCTGCGTGAAGGCAACTCCGACCGTCGCGCTCCGCTGTCGGTCAAGAACTACGCTCGCAAGCACCCGCACAAAATGGGCGCCTGGGCCAAGGACTCCAAGTCCCACGTCGCTCACATGAGCACCGGCGATTTCTACGGCAGCGAAAAAGCTGCCCTGATCGACGCCGCTGACGCCGTGAAGATCGAGCTGATCGCCAAAGACGGCACCGCTACCGTCCTGAAAGAAAAAACCACCGTTCAGGCGGGCGAGATCCTCGACTGCTCCGTGATGAGCAAAAAGGCACTGCGCGCGTTCATCGCCGCTGAAATCGACAGCGCCAAGCAACAAGGCGTGCTGCTGTCGGTTCACCTGAAAGCCACCATGATGAAGGTTTCCGACCCGATCATGTTCGGCCAGATCGTTGCCGAGTTCTATAAAGACGCCCTGACCAAGCACGCCGACGTGCTGGCCGAGATCGGCTTCAACCTGAACAACGGCATCGGCGACCTGTACGCCCGCATCAAATCCCTGCCGGCCGAGCAGCAAGCCCAGATCGAAGCTGACGTACAGGCGGTCTACGCCGTTCGTCCGTCGCTGGCGATGGTCAACTCCGACAAAGGCATCACCAACCTGCACGTGCCGAGCGACGTTATCGTCGACGCTTCGATGCCGGCCATGATCCGTGACTCCGGCAAGATGTGGGGCACCGACGGCCAGCTGCACGACACCAAGGCCGTGATCCCGGATCGCTGCTACGCCACCATCTACCAGGCCGTGATCGAAGATTGCAAAGCCAATGGCGCTTTCGATCCGACCACCATGGGCAGCGTGCCAAACGTTGGCCTGATGGCTAAAAAGGCTGAAGAATACGGCTCCCACGACAAGACCTTCCAGATCAAGGCCGACGGCGTGGTTCGCGTAACCGACAGCAAAGGCGCCCTGCTGATGGAACAGGCTGTTGAAGCCGGCGACATCTTCCGCATGTGCCAGACCAAAGACGCGCCGATCCAGGACTGGGTCAAACTGGCCGTCAACCGTGCTCGTGCAAGCGCAACTCCAGCGATTTTCTGGCTGGACCCGATGCGCGCCCACGACGGCGTTGTGATCGAGAAGGTTCAGGCTTACCTGAAGGATCACGACACCGCCGGTCTGGACATCCAGATCATGGCGCCGGTCGATGCCATGAAGTACACCCTGCAGCGCACCCGCGAAGGCAAGGACACCATTTCGGTGACCGGCAACGTACTGCGTGACTACCTGACCGACCTGTTCCCGATCATGGAACTGGGCACCAGCGCCAAGATGCTGTCGATCGTGCCGCTGATGAACGGCGGTGGCCTGTTCGAAACCGGCGCCGGCGGTTCGGCTCCGAAGCACGTGCAGCAACTGGTGGAAGAGAACTTCCTGCGCTGGGATTCGCTGGGTGAATTCCTGGCCCTGGCCGCTTCTCTCGAGCACCTGGGTGTGAACTACAACAACCCGAAAGCGCTGGTTCTGTCCAAGACCCTGGACCAGGCCACCGGCCAGTTCCTCGACAACAACAAGTCGCCATCGCGCAAAGTCGGCAACATCGACAACCGCGGCAGCCACTTCTACCTGGCGATGTACTGGGCACAAGCCCTGGCCGCCCAGACCGAAGACGCTGCACTGCAAGCGCAGTTCGCGACTCTGGCCAAAACCCTGACCGAGAACGAAGCGACCATCGTCGCCGAGCTCAACGCCGTTCAAGGCAAGCCAGTGGACATCGGCGGTTACTACCACGCCGATGCCGAGCTGATCAGCAAGGCCATGCGCCCAAGCGCAACCCTCAACGCGGCCATCGCTGCGCTGGTATAAGGTTGTAAAGGGAACATCACAAACCCCGGCCATGCGCCGGGGTTTGTGTTTCTGTCTTTCGCCCAGGAGATTCAATCAATGCAATGGCTCCCCCACATCACTGTCGCCACCATCGTCGAGGACAACGGTCGTTTCCTGATGGTCGAGGAACACAAGGCCGGGCGTAACGTGCTCAATCAGCCCGCTGGCCATCTGGATCCGGACGAAACCCTGATCGAAGCCGCCGTGCGCGAAACCCTCGAAGAAACCGGCTGGGACGTCGAGCCCACCGCCGTGATCGGGATTTATCTGTACACCGCCCCGAGCAACGGCGTGACTTACCAGCGCGTGTGCTTCAGCGCCAAAGCCGTGAAACATCACCCGGATTACCAACTGGACGACGGCATCGTCGGCGCCAAGTGGCTGACCCGCGAGGAATTAATCGAGCAGCGCGAGCACTGGCGCAGCGAGCTGATCATCCGTTGCATCGATGATTATCTGGCCGGCAATCGCTTCGGCCTCGAACTGATCCGCCCTTCCCTTTAGCCTTGAGGCCGTGAGCCTGATAGAATCGCGTCCTTTTTCAAGACACTCATTGAATCCCTATGCGTGATCCAGCCCCTTCTGACACATCCAAGAAGCGCGTCATTGTCGGCATGTCCGGCGGCGTGGACTCTTCCGTTTCCGCTCTCCTGCTGATCGAGCAGGGTTATGAGGTGGAAGGCCTGTTCATGAAGAACTGGGAAGAAGACGACGGAACGGAATACTGCACCGCCATGGACGATCTGGCGGATGCTCAGGCCGTGTGCGACAAGATCGGTATCAAGCTGCACACCGCCAACTTCGCCGCCGAGTACTGGGACAACGTGTTCGAGCACTTCCTGGCCGAATACAAAGCCGGCCGCACGCCGAACCCGGACATCCTGTGCAACCGCGAGATCAAGTTCAAGGCGTTCCTCGACTACGCCATGATGCTCGGCGCCGACCTGATCGCCACCGGCCACTACGTGCGCCGCCGCGACATCGATGGCCGCACCGAACTGCTCAAGGGCCTGGATCCGAACAAGGATCAGAGCTACTTCCTGCACGCCGTCGGCGGCGAACAGATCGCCAAGACCCTGTTCCCGGTCGGCGAGCTGGAAAAACCGGAAGTCCGTGCAATTGCCGAGAAATACGAACTGGCGACCGCCAAGAAGAAGGATTCCACCGGGATCTGCTTCATCGGCGAGCGTCGCTTCAGCGATTTCCTCAAGCAATACCTGCCGGCGCAACCGGGCGAGATCAAGACTACCGAAGGCGAAGTCATCGGCCGCCACCACGGTTTGATGTACCACACCATCGGCCAGCGTCAGGGCCTGGGCATCGGTGGCCTGAAAGACGCCGGCGACGAGCCGTGGTACGTGCTTCGCAAGGATCTGGACACCAACGAGCTGATCGTCGGCCAGGGCAACAACCATCCGTGGCTGTTCTCCAGCGCCCTGCTCGCTTCGGAAATCTATTGGGTCAACCCGATCGACCTGAGCCAGCCGCTGCGCCTGACCGCCAAGGTTCGTTATCGCCAGAGCGATCAGGCCTGCACCCTTGAGAAAACCGAAACAGGCTATCGCGCCGTGTTCGACGAGCCGCAACGCGCGGTCACGCCGGGCCAGTCGGTGGTGTTCTATGACGGTGAAATCTGCCTCGGTGGCGGCGTGATCGAAGTCGCCGAGCCGTGGAGCGGCCAGGCATGAGCCCGACTCAGGAGCAATTGACCGCTCTGGGCGGCGTGTTTCTCGCCGCCGTGCTGGTCGACCGGATCGCCAAGACCGGTCAGACCAACGAGGCCGGCCTGAGCTGCATGCTCGGCAGCCTGCTGGTTCGCGACCCGAAAGACACGCTGGATGTTTACGGCGGCGACGACATCAACCTGCGCGAGGGTTACCGCGCGCTGATCGGCGCCCTCGAGCGCGACCCGAGCACCTTGCAGCGCGAACCGCTGCGCTACGCCCTGTCGATGCTCGGCCTTGAGCGACAACTGGCCAAGCGCAACGACATGCTCGACGTGATCGGCAAGCGCTTGCCGCAGATCCAGTCGCAGGTCGAGCATTTCGGCCCGGCCCACGAAAACGTGATCGCGGCCTGCGGTGCGCTGTATCAGGACACCCTGAGCACGCTGCGCCAACGCATTCAGGTGCATGGCGACATGCGCAACCTGCAGCAACCGAGCAACGCCTCGAAGATCCGTGCCCTGCTGCTCGCCGGCATTCGTTCGGCACGCCTGTGGCGTCAGCTCGGCGGCCATCGCTGGCAGCTGGTCGTGAGCCGACGCAAATTGCTCAAAGAGCTGTATCCGTTGATGCGCAGCGAGTAAATCGCCGCGCAATAAAAGCTTTGTAGTCTGTAACGCGTAATACGCCGGTCAGTTGGCGACGGACCGGCGGATTTTTTCATGTATGATACGCGCCCCATTTCGTTGCCCGACTGTCCGAGAACACCCCATGCAGCTCTCTTCGCTCACTGCGGTTTCCCCTGTTGACGGCCGCTACGCCGGCAAAACCCAGGCCCTGCGCCCAATTTTCAGCGAGTACGGTCTGATCCGTGCCCGCGTTCTGGTTGAAGTGCGCTGGCTCCAGCGCCTGGCCGCTCACGCCGGCATCCCGGAAGTGCCAGCCTTCTCCGCCGAAGCCAACGCCGTTCTGAATGAACTGGCCGAAAACTTCTCGCTGGAGCACGCCGAGCGCGTGAAAGAGATCGAGCGCACCACCAACCACGACGTAAAAGCGATCGAATACCTGCTCAAAGAGCAAGCGGCCAAGCTGCCAGAGCTGGCCAAGGTCAGCGAATTCATCCACTTCGCCTGCACCAGCGAGGACATCAACAACCTGTCCCACGCCCTGATGCTGCGCGAAGGCCGTGACGACGTGATGCTGCCGCTGATGCGCCAGACTGCCAACGCCATCCGCGAACTGGCCATCCGCTTCGCCGACGTGCCGATGCTGTCGCGTACCCACGGTCAGCCGGCTTCGCCGACCACCCTGGGTAAAGAGCTGGCGAACGTGGTTTACCGTCTCGAGCGTCAGATCGCTCAGGTCGCTGCCGTTCCGCTGCTGGGCAAGATCAACGGCGCTGTCGGCAACTACAACGCTCACCTGTCGGCCTACCCGCAGATCGACTGGGAAGCCAACGCCCGCGCCTTCATCGAAGACGAGCTGGGTCTGGGCTTCAACCCGTACACCACGCAGATCGAGCCGCACGACTACATCGCCGAGCTGTTCGACGCCATTGCGCGCTTCAACACCATCCTGATCGACTTTGACCGTGACATCTGGGGCTACATCTCCCTGGGCTACTTCAAGCAGCGCACCATCGCCGGCGAAATCGGTTCGTCGACCATGCCGCACAAGGTCAACCCGATCGACTTCGAAAACTCCGAAGGCAACCTGGGCATCGCCAACGCGCTGTTCCAGCACCTGGCGAGCAAACTGCCGATCTCCCGCTGGCAGCGCGACCTGACCGACTCCACCGTTCTGCGTAACCTCGGTGTCGGCTTCGCCCACAGCGTGATCGCGTACGAAGCGAGCCTCAAAGGCATCAGCAAGCTCGAGCTGAACGCTGACAAGATCGCTGCCGATCTGGACGCTTGCTGGGAAGTCCTGGCCGAGCCGATCCAGACCGTGATGCGCCGCTACAACATCGAAAACCCGTACGAGAAGCTGAAAGAACTGACTCGCGGCAAGGGCATCAGCCCTGAAGCGCTGCAGACTTTCATCGATGGCCTGGACATGCCGGCCGCTGCGAAAGCCGAGCTCAAGCAACTGACCCCGGCCAACTACATCGGCAACGCTGTAGCGCAAGCCAAGCGCATCTGATCGACTGCTTGACCCGTTTGAGACGCCCGGCCGCGCCGGGCGTTTTTATTCCCGTCTGAAAAATGCTTTTTTTCAATAGGTTACATATGAATCCCGATATTCCTCTTCAACTTCTGGGTGGTCTTACGGCGCGCGAATTCATGCGCGATTACTGGCAGAAAAAACCACTGCTGATCCGTCAGGCGATTCCTGATTTCGAAAGCCCGATCGACGCCGACGAACTCGCCGGCCTGGCCCTGGAAGAGGAAGTTGAATCGCGCCTGGTGATCGAGCACGGCGAGCGTCCATGGGAACTGCGTCGCGGCCCGTTCGCCGAAGACGAATTCAGCAAACTGCCGGAGCGCGAGTGGACCCTGCTGGTGCAGGCGGTCGATCAGTTCGTGCCGGAAGTCAGCGAGCTGCTGGAAAACTTCCGCTTCCTGCCGAGCTGGCGCGTCGACGACGTGATGATCAGCTTCGCCGCCCCGGGTGGCAGCGTCGGCCCGCACTTCGACAACTACGACGTGTTCCTGCTGCAAGGCCACGGCAAGCGCAACTGGAAAATCGGCCAGATGTGCGACTCCGAAAGCCCGCTGCTGCAACACGCGGACCTGCGCATCCTCGCCGAATTCAACGAGACCGAAGAGTGGGTCCTGGAACCGGGCGACATGCTCTACCTGCCGCCGCGTCTGGCCCACTGCGGCGTTGCCGTCGATGACTGCATGACCTACTCGGTCGGCTTCCGCGCACCAAGCGCCGCTGAAGTGCTGACCCACTTCACCGACTTCCTCAGCCAGTTCCTGACTGACGAAGAGCGCTACACCGACGCCGACGCCAAGCCGGTCAGCGATGATCCACATCAGATCCAGCACGATGCACTCGGCCGCCTGAAAGCCCTGCTCGCCGAGCACATGAGCGACGAACGCCTGCTGCTGACCTGGTTCGGCCAGTACATGACCGAGCCGCGTTATCCAGAGCTGGTGGTCGGCCCGGAAGAAGTCGAGGAAGAAGACCTTCTTGGAGCACTCGAAGACGGCGCCATCCTGATCCGCAACCCGAGCGCGCGCCTGGCGTGGTCGGACGTCGATGATGATCTGCTGCTGTTCGCCAGCGGCCAGAGCCGTTACCTGCCGGGCAAGCTGCGCGAACTGCTGAAGCTGATCTGCTCTGCCGACGCCCTGCACACCGACAACCTCGGTGACTGGCTGAGCGACGAAGACGGTCGCGGCCTGCTGTGCGAACTGGTCAAACAGGGAAGCCTGGGGTTCGCCGACGATGAATAAGATTCGCGTACGTGTTGCAGACTGGCAAAAGGACAACGCCGAGATCCGCCGCATTCGCGAAACGGTGTTCATTGCCGAACAATCGGTTCCACCCGAGCTTGAGTGGGACGCCGATGACGCCACGGCGGTGCATTTCCTGGCTTTCGAAGGCGACTTCCCGATCGGCACCGCCCGTCTCTTGCCTGATGGACATGTCGGCCGGGTTTCGGTGCTGAAGGACTGGCGCGGGCTGAAGGTCGGCGATGCGCTGATGCAAGCGGTGATTGCCGAAGCGGAAGCTCGCGGCCTGAAGCAGCAGATGCTCAGCGCCCAGGTGCAGGCCACGGCGTTCTATGAGCGCCTGGGTTTCAACCTGGTCAGCGAGGAATTCCTGGAAGCAGGGATTCCGCATGTCGACATGGTTCGTCATTCTGCTTAATACCGAGGCGCTCCTTTCGCGAGCAAGCTCGCTCCCACAGGAGACCTCCAGCGAACACAAATTTTGTGCTCGACAGAGATCCAATGTGGGAGCGGGCTTGCTCGCGAAGAGGCCCTTCAGAACACCACAAAACGCCCTGCCATTTTCGGATGCCGGGGCGTTTTGCTGTCTACGATTCAACTTGCCCCACCCCGGGCCGACAAACTGGCAATATCAAGCCTTTCGAAAGCGGAGATAACGGACATGTCCCTACGCACCCTGCTCACCACCCTGCTGCTCGGCTGCAGTTTTTCGGTGATGGCAGCCACAGAAATCGTGCCCCTCAAGTACCACACCAGCGCCGACATGCTGCCGGTGGCTCAGGACTTCCTTGGCAAGGACGGCCAGGTCAGCGCTTATGGCAACCAACTGATCGTCAAGGCCGAACCCGGCAAGATCGAAGAACTCAAGGACCTGCTCTCGCAGCTCGACACCGCGCCCAAGCGCCTGCTGATCACGGTCGACACCAACGAAAACAACGGCCGTGGCGATGAAGGTTATTCGGTCAACGGCGCTCAAACCCGGATCATCAGCCGCAGCACTGCCAGCCGTGACGGCGGCATTCAGCAGATCCAGGCCAGCGAAGGCGCACCGGCGCTGATCCAGGTTGGCCAGAGCGTGCCGATCACCAGCAGCCAGACCAACTCCTACGGCGATTACAGCAGCCAGACTCAATATCGCAACGTCACACAGGGCTTTTACGTCACCGCCAGCGTCACCGGCGAAACCGTTCACCTGGCCATCAGTACCAACCGTGACCGCATGAGCCAGGAACGTCCCGATGTAGTGAACGTGCAAAGCACCGACACAACCGTCACCGGACGCCTGGGCGAATGGATCACCCTCGCCGGCGTGAACCGCCAGACCCAGGCCGACAAACAGGGCCTGGCCCGCAGCTACTCGACTCAAGGCCGGGATGACATGACGTTGCGGGTGAAAGTCGACACGTTGGACTAAAGCACCAAAAACTGACTGATTAGTCGTATTAGACGAAAGATGTAGTGCTTGAAAAAAAGCACTACAAAACGTTTGACGAGCCAAAAAAGCGAAGGCATGATGGCCTCGCTCCCGCTAATCAGAGGCCCTGGCAAGGGCCTTCGAAGCGATGCTCGCAACCATCCCCGCGAGCCGTTTCGTGTCTGTACCGCCCACAAGGTGTGTTTGACGAGGTTGCCGACTGGAACGAAGTTGTCCCGAGGGACGGAAGCGTAATTAGGTAACCCGGCTTTACACTGTAGTTCGTATAAAGGCCCACGACGCCCGAATGCGCCCGCCAGTTCGCCTTTACCTGCTCACTTCCCCTCGAGCCCATCGTTCATCCCGTCGCCTGCCCCGCCGAACCCGACCTGACCACCTAAGCTTCTGGTCAGCGAGCGCAAGGAATTTTCCACCGCAGAACAACTTTTCATAAAGACGCGACGAGGTTTATCTCCATGGCACTGACACGCGAACAGCAAATTGCAGCCCTTGAAAAAGACTGGGCTGAAAACCCGCGCTGGAAAGGCGTGACTCGCAATTACTCCGCTGCTGACGTCGTCCGTCTGCGTGGCTCGGTTCAACCAGAGCACACCTTTGCAAAAATGGGCGCCGAAAAACTGTGGAACCTGGTCACCCAGGGTGCCAAGCCGTCCTTCCGCCCAGAGAAAGATTTCGTCAACTGCATGGGCGCCCTGACCGGCGGCCAGGCTGTACAACAGGTCAAAGCCGGTATCCAGGCAATCTACCTGTCGGGCTGGCAAGTCGCTGCGGACAACAACTCCGCCGAATCGATGTACCCGGACCAGTCGCTGTACCCGGTGGACTCGGTTCCAACCGTGGTCAAGCGCATCAACAACTCGTTCCGTCGTGCCGACCAGATCCAGTGGAAAGCCGGCAAGAACCCGGGCGACGAAGGCTACATCGACTACTTCGCGCCAATCGTGGCTGACGCCGAAGCCGGTTTCGGCGGCGTACTGAACGCCTACGAGCTGATGAAGAGCATGATCGAAGCAGGCGCCGCCGGCGTTCACTTCGAAGACCAGCTGGCTTCCGTGAAGAAATGCGGCCACATGGGCGGCAAGGTTCTGGTTCCAACCCAGGAAGCCGTGCAGAAGCTGACCGCTGCTCGTCTGGCTGCCGACGTTGCCGGTGTACCGACCATCATTCTGGCCCGTACTGACGCCAACGCTGCCGACCTGCTGACTTCCGACTGCGACCCGTACGACCAGCCGTTCGTGACTGGCACCCGCACCCAGGAAGGTTTCTACAAGGTTCGTGCCGGTCTGGACCAGGCAATCGCCCGCGGCCTGGCCTACGCGCCGTACGCCGACCTGATCTGGTGCGAAACCGCCAAGCCGGACCTGGACGAAGCCCGTCGTTTCGCCGAAGCGATCAAAAAGGAATACCCGGACCAGATCCTGTCGTACAACTGCTCGCCTTCCTTCAACTGGAAGAAAAACCTGGACGACGCGACCATCGCCAAGTTCCAGCGCGAACTGTCCGCCATGGGTTACAAGCACCAGTTCATCACCCTGGCCGGCATTCACAACATGTGGCACAGCATGTTCAACCTGGCGCACGACTACGCCCGCAACGACATGACTGCCTACGTGAAGCTGCAAGAGCAGGAATTCGCTGACGCCGCCAAGGGTTACACCTTCGTGGCTCACCAGCAGGAAGTGGGCACCGGCTACTTCGATGACATGACCACCGTGATTCAGGGCGGCACGTCCTCGGTGACCGCGCTGACCGGTTCGACCGAAGAAGAACAGTTCCACTGATCGACTTCGCCTGAGCGAACGGCCTTTGCGGACCGTATAGAAAGCTAACCGCATTGCCGAAAAACTGACGCCCCGACTGGTTCGGGGCGTTTTTTTTGCCTGCGGTTTTCCGGGCGCCTCAGGAATTGGCACAACCTGTCAGGCAAAACATTGATCCAGAGCGGTATCCGCATCGCAAAAATCGGCTAAAACGGGCGCCGCCGCTACTTGCAGTAACGCGCATATAAGACAACTTCCCAACTACTGACCCGTTAAACAGTTACCAAACCACTCCAAACGATATCAATTATCATTTAGCGGCAACTATGTTCGTTACATTTCCTACAAAACATAATTCGTGAAATCCCGGCTAATGCCCGCTACGCATGGGCTGCGGGCCCTTCGAGGTGCGCTATGTCCTTATTCCAATAAATAATTTCGCTATAGGAATTTTACTTGCAGGGTGTTTAGCCATAAAATCAGCGCGATTGATTGCTGCGACATATCGTCACTGCCTTATTTCTTTATCAAGCTCAGAGACCTTTGCTCTCTGTTAAGGATTTCCAGCATGCCCGAAGCGACAGGACTCATGGCCCACAACTGGGGCTTTGCCATTTTCCTTCTGGGTGTAGTCGGCCTGTGTGCCTTCATGCTCGGCGTCTCCAGCCTCCTCGGGTCAAAAGCCTGGGGCCGCAGCAAAAACGAACCGTTCGAGTCCGGCATGCTACCTACCGGTGGCGCCCGCTTGCGGCTCTCAGCCAAATTCTATCTGGTCGCGATGCTGTTCGTGATCTTCGATATCGAAGCCCTCTTTCTCTTTGCATGGTCTGTGTCCGTCCGCGAAAGCGGCTGGACCGGATTCGTCGAAGCTCTCGTTTTCATAGCAATTCTGTTGGCAGGTCTTGTCTACCTGTTCCGAGTGGGCGCCCTTGACTGGGCTCCGGAAGCTCGTCGCAAGCGGCAGGCGAAGCTGAAACAATGAGGCTTTGGCAATGCAATACAATCTCACCAGAATCGACCCCGATGCTCCTAACGAGCAGTATCCGATCGGCCAGCGGGAAACCGTTTCCGATCCGTTAGAAGATCAAGTCCACAAAAACATTTTCATGGGCAAGCTGGAAGACGTGCTGAGTGGCGCGGTCAACTGGGGACGTAAGAACTCCCTGTGGCCGTACAACTTCGGTCTGTCGTGCTGCTACGTGGAAATGACCACCGCCTTCACGGCGCCCCACGACATCGCGCGCTTCGGCGCCGAAGTTATCCGGGCATCACCGCGTCAGGCCGACTTCATGGTTATCGCCGGGACCTGCTTCATCAAGATGGCGCCGATCATTCAGCGCCTGTACGAGCAGATGCTCGAGCCCAAGTGGGTGATCTCGATGGGTTCGTGCGCCAACTCCGGCGGCATGTACGACATCTACTCCGTGGTTCAGGGGGTGGACAAGTTCCTGCCCGTTGACGTCTACGTACCTGGCTGCCCGCCCCGTCCAGAAGCATTTCTGCAAGGCTTGATGCTGTTGCAGGAATCCATTGGCCAGGAGCGTCGCCCACTTTCCTGGGTCGTTGGCGATCAAGGCGTTTATCGCGCCGACATGCCTTCGCAGAAGGAACAGCGCCGCGAACAGCGAATCGCAGTCACCAACCTGCGCAGCCCTGACGAAGTCTGATCCAGTCTGTTTCAAAGAAACGAGAAGCTGGCTTCATTCTTTACGTTGACCGAAAGCGAAAAAATAACCATGACTACAGGCAGTGCTCTGTACATCCCGCCTTATAAGGCAGACGACCAGGATGTGGTCGTCGAACTGAACAACCGTTTTGGCGCCGAAGCGTTCACCGCTCAGCCGACCCGCACCGGCATGCCGGTGCTGTGGGTGGCGCGCGCCAAGCTCGTCGAAGTCCTGACCTTCCTGCGCAACCTGCCCAAGCCGTACGTCATGCTCTATGACCTGCACGGCGTGGACGAGCGTCTGCGCACCAAGCGTCAAGGGCTGCCGAGCGGTGCCGATTTCACCGTGTTCTATCACCTCATGTCGCTGGAACGTAATAGTGACGTGATGATCAAGGTCGCCTTGTCCGAGAGCGACCTCAGCTTGCCGACCGTCACCAGCATCTGGCCGAACGCCAACTGGTACGAGCGTGAAGTCTGGGACATGTACGGCATCGACTTCAAAGGTCACCCGCACCTGTCGCGCATCATGATGCCGCCGACCTGGGAAGGTCACCCGCTGCGCAAGGACTTCCCGGCGCGCGCCACCGAATTCGATCCGTTCAGCCTGAACCTGGCCAAGCAACAGCTTGAGGAAGAAGCCGCGCGCTTCCGTCCTGAAGACTGGGGCATGAAGCGTTCCGGGGCGAACGAGGACTACATGTTCCTCAACCTGGGTCCGAACCACCCTTCGGCTCACGGTGCGTTCCGCATCATCCTGCAACTGGACGGTGAAGAGATCGTCGACTGCGTTCCGGACATCGGTTACCACCACCGTGGCGCCGAGAAGATGGCCGAGCGTCAGTCCTGGCACAGCTTCATTCCGTACACCGACCGTATCGACTACCTCGGCGGCGTGATGAACAACCTGCCGTACGTGCTCTCGGTCGAGAAGCTGGCCGGCATCAAGGTGCCAGAGAAGGTCGACGTCATCCGCATCATGATGGCCGAGTTCTTCCGTATCACCAGCCACCTGCTGTTCCTGGGTACCTACATCCAGGACGTCGGCGCCATGACCCCGGTGTTCTTCACCTTCACCGACCGCCAGAAGGCCTACACGGTGATCGAAGCCATCACCGGTTTCCGTCTGCACCCGGCCTGGTACCGCATCGGTGGCGTCGCCCACGACCTGCCACGCGGCTGGGAAAAACTGGTGAAGGACTTCGTTGAATGGCTGCCAAAGCGCCTCGACGAATACACCAAGGCTGCCCTGCAGAACAGCATCCTCAAGGGTCGTACCATCGGCGTTGCCCAGTACAACACCAAAGAGGCCCTGGAATGGGGCGTCACCGGTGCCGGCCTGCGTTCCACCGGTTGCGACTTCGACCTGCGTAAAGCGCGTCCGTACTCCGGCTACGAGAACTTCGAGTTCGAAGTACCGCTGGCTGCCAACGGCGATGCCTACGACCGCTGCATGGTTCGCGTCGAAGAGATGCGCCAGAGCGTCAAGATCATCGACCAGTGCCTGCGCAACATGCCGGAAGGCCCGTACAAGGCGGATCACCCGCTGACCACGCCGCCGCCGAAAGAGCGCACGCTGCAGCACATCGAAACCTTGATCACGCACTTCCTGCAGGTTTCGTGGGGCCCGGTCATGCCGGCCAACGAATCCTTCCAGATGATCGAAGCGACCAAGGGCATCAACAGTTATTACCTGACGAGCGACGGCGGCACCATGAGCTACCGTACCCGGATCCGTACTCCGAGCTTCCCGCATCTGCAACAGATCCCTTCGGTGATCAAAGGCAGCATGGTCGCGGACCTGATTGCGTACCTGGGTAGTATCGATTTCGTTATGGCCGACGTGGACCGCTAAGCATGAACAGCACGCTTATCCAGACAGACCGTTTCACCCTGAGTGAAACCGAGCGCTCGGCCATCGAGCACGAGCTGCATCACTACGAAGACCCGCGCGCGGCGTCGATCGAAGCCCTGAAGATCGTTCAGAAGGAACGCGGCTGGGTGCCGGACGGCGCTCTGTACGCCATCGGCGAGATCCTCGGCATCCCGGCCAGCGATGTTGAAGGCGTGGCCACGTTCTACAGCCAGATCTTCCGTCAGCCGGTCGGCCGTCACATCATTCGCGTCTGCGACAGCATGGTCTGCTACATCGGCGGCCACGAGTCGGTGGTCAGCGAGATCCAGAACAACCTGGGTATCGGCCTGGGCCAGACCACCGCCGACGGTCGTTTCACCCTGCTGCCGGTCTGCTGCCTCGGCAACTGCGACAAGGCACCGGCGCTGATGATCGATGACGACACCTTTGGCGATGTCCAGCCTGCCGGCGTCGCCAAACTGCTCGAGGGCTACGTATGACCCTGACTTCTTTCGGCCCGGCCAACCGCATCCAGCGTTCGGCCGAGACTCACCCGCTGACCTGGCGCCTGCGTGACGACGGCGAAGCCGTGTGGCTCGACGAGTACCAGGCCAAGAACGGTTACGCCGCTGCGCGCAAGGCCTTCGCCGACATGGATCAGGACGCCATCGTCCAGACCGTGAAAGACGCCGGCCTCAAGGGTCGCGGCGGTGCAGGCTTCCCCACTGGCGTGAAGTGGGGCCTGATGCCAAAGGACGAATCCATCAACATCCGCTACCTGCTGTGCAACGCGGATGAAATGGAGCCGAACACCTGGAAAGACCGCATGCTGATGGAGCAACTGCCCCATCTGCTGATCGAAGGCATGCTGATCAGTGCCCGCGCGCTGAAAACCTACCGTGGCTACATCTTCCTGCGGGGCGAGTACACCACCGCCGCCAAGCACCTGAACCGTGCCGTGGAAGAAGCCAAGGCAGCGGGCCTGCTGGGCAAGAACATTCTGGGCAGCGGCTTCGATTTCGAGTTGTTCGTCCACACCGGCGCCGGGCGTTACATCTGCGGTGAAGAAACCGCACTGATCAACTCCCTCGAAGGTCGCCGCGCCAACCCGCGCTCCAAGCCACCCTTCCCTGCCGCCGTTGGCGTGTGGGGCAAGCCGACCTGCGTGAACAACGTTGAAACCCTGTGCAACGTGCCGGCGATCATCGCCGACGGCGTGGACTGGTACAAATCGTTGGCCCGCGACGGCAGCGAAGACATGGGCACCAAGCTCATGGGCTTCTCCGGCAAGGTCAAGAACCCTGGCCTGTGGGAACTGCCATTCGGCGTGACCGGTCGCGAGCTGTTCGAAGACTACGCCGGCGGCATGCGCGACGGCTTCAAGCTGAAAGCCTGGCAGCCAGGCGGCGCCGGTACCGGTTTCCTGTTGCCTGAACACCTCGACGCACAAATGTACGCCGGCGGCATCGCCAAGGTTGGCACCCGTATGGGTACCGGCCTGGCCATGGCGGTGGACGACAGCGTCAACATGGTGTCCCTGCTGCGCAACATGGAGCAGTTCTTCGCTCGCGAATCCTGTGGTTTCTGCACCCCTTGCCGTGATGGTTTGCCATGGAGCGTCAAGCTGCTGATGGCGATCGAACAAGGTCGCGGCCAGCCAGGCGACATCGAGACCCTGCTGGGTCTGGTCAACTTCCTCGGCCCGGGCAAGACCTTCTGTGCTCACGCACCGGGTGCCGTGGAGCCGTTGGGCAGTGCCATCAAATACTTCCGTCCAGAGTTCGAAGCCGGTATCGCGCCTGCAAGCGCCGCCGTCCCGCCTCTGGCGAAGCCGATCGTAGTCGGCGCGTAAACGCTTAAAAAAGGCGAAGGGTCCGTGCCCTTCGCCTTTCGTCCGATGACGCCTTTCGGGGCTGACTGGATTCGGACGGATAACAAGATTCCATTAGCCACGCCCGCTGACACCGGGCCAACGAAGACCTTTGAACCATGGCCACTATCCACGTAGACGGCAAAGCGCTCGAAGTCGACGGGGCAGACAACCTGTTACAGGCATGTCTGTCGCTGGGCCTCGACATCCCTTATTTCTGCTGGCACCCCGCGCTTGGTAGCGTCGGGGCCTGCCGCCAGTGCGCGGTCAAGCAGTACACCGACGAGAACGACACCCGTGGTCGCATCGTCATGTCCTGCATGACCCCTGCCACCGACAACACCTGGATCTCCATCGACGATGAAGAATCCAAGGCGTTCCGCGCCAGTGTCGTCGAATGGCTGATGACCAACCACCCGCACGACTGCCCTGTGTGCGAGGAAGGCGGTCACTGCCACCTGCAAGACATGACCGTGATGACCGGCCACAACGAGCGCCGTTATCGCTTCACCAAACGCACCCACCAGAACCAGCAACTGGGCCCGTTCATTTCCCACGAAATGAACCGCTGCATCGCCTGCTACCGCTGCGTGCGTTTCTACAAGGACTACGCCGGCGGCACCGACCTCGGTGTATTCGGCGCCCACGACAACGTTTACTTCGGTCGCGTTGAAGACGGCACCCTCGAAAGCGAGTTCTCCGGCAACCTCACCGAGGTCTGCCCGACCGGTGTGTTCACCGACAAGACTCACTCCGAGCGCTACAACCGCAAGTGGGACATGCAGTTCTCGCCGAGCATCTGCCATGGCTGCTCGAGCGGTTGCAACATCTCCCCGGGCGAGCGTTACGGCGAACTGCGTCGCATCGAAAACCGTTACAACGGTTCGGTGAACCAGTACTTCCTGTGCGACCGTGGCCGTTTTGGTTATGGCTACGTCAACCGCACCGACCGTCCACGTCAGCCACTGCTGGCCGACGGCACCAAGCTGAGCCTGGACGACGCGCTGGATAAAGCCGCCGACCTGCTGCGCGGTCGCAACATCGTCGGTATCGGTTCGCCGCGTGCCAGCCTGGAAAGCAACTACGCGTTGCGTGAACTGGTAGGCGCCGAGCACTTCTACTCCGGTATCGAAGCCTCCGAGCTGGAACGCATCCGTCTGGTCCTGCAAGTGCTGAAAGACAGCCCGCTGCCAGTGCCGAACATGCGCGACATCGAAGACCACGACGCCGTGTTCGTCCTCGGTGAAGACCTGACCCAGACCGCCGCGCGTATGGCCCTGGCCCTGCGTCAGTCGGTAAAAGGCAAGGCCGAAGACATGGCCGAAGCCATGCGCGTTCAGCCTTGGCTCGACGCTGCGGTGAAGAACATCGGTCAGCACGAGCTGAACCCGCTGTTCATCGCCAGTCTGGCTGAAACCAAGCTCGACGACATCGCCGAAGAGTGTGTACACGCCGCTCCAGACGATCTGGCCCGCATCGGTTTCGCCGTAGCTCACGCCCTGGACGCCAGCGCACCGGCCGTTGAAGGTCTGGACGCCGAAGCCCTGGAACTGGCCAAGCGCATCGCCGACGCCCTGCTCGCCGCCAAGCGCCCGCTGATCATCGCCGGTACTTCGCTGGGCTCCAAAGCCTTGATCGAAGCCGCTGCAAACATCGCCAAGGCCCTGAAGCTGCGCGAGAAGAACGGTTCGATCAGCCTGATCGTGCCGGAAGCCAACAGCCTCGGCCTGGCCATGCTCGGTGGCGAATCGGTTGATGCCGCGCTGCAAGCGGTCATCGACGGCAAAGCCGACGCCATCGTCGTGCTGGAAAACGATCTGTACACCCGTACCGCCAAGGCCAAGGTCGATGCGGCACTGAACGCTGCGAAAGTAGTGATCGTTGCCGACCATCAGAAGACCGCCACCAGCGATCGCGCGCATCTGGTTCTGCCAGCCGCCAGCTTCGCTGAAGGCGACGGTACGCTGGTCAGCCAGGAAGGTCGCGCCCAGCGTTTCTTCCAGGTTTTCGACCCGCAATACATGGACGCGAGCATTCTGGTCCACGAAGGCTGGCGCTGGCTGCACGCCCTGCGCGCCACCCTGCTGAACCAGCCGATCGACTGGACGCAACTCGACCACGTGACCGCTGCCGTTGCTTCGAGCACCACGCAACTGGCCCGTATCGTCGACGCCGCACCGTCCGCCTCGTTCCGCATCAAGGGTCTGAAACTGGCCCGTGAGCCGCTGCGTTATTCCGGTCGCACCGCGATGCGCGCCGACATCAGCGTTCACGAACCACGTACCCCGCAAGACAAGGACACCGCGTTCGCCTTCTCGATGGAAGGTTACTCGGGCTCCGCCGAACCGCGTCAGCAAGTGCCGTTCGCCTGGTCGCCGGGCTGGAACTCGCCGCAAGCCTGGAACAAGTTCCAGGACGAAGTCGGTGGTCATCTGCGCGCTGGCGATCCGGGCACCCGCCTGATCGAAAGCACCGGTGATTCGCTGAACTGGTTCGCCAGTGTTCCGCGCGCGTTCAACCCGGCCCAGGGCACCTGGCAAGCCGTGCCGTTCTATCACCTGTTCGGCAGCGACGAGAACTCGTCGAAAGCCGCTCCGGTCCAGGAACGCATCACGGCCGCCTACGTTGCACTGGCCAAGTCCGAAGCGGATCGCCTGGGCGTCAACGACGGCGCACTGCTGAGCCTCAATGTTGCCGGCCAGACCCTGCGTCTTCCGCTGCGCATCAATGAAGAGCTGGGCGCTGGCCTGGTTGCACTGCCGGCCGGTCTGGCAGGCATTCCGCCGGCGATTTTCGGCCAAACCGTTGATGGTCTGCAGGAGGCAGCGCAATGACCTGGTTCACCCCTGAAGTGATCGATGTGATCCTGACGGTCATCAAGGCCATCGTGATCCTGCTGGCCGTGGTGGTCGCAGGCGCGTTGCTCAGCTTTGTCGAGCGTCGCCTGCTGGGCTGGTGGCAGGACCGTTACGGTCCGAACCGCGTTGGTCCGTTCGGCATGTTCCAGATTGCAGCCGACATGCTGAAGATGTTCTTCAAGGAAGACTGGACCCCGCCGTTTGCCGACAAGGTGATCTTCACCCTGGCGCCGGTGGTGGCCATGTCTGCCCTGCTGATCGCGTTCGCGATCATCCCGATCACCCCGACCTGGGGCGTGGCGGATCTGAACATCGGCCTGCTGTTCTTCTTCGCCATGGCTGGTTTGTCGGTCTACGCGGTGCTGTTCGCCGGCTGGTCGAGTAACAACAAGTTCGCCCTTCTCGGCAGCTTGCGTGCCTCGGCGCAGACCGTGTCCTACGAAGTGTTCATGGGCCTGGCCCTGATGGGCATCGTGGTGCAGGTCGGCTCGTTCAACATGCGCGACATCGTCGAGTACCAGGCGCAGAACCTGTGGTTCATCATTCCGCAGTTCTTTGGCTTCTGTACCTTCTTCATCGCTGGCGTGGCCGTGACTCACCGTCACCCGTTCGACCAGCCGGAAGCGGAACAGGAACTGGCCGACGGTTACCACATTGAATACGCCGGTATGAAATGGGGCATGTTCTTCGTCGGTGAATACATCGGCATCATCCTGATCTCGGCGCTGCTGGTCACCCTGTTCTTCGGTGGCTGGCACGGTCCGTTCGGCATCCTGCCGCAACTGTCCTTCGTCTGGTTCGCACTGAAGACCGCGTTCTTCATCATGCTGTTCATCCTGCTGCGCGCTTCCATCCCGCGTCCGCGTTATGACCAGGTGATGGATTTCAGCTGGAAATTCTGCCTGCCACTGACCCTGATCAATTTGCTGGTGACCGCTGCAATCGTGTTGTGGAACACGCCTGCGGTTGCGGTTCAGTGAGGATTTGACCCATGTTCAAATATATTGGCGACATCGTTAAGGGTACCGGTACCCAGTTGCGCAGCCTGGTCATGGTCTTCGGCCATGGCTTTCGCAAGCGCGACACCCTGCAATACCCGGAAGAGCCGGTCTACCTGCCACCACGCTACCGTGGCCGCATCGTCCTGACCCGCGACCCCGACGGCGAAGAACGCTGCGTAGCCTGCAACCTGTGCGCCGTGGCCTGCCCGGTGGGTTGCATCTCGCTGCAGAAAGCTGAAACCGAAGACGGTCGCTGGTACCCGGACTTCTTCCGTATCAACTTCTCGCGCTGCATTTTCTGCGGTCTCTGCGAGGAAGCCTGCCCGACCACCGCGATCCAGCTGACCCCGGATTTCGAGATGGCCGAGTTCAAACGTCAGGACCTGGTGTACGAGAAAGAAGATCTTTTGATCTCCGGCCCCGGCAAAAACCCTGATTACAACTTCTATCGTGTTGCTGGTATGGCCGTTGCGGGCAAGCCGAAAGGCGCCGCACAAAACGAAGCCGAGCCGATCAACGTGAAGAGCTTGCTGCCTTAAGGAAGAACGATGGAATTCGCTTTCTATTTCGCATCGGGTATCGCTGTTGTGTCCACATTGCGTGTGGTCACCAACACCAATCCTGTGCACGCCCTGCTCTACCTGATCATTTCGTTGATCGCCGTGGCCATGACCTTCTTCGCACTCGGCGCTCCGTTCGCCGGCGTGCTGGAAGTGATCGCCTACGCCGGCGCCATCATGGTGCTGTTCGTGTTCGTGGTGATGATGCTGAACCTGGGCCCGGCCTCGGTTCAGCAGGAACGCACCTGGCTCAAGCCCGGGATCTGGGCGGGGCCGGTGATTCTCGCCGCCCTGCTGCTGGCCGAACTGCTGTATGTGCTGTTCGCTCACCAGAGCGGTCAGGCCATCGGCCACACCACCGTCGATGCAAAAGCCGTGGGCATCAGCCTATTCGGTCCGTATCTGCTGGTGGTCGAACTCGCCTCGATGCTGCTGCTCGCTGCAGCCGTCACGGCGTTCCATTTGGGCCGTAACGAGGCGAAGGAGTAAGACATGCCTGCTATCCCTCTCGAACATGGATTGGCCGTCGCCGGCATCCTGTTCTGCCTTGGTCTGGTCGGCCTGATGGTCCGCCGCAACATTTTGTTCGTGTTGATGAGTCTGGAAGTGATGATGAACGCCTCTGCACTGGCTTTCATCGTTGCGGGCGCCCGCTGGGCGCAACCGGATGGACAGATCATGTTCATCCTGGTGATCAGCCTTGCAGCCGCCGAAGCCAGTATTGGCCTGGCGATCCTGCTGCAACTGTATCGCCGCTTCCACACGCTCGATATCGACGCTGCCAGTGAGATGCGCGGATGAACCTACTCTTTCTGACTTTCGTATTCCCTCTGATCGGGTTCCTGTTGCTGTCGTTCTCGCGCGGCCGCTTCTCGGAAAACCTGTCGGCGCTGATCGGTGTCGGCTCCATCGGCCTGTCTGCCATCGTCGCGGCCTACGTGATCTGGCAATTCAACGTCGCGCCACCGGAAGGTGGCGTCTACACCCAGGTGCTGTGGCGCTGGATGTCGGTGGAAGGTTTCCAGCCTAACTTCGCGCTGTACCTGGATGGTCTGTCCGTGACCATGCTCGGCGTGGTCGTCGGTGTCGGCTTCCTGATCCACCTGTTTGCATCGTGGTACATGCGTGGCGAAGACGGTTACTCGCGCTTCTTCTCGTACACCAACCTGTTCATCGCCAGCATGCTGTTCCTGATCCTGGGCGATAACCTGCTGTTCATCTACTTCGGTTGGGAAGGCGTGGGCCTGTGCTCGTATCTGTTGATCGGTTTCTACTACAGCAACCGCAACAACGGTAACGCCGCACTGAAAGCCTTCATCGTCACCCGTATCGGCGACGTGTTCATGGCGATCGGCCTGTTCATCCTGTTCCAGCAACTGGGCACGCTGAACGTCCAGGAACTGCTGGTGAAAGCGCCTGAGCACTTCAAGGTCGGCGATTTCTGGATCGTGCTGGCGACCCTGATGCTGCTGGGTGGTGCGGTCGGTAAATCGGCTCAACTGCCGCTGCAAACCTGGCTTGCGGATGCGATGGCCGGCCCTACCCCGGTTTCGGCACTGATCCACGCCGCAACCATGGTGACTGCCGGTGTCTACCTGATCGCCCGTACCCACGGTCTGTTCGCCCTGGCGCCGGACATCCTGCACCTGGTCGGCATCGTTGGTGGTGTGACCCTGGTACTGGCCGGTTTTGCCGCACTGGTACAAACCGACATCAAACGTATCCTCGCCTACTCGACCATGAGCCAGATCGGCTACATGTTCCTGGCGCTGGGCGTTGGCGCCTGGGAAGGCGCGATCTTCCACCTGATGACCCACGCCTTCTTCAAGGCCCTGTTGTTCCTTGCTTCCGGTGCGGTGATCGTTGCCTGCCACCACGAGCAGAACATCTTCAAGATGGGCGGCCTGTGGAAGAAACTGCCGCTGGCCTACGCCAGCTTCATCGTCGGTGGTGCCGCTCTGGCCGCCCTGCCGCTGGTGACCGCAGGTTTCTACTCCAAGGACGAAATCCTCTGGGAAGCGTTCGCCAGCGGCAACCACGGTCTGCTTTACGCAGGTCTGGTCGGCGCATTCATGACGTCGCTGTACACCTTCCGCCTGATCTTCATCGCGTTCCATGGTGAAGCCAAGACCGAAGCTCACGCCGGTCACGGCATCGCTCACTGGCTGCCGCTGTCGGTGCTGATCGTGCTGTCGACCTTCGTCGGCGCCATGATCGTTCCACCGCTGCACGGCGTACTGCCCGAGAGCGTTGGCCATGCCGGTGGCGAAGCCAAGCACAGTCTGGAAATCGCCTCGGGCGCCATCGCCCTGGCCGGTATCCTGCTGGCGGCCCTGCTGTTCCTCGGCAAGCGTCGCTTCGTGACCGCGATCGCCAACAGCGGCATCGGCCGTCTCCTTTCGGCCTGGTGGTTCGCTGCCTGGGGCTTCGACTGGATCTACGACAAACTGTTCGTGAAGCCGTACCTTGCGATCAGCCACATGCTGCGCAAAGACCCGCTCGACCAGACCATCGGTCTGATCCCGCGCATGGCCAAGGGTGGTCACACCGCCCTGAGCCGTACCGAAACCGGTCAACTGCGTTGGTACGCTGCTTCGATGGCTGCTGGTGCCGTGTTGGTCATCGGCGCTGTCGTGCTGGTAGCGGTCTGATATGAACCTTGCGAATTTGCGAAAGGAAACGAGCCCGTCATGATTCTGCCTTGGCTAATCCTGATCCCCTTCATCGGCGGCCTGCTGTGCTGGATGGGTGAGCGCTTCGGCGCTACCCTCCCCCGCTGGATTGCGCTGTTGACCATGACCCTGGAACTCGCCCTCGGCCTCTGGCTGTGGGCCCACGGTGACTATTCATTTGCTCCGGCGCCTGGCGCCGATCCGACCTGGGCGCTTGAGTTCAAGCACGTCTGGATCCAGCGCTTCGGCATCAACGTGCACCTGGCCCTCGACGGCCTGTCGCTGCTGATGATCCTGCTGACCGGTCTGCTGGGTATCCTGTCGGTACTCTGCTCGTGGAAAGAGATTCAACGTCACGTTGGCTTCTTCCACCTGAACCTGATGTGGATCCTGGGCGGCGTTGTCGGCGTGTTCCTCGCCCTCGACCTGTTCATGTTCTTCTTCTTCTGGGAAATGATGCTGGTGCCGATGTACTTCCTCATCGCGCTCTGGGGTCACAGTTCTTCGGACGGCAAGAAAACCCGGATCTACGCAGCGACCAAGTTCTTCATCTTCACTCAGGCTTCCGGCCTGATCATGCTGGTGGCGATTCTCGGTCTGGTCCTGGTCAACTACAACAGCACCGGCGTGATCACCTTCAACTACGCCGATCTGTTGAAGACCAAGATGTCGATGACCACCGAGTACATCCTGATGCTCGGCTTCTTCATCGCCTTCGCGGTCAAGCTGCCAGTGGTTCCGTTCCACTCCTGGCTGCCTGACGCTCACGCCCAGGCACCGACTGCAGGTTCCGTCGACCTCGCCGGTATCTTGCTGAAAACCGCGGCCTACGGTCTGCTGCGTTTCGCCCTGCCGCTGTTCCCGAACGCCTCGGCCGAGTTCGCGCCGATCGCCATGACCCTCGGTCTGATCGGGATCTTCTACGGTGCGTTCCTCGCTTTCGCGCAAACCGACATCAAGCGTCTGATCGCCTTCTCGTCCGTTTCCCACATGGGCTTCGTACTGATCGGCATCTACTCCGGCAGCCAACTGGCGCTGCAAGGCGCTGTGATCCAGATGCTGGCGCACGGTCTGTCGGCGGCGGCACTGTTTATCCTCAGCGGTCAGCTGTACGAGCGTCTGCATACTCGTGACATGCGTGAGATGGGCGGTCTGTGGTCGCGTATCGCTTACCTGCCGGCGATCAGCCTGTTCTTCGCAGCCGCCTCTCTGGGTCTGCCGGGCACCGGTAACTTCGTCGGCGAGTTCCTGATCCTGATCGGTACGTTCGCCAGTGCTCCATGGATCACCGCGATTGCCACCTCCGGTCTGGTGTTCGGTTCGGTCTACTCGCTGATCATGATCCACCGCGCTTACTTCGGTCCGTCCAAATCGGATTCGATCCTGCACGGCATGGACGGTCGCGAACTGATCATGGTGCTGGGCCTTGCGGTACTGCTGATTTACCTCGGCGTCTACCCGCAACCGTTCCTCGACACTTCTGCCGCCACGATGCATGGCGTGCAGCAGTGGCTCGGCACCGCCTTCACTCAACTCGCTTCGGCCCGGTAAGAGCGCTATGGAATTCACGATTCAACACTTTATTGCGCTTGCGCCACTGTTGATCACCAGCCTCACCATTATCGTGGTGATGCTGGCAATCGCCTGGCGCCGCAACCACTCGCAGACCTTCCTGATTTCGGTGGCAGGTCTGAACCTGGCCTTGCTGTCGATCCTGCCGGCACTGAAAGTCGCGCCTCTGGCCGTGACCCCATTGCTGCAGATCGACACCTTTGCCTGCCTGTACATGGCGCTGATCCTGGTCGCCACCCTCGCTTGCGTCACCCTCGCCCACGCCTACCTCGGCGATGGCGGTTCGGGTTACCCGGGCAACCGTGAAGAACTGTATCTGCTGATCCTGATGGCCGCCGCCGGTGGCCTGGTTCTGGTCAGCGCGCAGCACCTGGCCGGCTTGTTCATCGGTCTGGAACTGCTGTCGGTGCCGGTCTACGGTCTGGTGGCCTACGCCTTCTTCAACAAGCGTTCGCTGGAAGCCGGCATCAAGTACATGGTGCTGTCGGCCGCCGGTTCCGCGTTCCTGCTGTTCGGTATGGCGCTGCTGTACGCCGACTCGGGTTCGCTGAGCTTCGTCGGCATCGGTCAGGCCCTGGCCGCGACCGGCCTGCCAAGCTCGCTGGCGCAACTGGGCCTGGGCATGATGCTGATCGGTCTGGCGTTCAAGCTGTCGCTGGTACCGTTCCACCTGTGGACGCCGGACGTGTACGAAGGTGCTCCGGCACCGGTGGCCGCGTTCCTCGCCACCGCGTCGAAAGTGGCTGTGTTCGCGGTCATGGTTCGTCTGTTCCAGATCTCCCCTGCTGCAAGCAGTGGCGTTCTGAGCAACGTGCTGACCATCATCGCCATCGCCTCGATCCTGTTCGGTAACCTGCTGGCCCTGACCCAGAGCAACCTCAAGCGTCTGCTCGGTTACTCGTCCATCGCGCACTTCGGCTACCTGCTGATCGCGCTGGTGGCGAGCAAGGGGCTGGCGGTGGAAGCCATCGGCGTGTACCTGGTCACCTACGTGATCACCAGCCTCGGCGCGTTCGGCGTGATCACTCTGATGTCCTCGCCGTACAACGGCCGTGACGCAGACGCGCTGTACGAATACCGCGGCCTGTTCTGGCGCCGTCCGTACCTGACCGCTGTACTGACCGTGATGATGCTGTCCCTGGCCGGTATCCCGCTGACTGCTGGCTTCATCGGCAAGTTCTACATCATCGCCACCGGTGTCGAGTCGCACCAATGGTGGCTGGTCGGCTCGCTGGTACTGGGCAGCGCCATCGGCGTCTTCTACTACCTGCGCGTGATGGTCACCCTGTACCTGATCGAACCAAACCTGCGCCGCCACGACGCCCAACTGCACTGGGAACAGAAAGCAGGCGGCGTGATGCTGCTGGCGATCGCCCTGGTGGCGTTCTTCCTCGGCGTCTACCCACAACCGCTGCTGACCCTGGTTCAGCAATCGGGCCTGGCGGGCTGATCGCTCAGCGATAGTTGGCTATAAACAGAAACGGCACCTTCGGGTGCCGTTTTTGCGTCTAGACCGTCTTGAGTTTCTTCACCATCGGCACGCAGGCCAGTTGCAGACCTGAAGGCGATTGATAGATCGCACTCCCCTCCCCGACGTAACCGCAGCGCCGATAAAAATCAGCGGCATTCAACGTCGCATCCAGACAAACCTCTGCCAGCCCCAGATCCTTTGCCAGCGCTTCCAGAAAGTGCAGCACACGTTTACCCAGCCCGCGCTGCATGAAATCCGGATGGATGAAGATTGCGCCGATTTCGCGGTGCTCCAGATCGAGCATGCCGGTTGCCACGGGCTCCCCCTCAACGCAACCCAGATAGAAATGCTTTTGCATGAGCGTGTCATAACCGTCTGCTGCCGAGCCTTTTGTCCAGTCGAGCATTTGCTGCTCGCTGTAGGCACCGATGCATTGATGCCGGATCGCCAGTCGCCGAATCTCGAACGCTATCCCGGCATCGTCCGGTTCGGCTCTTTTCATTTCGAACATTTCTCTCTCCTTGAGCCATGTGCGGACGGGCAATGAAAAAGCCCCGTCCATTTCTGGCGGGGCTTTGGGTAACAACACGTCATTTGCCAGACATGCACGACCTTATGGCCCGCCGGAAGCGGTCATAGAGGAGCACATCATGGTCATTCGGTGTTGGGCAGTCATGGCTGGATAGTGCTGCGGATTGTTCCGACGCGTCAATCGCAGGCCACCTAACGAAATTGTAATTCCCCAATCACCTCCGCGTTATCTGCAGCCTGCAACGATGTCACCCGGCGACCATGCCGGCGGGCCCCTTGCCCGTCGAACAATAAAACCCACGCCGAAGCTCGTTCCCGTTCTGCCGAACCCTAGGAGTGATTGATGGTTAACAACACAAAAATGTCGATGGCCGCTCTGGCAGTGGTTGTCGGCGCCGGGCCGTCCACGGTGTTTGCAGAAGAAAAACCCGAAGGGTTTATCGAAGGCAGCAGCCTGACGGTGCTCAACCGTAACCTCTATTTCAACCGTGACCACCGCAACGGTCAGTCCAGTCCCACGGGCAATGGTTATTCCGAAGCCTGGGCCCACGGCATCATCGGCAAGTTCGAATCCGGCTTCACCCAGAGCACCGTCGGGGTCGGGGTGGATGCCTTTGCGATGATCGGCCTGAAGCTCGACACCGGCGACGGTCGCAACGGCGGCCGCAGTTCGTTCGATGTGTTGCCGGTCAACAGCGACGGTGAAGCGCGGGACGAGTACACCAAGGTCGGTGGCGCCGCCAAAGTGCGCGCTTTCGATACGGTGGTGAAAGTCGGTGATGTGTTCCCGGCCAACCCGGTGGTCGCGGCAGGCGATTCGCGATTGCTGCCGGAAAGCTTTCGCGGTGTGACGGCGACCAACACCAGCATCGAAGGTCTATCGATCCAGGGCGGCCGGCTGCATGCGATGAGCCAACCGGTGTCCAGCGACCTGCGTGAAAACTTCGCAACCTTCTATGCCGGCCCGGTCAATTCGCCGTGGATCGCTTACGGCGGCGGCGATTACGCGCTGAACAAAAACCTCAGTTTCAGCCTGTACTCCAGTCGCCTGAAAGATGCCTGGAACCAGTACTACGCCGGCACCGCCTGGACGTATCCGCTGTCGGATGACCTGTCGCTGTTCGGCGGCCTGAACTACTACAAGGCGATCGACGAAGGCAAACAATTGCTCGGCGAGTTCGACAACAACATCTGGAGCGGCCGCGTCGGGGTGAAACTCGGCGCGCACTCGGTCGCCATCTCCCACCAGCGCAACAACGGCAATGACGACTTCGATTACCTGCGCCAGTCCGACTCGATCTTCCTCGATAACTCCATCCAGTACAGCGACTTCAACTCGCCGAAGGAGCGTTCGTGGATGGTGCGCTATGACCTCGACATGACCACCTACGGCGTGCCGGGTCTGTCGTTCATGACCCGTTACGCACGCGGCACCGACGCCGATTACTCCAACGCCAACGCCGTGTACATGCGCCGCGATGCCGAGGGCAATCCGCTGACCGACCAGAAGCGCTGGGAACGTGATATCGAAGTCAAATACGTGGTGCAGAGCGGTTCGATGAAAGACCTGTCGCTGCGTCTGCGCCAGGCCACGACCCGCGCCACCGCATTCGAGTCAGACCTGGATGAAGTGCGGGTGATCGTCGAATACCCGCTGGCGATTCTCTGAGTTTCACGAGCAATGCCCATTCACCTTTAGAAGCTCCTTGCTCCTTTGGTAAGAGGTGAATCTTTGGCGCCCTTCGGGGCGCCTTTTTTATGGATGAAAAAAAGCCCGACTCACTGAACATGAACCGGGCGTTTCAGCGGGAATTAGCGTCAGCCACCCTGCTGACGACAATTCCCCATCACGTTGTAAGTGACCGTATTGAGCTGCCCCTTCGAGTCCTCGTAAGTCATCGCAGCCGGCACAACAGCGCATTCATTCTTTGGCCGGACAACGCTCACCACCTTCTTCACATCCAGCTTCATTCCGTATTCGTATTCCTTGAACACCGGTGCTGCTTTGCCCTGACTGGCCGCGTACTGCTCCATGGCTTTGGTGTTGGCACTGAGCGCCCGGTCGAACGTTCTGTCGCCACCGCCTTCGGCCAACGCATTCAAGGAGATCGCCATGACAGCGGTAAACGCCAACAGCTTTAGAGTTTTCATATTCGCTTCCTTCAAATCACGATGTCTAGTCCTGAAATAGGTTTACACCTGTTTCACCCTAACGCCCGATGCACCGCATCGGGCGTTTTGTATTTTAAGGACAGGTGCGGGCGCTCCTGGT
>NZ_NEIX01000020.1:0-53902 GCF_002112885.1 Pseudomonas sp. B37(2017) | reverse complement strand
ACCAGGAGCGCCCGCACCTGTCCTTAAAATACAAAACGCCCGATGCGGTGCATCGGGCGTTAGGGTGAAACAGGTGTAAACCTATTTCAGGACTAGACATTATCGAAAACTAATATAACGGTATCAGGCTACGGGCTTGTCCCCGTACCACCTCGGTGTATACACCCACTCCCCGCCTTCCGGGCGAGAGAAGGTGCACGTAGTGGACGAACCGATCAGGACCATGGTGCGCATGTCGACCTGATCCGGAGTCAATGCGCCCAACGTGGTGGTGCGTAACGCCTGTCCGGGACGGCCGATATCGCGGCCCAACACAACCGGCGTTTGCGGCGTGCGGTGTTGCGCGACGATTTCCAGCGCTCGCCCCAGTTGCCACGGACGGGCACGGGAGATCGGGTTGTAGAAGGCCAATGCCAGATCCGCCTCGGCGGCCAGATCCAGACGTTTTTCGATGATCGACCACGGCTTGAGGTTGTCCGAC
This sequence comes from Pseudomonas sp. B37(2017), assembly GCF_002112885.1. Classification (NCBI taxonomy): domain Bacteria; kingdom Pseudomonadati; phylum Pseudomonadota; class Gammaproteobacteria; order Pseudomonadales; family Pseudomonadaceae; genus Pseudomonas; species Pseudomonas sp. B37(2017). The sequence goes on along the minus strand of NZ_NEIX01000020.1, from coordinate 53,421 downwards.
AGCGACATCACGCAGAAGTCGTGGCCCAGCGGTGCACCGGCCTGAGCGGCGGTGGCGAGCGACGCCGAAACACCCGGCAGGATTTCCAGATCGACGCTGTGCCACGCCGGGTCCGTCGACTCGTGCAACGCTTCGAGCACTGCCGCCGCCATGGCGAACACGCCCGGATCGCCGGACGAAACGACGATCACCGAACGGCCCTGAGCCGCCAGCCTGAAGGCGTGACGGGCACGCTGCATTTCTTCGCGGTTGTCGGTGCAATGCTGCACCTGATCGTCGCGGAACGGGCCGGCCATGCGCACGTAGGTTTCGTAACCCAGCACGTCGGTGGCCCGAGCCAGTTCGGCTTTCACCGCCGGCACCATCAGCTCTGCCGCACCTGGGCCGAGGCCGATGACGGCCAGGCGACCGCGTGGACGGCCGACCTGTGAAACATCCAGCGGCTGTTCGGCCACGGCGATGGCAATGTCGCGGGATGTTGTGATGATTCGAGCGGCGGAGACTGCATCGCGAGCCAGCTCACCGATGTCATTCGCCGGCGCGACAAAGCGCAGCGGCACTGCCAGTTCAAGCGCTGCTTCACGCAATACCGGACTGGCCATCTGAGTATCCGCCGCCACCAGACAGGTCAGCGATTGAATCGCCACACCGGCCTGCTGCAACGCATCGCGAATTACATCAGGCAGGTCGGCCACATCGGCACCGACCGCCACCGCCACGCTGCGCGGATAAATCAGCAACTCACTGGCGCTCGCCGCGCGGGCATCGCTGCCCACATGAATCGAACGCTGCGCCTGTGGATCTTCCGGCAGTTGCGCCTGCTTAAGCCACGGCGCTGCGCCGTCGATGCGCACGCTGTGGCCGGCGAGCAAGTCGGAGACAAAGCGTTTGCCCTGCTCCAGATCGCCGAGGGCATAACCGCCGGGCGGGTTGAGCAGGCAGGTGCCGAAACGCAATTCGCCGCTGGTGGTGATCGCCGCAGGCACTTCAAGCGCAGCTGCGATCTCGCGAGCCATGACATTCACCCCGCCGAGGCCGCCAAGCAGCGGCACCACGGCGCTGCCGTCTTCAGCCACGGCGAGCACCGCTGGCTCGACACCTTTCTCCAGCAACAGCGGCGCCAGGGTGCGGATGACAATGCCGGCCGCGCACAGGGCAATGATCGGAGTGTCCTGTTGATACAGCTCGCGCAGGGTCGCGCCGAAGTCGCTGTAAGTCAGATCAGCCCCTTCGACTCGCCCGTTGAGCCCGTGAATCTGCGACGCCGGATAGACCTGCTTAAGGCGACGGGCCGTGGCCAGCGCGCCCTGGCCGAGGATGACGATGGCCGGTGTGGAATGAGTCATCAGCCTTGCCACCGTTCGCCGGGAACAATGATCAGCGAGAAGTACGGCGACGACATCGGCTCGACCTCATCCAGCGGCACGATCTTCTGGTTGGCCATGGTCGCGCGCTCCACGTACAGCGCCCGCTCAGCCAGGCCCAGCTCTGCCAACACGTCGCGCACTTTCGGGAAGTTGCGCCCCAGCTTCATGATCACCGCCGCATCGGCATCCGCCAGACGGCGCTTGAGCTCGTCATGTGGCAGCACGCCGGACAGCACCGACAGGCTCTGATTGCGATACACCAGCGGCGCGCCCAGCACCGAAGCGCCGCCGAGCATCGAGCAGACGCCCGGCACCACTTCGGCTTCGTATCGGCTGGCGAGGCGATCATGCAGGTACATGTAGGAGCCGTAGAAGAACGGGTCACCTTCGCAGATCACTGCCACGTCGCGGCCGGCATCCAGATGCGCGGCCACTTCCACTGCCGCGTCATCGTAGAAATCGCTGATCACTTGCTCGTAGGACAGCGGCGCCGGCAGCACTTCGGTGGTTACCGGGTACACCAGCGGCAGTAGATTCTGGGCGTCCTGCAGGTGCGCTTCGATGATGCCGAACGCGTTGCCCTTCTTGCCCTTGGCCACGAAGTACGCCACCACCGGCGATTCGCGCAGCAGGCGCAGGGCCTTGACGGTAATCAGTTCCGGATCACCGGGGCCGACGCCCAGGCCAATCAAACGTCCTTGAGCCTGCATCATTCGATCTCCGTGGCGAGGGCATTGACTGCAGCGGCGGCCATGGCGCTGCCGCCGAGGCGGCCTTGCATGATCACGAACGGCACGCCACGGCTGTTGGCGGCCAGCTCGGCCTTGGATTCGGCGGCGCCGACGAAGCCCACCGGGAAGCCGAGGATCAGCGCCGGTTTCGGGGCACCGGCGTCGAGCATTTCCAGCAGATAGAACAGCGCGGTCGGCGCGTTGCCGATCACCACCACGCTGCCTTCCAGGTGCGGGCGCCACAGTTCCAGCGCCGCTGCCGAGCGAGTGTTGCCCAGCTCGCGCGCCAGCTCCGGCACGCTGTCGTCGCGCAGGGTGCAGATCACCTCGTTGTTGGCAGGCAGGCGCGCACGGGTCACGCCCTCGGAAACCATCCGCGCATCGCACAGGATCGGCGCGCCGGCGGCCAGCGCATCGCGCCCGGCCTTGCCGGCACCTTCGGAGAATTGCAGCCCGTCGATAGCCTCGACCATGCCGCAGGCGTGGATCACCCGCACCGCGAGTTTTTCCAGGTCGGCCGGGATGCGAGCCAGGTTGGCCTCGCTGCGAATGATCGCGAAGGAGTTGCGATAGATCTCCTGACCGTCGCGGATGTAATCAAGCATCAAGGGGGCTCCGTGAGCGGGCGGCGAGCAATTTCGCCGCCGCTTCGATAGTAAGGTTGTGAGCGTGCAGCGCGCCGAACCCCGGCAGCGCTGCATCGCGAAAATAGAGATCGTAGTGGCCGGGGCCGACCGCCAGCAGAGTCACCGCAGCCCGATGCGCGGCGGCGCAGGAACGCGGGCAGCCGGACAGGTGCACATCAACGGCGTGTGGCAACAGCGTAGCCAGCAGGCGGGCATCGTGTTTGGTGTCGGCCAGGCCTTTGCCGCAGCCGTTGGCGCCGGTGCAGGCGATCAGGTGCGCCAAAGGATCTTCGATGCGGGTCAGCAGGTTCAGCTTGCTCAATTCGTCGAGCATTTGAACCGCATCAGTTTCCCGCACATTGGGCAGCAACAGACTCTGCCAAGGGGTGAAACGCAGGCTGCCGTCACCGAAGGTTCTGGCCAATTGTGCGGCGCCACGCAGCATGTCCGGATCGAGGCGGCCAAGCGCCGGGGCGGCACCGACATAGACCTGACCGGCCGATTGCTGAGGGTGGATGCCGAGGTGCAAACCTTCAGGTCCGGCTTCGCGCTGCCAATCAGCGGCGGCTTTCAGGTTGATCCGCTGAGCGAGTTTTTCCAGGAACACCGGCGCCGGGCATTCATCCAGCAGATGGCGCATTCGCGTCTGCTCCGGACGGGCCAGTTCGAGGAACAGTTCCAGCACCGCGACCACTAGCGCATGTCCGTCCGCAAGCGCCACGGCAGCCAGCGGTCGATCCGTCGGGCAACCCGCCAGGCCGAACGCCAGCAGCGTGTCGCCGCGATCTTCGAATGCCGACAACCACAGATCGTGGGGATGTTCGAGCATCGCCAGCGCTTCACCGCCGTCCAGTAGCACGGCGAACTTGGCGCTCAGCTCGTGGAAGCGCGGATGACTTTGCAGGATTTCGAGGATCTGCCCGGCCAGTGGACGAGTATCGAAGCGCATCTGCCGGTCGATGCCGGCGGCGGGACTGAGCATCAGGTTGCGCACATCGTCACCCGCTGCGGTTCGCGGCCCGAGACCGGCGGCCAACAGGCTGTCGATCAGCGCGGCGGACTGCTCGCCGATCCCGCGAATCTGCAGATTGCCCCGGTTGGTCGCCTCGATCGCCCCGCCGGCAAACCGCTCGGCGGCATTGGCCACCGCATCGGCCTGATCGGCCGTGATCGAACCGCCATCGAGCTTGATCCGGCAGATCCCTCCATCCAGCGCCTGGACGATACGCAGCAACCCCGGACAGGCCGAGGGGCGTATGGCGTTGGACATCGGACGTTCGTTCAAGGGCTGGCAGCTCTGTGGGAAAGGCGCTTCGCGGGCGAAGGCGCGGTATTATGCCTGCTTTGTCCGACGGCATGAAAAGTCTGCCCGTCGGAACGGCGCGTTTGCGGACACTTTTTTGAGGGGCTACAGATGTCACCCTGGCTGACAGTAGTAGGAATCGGTGAAGACGGCTTCAAGGGCCTGGGCAAGAATGCCCGGCGCGCCTTGCTGGGTGCTTCGCGGATCATCGGCGGTCAGCGTCAGCTGGATCTGTTGCCAGTGTGCATCCGTGGCGAACGCCAGTTGTGGCCGAGCCCGTTTTCCATGGCCCCGGTGCTCGAGCGTCGCGGTGAAGCGGTGTGCGTGCTGGCCAGCGGTGATCCGATGTTCTACGGCGTTGGCGCGAGTCTGGCGCGGCAGGTGCCGGGGGCCGAGATGCTGGTTTTGCCGGCGCCGTCGTCCTGCTCGCTGGCGGCGGCCCGACTGGGCTGGCCGTTGCAGGACGTCAGCGTGCTGTCGCTGGTGGCTCGCCCGCTTGCAGCCCTCAACGCACAACTGTTTAGCGGCGTGCGCCTGTTGTTGCTGAGCAATGACGGCCAGAGCCCGTCCGCCGTTGCGCAATTGCTGCGTGAGCGCGGATTCGGCGCCAGTCGTCTGAGTGTTCTGGAACATCTGGGCGGCGACACCGAGCGCCGGATCGACGGCACAGCCAACGACTGGAACGATCCGCTCATTGCCGACCTCAACGTGATCGCCATCGAATGCCTGGGCGATCCGCAGACACCGCGCCTGTCGCGTCTCGCCGGTCTGCCGGACTCGGCCTTCCAGCATGACGGCCAACTGACCAAGCGCGACGTGCGCGCGATCACCCTCGCCCGCCTCGCCCCGACACCGGGCGAATTGCTGTGGGACGTCGGCGCCGGCAGCGGCTCGATCGGCATCGAGTGGATGCGCGCTCACCCGAGCTGCCGCGCTCTGGCTATCGAAGCCGATGACGGCCGACAACAGTTGATCGAACACAACCGTGACGCCTTGGGCGTGCCCGGCCTGCAACTGATTCGCGGCAGTGCTCCTCAGGCCCTCGCCGGTCTTGAGCGTCCGGACGCGATTTTCATCGGCGGCGGCGTGACCCGCGAAGGCGTGCTCGACACCTGCTGGGAACAACTCAAACCCGGCGGCCGACTGGTCGCCAACGCCGTGACCCTGCAAAGCGAAATGACCTTGATGAGCTGGCGCGAACGCCACGGCGGCGAGCTGACCCGCATCCACATCGCTCAAGCCCAGCCGCTGGGCGAGTTCGACACCTGGCGCCAGGCTCTGCCGATCACCCTGCTCGATCTGGTCAAACCCCTCGATGCGTGACGAAACCGCCGAACAACCCGCGCCCCTGCGCAGCGGCCTGACCACCGGCAGCTGCGCCACGGCCACCAGCCTCGCCGCTGCCCGCCTGCTGCTCGGCGGCGTGGTGGCGGACGCCGTGCAGATCGTGTTGCCCAAGGGCAAGCAGGTGCAGATGCGCCTGGAGTTCTGTCGACTGACTGATGACGGCGCTGAAGCCGGAACCATCAAGGATGCCGGCGACGACCCGGACGTGACTCACGGCGCTCTGCTCTATTCACGGGTGCAACTGATGGCCGAGCCGGGAATCCGCTTCATTGCCGGCAAAGGCGTCGGCACCGTCACCCGCCCGGGGTTGGTGCTGGCCGTCGGCGAACCGGCGATCAATCCGGTACCGCGCAAGATGATCAGCGATCACCTGACGCTGCTCGCCGAGGAAACCGGCTATCGCGGCGGCTTCGAGGTGACGGTCAATGTCGAGGGCGGTGAAGCCCTGGCGCTGAAAACCATGAACCCGCGCCTGGGGATTCTCGGCGGCCTGTCGATCCTCGGCACCAGCGGCATCGTCCGGCCGTTTTCCTGCGCGGCGTACATCGCCTCGATCCATCAAGGCATCGACGTGGCGAAAACCAACGGCTACCTGCACATCGCCGCCTGCACCGGCAACGCCAGCGAGGACACCATGCGCCGGGTCTACAACCTGCCGGAAATCGCCCTGATCGAAATGGGCGACTTCGTCGGCGCCGTGCTCAAGCACCTGCGCAAAGTGCCTGTGGATAAACTCAGCCTGTGCGGCGGCTTCGGCAAGGTCAGCAAACTGGCGGCCGGGCACATGGATCTGCACTCGCGCCATTCGAGCATCGACCTGCCGCAACTGGCCGACTGGGCGGCGGCGATTGGTGCGGACGATGCGTTGCAGCAAGCCATTCGCGGGGCGAACACCAGTCAGCAGGCGTTGGCGATGGCCAGTGCAGCGGGCGTTGCCCTCGGTGATGAGGTCTGTCGCCATGCTCTGGAATTCGCCCGTAGCGTGGTGCCGGCGCAGATCCAGGTCGAAGTGTTTGCGATTGATCGTCAGGGCAGCATCGTTGGCCATGCGGGAGCCTTTGTATGAAGCGAATCTTGTTGCTCGGCGGCGTGACTGAAGCACTGGCCATCGCGCGCACTTTGGGACCGGAACACATTTACAGCCTGGCCGGCGTCGGCCGGGTGCCGACCGATCTGACGTGTCAGGTGCGCGTCGGCGGCTACGGTGGCGCCGAAGGTCTGGCGCAGTTCATTCGCGACGAAGGCATCACACTTTTGCTCGACGCGACCCATCCCTACGCCGCGCAAATCAGCCAGAACGCCGCCACCGCTGCGCAACTCACCGGCATTCCCTGCTGGGCCCTGCGCCGCCCGGCGTGGCAACCGCAACCCGACGATGACTGGCGCGAAGTCGCCGACTGGGCCGAACTGATCACCGCCCTCGAACCCTTCCGCCGCCCCCTGTTCACCCTCGGCCGCGAACCGCTGCAACACCTCGACGAAATCCCTGCGCACCAGTTCTGGACCCTGCGCGCCCTCGACGTCTACCCCGGCAACGAACGCTGCGAAGTCATCGGCGCCCGTGGGCCGTTTCTGCTGGAGGATGAACGGGCGCTGTTCGAACGCCGGCAGATCGACGTGCTGATCAGCAAGAACAGCGGCAGCACCGCAACCGAGCCGAAACTGGACGTGGCGCGGGAGCTTGGGGTGCCGGTGATGGTGTTGAAGCGGCCGGTGTTGGCGGGGATTGATCGGGAGTTCATGAGTACGTCTGAAGTCCTGAAAGCCCTCTCTACGTCAGATTATTCCTGATTTCGAGCTAATCCTTGATTTGGCCGGCAAATTTTCAGGAAGCAGCTGACTGTTCGCTTTTGCCACCTCAAGCCAAGATTTCGATTCCTTTAATCCCCACAGATTTGCAGCGAGCAAATTCTTGAAGCGCACTGCAGCGTTCAAGAAAAATGCAGCTTGTCAGTCTGTATCCCAAGGAATACGATTTCGACATGATCGAATTTGAACGATCCCCTGCATTTGCCGATTGGCTCGACTCGATGAAAGACACCAACGGCAAAGCTCGCATCATCGCCAGGATTCGAGGTGCAGAGCATGGAAACATGGGTGATTGCGAGTTCGTTGGCAGTGCCGTTTATGAAATGCGTGTTCATTACGGCCCCGGCTACAGGATGTACTTCACACGTAAAGGTAACGTGATTTATCTGCTACTGCTGGGGGGCGACAAGTCGACACAAAAACGAGATATCAAAAGCGCCATCCGGATGGCGCAAAGCATCGGTAATGAGGAGTAAGTCATGACCGAAAAATTCACCCGCTTCGACGCTGCAGAGTTTCTTAAAACGCCGGAGGAGATGGCGGCTTACCTGGACGCTTGTTTTGACGAAGATGCTGGCGACGGCGTTCTCATCCGTGCAGCGCTTAATGACATTGCCCGCGCCCAAGGCATGACCCAGGTTGCACGAGATGCAGGTCTGGGCCGCGAAAGCCTTTATAAAGCGCTGAGCAGCACTGGAAATCCGGAATTCGCGACTATCATGAAAGTCATGAAGGCGCTGGGTTTGCGGTTACATGCCGTAGCAGGCTGAATCCTCTGCGACACCAAACCGCACGACGCTTTTTTACTTATCGGCCCTGATCAGGCTAAATAGCCGCGCCTGATCGCCCACCCTACGGATCTGTCCCATGAACCGACACCGGCTCGCATTTGCCTGGATCGCCTGCTTTGCAGTGCTGTTCAACATGCTCGCCATGCCGTTGACGGGAGCGATGGCGCAGGCGGCGCAGACGCCGGCCGAGCAGTTGCTGTGGAGCAGTTTCTGCACCGGCAGCGGGACGAAGATGGTGGCGATCGACATCGGCAGCCTCGATCAGAAAGCGCCGCAAAGCGGTGACAATCATTCGACCATGCAGCATTGCTGGTGCTGTTCCGGATCGGCGCCGGTGGTGGCGTTGCCGGGGCATTCGCCGCAGCTGTATTTCGCTCAATACGAAAGCAATCGCAGCGTGGCGCCCGCCGTGCTGCAAACTCCGACACCGCGCCAGCAATGGCCGAGCCTCAATCCCCGCGCCTCTCCTCTGGTTTGATTTGTTCCCGCATTTGACCTGCGTTTCAAATCGTTCTGGAGAACTGCCATGTTGAACAAATTCATCGTCATCGCTGCGCTGTTGCTGCCTGCGTGCTTCGCCCATGCCCACGAATACAAGGCCGGCGAGCTGGAAATCGCCCACCCGTGGTCGCAGGAACTGCCGCCGAACGCGCCGACCGTTGCCGCGTATTTCATCATTCACAATGCCGGCAAAACCGCTGACCGCCTGCTCAGTGTCGACTCGCCCATCGCCCCGACTGCGGAACTGCACGAGCATGTGATGCAGGGTGATCTGATGAAGATGCAACAGGTGCCGAACGTGGCCATCCCGGCCGGTGGAAACGTGACCTTCGCGCCGATGGCCAATCACGTGATGCTGATGAATCCGACCGACCGCAGTCTGCTGACCGACGGCAAGCGCTTTCCCCTGACGATGCACTTCGAAAAGGCCGGTGACGTGACCGTCGAAGTCACCGTGCAGAAGAAGCCGCCGGAAGCCACGCAAGCCCACGCGCACGCCCAGTAACCGTTCCGGCAGACTCCGCCCATGCGCCCCCTGAGCGCCAGGCCCTCCCTGCAACGCCGTCAGACTGAACACCTGACCCGCGGCAGCTGGATCGCCCTGTTCGCCATGTTGATGATCTTCATCGGCCCGCTGATTTCCCAGTCGATGCCGATGGATCAGCACGCCTCGACCTCCATGCCGATGAGCATGGACATGTCGATGGACATGGCGGGCATGGATCATTCCGCGCATGAAGCAAAACCCTCGGCCGAACACTGCCCGCCGCAATCCTCGCACCATGTGCTGTGGGAAAAGTGCGGCTATTGCAGCCTGCTGTTCAACTGTCCGGCGCTGACCGGTGGTGGCAGCTTCGCCACTTTCAGCATTCCGCTCGTCAACACCTTCACCCCACCCTCCCCGCATCTGGGCCATGCCCGGCAGACCTTCTTCCCTGGCGCCCGCACCCGCGCCCCGCCCGTCGCAGCGTAAACACCCACCTCTGATTGCACACGGTTGAGAAGACAGCCTCAGGCTGCCGGCCGTGTCGTTTACGACTGTTTGATGGAAATTGTCATGTCCAGGTTTTCTGCTGTCCCACGCCAGGGTTCTGCCCCGGCGTCCTTTGCCCTGAACGAATCCCGCGTTCGTTTCAGGCACGCTACCGCCGTCCTTTGCGGCGTCCTGCTGTCCCCGCTGGTTCACGCAGACGAACACGCCGGCCACACTGACGAACTGAGCCCGACGGTGATCACCGCCATCGCCCCGAGCTCGCCGCTGACCATCGTCACCAACCCGAAAGACCCGCGCCAACCGGTGCCGGCCAGCGATGGCGGCGACTACCTGAAGACCATTCCCGGCTTCGCCCTGGTGCGCAACGGCGGCACCAACGGTGATCCGGTGCTGCGCGGGATGTTCGGTTCGCGCCTGAACATCCTCACCAACGGCAGCATGATGCTCGGCGCCTGCCCCGGCCGGATGGACGCGCCGACCTCGTACATCTCACCCGAGACCTACGACAAACTCACCGTGATCAAAGGCCCGCAAACCGTGCTCTACGGACCGGGCGCGTCGGCCGGCACGATCCTGTTCGACCGCGAGCCGGAAAGCTTCGGCGAACTCGGCACCCGGGTAAACGCCAGCGTGCTGGCCGGCTCCCACGGGCGCTTCGACAAGGTCGTCGAGGCGGCGGCCGGCGGCTCGCTGGGCTACGTGCGAGTGATCGGCAACACCGCGCATTCCGACGACTACCGCGACGGCAACAACGACATCGTTGCCTCGCGCTATGACAAGTGGAACGGCGATGTTGCGGTGGGCTGGACCCCGGATGCCGACACCCTGATCGAACTCACCGCCGGCAAGGGCGACGGCGAAGCACGCTACGCCGGGCGCGGCATGGATGGCTCGCAATTCCTGCGCGAAAGCCTCGGTCTGCGCGTCGAGAAATCCAACATCAGCGACGTGCTGGAGAAGCTCGAAGCGCAGGTCTACTACAACTACGCCGACCACGTGATGGACAACTACACCCTGCGCACACCGTCCGGCACCGGGATGATGGCCGGGCCGATGGCGTCCAACGTCGACCGCCGCACCCTCGGCGCGCGGATCAAGGCCACCTGGCGCTGGGCCGATATCCAGCTGATCACCGGCCTGGATGCGCAAACCAACGAACACCGGCAGCGCAGCGGCATGGGCATCGATACCTACAAGGATCAGCCGTTCACCAAGGACGCCGACTTCCATAACTACGGGGTGTTCAGCGAAATGACCTGGTACGCCGCCGATCGCGACCGGCTGATCACCGGTGCCCGGGTCGACCGCGCCTCGGCCAGGGATTTCCGGCAGACCACCGGTTCGGGAATGATGTCCCGGCCGAATCCGACTGCCGGCGATACCCGCGCCGACACCCTGCCGAGCGGCTTCGTCCGTTACGAGCATGACCTGGCCGACAGCCCGACCACGCTCTACGCCGGTCTCGGCCACGCCCAGCGGTTCCCGGATTACTGGGAGCTGTTTTCGCCCAAGTCCGGCCCGGCCGGTTCGGTCAATGCGTTCGATTCGATCAAGCCGGAAAAGACCACTCAGCTCGACTTCGGCGTGAACTACAAGAGCGCCGAGCTCGAAGCCTGGGCCTCGGGCTACATCGGCCAGGTGCGCGATTACATCCTGTTCGATTACACCCCGGGAATGATGGGCATGAGCACTTCCCGCGCCGAGAACATCGACGCGCGGATCATGGGCGGTGAACTCGGTGCCGCCTACAAACTCACCGGCAACTGGAAAGCCGATGCGACCCTGGCCTACGCCTGGGGCAAGAACAGCAGCGACGGCAAGGCCCTGCCGCAGATGCCGCCGCTGGATGCGCGCTTCGGCCTGACCTATACCGAAGACAAATGGAGCGCCGGCGCACTGTGGAGGGTGGTCGCCGCGCAAAACCGTATCGACCAGAACAAGGGCAACGTGGTCGGGAAGGATTACGACAAGAGTTCGGGCTTCGGCGTGTTCTCGCTCAACGGTGCCTACCGGATCAACAAAAACTGGAAGGTCAGTACCGGCGTCGACAACCTGTTCGGCAAGGCTTACGCCGAACACCTGAACCTGGCGGGTAACGCCGGGTTCGGCTACCCGGCCAACGACCCGCAAGCGATCAATGAACCGGGGCGCACGCTCTGGACCAAGGTGGACATGAGTTTCTAACCCTTCCCCCTGTGGGAGCGAGCTTGCTCGCGAAGGCGGTGTATCAGGCGGCATTTATGTTGGATGTGCCGCCCCCTTCGCGAGCAAGCTCGCTCCCACAAGGGTTGCAGAACAACTAGAAGATCCAAGCCAAGCGGAGCACACGTGATGAAACAGCCCAAACCGAATTTCTACAACCTGGCCTGGCGTTGGCATTTTTATGCCGGATTGTTCGTCGCCCCATTCATGGTGATGCTGGCCCTGACCGGCATCATTTACCTGTTCAAGCCGCAGCTCGATTCGCTGATGTACAGCAGCCTGCTGAACGTCCCCGCTGGGCATCACACGGTTCCGGCCGACGACTTGCTGCAAAAGGTCAAAAGCGCTTATCCACAAGGCCAGGTCACCCAGTACCTGCCGCCGGTGAATGCCGAGCGCAGCGCGCAGTTTGTCGTGGCCAATGCCGGCCATGAGCTGAACGTGTTCGTCGATCCGTACCACGGCGACATCCTCGGCGAGCAGGATGCCAAGCAGAACCTGCAAGCCATCGCCCGGGCGATCCACGGCGAACTGATGATCGGCACCGTCGGTGACCGACTGATCGAAATGGCCGCCGGCTGGGGCGTGGTGCTGGTGGTGTCCGGGGTTTTCCTGTGGTGGCCGCGAGGTCAGGCAGCGGGCATTCTGTGGCCACGCCTGAGCAGTCGCGGCCGCGTGCTGTGGCGTGATCTGCATGCCGTTACCGGATTCTGGGGCGCCGCATTGCTGCTGGTGATGCTGCTCAGCGGCATGACCTGGACCGGCTTCTGGGGCAAGCAATACGCCCAGGTGTGGAACGTGTTCCCGGCGGCGATGTGGGACAACGTGCCGACCTCCGACGTAGAGGCCGGCAGCCTCAACAACGCCGCGCGCCAGACCGTACCGTGGGCGATGGAAAACACCCCGATGCCGATGTCCGGCGACCACGCCGAACACATGGCCCACGGCGGCATGCAACACGGCCCCGCCGCCCCGACCATCCGCCTGCAGGACGTGCAGAACATCGCCGTTGAGCGCAAGGTCGAGCCGGGCTACAGCATCACCCTGCCGACCACCGCCACCGGCGTATTCACCATCGCCGTATTCGCCGACGATCCGCGCAACGACGCCACCCTGCACGTCGATCAGTACACAGGCAAAGTTTTGGCCGACGTGCGCTTCGAGCAGTACGGCGCTGTTGCCCGCGCTACCGAGATCGGCGTGATGCTCCACGAAGGCAAGATGTTCGGCACCTTCAACCAGATCATCGTGCTACTGATCTGCCTGATGATCCTGCTCAGCGCCGTCAGCGGCGTGGTGATCTGGTGGAAGCGCCGGCCACAGGGCAAGTTCGGCGTGCCGCCGCTGCGCCACGACCTGCCGAAGTGGAAAACCGGGGTGGCGATCATGCTGGTGCTGGCGGTGGTGTTTCCGCTGGTGGGGGCTTCGCTGGTGGTGGTGTGGTTGCTGGATCGGCTGCTGTTGTCGCGTCTGGGCCGACAAGCTGAATCTGCCTCAACTTCATCATGAAACAGGCGAGATGCGCGATTTAGACAGATCTTTAAACTGCCGGGGCTTAAACTCCGGCATTTTTTAGTGTTACTGTATAACGCAAATTTGCTGCTCTGCCCGCAGCCATGCACTGTCATGAGCCTGCGGGCTTTTCTTTTGAAGAAGTGATTCACCGTCCCGATGAACAAGTACCTCTTGTCCAGCCTCTGTCTGTTCGCCCTGAACAACAGCGCCCACGCCGACAACGCCCCGCTGACGCTGCCCACCGGCACCATCACCGCACCGGCCAATGACGACCAGACCGTCAGCCTGACCACGCCGACCAGCGCCGGCTCGCGCCTTAACCTCAGCGCGATGGAAACCCCGGCCAGCGTCGAAAGCCTGAGCGGCGAACAAGTCCGCGCCCGTGGTGATCGAAGCGTGCAGGACGCCGTATCGCGCAGCACCGGCATCAGTCGCACCGGCACGCCGGGCGACGGCGGCACCTCGTTGCAGGCCCGGGGTTTTACCGGGCAGAGTTCGGTGATGCAGTTGTATGACGGCAACCGGATGTACACCGGCATGGGCACGGTGACGTTCCCGGTCGACACCTGGTCGGTGGAGCGCGTTGACGTGCTGCGCGGCCCGGCCTCGGTGCTGTACGGCGAAGGCGCGACCGGCGCGGTGGTCAACGTGATCCCGAAAAAACCGTTCGAAGGCGAAATCGAAAACCATGTGCGGGTCGGCTACGGCTCGTTCGACAGCCAGCAACAGGCGTTCGACAGCGGCGGTTCGCTGACCGACACCCTGAGCTACCGCCTCAACCTCAATCGCCTGCGCAGCAATGGCTGGGTCGATCGCGGTGATTCGTCCAGCGACTTCATCAGTGCCGCCTTGCGCTGGCAGGCCACCGACGACCTGACCTTCACCCTGGCTCACGATTACGGCGATCAGCGCCCGCAGAACTACTTCGGCACGCCACTGATCAACGGCCAGTTGAAGGACAGCCTGCGCAACAAGAACTACAACGTGCGCGACGACAAGCAGCACTACAACGATCAATGGACGCGCCTGACCACGGATTGGCAGATCAACGATGCGGTCAGCGCCAGCAACGAGCTGTACTACCTGAAAGCCCAGCGCCGCTGGCAGAACGCCGAGAACTACAACTTCGATGCCGGCAGTCAGCAGCTCAGCCGCAGCGGCTACTTCGGCATCGGCCACAAGCAGGAGCAGGTCGGCGACCGCCAGACCTTCACCTTCAAGCACTCGCTGTTCGGCCTCGACAGCCAGACCGTGACCGGCGTCGACTACAACCGCATCCGCTTCCAGCTCGACAGCAACTCGCCGTTCAACGACGTATTGCCGAGCGGTCAGCCGCTGGATCGCTATCACCCGCAAACCGGCTATTTCGAGAGCGCCGATCCGTATCGCGATCAGTTCGACAGCACTACCAAACAGATGTCGGTGTTCGCCGAAAACCGCACGCAACTGAGCGAGCGCTGGTCGCTGGTGACCGGTGTGCGCCGCGACTACGTGCACGTGGATCGCAACAATCTGGTCGACGGCAGTCAGAGCGACAAGACCCTGACCGGCAACAACTGGAAGGCCGGCCTGGTGTTCGCGCTGACGCAGGACACCTCGTTCTACGGCCAGGTCGCCACCAGCACCGATGGCATCGGCGGTCTGATTTCCCTGAGCCCGAGTCAACAGCAATATGACCTGTCGACCGCCCGGCAAACCGAAATCGGCATGAAGCAGCTGTTCTGGGATCAGCGCGGCGAGTTCACGCTGGCGGCGTATCGCATCGTGAAGAAGAAGCTGCTGACCGACGACCCGGGCAACCCGACGCTCAAGCAGCAGGTCGGTCAGCAATCGTCGAACGGCCTGGAAGCCAGCCTCGATCTGCAATTGCCACACGCCTGGCAACTGCAAGCCAACGCTGCAATCGTGAAGGCCAAGTACGACGATTTTGAAGAAGTGGTCGGCGGCGTGCCGGTGTCGCGCAACGGCAATCGCCCGGTGGACGTGCCACGTCGCACTGCCAATCTGTGGCTGAGCAAGGCGCTGACCGATGATCTGAAGGCCGGTGCTGGTGTGCGTTACGTCGATGCGCGCTACGCCGACATGGCCAACCGCAACGAGCTGCCGAGCTACACCGTGGTCGATGCGACGCTGTCGTGGAAAGCCCTGCGCAACACCACGCTGGGGTTGCAGGTGAACAATCTGTTTGACCGGACGTACGCGCAAAGCCAATACAATGAGGGCCAGCAGTGGATTCTGGGTGAGCCTCGTTCGTTCTTTGTCACAGCTGACTACACCTTCTAGAACAGGAACGAAATGACCTCACTGTCCCTCACCCATCTCGCCTGGACACCTCTGGGCCACGGCCACTGCCATCACCAGTTCCAGCTGCGTGACGCCTCGTTGCAAGTGGCCTCCGGTGAGTTCGTCGGGCTGATCGGGCCCAATGGCAGCGGCAAGACCAGCCTGTTGCGCTGCGCCTATCGCTTCAGTCAGCCGGAACACGGTGAGGTCAGACTCGATCACCACAACGTGTGGAAACAATCCTCACGCTGGTGCGCGCAACGCATCGCCGTGGTGCTGCAGGAATTCCCCGACGCCTTCGGCCTGACCGTCGAAGAAGTGGTCGCCATGGGCCGCACGCCGCACAAAGGCCTGTTCGACGGCGACACGCTGGAAGACCGCAATCTCGCCACCCAGGCCCTCAAATCCGTGGGCCTCGAAGGCTTCGAAGACCACGCGTTCGCCACCCTGTCCGGTGGAGAAAAACAGCGGGTGATCCTCGCCCGAGCCCTGACCCAGCAACCGCAACTGCTGATCCTCGACGAGCCGACCAACCACCTCGACCCGCGTTATCAACTGGAACTGCTGCAACTGGTCAAGCGTTTGCAGATCGGCACGCTGGCAAGCATTCACGACCTGAACCTCGCCGCCGCGTTCTGCGACCGTTTGTATGTGATCAATCACGGTCGCATCGTCGCCAGCGGCACGCCGCAACAAGTCCTGACCGTCGAACTGCTGCGTGACGTGTTCGGCGTCGAAGCGTTGATCGATTCCCACCCTCTCCACGGCTACCCGCGAATCACCTGGATAACCCGACCATGACTGTGCGCTCCCTGCTTTGCCTCGCCCTGTTGCTGGGCACCACCCACGCCTTCGCCGAGGCCACCCAGTATCCGCTGACGATCCAGAGCTGCAACCGTGAAGTGACCTTCAAGGAAGCGCCGAAACACGCGGTCAGTCACGACATCAACATGACCCAGATGATGCTCGCCCTCGGCCTCAAGTCGAAGATGGCCGGCTACAGCGGCGTCAGTGGCTGGAAATCGGTAACGCCTGAAATGCAGAGCCTGCTCGACGGTCTGCCGGAGCTGGCAGCCAAGTACCCATCGGTGGAAACCCTGCTCAACGCCAACGTCGATTTCTTCTTCGCCGGCTGGGACTACGGCATGCGCGTCGGCGGCGATCTCACGCCGCAGACCCTGCAACCGCTGGGCATCAATGTGTATGAATTGACCGAATCCTGCGCCTTCGTGATGAAGCGCCCCGCCGCCACGCTGGAAGACACTTACAACGACCTGCGCAACCTCGGCAAAATCTTCGACGTGCAGGATCGCGCCAACGCGCTGATCGCCGACATGCAAAGTCAGGTCGCCGAAGTCCGCAAAGACCTGCCCGCCGAAAAACCGCGGGTGTTCCTGTACGACAGCGGCGAAGACCGCGCCATGACCTCCGGCCGCCTCGGCATGCCGCAAGCGCTGATCGACGCCGCCGGCGGGCGCAACGTTCTCGATGACGTCGAAGCGAGCTGGACCCGGGTCAACTGGGAAACCGTGGTCGAGCGCAATCCGCAGGTGATCGTGATCGTCGACTACAGCGAAATCACCGCCGAGCAGAAGATTGAATTCCTGCTGAAGAACAAGGCGCTGCAATCGGTGGACGCGATCAAGAACCAGCGCTTCATTGTCATCCCTTACGTGCAGGCCACGCCGGGGATCGACAACGTGCTGGCGGTTGAAACCCTGGCCAAAGGGTTTCACGGCGAATGATCAATCGTCGCTACGGCTGGCTGCTGATTGCCCTCGGCGCGGTGCTGCTGGTGTCGTGCGTGGTGTCGCTGGGCTTTGGCCCGGCGCGGGTGCCGGTGGACGTGGTGTGGCGGATTCTGCTGCACAAACTGTTCGGCCTCGGTGTGCCGGACTGGAGCGCCGGCCAGGAACACATCGTCTGGCTGATCCGCGTGCCGCGCATGTTGCTCGGTGCATTGGTGGGCGCCGGGCTGGCGTTGATCGGCGCGGTGCTGCAAGCCGTCACGCGAAATCCGCTGGCCGATCCGCACCTGCTCGGCGTCACTTCCGGCGCAACCCTCGGTGCAGTGATCGTGGTGCTGCACGTCGGTGAAATTGTCGGCCTGCTGACCTTGCCGATTGCCGCATTCATCGGCGCATTGTTGAGCATGTTTCTGGTGCTGGGCATCGCCAACCGCCAGGGTCGGCTGGACAGTGATCGTCTGCTGCTGTGCGGCGTGGCGGTGTCGTTCGTGATGATGGCGATCGCCAATCTGCTGTTGTTCATGGGCGATCACCGCGCCAGTTCGGCGGTGATGTTCTGGATGCTCGGCGGCCTCGGTCTGGCGCGCTGGGAGTTGTTGGCGGTGCCGGCGCTGAGCGTGTTGCTCGGACTGATTCTGCTGATCGGCATGGCCCGTCCGCTCAATGCCTTGATGGCCGGCGAACAGACCGCCGTCACCCTCGGCCTGAATGCCCGGGCGGTGCGTCTGCGGGTGTTCGTGATTGCTTCACTGATGACCGGGGTGCTGGTGTCGATCAGCGGCTCCATCGGTTTTGTCGGGCTGATGGTGCCGCACATTGCCCGGCGTCTGATCGGTGCCGAGCACCGTCGCCTGCTGCCGGTGTGCGTGTTGCTCGGCAGCGTTTTCCTCGTCTGGGTCGACGTCGCCGCGCGGACGCTGATCGCCCCCGAAGACCTGCCTATCGGCGTCGCCACCGCCGCCCTCGGCGGGCTGTTCTTCATCGGCCTGATGCGCCGCCGCTGAATCCTCCGGGTGCGCCCCAATCTGGCGCACCCCGCTGCACCTTTGCATGCAACACGTCCCCTCATGGTGCGCCGACTCTGCGCGCAACCGCTCTAAACCGACATTTCCCTGCCCAAACCCGACCGGGCACAGCCCTTGCAAAACACCCTTCAGTCGTTCGCATCTGCCAACCATAAAAAACTTTAACGTTCATGGAGATCGCACAATGAAGCGTCGCAGTTTGATCAAGGCTTTCACACTCACGGCATCCATTGCCGCGATGGGCATGACCTGGACCGTACAGGCCGCCGAGACCATCAAGGTCGGGATTCTGCATTCGTTGTCCGGCACCATGGCGATCTCCGAAACGTCGCTCAAGGACATGGCGTTGATGACCATCGACGAGATCAACGCCAAGGGCGGAGTGAACGGCAAGATGCTCGAACCGGTGGTGGTCGACCCGGCGTCGAACTGGCCGCTGTTCGCGGAAAAGGGCCGGCAGTTGCTGACCCAAGACAAGGTCGCGGTGGTGTTCGGCTGCTGGACCTCGGTGTCGCGCAAATCGGTGCTGCCGGTGTTCGAAGAACTCAACGGCCTGCTGTTCTACCCGGTGCAATACGAAGGTGAAGAGATGTCGCCGAACGTGTTCTACACCGGCGCCGCGCCGAACCAGCAAGCGATCCCGGCGGTTGAATACCTGATGAGCGAAGAAGGCGGCAGCGCCAAGCGCTACTTCCTGCTCGGCACCGACTATGTGTACCCGCGCACCACCAACAAGATCCTGCGTTCGTTCCTGCATTCCAAAGGCGTAGCGGATAAAGACATCGAAGAGGTCTACACCCCGTTCGGCCACAGCGACTATCAAACCATCGTAGCCAACATCAAAAAATTCTCGGCCGGCGGCAAGACCGCTGTGATTTCGACCGTGAATGGCGACTCCAACGTGCCGTTCTACAAAGAGCTGGCCAACCAGGGCCTGAAGGCGACCGACGTACCGGTGGTGGCGTTCTCGGTGGGCGAAGAAGAACTGCGCGGCATCGACACCAAACCGCTGGTGGGCAACCTCGCGGCGTGGAACTACTTCGAGTCGGTGGATAACCCGGCGAACAAGAAATTCGTCGCCGACTGGAAAGCCTACGCGAAGAAACACAACCTGCCGGGTGCCGACAAAGCGGTGACCAACGATCCGATGGAAGCCACTTACGTCGGCATCCACATGTGGGCGCAGGCGGCGGAAAAAGCCAAATCGACCGACGTCGACAAGGTCCGCGAAGCCCTCGGCGGCCAGACCTTCGCCGCGCCGTCCGGCTACACCCTGACCATGGACAAGACCAATCACCACCTGCACAAACCGGTGATGATCGGCGAGATCCAGAGCGACGGGCAGTTCAACGTGGTGTGGCAGACCGAGGGGCCGATTCGGGCGCAGCCTTGGAGCCCGTTCATTCCGGGTAACGACAAGAAGCCGGAGTATGCGGTGAAGAGCAACTGAGTTAACCCGCTCAACCTGATCGTTCCCACGCTCTGCGTGGGAATGCCTCAATGGACGCTCTGCGTCCGCTTTTGGGACGCGGAGCGTCCCGGGCTGCATTCCCACGCGGAGCGTGGGAACGATCACTACGCAAGGCCATTTCATATGCCCACTGCCCTTTACCGATTGATCCTGGCCCTCGCACTTTTGCTGCCGATAGCCGCCCACGCCAGCGACGCCGAAGACTTCGTCGCCGCCAACCCCACGCAACAAGCCAAATTGCTGGAAGCCTGGGCCGCGCAGCCCGATCCGGCCCGTGTCGAACTGATCAACGCCCTGCAACAAGGCGAACTGACCGTCGACGGCCAACCCAAAACCCTGCGCCTGAACAATCGCCTGCGGGGTCTGATCGACACCGCGCTGGCCAGCCACCAATTGCTCGCCGCCGACGCCAAAACCCGTCTGACCGCCGCGCAGCAATTGCAGAAAAGCGCCAAACCGGCGCAGCTGAAATTCCTCGACCAGCAACTGGCTGGCGAACAAGACGAAAACGTCCACGCCGCCCTGAGCCTGGCGCTGGCCAATCTGCAACTGGTCGACACCGACCCGGCGGTGCGCCTCGCGGCCGTGCGCCTGCTTGGTGAAACCGGCGACCCGCTGGCCCGCACCCGCCTCGAAGGCTTGCTCGAACCCGGCGTCGAGACCGATGCCAATGTGCGCACCGCCGCCGAAACCAGCCTCGCCCAGGTCAAGCGCAAACTGCTGGTCGGCGAACTGCTCGGCCAGGCCTTCAGCGGCATGTCCCTCGGTTCGATTCTGCTGCTCGCCGCACTGGGTCTGGCGATCACCTTCGGCCTGCTCGGTGTGATCAACATGGCCCACGGCGAGATGCTGATGCTCGGCGCCTACTCGACCTACGTCGTGCAGCTGATGTTCCAGCGCTACGCGCCGAATGCCATCGAGTTCTATCCGTTGATCGCGCTGCCGGTGGCGTTCTTCGTCACCGCCGCCATCGGCATGGCCCTGGAGCGCACGGTGATCCGTCATCTCTACGGCCGCCCACTGGAGACCCTGCTCGCCACCTGGGGCATCAGCCTGATGCTGATTCAGCTGGTGCGTCTGGTGTTCGGTGCGCAGAACGTTGAAGTGGCGAACCCGGCGTGGCTGTCCGGCGGGATTCAGGTGTTGCCGAATCTGGTGCTGCCGTACAACCGCATCGTGATCATCGCGTTTGCGTTGTTTGTGGTGGTGCTGACCTGGCTGCTGCTGAACAAGACCCGCCTCGGCCTGAACGTGCGCGCCGTCACCCAGAATCGCAACATGGCCGCCTGCTGCGGCGTGCCGACAGGGCGCGTCGACATGCTCGCCTTCGGTCTCGGTTCGGGCATCGCCGGACTCGGTGGCGTGGCCCTGAGCCAGATTGGCAACGTCGGCCCTGACCTCGGCCAGAGCTACATCATCGACTCGTTCCTGGTGGTGGTGCTCGGCGGTGTCGGCCAACTGGCCGGCAGCGTGTTCGCCGCATTTGGCCTGGGCATCGCCAACAAGATTCTCGAACCGCAGATCGGTGCGGTGCTCGGCAAGATCCTGATCCTCGCGCTGATCATTCTGTTCATCCAGAAACGTCCGCAAGGCCTCTTCGCACTGAAAGGACGGGTGATCGACTGATGAACCAGCCTCTACTAGTCACGGCCACACAAAAGGCCGGCCCGAAAGTCACTCTCGCTGTCGGCGCGGTGGTTCTCGCGTTGCTGATCGCCCTGCCGCTGCTGTCGTTGTTGCCGGCGGAGAGTGCGCTGCATGTCTCGGCCTACACCCTGACGCTGGTCGGCAAGATTCTCTGCTACGCCATCGTTGCCCTGGCGCTGGATCTGGTCTGGGGTTACGCAGGTCTCTTGTCGCTGGGCCACGGTCTGTTCTTCGCCCTCGGCGGCTATGCAATGGGCATGTACCTGATGCGTCAGGCCGCCGGTGATGGCTTGCCGGCGTTCATGACCTTCCTGTCGTGGACCGAATTGCCGTGGTACTGGAGCGGCACCGGCAACTTCCTCTGGGCGATGTGCCTGGTGGTGTTGGCGCCGGGGTTGCTGGCGCTGGTGTTCGGTTTCTTCGCCTTCCGTTCGCGGATCAAGGGTGTGTATTTCTCGATCATGACCCAGGCCCTGACCTTCGCCGGGATGCTGCTGTTCTTTCGCAACGAGACCGGCTTCGGCGGCAACAACGGCTTCACCAATTTCCGCACGATCCTCGGTTTCGGCATCACCGAACCCGGCACTCGCGCGGTGCTGTTTCTGGCGACGGTGCTGTTGCTGGTAGCGAGCCTGTTCATCGGCTGGCGCCTGGCCCGCAGCAAGTTCGGCCGGGTGCTGACTGCCCTGCGCGATGCGGAGAATCGCCTGATGTTCTGTGGCTACGATCCGCGCGGTTTCAAGCTGTTCGTCTGGGTGTTGAGCGCGGTGTTGTGTGGTCTGGCGGGTGCGTTGTACGTGCCGCAAGTGGGGATCATCAACCCGAGCGAAATGTCGCCGACCAACTCGATCGAAGCCGCCGTGTGGGTGGCCCTTGGCGGGCGCGGCACCCTGATCGGCCCGCTGCTCGGCGCCGGTGTGGTCAACGGCATGAAGAGCTGGTTCACCGTGGCCTTCCCCGAATACTGGCTGTTCTTCCTCGGCGCGCTGTTCATCGTCGTGACGTTGTACCTGCCCAAAGGCGTGATCGGTCTGCTGAAGAAACGAGGTGAATCATGAGAGTCACGGCGAGCGCTGAATTCATGCTGGAACCGGCCTTTTTCCCGGTGGAGCCGAACAAGGACGAAGGCACCAGCCGCGACTCGATCGGCCTCGGGCAACGCGTCGGTCCGGGCCTCGACACCCGTCACGGCACGATCCTGACCCTGGAAGACATCAGCGTCAGCTTCGACGGCTTCCGGGCGCTGAACAATTTGAACCTGTACATCGGCGTCGGCGAACTGCGCTGCATCATCGGCCCCAACGGCGCGGGCAAGACCACGCTGATGGACGTGATCACCGGCAAGACCCGGCCGAGCCACGGCAAGGCGTGGTTCGGCGAAACCCTCGACCTGACGCAGATGAGCGAAGTGCAGATCGCCCAGGCCGGCATCGGTCGCAAGTTCCAGAAACCGACGGTGTTCGAAGCGTTGAGCGTGTTCGAGAACCTGGAGCTCGCGCAGAAAACCGACAAGTCGGTGTGGGCCAGTCTGCGGGCGAAGTTGAGCGGCGAGCAGAAAGACCGGATCAGCGAAGTGCTCGACACGATTCGCCTGACCACTTCGGTCAATCGCCCCGCCGGGCTGCTGTCTCATGGGCAGAAGCAGTTTCTGGAAATCGGCATGTTGCTGATGCAGGACCCGCAATTGCTGCTGCTCGATGAACCGGTAGCGGGCATGACCGACGCCGAAACCGAGTTCACCGCCGAGCTGTTCAAGTCCCTCGCGGGCAAGCACTCGCTGATGGTGGTGGAACACGACATGGGTTTCGTCGGCTCGATTGCCGACCACGTCACCGTGTTGCATCAGGGCAGCGTGCTGGCCGAAGGATCACTGGAACAGGTGCAGGACAACGAGCGCGTGATCGAAGTCTATCTCGGCCGCTGAAGAGGAATTGAACATGCTGCAAGTCGACAAGCTGCACCAGTACTACGGCGGTAGCCACATCCTGCGCGGGCTGAGCTTTGACGTGAAGGTCGGCGAAGTGACCTGCCTGCTCGGCCGTAACGGTGTGGGCAAGACCACGTTGCTCAAATGCCTGATGGGCCTGCTGCCGGCCAAGGAAGGCGCGGTCAACTGGGAAGGCAAACCGATCACCACGTTCAAGCCGCATCAGCGGGTGCACGCCGGGATCGCCTACGTGCCGCAGGGCCGGGAGATTTTCGGCCGGCTGACCGTGGAAGAAAATCTGCTGATGGGCTTATCGCGTTTCCCCGGCAGCGAAGCCAAGGAAGTTCCGGCGTTCATTTACGAGCTGTTCCCGGTGCTGTTGCAAATGAAACAGCGGCGCGGCGGTGACCTGTCCGGCGGTCAGCAACAGCAGCTCGCGATTGGCCGTGCACTGGCCAGCCGTCCGCGTCTGCTGATTCTCGACGAACCCACCGAAGGCATCCAGCCGTCGGTGATCAAGGAAATCGGCGCGGTGATCAAGAAGCTCGCCGCCCGGGGCGACATGGCGATTCTGCTGGTGGAGCAGTTCTACGATTTCGCCGCCGAACTGGCCGATCAGTACCTGGTGATGTCCCGGGGCGAGATCGTGCAGCAGGGCCGTGGCGAAAATATGGAAGCCGAAGGTGTGCGCGGGCTGGTGACTATTTGAGGTTACGGTCTAATCTGTAGCGTCCTAACGATAATTAGAAAACATGAACTTACCTGTTGCGACTGCTCTGTTTACCCCGAGCTGGCACGCCGAGCTCGAGCTGGCCTACGCCCGCTTCGGCGATTGCACGCGGCCGACCCGACGCCGGCACCTCGGCCCGTTGCGGGTGCAAAAGCATCTGTACGCCGAAGGGCCCGAGGTCTGCCAGCACATCATCGTCCACCCGCCGGGCGGGATTGCCGGCGGTGACCGGCTGGACATCAGCGCCCGCGTCGAACAAGGCGCCTGGGCACAGATCACCAGCCCCGGCGCGGCCAAGTGGTATCGCGCGGCGGGGCCCGCTTATCAGTCGCTGAACCTGCATGTCGCTGATGGCGCGACACTGGAATGGCTGCCCCAGGAAACCATCGTCTACAGCGCCGCCCAGGCTGAACTCGCGACCTCGATCGAGCTTGAAGGCGATGCGCGGCTGTTCTACTGGGACGTAGTGGCGCTCGGGCGTCCGGCCAGTGGCGAGCGTTTCGACCTCGGGCACTTCCAGGCGCATCTGGATATTCGCCGTGATGGGCGGTTGTTGTGGCATGAGCGCCAGCGCATCGTCGGCGATGACGGCTTGCTTGATTCGCCGATCGGGCTGGATGGCAATCCGGTGTTTGCGACGTTGCTGGTCACCGGTGAGATTGATGCTGAACTGCTGGAGCGATGCCGCTCGCTGGGCCACGAGATGCGCGGGGATCTGACGCAACTTCCCGGACTTTTGGTCGCCCGTTGCCTGGCCAGTGAAGCGTTGCTGGCGCGGGCGTGGCTGATCGATCTGTGGCGATTGCTCAGGCCTGCGCTGCTTGGCCGCGAAGCCCTGCCCCCCCGAATCTGGAACACCTGATTTTCTTCAACTGCCGACAATGGATTTCAAACGATGGACCTGACCCCACGCGAAAAAGACAAGCTGCTGATCTTCACCGCCGGCCTCGTGGCCGAGCGGCGACTGGCCCGTGGCGTGAAGCTCAACTACCCGGAAGCCATGGCCTACATCTCGGCAGCGCTGCTCGAAGGCGCTCGTGACGGCCAGACCGTGGCCGAACTGATGCACTACGGCACCACCCTGCTGACCCGCGATCAGGTGATGGAAGGCATCCCGGAAATGATCCCGGAGATCCAGGTCGAAGCGACGTTTCCCGACGGCACCAAACTGGTCACCGTCCACCAACCGATCGTCTGAGGCCGCGCCATGACTTACACCATCCGCGATGCACTGCATGCCGACCTGCCGGCGATCCGCGACATCTACAACGACGCCGTGCTCAACACCACGGCGATCTGGAATGAATCCGCCGTCGACCTCGGCAACCGTCAGGCGTGGTTCAGCGCGCGCCAGGCCCAGGGTTATCCGATCCTGGTGATCGTCGACGCCGACAACACCACCCTCGGCTACGCTTCGTTCGGTGACTGGCGGCCGTTCGACGGTTTCCGCCACACCGTCGAGCACTCGGTCTACGTGC
The DNA here is from genome assembly GCF_002112885.1 of Pseudomonas sp. B37(2017). Lineage (NCBI taxonomy): Bacteria > Pseudomonadati > Pseudomonadota > Gammaproteobacteria > Pseudomonadales > Pseudomonadaceae > Pseudomonas > Pseudomonas sp. B37(2017). The sequence continues at coordinate 27,926 of NZ_NEIX01000020.1, read as the reverse complement.
GCAGCGACCAGCGCGGCAACGGCCTCGGCCCGCAACTGATGACCGCGCTGATCGAACGCGCGAAAACCTGCGACAAGCACGTCATGGTCGCCGCCATCGAGAGCGGCAACGCCGCATCGATCCGCCTGCACGAGCGCGCCGGTTTCATCACCACCGGGCAGATGCCGCAAGTCGGCACCAAGTTCGGCCGCTGGCTCGACCTGACCTTCATGCAACTGACCCTCAATCCTGGCGCGGAGCCGCCGCCCGCCCACAAGGAGTGACACCGATGAACCCCGCCCAACTGCGACGCGTCAATGCTGAAAGTTTTGCGCACTATCGTCAGGGCCTGATCGACCTGCTGCTCGACGCCGTGGGCTATGGCGCCAGCGTCGGCTTCATGGCCGACCTCGATGCCGCGCAGGCCCGCACCTATTTCGACGACGTGCAGGACAACCTGAACAAGGGCAGCGTCTTGCTGTGGGTGGTGGTCAAGGACGAACAGGTGCAGGCCAGCGTCCAGTTGAGCCTGTGCCAGAAGGCCAACGGCCTGAACCGCGCCGAGGTGCAGAAACTGCTGGTGCGCGAACACGCCCGGCGGCGCGGCCTCGGTCAGCAGTTGATGCAAGCGCTTGAGCTGGCAGCCCGCCAATACAAGCGCGGCATGCTTTACCTCGACACCGAGGCCGGCTCCCCGGCTGAAGATTTCTACAAGGCCCTGGGTTACACCCGCGCCGGGGAAATCCCCGACTACGCCTGCGACCCGAACGGCACCTATCGCCCGACGGCCCTCTATTACAAAGTCCTGCAAGGAGCGAACTGATGATTCCCGGCGAATACAAAATCCAGCCCGGCGACATCGAACTCAACGTCGGTCGTCGCACTGTCAGCCTGAAAGTGGCGAACAGCGGCGACCGGCCGATCCAGGTCGGCTCGCACTACCATTTTTTCGAAACCAACGACGCCCTGACCTTCGACCGCGCGGCCAGCCGTGGCATGCGCCTGAACATCCCGGCGGGCACGGCCGTGCGCTTCGAGCCGGGACAAAGCCGCGAGGTGGAACTGGTGGATTACGCCGGGCACCGGCGGGTGTTCGGGTTTGCCGGGCGGGTCATGGGTGACCTCTGAAATTTGCGGTGTCTCCATCGCGAGCAGGCTCGCTCCCACATTAAACCGAGTTCCTCCAGCTGGAATCCGATCCCCTGTGGGAGCGAGCCTGCTCGCGAAAGTGAGCGCAGCGAACGATCTCAAAACCAATTGAATTCCAAGGCGAACACATGAAGATCTCGCGTCAAGCCTACGCCGACATGTTCGGCCCCACCGTCGGCGACAAGGTGCGCCTGGCCGACACCGAGCTGTGGATCGAGGTCGAACAGGACTTCACCACCTACGGCGAAGAAGTGAAATTCGGCGGCGGCAAAGTGATCCGCGACGGCCAGGGCCAGAGCCAGTTGCTGGCGGCCGAAGTGGTCGATACCGTCATCACCAACGCGCTGATCATCGACCACTGGGGCATCGTCAAGGCTGACGTCGGCCTCAAGGACGGGCGCATCGCCGCCATCGGCAAGGCTGGCAACCCGGACGTGCAGCCCGGCGTGACCATCGCCATCGGCGCCAGCAGCGAAGTGATAGCCGGCGAAGGCATGATCCTCACCGCCGGCGGCATCGACACGCACATCCACTTCATCTGCCCGCAGCAGATCGAAGAAGCGCTGATGAGCGGTGTCACCACCATGATCGGCGGCGGCACCGGCCCGGCCACCGGCACCAACGCCACCACCTGCACTTCGGGGCCGTGGCACCTGGCGCGGATGCTCCAGGCGGCGGATGCGTTCCCGATGAACATCGGCCTCACCGGCAAGGGCAACGCCAGCCTGCCGGAGCCGCTGATCGAGCAGGTCAAGGCCGGCGCCATCGGCCTCAAGCTGCATGAAGACTGGGGCACCACCCCGGCGAGCATCGACAACTGTCTGAGCGTCGCCGACCAGTACGACGTGCAAGTGGCGATCCACACCGACACCCTCAACGAGTCCGGTTTCGTCGAAACCACCCTCGGCGCGTTCAAGGGCCGGACCATCCACACCTATCACACCGAAGGTGCCGGTGGCGGCCATGCGCCGGACATCATCAAGGCCTGCGGTTTCGCCAACGTGCTGCCGAGTTCGACCAACCCGACCCGGCCGTTCACCCGCAACACCATCGACGAACACCTCGACATGCTGATGGTCTGCCACCACCTCGACCCGAGCATTGCCGAAGACGTGGCGTTCGCCGAAAGCCGCATCCGCCGCGAAACGATTGCCGCCGAAGACATCCTCCACGACCTCGGTGCGTTCTCGATGATCAGCTCCGACAGTCAGGCCATGGGCCGCGTCGGCGAAGTCATCACACGCACCTGGCAGACCGCCGACAAGATGAAAAAGCAGCGCGGCCCGCTGCCTCAGGACGGCGAAGGCAACGACAACTTCCGCGCCAAACGCTACATCGCCAAGTACACGATCAACCCGGCGATCACCCACGGCATCAGCCATGAGGTGGGCTCCGTGGAAGTCGGCAAATGGGCCGACCTGGTGCTGTGGCGCCCGGCGTTCTTCGGCGTGAAACCGACGCTGATCCTCAAGGGCGGCGCCATCGCCGCGAGCCTGATGGGCGACGCCAACGCCTCGATCCCGACCCCGCAACCGGTGCACTACCGCCCGATGTTCGCCAGTTACGGTGGCTCGCTGCACGCCACCAGCCTGACCTTCATCAGCCAGGCGGCGCAGGCGTCGGGACTGCCCGAAGCGTTGGGCCTGAAGAAGAAAATCGCCGTGGTCAAAGGCTGCCGCGACGTGCAGAAAACCGACTTGATCCACAACGACTACCTGCCGAACATCGACGTCGACCCGCAGACCTATCAGGTCAAGGCCGACGGCGTGTTGCTCTGGTGTGAACCGGCCGAAACCCTGCCGATGGCGCAACGTTACTTTCTGTTCTGAGTCAGCGCCCCGGTCGTCGAGGCTTTCGATGACCGGGACTGCCGACACTTCAGCGGGTTGAAGTGTCCATCGAATAACGTGAAGAGCCAGGCTGCTCCTCGTCGAGAGTGACCGTCAGCGGTTCGCCTGTTTCCAGGTGCGACAGGGCAATCAGTTGCTGGTTGCGCTCGATACCGCGCTCGATCTCGAGCATCTGCACCGCCTCCTGATACGCCGTGCTGGTCACGTCTTCATATTCATCCTCGAGTCGTTGCAGCTTTTCATCCGCACTGCGCTTGAGTGCGCCGAGTTCGTCCGGGTACTTCTCGGTCAGGTACTGCACCCAGTATTCGCGACTGATCAGCTCTTCATAGAACCGCTCGCTTTTTTCCGCCGTCACGACGGCGTCACGCGCCGTCGCCAGCTCCTCGCCCCTGATGGGTCGGGCAAATCGCATGTGCCTTGGCTGCCCGGGCAGTTGCAGGCCGTCCTCCCAACCTGAAGTCAGACCGATTCGATATTGCAATCGAACTTCCGCAGGATCGGCATGACGTCCCATGTTGCGGGCAGCAAGTTTTTCCACCTCGCCCAGGCGGAACAGCTGCCGCGACAAGTCGAGCAAGGCGCGCCCCTTCGCCAAGAGGCCGGGTTGCAAATGTCGCAAGGCGTTGTACTCGAACACCTTGACCTCGATTTCACTGAACGCCAGGGTGCGGCCATCGACGCATGTCGTGTGCGTGGTCGCCATGGAAAACAGTGTGTCGCGCAGCTCCCGACTGCCATCGGCCGCTTCGACGATTTCCCAGATGCGTCGTGTCAGATCGGCGCGAAACACCCGGAACTCCTCCGTATGCGGCATCTGCGAAAGCAGATGGAAGAAGGCGGCGTTGTCGGGCTCGGCGGCCAACCGCTGCCACATCGCCCGACAGCGAGCGGCGTCCTCATGAGGAATGTTGTCAATCCAGGGTGTGGCCTGGAGTTCAAGAACGCTTTCAGCAAGTGTCGGAACCACTTCATCCGGTTCTGCATCACTTTCGAAGCCCGCGCCATCACCGTCACTTTCGGTCGTACTGTCCATGTCATCGATCATCCGGTCGATGTCGGCATACGTCAGGCCCAGCACGTCGCCACGCCCATGGGTATCGGCGTAATCACGCAGCTGGATCAGACTTTGTTGCGACATTTCGTAGTTCTCCGACAGATTGCTGCCGGCTAGCAAACCGGCATGGTCGCTGTCGTACAACTCGACGGGAATCGACGAGATTTCATTGTTGCTCAGATCGATCGCTTGCAATCGGGGAGCTTGCAGCACCCCTTCCGGCCATGCCGTGAGCAGGTTGTCACGCAGGTTCAGCCGCTCCAGTCGCTCCAGTCGGGCGACGCTGAACGTGCGCAGGCCATTGTGGCTCAGGTCCAGCCGCCGCAGTTGCGGCAGGCCCGCCAGCGTTTGATCCAGCGCTGCGGAATCCACAAGCCCGGTGAATGACAGCTCCAGTCGCTCAATTTGCAGCATGTGCCCCACTGGCTCGGGAATTGCCAGCAAGTGATTGCCGCCGATGTTGAGCCTTCGCACCTGCGTGAAGGCCCTGAGAAAGTCATTGGAACCCTCGGTAGTGAGCTTCACTCCCGCAAGATTCAGGGTCCGCACCGCCGCGAACGTTGCGTCCAGTGCGGGCAGGTTGCCCACCTGCAGGCCGTCGAGATTCAGCTCTCGGTCAACCACGCCATTCCAGTCGACCGTGCCCTCACGCCAGCATTCGATGATCCGCTGTGCGGCGAGCTGACGAGTGCGCGATGACACGACCCAATCCATGCCCCGGGTTTCATGGGTGAACAACCAATCGTTCAGACGTCGCGTCAGCGACTCGAATGTCTGCTCCCAAGCGTCGATTCGTGCACCGATCTCAACTTCGGTCAGCCCCGCGCCTTGCAGCCGTTCAATCGCCAGCTGCGCCTGAGCGCTGTCGTACTGCGAGCGCAGGCGCTGGATACGTGCAACCCACCCGGCCGGATCTTCGCCTGTCGACAGCGGCGGCAGCGGCAACAAACGTCGAGCGATCACCGAGCCACTTTCGACGGGCGGCGTGCGATGGCGCGGTTCTTCCAGCGCAAAGCGCTGCAACGATCCTGGCAGCAGGCCTCTGGCCTGTTCGATGCGCTGACGTGCGATGACCAGCAACAGGTTGGCCTGCTCGGTCAGCGGTGTTCCGACCAGGCTGGTATCGAGCAACAACGCGTCACGCGCCAGCAACGCCTCCGGCAGCGAGGTCAACTGACTGTTGCTGAGATCCAGCCAGGTCAGCTCCGGCAGAAGCTCTGCCCCCACCGGCCATTCGCGCAGGGCCGTCGCGCTGAGATCCAGCGCCATCAGGCGATTCATCCCGCGCACGTCGATACTGCTCAGCGGATTGTCGTGCAGGTTCAGGGTTTCGAGTGCCGGCAGGGTATCTGCATCCAACGGCAATTCACTCAAGCCACAATGGCTCAGATCGAGGGTATCGATCCCGCGAAAGGTGCTGATGAAACCACGCAACTGCTCGACCGGTGCCTGCAATCCGGCCAGATGCAGACTTCTGACGTGGGTGAATCCTTCTGCCGAAAGCGTCGGCAGACTGTCCACCGGCGAGCCGAGAATATCCAGCACCGACGCATCGTTGGGCAAGCTGACGTACAGGTTGAAAAATATACTTTCGGTCCGCGCGCCATAACGCTGGAACAATCCGCTGCGCCAACTGGCCTTCAGCGCATCGGCAACCGCCAAACGCGCGGTCCCGCCATTTTGAAGCGTCGGTTCGGCGCCGACCCACCCGTCCAGACGGTTGAGTTCACTGAACTGTTCACTCAAGGTTTCGATCGCCGCAAAGCGGCTGCCGACGTCAGCCCATTGCGCCTTGAAACCCGTACTCAAGACATCGAACAGGCTCGGCTCCATGCCGACAAAACGCTTGAGTTCGCCGCGGCAATAGTCAGCGACCATTTCGTCCAGATCGAGCAGATGCCGGGGCTGGTTGCGGACAAATTCGTAGATCGGTTTGAACACCCGACGCGGGAACCTCGACCAGTCCAATGACAGGCCGGACAACAGCCGCTGATGGCCCTCATAGATTTCCATCGGCAGGGTGTTGATTGCCGTTGATCGCAGGTTCAGGCGCTCCAGCCGTGGCAAATCCAGAACACCGTGTGGCCATTGGTGCATATGCGGACTGCCGATTTCCAGCCTGCGCAGTTGGCGCAGGCCGCCGACGTCGAGCGTCATGGGTACCACCGGATTCATGCCTCCAGAGGAACAGTGCAGCTCCAGCTCTTCGAGCCGGGTCAGCTCCCGAAGCCGTGTCGCCACTTGCCCGGTAATCGGAGTGGAGAGTTTCAGACGGGTCATGTGACGCAGGGTTTTCAAGGTCGCGAGCACTTTGTCGAATTCCGCAACGCGCGCGGTCAGTGCCAGTTTCTCGACATTGGGAAACGCCGCAAGCGTGTCGCCCACGACCGGAACGCGCAACGTCAGTTCGCGAACATGGGAGAAGTCCGCCGCCAATGACGGCAGCGGCGCGTCACTGATCAGCGTCAGGCGGGCCGCTCGCGGATCGTGTTCGGCCAACGGTGCATTGCGCCAACAGTCCTTGATGTTTTGCACCACGCTGACGAACTCGTCGCGGGCACTGCGCAGGCGCAGGTTCTGCGACATCATCCACTGATCGAGTGTTGTTTCCAGCTCCCGCCACTCGCTCAACCGGTTATTGAGCAGATGAAAGATCTGTTGGTCGGTCTTGCCCAGCCGCCATTGCTCGAGAATGAAGCCGCGGGCCTGAACATCGGTCAGCCCCGGGTAGGCGCTCTGGACATGACCGGTCAACGCCGGGTTCGGCCCCGGTCCATCGCCGCTGGCGGGATAACCGAGCAGTTTGGGGGCAATGCGTTGCGGCGGTTTGAACCATGGTTTTTCTGCCGCGCCCGCACGCAGAATCCAGGCCGACTGACTGCGCTCGGCGAGCGCTCGTTCAATGATCGCGTTTTGCAACTCGATGCTCTGCCCGACACTCGGAAAACCCAACGCATGACGTGCCGGATCGGGCAAGGCATGCATCAACGAGCTGAAAAAGTTATCACCCGTGTGGGGAATACTATTGAGCGGCTCACCACGCTCATTGTCGGCTTGAAAGGCATCTCCATGCTTGACCAGATACTTGTGCGCAGAGGCCGTTTCGCTGCCGATGGCATCCAGCATCGGCCCGCTGATGCTGCCCTCGCGGATTTCCAGATGCACGTCATCGGACCATCCCGGTAGCCGACCCAATGTCTGCAACGCGAGATGACGACTGTCGGGCGAGGCCATGGTTTCACTGCGCAACCCGGCCAGAGCCCGGGTCAGGCGTCCCTGCTGGCGATACCAGCGACCGAGTTCCTGCAAATGCGACGGGACCTTAGCGGCGCTGTCCAGTCGCGCCAGCTCTTCGGCATCGGCCTGTCCCAATGCAGCCGTTGCCTCTCGCCCGGTCAACCCGGGGACGACTCGTTGCAGCTTTACCGCCCGAGGGTCGAATGGATCGTTTGCCTTGAGAAGACTGTTGAACAACGCAGGCTGGTGCGCGCTGGCGTAGTCGGCAATCTGTCTGGAAAACTCCTGTGCCCTCGATGCGCGAACCCGTGCAGGCTCGCCACCCAGCAGACGCACCGTCTCTGCCTCATCCAGTGCCGCGAGTATCCGGGCCGGTAGCTCACCGTTCAGCACCTCGGCCCGGCTGATGCGAATCGGCGCCTTGCCGCCGCGTTTCGTCCCGTAACCGATTGCCCGCCCCGAGAAGTCCGGGCTGTCGAAGATCTGCAGCCTGCGCCCGAACGGCCAGCGCGGCATGTCGGGAAGCAGCGGCAACAGATGCATGAGTCGACTGTCGACTGCCTGAGTGCCGGCTGCCTGTTCGACGATCAATCCGGCATCGCGCTCGGCGTTGAACAGTTGCATGGCATCCGCCAGTTCCGGCGGCGGCAAGGCGTTGTCCAGGTGCATCTTGCGCAAGGCGTTGTCGCTGACACCCGCCACATCGGCCATCGTCAATAATTGCTCGTCAGCAAACGGGTCAGTGCGGTGGCCGATACGCCGCAACAGCGTCAACCGGTCCCAGTCCTGCGGTCGTTCCAGAGTATGCCGCCATGCGCCGGCGCCGTTGTGCGTCAAGGGCGGCTGATAGGCCTGCGGATCGCTCGGATGCTGGATGCGCCAGGCTTTGAGCGACTCGTCGTAAGTCTGCTGATAAGTCTTGCCATCGAGGCGTATGCAGGTTTTTTCTCCCGACTCGTACTGCCCCAGCGCATTCGGTACAGCATTCTCGTCCAGTGTGACCGGACTCTCGTAGCCACTCAGATCAGGCTTCCACAAGCGAGTCGTGCCGTCCGGCATTTCCACCGGGTGCAGGTGCTCGATGACCGGTGTCGATCGGGCGGCGGTCAGCCGGGCGAGCCCTTTGCCGGCGCCCGCCATCAAGGCAATCAACGCCAGATTCTGCGCGACATCGATCAGATGCGCCTTGGCGGCCTTGCGATCACCCTCGCTCCACTCGATGGCGCCTTCAAGGGTTTCTTCGAGCAGTTGCCCGGCCATCACCACCATCATCACTTCGCCCAATACCGGCACGAACATCGAGACGCCCATCAGCACCAGCATGCCGATGTTCAACAATGTGGCGAGCTTCTCCGAGCGCACTTTGGCGTCGACATCCGCCGTGGGCACGGCATGGCTACGGGCATCGGCGATCAAACGGTCACGATGCTGCTCGAACTGGTAATTCCACAGGTCGATGTTGTCCGACCAGATCCCGCCGCCCTTGCGCGACAGGTCAACCGGGTTCAGATACGGATCTGCGTTGGGCACCTGTTCGACCGGCGGCGCAGGCGGTAACTCGTGAATGCCGATCAGTGCCGCGTTGATCGGATTGAGTGCCTTGAAAAACTCATTGAGCAGCGGCTCGTAAGGAGCGAGTTTTTGCGAAAACGTGCGGTTCGGCGTGTCGTCGGTGAACTGGCCGAAGTAGCGCGGTCGGTCGGCATACGCGACGAACTGGCTGAAAAACCGCTGGTAGCTATTGGGGTCTGCAGGATGAGCCTGAGTCGCATCGGGAGCGGTGAACCGCTGATTGAACATCGTCGCGATTTCCCGCCCCTTGTAGCGTTTGAGCGGGTGGTAGGGATCACCCGGGATGTACAGGATCGCGTCGTCGCTGTAGCGATACTTCTCGCAGATCGTGAACATTACACAGCCGGTCATGCGCCGGCCCATCAGGCCCAGATCACGGAACCAGATTTGCCGCTGGCCCTGACGCGGTGCCAGTTCGCCGTTGAGGATCGATCGAATCGAGGCGTAATCCTCACGGCCGATATCACCCTTGACCAACGCCAGTTCTGCAGCTGCATGCAATGCGGTTTTATGGGCGTCGATGAATTTATCGCGCAGCACGTGCTCGGCCACCGCGTCTCTGGGGTGCAGGAAATCCTTGAGGTAAGCCTGGTATTTCTCCCCGATGTCCAGCGAGCGGCACAGGCCGGTGAATTGCTCGACGGTCAGGTGCGTGTTCAACGGCGCAAGCGTGCCGGGTGTCGAGGTTTCACTGCGAAATCCCGATGTTTCATGAAAAGCCCCGTTTTTGCATTCTCGGGCTTCGAAGTTGTGCAGCGCCGCTTGCAGCAAGGGCAGCTTCAGGACTTCGAAGAAATCGATATCGATGGCAAAAATCCCGATCTCCACCGGTTTGTTCAGCACCAGCCAGGTCTTGCTGACGTCCAGCGTCACGTTGAAGCGGTCCTTGAGGGCCTTGGTCAGCAACGGCGCGGCGAAGCTGTCGATGTCCTGAAAGTTTGACATGGCCTTGTCCAGACGAGTCTGGGCGGCGAGGCTGGCGGTCACGGCATCGCCCACCGCCTTGCGTTGATCGCGCGATGCGCGCCTGTACCAGTCAGGTTTGGCGGGATCGACACTGTTCACCCCTTCCCGCTGCCGAGCCGAGGCGTTGATCAGCCAGTCCGGGCTGGCCTTCTGAAGGAAATCGGCGTGCAGACTTTGCGTCGCGCGCGGAACTGGCGGGAGGGGGGCGTTATCGGGTGATGATCGGGTGACAGGGATTCCGGGCATGGTTTCACTCCTTGAAATGGAGCGAAAGCAGACCATGGCAAGCCTCTGTGGCTGCGGTAGATATGTATCGTGGCACCGCGGGTTGTCAGCGAAAATTTCAGATCCGAGCGGCGCTTTCATTCCCGCGCAAAGGGGCTAATATTCGAACGCCCCGCCTTGAATTTCCAGGAACCCGGACATGCGTTTATCCGAATTCATCCGGCAACACGCGGATCACATCGTCGAGGAATGGGAACAGTTCGCCAGGACCATCACTCCGGCGGCCGACACCATGGATCGGGCAGCGTTGCGTGATCATGCCCGGGCGATCCTGCTGGCCGCCGCGCGCGACATGGACACCGCACAGACCGCCAGCGAGCAAATCGCCAAGGCCAAGGGCGAAGGCCCGGAGAAAACCCCAAGCCTGGACGAGGCCGGCGCCAGCCATGGCGAGTTGCGGCATACCGTCGGGTTTGATCTGGTGCAGATGACATCGGAATTCCGCCATCTGCGGGCCTGTGTGATTCGCCTTTGGGTCAACAGTCTGGAATCCCCGGACATGGCGTATTTTCAGGACATGATCCGCTTCAACGAAGCCATCGACGAAGCCCTGGCCGAATCGACGGCCGCCTACGCCGAGCAGGTGAACCGCTCGCGGGACATTTTCCTCGCGATCCTCGGTCACGACCTGCGCGCGCCGCTGCAAGCGGTCAGCATGTCCACCGAATTGCTGATGCGCAAAACAGCGCTTGAAGGCGATGCGCTGACCTGTGCGCTGAACATCAAGCAAGGCGCGCGGCACATGGCGGCGATGGTCAGCGACCTGCTGGAACTGGTGCGCAGCCGCCTGGGCAGAAGCCTGCCGATCGAACCGGCACCGATGGACCTGGCCGACGCGGCGCGAGCAGCCATCGCCGAAGCCTGCGCCGGCAATCCGGAATGTGATCCAACACTGAAAACCGAGGGCGACACCCGCGGCGTCTGGGATGCCGGACGGATCGATCAATTGCTGCAAAATCTGATCGGCAATGCCTTGCAGCATGGTTCAGACCCGCGGGAAGTTCTGGTGACGCTGCGGGGCGATTCGGGAAGCGTTCACCTGAGCGTGCAAAACTACGGCAACCCCATCCCCGAAGAGGCCATCGGCACGATTTTCGATCCATTGGTGCGCAGTGCCGACGAAGAACTCGGCCAGCCGTCGACCAGCCTCGGTCTGGGCCTGTTCATCGTCAAGGAAGTGGTGACCGCCCACGGCGGGGCGATCGAAGTCAGTTCAAGCGAAGCCGACGGAACGCTGTTCAGCGTGACGCTGCCCAGACAGGTTTGAAGCGCTACTCGACCACCAGCCGCGCCAGACGCTGACGGAGCATGCGGTTCTCGGCCCGCAGCTCCTGCACTTCTTCCAGCAGGTCCAGCGCCAGGGCGACGCCTTCCCATTCCAGGTCAAGGTCGCGCCGCAGCTTGGCGGCGCGTTTGGCCAGGGCCAGTTCGTAGTCGGTGAAGCGCCATTCCCTGGGCTGCGTGCCCTGAGGTTCGAGGATGCCGTGTTCGACGATTTCGATCACGTAGACGTCCGACAGGTCGGCCGCCTCACAGAATTCTGCCATGTCCAGTTGAACGATCAGGGGGCTGCTCATGATGGGCTACTCCGTCGTCAGTATCAGAAGTTCTCTCGCGGATTGAAGGCGGCCTTCTTCGCCAGCTCCTGCCACAGCGCCTTGACGTCATCGCCGTTGGCTTTCGGCATCACGGCCTTCAGCTGGACGAACAGATAACCGCGCTCGCCGGCCTTATTCTGCAGGCCGTGGCCCTTGGCACGCATGCGCTGACCGTTCTGGCTGCCGGCCGGGACCTTGAGGTTGATCTTGCCGGTCAGGGTCGGCACGGCCACTTCGGCGCCCAGCGCCAGCTCCCAGGGAGCAAGCGGCAAGGTAATGATCAGGTTTTCGCCTTCGACGTCGAATTTCGGGTGCGACGCGAAACGGATGGTCAGGTACAGATCGCCATTGGCGCCGCCACCGATGCCCGGTGCGCCCTGGCCCTTGAGGCGAATACGCTCGCCGTCGGCCACGCCGGCCGGGATCTTCACGTTCAGGCTCTTGCTGGTGTTGCTGACGTGCTGGCCCGAACCGTTGTATTGCGGAACCTGGAAGCTGATCTTTTTCGATTCGTTCGAAAGCGTCTCTTCCAGAAAGATCGGCAGTTCCAGTTCCACGTCTTGCCCTCGCCGTCCGGCGCTGCGGGATTGCCGGCCAGCGCCGCCACCGAAACCGGGGCCGCGATTGCCGAAGATCGAACTGAAGAAGTCCGAGAAGTCACCGGTGTCGCCACCGCCGCCACCAAAGCCGCCACGGCTCTGCCAGCCCGGTGGGCCCTGAAACGGCTGACCGTGCTGGCCGTAACGTCGCAGATCGTCGTATTCGGCGCGTTTGTCAGCGCTTTTCAACGCTTCATAGGCTTCCGAGGCGTCCTTGAACTTGGCCTCGGCGTCTTTTTCCTTGCTGACATCGGGGTGGTATTTGCGCGCCAGCTTGCGATAGGCAGCCTTGATTGCCTTGTCGTCAGCCGTCGGCTCCACGCCGAGTATCTTGTAATAGTCTTTGAAGTCCATCGAAGGAATCACCATCCGTTATCGATTTCGCGCCGATGCCAGCATGCGCCGATTCGCGCAAGGCTGGTTGACCGATCTCAAGGTTGTGACCGGGTGGCGCAGCAGAAGTTTATCGGCAGTGGACGGCGGTTCTTGCGACCGCCGGTATGTCTGCCGGCCCATGCCAGCAAGTTTGGGGCAAAGCGCCGAGTTTCAAGCAAGCTTAGTCGTGAAATAGCAGATGACCGGCCTTCGAATCTGTCGCGCACTGACATACACTGCGCGGCCGTTTTTTTGACCGGAACCGAAAGACCATGAAAGACGCCTCTCCAGCCCGTGCCTGCGGCATCGACTTCGGCACGTCCAACTCCACCGTCGGCTGGCTGCGCCCCGGCATGGAAACGATGATCGCGCTGGAAGACGACAAGATCACCCTGCCGTCGGTGGTCTTTTTCAACATCGAAGAGCGCCGCCCGGTTTACGGCCGTCTGGCGCTGCACGAGTACCTGGAAGGCTACGAAGGCCGGCTGATGCGCTCGCTCAAGAGCCTGCTCGGTTCCAAGCTGATCAAACACGACACCAGCGTCCTCGGCACCGCGATGCCGTTCAAGGACTTGCTCGGGCTGTTCATCGGCCAGCTCAAGAGCCGCGCCGAAGCGGCCGCCGGTCGTGAGTTCGAGCAGGTGGTGCTGGGCCGTCCGGTGTTCTTCGTCGACGACGATCCGCTGGCCGACCAGGAAGCCGAAGACACCCTGGTGGAAGTGGCGCGCAAGCTCGGCTTCAAGGACGTTTCGTTCCAGTACGAGCCGATTGCCGCGGCCTTCGACTACGAGTCGACCATCGAAAAGGAAGAGCTGGTACTGATCGTCGACATCGGCGGTGGTACGTCGGACTTCTCGCTGGTGCGCCTGTCGCCCGAGCGTCGCGGTGTGGATAACCGTCACGATGACATTCTCGCCACCGGCGGCGTGCACATCGGCGGGACCGACTTCGACAAACAGCTGAGCCTGCAAGGCCTGATGCCACTGTTCGGCTACGGCAGCCGCATGAAGAGCGGTGCATTCATGCCGACCAGCCACCACATGAACCTGGCGACCTGGCACACCATCAACTCGGTGTACTCGCAGAAATCGACCCTGGCTCTGGGCAGCATGCGCTACGACATCGAGGACACCGGCGGCATCGACCGTCTGTTCAAGCTGATCGAACAGCGCGCCGGGCACTGGTTGGCGATGGAAGTGGAAGAAACCAAGATTCAGTTGACCCACAACGACAGCCGTCATGTGCCGCTGGACCGCATCGAGTCGGGCCTGAGCGTGGAACTGACCCGGGCGTTGTTCGAATCGGCCATCGAGTCGCAACTCGAGCGCGTGCGCGGCAGCGTCACCCGGTTGCTGGCGGACGCCAATGTGGCGGTGGGTCAGGTTGATACGGTGTTCTTCACCGGTGGCTCGAGCGGTATTCCGGCACTGCGCAACAGCGTCTCGGCGATGCTGCCGAACGCGCGGCATGTTGAAGGGAATATCTTTGGCAGTATCGGTAGCGGTCTGGCGATCGAGGCCATGAAACGCTATGGCTCGGTGAACTGACACCGCACGAAGATCGTTCCCACGCTCTGCGTGGGAATGCAGCCCGGGACGCTCTGCGTCCCAAAGCGGACGCAGAGCGTCCATTGAGGCATTCCCACGCAGAGCGTGGGAACGATCTAGCCTGGATCAAACCATCCCGCCCAGCTTCAACTCACTCTTCAGATACGCGTAATAGATCGGCCCCGCCACCACCCCCGGCAGGCCGAACGCGGCCTCGAACACCAGCATTGCCAGCAGCAACTCCCAGGACTTGGCACTGATCTGCCCGCCGACGATGCGCGCGTTGAGAAAGTATTCCAGCTTGTGGATAAAGATCAGGTAGCCCAGCGCCGCAATCGCCACCCAGATCGACAGCGACAGACCGACGATGGTAATCAGCGTGTTCGACATCAGGTTGCCGATCACCGGCAGCAGACCGAGCAGGAAGGTCAGCACGATCAGGGTCTTGGTCAGCGGCAGCTTGATCCCGAACATCGGCAGGATCACCGCCAGGAAAATCCCGGTGAAGAAGGTGTTGAGCAGGGAAATCTTGATCTGCGCGAACACGATGTTGCGAAACGCCTGAACCAGCAGGTGCAGACGGTCGAACAGCGCGGCCGCCAGCGGCTTGCGCTTGGTGACGTCCGGCACGCGCTGCAAGGCGATGATCGCGCCCAGCACCATGCCGATCAGCAGCGTCACGAACATGTGCGCCGCGTCCTTGCCCACCAGTTGCAGGTCGGACAGGTGTTTGCTCGCCCATTCACCGATGGCCACACGGAACTCGGCGGCACTGGCCGGCAGGTAGCTGTCGAGAAACGGCGGCAGTTGCCCGCGCGCGCGGTCGACCACGCCCATGAATTTATCGAGGGAAGCCCCGGGGTTTTCCGCCTCGTGCAGCAGGAAACTGATGGCCCCGGCAAAGATCAGCGCCAGCACACTCACCACCAGCGTGCCCAGCAGCGCCACCGCCAGCCAGCGCGCGCGCCGGCCTTCGATCAGCCGTTGCAGTTGCGGGGTGAGCATGTTGACCAGTTCGAACACCAGCAAGCCGGCCAGCAGACTGGGCAGCAGACGCAATGGCAACACCAGCAACAGACCGCCGAAAATGATGATGCAACTGACCCAGAACACTACATGACGCTCAGAAAACGTTGGCATACAGCCTCAAAACGAACGGCGTAAAAGGATTGGCAGTCTGCCAGCGATCCGGCGCCGAAGCGAGCGGATGCCCTGCCGCTCGCTGCGATCTGTCGATCTTATTTTTTCTTCAGGCAATCACTCATGAACGTCTTGCGCGCATCACCGGTCAGCGCCTTGGTCTTGGCATCGGCATTACAGGTTTTCATCTTTTCCTGCTGCGGGGTCAGGGCCTTGGCGTCATTGGCCGCCGGCGCTGCCTTGAGGCAGGTGCTCATGAAGGCTTTGCGCTCGTCGCCCTTGAGGCTCTTGGCCGTGGCGTCGGCGTTGCAGGTGGTCATCTTGTTCTGTTGCGCCGTGGCGGCGAAACCCTGGGAGCACAGCAGCAGACCGATCATCAACAAAGGGACACGCAGCATCTTCATGGAGTTTTCTCCTTGGCGCCGCCTCGATGGAGGTGGCCTCTGCTGGAGTGTAGTCAAAGCTTGTTACACCTTCCTAGCCTCAAGATGGCTGCGCCGATACTGCTCCGGGGTACATCCAGCCTGCCGGGCAAACATGGCGATGAAGGCCGAGCCGCTGCTGTAGCCGAGATCAAAAGCGATTTCCTGCACGCTGCGCGCAGACTCCAGCGCCTCGATCGCCGCAAGATAACGCAGCCGCTGACGCCATTCGCCGAAACTCATCCCCAGCTCCCGCACGAATTGCCGGGCCAGGGTGCGCTCGCTGACATGCACCTGCGCCGCCCAGTGCGCCAGCGGCTCGTTGTTGCCGGGCTCGGCCTGCAGGGTTTCGAGGATGGTCAGCAATCCGGGGCTGCTGGCGTAGGGCAGATAGCATTGGTGAACCGGCGCCTGGCGCAATTGATCCACCAACACTTGGGCCAGGCGCTGGTCGGCTTCGAACGCGGGAATCTTCACATCACGGGCGGCGAAGTCCTTGAGGATCGCTTTGAGAATATCGCTGATTGCCAGGGTGCAGGCCTGCGCCGGCAAATCGGAACAGACATCCGGCGCCAGACACACCGCCCGATAGTTGACCGGTTGATGGCTGTAGAAACTGTGCTCCACCTGCGGCGGCACCCACACCGCGTATTGCGGCGGCGACATGAAGCGGCTGCCGTCGACATCCATGTGCAGCACGCCGTGGGCCGCGTACTCCAGCGTGCCCCACGGATGGCGGTGCGGCGCGGCGTATTCATGGGCGTTGAAGTCGGCATAGCGGAAATACACCGCTGACGGCAGTTCGCTGAAATCCAGCAGATCGATGTGTTTACTGTTCATGCTGTCCGGAATCAGGGGCGGGTTGTCCGGTTCGCAGTATAGGCCTGCATCCAGACAGGGGATAATCACCGTTCATCAACGTACTGGTTTCTCCTCCCATGCAATACGCGTTTCCCCTGCTGGCGATTTTCATCTGGGCCGGCAACACCGTGATCAACAAGCTGGCCGTTGGCGCGATCTTCCCCGCCGAGATCGGCTTCTACCGCTGGCTGCTCGCCGGCCTGCTGTTCACGCCGTTCATGCTCAGGAAGGTAATCGCGCACTGGCCGCAGATCCGCCCGAACCTGGGCAAGATTTTCATCCTTGGCGTGCTCGGCATGGCGGTCTATCAGAGCCTGGCGTACTTCGCCGCGACCATGACCAGCGCCACCAACATGGGCATCATCCTGTCGCTGATGCCGTTGATGTCGCTGGCCATGGCGATCATCAGCCTCGGCCAGCGCCTGACCGCCGGTGCGCTGGTCGGTGCGGTGCTGTCATTCGCCGGTGTGCTGGTGGTGGTGTCGTCCGGCAGCCTCGGCGCACTGCTGCAACACGGGGTGAACCTGGGTGACGCGATGATGCTGGTCGCCACCCTCGCCTACGCGATCTACAGCACCCTGCTGAAAAAATGGCAACTGCGCCTGCCGCCGCTGGTGTTGCTGTATTTGCAGGTGCTGGTGGCGGTAGTGGTGCTGTTTCCGCTGTACGTCATGTCGCCGAAAACCGGCCTGACCCTGCAGAACATTCCGCTGGTGCTGTACGCGTGCCTGCTGGCCTCGATGCTCGCGCCGCTGGCCTGGATGCAGGCCGTACAGCGCCTGGGCCCGAGCCGGACCACGTTGTTCTTCAACCTGCTGCCGTTGATCACCGCGCTGATTGCAGCGGTGGTGTTGAAGGAACAACTGGCGATGTATCACCTGGTCGGTGGCTTGCTGACGCTGGGCGGGGTGATTCTTTCCGAGCGCTGGACGACGGTGCTCGGCCGCAAACTCAGCGTCGCCTGATCTGGCCTCTTCGCGAGCAAGCCCGCTCCCACATTTGGAATGCGTTCCCCTGTGGGAGCGGGCTTGCTCGCGAAGAACGATGACGCGGTCTGACTGCTAGACCCCGGCGGCTTTCAACCGCGCGGCATGCTCGACGAACAGCCGCACCGGGTCCGCGCCTTTGCCGACCAGTCCCAGCGACTGGTTGACGATGTCGAAGTGATCCATCGGGTAGTCATCGCCGATGACCGTGCCCAGGTGCGAGCTGTAGCGTCCGACCATGCCATCGCACTGCCCAGGCTCGCGCACAAAGGTCTTGGCAAACAACCGGCAACTGCGATTGGTGCCATCGAACAGGTTGCCACCACGATCGGTCTTGCCCGGCTGCAAGGTGCCGGACCACGAGTAATAACGCACGCCGTTGACCTCTTCCGGCCCGTGCCCGCCCCAGGTATCAGGCAGGCCCTGTGGATAACGCTGATTGAACAGCGCCACGCCTTCAGTGGTCAGGGAATGGTGCGAGGCATGGATATCCACCGGCAGTTTCGGCCCGTGGTAGCCGGTTTCCAGCAGCGCCATCAGCCAGCCGACAAAACGCAACAGCGCCTCGAGGATTCGGCCCTTGGCGCTGTCCGCCGGATAATGCTTCGCCAGATAGTCGGCCAGTTCCGAACCGTGATTGGGCCCGGCCACCGAGGTCACCGATGCCACCAGATCCGGACGCTTGGCCGCCGCATAACGCGCCGTCAGCGAGCCTTGGCTATGGCCGAACAGATTGACCTTGGCCGCACCGGTCTCGCGCAGGATTTCATCGATCAGCGCCAGCAACTGCTCGCCACGCACTTCGGTGGAATTGAGCGGCGACACCTGCACCGCAATCACCGTCGCACCACCCCGGCGCAACGCTTTGATGATCCCGTACCAGTACGGGTACAGCACCAGACGGATGAAACCGAGCATTCCCGGCACCAGCACCAGTGGGTAACGTGTGGCCGAATCTTGCGACATGGGCAAACATCCTTGTGGTCGGTGAGTGGATGCAGGGCCTGCAAAACGCCCGCCAAGCATCCTCCTCGATGATGACAACTCCACGACCAGCCTACTTCAGCCCCACCACCCCCGCCACAATCAGTCCCACCGACAACAACTTCACCAGCGTCAGGCTCTCGCCCAGCAGCGCGAAACCGAGAAACACCGTGCCGAGCGAGCCAATGGCGGTCCAGATCGGATAGGCGATGCTCACCGGCAACTCGCGCATCGCCAGGGTCAGGAAATAGATCCCGCCCACCGCCGCAACCACGGTGATCAGCGACGGCCACAGCCGGGTGAAACCCTCGGCGTACTTCATGCCCATGGCGAAGGTGACCTCGAACCCGGCTGCGATCAGCAGAAACAGCCAGGCCACCTAGAACTCCCGGGCGAGGTCGAGCAAGCGCTGCTCGGCCTCGGCCACCGACACCGCGAAGGTGCGCTCGGCGGACTCCTCGCCCTCGGCCGCGACCACCGTGACGTCGTTGATGCCGATGAAGCCTAGCGCGGTGCGCAACCATGGATCGGCGTGGTTAAGCGCCTCCAGCTCACCACCCGGGCCGAATCCAAAACCTCCGCGACTAGTGACGATCAGCGCCTTCTTGCCGTGCAGCAGCGGCGTGTACTGGGCAATGCCGTTGTCCAGGGTATGGTCGAACGTCAGGCCCAACCGCACGATCTGATCGACCCAGGCCTTGAGGCCGCTGGGTACATTGAAGTTGTACATCGGCGTGGAAATCAGCAGCAGGTCGTGATCGAACAACTCGCCCACCAGTTGATCGCTGAGCGCCAGATCGGCCTGCATCGTCAGCGGCCGAGCCTCGGGCTCCGGGTAAAACGCCGCTGCGACAAACGCTTCATTCACTGCCGGAATCAACGCCCGCCCGACTTCACGGCGAGTGACCTGAGCCTGTGGATGACGGACTTGCCAGGCGCTGAGAAAACTTTCCGCCAGACGACGCGAATGGGAGCGTTCACCGCGTGGGCTGGCATGGATCGCAAGAATCTTGCTCATCTGAATCTCCTTGGGACTAGACTTGAGTGACTGTGTGGCGCCAGATTGCTGCCATTAAGTCGTCGCCTCAAATGAGCAAAAATCAGTCGGGATGAATTGATTTCATCCGTGGAGTTTTCATGTTCGCTGCCTTGCCCCTGACCGCCCTGCGCGCGTTCGAATCAGCCTCGCGCCTGTTGAGCTTCAAGGCGGCCGCCGAAGAACTGGCGGTGACGCCGACGGCGATTTCCCATCAGATCCGCTCGCTGGAGGACTGGCTCGGCGTGGCGCTGTTCGAACGCCTGCCGCGTCAGGTGCGCCTGACCGAGGGCGGCGAGCGGCTGTTTCGCAGCCTGCATGGGGCATTTCTGGAAGTGGCGCAAAGCGTTGATACCCTGCGCCCGCAACGCAGTGGCAGCAGCCTGACGCTGTCGACCACCGCCGCGTTCGCTGCGTTGTGGCTGGTGCCACGTCTGGGACGGTTTTACGCTAAACACCCGAACATCAATGTGCGGCTGGACACCCATTGCGAAGTGATCGACCTGCATCAGGACGCCAGCGTCGATCTGGTGTTGCGCTACAGCCTCGACGATTACCCGAACCTCTACGGGCTGTGCCTGTTCGATGAATCGTTCGGCGTGTACGGCTCGCCGGAACAGGTGGCGCTGGCCGCCCGTCGCACCCCGGCGCTGATCAGCGTGCGCTGGCACAACTCAAAGCTCTACGCCCACGGCTGGGAGTCGTGGTGCGCGCAGTCAGGCGAGAACTGGTTGAATCAGCAACCGGCCGTCCGCGAATACGACGAAGAACATTACGCCCTGCAAGCGGCCATCGCCGGTCAGGGGTTGGTGCTGGCGAGCAACATCCTCGTCTCGGAGAGCGTCGCCAGCGGTCTGCTGGTGCCGTACAAGGGCGAGGTGCAGGTCGACGGCGCCGGTTACAGCGCGCTGTGTGTGCCGGGCCGCGAGCGGCATCCACCGGTGAAAGCGTTTTTTGCCTGGCTGCGTGAAGAGGCGCAGCTTTCCGGGCATGTCCCGCGCTGAATCCGACAAAACTTTTTGCAGCGTTCATCACTCACAACCTGGTAACGATCACGTCAGCAGAACGTGACGCCAATCGGATTAGCCTCCAGGAGACTGAAATGAGTGACCTGCATTTGTCTGATGTTCAAACCCTGCGCGAGCGCGCACGCCAGCACGTGGAAAATGGCGCAGTGACCGAAAGCTACAGCGCCAACCGTGAAGAAGTGCTGCGCCTGCTCAACGAATCGCTGGCCACTGAACTGGTCTGCGTCCTGCGCTACAAGCGCCACTACTTCATGGCCAACGGCCTGAAAGCCAACGTCGCCGCCGACGAGTTCCTCGAGCACGCCACTCAGGAAGCCGAACACGCCGATCGTCTGGCCGAGCGCATCGTGCAACTGGGCGGCGAGCCCGAGTTCAATCCTGACCTGCTGTCGAAGATGTCCCACGCGCAATACGTGGCCGGCAACACCTTGAAGGAAATGGTTTACGAAGACCTGGTGGCCGAACGGATCGCCATCGACAGCTATCGCGAGATCATCCAGTACATCGGTGAAAAGGATCCGACCACGCGCCGGATCTTCGAAGACATCCTGGCTCAGGAAGAAGAGCATGCGGATGACATGGCCGATATCCTGAAAGACCTCTAATCCCCGCTCCCCCGCTGACCGATCGTTCCCACGCTCTGCGTGGGAATGCATCCCGGGACGCTCCGCGTCCCAAGAGCGGACGCAGAGCGTCCATTGCGGCGTTCCCACGCAGAGCGTGGGAACGATCGGGTTGCAGCGATTACTTGGTGGGTTTGACGGTCACCGGCGCCTTGCCCGCCTTCATCTGTTCCAGCAACGGCGCGCACTGATTCGGCTCGCCACCACTCGGCGCCACCAGCGCCAGCAGTCCCGCCGCCGGTGCAGCGATCACGCCCAACGCCACCATCCCCGCCCCGCGCAGAATCAGCGGCACCGCTTTCACCCCGGCATCCGGCTTGATGAACTTGCCACGCACGTACAGCGGCGAACGCAGGGAAATCAGACGCCAGCCCTTGGACTCCGGCGTCACCGTCAGATCCAGTTGCTCGGTGGCCATGTTCGCTGTGCCATCGATGTAGATGATTGCGTTCTCGGTATCGAACACAAACAGCCGCGTACTCGCCAGGCCGGTCTTGATGTCGAAGTCCGCCGCCGCGCAGTTGATCTTCACTTCCTTGTCGCCAAAGATCTTGCCAACCACATAGTTGCCGACGTTGAGCCCGGCCAGTTCCATCAACTCGCGACTGATCGCGCCGTCGTTGATCAGCATCTTCAGATTACCGTTGGCGCCGCCCAGCAGTTTGGCCACCGAGTTGCCGCGTCCGGCAATATCAGCATCGCCGTTGAGCTCGCCGAAACTGGTCTTCATCGGCTCGAAGGTCGGGAACAGCTGTTTGAGCTTAAACTTGCGCGCGGTCAATTTGGCCCGGCCTTCCAGTGGCTCGGTACGACCGTTGAGGCGAATCTGCGCGTCGAGGTTGCCACCGGCCACGCCGAAGCGCAGTGGCTCCAGACTCAGTTCGCCGTCGTTGAGTTTGAGGTGGGTATAGAGGTCGGTGAACGGCAGTTCTTCGCTGTGGACGATGCGTTTGCCGGTGAATTCGACGTCGGCGTCCATGTCGCGCCAGCGCTCGGTCTTGAATTCTTCCACCGGCAACACCTTGTCCGCCGGCTGTTTGCTCTCGCCGCCACGGGCCTTCTGCTTGGCATTGGAGTCGGCACCGATCAGCGGCGCGAGGTCGGCGAACAGCAATTGATTGGACAGCAGCGCGCCACTCAGCTTGGGCCGTGGCTGGCTGGCGACGTAAGCCAGATCACCATGAATGTCGCTGCTGCCGATCTTGCCGTTGAACTGTTCATAGCGAAATTGCGCCCCGCCCGGCTCATGCAGCTTGGCGATCAAATGGCCGTCGGTGGCATAAGGCGGGGTATCCGGCAGGGTCACACCGGTCAGCGGATACAGATTGCCGAGGCTGGCGCCCGCCAGTTTCAGGCGCAGGTCGAGGGCGCCGAGATTCAGCGGATCGGTCAGGGTGCCGGCGAGTTCGACGCTGGTATCGCCGATCTTCGCCTGGGCTTGCAACGGGAACGGTTTGCTCGCGTCCTGCAGGGCCAGCAAGCCGCCGATCTTGCCCTGGCCGGCGAGTTTCTGGCCGTGATACTGGCCGGTGACTTTCAGGCCAAAGGCGTAATCCTGCGGTGCACCGCCCTTGTCCTGTGCGGTTTTCGCCGCTTTGTCGCCGACGATGTCGCTGAACGGAATCGGCTTGCCCAGCGGGTCGATCAGCAGGTCGAGGTTGGTCTTGAGGGTCTGGTCATCGAGGGTGACGTGGCCCTTGTCGAAGCCGATGGCGCCGATGTCGACCACCCAGTTCGACGGCTCGGCATTCGGGTCCTTGGGGTCGAACTTGAAGGTCCAGTTGGCGCGGCCGTCGGCCAGGCGCTGCAATTGCGCGTTGGGTTCGGTCAGGTCGATCCGTGGAATCGTCACCCGCTGCGCCAGCAAAGCCAGTGGCGAAATGCGCAGCTCGACCCGTTTGAGGGTGACCATCTGCGGCTGTTTCGACCAGTCCGGATTGCCCAGCGTCAGGTCCTCGGCCACCACATGCGGCCACGGCACCCAGGCGCGCCAACCACCCTCGTCGAGTTCACGCCGCCAGACCACCGACAGGTTGCCGTTGATGGCGAACGGTCGATGCAGTTCTTCCGAAACTTTGGCGTTGAGCGGCGGTTTGATCCGGTTCCAGTCGAAGAACACGATAATCAACACCAGCACTGCCAGAAGCAGCACGAGGGTGGCGAAGGTCCAGGCGAAGATTTTACGCGTGCGCGTCATTGCACAAAGCTCCTGAAGACGACTGCATCCATTGGCACGACGCAGCTGAAACGACGGGCCGTGATGGCCCTCATGAAATCTGTGACTGACAAACAGCCCGCAGGTTTAATCCAAAGCCCCAGCGAGGGGAAAAAACGGTCGTCATTCTGACCGATCGGTCGATTTGGCGTTACCGGACCCGCACTTTTGCGGGGCGCGAGTGGGTGGAAAATACCCACCGCAGTGCAAAACCGCCCGCCTGAAACGCCCGAGCTAGAGCCTCCCAAGCGAACAATCAATTCTGTTGATTATTACCATTGTGTTTATGAACTTTTATATCGACTTATCGAG
This sequence comes from Pseudomonas sp. B37(2017), assembly GCF_002112885.1. Classification (NCBI taxonomy): domain Bacteria; kingdom Pseudomonadati; phylum Pseudomonadota; class Gammaproteobacteria; order Pseudomonadales; family Pseudomonadaceae; genus Pseudomonas; species Pseudomonas sp. B37(2017). The sequence goes on along the minus strand of NZ_NEIX01000020.1, from coordinate 4,105 downwards.
AGTAGCATTGCCCTCGTACCCACTTTATCGCCCTCCCAAGGAGCAACCCATCATGAAACGCCAACTTCTGTTCAGTCTTACCCTCTCGATGCTGGCCAGCACCGCTTTCGCCCTGCCAGCTGCCGAACAGGCTACCCCGCAAGTGAAATCCAGCCACTCGGTGTTCAGCCAGACTGTTGACGCTGATGGCTCGGACCGCACTCCACAAGGCCAGACCCTGGCTGAAAACGGTCGCAACCGTCTGGAAGAAAAAGGTCTGGTTCAAGATGGCTATGACAAAACCCCACAAGGTCAAACCGTAGCTGAAGGCGGCCGTGATCGTCTGGAAGAGAAAGGTCTGGTTCAAGACGGTTCGGATCGCACTCCACAAGGTCAAACCCTGGCTTCTGACGGTGGCGACCGTACCCCACAAGGCCAGACTCTGGCTTCTGACGGCGGCGACCGTACCCCACAAGGTCAAACCCTGGCTGCTGACGGCTACGACAAAACCCCACAAGGTCAAACGCTGGCCGAAGGTGGTGGTGACCGTGTGATCGAACGCAACAGCGCTTTGAGCTAAGCCCATGGCGGCCTGGAAAAAAAGCCCAATCTCCGGATTGGGCTTTTGACTTTTTAGCAGCCTGTATAAAGAAGTCGCGATTTCCCGCTTTCATCCCCCCCTGCCGTTCGACGCCGACAAAGCCGATTTGCTAGAGTGCGGCGCTTGTCTTGCCTAAAAACACTCCCTTGCGATGCTGCCCCGCGCCGAACAGAAACAACAGACCCGCAACGCCCTGATGGACGCTGCCCGCCACCTGATGGAAAGCGGCCGAGGATTCGGCAGCCTGAGCCTGCGTGAAGTGACGAAAACCGCCGGCATCGTGCCCACCGGTTTCTACCGGCATTTCGCCGACATGGACGAACTCGGCCTGGTGCTGGTCAGTGAAGTCGGCCAGACCTTCCGCGAAACCATCCGCCTGGTACGCCACAACGAATTTGTCATGGGCGGCATCATCGATGCGTCGGTGCGAATCTTTCTCGATGTGGTCAGCGCCAACCGTTCGCAATTTCTCTTTCTGGCCCGCGAGCAGTACGGCGGATCGTTGCCGGTGCGTCAGGCCATTGGCCGTTTGCGGGAGGACATCAGCTCCGACCTGGCGGCGGACCTGGCCTTGATGCCCAAGCTGCAGCACCTCAATCGCGAGGGCCTGAGCGTGATGGCCGACCTGATCGTCAAATCGGTGTTCGCCACCCTGCCGGACATCATCGACCCGCCCGCCGAAGCCCTGCCCGAGCATCTGACGCCCCAGGCGAAGATCACCCAGCAGTTGCGCTTCATCTTTATCGGGTTGAAGCATTGGCAAGGGCTCGGCAGTACCGAGTGAGAAAGCAAAAAATCGCAGCCTGGAGCTGCGATTTTTTTGCGCCGCAAATTGGTGCATGTAAAAAACTTCATGCACCAAAACACCCCACAATCCTGCAACATCTTGAAACATCCACTAGTCTCCGACAGGGTTTTCCTACGCTTCGTCCGATTGGCAAGCCCCTTGCTCTAGCCTGAGCATCGTCCACTGCTGGAAGCTTTCCGATGCTGGTGATTCATCGCAGAATCGACCCCCAACCCGTCTGGGCCGCCGAGTTGCACCTGACCTTCGAAGCCAGGAGCAAAAGCCGCCTGCGCTGTTTCAGTGCCGAAGGCGAAGACGTCGGACTGTTTCTGGAGCGCGGTCAGCCGCCGCTATATGACGGCGAATGCCTGCAAGCCGAAGATGGCCGGATCGTCCGGGTCTGCGCCCGCCCCGAACAACTGCTGCACGTCACCTGCGCCAACGCCTTTGAACTGACCCGCGCCGCCTATCACCTGGGCAATCGTCATGTGGCGCTGCAAGTCGGTGACGGCTGGTTGCGCCTGCTCGACGATTACGTGCTCAAGGCGATGCTTGAACAACTGGGTGCGCAGGTCGAATCGATCGAAGCGCCGTTCCAGCCGGAACACGGCGCCTACGGTGGCGGCCATCATCATTCGCGGCACGGTGACGAAGACTTCAACTACGCGCCGAAACTCCATCAGTTCGGCGTACGTTTGTGAACCCGGCCTGGGCGCTGCTGCGCCTGGCCAGTCCGCAATTGCCGATTGGCGGCTACAGCTATTCCCAGGGCCTGGAAATGGCTGTGGATAACGGCCGCGTCGACAGCCCGGACCGCGCCCGTCGCTGGATCAGCGATCAATTGCTGCTCAACCTCGCGCGGTTCGAGGCACCCATGCTGCTCGCCCATTGCCAGGCCGCCGCGGATGAAAACTGGGATGAGTTGCGCAACCTCTGCGAAAACCACCGCGCCAGCCGCGAAACCCGCGAACTGCATCTGGAGAGCCGGCAGATGGGCTACTCGTTGCAGCAATTGCTCAACGGCCTGCCCGAACTCGATCAGCCCGCGCGGGATTTTCTCGAACACTGCGCCGAACCGCACCTGGCCCTGTGCTGGGCACTGGCCGCGCGCGCCTGGCAGATCAGCCCGCAGGACGCCCTCGCCGCGTGGCTGTGGAGCTGGCTGGAAAACCAGCTCGCGGTGCTGATGAAAACCCTGCCGCTGGGTCAGCAAGCCGCCCAGCGCCTGACCAGCGAACTGCTGCCGCTGCTGCAACAGGCGCAGCAGGACGCCACCCGAATCAATCCCGAACACCTCGGCAGCGCCGCGTTCGGTCTGTCCCTGGCGTGCATGGCCCATGAGCGCCAGTACAGCCGCCTGTTCCGTTCCTAGGGCCTTTTATCTGGAGAATCACATGAACACACAACCCCTGCGCGTCGGCATCGGCGGCCCGGTCGGTTCCGGCAAGACCGCGTTGACCCTGGCCCTGTGCCTGGCCCTTCGCGAGCGCTACAACCTGGCCGTAGTCACCAACGACATCTACACCCGCGAAGACGCCGACTTTCTGGTGCGCAACGAAGCGTTGGCACCGGAACGCATCATCGGCGTGGAAACCGGTGGCTGCCCGCACACCGCGATCCGCGAAGACGCCTCGATCAACCTCGAAGCCGTGGATCAACTGAACCGCCGCTTTCCGGGGCTGGATCTGATTCTGGTGGAGTCCGGCGGCGACAACCTGTCAGCAACCTTCAGCCCGGAACTGTCCGACCTGACCATCTACGTGATCGACGTTTCGGCCGGCGACAAGCTGCCGCGCAAGGGCGGGCCCGGCATTTGCAAATCCGACCTGCTGGTGATCAACAAGATCGACCTCGCGCCGCTGGTCGGCGCCTCGCTGGAGATGATGAACAGCGACACCCAACGCATGCGCAACGGCAAGCCGTTCGTGTTCAGCAACCAGAAAACCGGTCAGGGCCTGGAAGAAATCATTGCCTTCATCGAACGCCAGGGCCTGCTGACCGCAGCCTGATTCACTGATCAACAAGGAAGCTTATCCATGACACTCAAACGCATTCTCGGCGCCGTCGCACTGCTGCTGACACCGGCCTTGGCCTTCGCCCACCCCGGCCACGGCGACTCTGGCCTGGTGGCCGGCATCAGCCACCCGATCGGCGGCCTCGACCATTTGCTGGCGATGGTGGCCGTCGGTTTGTGGGCGGCGCAGCAGCAAGGCGCGGCGCGCTGGGCGCTGCCGTGCACCTTCGTCGGCACCATGCTGATCGGCGGCCTGCTCGGTTTTGAAGGGCTGGAGTTGCCGGCGCTGGAAAGCGGGATTGCCGCCTCGGTGCTGGCGCTGGGTCTGGCGGTGGCGCTGGCGGTGCGTCCGCCACTGGTGATGGCGGTGGCGGCAACGGCGCTGTTTGCGCTGTTCCATGGCGTGGCCCATGGCCTGGAGCTGCCGGACATGTCGAGCCCTTGGGCGTATGCCGCCGGTTTCGTGGTCGCGACGGCTGCGCTGCATGCGGCGGGTTATGCCGTCGTGCGTTTTCTGCCTCAGGCGGCCGCGCCGCTGGTTCGACTGGCCGGAGCGGCTTCGGCGGTGACCGGCGCGTGGTTGCTGGCCGGTTGAACTCTATCGCCTGATCAGGCCTCTTCGCGAGCAAGCCCGCTTGTGTCTAGGTAAGGGAATAGACTCTGGGGTGAGAGGGGTGAATGGCAAGCTGTGAGTCCGCGGTGCTTTAAGCACGAGTGGGAGCAA
>NZ_NEIX01000002.1:0-561867 GCF_002112885.1 Pseudomonas sp. B37(2017) | reverse complement strand
TGTCGTAGCGCTTGCCTAAATTGGACATTGTTATGCACCTTCACCCTCTTGAATGAACGAGTCAATCAACAAGGGCGACAGGTAGCCTGACACAGAGGGAACGCCTCAAAAGTAACCAAAAAGTCTTGGCCCCGGCGTACGGCACTTCGCCTAGGCTCAGTGTTCCCTCTCTACGGTGTCCATCAGGGGGCATCGCCTACGGTTTGCTTCGCTGCACCTCCTCTCGATGTATGCGGCTTCGCCGCACGGCGCTGCGCGCCTACCCCCTGATGGACACCTCCGCTCGGCCTGCCGAAGGGGCAAAAAATCAAAAGCAGATCAAGAGCCCCTCACCCTAGCCCTCTCCCGGAGGGAGAGGGAACTGATCGGGGTGTTTGGAAGAGATACGCCGACGTGCAATACCGAGTCGAACTCAGGCTTTGAAAAGCACAAAAATCGGCCCCCTCTCCCTCTGGGAGAGGGTTGGGGTGAGGGCCCGCCCCACCACAAAACCAAAGCCAAACACCCCAAGCTCCCCACCACTCAAAACGATGAGCGTTAGCTCGAGTACCGCTTTTGATCGCAGGGCCCGTCGGCAGGCTGAGTGGAGGGATTGATCCGGGGGTGGGAGCGCAGCGACCGTGCGGCGCAGCCGCATGCATCGAGAGGAGGTGCAGCGAAGCAAACCGTAGGCGATGCCCCCGGATCAATCCCGGAGCGAAGGAACCCGAGCCACAGCGAGGGCCGTACGTCAGGGTAAAGCCTTTTTGGTTACTTTTTCGGCGTTTGGAAAAAGTGACCCGCCGTAAGGGCGGAACCCCAAGAAGCCGTTACCGCAGCAACGGATATACACACAAACCAAAACCACCCAAAGAAAGTCCGATAACCGCCCACAAAAAAAATGCCCCAATCTCTCGATCAGGGCATTTTCAATTCAAATCAACCTACACAAAAAGCCTCAGTGCGAAACCGCCCCACTAGCCCCCAACCCAGTCTGCGAACGCACAAACTGCGGGAAGAACGCCGCACGCTCGGTCTCAGCCGCCGCCGACTTGTCGGTAACCGAGAAGAACCAGATCCCGATAAACGCAATGATCATCGAGAACAACGCAGGATACTCGTAAGGGAAAATCGCCTTCTCATGATGCAGAATCTGCACCCAGATGGTCGGGCCAAGAATCATCAGCCCCACCGCACTCACCAGACCCAGCCAGCCGCCAATCATGGCGCCACGGGTGGTCAGCTTCTTCCAGTACATCGAAAGCAGCAACACCGGGAAGTTGCAGCTTGCCGCGATGGAGAACGCCAGGCCAACCATGAACGCAATGTTCTGGCTTTCGAACAGGATGCCCAGGCCTATGGCCAGAACGCCCAGTGCGATGGTGGTGATCTTCGAAACGCGGATCTCATCCTTCTCGTTGGCCTTGCCCTTCTTGATCACGCTGGCGTACAGGTCATGAGACACCGCCGAAGCACCGGCCAGGGTCAGACCGGCCACTACTGCCAGAATGGTCGCGAACGCCACTGCCGAGATGAAGCCGAGGAACACGCTGCCGCCCACGGCGTTGGCCAGGTGCACCGCCGCCATGTTGTTGCCGCCGAGCAGAGCGCCCGCCGCATCTTTGAAGGCCGGGTTGGTGCTGACCAGCAGGATCGCGCCGAAGCCGATGATGAAGGTCAGGATGTAGAAGTAGCCAATGAAACCGGTCGCGTACAGCACGCTCTTACGGGCTTCTTTCGCGTCGCTAACGGTGAAGAAGCGCATCAGGATGTGCGGCAGGCCGGCGGTACCGAACATCAGCGCCAGACCCAGGGAGAACGCCGAGATCGGGTCTTTGACCAGACCGCCCGGGCTCATGATCGCTTCACCCTTGGCGTGAACCTTGATGGCTTCGGAGAACAGGGTGTTGAAGTCGAAGTTGACGTGCTTCATCACCATCAGCGCCATGAACGAGGCACCGGACAGCAACAGCACCGCCTTGATAATCTGCACCCAGGTGGTCGCCAGCATGCCGCCGAACAGCACGTACATGCACATCAGGATACCGACCAGAATCACCGCAACGTGGTAGTCGAGACCGAACAGCAGCTGGATCAACTTGCCGGCACCGACCATTTGCGCGATCAGGTAGAACGCCACCACCACCAGCGAACCGCAGGCAGACAGGGTGCGGATCTGGGTTTGCCCGAGGCGGTAGGACGCCACGTCGGCAAAGGTGTATTTACCCAGGTTACGCAGACGCTCGGCGATCAGGAACAGAATGATCGGCCAGCCCACCAGGAAGCCGATCGAGTAGATCAGGCCGTCGTAGCCGGAGGTGAACACCAGCGCGGAAATACCCAGGAAGGACGCCGCCGACATGTAGTCACCGGCGATCGCCAGACCGTTCTGGAAACCGGTGATCTTGCCGCCCGCTGCATAGTAGTCGGCGGCCGAGTTGTTGCGCTTGGACGCCCAGTAAGTGATGCACAGGGTCGCGCCAACGAATGCCACGAACATGACGATCGCGGAAACGTTGAGTGGTTGTTTGTGGACTTCGCCGGTCAGGGCGTCAGCGGCCCAGACGGCCGGAGCAAATGCTGCGATGCTCAAAAGAGCCAGTAGACGCCGGATCATTGCTGAGCCTCCTTGAGAATCGCGTTGTTCAGGTCGTCGAACTCGCCATTGGCGCGGCGCACGTAAATGCCGGTCAGGATGAAGGCCGAGATAATCAGCCCGACACCGATCGGAATGCCCCAGGTGATGGACGATTCGGGACTGATTTTCGTGCCGAGCACTTGCGGCCCGTACGCGATCAGAAGGATGAAGCCGGAGTAGAGCCCGAGCATGATCGCCGAGAGTATCCAGGCGAACCTTTCCCTTTTCTTGACCAGCTCCTTGAAGCGCGGGCTGTTCTGAATAGAGAGGTAAATGCTGTCGTTCATTGTTTTTATCCTCGCAGCACAGATTTTTATTTTTGGAACATATCCACTGTATGCGGCTGCGAGCCGGGTTCCAGACGACCTTAGTAGTAGAACGCCATGACGTTTTTGCCAATTTCCAGACAAGCCGAAAACGGCCAACGCTGCTTATTAATAGTGGGCAAACAAAAAAGGCCACCCGACTGTCATGTCGGGCGGCCCTGGGAAGCGCAGATTAGACGCTTCGGTTTAAATCACTTGGTCCAGTCGGCAACACGTTCCGGGTGCTTGGCAACCCAATCCTTGGCCGCTGCGTCAGGTTTTGCACCGTCCTGAATCGCCAGCATGACTTCGCCGATTTCGTCTTTCGAGGCCCACTGGAAGTTCTTCAGGAACTTGGCCACTTCCGGCGCCTTGGTCGCCAGTTCCTTGCTGCCGATGCTGTTCACGGTTTCAGCCGCGCCGTACACGCCTTTCGGATCGTCGAGGAAGCGCAGTTTCCACTTGGCGAACATCCAGTGCGGCACCCAGCCGGTGACGGCGATGGATTCGTTTTTCTTCTCGGCACGGGTCAGCTCGGCAATCATGCCGGCGCCGGAACTGGCCTTGAGTTGATAGCCGGTCAGGTCGTAATCCTTGATCGCCTGATCGGTCTTGAGCATCACGCCTGAACCGGCGTCGATGCCGACGATGCGTTTCTTGAAGGAGTCGTCGGTTTTCAGGTCTTCGATGGTCTTGGCCTTGACGTACTCCGGCACGATCAGACCGATTTTCGCGTCCTTGAAGTTCGGGCCGTAATCGACGACCTGATCCTTGTTCTTGGTCCAGTAGTCGCCGTGGGTCACGGGCAGCCAGGCCGAGAGCATGGCGTCGAGTTTGCCGGTGGCAACGCCCTGCCACATGATGCCGGTGGCGACGGCTTGCAGTTTCACGTCGTAGCCGAGTTTCTGCTTGATCACTTCGGCCGCCACGTGGGTGGTCGCGACGCTGTCGGACCAGCCGTCAACGTAACCGATGTTCAGGGTCTTGGTTTCAGCACTGGCGAGTGTGGAGCCCATCGCAAGCACCAGAGCGGCACCTGCGCCTAAAAGTCGTCGCATCTTCATCGTTACTTCCCCGAAATGCTGCGCCCGACGGATGCCGGGCATCGTCAACGTATTGTTATGGTGCACAGCGCCCCCATCACGCCTGACCGCAAACTCGTTAGTACATCAGCCGGATTATCAATAAGGGTACTGACGGTTTCGATCATCAACCTGACGCCCGATAAGACCTGCTCTGCCAGCGACCTCGAAGCAACGAGAAACGACATCAGAAAGCCATTAACTGCCTCCGGATATTTGGCGCCAGACAATCCGCCCGAACTTTGCATGTCAAAATCGTGCGGGCCACCAACCTGCTTATAAATGCAGGTAACATGCGTCGCTTTGCAGCCACTCGGCCTGACCATGTCCGCGACTTCCCGCTTCCCCTTTCTTCCTTATGTGTTCGCCTGCCTGCTCGGGCTGTTTGCCCTGTGCGGCTTCTGGTACGGCCTCGGCAAACCGGTGATCCTGCCGGACGTCGCCACCCCGACCCACAAACTGCAATGCGCCTCCTACACCCCGTTCGACAAAGACCAGTCGCCGTTCGACGTGCCGTTCAAACTGCGCCCGGAGCGCATGGACGCCGACCTCGCCCTGCTCGCCACCCGCTTCGAATGCATCCGCACCTACTCCATGACCGGCCTCGAAGCGCTGCCAGATCTGGCGCGCAAGCACGGCTTGAAGTTGATGATCGGCGCGTGGGTCAACAGCAATCCGGTGGACACCGAGAAAGAAGTCGATCTGCTGATCGCTTCGGCCAATGCCAACCCGGACGTGGTCAGCGCCGTAATCGTCGGCAACGAGGCCTTGCTGCGCAAAGAGGTCACCGCGACCCAGCTGGTGAAGCTGATCAACAAGGTCAAGAGCCACATCAAGCAGCCGGTGACCTACGCCGATGTCTGGGAGTTCTGGCTCAAGCACCCGGAAGTCGCGCCGGCGGTGGATTTCCTGACCATTCACTTGCTGCCGTACTGGGAAGACGATCCGTCGAACATCGACGCCGCGCTGCATCATGTGGCGGAAGTGCGTCAGGTGTTCGGCAACAAATTCGCGCCCAAGGACGTGATGATTGGCGAAACCGGCTGGCCGAGCGAAGGCCGCCAGCGTGAGACCGCGCTGCCGAGCCGGGTCAACGAGGCCAAGTTCATTCGTGGTTTTGTCACCCTCGCCGAGCAGGAAGGCTGGCGTTACAACCTGATCGAAGCGTTCGACCAGCCGTGGAAGCGCGGCAGCGAAGGCGCGGTCGGCGGTTACTGGGGGCTGTTCGATGCCGATCGCCAGGACAAGGGCGTGCTGGCCGGTCCGGTGTCGAACGTGCCGTACTGGTCGCAGTGGCTGGCCGTCGGCGGGCTGATTTTCCTCGGAACATTGCTGCTGGGCGGTTGGGTTCGTACGACGCGTTCGGCACTGATCCTGCCGCTGCTCGGCGCCCTCGCCGCCTGTTCGATCGGCGCCTGGGGTGATCTGGCACGGGTGACCACGCGGTTTGCCAGCGAATGGCTGTGGGTCGGGTTGCTGACGGCTCTGAATCTGTTGGTGCTGGCCCATGCCGCGCTGACCTTGAGCGCCCGCAATGGCTGGCGTGAACGGGCGTTCAACGCTTTCGAGCGACGGGCCGGCTGGCTGGTCGCGGCAGCGGGGTTCGCTGCTGCGGTGATGATGCTGGAGCTGGTGTTCGATCCGCGCTATCGCAGCTTTCCGAGCGTGGCGTTCATCCTGCCGGCGCTGGTTTACCTGTGCCGCCCGGTGCCCGTGGCCCGGCGGGAGATCGCGCTGCTGACCTTCATCATCGGCGCCGGCATTGCGCCGCAGTTGTTCCGTGAAGGACTGCAGAATCAGCAGGCGTGGGGCTGGGCGCTGGTCAGCGTGCTGATGGTGGCTGCACTTTGGCGCTGCCTGCGGGTTCGCAAGGGCTGATTCACAGGGAATGCCCGCGATGACTGACGATCAGGCCTCGCGGGATTCCCGGACCAGTCGCAACCCGGCAATCACCACCGCAAACACCGCCAGTGTCGTGTTGTACAACGCCAGCGCCGGCAACCCGAACACCAGCGCCAGCACCGCCAGCCACCACCCTGCCCGTCCCGGCACGACAAAACCGATCACCGCAGCCGCGATCGCCGCCCAGCCCAGCATCTGGAAATGAATCATCAGGCCCAGGTTCGAGCGCACCGAACATTCCCAACGGCTCGCCTCATCCACGCAGATGCCCACCCACTGCGCGTCCTCCATGAAGCCATAACGCGCGCCATAACTGGCGGCCAGCCACAACGGCAACAGAACGAGCAACAGAATCACGGGCAAGCGGCGGGACATGGAACACTCCAATCGATGAAATCGGCGGCCAGCTTAATCTGCCGCCGCGCATACGCAAGGGCTAACAACTCTTAACTGGTCATTCATTCCGTGCAAAGTGTATCGTCCGGCTACTATTACTCCGAATTCCGTCAGTTTGGTGCCGTGGCATGGCACTTTGGCGCAAACCCGGTGGTCATAGCCTGCGAACCTCATTCGGCACCTTCCTCTAAGGGATCTAGTCATGCTCCGTTCCTTGCGCTTCGCCGCCCTGTTTGGCGGCCTTATTCTGAGTGCGTCCGCGCTGGCGATGGATATCGACGCCGCCAGCTATGGCTATCCCCTGACCAACCCGTTCGAGGCGACCATCGCCACCACGCCGCCGGACTTGCGCCCTGAACTGCCACTGGACGACGACATCGATCAGACCGATCGCAGCGTCACTCTGCGCCCCGAGCGCGAATTCATCCTGCCGGACAATTTCTGGCCGGTGAAAAAACTCACTTACCGCATCGCCACCCAGGACAAGGCCGCGCCGCTGATCTTCCTGATCGCAGGCACCGGCGCGCGCTACGACAGCACGCTCAACGAATACCTGAAGAAGCTTTATTACAAGGCCGGCTACCACGTGGTGCAGCTGTCATCGCCGACCAGCTTCGACTTCATGAGCGCCGCCTCGCGTTTCGCCACCCCCGGCGTGACCAAGGAAGACGCCGAAGACATGTACCGGGTGATGCAGGCCGTGCGGGCTCAGAACCCGAAACTGCCGGTCACCGACTATTACCTCAGCGGTTACAGCCTCGGCGCACTGGACGCAGCGTTCGTTGCCCATCTGGATGAAACCCGTCGCAGCTTCAACTTCAAGAAAGTCCTGCTGCTGAATCCGCCGGTCAACCTCTACACCTCGATCACCAACCTCGACAAGCTGGTGCAGACCGAGGTCAAGGGCATCAACAACAGCACCACCTTCTATGAACTGGTTCTGAGCAAACTGACCCGCTACTTCCAGCAAAAAGGCTACATCGACCTCAACGATGCACTGCTCTACGACTTCCAGCAGTCCAAGCAGCACTTGAGCAACGAACAGATGGCGATGCTGATCGGCACCTCGTTCCGTTTCTCGGCGGCGGATATCGCATTCACTTCGGACCTGATCAACCGCCGCGGCCTGATCACCCCGCCGAAATTCCCGATCACCGAAGGCACCAGCCTCACGCCGTTCCTCAAGCGTGCGCTGCAATGCGATTTCGACTGCTACCTCACCGAACAGGTGATCCCGATGTGGCGCGCCCGCACCGACGGCGGCAGCCTGCTGCAACTGATCGATCAGGTGAGCCTGTACGCATTGAAGGATTACCTGCACGACAGCCCGAAAATCGCCGTCATGCACAACGCCGACGACGTGATCCTCGGCCCGGGCGACCTCGGTTTCCTGCGCCGCACCTTCGGCGATCGCCTGACCGTTTATCCGCTGGGCGGCCATTGCGGCAACCTTAACTACCGCGTCAACAGCGACGCCATGCTGGAGTTCTTCCGTGGCTAAATATCTCCTGCTGATTGCAGCGCTCCTCAGTGCAGGTATGGCCCAGGCCGACAACAGCAAAGCCAATGCACCGGTGGTCATCGACAGCGATGGCTTCAAGGAGCCGCTGTCCAAACTCAAGTTCAACCCGGGGCTGGATCAGCGCGAGTTCGAGCGCTCGACCCTCAGCGCGCTGAACGTCTATGACCCGCTGGAAGAGTGGAACCGCCGCGTCTACCACTTCAACTACCGCTTCGACCAATGGGTGTTCCTGCCGGTGGTCGATGGCTACCGCTACATCACCCCGAGCTTCGTGCGCACCGGCGTGAGCAACTTCTTCAACAACATTGGCGACGTACCGAACCTGGTCAACAGCCTGTTGCAGTTCAAGGGCAAGCGCTCGATGGAAACCACCGCGCGCCTGCTGCTCAACACCACCATCGGCATCGCCGGGCTCTGGGATCCGGCCACCGCCATGGGCCTGCCGCGTCAGAACGAAGACTTCGGCCAGACCCTGGGCTTCTACGGCGTACCGGGCGGCGCTTACTTCGTGCTGCCGATTCTCGGCCCCTCGAACCTGCGCGATACCGCAGGTCTGGCTGTGGACTATACCGCCGAGTCCGCGATCAACTTCCTCAATGTCTCGGAAGTCAGCTCCAACCACCCGGAAGTCTGGGTACTGCGTGGCGTCGACAAGCGTTACCAGACCAGCTTCCGCTACGGTCAGCTGAACTCACCGTTCGAGTACGAGAAGGTGCGCTACGTCTACACCGAGTCGCGCAAGTTGCAGATCGCCGAGTAAAAACGCCGGCCACAAAAAAGGCCATTCGATGCGAATCGAATGGCCTTTTTGTTTGCCTCAGGATTTAGCCTTTCAGGGCTTTCCAGACTTTGCCGATCACGGACACGCCCGCCAGCACCACCGCACCCGCGATGATCCCCGCCACGCCGTTCAACAGCATCGGCACCACAAACCCGGCGCCACCGGCCGCTGCGCCGACGCTTTCGATCCAGTGATGCACCACCGGTACGCCGTGGGTCAGGATGCCGCCACCGACCAGGAACATCGCTGCGGTGCCGATTACCGACAGGCTTTTCATCATGTACGGCGCCGCACGCAGGATGCCGTTGCCGATACTTTTGGCCATCTGCCCAGGCTTCTGGGTCAGCCACAGACCGAGATCATCGAGTTTGACGATGCCGGCCACCAGACCGTAAACACCCACGGTCATGACAATGGCGATGCCCGACATCACGATCACTTGCTGGGTCAGCGAAGCATCGGCCACGGTGCCGAGGGTGATGGCGATGATTTCCGCCGAGAGGATGAAGTCGGTGCGGATCGCGCCCTTGATCTTGTCCTTCTCGTACGCCACCAGATCGGTTGCCGGATCAGCCACGGCCTCGACCAGTTGCGCATGCTCGACCTCGTCTTCGGCCTTGCTGTGCAGAAACTTGTGCGCGAGTTTTTCGAAACCTTCGAAACACAGGTAGGCGCCACCGACCATCAACAGCGGCGTCACCAGCCACGGCACGAAGGCACTGATCGCCAGCGCCGACGGCACCAGGATCAGTTTGTTGACGAACGAGCCCTTGGCCACCGCCCAGACCACCGGGATTTCCCGCTCCGCGCGTACGCCGGAGACTTGCTGGGCGTTGAGCGCCAAGTCGTCGCCGAGCACGCCGGCGGTCTTCTTGGCAGCCATTTTGGTCATCAACGCAACGTCGTCCAGAACGGTAGCGATGTCGTCGATCAGCACCAGCAAACTGCTTCCTGCCATGAATCTTGTTTCCTTATGTGAATAATGCCGCGCAGCATACCGCGACTGCAGGCCACACGGGGCATTGTTGAGCGCTGCGCGAGGCCGGTGCTACCATGCGCAACCGCCAGAACAGGCAAGGAACCACCGGGTTTATGAGCACAATCCGCGAGCGCAACAAAGAACTGATCCTGCGTGCAGCCAGTGAAGAGTTTGCCGACAAGGGCTTCGCTGCCACCAAAACCAGCGACATCGCCGCCAAGGCAGGACTGCCCAAGCCCAACGTCTATTACTACTTCAAGTCCAAGGAAAACCTCTACCGCGAGGTACTGGAAAGTATCATCGTGCCGATCCTGCAGGCCTCGACCCCGTTCAACCCGGACGGCGTACCGAGCGAAGTGCTGAGCGGCTACATCCGCTCGAAGATCCGCATCTCCCGCGACCTGCCCTTCGCCTCCAAGGTCTTCGCCAGCGAAATCATGCACGGCGCCCCGCACCTGAGCGCCGACCTGGTCGAGCAGCTCAACGGCCAGGCCAAGCACAACATCGACTGCATCCAGACCTGGATCGACCGCGGCCAGATCGCCCCGATCGACCCCAACCACCTGATGTTCAGCATCTGGGCCGCAACCCAGACCTACGCCGACTTCGACTGGCAGATCTCCGCCGTCACCGGCAAGGACAAGCTCGACGAAGCCGACTATGAAGCGGCAGCACAAACCATCATCCGGTTGGTGCTCAAGGGCTGCGAGCCGGACTGAAGACTCCGGCGACCTCATCGCTAGCAGGCTAGCTCCCACTCTCCTGTATCCGCAAACTCTCCTGTGGGAGCTAGCCTGCTAGCGATGAAGGCGACTCGATTTTGGCTTGAGCCCAAATGGCATCCCACAACGGATAGTCAGACAGCTTTTCCACCAGTCCAGCCCGCAATGGGTTAGCCACGACATACCGTGCCATTTTCACCAAGTCATCTTCTCGGCGCAGAGCCTGGTCATAAAACCCCTTTTGCCAAAGATTGATTTTTCCGCCATTGGACTGGTTCACGGCTTTGGTACTGAATGATTTAGTTCGTTGCATCAATTCACCGAGCGATCCCCTCTTCAGTTCAACGAGCCAGTGAAAGTGATCGGGCATAACCACCCAAGCCAGAGAGTTCACATGACCCTGTTTCTGCGCGCAGACAAACTGATTGGCCACTAACCTGCCCAAAGCAAAATCTCTGAAAAACGGTTTTCTCTGGCAAGTATTGGAAGTGAGCAAATAAATGCGATCAGGTTCGGCATAGCGGCCGATCCTTAGGCGGTGTGAAGCGGGTGAATTGGACATTGATGAGCCTCCTCCATGATTGCAGTCATGAAAAAAGCTAGCCCTGAAAAGGCTGGGGTGCGGTTCAGATCCTTATCAGGTTGTGTCTGCCAGGCAGCCATCGCGAGCAGGCTCGCTCCCACAGGGGCTTTAAGGTGGCCACAGAAATGTGTCTACCTGTGACCACCTGTAGCAGTAAGCCTGCTCGCGATGGCGTCAGTTCAATTGCCGCAAATCACGCAGCCACCCCCGCATCCGCCCGCAGGTCCAGGGCCTCTACGGCCTTGATTGCCACCTGCTCATCGATGTCCGACAGATCGCCGCTGATGCCGATCGCACCCAGCACGTTCCCCGCCTGATCACGAATCAACACACCACCCGGTGCCGGCACGACGCTGCCCTGCCCCATGCTGTTAAGTGCGGCGATGAACGCCGGGCGTTGTTGTGCGTCCAGCGCCAGCAGGCGTGAGCCCTTGCCCAGGGCGATGGCGCCCCAGGCTTTGCCGATGGCGATGTTCGGGCGCAGCAGACTGGCGCCGTCTTCGCGTTGCAGAGTGACCAGATGGCCACCGGTATCCAGTACTGCGATGGTCAGCGGCGCAGCTGAGATGGCCCGCCCTGCATTGATGGCTTCGTTGACCAGCTTGACTGCGACTTTCAAGGTTAAAGCGCTCATGGTGCCGTCCTCATTTTGTTATTGGGAAAGTCGTTGGGCTGCGCGTTTGTGCCGCAGCCCGATGCAACAAATAGAACACAATGAATTATTTTTTTGTATACAATAATTCTCGAAAAGCGCCTCATGCGACGAAAAGCCACAGCAGAACAGGCTTCCGACGAATGAAACAGGCGCTTGAGAAAATGGATTGACCTGCGCCGTCCGCCGTGAATACACTCTGCGCAAAGCCACTTGTATACAATTACAAAACGTAAAGAGGCACAAAACCATGAGCAAAATGAGAGCAATCGAAGCCGCCGTTCTGGTGATGCGCCGTGAAGGGGTTGATACCGCTTTTGGCATTCCAGGCGCTGCAATCAACCCGCTGTACTCCGCCCTGCAGAAAGTCGGTGGCATCGATCACGTCCTCGCTCGCCACGTTGAAGGCGCCTCGCACATGGCCGAGGGCTACACCCGCACCAAGGCCGGCAACATCGGCGTGTGCATCGGTACTTCCGGCCCGGCCGGTACCGACATGGTCACCGGTCTGTACAGCGCCTCCGCGGACTCGATCCCGATCCTCTGCATCACCGGGCAAGCACCCCGCGCCCGTATGCACAAGGAAGACTTCCAGGCCGTCGACATCACCAGCATCGTCAAGCCGGTGACCAAGTGGGCGACCACCGTTCTGGAGCCGGGCCAGGTGCCTTACGCCTTCCAGAAAGCCTTCTACGAAATGCGCTCCGGCCGTCCAGGCCCGGTGCTGATCGACCTGCCGTTCGACGTGCAGATGGCTGAAATCGAATTCGACATCGACGCTTACCAGCCACTGCCGCTGGCCAAGCCGAGCGCCACCCGCGTGCAAGTTGAAAAAGCGCTGGCCCTGCTCGATCAGGCCGAGCGTCCATTGCTGGTGGCCGGCGGCGGCATCATCAACGCCGATGCCAGCGATCTGCTGGTTGAGTTCGCCGAGCTGACCGGCATTCCGGTCATCCCGACCCTGATGGGCTGGGGCACCATTCCTGACGATCACCCGCTGATGGTCGGCATGGTTGGTCTGCAGACTTCGCACCGTTACGGCAACGCCACGATGCTGAAATCCGACGTGGTACTGGGCGTCGGCAACCGCTGGGCGAACCGCCACACCGGCTCGGTCGACGTTTACACCGAAGGCCGCAAGTTCATTCACGTCGACATCGAACCGACCCAGATCGGCCGCGTGTTCACCCCGGACCTGGGCATCGTTTCCGACGCCGCTGCCGCGCTGACGGTGTTCATCGAAGTCGCCCGTGAATGGCAAGCCGCCGGCAAGCTGAAAAACCGCAGCGCCTGGCTGCAGGACTGCCAGCAGCGCAAGGCCAGCCTGCACCGCAAGACCCACTTCGACAACGTGCCGGTCAAGCCGCAGCGCGTTTACGAAGAAATGAACCAGGTGTTCGGCAAGGACACCTGCTACGTCAGCACCATTGGTCTGTCGCAGATTGCCGGCGCGCAGTTCCTGCACGTCTACAAGCCGCGTCACTGGATCAACTGTGGCCAGGCCGGCCCGTTGGGCTGGACCATTCCGGCAGCGCTGGGCGTGGTGAAGGCCGATCCGAACCGTAAAGTCGTGGCCCTGTCGGGGGACTATGACTTCCAGTTCATGATCGAAGAATTGGCGGTCGGCGCTCAGTTCAAACTGCCGTACATCCACGTCGTGGTGAACAACTCGTACCTGGGCCTGATCCGTCAGGCCCAGCGCGGGTTCGATATGGACTACTGCGTGCAGCTGTCCTTCGATAACCTGAACGCGCCGGAACTCAACGGTTATGGTGTCGACCACGTCGCAGTCGCCGAAGGCCTGGGCTGCAAGGCACTGCGTGTGTTCGAACCGGCTGATATCGCCCCTGCCCTGCGCAAGGCCGAAGAGCTGATCGAAGAGTTCAAGGTGCCGGTGATCGTCGAGATCATTCTGGAGCGTGTGACCAACATCTCCATGGGGACCGAGATCAACGCCGTCAACGAATTCGAAGACCTGGCGCTGGTCGGCAACGATGCGCCTACCGCGATTTCGTTGCTCGATTGATTGCTATTGCTTGATCGTTCCCACGCTCTGCGTGGGAACGCAGCCGGGGACGCTCTGCGTCCCAAAGCGGACGCAGAGCGTCCATAGAGGCATTCCCACGCAGAGCGTGGGAACGAGAATCTAGAACGGGAGACCACCATGCCGCGTTTCGCAGCCAACCTGTCCATGCTGTTCACCGAACAGGATTTCCTTGCCCGTTTCGACGCCGCCGCCAAGGCTGGCTTCAGCGGTGTCGAGTACCTGTTCCCGTACGATTTCAGCTCTGCCGAAATCAAGGCCAAACTCGACGCCAACGGTCTGACCCAAGTGCTGTTCAACCTGCCGGCCGGTGACTGGGCCAAGGGCGAGCGCGGTATAGCGTGCCTGCCGGGCCGGGTCGAAGAGTTCCGCGCCGGGGTCGATCTGGCCATCGCTTACGCCCAGGTGCTGGGCAACACCCAGGTTAATTGCCTGGCCGGTATCCGTCCGCAAGGCGTGGACGATGCCACCGTTGAAAAGACCTTCGTCGCCAACCTCAAGTACGCCGCCGAAAAGCTGCAAGCCGTCGGTATCAAACTGGTGATGGAAGCGATCAACACCCGCGACATCCCGGGCTTCTACCTGAACAACACGGCGCAGGCCCTGTCGATTCGCGAGCAGGTCGGCAGCGCCAATCTGTTCCTGCAATACGACATCTATCACATGCAAATCATGGAAGGCGATCTGGCCCGCACCCTGCAATCGCACCTGGCCGAGATCAACCATGTGCAGCTGGCCGACAACCCGGGCCGCAACGAGCCGGGCACTGGCGAGATCAACTACCGCTTCCTGTTCGAACACCTTGATCGCATCGGTTATCAGGGCTGGGTCGGCTGCGAGTACAAACCGCTGACCACCACTGAAGCAGGCCTCGGCTGGCTGAAGACCCACAACGCGATTTAAGAACAATGCAAAAAACCCTGTGGGAGCGAGCCTGCTCGCGATGAGATCTCCTCGGTACAACTGATGTACCGCAGCGCCTGAATCGCGAGCAGGCTCGCTCCCACAACAGCCCCTTATTTGCTTGAGCAAGACAAAAACAAGAGGATTTTCTCATGGCTAAAATCGGATTCATCGGCACCGGCATCATGGGCCACCCAATGGCGGCGAACCTGCAGAAAGCCGGTCACAGCCTGTTCCTGTCGGCGCACCACGACGCCGCCCCTGCCGACCTGGTCGCCGCTGGCGCCGTCGCTCTGGCCAACCCACGCGAAGTGGCCCAGGAAGCCGAATTCATCATCGTCATGGTGCCGGATACCCCGCAGGTCGAAGACGTGCTGTTCCGCGCCGACGGCGTCGCGGCCGGCATCGGCAAAGGCAAGGTCGTGATCGACATGAGCTCGATCTCGCCGACCGCCACCAAGGCTTTCGCCGCGAAGATCAACGAGAAAGGTGCGCAATACCTCGACGCTCCGGTATCCGGTGGTGAAGTCGGTGCCAAGGCCGCGACCTTGAGCATCATGGTCGGTGGCGACGCCGATGCCTTCGAACGCGCACTGCCGCTGTTCCAGGCCATGGGCAAGAACATCACCCTGGTTGGTGGCAATGGCGACGGTCAGACCGCCAAGGTGGCGAACCAGATCATCGTTGCCCTGAACATTCAGGCCGTGGCCGAAGCCCTGCTGTTCGCTTCGAAAAACGGTGCCGATCCGGCCAAGGTGCGTGAAGCGCTGATGGGTGGTTTCGCCTCCTCGAAGATCCTCGAAGTGCACGGCGAGCGCATGATCAAAGGCACCTTCGATCCGGGCTTCCGCATCAGCCTGCACCAGAAGGACCTGAACCTGGCCCTGCAAGGCGCCAAGGAGCTGAACATCAACCTGCCGAACACCGCCAACGCCCAGCAAGTGTTCAGCACCTGCGCGGCCATCGGTGGCAGCAACTGGGACCACTCGGCGCTGATCAAGGGCCTGGAACACATGGCCAACTTCTCGATTCGCGACAAGAAGTAAGCCCTGCCCCAACCTGCATCAAACCTGTGGGAGCCAGCCTGCTGGCGATGGAATCGACGCGGAGTGTCTGCCAGACCTCAGCGCCTGAATCGCTAGCAGGCTAGCTCCCACAGGGTTCCGAGTTGCCCTTTCGAATAACAAGAATTCCGGGAGCCCGCCATGTCGGTCGATCCGCAACAACTGCTGCGCGAGCTGTTTGCCACAGCCATCGACGCGGCCCATCCGAACCAGGTCCTCGAAGCTCATCTGCCGGCTGATCGCACAGGTCGCGTGATCGTCATCGGCGCCGGCAAGGCTGCCGCTGCCATGGCGCAAGTGGTCGAGCGCTGCTGGGAAGGTGAAGTCTCGGGCCTTGTGGTGACCCGCTACGGTCACGGCGCCCCGTGTGAAAAAATCGAAGTGGTCGAAGCCGCGCACCCGGTGCCGGACGCTGCCGGTCTGGCCGTGGCCAAACGCGTGCTGGAACTGGTCAGCAACCTGACCGAAGACGACCGCGTGATTTTCCTGTTGTCCGGTGGTGGTTCTGCCCTGCTGGCGTTGCCGGCCGAAGGCATCACCTTGGCCGACAAGCAGTCGATCAACAAAGCCCTGCTCAAATCCGGCGCGACCATCGGCGAGATGAACTGTGTGCGCAAGCACCTCTCGGCGATCAAGGGCGGACGCCTGGGCAAGGCCTGCTGGCCAGCGACTGTTTATACCTACGCGATTTCCGATGTACCGGGCGACCTCGCCACAGTCATCGCCTCCGGTCCGACCGTGGCCGACCCGAGCACCAGCGCTGAAGCGCTGGCGATCATCAAACGTTACGGCATCGAGATTCCGGCCTCCGTGCGCACCTGGCTGCAAAGCCCGGAATCGGAAACCGTCAAACCCGGTGATCCGAGCCTGGCCCGCAGTCACTTCCAATTGATCGCCCGCCCTCAGCAATCGCTGGATGCCGCGGCAGTGAAATGCCGTCAGGCCGGTTTCAGCACGCTGATCCTCGGCGACCTGGAAGGCGAATCCCGCGAAGTGGCGAAAGTCCACGCCGGCATCGCGCGCCAGATCATCCATCACGGCCAGCCACTGGCGGCGCCGTGCGTGATTCTCTCCGGCGGCGAAACCACGGTGACCGTGCGCGGCAATGGCCGTGGCGGACGCAACGCCGAATTCCTCCTCAGCCTCACCGACAGCCTGAAGGGCCAGCCCGGCGTTTATGCGCTGGCCGGTGACACCGACGGCATCGACGGCTCGGAAGACAACGCCGGCGCAATCATGACCCCGGACAGCTACGCCCGCGCCGCCGCCCTGGGTCTGAGCGCCAGCGATGAGCTGGATAACAACAACGGCTATGGCTACTTCGAGGCGCTCGATGCGCTGATCGTCACCGAGCCGACCCGCACCAACGTCAACGACTTCCGCGCCATCCTGATCCTCGAGAGCTCTAAATCATGACGCCTGATAAAAAGGTCAAAATCCTCGCCACCCTCGGGCCTGCCGTCGACGGCATCGAAGACATCCGCGAGCTGGTCGAGGCCGGGGTCAATATCTTCCGCCTCAACTTCAGTCACGGCGATCACGCCGACCACGCCAAGCGCTATCAGTGGATCCGCGAAGTCGAGCGCCAGCTCAACTACCCGCTCGGGATCCTGATGGACCTGCAAGGGCCGAAACTGCGGGTCGGCAAGTTCGCTGACGGCAAGGTTCAGTTGCATCGCGGTCAGGCCTTCCGCCTCGATCTGGACGCAACGCCGGGCGACGAACGTCGGGTAAACCTGCCGCACCCGGAGATCATCGCGGCGCTGGAAGCCGGCATGGACCTGCTGCTCGATGACGGCAAACTGCGCCTGCGAGTCGTCACCAAATACACCGACGCGATCGACACCACCGTGCTCAACGGCGGCGAACTGTCGGATCGCAAAGGCGTAAACGTGCCGCAAGCGGTGCTCGACCTGAGTCCGCTGACCGCCAAGGATCGCCGCGACCTGAGCTTCGGTCTGGAACTGGGTGTGGACTGGGTCGCGCTGTCGTTCGTGCAGCGTCCGCAAGACATCATCGAGGCCCGCGCGCTGATCGGCGACAAGGCGTTTCTGATGGCGAAAATCGAGAAGCCATCGGCCGTCGAGCAACTGCGCGAGATCGCCGAACTGAGCGACGCGATCATGGTTGCCCGCGGCGACCTGGGCGTGGAAGTGCCGGCTGAAAGCGTGCCGCAGATCCAGAAAAACATCATCACCACCTGCCGCCAGCTCGGCAAACCGGTGGTGGTGGCGACGCAGATGCTCGAGTCGATGCGTTTCTCCCCGGCCCCGACCCGCGCTGAAGTCACCGACGTTGCCAACGCCGTGGCCGAAGGCGCCGATGCGGTGATGCTGTCGGCAGAAACCGCGTCCGGCGAATACCCGCTGGAAGCCGTGCAGATGATGAGCAAAATCATCCGCCAGGTGGAGAACGGTCCTGACTACCAGACCCAACTCGACGTCAGCCGGCCGAAAGCCGAAGCGACCGTCTCCGATGCCATCAGCTGCGCGATTCGCCGGATCAGCAACGTGCTGCCGGTGGCGGTGCTGGTCAACTACAGCGAGTCCGGCGCATCGAGTCTGCGTGCGGCACGGGAACGGCCGAAAGCGCCGATCCTCAACCTGACGCCGAACCTGCAGACCGCTCGCCGCCTGAGTGTGGCGTGGGGCATTCACTCGGTGGTCAATGATCGCCTGCGTCAGGTGGACGAGGTGTGCTCGACCGCGCTGGAAATCGCTCAGGCTCAAGGAATGGCCGAGCGTGGCGATACGTTGCTGATCACCGCGGGTGTGCCGTTTGGCCAGCCGGGATCGACTAATTCGCTGCGGATCGAAACATTGATTTAAGCAACATCTGTGTGGCGAGGGAGCGTGCTCCCGTCGCTCGGCATGACGGTTTCCACAAGAGACACCGCATTCACCGGGCACGAGTTCCCTCGCCACAGCTTCACGCAAGACCTTTTGATTTTCCTACTGCCCAGATTCTCCAGACATGCCTGCCAATCATTTCAACACCCACTGCCCTGACTGGGCCGAGGCTTTGCTCAACGGCTTCAGTCAAATCTTCCTCCAGCGTCATCCGCTGTGTGGACTCCTGTGCCTTCTGGCCATTTTATTCACCGCGCCGGTGCTGTTCGCCGGCGCGCTGCTCGGCGCGGTCGCCGGATTGCTCACCGCGCAACGGCGCAACTACGCCAAGGCGGATCGCCAGGCCGGACTGTTCAGCTACAACGGTGTGCTGGTCGGCCTGTTGCTGAGCCTGTATTTCCCCTGGTCACCGATGCTGCCGCCGCTGATTCTGGCGGCCGGTGGCCTGAGCGCAATGATCACGCAGCAGTGGCTCAAACGCGCGCGCCTCACCGAGTACCTGCCCGCCTACACCGCGCCGTTCGTGCTGCTGAGCTGGGTGTTCCTGTGTTTCGCCGAAACTTCGACGCCGGCACCGGCGCTTGAGCTGAATACCGTGAACCTGCTTGGAGCCGCCCTGAAAGGCTTCGGTCAGGTGATGTTCCTCGACCATCCGTTGGCCGGTGGTTTGATCGCTGCCGGCTTGCTGATCGCCGATCGCCGGGCCTTTGCCTGGGCGCTGCTGGCGTCGGTCATCGGTCTGGGTTCCAGCCTGTTGCACCACGACAGCCAGGTCGCGCTGCTGGGGCTGGGCGGCTACAACGCAGTCCTCGCCGCCCTCGCCTTCAGCGCGCAACGCCAGCAACCGTGGCTGCCATTGTTCGGCATCGGCCTTGCGCTGCTGCTAACGCCGCTGTTCAGTGCCATCGGTCTTGCGACCCTCACGGCACCATTCATTCTCGCCTGCTGGCTGCTGCGCACCGGCATTCGCCTGATGCGCCAACCGGAGATCAATGTCACGCCTTGCGCTAACGGGGAGAATCAACCTAGGCTGCGCTGATTGATGGCCAAGGCGATATGCATGAACGGCAACAACACGTGGCGTGATCGCCTGTACGTGATCATTTTCCAGACCGATACGGTGGCCGGCCGCCGTTTCGACAAGACCCTGCTGCTGATCATTCTCGCCAGTCTGGTGATCGTGATCCTCGACAGCATCGATGAAGTCCACCAGAACTACGCCAATGTGCTGGCGTACATCGAATGGGGCTTCACGATCATCTTCCTCGGCGAGTACCTGCTGCGCCTGTACTGCTCGCCCAAGCCTTTGCGCTACGCCTTCAGTTTCTATGGGCTGGTGGACTTGCTGGCGATCGTGCCGGGCATCCTCGCGCTGTATTACAGCGATGCCCAGTACCTGCTGATCATCCGGGTGATCCGGATGCTGCGGATCTTCCGCGTACTCAAACTCGGGCCGTACCTGAAACAGGCGCATTACCTGCTCGATGCCCTGCGCGGCAGCAAGCAGAAAATCCTCGTGTTCCTGCTCAGCGTCTGCACCTTGGTCACGGTGTTCGGCACCCTGATGTACGTGGTCGAAGGCCCGGAACATGGCTTCACCAGCATTCCCAAAGGCATCTATTGGGCTATCGTGACGCTGACCACCGTGGGTTACGGCGACATCGTGCCGAGGACCGTACTGGGACAGGTGATTTCGTCGCTGGTGATGGTCACCGGTTATTCGATCATCGCCGTGCCGACCGGGATTTTCACCGCTGAACTGGCCACCGCCATGCGCGGCGGTCAGCGGCAACACGACTGCCCCGTGTGCAAGAAAAGCAGCCATGAACAGGAAGCGTCGTTCTGCTCCCGTTGCGGCAATGCGCTGTTCAAGAAAATGGAATAAGTAAAGTTCTTTTTAATCTTTAAACGACTATGCGCGCCCCGCTATAGTCGCTGGCAAATGGCCTCATCTTTGTAAAAAAACACCCCCACAGAACAAGGAATGCGCAGTGAAAAAACTCTTTGGCGCCTCACTTCTCGCCGCTGGTCTTGCCTTCGGCAGCGTGGCTCAGGCCGCACCGACCCTGCTCAACGTTTCCTACGACGTGATGCGCGATTTCTACAAGGACTACAACGCTGCGTTCCAGAAACACTGGCAAGCCGAGCACAACGAAGACATCACCGTACAGATGTCTTTCGGCGGTTCGAGCAAGCAAGCCCGTTCGGTCATCGACGGTCTGCCGGCTGACGTCATCACCATGAACATGGCCACCGACATCAACGCCCTGGCCGACAACGGTCAACTGGTGCCGAAAGACTGGGTCACCCGTCTGCCGAACAACAGCGCGCCGTTCACCTCGGCCACCGTGTTCATCGTCCGCAAAGGCAACCCGAAAGCCTTGAAAGACTGGCCGGACCTGCTCAAGGATGGCGTGCAAGTGATCGTGCCCAACCCGAAAACCTCGGGCAACGGCCGCTACACCTACCTGTCGGCCTGGGGCTACGTGCTGAAAAACGGCGGTGACGAGAACAAGGCCAAAGACTTCGTCGGCAAGCTGTTCAAACAGGCACCGGTGCTGGACACCGGTGGCCGCGCCGCCACCACCACGTTCATGACCAACCAGATCGGTGACGTGCTGGTGACCTTCGAAAACGAAGCGGAAATGATCGCCCGCGAGTTCGGCCGCGACCAGTTCGAAGTCATCTACCCAAGCGTCTCCGCCGAAGCCGAGCCGCCGGTGTCGGTGGTCGACAAAGTGGTCGAGAAGAAAGGCTCCCGCGCCGCTGCCGAGGAATACCTGAAGTTCCTGTGGTCGCCGCAAGGTCAGGAAATCGCGGCCGCCAACTACCTGCGTCCACGTGACCCGGCGGTACTGGCCAAGTACACCGACCGTTTCCCGAAAGTCGACTTCCTGTCGGTCGAGAAAACCTTCGGCGACTGGCGCACCGTGCAGAAGACCCACTTCAACGATGGCGGGATCTTCGACCAGATCTACAACGGCCAGTAAGGCGTGAGCTGATATGAAGAAGGCGACCTGAAGAGGTCGCCTTTTTTGTGTGCGGCTACATGGGCGGCTTGACGCCATCCTTGCCCGCCGAGATCGATTGCGCGGTCAGCGTGCCGTCCGCGCTCTGGGTCACGAACGTGACAATCTTCACCCCGACCTTGAGCAGGCTGCGATCGCCCGGCGTCAGGTTGACGATCGGCACGTCCTCCGGCACGAGGATCTTCTGCTGGCCACCCTTGTAGTTGACGGTGAGGACCCGGCCGTTGCTCACCACCAGATCGCCGACGCTGCCGTTGGTCATGCTGCTGCCCTTGGCCAGGTCGAACGGCCGATGGCCGTCGCCGCTGCCGGCCAGCTCCGGCGGGAAGACATGAACCTCCAGCGCCTTGAGCGTGCCATCCTCCTGGGGAATGGCGGCCGAACCGATGTAGCTCCCGGGCTTGATGTCTTCGATATTGGCCAGGGTAACCGCGCGGACCTTGGTATCCGGGGTCAACTGGATCACGACGTTTTCACCGCTGTTGACGTGAACCTTGAGCGAGTCGGGACTGACCCCGGTGATCTCGCCGCGAACACCCATGCGCATGCCGGGCGCTTCGGCGGCCTGTGCGGCAGTGGCGCCGAGCAGACTGATCAGGGCAATGGTTGTGGTGTGGCGAAGCAACTGACGAAACATCGCAATCCTCCGTTGATGAACGCTGAAACCCGGTCACAACATAAGCACGCTATCGAACAAGATGTAAGTGAATGTATCATCGACGCTCAACGGTCGGACGCAAGGTTCGCCGATGAACAATGGATTGTTCGGCGCCACCTATTCCGCAACGGAATAACTGATATCGATCAGAAGCCTCTACTGCCGGCTCGGCCCGTCCCTTAGCCTCACCGCATTCCTTTTCGCTGGATCGAGAAACCCTATGACCGCCACAACTCACGCAATGACCCGAGGCATGGTGCTGCTGTTCGCTTTCTGCTGCGGCGCCATCGTTGCCAACATCTACTACGCCCAGCCGATCATCGGCCTGATTGCCCCGGACATCGGCCTGACCGACACCATGGCCAGCTTCATCGTGTCGCTGACCCAGATCGGCTATGCGCTGGGCCTGTTCTTCCTGGTGCCGCTGGCGGATCTGCTGGAAAACCGCCGCCTGATGATCATCACCACCGTGGTGGCGATTGCCAGCCTGCTCGGCGCGGCGTTTACCGATCAACCGAATGTATTCCTGCTGATTTCGTTGCTGGTGGGTTTCAGCTCGGTGTCGGTGCAGGTGCTGATCCCATTGGCGGCGCACCTTGCGCCGGAAGAATCCCGTGGACGGGTGGTCGGCGGGATCATGGGCGGTCTGCTGCTGGGGATTCTGCTGGCGCGTCCGGTGTCGAGCGTGGTCGCCGACCATCTCGGCTGGCGGGCGATGTTCATGATCGCCGCAGCCTTGATGGCAGCGATCAGCGTAGTGCTGGCGTTGACCGTGCCCAAACGCCAGCCGGATCACAGTGCCTCTTACGGCCAGTTGCTGGGTTCGTTGTGGACGCTGCTGCGCGAGCAACCGGTGCTGCGTCAACGGGCGTTTTACCAGGCCTGCATGTTCGCTACGTTCAGCCTGTTCTGGACCGCCGTGCCGCTGGAACTGGCGCGCAACCATGGCCTGTCCCAGAGTGAAATCGCGATCTTCGCCCTGGTCGGCGCCATCGGTGCCATCGCCGCGCCGATCAGTGGACGCCTGGCCGACGCCGGCCACACCCGCATCGCCTCGCTGCTGGCCATGCTGTTCGCCAGTCTGAGTTTCCTGCCGGCTTTCATCCACCCGGCCTACAGCGTGATCGGCCTGGCCGTGACCGGCGTGGTGCTCGATTTCTGCGTGCAGATGAACATGGTGCTCGGCCAGCGCGCGGTCTACTCCCTCGACGCCAAAAGCCGCGGCCGCCTGAATGCGCTGTACATGACCAGTATCTTCGTCGGCGGCGCCTTCGGCTCGTCGGTAGCCAGTGCGGTGTACGAGCATGGCGGCTGGTTGTGGATCGTGATTGTTGGCAGTGCGTTCCCGCTGCTGGCGCTGGTGCGGTTTTTGAGTGCTTCGCAGAAGCCTGTTCTGGCAACGGCCTAGAATCTGAAAGCACTGTCGGATCACTGATCCGACAGTGCTCGAGGCTCAATGCCGGACCAGCTTTTCCATGGCGGCATCCGCCAGGAAAGAGGAACGGCTTTTGACGTTGTGCTCACGCACGTAGCGGTCGATCCGCTGGATGACATAGCCGGGCAACGTCACATTGACCTTTTCGGTCTTGCCCATGTACGGCGAGATGTCCAGCTCGAGCATGCCCCAACCCATGTCCGCGAACTCCGGGTTGTTGCGATGTGCAGCCGCAGAAGTCGGCATCGGAATCGAATCACCATCCGCCGCGATCTCCTGCAGCATGATGTGGGCAATCTCGACAGCCGCGTTGTAGGCATCCTCAAACGTATCCCCGGCCGTTATCGCGCCGGGAATATCGGGGATCTGAATCCCGATGGCGGTATTCTCGTCACCCCACTCGATGCAGATTGGGTATTGCATTGTGAAATTGCCTCGCCCATTAAAGTAACTCTAGAGATACCTTTAGTAGCCTGCGGAAGGTTGTGACACAACGTTGGTTGTTTTGCAGGATGTTTTGACTACCTGTGGGCGGTGTTTCCGACGGGCAGGCTGGCCAGTGTCAAGGCGAGGGCGTTCGTTGAATATGTGCAGGGGTTATTGACGAAAAAACAATAAAACCCACACTTGTTTCGTTTATTGCGATTTTCGCTTATTTCGAATAACGTTCCGGCATTCCTCATTTCCTGAGCCGGACTCGCCATGTCGACCGTTATTCATCCCTCCATCAGCCTCCCCGTAGAACGCGAAGTAAAAGCCGCCATTGAAGGGCAGCGTGCCCTGGCGGCTTACCTCGCGACCCATTTCGAGACTCAGCACATCCAGATTTTCGACGAGCAGAACGAAGCTCATCGCGTCGAACTGCCCACCTCGGCCCTGCGCTTGCTGATCGACATTCTGGCGGAGCTGGCAGCCGGCAACGCGGTGCAGGTCGTACCGGTGCATGCCGAATTGACGACCCAGGAAGCCGCGGACCTGCTCAACGTCTCACGTCCACACCTCATAAAACTGCTGGAAAGCGGCGAGTTGTCCTACCACAAAACAGGCAAGCACCGACGTGTGCGCTTTGCCGATCTGATGGACTATAAGACCCGGCGCACCACCGCCAGCGAGCAGGCAATGGCGCTTCTCGCAGAGCAAGCTCAGGCGTTAAGGACAGGATACGAGTGAGGCATTCCTCTTTTACTGCTGCCTCGCCAATGAAAAGCCGATGCATGCGTCTTGTACCCCGCCCCCTTGAGAGATTTTCTGATGTGGCTTGCGCTCTCAGGAAGATTTCGAGCGAGATGGACCCAGGAGATACACTGCGAATGGAAACGCAATCTGCTGAAGAACCGCCGTGACCTGACGATGGAACAGCTGGATCGTACGTCCGGCCTGATGGATCAAGCGATACCCGACGCCTGTGTCCATGACTATGAAGACCTGATTGCCGGACTCAGCTTGCCCGACTGCGATGATCGTCATGTTCTGGCAGCGGCCATCCGTTGCGGCGCAAGCGTGATAGTGACGTTCAACCAGAAAGACTTTCCCTGCAAAGCGCTGGAGCCTTTCGGCATCGAAGCGCAGCATCCGGACGAGTTCGTCGACAACCTCTTGGGGCTTGATCCGGCAGCAGTGGTTGCAGCGGCCCAAAAACAGCGTCGGCAGCTGAAAATGCCTGCCATGGACGTCGAACCCTTTCTTGATCTACTGCAACGACAAGGCCTGATTAAATCGGTCCAGGCACTCAGCGGCTATCACGCGATTCTTTGAAAGCTCATTACTCCACACAGCAAAACGGCGATCCAACGATCGCCGTTTTTCATTACTCCCCGAACTGCTTGCCCAGTCCCGCCGGTACGCCGTGGATGTTGGTTTCTTCCCACGGGCCGTTGGGGCTGATCGAGCGGCTCCAGCCGTTGTTCCAGCGGTAGTAGGTGCGCTGGCGGTAGAAGGTGTTGGTCTGGTCGTCGAGCACGTACACGCCCAGTTTCTGGTCCCAGTGGCTGTTGCCGCCCGGTGGCGGGGCGAAGCTGGCGGAGGTGCGCGGGACGGGTTTGGCAGGTTTGGCCGGGATGCCCGGTTTGCTTGGCGTCGGGGTGGTCGACGGGGTCGGGCTGGGTTGTGACGGCGGGATCGGCGGCAGCCGTGTGGTGGGCTCCGGTCGTTGCACCGCACATGCGCTCAAGCCCAGGGCCAGTGTGAGGACTGTGATTCGGGCGATGGCGTTCATGGCGGTGCTTTCCTGTTGGTTCCGGCTATTTGTCCGGGCTGTCGATGGTCAGTGTCTGCGGCGTGGTGGTGCTGCTGGCCAGAGGCCCGCTGCGACCGACCCACTCACCGGCGGTCGGTTGACCGGCACGGGAGATGCGCGCAACCAGTTGGACTTCGGGGAAGTTCGACAGTTTCAATTGCGGCATCATCGCGTCGGCATCGCCCAGTTCGACGGTCACCGGCAGATCGGCGACGGTCAGGCGCTTGGCTGCCAGCGGTGCCGGTGGGCCCGAGGTAGCGCGGGCAAAAATGAACACGCTGTCACCCGGTTGCACCTTGGCTTTGAGCTCGCTGGCCAGATCCACACGCACTTTCAACAACGCCGCCGCTTTCGCCGCCGGTGCCTGGGCGACCTTGCCGCCGCTGGCTTGCAGTTTCTCGGTGGCGCGGGTGATGCCGCCTTGCAGAGCCTCGCGGGATTTGTCCTGCGGCGGCAGTTGCGCCAGCAGACGGTTCCAGTAGTCGATGGCTTCCTGATAACGCTCGCCTTCAAACGCGGCGATGCCCAACAGGCCGAGGCTGGTGACTTCTTTCGGATCGGCTTTCAGCGCTTCATCGGTCAGGGCCTGAACCTTGTCCGACCATTTTTTGTTGTCGGCAAAGTACTGGGCCTGCGCCCACTGGCCGAGCAGTTCCGGCTGTCGACCGGCGAGATTGACGGCGCGCTCGAACATCTTCGCCGCGTCCGCCGGACGATCCTGAGCCATGTAGGTACGACCGAGGAAATACACGCCTTCAGCCGAATCCGGTTGCGCAGCCACGGCGCGCTCCAGACGCTGAGTCATTTCTTCCATCGACTGTGGCGCCTGGGCGAATTCCCGGGTCAGTTCAACCTTGTCGCTCGCGCCAAAGTGCAGGTATAGACCGAGACCCAACACCGGCACCAGCACGGCTGCCAGCAGCGGCAACGGCTTGCCCAAACGCGAAACCCGCGCCGGCGCCACACCTTCAGTGTCGGCAAGCAACTCACGGGCTGCTTCGGCACGGCCGCTGTCCATTTGCGCAGCGTCGAGCACGCCTTCGGCCTGCTGCGATTGCAGTTCGGCGACGCGTTCCTGATACAGCGCGACGTTGAGAGCGGTTCGATCCTCTTCACGCTGGGCGCGACGTTCACGCAGGACGGGGATCAGCAGAAAACTCAGGGCGACCAGAAGCAACAGCCCTGCGGCAAGCCAGAAATCAATCATTCTTGGTTTTTATCCAACAGTTGGTCGAGGCGCTGACGCTCTTCAGGGGACAGCGATTGCGGCGTCTCGGCGCGTTGCCCGCGACGGCGGCGGACGATCACGGCAATCACCACGAACCCACCCAGCAACAGGCCGGCCGGGCCGAACCAGAGCAACGCGGTATTGGCATTGAGCGCCGGTTTATAGCGGACGAAATCACCGTAGCGATCGACCATGAAGTCGATGATCTGCTGATTGTCCTTGCCCTCGCCGAGCATGCGGAAAATCTCTTTGCGCAGGTCGGCGGCAATCGGCGCGTTGGAATCGGCGATGTCCTGATTCTGGCATTTGGGGCAGCGCAGTTCCTTGGTCAGCTCGCGAAAACGCTCGCGATCGCCTTCTTTGGCGAACTCGTAGGTGTCGATGGCCGCGTGGGCCACGCCTGCCAGGCTCAAGCCCAGCACCACGGCAGCTAAAAAGCGCTTCATGGCTTGGCCTCATCAACCAGTGCCTGATATTTGGCCGCCAGTTTTTCCCGCCAGACCTGCTCGTCGATCACCCCGACGTACTTGTCGCGGATGATGCCCTTGGCGTCGATGAAGAAGGTTTCCGGCGCGCCATAGACACCTAGGTTCAGGCCCAGCGAGCCTTCGTCGTCGCGGATGTCGAGTTGATACGGATTGTGGAACTCGGCCAGCCACTTCAACGCATCGGCGTTGGTGTCCTTGTAGTTGATGCCGTAGATCACCACCCCGCGGTCTGCGAGTTTGTTCAGCACCGGATGCTCGACCCGGCAGGAAATGCACCAGGTACCCCAGACGTTGACCAGTGCCGGTTTGCCGAGAATGTCAGCGCGGGTCAGGGTCTTGTCGCCCTGCACCGCCGGCAGGGAAAACTCCGGGAATGGTTTGTTGATCATCGCCGACGGCAGCTCCGCCGGATCCAGATACAGACCGCGATAAAGGAATACGGCCACCAGCAGGAAAATCGCCAATGGCACCAGCATCAACCAACGTCTCATGCAGCGGCTCCTTCCATGCCCAGCGCTTCACGCACTTTGGCTTTGACCTTTACTCGATAACGCCGATCCAGCGCCGCCAGCAAACCACCGAAACCGGTCAGCAGACCGCCGAACCAGATCCAGCGCACGAACGGTTTGACGTGAACCCGCACCGCCCAGGCGCCATCGCCCAACGGTTCGCCCAAGGCGACGTAGAGGTCGCGGGTGAAACCGGCGTCGATCCCGGCCTCGGTCATCACCGAGTTCTGTACGGTGTACAGGCGTTTTTCCGGGTGCAGCACGCTGACTTCCTGACCGTTGCGGATCACCCGGACGGTGCCCTTGTCGGAGGTGAAGTTCGGGCCTTCGAAGTGCTTGGCACCCTCGAACACGAACTGATAACCGGCCAGGTCCATCGACTCGCCCGGTGCCAGACGCAGGTCACGCTCGGCGCTGTTCTGACTCGACAACACCACGCCCAGCGCGCAGACGGCGATACCGAGGTGCGCGATCTGCATGCCCCAGTAACTGCGGGTCAGGGTCGGCAGGCCTTTGATCAGGCCTTTGTGGCGAGTCTTGTCGAAGATGTCGCGCACACCGGCCAGCAACACCCAGGCCGCGAGCAGGAACGTCGCGATCACGGCCCAGTTGAAATCGCCGTAAGCGACACCGGCCACCACCGCCAGCGCCACGCTGCCCAGCAGCACCGGAGTCAGCATGCTGGCCAGCCATTTCACCGGGGTGTCTTTCCAGCGCACGATCACACCGACCGCCATCACCAGCATCAACAGCGCCATCAACGGAATGAACAACGCGTTGAAGTACGGCGGGCCGACCGACAGCTTGGCGCCGCTGATCGCATCGAGAATCAGCGGATACAGGGTGCCGAGCAGGATCATCGACGCTGCCACCACCAGCACCAGGTTGTTGCCCAGCAGCAGGGTTTCCCGTGACCACAGGTTGAAGCCGACCTGGCTCTTGACCACCGGCGCACGCAGCGCAAACAGGGTCAGCGAACCACCGACCACGAACAGCAGGAAGATCAGGATGAACACACCGCGCTCGGGATCCGAGGCAAACGCGTGCACCGAGGTCAACACGCCGGAACGCACAAGGAAAGTGCCGAGCAGGCTCAGGGAGAACGCGGCAATCGCCAGCAACACCGTCCAGCTCTTGAACACGCCACGTTTCTCGGTGACCGCCAGCGAGTGAATCAGCGCCGTGCCCACCAGCCATGGCATGAACGAGGCGTTTTCCACCGGGTCCCAGAACCACCAGCCGCCCCAGCCGAGTTCGTAGTAGGCCCACCACGAACCAAGGGTGATGCCGATGCCGAGGAAGGCCCAGGCGACGATGGTCCACGGACGCGACCAGCGTGCCCAAGCGGCATCGAGACGACCGCCGAGCAATGCGGCGATGGCGAACGCAAACGCCACCGAGAAACCGACGTAACCCATGTAGAGCATCGGCGGATGGACGATCAGGCCGATGTCCTGCAGCAACGGATTGAGGTCACGACCGTCGGCCGGGATCTGCGGCAGGATCCGCGAAAACGGGTTGGAGGTGAGGATCAGGAACAACAGGAAACCGGTGCTGATCATGCCCATTACCGCCAGCACGCGAGCGAGCATGACTTGCGGCAACTGCCGCGAGAACACCGACACCGCGAAGGTCCAGCCGCCGAGGATCAACGCCCACAGCAGAAGCGACCCTTCGTGGGCGCCCCACACCGCGCTGAACTTGTAGTACCACGGCAGCGCGCTGTTGGAGTTCATCGCGACGTAAGCCACGGAGAAGTCATCGGTCATAAAGGCGTAGGTCAGACAACCAAAGGCAAACAGCAGAAACGCAAACTGCCCCCACGCTGCCGGCTGGGCCAGGCCCATCCACAGACGATCGCCGCGCCAGGCACCGAGCAACGGCACCACGGCCTGCACCAGCGCAAAACACAGCGCGAGGATCATGGCCAGATGGCCGAGCTCGGGAATGAATATGGTGGATGTCATCGATCAACCCTCCTTCGCAGGGGTTGGCGCGGATTGACCGCTGTCCTTCAGGGCTTTGGTCACTTCCGGCGGCATGTATTTCTCGTCGTGCTTGGCCAGCACTTCATCGGCGACCACCACGCCATCGGCGTTGAGCTTGCCGAGGGCGACGATGCCCTGACCTTCGCGGAACAGATCCGGCAGGATCCCGCGATAGGTGATGGTCACGGACTTGTTGAAGTCGGTGACCACGAATTTGACGTCCAGCGAATCCGTGGAGCGTTGCAGCGAACCCTTCTCGACCATGCCGCCGGCGCGGATGCGGGTGTCCTGCGGCGCTTCGCCGTTGGCGATCTGGGTCGGGGTGTAAAACAGGTTGATGTTCTGCTGCAGGGCGCTCAAGGCCAGGCCGACGGCAGCGCCGACCCCGACCAGAATTGCCAGGATGATGATCAGACGCTTTTTACGCAGCGGATTCACTTGCCGTTCTCCCGGCGCAGACGACGCGCCTCTTGTTGCAGATAACGCTTGCGGGCCGCGATCGGCGCCGCCACGTTGAGGACCAGTACCGCCAGACAGATGCCGTAGGCCGACCAGACATACAGGCCGTGATGGCCCATGGCGAGGAAGTCGCCGAATGACGCGAAACTCATCGAGCGGCCTCCAGGCTGTTCTGCACTTCTTCTTTCACCCAACTGGCGCGGGCTTCGCGCTTGAGCACTTCAAGGCGCATGCGCAGCAACAGCACGGCGCCGAAGAAACAGTAGAAACCCAGCACCGTCAGCAGCAGCGGCAGCCACATCTCGACGGGCATCGCCGGTTTTTCGGTGAGGGTGAAGGTCGCGCCCTGGTGCAGGGTGTTCCACCACTCCACCGAGTATTTGATGATCGGAATGTTGATCACGCCGACGATGGCCAGCACCGCGCAGGCCTTGGCGGCGCTGTCGCGGTTGCTGATGGCGTTGCCCAGGGCAATGACGCCGAAATACAGGAACAGCAGAATCAGCATCGAGGTCAGCCGTGCGTCCCAGACCCACCACGAACCCCAGGTCGGCTTGCCCCAGATCGCCCCGGTGACCAGCGCCACGGCGGTCATCCACGCGCCGATCGGTGCGGCGCATTGCAGGGCGACATCGGCCAGTTTCATCTTCCACACCAGCCCGACCACACCGCACACCGCCAGCATCACGTAGATCGACTGAGCGAGCATCGCGGCGGGTACGTGGATATAGATGATGCGAAAGCTGTTGCCTTGCTGATAGTCCGGCGGCGCGAAGGCCAGGCCCCAGATGACGCCAACGGAGATCAGCAACAACGCTGCGATGCTCAACCACGGCAGCAACTTGCTGCTGATGCCGTAGAACCACTTGGGCGAGCCGAGCTTGTGAAACCAGGTCCAGTTCATACTGTTTCCATCACGGGTGCCGCTCATCGGTGTGAGCAGTCTCAGGGTCTTTGCTGGTTAAATTTTAACCAGACCTCATTATTCGCCGACGCTGATCTTCAGGCCAGCAGCTATTGCAAAGGGTGTCAGGGTTATTGCCAGGGCGGTCAGGCTACCAAGCCACAACAGATAACCAATCGCCGGCATCCCCTGCAACGCCGCCTGCAAGGCGCCACTGCCCAGGATCAACACCGGGATGTACAACGGCAGAATCAGCAGCGCCAGCAACAGGCCACCGCGTTTCAGACCGACCGTCAGCGCCGCGCCCACCGCGCCGAGCAAGCTCAGCACCGGTGTTCCCAGCAGCAACGAAAGCAGCAATACCGGCAGACACGCAGCCGGCAACCCGAGCATCAACGCCAGTAACGGCGAGAGCAAAACCAGTGCCAGCCCGGAAAAAAGCCAGTGTGCCAGCACCTTGGCCAATACCAGAAGTGGCAGGGGGTGCGGCGAAAGGACCCACTGTTCAAGGGAGCCATCTTCGAAATCACTGCGGAAGAGCCCGTCCAGCGAGAGCAGGACCGACAAAAGTGCCGCCACCCAGACTAACCCCGGGGACAAGTTTTGCAATACTTGAGTTTCCGGTCCGACGGCCAGCGGGAATAAAGCGATGACGATGGCGAAGAAAATCAGCGGATTGGCCAGCTCCGCCGGGCGGCGGAACAGCAGTCGGGATTCACGGGCAACCAGCAGGCCGAACACACTCATACCGCCCAATTCCCCAGATCGATGTCGCGATAACCGGCCGGCATACGGCTCAGCGTATGGTGCGTGGTGAGCACCACCAGCCCTCCCCGTTCGCAGTGCCCGGCCAGGTGTTCTTCAAGCTGGGCCACACCCTGCTTGTCGAGCGCGGTGAACGGTTCGTCGAGAATCCACAACGGCGGGCTGTCCAGATACAACCGCGCCAGTGCCACGCGGCGCTGCTGGCCGGCGGACAGACTGTGGCAGGGAACATCCTCGAAACCACGCAATCCAACCGCCGCCAGGGCCTGCCAGATCGCGTCGCGTTCGGCGGGTTGATGCAGGGCGCAGAGCCAAGCGAGGTTTTCTTCCGGCGTGAGCAGATCCTTGATCCCGGCGGCATGGCCGATCCACAACAGATTGCGCGCCAGCTCGCTGCGTTGCTCGCCCAGCGGCTTGCCGTTGAGCAGCACCTGACCGTCGGTCGGCTGCATCAGACCGGCCAGCAAACGCAGCAGGCTGGTCTTGCCGCTGCCGTTGGGGCCGCTGATCTGCACCATATCGCCACTGGCCAGTCTCAATTCGAGATTGTCGAAGAGCAGTCTGAGATCACGCTCACACGCGAGGGCAACGGTTTGCAGGACAGGACTGGTCAAGGGTTCACGGGCCTTATACGGTTCAAGTCGGCTCTGGCGCGGCCGTTAAAGAGTTGCAGCATAGATGCATTGACGGCTCGATCTAGAGAGCTGCGTCAAACAATTGCAATGTTTTCGCCACTCCTGGAACGACGGGCGGCATTATACATGTCGCCATCCTCTCTCCAGAGTGCATTTTCCTCAGGTTGTGTCCGCGTATGACAGGCGAAATGAACATCCTCCCGCTCCCGCCCACCACCCCGGCGACCGTTCGCCCGCAGGTGGGTGAGCTGCTGAAGTTGCTGACGCCGGTCGACGGGCTGATTGCCGCCGGCCAGAGCGCCAAGGCCGAGGTGTTGTCGCTCAAGCAGGCGGATCAGACCTTTCAGTTGCTGCTCAAGGTGACACTGGACAGCGGCCGTCAGACCACCGTGCAGGCGACCAGCAATCTGCCGCTGCCTCAGGGCACCAGCCTGGCGATCACCCAGCCGTCGGCGGGCAATCTGGCGATCACCGTGCAACAGGCCATCGCCAGCAGCGTCGCCACCCTCACCCGCATCGACACCGCGCAACTGCCGGTCGGCACGCTGCTGCAAGGCAAGGTGCTGACGGCTCAGGTCTTGCCGCAGGTACCGGGGCAACCGACGGTGTACCGCTCGATGGTCAGCCTGCTCAACACCGCGTTGAGCGGCACCACCCTGAGCATCGACAGCCCGCAACCATTGCGCATCGGCACCTTGCTGTCGGCGCTGGTGCAGGATTCGCAGACCCTGAAGTTTCTGCCGCTGAGCAATCGCCAGGAACAACTGGCGGTCAGCCAGCAACTGGTCAGTCAGCAAAGCCGTCAGGGCTCGCTCGACGGCTTGCTGAAAATGCTCCAGAACCTGCCCCCCGCCACCGATCAGACGTCCCAGGATTTGCGCGCCGCCGTGGACAAACTGCTCGCCAACCTGCCGGACGTGCAGCAACTGAGCACCCCAAAAGGTCTGGCCCAGGCGCTGGCCAACAGCGGCGTATTCCTCGAGACCAAACTGCTGACCGGGCAGACCCCGACGCTGGCCCCGGACATGAAAGCCGATCTGCTCAAGCTGATCGCCCAGCTCACCCCCGGCCTGCCCGGCAATACAAATCTGAACGCGATCATCGCCGCTAACACGCTGGCCCAGGCGCTGCCGAGCTTCGTGCGTAACGCCCTCGGCATGCTCGGTCAGGTCAGCGCGAAACCGGTGCCGAGCAGTTTCCCGCTGCCCGACCGGCTGCTGCAAAGTCTGGAAGGTGAAGGCGATCTGGAACATTTGCTGCGCCTCGCCGCAGCCGCTGTGTCGCGCCTGCAAAGTCATCAGCTGTCGAGCCTGGAACAAACCGGCGTGACCGACGACGGCCGCCTGCTCAGCACCTGGCAACTGGAAATCCCGATGCGCAATATGCAGGACATCGTGCCGTTGCAGGTCAAGTTCCAGCGCGAAGAAGAACCGGAGAAACAGGAAGCCAACGAGCAGCGCCGCGATGAGCGCGAACCGAAACAACAACTGTGGCGCGTCGATCTGGCGTTCGACATGGAACCGCTGGGGCCGATGCAGATTCAGGCGCAATTGATCAGCGGCAGCCTGTCCAGTCAGCTATGGGCCGAGCGGCCGTACACCGCGAGCCTGATCGAAAGCAATCTGACCGCCCTGCGCCAGCGCCTGCTGGATTCCGGGCTGAATGTCGGCGACATCGACTGCCACCTCGGCACCCCGCCGCAAGGCATCCAAACCCGCCTCGAACACCGCTGGGTCGACGAAACCGCATGAATGACACCACCGCTCCACGCCAGGCCATCGCCCTCAAATACGACGGCAGCCACGCCCCGACTCTTACCGCCAAGGGCGACGAAGAACTGGCCGAAGAAATCCTGCGCATCGCCCGCGACTGTGAAGTGCCGATCTACGAAAACGCCGAGCTGGTGAAGTTGCTGGCGCGGATGGAACTGGGCGACAGCATCCCCGAAGAGCTGTACCGCACGATCGCCGAGATCATCGCCTTTGCCTGGAACCTCAAGGGCAAGTTCCCGGCGGGACACAACCCGGATGCACCGATGGTCGAGAAAGACGTCACCGAACGCGGCGACGATTACTGAAGGCAAAAAAAAAACGCAGTCATCGATGACTGCGTTTTTTTCGCTGATTGTTCCCACGCTCTGCGTGGGAACACCCGCCCGTGACGCTCTGCGTCACCCATCACACGCGGAACGCGGAGCGTCCCAAGATGCATTCCCACGCAGACGGTTCGACGCCTCGACGTGGGAACGATCTCGGTGTGACAACTAGTTCTTGTGCAACTTGCGCATCAATTCCGCCTCAGCCTGGGTCAACCCGCAGGACTGAGTCAGCTCATCGACGCTCGCGCCCATTCCCACCAGTTTAGCCGCCTGGGCGAATGACAGGCTGGAAGGATCGCGCTGTTCGAGCTGGGCGAGTTTGTCCGGGATCGGACCGACCACCGAGCGCAGCTCGTGCAGGGCTTCGCCCATGCGCACGTTGCCGTTCTGGTAATCGTCGACACGCTTGGCCAGGTCCTTGATGCGCTGATCACGCAGCGCATCGCCCTGGGCCTGTTGCGCAGCGATCACGCGCTGCGCCTTGATGTACGCCAGAAACATCGCCAGCGTGCCTGCCCAGAACAGGAACAGGACAATGACCGCTACCTCGAGAATCAATCAGATGTTCTCCAGTTCCGACCATTCTTCTTCGCTCATCATCTTGTCCAGCTCGACCAGGATCAGCAACTCGTTGTTCTTGTTGCACACGCCCTGGATGAACTTGGCCGATTCTTCGTTACCGACGTTCGGTGCGGTCTCGATTTCCGACTGACGCAGGTAAACCACTTCAGCCACGCTGTCGACCATGATGCCGACGACTTGCTTGTCGGCTTCGATGATAACGATACGGGTGTTGTCGCTGATCTCACCGCTCATCAGGCCGAAGCGCTGACGGGTATCGATCACGGTCACCACGTTGCCGCGCAGGTTGATGATGCCCAGTACGTAGCTTGGCGCACCCGGCACCGGAGCGATCTCGGTGTAGCGCAGGACTTCCTGAACGCGCATCACGTTGATGCCGTAGGTTTCGTTGTCCAGCTTGAAGGTCACCCATTGCAGGATCGGATCTTCGGAACCCTTTGCCGCCGTAGCCTTGTCGTTCATACCCTAGCCCCTCGAAATACCGCAATGGCGGTGTGTGTCTCGTGTGCCGGCGGTGAATGCCGGTACATGTCTGTTATGTAAGTGTTATGTCGGTTTGTGGTTCGGCTTACTGCCGGACATGTGCTTTGCCCCACCGCTGGCGATCAACTCGGCCAGAGCGGAAACATCAAGCAAGGCGCACATGTGTTCAATCACCGTGCCGGCGAGCCATGGCCGCTGACCCCGGTGACTTCTCCATTTGATTTCATTCGGGTCCAGGCGCAACGAGCGACTGACCTGATGCACCGCCAGGCCCCACTCGTAACCCTGCACCGAAATCACGTATTGCAGGCCCTGACGGAAGTCATCGCGGTAGCGATCCGGCATGACCCAGCGTGCGGTGTCCAGCACCTTCAGGTTGCCGGCCTGGCTCGGCAGAATCCCGAGGAACCATTCCGGCTGACCGAACAGCGGCGTCAGCTCATGGCCGGCCAGCGAATAGATCGAGCCCAGGCACACCAGCGGCACGGCCAGGGTCAACCCGGCGACGTCGAACAGCAGGCATTCGAAGGCTTCCGAAGCCCAGGCCGGACGACCGTCGGTTTCCACCGGTGGTGGCGTGTTGCTGGGCGGCAGATGCACTTCCACCAGCGGCGCAACCAGGGTCGGCTCGACCGGGGCTGGCGCAGGCGCTACAGGCTCAGGTTCTGGCGCTGCCGGAACCGGAGGCGCTTGCAGAAGTTGGGTTTGCAGCAGCGGCGCCAGCGTCGATACCACGCGCACCGGCTCCGGCTCTTTGATCAGGGTCGCAGGCGCTTTGGCTACTACAGCGGCAGGCGCTACAACCGGGGCAATCGGCCGGGCAGCTTTTTGCGCATCCCGGGCCTGCTCTTCAAGCACGGCAGCCTGGAATTCATCGAGTGCCGCAGCGGTCTCGACCACCTCGACCGGCGCTGCGATTTCCTGCTCGACCTCGTCCGTCACTTCCTGCAGCAAGCCGTCCAGATAGGACTGCAACGCCAGTTGCGGCTTCGACGTCAGCTTGATCGGCCGATTCATGCTCAAGCCACCTGCGGAACGAGTTGCTGCGCCAGCAGATGCTTGAGCAGCGCGCGGTAAGCCAGCACGCCACGGCTCTTGCCGTCGAACTGCGAAGGGGTGACACCGGCACGACTGGCGTCGCGCAGACGGGTATCGACCGGGATGTAACCCTGCCAGATCTCGTCGGGGAATTTGTCGCGCAGCACGCGCAAGGTGCCCATCGACGCTTGGGTACGACGGTCGAACAGGGTCGGCACGATGCTGAACGGCAGCGCCTGTTTGCGCGAGCGGTTGATCATCGCCAGGGTGTTGACCATACGCTCCAGGCCTTTGACGGCCAGATGTTCGGTCTGCACCGGGATCACCAGTTGCTGACTGGCGGCCAGGGCGTTGACCATCAGCACGCCGAGCAACGGCGGGCTGTCGATGATCGCGTAATCGAAGTCCTGCCACAGCTGCGCCAGACTCTTGGCGATCACCAGGCCCAGCCCACTTTGCCCCGGCGACTGGCGCTCGAGGGTGGCCAGCGCAGTGCTCGACGGCAACAGGGAAATGCGTTCGTCGCTGGTCGACAGCAGCAGTTGGCCCGGCAGGCCTTGCGGCACGCTGCCCTTGTGCAGAAACAGGTCGTAGTTGCTGTGTTCCAGGCTGTCGGGGTCGTAACCGAAATAGCTGGTCATCGAGCCGTGCGGGTCGAGATCGACCACGACCACGCGCTTGCCCGCCTCTGCCAGCAAACCGGCTAAAGCGATGGAAGAAGTGGTTTTACCAACACCACCCTTTTGATTGGCGACTGCCCAGACTCTCATTCAGATCGTTCCTCCCGGCCGGGATACTCGGCCGAGACATGGTTCAGCGTATTAATGCGGGCGACGGAGAATTGACGGCACTCTCGCGTCCCGGCGTCTTGACCGGGGTCGGTGCAGTTTGTGTGCCAGCACGCTTCAACGCGGCATCCGGTTGCGCATGGGCGGTTCCGGTGCCGGTCAGGCTGCGGCGCACATCAAGATTGCGCGACACCACCAGCACCACACGACGGTTCTTCGCCCGGCCTTCGGCGGTGGCGTTGTTGGCCACCGGCTGGAATTCGCCGTAGCCCACCGACGCCAGGCGGCCAGGGTTTACGCCCTGCATCGCCAGCATGCGCACGATGCTCGCCGAACGCGCCGAGGACAGCTCCCAGTTGGTCGGATACTGCGCGGTGCGGATCGGTTGATCGTCGGTGAAGCCTTCGACGTGGATCGGGTTGTCGAACGGTTTGAGGATCGCCGCGACCTTGTCGATGATGTTGAACGCGATGTCGCTCGGCATCGCATCACCGCTGCCGAACAACAGGCTGGAGTTGAGTTCGATCTCGACCCACAGCTCGTTGCCGCGCACGGTCATCTGGTTCGAGGAGATCAGGTCGCCGAACGCGGCGCTGATGTCATCGGCGATGCTTTTCAGCGGATCGCTGGCCCCGGCGATGCCGGCGTCGACCTGTTCGGCGTCCTTGACCAGCGGCTTGGCCGGGGTCACGGTCTTCGGTCGTTCTTCACCGATCGGGATCGGCTTGAGCGCGCGGTCGGAGTCGGTGAAGACCCCGATCAGCGCTTCGGAGATGATCTTGTACTTGCCTTCGTTGATCGACGAGATGGAGTACATCACCACGAAAAAGGCAAAGAGCAAGGTAATGAAGTCGGCGTAGGAAACCAGCCAACGTTCATGGTTTACGTGCTCTTCATGCTGGCGACGACGTGCCATGAGGTTAGTCCCTTAATCCATGAAGCCCTGAAGCTTCAACTCGATGGAGCGTGGGTTTTCACCTTCAGCGATCGACAAAATACCTTCCAACAACATTTCGCGATAACGCGACTGTCGCAACGCGATTGACTTGAGCTTGGCTGCAACCGGCAACAGGATCAGGTTGGCA
This sequence comes from Pseudomonas sp. B37(2017), assembly GCF_002112885.1. Taxonomy (NCBI): domain Bacteria; kingdom Pseudomonadati; phylum Pseudomonadota; class Gammaproteobacteria; order Pseudomonadales; family Pseudomonadaceae; genus Pseudomonas; species Pseudomonas sp. B37(2017). Next base: position 523,058 of record NZ_NEIX01000002.1, on the reverse strand, counting down.
CTGGCCACACCGTAGATGGTGGCGACGAACGCGACCGCAATACCGTTGCCCAGTTGCGACGGATCGGCCAGGTTGCCCATCACGTGGATCAGGCCCATCACCGCACCGATGATGCCGATGGTCGGCGCGTAGCCGCCCATGCTTTCAAACACTTTGGCGGCCTCGATGTCGCGGGCTTCCTGAGTGTAGAAATCCACTTCGAGGATGCTGCGGATCGCTTCCGGCTCGGCGCCGTCGACCAGCAGTTGCAGGCCCTTGCGCGAGTAGGCGTCAGGCTCGGCATCCGCCACGCCTTCCAGGCCCAGCAGGCCTTCCTTGCGGGCGGTGAGGCTCCAGTTGACCACGCGGTCGATGCCGCCGGCCAGGTCCACACGCGGCGGGAAAAAGATCCAGGCCAGAATCTGCATGGCGCGCTTGAACGCGCTCATCGGCGATTGCAGCAGCGCGGCACCGACGGTGCCACCGAGCACGATCAGCGCTGCCGGGCCGTTGGCCAGTGCGCCGAGGTGACCACCTTCCAGGTAGTTGCCGCCGATGATGGCGACGAACGCCATGATGATCCCGATAAGGCTTAGAACATCCATCAGACGCATGCCTCGACGATGTGCTTGCCGATATCGTCCAGGCTGTACACCGCGTCGGCGAGGTCAGCTTTGACGATGGCCATCGGCATGCCGTAGATCACACAACTGGCTTCGTCCTGAGCCCAGACCGTGCTGCCGCCCTGCTTGAGCAGGCGTGCACCTTCGCGGCCGTCGGCGCCCATGCCGGTCAGTACCACCGCCAGAACTTTGTCACTGTAGGATTTGGCTGCAGAACCGAAGGTGATGTCCACGCACGGCTTGTAGTTCAGACGCTCGTCGCCCGGCAGGATTTTCACCGCGCCACGGCCGTCGATCATCATCTGCTTGCCACCCGGTGCCAGCAGCGCCAGGCCCGGACGCAGGATGTCGCCATCCTCGGCTTCCTTGACGCTGATGCGGCACAGCTTGTCCAGACGTTCGGCGAAAGCCTTGGTGAAGGCCGCCGGCATGTGCTGGATCAGCACGATCGGCGCCGGGAAGCTGGCCGGCAATTGAGTCAGAACCCGTTGCAGGGCAACCGGGCCACCGGTCGACGTACCAATCGCCACGAGCTTGTAGTTTTTGCGTTTCGGGGCCGGCGACGAAGCGCTGGCCGCTGGCGCGCGAGTCGGTGCAGGCGCAGGTGCCGGACGGGCCGGAGCACTGTGGCTGCCAAAGCTCGACGGCGCCGCTGCCGGAGTCGGCGCAGGTGCAGGTGCAGCGGCAGGCGCCGGCGCACTGTAGGCACTGAAACGACGGTTGCTGCGCGAGATGCTGTGAACCTTCTCGCACAGCAGTTGCTTGACCTTCTCCGGATTGCGGGAGATGTCTTCGAAATTCTTCGGCAGGAAATCCACCGCGCCGGCATCCAGCGCATCCAGGGTGACCCGGGCGCCTTCGTGCGTCAGCGAGGAGAACATCAACACCGGCGTCGGGCAGCGCTGCATGATGTGCCGCACGGCCGTGATGCCATCCATCATCGGCATCTCGTAGTCCATGGTGATCACGTCCGGCTTGAGGGCCAGGGCCTGATCGATCGCCTCTTTACCGTTGGTTGCCGTGCCGACAACCTGGATGCTCGGATCCGCTGAAAGAATTTCCGAGACGCGGCGGCGGAAAAAACCCGAATCGTCCACCACCAGGACTTTGACTGCCATAAACACTCCATTAGGTGCGGCGGGACGTTGTCGCCCCGCCGCCCCGGATTCAAATACGCCGTGCGGCGTAACGCTTGAGCATGCTCGGAACATCGAGAATCAGTGCAATGCGGCCGTCACCGGTGATGGTGGCGCCGGACATGCCCGGAGTTCCCTGGAGCATCTTGCCCAATGGCTTGATGACCACTTCTTCCTGGCCGACCAGTTGATCGACGACGAAGCCGATCCGCTGAGTGCCCACCGAAAGGATCACCACATGGCCTTCACGCTGCTCTTCGTGAGCGGCGGAGCTGACCAGCCAGCGCTTGAGGTAGAACAATGGCAGCGCCTTGTCCCGCACGATCACCACTTCCTGGCCGTCCACCACGTTGGTGGTCGACAGGTCGAGGTGGAAGATTTCGTTGACGTTCACCAGCGGGAACGCGAACGCCTGATTGCCGAGCATCACCATCAGGGTCGGCATGATCGCCAGCGTCAGCGGCACCTTGATGACGATCTTCGAGCCCTGGCCCTTGGTCGAGTAGATGTTGATCGAACCGTTGAGCTGGGAAATCTTGGTCTTCACCACGTCCATGCCGACACCGCGGCCGGACACGTCGGAGATCTCGGTCTTGGTCGAGAAACCCGGGGCGAAAATCAGGTTGTAGCACTCGGTGTCGCTCAGGCGATCGGCGGCATCCTTGTCCATCACACCGCGTTTTACGGCGATGGCGCGCAGGACGTTCGGGTCCATGCCTTTGCCGTCGTCGGAGATCGACAGCAGGATGTGGTCGCCTTCCTGCTCGGCCGCCAGGATCACCTTGCCGCCACGGGCCTTGCCCGAGGCTTCGCGCTCTTCCGGCGACTCGATGCCGTGGTCGACCGCGTTGCGCACCAAGTGGACCAGCGGGTCGGCCAGTGCCTCGACGAGGTTCTTGTCGAGGTCGGTCTCTTCGCCCACCAGTTCCAGGTTGATCTCTTTCTTGAGCTGGCGTGCCAGGTCGCGAACCAGACGCGGGAAGCGGCCGAAGACTTTCTTGATCGGCTGCATCCGGGTCTTCATGACGGCGGTCTGCAAGTCGGCGGTGACCACGTCGAGGTTCGACACGGCCTTCTGCATCGACTCGTCGCCGCTGTTAAGGCCCAGGCGCACCAGACGGTTACGTACCAGCACCAGCTCGCCGACCATGTTCATGATTTCGTCGAGACGTGCAGTGTCCACACGCACGGTAGTCTCGGCTTCGCTCGCCGGTTTTTCCGGTGGAGGAGTCGCCGGTGCACGGGCCGGAGCCGGTGCCGCAGCGGCAGCCGGTTTGGCCGGTTCGGCTTTCGGCTCAGGCGCTTTTGCAGCAGGTTTTGCCGCAGCGGCCGGGGCCTTCGCAGCAGGCGCTGCAACCGCCGAAGCATTGCCGGCCGTCACGACGGCACCGGTGGCGACGTCAGTGAACTTGCCTTTGCCATGCAGATCGTCGAGCAGCGATTCGAACTCGTGATCGCTGATCAGATCGCTACCGGCCGCAGCCGCTGCCGGAGCAGCCGTCGCAGGAACCGAAGCAATTGCCGATTCCAGTGCATCGACGGCAAAGTTGCCCTTGCCGTGCAACTGATCGAGCAAGGCTTCGAATTCGTCGTCGGTGATGTCCGAGCTGTCGCCCGCCGCCGGAGCAGCCGGTGCAGCAGCGGCCGGAGCCACAGCGTCGGCCGCGAACTGGCCTTTGCCATGCAACTGGTCGAGCAGCGACTCGAACTCCGCGTCGGTGATTTCATCGCTGGCCGCTTCGGTGGAAGCAGGTGCAGCGGCAGCCGCCGGGGCTTCGGCTTCGGCCTTGACGGCGTTCAGCGAGTCCAGCAACTGTTCAAATTCGTTATCGGTGATGTCACCCGAATCGCCTTCGACGACCAGTTCTTCGATCATCTCGGCAACAGGCGAAGCCGGGGCTTCATCCGCCGATTGCGGTTCGGCCAGACGCGCCAGGGCGGCCAGCAGTTCCGGGGTGGCGGCGGTGATCGGGCTGCGATCGCGGACTTCGCTGAACATGCTGTTCACCGCGTCCAGCGCTTCGAGCACCACGTCCATCAGTTCTGCATCGACGCGTCGTTCACCCTTGCGCAGGATGTCGAACACGTTTTCGGCGATGTGACAGCACTCCACCAGCTCGTTGAGCTGAAGGAAGCCGGCGCCCCCTTTTACAGTGTGGAAACCGCGAAAAATTGCGTTGAGCAGATCTGCGTCATCCGGGCGGCTTTCCAGCTCGACCAGTTGTTCGGACAGTTGCTCAAGAATCTCGCCGGCCTCAACCAGGAAATCCTGAAGGATCTCTTCATCGGCGCCGAAGCTCATTAATGGGGTGCTCCTACAGGTCTAAAAACCCAAAAAAACTCAAAATCCAAGGCTGGATAGCAAATCGTCCACATCGTCCTGACCGGACACAACGTCTTCTCGTTTATCGGCATGAATCTGCGGACCTTCACCCTGCGAGAGATGTTTTTGTGGATCTTTTTCAGCAAGCATCGCCGCACGGTCATGTTCGATGCCCGCAAAGCGGTCCACCTGGCTGGCCATGAGCACGAGTTTGAGCAGGTTGCTTTCGACTTCGGTGACCAATTGGGTCACGCGCTTGATCACCTGACCGGTGAGGTCCTGGTAATCCTGGGCGAGCAGAATGTCGTTCAGATTGCTCGACACCGCGCGGTTGTCCGCGCTGCTGCGTGCCAGAAAACCGTCGACCCGGCGCGCCAGTTCACGGAACTCTTCAGCCCCTACCTCACGGCGCATGAAGCGGCTCCAATCGGCGCTCAAGGCCTGGGCTTCGTCAGCCAGGCCATTGACCACAGGGGTCGCGCTTTCCACCAGATCCATGGTGCGGTTGGCGGCAGCTTCGGTCAGTTTGACCACGTAGCCCAGGCGCTCGGTAGCGTCGGTGATTTGCGACACTTCCTCGGCCTGCGGCATGTGCGGATCGATCTGGAAATTGACGATCGCACTGTGCAGTTCACGCGTGAGCTTGCCCACTTCCTGGTACAGGCCACGGTCACGGGTCTGATTGAGCTCATGGATCAGTTGCACAGCGTCGCCGAACTTGCCTTTTTCAAGGCTCTCGACCAGTTCGACCGCGTGTTTTTTCAGGGTCGACTCAAAATCGCCCTGTGAAGATTCGTTATGCTCCATAGCTCCCCCGCGCGTTCATCAGCCGATGCGTTCGAAAATCTTCTCGATTTTTTCTTTCAACGCCTGGGCCGTGAAAGGTTTGACCACGTAGCCGTTAACGCCGGCCTGGGCCGCTTCGATGATCTGCTCGCGCTTGGCTTCAGCGGTCACCATCAGCACCGGCAGGTGCTTGAGCTTTTCATCGGCACGCACGTGGCGCAGCAGGTCGATACCGGTCATGCCGGGCATGTTCCAGTCGGTCACCAGAAAGTCGATGCTGCCGCTGTTGAGTACCGGAATGGCAGTGGTGCCATCGTCGGCTTCAACGGTGTTGGTGAACCCCAGATCACGCAACAGGTTCTTGATGATCCGCCGCATCGTTGAGAAGTCATCAACGATGAGGATTTTCATGTCTTTGTTCAATTCGACCTCCAAGCAGTCTTAAACGCGCCCAGCACCTGGACGCGCCATTTCAATCAATCCGGCAAAACACTCGATGACTGTCTGGAGCACAACAGATCGAGACCGGTGCCGTTCACCACCGCACCAGCCTCGTTCGCAGTGTCCCCACACTGCCTTCAGCGCGCTCGCCACTCCCCCAAACGCCCCCGCAAGCGGGCCGCGCACTGGCTGTGTAACTGGCTGACCCGCGATTCACTGACGCCAAGGACTTCACCGATCTCCTTGAGGTTCAGCTCTTCGTCGTAGTACAGCGCCAACACCAGTCGCTCACGCTCCGGCAAATTGGCAATCGCGTCCGCCAGCGCGGCCTGGAAACGTTCGTCTTCCAGATCGCGCGACGGCTCCAGATGAGCACTGGCGCCATCCTCGTGCAGCCCTTCGTGTTCGCCGTCCTGCAACAGGTCGTCGAAACTGAACAGCCGGCTGCCCAGGGTGTCGTTCAAAATCCCGTAGTAATCGTCGAGACTCAATTGGAGTTCGGCCGCAACTTCGTGATCTTTAGCGTCACGGCCGGTTTTAGCTTCAATCGAGCGAATTGCGTCGCTGACCATACGGGTATTGCGGTGAACCGAGCGTGGCGCCCAGTCCCCCTTACGGACTTCATCGAGCATCGCACCGCGGATCCGGATGCCCGCGTACGTTTCAAAACTGGCGCCCTTGCTGGCGTCGTATTTGGTCGAGACTTCGAGCAGGCCGATCATCCCGGCCTGGATCAGGTCTTCGACCTGCACACTGGCCGGCAATCGCGCCAGCAAGTGGTAGGCGATGCGTTTGACCAGTGGCGCGTAACGCTCGATCAGCTCGTACTGCGCGTCACGCGCCGACTTCTTGTAGAAATTCATACCGCTGGCGGTCATAGCACAGGTCCTGCCGTTTGCTGCACGAGGCGCTCGACGAAAAATTCGAGGTGGCCGCGCGGGTTGGCGGGCAGCGGCCAGGTGTCGACCTTCTGTGCGATCGCCTTGAACGCCAGTGCGCACTTGGAACGCGGGAAGGCTTCATAGACCGCACGCTGCTTCTGCACCGCCTTGCGCACGCTTTCGTCGTAGGGCACCGCGCCGACGTATTGTAGGGCGACGTCGAGGAAGCGATCCGTGACCTTGGTCAACTTGGCGAACAGATTGCGACCTTCCTGCGGGCTCTGGGCCATGTTGGCCAGGACGCGGAAGCGGTTCATGCCGTAATCGCGGTTCAGCAGTTTGATCAGCGCGTAGGCGTCAGTGATCGAAGTCGGCTCGTCGCAGACCACCAGCAACACTTCTTGCGCTGCGCGAACGAAACTGACTACCGAGTCACCAATACCCGCAGCGGTGTCGATCACCAGTACATCGAGATTGTCGCCGATGTCGCTGAACGCCTGAATCAGGCCGGCATGCTGGGCCGGGCTCAGGTGAACCATGCTCTGGGTGCCGGAAGCGGCCGGCACGATGCGGATCCCGCCGGGGCCTTGCAACAGCACGTCGCGCAGCTCGCAGCGGCCTTCGATCACGTCGGCCAGGGTGCGTTTGGGTGTGAGGCCCAGCAGAACGTCGACGTTCGCCAGCCCCAGGTCGGCGTCCAGCAGCATGACCCGACGGCCAAGCTCTGCCAGCGCCAGGGACAAGTTCACTGACACATTAGTCTTGCCGACGCCACCTTTGCCGCCGGTCACCGCGATCACCTGTACGGGATGCATGCTGCCCATGTTATTTCTTTACCTTGTCTTGCATAGACGGAGGCCACATTACTGGCTGCGCGTTCACAACCGGAACAATGCATGGCAGACCATCGATGTAGGTACAAAAACGGTTCATTACCTCAGCCAACCTGCTTGGTCGGACTGTGGTAGATATCAGCGAACATGTCAGCCATGGCTTCTTCGCTGGGTTCTTCCTGCATTTGCACACTGACGGCGCGGCTGACCAGTTGATGACGGCGCGGCAGATGCAGATCATCCGGAATACGCGGCCCATCGGTCAGGTAGGCGACCGGCAGTTCGTGACTGATCGCCAGGCTCAGCACTTCGCCAAGGCTTGCCGTCTCATCCAGTTTAGTCAGGATGCACCCGGCCAGCCCGCAACGCTTGTAACTGTGATAAGCGGCGGTTAGAACCTGTTTCTGGCTGGTGGTTGCCAGCACCAGATAATTTTTTGAGCGAATGCCACGACCGGCCAGACTTTCCAGCTGCATGCGCAAGGCCGGATCGCTGGCTTGCAGGCCGGCGGTATCGATCAGCACCACGCGTTTGCGCAGCAGTGGATCCAGCGCCTGCACCAGGGACTGGCCCGGATCGACGTGGGTCACCGACACATTGAGGATGCGGCCCAGAGTCTTGAGCTGCTCCTGCGCGCCGATACGGAAACTGTCCATGCTCACCAGCGCGATGTTCTGCGCGCCGTACTTGAGCACATAGCGGGCGGCCAGTTTGGCCAGGGTGGTGGTCTTACCCATGCCGGCAGGACCGACCATGGCAATCACACCGCCCTCTTCCAGCGGCTCGACCTCCGGTACGGCAATCATCCGCGCCAGGTGCGCCAGCAGCATGCGCCAGGCCTGACGAGGTTCGTCGATCTCGGTGATCATCGACAGCAGATCACGGGACAGCGGGCCGGACAAACCGATGCGTTGCAGACGACGATACAGATTGGCCTGAGCCGGACGGCTGCCTTGCAGCTGGTTCCAGGCCAGAGTGCCGAGTTGCACTTCCATCAGTTCGCGCAGGCTGTTGAGTTCGAAACGCATCGAGTCCAGAGCACGCGGGTCAACGCCAGCGGAAACCGGTGCAGGCGCCGGTGCCGGGCGGGCCGGAGCTTCGTAGGTCGGTTCGGTCAGCGGCTCGGCAGCGGTCAGCGGCAGGCCGGCCGTTAACGGCAGCCCGGCGAACAACTGGCGATTGGTGTTGCCGTCGGCTTCGCCACGCAGGCTCAGTTCGGCCTGGGCGGTAACGATGCGCGACTGGGTCTTGCGCAGCTCATCCTCGAGTTCCATGTTCGGAACACGCGGGGCCAGCGCCGACAGTTTGTAATCGAGCGCCGCCGTCAGCTCGACGCCGCCGGCGATGCGGCGGTTGCCAATGATGGCGGCATCAGCGCCCAGCTCATCACGAACCAGCTTCATGGCCTGACGCATATCGGCGGCGAAAAAACGCTTAACTTGCATAAACCACTACCTCAGCCGTTGGGCCCTACTGTCGCAACGATGGTCACTTGCTTGTTGTCCGGAATTTCCTGGTAGGCCAGCACATGCAGTCCGGGAACTGCCAGGCGACCAAAGCGCGAGAGCATCGCGCGAACCGGGCCTGCTACCAACAGGATCACCGGCTGACCTTGCATTTCCTGGCGCTGCGCCGCTTCGATCAGCGAACGCTGCAGCTTCTCGGCCATGCTCGGCTCCAGCAGAACGCCCTCTTCCGAGCCTTGTCCTGCCTTCTGCAGACTATTGAGCAATATTTGTTCCAACCTTGGCTCCAGCGTGATAACTGGCAGCTCCGACTCAGTCCCTACAATGCTTTGGACGATGGCGCGGGATACGCCGACCCGCACAGCGGCCACCAAAGCGGCGGTATCTTGACTCTTGGCGGCATTGTTGGCGATGGCTTCGGCAATGCTGCGGATATCGCGCACCGGCACGTGTTCGGCCAGCAACGCCTGCAATACTTTGAGCAACTGCGACAGCGTGACCACGCCCGGCACCAGCTCTTCAGCCAGTTTCGGCGAGCTCTTGGCCAGCAATTGCATGAGTTGCTGCACTTCTTCGTGACCGATCAGCTCGCTGGAGTGCTTGTACAGAATCTGGTTCAAGTGGGTCGCAACCACGGTGCTGGCATCGACCACGGTGTAACCGAGCGATTGCGCCTGGGCCCGCTGGCTGACTTCGATCCACACCGCCTCCAGGCCAAAAGCCGGATCTTTGGCGGTAATGCCGTTGAGCGAGCCGTAGACCTGCCCCGGGTTGATCGCCAGTTCGCGGTCCGGGTAGATCTCGGCCTCGGCCAGGATCACGCCCATCAGGGTCAGGCGGTAGGCGCTCGGCGCCAGGTCGAGGTTGTCGCGGATGTGCACGGTCGGCATCAGGAAGCCCAGATCCTGCGAGAGCTTCTTGCGCACGCCCTTGATCCGCGCCAGCAATTGCCCGCCCTGGTTGCGGTCCACCAGCGGAATCAGGCGGTAGCCGACTTCCAGGCCAATCATGTCGATCGGGGTCACGTCGTCCCAGCCCAGCTCCTTGGTTTCCATGGCGCGGGCCGGCGACGGCAGCAGTTCCTGTTGACGCTTGACCTCTTCCAGCGCAACGACCTTGGCCACGTTCTGCTTCTTCCAGAACAGGTAAGCGCCACCGGCAGCCAGTGCAGCCATGCTCAGGAACGAAAAGTGCGGCATGCCCGGCACCAGGCCCATGACCGCCATCAGACCGGCAGCCACCGCCAGCGCTTTGGGCGAGGCGAACATCTGGCGATTGATCTGCTTGCCCATGTCTTCCGAACCGGAAGCACGGGTCACCATGATCGCTGCAGCTGTAGATAACAACAGTGATGGCAATTGCGCCACCAAACCGTCACCGATGGTCAGCAAGGCGTAAACCTTGCCCGCGTCGGCGAACGTCATGTTGTGCTGGAAGATACCGACGGCCATGCCGCCGATCAGGTTGATGAACAGAATCAGCAAACCAGCGATGGCGTCACCGCGTACGAACTTGCTGGCACCGTCCATCGAACCGTAGAACTCTGCCTCTTGGGCAACTTCCTGACGACGGGCCTTGGCCTGCGCCTGGTCGATCAGACCGGCGTTGAGGTCGGCGTCGATCGCCATTTGCTTGCCGGGCATCGCATCGAGGGTGAAGCGCGCGCTCACCTCGGAGATCCGGCCTGCACCCTTGGTTACCACGACGAAGTTGATGATCATCAAGATCGCGAAGACCACGATACCGACCACGTAGTTACCGCCGATCACCACTTCACCGAAGGCCTGGATCACCTTACCGGCAGCGGCGTGGCCGTCCTGACCGTGGAGCATCACCACCCGGGTCGACGCCACGTTCAGCGCCAGTCGCAACAGCGTCGCCACCAGCAGGATCGTCGGGAACACCGCGAAATCCAGCGGCCGCAAGGCGTACACGCAGACCAGCAGGACGACGATCGACAGGGCAATGTTGAAGGTGAAGAACACGTCGAGCAGGAACGGCGGCACCGGCAACATCATCATCGCCAGCATGACCAGCAGCAACAGCGGCACACCCAGATTGCCCCGACTGAGGTCGGCAATGTTCGAGCGAGCACTGTTGATTAACTGAGAGCGATCCACCGGTTTTCCCCGTTCCTTTAAAGCAAACTTTTGACGCCCGAAGCAGGCGCACGGCGGCTACTGCAAGAAGCCTTCCAACTTTTGCGGGGGATTGAAATAGAGGGGCTGATCTGAGGCGTACTGCACCGCTCGCCTCAGGCAGAAAAATACGGCGAGGTGAGATCTCAATGATCATGCGACCAGAATTTGATCGGCGACGATCGGACCAAACGCGAGAGCATCCCTGTCCAGGTACGGTGTGCGTTTGTAGATGGGGTGAGGTCCGCCCACATCAACCAGAGTTTCCCCGGCCGGCATGAGTACCACCACAGTCTCCGGGGCAACGGCAGAGGCTTTCGTCTCGCCCCTCAGCAGGTTCAGCGCCCCCTCGATCCAGATGAACGGCAAATCACCGATCTCGATTGGCGGATCTCCCGCGCTGAGCCGAAAGTATTGTCCGGAAGTGATCTGAATATTACCTCCCACCATTTTGAAGAACGGTTTGTCATAACGACGCTCCACCGGGCCTCCCCCACTCGACCATTGATCCATGTAATAGCCACGGTCGCTGAACAGCGCCAACAGCGTCTGGTTATCGACGATGCTGCCGGCTGCACTAAACAAGTAATTGTAGGAATAGTGATACGCCGACCCAGCCAGCTCGGGCCGAATCGCGTTGAGCGGTTTTGATAAATAACCCGGAATGTAGAGATCTGCCATTGCCTGGAACTTGGCAAAATCCAGAGCCAACTCCCAGGTCATTTGGTAGTAAATGGCTCGCTGCGCCACGTCCCGCTCCAGCGTCCCCGAAATGAACGTCAGCTCCATCCCGTCCAGATGTTTGTATAAGCGCGTCGTCATAATGATTCCTTCAGCCCTGAGTGGATGACTCATCCCCGACGCTCTCAATACGCGAGCATCACCGAGACGAGGACAAGGCCAATGGGGCGCCTGAGGGTGGTGCCTGTCTACTGTCAGAACTAACAGGTGACGAGGGATTTCCGACGAGCGGAAAAACACGGAAAAGGGGACCACGGAAAAGGGGACGAATTTATTTACCAAGGAAACAGCGGATTTGAGCGTGATTTTTCTGCTGGCCGGGATGCCGCCTTCGCGAGCAAGCTCGCTCCCACAGGGAAATGCATTCCAAATGTGGGAGCGAGCGCGCTCGCGAAGGGGCCCGAGAAGTCAGCACAAAATGCCTTTTAAACTCCGGCGTTTAAAAGACACCTCAAGACACGCCTTCTAGGCTACGAATCCTTGCGCCGTTGCCTACAGCTACGCCAGAATCCGCCGGCTTGTGCGCCTTGGGGTCGGGTTCTATTGTGGGTCGGTCGCTGACGAATCAGCGATCGGGTTTAGCGACTCGGCTCAATTTAAAGGTGCACCAGCGTTCCAGGCTTCGTTGCGGATCTGTATGTCTGCAATTTCGTTATGGTGGCTGTATGCGGGAGACCCTTGCGGTCTGCCGGGTGCCTTTGACCGGTTCGCTAACCTGCGTACAGCCGCCACCCTTCCTGTTTAGCGACTGGATTTGGCGGCTCCACCCAAAGGAGCTTCACCATGATCAAACCAACACCCAATCCACCCGAAACCGACCCCGCCTCGCCCTACGAATCCGCCGATTCCAGAAAGCTTCACGAAGCCGCCGACCGCGCCCTCGATCACTATCTCTGCCCGCCCGGCTCCACGCCGCCACCGCGCAAAACCCGCAGAATGTATGCCGTCACCGCGGACTTCAAAAACGAAGAGCTGCTGGTCGATGCCTGCGAAACCCTGGCTTCCGCCAGAACCATAGTCAATGACTTCACCCATCTCATGCCCGCCTCCCAGCGCAGGACGCTGGTGGGGATTGCGCAACTGATCATGCTCGGGGAGCTGGCAGTGAATCGGGTGCTGGATAATCTGGAATTACCGCCGTCGCCGAACCCTGTGTAAGGACTTGAGTGATGTGCCGTGGCTACTGACGCCTTCGCGGGCAAGCCCGCTCCCACATTTGGAATGCATTTCCCTGTGGGAGCGGCGGTGCGACGATTCGACTTGCCCGCGAAGGCGGCCTCACAAGCACCACAGATCATCAGGCATAAAAAACCGCCACCGGGTTCAACCGGAGGCGGTTTTTTTGTTTCATCAGATTCAGGAATCGCGCCGCAAATCCGGCGGGATCGGCAGGTCGTCCTTGAGCGGTTCCGGGAACTTGCCCTTACCCGCGCGGTGCTGGCGGATCTGGTAGACGTAAGCCAGTACCTGAGCGACCGCCAAGTACAGGCCGCCGGGGATTTCTTCTTCCAGCTCCGTGGAGTAATAGATCGAACGCGCCAGCGCCGGCGATTCGAGAAGCATGACGTTGTTGGCCACGGCGATTTCGCGAATCTTCAATGCCAAGAAGTCGCTGCCCTTGGCCAGCAGCATCGGCGCCCCGCCCTTCTCGGCGTCGTACTTGAGCGCCACGGCGTAGTGGGTCGGGTTGGTGATGACCACGTCGGCATCCGGAATCGCCGCCATCATCCGGCGTTGCGACATCTCGCGCTGTACCTGGCGAATCCGTTGCTTGACCTCCGGCCGACCTTCCTGGTCCTTGTGCTCGTCGCGCACTTCCTGCTTGGTCATCTTCAGCTTTTTGATGCTCTCCCAGATCTGCACCGGCACATCGACAGCGGCGATGATGATCAATCCGCACGCCAGCCACAGCGAGCTCCAGCCCACCAGTTGCAAGCTGTGAATGATCGCCCGGTCCAGCGGTTCGTGGGCGATGCGCAGCAGGTCGTCGATGTCCGAATTGAGCACCACCAGCGCCACACCCAGCGTGATGAGAAACTTGGCCAGTGCCTTGAGCAGCTCGATCACGGCCTTCATCGAGAACATCCGCTTGAGGCCCGCCGCCGGGTTCATCCGGCTGAATTTGGGTGCCAGCGAACCAGCGGCGAACAGCCACCCACCCAGCGCAATCGGCCCGAGGAAAGCCGCCACCAACAGGGTGATCATGATCGGCTGAATCGCCAGCAATGCCTGCAACCCGGAGTTCATCAGGAACGTCGCCATGGAGCGCTCGTCCATGATCACTTCGCGCGACAGCGTGAAGTTCTGGCGCATCAGTTCCATCAAATCCTGCGCCAGCATCCCGCCAAAGACCAACAGCGCACCGGCACCGGCCATCATCACCGCCAGCGTGTTGAGCTCCTTGGAACGCGCAATCTCACCCTTTTCCCGGGAGTCCTTCTTGCGCTTCTCCGTGGGGTCTTCTGTTTTGTCCTGACCGCTTTCGCTCTCAGCCATGACTCAGCGCGCCTTTGCCAGTTCGCGTAAAAACTGCAGGGCCTCGGTGGCCAGCGGTTGATACTGGTTGAGAATGTCCGCCAACCCGACCCAAACGATGAACAGGCCGAGCACCAGGGTCAGCGGGAAGCCGATGGAGAAAATGTTGAGCTGTGGCGCGGCCCGGGTCATCACGCCAAACGCGATGTTGACCACCAGCAGCGCAGTGACCGCCGGCAGCACCAGCAACAAGGCGGCACCCAGCACCCAGCCGAGTTTGCCGGCCAGTTCCCAGTAATGCGTGGTCATCAACCCGCCGCCGACCGGCAGCGTGGTGAAGCTTTCGGTGAGCACTTCGAAGACCACCAGGTGCCCGTTCATCGACAGGAACAGCAAGGTCACCAGCATCGTGAAGAACTGCCCGATCACCGCCACCGACACGCCGTTGGTAGGGTCGATCATCGACGCGAAGCCCATGCCCATCTGGATCGCGACGATCTGCCCCGCCACCACGAAGGCCTGAAAGAACAATTGCAGAGAGAAGCCCAGCACCGCACCGACCAGAATCTGCTCGGCGATCAGCAGCAAACCGCTGAGATCCAGCGGGCTGACCGCCGGCATTGCCGGCAGGTTGGGCGTGATCACCACAGTGATCGCGAAGGCGAAGTAAAGACGGATCCGCCGGGGCACCAGCGTGGTTCCGAAGACCGGCATCACCATCAACATCGAGGCGACGCGAAACATCGGCAGCATGAACGACGCCACCCAGGTACTGATCTGGGTATCGGTCAACTGAAGCAGCGATTGCATGGCTTAGCCGATGACCATCGGAATGTTTTTGTACAGCTGAGTGATGTATTCCATGAACGTCTGCACCAGCCACGGGCCGGCGACGATCAGCGTTACCAGCATCACCAGCAGACGCGGCAGGAAGCTCAGGGTCTGTTCGTTGATCTGGGTGGCGGCCTGGAACATCGACACCAGCAGGCCCACCAGCAGACTCGGTACCACCAGGATCGCCACCATCATGGTGGTCAGCCACAGGGCTTCGCGAAAGATGTCGACCGCTACTTCTGGCGTCATGGCGATACACCTCCGAAACTGCTGGCCAGGGTGCCGATGATCAGCGCCCAACCATCCACCAGCACGAACAGCATGATTTTGAACGGCAGGGAAATGATCAGCGGCGACAGCATCATCATACCCATCGCCATCAGCACGCTCGCGACCACCAGGTCGATGATCAGGAACGGGATGAAGATCATGAAGCCGATCTGGAACGCGGTCTTCAGTTCAGACGTCACGAACGCCGGCACCAGAATCGTCAGCGGCGCAGCATCCGGAGTGGCGATGTCGGTGCGTTTGGACAGGCGCATGAACAGCTCCAGATCGCTGGAGCGGGTCTGGGCGAGCATGAAGTCCTTGATCGGCACCTGAGCCTTTTCCACCGCCTGCTGGGCCGTCAGCTTTTCCGCGAGGTACGGCTGCAAGGCATCGTTGTTCACGCGATCGAACACTGGCGCCATGATGAACAGCGTCAGAAACAGCGCCATGCCGGTGAGGATCTGGTTCGACGGCGTCTGCTGCAGGCCCAGGGCCTGACGCAGGATCGAGAAGACGATGATGATCCGGGTGAAACTGGTCATCAGGATGACGGCGGCCGGAATGAAGCTCAGCGCCGTCATGATCAGCAGGATCTGCAGGCTGACCGAGTACTCCTGCGCGCCCTCGGCGTTGGTGCCCAGGGTGATCGCCGGGATCGACAACGGATCGGCGGCGAATGCCAGCGGCGCGGCCAACATCAAGGCCAGGGTCAAGACGATGCGCAACGCACCCATTACTTCTTATCCTTCTGATCCTTGCCGAGGATCTTCAACAGATGCTGGGCAAATTCCGGAGTCGCTTTGTCGGCGGTGCTCGGCACCTCGACCGGCTCTTTGAGCACGTGCAACGCAGTGATGGTTCCGGGGCTGAGGCCGAGCAGAATCTGCTCGTTGCCGACCTGCACCAGCATCAGACGGTCACGCGGCCCGAGCGCGCGGGAACCGATCAACTCGATCACCTGACCCTTGCCGGCGGGACCTGCCTGCTGCACCCGGCGCAACAGCCAGGCGAGGAAGAAGATCAGGCCCAGCACCAGCAACAAACCCAGCACCAGTTGCGTCAGCTGACCCGCCACGCCGCTGTTGACGGCCGGCGCAGCCGCCGCTGCCGTGGTCACCACCGGCTCGGCCGCCAACACGCTGAACGGCAACGCCAGCGCCAGCGCCAGACCGAACAAAGCACCCAGAACCTTTTTCACTCAACGCAGCTTCTTGATGCGTTCGCTCGGGCTGATCACGTCGGTCAGACGGATGCCGAACTTTTCGTTGACCACAACCACTTCACCGTGGGCGATCAGGGTGCCGTTGACCAACACGTCCAGCGGCTCGCCGGCCAGACGATCGAGCTCGATCACCGAACCCTGGTTGAGTTGCAGCAGGTTGCGAATGTTGATGTCGGTGCTGCCCACTTCCATCGAGATCGATACCGGGATGTCGAGAATCACGTCCAGGTTAGGACCGTCGAGGGTCACTGGGTCGTTGTTCTTCGGCACGCTGCCGAACTCTTCCATCGGCAGACGGTTGGAGCTCGAAGCACCTGCATCGGCGGCCAGCAGCGCGTCGATGTCGGCCTGCCCGGCTTCACCGGTTTCTTCCAGGGCGGCAGCCCATTCATCGGCCAGTGCCTGATCGTCCTGGGTGTTCATATCGTCGTTCATCATTTGTCCTCGGCGGGCAAAAAACCGGTAAAAGAATCAGGGAGTGAGGGCGCCGCTTCAGCGGCGCTCGATCGGCTCGATAACCTGCAACGCAAGGTTGCCTTTGTGCGAGCCCATCTTGACCTTGAAGGCCGGCACGCCGTTGGCGCGCATGATCATGTCTTCCGGCATCTCCACCGGAATCACGTCACCCGGCTGCATGTGCAGGATGTCGCGCAGTTTCAACTGGCGGCGCGCCACGGTGGCACCGATCGGCACGTCGACGTCGAGCACGTCCTGGCGCAGGGCGTTGACCCAGCGCTCGTCCTGGTCGTCGAGGTCCGACTGGAAACCGGCGTCGAGCATTTCGCGCACCGGCTCGATCATCGAGTACGGCATGGTCACGTGCAGGTCGCCGCCACCGCCGTCGAGTTCGATGTGGAAGGTCGAGACCACGATCGCTTCGCTCGGGCCGACGATGTTGGCCATGGCCGGGTTCACTTCCGAGTTGATGTACTCGAAGTTGACTTCCATGATCGCCTGCCAGGCTTCCTTCAAGTCGACGAACGCCTGCTCCAGCACCATGCGCACCACGCGCAGTTCGGTCGGGGTGAATTCACGCCCTTCGATCTTGGCGTGACGGCCGTCGCCGCCGAAGAAGTTGTCCACCAGCTTGAACACCAGTTTGGCGTCGAGGATGAACAGCGCGGTGCCGCGCAGGGGTTTGATCTTGACCAGGTTGAGGCTGGTCGGCACGTACAGCGAGTGCACGTATTCGCCGAACTTCATCACCTGTACGCCACCGACGGCAACGTCCGCCGAGCGGCGCAGCATGTTGAACATGCTGATGCGGGTGTAGCGGGCAAAACGCTCGTTGATCATTTCCAGAGTCGGCATGCGTCCACGGACGATGCGATCCTGGCTGGTCAGGTCGTAGCTTTTGACACTGCCGGGTTCGGCAGCGTTATCGGTCTGTACCAGACCATCGTCGACGCCATGCAACAGCGCGTCGATTTCATCCTGGGACAGCAGATCCTGCACGGCCATGTCGTGTTCCTACTGCAGTACGAAATTAGTGAAAAGCAACTGTTCGATCACCACTTTGCCCAGCTCTTTCTGCGCCACTTCCTGGACGCTGGCTGTGGCCTTCTGGCGCAACATCTCTTGACCGACCGGAGTCGCCAGCGTGGCGAAATCCTGACCGGAGAAGAGCATCACCAGGTTGTTGCGGATCACCGGCATGTGCACTTTGAGCGCTTCCAGATCGGCCTGATTGCGCGCCAGCATGGTGATGCTCACCTGCATGTAGCGCTGACGGCCGTTCTGGTTGTAGTTGGCCACGAAGGCCGGCGCCATCGGCTCGAAAATCGCCGGTTGCTTGCCGACCGGTGCCGCTTCGGCGGCCGCCTCGGGCTTGCTCTGCGCACTGTGCATGAAGAACCAGGTCGCCCCCACAGATGCGCCGATGGCCAGCAGCAACCCGAGCACGATCGCAATGATCATCTTGAGTTTGCCTTTGGTTGCGGGGTCTTTTACTGCTGCAGCTTCGCTCTTCGCCATGCCAATAATCCGTCACTAATCGGGTTTTCACAGTCGCACGGCAAGGCAAGAGCAAGTGTTATGCCAGAAGTGTCGGAGCATCGTGGAGAGCACCACAAACCAATGTGGGAGCGGGCTTGCTCGCGAATGCGGTTCAACATTCAACAGATGTGTTGTTTGTCTTACCGATTTCGCGAGCAAGCCCGCTCCCACAGGAGTACAGCGTAGTGTCAGGCGTAGTAGTCGACGGCGCTGGAGCCGATCACGTGAGTGGCCGTGGCCGCCGCTTCAGCCACGGCGGCCGGCGTCAACTCTTCTTCGGCCGAATCCAGGCGACCGCCGGCTGCACTGGTGCGACCGCCCTGCCCCTGTTGCGCCTGTTCCTGGCCCTGACCCTGACCCTGCCAGCCACGGTTCTGGTCGGACACGTTGACGTCGACCTGCCCCATGCCTTGCTGGTTGAACATGTCGCGCAGGCGGTGCATCTGACCGTCGAGGGCTTCACGCACGCTCGGATGCGCGCTCATGAAGGTCACCTGGGTCTGCTGGTCCGGGACCATGTTCACCCGGATATCCAGACGCCCCAGCTCGGCCGGTTGCAACTGGATGTCAGCCGCCTTCAGGTTGTTGCTCGACAGGTACATGACCCGGTTGACCACTTCCTCGGTCCAGCCGTTCTGGTGCATGGCAATCGGCTGGTTCACCGGCACCGCGTTGGCGGTTTTCGGCGTGGCAGCCTGGGTCAGCGCCGCCAGACGGTTGGCGAAATCATCCACGCGGGTGTCGCTGGTGGCGGTCTTCAGGTCTTTCAGGCCGTCATCGATCAGACCGCTGAACGCCTTCTCACCGCCCTGACTGGTGCTGTCCTTGTCAGCCTGCACGTCGAGCATGCTGGCCATGCCGGCAGCGAAGTTCTGCGCCGAGGTCAATTCGCCGTCAGCCTGAGTCTGGGCCGGGGTGGCTTTGGGCTGGGACTGGCTGGAAGCGGAAATGTGCCCACTCTGCTCCATGGCCATGCGCACGGCAGGCAGCGAATCCAGCGGATCCGCCTCGGGGTCGAAAGCAGGATCAGTGGTCGGCGCCGGATCCTTGACCATACCCGGCAATGCCGCCACGGCTGGCTTGTCGGTTTCAGGTTGCGCGGCGGTCTCGACAACGGGGGTGGCTACTACCGGTGCGGTAACGACGGGCTCTACCGCTGCCACCAGCGCCGGATCCACCGGTGCCGTGTCGACAACAGGAGTCGGTGCGGTATCGGCAGTCTCATCATCAGTAGCGGTCTTGTCGTCCGCTGCCGCCGTCGCCGGTTTGTCGGCGGGCAAGGCTTTGCCGCTATCGGCAACCGCCGGCTCCGGGGCGGCAGACTGATCCTTGCCGAGGTCTTTCTTGCCGCTGTTGTCGGCGACCTTGTCACGGGCAGGTTTTGCCGAATTGTCGACGGTCACCGAGGGCTTGTTCGGGCCTTGATCGGCGAACACCTGAGCGAAGCTGGAGGCCTTGTCCCCGGGCTCTGCGGCCACTGCCGATGATTTGGCCGAGGCAGCTTGCGCCTTGGCCTGGGCGGCGGTCTGAAGAAGAATGTTGGGGCTTGCAGGCATGGCACGGTCTCCGCTGCACTGGGATCGTAGGTACAGTTGGGATAGATGACTGCAAGTGCCGGGCCAGTTTCGTCAGAATTCCGACAAAACCGCCCGGCGGCAGAATCAGTGCGTCAGCGAGCGCTGCCGCTCGGCGACATAAACGGGCCGCACATCGGCGAATTCGCTATGGATGTCGGCGACCAGTTTGATGATTTCAGAAGGGCTTTTGTCTTTGGCATGCTGTTCCAGCTCCTGGCACAACACCGCGAGACGGGTCGCGCCCATGTTGCTGCTGCTGCCCTTGAAGCTGTGCGCTACGGAAGACAATGCGTCGGCATCGGCAGTCTGCTGCAACTCCCGCAGGCGATTTTCGGAATCGGCGAGGAACGTATCCAGCAGTTCCGGATAGCTGTCTTCCATCACTTCCCGCAGCGCGCTTAGCGCCTCGTGGTCCACATGTGTATCAGCCACTTGTTCACTCCTTGATCAAGAATGCGCGGATTATGCCAGAGCCTCCCAGAAAAACTCCACGCGAGCACTGCGACCATCGTCTGACCAGCTGGCATTACGCGCCAGTTGCCGGATCAGGCTGACCCCGCGCCCCGACAGACGGACACCGTCGAGCGGCCGCTCCATCACGCGCGAAACATCAAACCCCTGGCCGCTGTCTTCGACCCGCACCACCAGACAACCGCCCTCGCCTTCCGGCCGCACTTGCAAATGCACGCGCACGTAACCGTCCTGCAAGGCCTCGAGACGCGCATTGCGCTGCTCGTAATAACGGGCGAAACCCGACGCATCGCGCTTGAGGCTCGAATCCAGTCCCAGCACGCCATGCTCCAGCGCGTTGGAATAAAGCTCGGCCAGCACGCTGTACAGTGCGCCACTCTGCGCCCGCAAGCCATGCACCTCAAGCAGCAACTGCAACAGATAAGGCAACGGGTTGAAGCGCTTGAGCGTGGCACCGCGAAATTCGAAGCTCACCGACCAGTCCAGCGGACAGGACTGGCCACTGTCGGAATACACCGGCGCCGATGGATTGACCTGCGCCATCTCCAGCAGGCTGACTTCGACCATGCTCACATCGTCCCGGGCCTCACCGCGAAAATCCTGCAACGCCTGCTCGATTTCCTCGAACAGCCGATCCGGCTGGTGATTGGCGGCGAACACCTTGTGCAAGCGCTCGACACCGAACAGCTGATCGTTGGCATCGCAGGTGTCGATAACCCCATCGGAGAGCAGGAACACCCGATCGCCCACCGCCATCGAGTGAACCTCGGTGCGGTCATCGAAGGTCTGCGGGCTGAGCACCCCCAACGGCAGGTGGCGTGCCGCCAGCGGTGTGCGCTCCCCGGTGGCGAGGCAATGCAGATAACCGTCGGGCATGCCGCCGTTCCAGACTTCCACCGAGCGCCGCTGAAAACTCAGGCACAACAGCGTCGCGCAGCAGAACATGTCCACCGGCAGGATGCGCTTGAGCTTGGCGTTCATTTCCCGCAGGGTTTCGGCCAGACCGTAACCCTTGGCGGTCATGCCATAGAACACCTCGGCCAGCGGCATGGCGCCGACCGCCGCCGGCAATCCATGACCGGTGAAGTCACCGAGCAACACATGCATGTCGCCGGCCGGGGTGTACGCGGCCAACAGCAGGTCGCCATTGAACAGCGCATAGGGTGATTGCAGGTAACGGATGTTCGGCGCGCTCAGGCAGCCGGAATGCGCGACCTTGTCGAACACGGCCTTGGCGACCCGTTGTTCGTTGAGCAGATACTCGTGGTGTTTGGCAATCAGGTCACGCTGCTGAAGAACCGTGGCCTGTAAACGTCGCAAGCGATCCATCGCCTTGATTTTGGCGGCGAGGATCACCTGGTTGTAAGGCTTCGCCAGAAAGTCGTCACCGCCGGCCTCAAGGCAACGGGCCAGGGCTTCACTTTCCGTCAGCGACGTGAGGAAGATGATCGGCACCAGGTTTTCACCCGCCAGCTTCTTGATCTGGCGTGCGGCTTCGAACCCGTCCATCACCGGCATCATGGCATCCATCAGCACCAGATGCGGCTTTTGCCGGATAAACGCCTCGACTGCCTCCGCACCGTGGGTGGCCGTCAGCACTTCATGCCCCTGACGACGGACGATGGTCGACAACAACAGCCGGTCAGCGGCGCTGTCTTCGGCAATCAGGATCGTCAGCGGCTCTTGCGGCTGCATGGCCGTCAACTGATGTCGAACAGTTTGTCGAAGTTGGAGATGGCGAGGATTTTCTTCACGTCGGAGCTGCTGTTGACCACGCGGATTTCCGAGTCGTCACCGCCGACATGATCACGCAGCAGAAGCAGCATGCCGAGCGCCGAACTGTCGAGATAGGTCGCCTCCTTGAGGTCGACAATCACCGATTCGGGCTGCTCTTTTTCGTAGGATTGGCGAAATTCCTGATGCTTGGCGAAATCGAATCGCCCCTTGACCGAAATCGTCAGTTTTTTCTTGTCCGGAGAGACTTCTGTAACGACTGACATGTACTGGCTTCCTTGTCATTGACGAACTTGTACAAGGTTTAGCACTTGGAGGGGCCATGGGCAAGGCGCGATGGCGTCGGGATCTGTGCGAGATCTGCCCGTCAAAACACCTCGTGGCGCGGCAAACGCTGAGACAACTCGTCCAGCAGCTTCTGTTCGCGCTTGTCTTCGGCGCGCTGCGCTTCATCCAGATAACGTTGTACAAGCTTGCGCAGACCTTCGACCCGGGCGAATGCCTGCTGCCAGGCATCGCGGGCCTTGTCCAGATTGTTCTGGTGCCATTGCAGACTTTGACGCTGTTGATCGACAGCGGTGTCGAGCTGCGCCAGAAAGCCCTGAAAACCCAGCAACCATTGCCCGGAAACGCCCGTGCTGCCGCGTACGATCCACTGCTCGGAGTAATCCAGACGAAAGGCATGCAAGTCGGCGAGTTTGCTCTCGGCCACTTTCACCTGACCCTGAAAGTAACCCAGGCGTTGCACGGCGGTTTTCTCGGCCTTCTCGGCCATGTCCACCACCGGCGCCAGACGCGCGGCTCGACTCAGGGCCATGACCGGTTACCCGCCGGCCGCCGGGGCGAAAATCGTGCCGAGATACGCTTCGCTTTCACCCAGGCTGATGTTGTCGTTGAGGCCCTGACGCAGATACCTGACCAACTGCGGCTGCAGGTTGATGGCAAGGTCAGTCTCGCGATCACCGCCAGCGACATAGGCGCCGACGCTGATCAGGTCGCGGCTCTGTTGGTAGCGCGACCACAGCTGCTTGAAGTATTGCGCACGCTGCATGTGTTCCGGCGACACCACCGCCGGCATCACCCGGCTGATCGAGGCTTCGATATCGATGGCCGGGTAATGACCTTCCTCGGCCAGACGCCGGGACAATACGATGTGCCCGTCGAGCACGCCCCGTGCGGAGTCGGCAATCGGGTCCTGCTGGTCATCGCCTTCGGACAGCACGGTGTAGAACGCGGTGATCGAACCCCCGCCCTTCTCCGCGTTACCGGCGCGCTCCACCAGTTTCGGCAGTTTGGCGAATACCGACGGCGGATAACCCTTGGTCGCCGGCGGCTCGCCGATGGCCAGGGCGATTTCCCGCTGGGCCTGGGCGAAACGGGTCAGCGAATCCATCAGCAACAGGACATTCTTGCCCTTGTCGCGGAAATACTCGGCGATCCGCGTGCAGTACATCGCCGCGCGCAGACGCATCAGCGGCGCATCGTCCGCAGGCGACGCCACCACCACGGAACGCTTGAGGCCTTCTTCACCGAGGATGTGCTCGATGAATTCCTTAACTTCTCGACCCCGCTCACCGATCAGGCCAACGACAATGATGTCGGCCTCCGTGAAGCGGGTCATCATGCCGAGCAACACCGACTTACCGACACCGGTACCGGCGAACAGACCCAGACGCTGACCACGTCCGACCGTCAACAAACCGTTGATGCAACGGATGCCGACGTCCAGCGGCACGCTGATCGGGTCACGGTTGAGCGGGTTGATCGTCGGGCCGTCCATCGGCACCCAGTCTTCGGCCTTCATGCCGCCCTTGCCGTCCAGTGCACGCCCGGCGCCGTCCAGCACCCGACCGAGCATGCTCATGCCCATCGGCAGGCGACCGGTGTCGGCCAGCGGCACCACGCGGGCGCCCGGGGCAATGCCGGCCACGCTGCCGACCGGCATCAGGAACACTTTGCTGCCGGAGAAGCCCATGACTTCGGCTTCAACCTGGGACGGGTGATAGGTGTCGTCGTTGATCACCATGCAGCGGGTGCCCATGGCGGCGCGCAGACCTTCGGCTTCGAGCGTCAGGCCGACCATGCGCAGCAGGCGCCCTTCGAGAATCGGCGCACCGGCGATTTCGGTGGCCTCGGCGTAGGTGCTCAGGCGCTTGGCGAAGCTGGTGCGTTCAAGGCGCATCGGGGGCGTCCGCGAGCGGCTCTTCTGCGACCGGGGCCGGTTTTGGCGACTCCGGTAAGTCGAGGCTCAGGTCCGGCGCGGCCGGGTGCAAGGCCTGTTCGTGCAACTGGTCGAACAGCTTGGCCATGACCTGGCTGACGCGGGTTTCGATGCTGGCGTCGATCCGGCTGTGGTCGGTCTCGACCCGGCAACCGCCCGGCAACAGGGATTCGTCCTCGACGATGCGCCAGGTTTCCTCATGACGTTCGCGCAGGGCTTTGACCTGTTCGAAATCCTGTGGATTGACGTACAGCCGCACATTGCCCACGCCCAGCGGCAACAGCTTGAGGGCGTCGCGCATGACGTGTTCGATCTGCGTCGAGTCGATGGCCAGCTCGCGCTGAATCACCTGTTTGGCGATGTGCTGCACAAGGTCGACCAGCGACTTTTCGATCTGGGTGTCTTGCTCGGCGATGGGCTCGAACAGGTGGCCCATCAGTTGCTCAAGGCTGTTGACCTTGGCCGTCAGGACCACTTCGGCTTCCTGGCGCACCTTGAGGGTGGCGCTGTGGAAGCCTTCCTTTTCGCCGATGGCGAAGCCTTCGTTGTAGGCCTCCTGACGGATGCTTTCGAGTTCTTCCAGAGTCAGTGGCTGGACTTCCTCCAGCGGCACTTCTTCCATTTCCGGCGGTTCAGGCTCCGGTTCCGGCTCGGGTTCCGGTGCCGGCGGATCGAAGCTCGGGATTGCCCAGGTTTCGAAACCGCGGACGTCCCGGGCACGGATCAGGTCCGTCACATCGTCGTCATGCTTGTCCATGGGCTTAGATCATTTCCTCGCCGCCCTTGCCACCGAGCACGATTTCTCCGGCTTCGGCCATACGGCGGGCGATGGTGAGGATTTCCTTCTGCGCGGTCTCCACGTCGCTGACGCGCACCGGGCCCTTGGCCTCGAGGTCGTCGCGCAGCAGTTCGGCGGCACGCTTGGACATGTTCTTGAAGATCTTTTCCTTGACGCCTTCGTCCGAACCCTTGAGGGCCAGCACCAGCACGTCGGAGGACACTTCGCGCAACAGCGCCTGGATCCCGCGGTCGTCGACATCGGCCAGGTTGTTGAACACGAACATGAGGTCTTCGATCTGACCGGACAGGTCTTCGTCGACTTCGCGGATCGAGTCCATGAGCTGGCCTTCGATCGAGCTGTCGAGGAAGTTCATGATGTCCGCCGCCCGCTTGATACCGCCCAGGGTGGTGCGCGAGGCGTTCGAGTTGCCGGAGAACTGCTTCTCGAGGATCTGGTTCAATTCTTTCAGCGCGGCCGGCTGCACGGTGTTCAACGACGAGACGCGCAGGATGATGTCCAGACGCACCTTGTGGTCGAAGTTGCCCAGCACTTCACCGGCCTGATCCGGATCGAGGTACGCGACCACGATCGCCTGGATCTGCGGGTGCTCGTAACGGATCACGTCGGCAACGGCGCGCGGCTCCATCCATTTCAGGCTGTCGAGGCCACTGGTGTTGCCGCCCAGCAGAATGCGGTCGATCAGGCCGTTGGCCTTGTCTTCACCCAGGGCCTGGGTGAGCATTTTGCGCACGTAGTCGTCGGAGCCGACGCCCAGGCTGGTCTGGTCGCCGACGATGTCGACGAACTCGCTCATGACCTGTTCGACCTGCTCACGGTGGACGTTGCCCATCTGGGCCATGGCCACGCCGACTCGCTGAACCTCTTTGGGGCCCATGTGGCGCAGCACTTGTGCGGCATCGGTCGAACCCAGGGACAGCAGCAGAATCGCGGCTTTATCGACCCGGGACAGTTTGGCGACGGCGGCTCGGTTATCACTCATCTGCGTTAATCCACTCTTTCACGACCTGGGCCACACGACCCGGGTCTTCTGCCACCAGACTCTTGATTGCGTTCAACTGAGCGTCATAACCCTCGCTCGGGCTCGGCAGCAGAATGCTGGTCGGGCCGCCGAGGCTGACGCGATCGTTGGACAGTTCACCGTCCAGACCGCCCATGCCACCGAGCTCCATGTCGCCGCCCAGACCGGCCAGCTCCTTGCTTTTGCCGCCACCGGTGATGTTGTTGAGCACCGGACGCAGCACGCCGAACACCAGCACCAGGATGAACAGCACACCCAGCACTTGTTTGACGATGTCCCAGAACCATGGCTGGGAGTAGAACGGAATGTCGGCGATCACTTCGCCGCGCTCGGCGGAGAACGGCATGTTGATCACGCTGACGCTGTCGCCACGGCTGGCGTCGAAGCCGACGGCGTCCTGTACCAGACGGGTGAAGCGCGCCAATTCGTCGGCGCTCCACGGTGCACGGGTGGTTTCGCCGTTGGCCGGGTTGATCTTGACCTGATCGTCCACCACCACCGACACCGACAGGCGATTCAGGCGACCCTGCTGCTGTTTGGTGTGGCTGATAGAACGGTCGAGTTCGAAGTTCTTGGTGGATTGTTGACGCTTGTCCGCCGGGTACGGCGCGAGCATCGGCTGGCCGGTGGCCGGATCCATGATCTGCTGACCGTTGGCATCAACCAGTGGCTGGCCAGGCTGCACCATGCTCGCCGGGGCGGCTGCGCCACCGGTGGTTTGCGGCGCCGAAGCCGGCGACGGTGGCTGGTTGCTCAGGGCGCCCGGCACACCTTGCGGGCCATTGCTGGCGGTGCGTTGTTCGTTGACCGACTGTTCGCTGCGCAGCGCCGGTTGATCCGGGTTGAACTGTTCGGCGGTCGATTCGACGGCACTGAAATCGACGTCGGCCGATACTTCAGCCTTGTAACGGTCGTTGCCCAGTACCGGTTGCAGAATGTTGTGCACGCGCTGGGTGAGCATGCTTTCCATGCGGCGGCTGTAGTCGAACTGCTTGCCGGCCATGGTCATTTCGGAGTTTTCCGCCTGATCCGACAGCAGGTTGCCCTTCTGGTCGACGACGGTGATCTGCGATTTGCTCAGCTCGGGAACGGAGGTTGCCACCAGATTGATAATGGCAACGACCTGGCCTGGCTCCAGCGAACGACCGGAGTACAGCTCGACCAGTACCGAAGCGCTTGGCTTGCGTTCGTCACGCACGAACACCGAACTTTTCGGGATCGCCAGGTGAACGCGCGCGCCCTTGACGTTGTTCAGGCTGGAAATGGTGCGGGCCAGTTCGCCTTCGAGACCGCGACGATAACGGGTCGCTTCCATGAACTGGCTGGTGCCCAGACCCTGTTCCTTGTCGAGGATTTCAAAACCGATGTTGCCGTCGCTGGGAGTGACACCAGCGGCCGCGAGCTTGAGCCGCGCACGGGACAGGTCATCGGCCTTGACCAGCAAGGCGCCGGAATTAGGTTCGACGGTGTAGGGAATGTCGGCGGAGGCCAGGGTGTCCATGACCTGCTTGGCGTCCATGCCGGCAAGGCTGCCGTACAGAGGCCGGTAGTCCGGTTGCTGCGACCACAGCACCACGGCAAAGCCAATCGCCACGCTCGCGGCCAGGCCGACCAACAGGCCCACCTGACGCAGCACGGTCATCTCGGAGAGGTTTTCCAGGAAGGACAGGCCGAACAGCGGCGGTTTGCCGTCTATCGGGGTGGCCTTGGCCGGAACGTTATCGGCGACTGCTTCTGCCATGACTCAATCTCGTCCTTAAACCGGCATCTGCATGATGTCTTGATAAGCCTGAACCAGCTTGTTGCGCACCTGGGTCAAGGCCTGGAACGACACGCTGGCTTTTTGCGAGGCAATCATCACGTCCGTCAGATCGACGCCGCTCTTGCCGATTTCAAATGCGTTGGCCAACTGAGTCGACGCCTGCTGGGTATCACTGACTTTGTTGATGGCCTGACCGAGCATGTCGGAAAAGCTGCTGCCTGCCACTTCAGGGGCAGCGGCAATCGATTTCGGCTTCGACATGGCGTCCATTTGCATGGCCTTCATGTCCATCATCAACCGATTAAATTCAATACCTTGGCTCATGGTCTACTCTCTTGGGCGGCCCGCAATTTTTTGACACTCACTCGGCGGGTACTCAGGTGTTAGCAACAACGGTGCCAGCTCGTGGGCACCGCTTTCAGAAAAGCCGTTTCAAACGTTTGCGCCACCCGTCAGGTGGCGAACAGGTAGCCTTCGACATCCATGCCCGCATCGCGCATTTGCGCCAGTTTGTAACGCAGGGTGCGCGGGCTGATGCCGAGTTTTTCCGCGGCTTCCTTGCGTCGGCCGCGCTCGGTACGCAGGGTGTCGATGATCATCTGGAACTCGCGGCGACGCAGGTCATCGCCCAGCGCACCGGCCGAATCCGCCTCGATCTCGACTTCACGAATGACCGGCGTAACCGGCACTGCCGCCGGCAATGGAGCAAACAGCGCAGGCCCGGAGAGACAGAAATCCTGCGGCTGGATCAACCCGCCCTGCTGCAGAATCAAGGCCCGCTGGACCGCGTTATCCAGCTCGCGCACGTTGCCCGGCCACGGATAAGCGATCAGGCACGCTTGCGCCTCGGGCGAAAACTTCGCCATCGCATGCTTCATTTTATTGACGTGTTTGGCCAACAGACGCTCGGCCAGCGGCAGGATATCGGCGGTGCGCTCGCGCAACGGACGCCAGGCCAGCGGAAAGACCGACAGACGATAATAGAGGTCCTCACGGAACCGCCCCGCCGCCACTTCACCGGCCAGGTCGCGGTTGGTGGTGGCGACCACGCGAATATCGAGGGTAATCGGCTTGCGTGCGCCGACCCGTTCGACTTCCCGCTCCTGCAACACCCGCAGCAACTTGGCTTGCAAACCCAGGGGCATTTCGGAAATTTCATCGAGCAGAATGGTGCCGCCGTCCGCCTGTTCGAACTTGCCGGCCTGGGCCGCGATGGCGCCGGTGAACGAGCCTTTTTCGTGACCGAACAGAGTGGCTTCGAGCATGTTGTCGGGGATCGCCGCACAGTTGATCGCAATGAACGGCTGGCTGGCACGATGGGATTGCTGGTGGATGTAGCGCGCCAGCACTTCCTTGCCGGTGCCGGACTCACCGGAAATCAGCACGGTGGAATCACTGCGCGCGACTCGCGCTGCCAGATCCAGCAATTGAGCACTGGCCGGCTCGACCGCGACCGGCCCTTCGGCGTCACTGGCGCCAAGGCTGCCCAAGGCGTGACGCGCCACCAGATCCAGCAGAGCCTTGGGCTCGAACGGCTTGACCAGATAATCCGCCGCGCCCTGGCGCATGGCATCGACCGCGCGCTCGACCGCGCCATGGGCGGTCATCAGCAGCACCGGCAATTGCGGTTGCCGCGCGCGCAGCAGGCCGAGCAATTGATGGCCGTCCATGCCCGGCATGTTGACGTCGCTGACCACCAGACTGAACGCTTCGCGCTCGACGGCGTTCAGCGCCTCTTCGGCCGAACCCACCGCGTGATAGTCGTGACCGGCCAGCAACAGCGTATCGGCCAGCGCTTCGCGCAACGAGCGGTCATCCTCGACCAGCAGAACCTTGATGCCCATGACCCTCACTCAGCTCCCTGTACAGCAGAAAACAACGGCAGGATGACCTGCGCGCACGTACCGCGCCCGACCCGCGAACGCAGCTGCAATTCTCCCTGATGCGCACGTGCCACGGCCTTGACCACGGTCAGGCCCAGGCCGGTCCCGGTAACCTTGGTGGTGAAAAACGGCTCGCCCAGCCGCGCCAGCACCGCCGCATCAATACCGCTGCCGCTGTCACTGACACACAAACGCAGGGTGTTGTCGCGGGTATAGCAATGCACCTTCAGACGCACCTCGCCGGCACTCGCCTGAATGGCGTTTTCAATCAGATTGAGCAGCGCCCCGACCAGCGTGTCGCGATTGCACAGCAACTCGCCGACATGGCTGTCGCACTGCCAGCGGATCGGCAGATCCTGCACATGGGTCAGCGCCGCGGCCTGCAACGACTGCATCAAGGCATTCGGCGTGACACGATCGGTCAGCGGCAGCTCGCCGCGGGCGAACACCAGCATGTCGCGCACCTGATGCTCGAGCTCGTGCAGGCGCTCCTTGAGACGACCGGCGAAACGCTGCTGGGTCGCGACCGGCAGTTCCTGCTCGGTCAAATGACTGGCGTACAGCAACGCGGCGGACAACGGTGTGCGGATCTGATGAGCCAGCGACGCGACCATCCGCCCCAGGGACGACAGGCGCTCGTGGCGCGCCAGCTGATCCTGCAAGTGACGGGTTTCAGTCAGGTCGTTGAGCAGCACCAACTGCCCCGGCTCGGCATCCAGCGAGCGGGTGGCAATCGACAGGCGTCGACCGTTCTTCAAGGAAATTTCGTGGCCGTCGTCTTCACGGGGTGCGAAGCAACGGGCGATGACATGGCGCCACAGCTCGCCTTCCAGAGGCAGGCCGAGCAGATCGATGGCGGCCGGATTGGCCTCGCACACAATACCGTGACCGTCGATGACGATGACGCCGCCGGGCAACAGATCCAGGAGGTTTTGCAGACGGTTGGCCAGGCGTTCTTTTTCCGCCAGTTCCTGCATGCGCTGGGCGCTGACCACGGCCAGCTCACCCTTGAGCTCGGTGACCCGGGCTTCGAG
This sequence comes from Pseudomonas sp. B37(2017), assembly GCF_002112885.1. Lineage (NCBI taxonomy): Bacteria > Pseudomonadati > Pseudomonadota > Gammaproteobacteria > Pseudomonadales > Pseudomonadaceae > Pseudomonas > Pseudomonas sp. B37(2017). The sequence continues at coordinate 492,413 of NZ_NEIX01000002.1, read as the reverse complement.
CATGCTGTAGGAGTCGGTCAACTGGCTGGACATCTGATTGAACAGGGCGAATGCCTGCTCAAGCCCCTGGCGGCTCGCCTGCTCTACGGACGGCAGTTGCCCCGAGGACTCGGGAACAGAAGACATCTGGGAGGCTTGGGGCATTGTGCTCTCTCGCTTGGCTGACCGTCAGTTAAACGGAACGTTGCGAGGGATGTAGCAATACCCGTGCCTAAAAAAAACCGCTTATAAATGAAGCAGTTGAAAAACAGGCGTCAATCATCCGCCTGTTCATCACCTTCACGACGGCTCATGCCGTACTTGCGCATCTTCTCCACCAGCGTGGTGCGGCGAATGCGCAGGCGTTCGGCGGCGCGGGCCACGATGCCGTTGGCGTCGTCCAGCGCCTGCTGGATCAAGCCCTGCTCCAGACCACCGAGGTAGTCCTTCAGGTCGAGACCTTCCGGCGGCAGCATGGCGTTGGCGGTGAAGTCCGGCGTGTGGCCGTTGATTGCCACGCGCTCTTCCAGATCGCTGCGCAGGCTGTCGACCATTTGCTCGTCTTCGTCGTCGACGTAGCGGAATTTCTTCGGCAACTCGACCACGCCGATCACCCCGTACGGATGCATGATCGCCATGCGCTCCACCAGGTTGGCCAGCTCGCGGACGTTGCCCGGCCAGCCGTGGCGGCACAGGGACATGATCGCGGCGGAGTTGAAGCGGATCGAACCGCGCTTCTCGTGCTCCATGCGCGAGATCAGCTCGTTCATCAGCAGCGGAATGTCTTCGACGCGCTCACGCAGCGGCGCCATCTCGATCGGGAACACGTTCAGGCGATAGTAGAGGTCTTCGCGGAAGGTGCCGATCTCGATCATGCTTTCGAGATTCTTGTGGGTCGCCGCGATGATGCGTACGTCGACGCTCTGGGTCTTGTTGCTGCCCACGCGCTCGAAGGTGCGCTCCTGCAGCACGCGCAGCAGCTTGACCTGCATCGGCAGCGGCATGTCGCCAATTTCGTCGAGGAACAGCGTACCGCCGTTGGCCAGCTCGAAGCGGCCGGCACGGCTGGTGATCGCGCCGGTGAAGGCACCCTTCTCGTGGCCGAACAGTTCGCTTTCCAGCAACTCGGCCGGGATCGCCCCGCAGTTGACCGGTACGAACGGCGCGTCGCGACGCTTGGAATGGTAATGCAGGTTGCGCGCAACCACTTCCTTGCCGGTCCCGGACTCGCCGAGGATCAGTACGCTGGCGTCGGTGTCGGCCACTTGCTGCATCATCTGACGCACGTGCTGGATCGCACGACTGGTGCCGACGAGACTGCGGAACAGGTTGGGTTCGCGATGACGGCCGCGCTCGCGGGCCTGGTCGTACATTTCGCGATAGACCTGGGCACGGTGCAGGGAGTCGAGCAGTTTGCTGTAGCTCGGCGGCATTTCGAGGGTCGAAAGTACCCGGCGGCGTTGGTCTTCGGGCAGGTCCACCGAAGAATTATCGCCCATCAGCAAAACCGGAAGGAACTCATCCCAGGTTGAGAGTGTCTTTAACAGGCCCAAAAGCGCACCAGGAGCATTGACCGTCCCGATCAGTACGCAAATGACCTCACGACTAGACGACAAAGAGCCGACTGCCTGCTGCCAGTCATGGCTTCCGCAGGGTAAATTTTCTTCGCCAAGAAAATTTAAGATCACCGCCAGGTCGCGGCGGCGGACGCTATCGTCATCGATCAGCAGAATTTTGGTTTCACGCCACATGCAATAGCAACTTCCCTAGTCAACTCAATGCCCAAAATGAGGGGCAAGCGAGACGCTTGCAGGACACCTTGTGCCTGTAGACGCCTGAAATCTGAAAACAGCCACTAGTTAAGTCAAAAAACCGTGCACAGTCAAATTTATGGCGCACATGTCTGGATTAACTGAGGGTTAATTAACCAAACAGATGGTAAACCTTTGCCGCGTTCTGCGCTTGGGTGATCTGCGACATCTCGTCGACTATCGCCTGACGCTCACCCATGGCGACTTCAAGCAGCTGCTTGTAGACATGCAGCAACTCCTCAAGGTTATCGCGCAACGCGACCTCGTCCACCGAAGCTTCACTCAAGACATCTTCCATGCAGGAACGGCAATCGAGATCCAGTTGACCGATCGCCTCCCAGTTACGCTCGGCCAGGGCGCCGACCAACGCTGCTCGGGTTTCTTCGATTCGCTGCAATACAAGACTCATGGTGATCTCCTCAGAACTGCGGAGCGGGCGCAGGCGCGATCGCATCCCAGCCTTCTTTGACGGTGCTCAGCAAGCCGGCAACCTCATCAAGAATGCGCGGATCGCTACTGATGTTCGCCTCGGCGAGACGCTTCATCATGTAGATGTAAAGACCGTCCAGATCAGCCAGCGTATCCGCGGAATTTTCCAGATCCAGACCTTCGCGCAGTCCGCTGACGATGCCGATGGCCTTGCTGATCGACGTGCACTTGCCAGGAATGTCCTTGCGCTCGATCGCACCTTTGGCCTGGGCGATACGGTCCAGGCCGCCTTCCATCAACATTTGCACCAGGCGATGAGGGCTCGCTTCAGACGTCTGAGCGTGCGCACCTACTTTCTGGTATTGCCGAAGGGCTAACATCGGATTCATGTTCTACCTCATTTGCCACAATGACTCGTATGAACAGTGTATCGCCAGCGAGTCGAAAAACTTTAGACCATAAGACAAAAACCCGGCGCACGCTCGAAAGCGTAGCCGGGTTTTTGTCGCTCTTGCATGTTACTTCGCAGATTGCTGAGCGTTCAGCGAGCTGAAGAACGAAGTAATGTTGCTCGCTGTGGCCTTCATTTGTCCTACCAGCAGGTCCATGGCGTTGTATTTTGCAGTCAACGTCTTGGTCATGCCGGCAACGCGTATATCCAGTGCCGTTTGCTGGGCGGTAAGGCTACGCGTATTGCCGTTCAGGATCGTCAGACGCTGATCCAGCAAACCGGTGGTGGTCTTGCCATCGGCCGAAGCCTTGAGGTAAGGATCCACCGCCTTGCTCATGCGCGCCAACAGACCATTGGTGTCGTTGGTCCCGGTGAACATCTCCTGAACCTTGCCGCTCATGCCTGGCGTGGACATGGCCTTGTTGAACGCGGCCGTGTCGAACGTCAGGTTACCGGTATTGCGGTCGGTCATGACACCCAGCTGCGACAGATAGGCCATCGGGCTGCCAGCGGTAGCACTCGGGGCCGTGATTTGCCCACGGATATCGGCAACCAGCGAACGCGCCAGGGAGTCACCGGTGAACGCCGCCTGAACGGTCAGCTTGCCATCTTCGTCCGGCGTTGCCTTGGACAACGTATCAATGGTGTTTTTCAAGGTGTTGTATGCATCGACGAACGCCTGAACCGACGTCTGCAAACCCTTGGTGTTACCGTCGACAGTCACCGTGACAGGTGTCGGAGGCGTACCCGGGCTGACGGTTACCAGGTTCATCGTCAGACCACTGATGGCGCCGGTGACCGTGTTGCTCTTGCTGGTCACTGCCAAGCCGTCGATGGTCAGAGACGCATCCTGAGCGAGGCCGTTGACCGCGCCGGAAGCACCGGCCGCCGGGCTGGTGCCCATTTCCTGTGTGCCGTCGATTTCCAGGCCGGCAATGCCGCTGACCTTCATATCGGAGCCTGCGCCAGTCTTGCTCGAACTGATCACCAGACGCGAAGCGCCCGAGCTGTCGGTCACAATGTTGGCGGAAATGCCGTTGACGCCCTGAGCCGTGTTGATGGCGTCACGAGTGCTCTGCAAAGTGGCATTGGCCGGGATCGTGACATTGTAATCAGTGCCATTCTGACTGATTTTCAGGGTACCACTCGGAATGGCACTGGCAGCACCGCCGGCAAAGGATGCACTGGCTATTTTCGAACCGGTGGCCAGTTTATTCACAACAACACTGTAAGTACCCGAGACCGCGGTGTTATCCGCAGAGACCCCTAGAACGCCCGGAGTGCCCGAAGTCGCCGTGTAACCGGCAAACGCTGGATTGGTCTTGCTGCCCAGGTTGGTCATCGCCGTCTGGAATGCGGTCAGCGCACTCTTCAACGTGCCGATACCGGAAATCTTCAGCGTGTTGGTTTTAGTCGCATTATCGATCTGCGTCTGTTTCGGCGTCTTGTCGGCATTGACCAGCGCAGTAACGATCGCACCGATGTCCAGGCCGGAACCCAGGCCCGAACCCGGTAAAATTGGACTTGCCATGTGCATCTCCCTTGGGGTTATTGCCAGTCTTTTGACCAATGCCTGCGTCTAAAGAACTTCAAACACTATTCATGCCAGCTATCAGACTTTGGCGTCGAACAACACGTGACTCGCGTTGGCGAGGCTGTCTGCCAGCTTGAGGGCTTCTGCGGAGGGGATCTGTCGTACGACCTCGCCCGTCTCGCTCGCGATCACCTTGACGATGACCTTGCCGGAATGCTCGTCGATCGAGAATTCCAGATTGCGCTTGATCGACTGAACGAACTTCTCGATCTCCTGCACCGCCAGCTTCAGCTTGGTTTCATCTGCTTCCTGGCTCTTTTTCGAGGCAGGAACAGCATCAACGGTCTGAGGCTTGGTTTCCGACGGCTTGTCGGTAACGGTATTGGCTGGCTTGGGAGCCGGATAAGACACGTTAAGCTTGACGCTCATGTCCATGCTCATCACCTCATAACGTAAAAAGCGAGAGAGCACGCAAGCGCACTCCCCCGCTAAAACTCATTCCGAAATTACTGAAGCAGCTTCAGTACAGCGGAAGGCAGTTGGTTGGCTTGAGCCAGAACAGAGGTCGAAGCCTGTTGCAGGGTTTGCTGCTTGGTCAGGTTAGCAGTCTCTGCGGCGAAGTCGGTATCTTGTACGCGACCTTGTGCAGCAGTGGTGTTTTCGTTGATGTTCTGCAAGTTCTGGATGGTGCTGTTCAGACGGTTTTGCGAAGCACCCAGGCTGGCACGAGTTGCACCGATTGCAGCGATAGCGGCGTCGATTGCAGTGATCGCGTTGTCGATGTTCGAAGCGGCGGCAGCCGAAGTAGCACCGGTCAGAACAACAGTACCGCTACCTACCGACAGACTGGCGGCGTCGAACTTGGAGCTCAGTACCAGGTCGATGTGGTTAGCCGAACCGGTGTTTGCGCCAACTTGCAGAGTCACAGTACCAGCCGAACCGTCCAGCAGGTTTTTGCCGTTCAGGTTGGTCGAAGCCGAGATACGGGTGATCTCGTCGGACATCTGAGCGAATTCAGCGTTGGTAGCGGTCTGGTCAGCAGTGCCGTTGGTACCGTTACGTGCTTTAACAGCCAGTTCACGCATACGCTGCAGAATGTCGGTAGTAGCCTGCAGAGCGCCTTCAGCGGTCTGGGCAACGGAGATACCGTCGTTGGCGTTCTGGATTGCCTGGGTGTTACCGCGGATCTGGGAAGACATACGGTTGGAGATCTGCAGGCCAGCGGCGTCGTCTTTAGCGCTGTTGATTTTCAGGCCGGAAGACAGGCGCTGCATCGAAGTCGACAGAGCGTCGGAAGCGCGGTTCAGGTTTTTCTGAACGTTCAACGACGTGGTGTTGGTGTTTACTGTTAAAGCCATGACGAATTCCTCGTTGGTTGGGTACTGCGGCTTCCGGCCCTGGCAACCGCCGGGTATGGCCTAGAGAACCTTCGTAATAGTTATCGTCGGGTTTGCAGGTTGCTTGAGGGCTTTTTTGAAAAATTTTGCCATCACCCTGCCACCCCCTAGAAAACAAAGACTTAGCAGCACTTCACCTTCTAAAAAATGACGTCATAAAACCGTCCGTGGCGCAAAGCTGCGGGCCAGCGCCTTCGACCGTCGTCAGGCGGACGATTCTTCCAGCAATTGAATCAACTCGTACTCCATGAAGTCGGCAAGCCCCAACCAGTCCTGACGCTCCTGGCACTCGAGCATTTGCGTGAGCAACTGCGCCCAGGCCTGCTGCTTCTGCGCACCGGCCGACAGCAATGACTGCTGCGCGCCCTCGAACACATCGACCATGGTCAACGCGGCCTCGACATCACGTCCCAACCGAAACAGCCCGGCGCACTGGTGGCATTCGTCTACCCAGCTTTGCAGCGCAGTCATTGCACGAACTCCTGATTGAACGCTGTACCGGCAATCTGCGCGCCCGCGCGGCTGCTGTTGAAAAACGCCACCTGCGGCTGACTGGCGATGTATCGCTCCAGCACGCACAGATAACCGCGAAAATTGAGCTGGGTACTGACGCGCTGGCCATGGCCATCACGCACCCAGTGCCGCGCCTGATTCACCGACGGCCCCAGGTCACCGTCATTCCAGCCGGCATGGGTCTTGTTCATCGGGAAGGCAAAATCGGCGCCGAACAGCGTGATCCGTGCAGCGCCCATCTTCACCGCCAGGTCCACGGCCGGATGAATCACGCTGCCGCCCACATGCAGCAGCGCCCTCGGGTGCTGTTCACGCAATGCCGCATAGACCGGACTGGCCGAGTAACCGCCATAACGTTTGCCCTTCCAGGCCCTCAGCACCTCGGGATCACTCATGGGCAGGTACACCAGCGGGATGCCGTCGGACTCCTCGAAAGGCAAGTGCCGGAAGCTGATTCGCTGATCGATGCTCACCACATAGTCGGGCACGATCCCGTGCTCGCGCAGTGGCCGGTAAGCGGTATCGACACAAATGAACAACGGACGCCCGGACCGCTCGCGAATCGCCGCCAGGCGCTCGAAGTGCTGCTCCAGCGTCGGCCCGGTGCCGATCACATAAATCTCCCGACCGGTGCAGGTGCCGAACAGCGTCGCCACATCATCGTCGGCGAGCAACACGGGCAGGCAGTCCTGCAGGCGCTGCTGAATGAACGGTGACTGCGGATCGAACTCGCGATTGTTGAAGCTCAGGTGCACTTCGCTGACCAGTCGATCACGAATCTTTGCGTTGAAGTCATCGGCCAGCAGCATTTCGGCAGGCAATGCAAAGAACGGCGTGCAGATGTCGGGCAGGTCGCCGGCGTAGAGCAATTCAACTCGCGGATCCTGCAGCCACTCACGCTGATCGAGCAGTTGCAACACCAGGGTGAACAGCGCGCCATTGAGGATGTGCACATACAAGCGTTCAAGCCCGGCGCGCTCCAGCAACACCGTGGGCAAATCCCCGAGGCCGGTGCCGTAGACATGCAGTTGCGGCTTGTCCGTTGGCAGGCTGGCGGCCTGTATTTGCGCTTCGCGGACACGGTCATGCCGGCTGGTGAGCTGAATGCCGCCAATGCTCAGCGTCGAGCCCAGCCCTTGCGTCAGCTCGGCCTCGATTGCCGAACTGTCTTCGTTCAGCAATCGTGCGAACAGCGTCGGCCAGCGTCGCTCGAAGACTTCAGCGTTAGCTTGGAAAAACTCACTCATGGTGCCTTGCGCTCCCTTCAGGCAAAAAAACAGCGTTCAAGGTTACCCCTTGAACGCTGTTTTTGTATTCGTCGTTCATACCGGACTCAAGGACGATAAATAATCGCCGAACCCCATGACAAACCGACGCCGAAACCACTGATCGCGATGCGACTCCAGTCGGAATCCATCACGTGTTTTTCCAGCAGCAGCGGCACACTGGACGACACGGTGTTACCGGTCTCGACCATGTCCTTGATGAACTTTTCCGGCTCGCCTTCGAAGCGCCGCGCCACGGCATCGACAATCGCCGCACTGCCCTGGTGGATGCAGAAGGCATCGATGTCATCGGCCTTCAGGCCGGAATCGTCGAGCAGTTCGTGCAGGTGCGCCGGCACCTTGAGCAGAGCGAAGTTGAACACCTGGCGACCGTTCATGAAGAACACGCCATCGGTCACTTTCAAGTGCGGTGCGCCGGAACCGTCAGTACCGAACTTGGCCTTGCCCAGCGCCCAGACCGGGTCTTCGCCCATCCAGGTGGCAGTAGCGGCATCGCCGAACAGCATGGTGGTGTTGCGATCTTCCGGATCAACGATTTTCGAATACGGGTCAGCGGTGATCAGCAGGCCGTTTTTCAAACCGGCGGCTTCCATGAAGCCTTTGATCGCGTAGATGCCGTAGACGTAGCCGGAGCAGCCCAGGGAAATATCGAACGCCGCGACATTGGTCGGCAGCCCGAGCTTGTCCTGGACGATGGCTGCGGTGTGCGGCAGGCCTTCCTCGTCACCGTTCTGGGTGACGACGATCAGCGCATCGATGGATTCACGTTTCAGTTCAGGGTTGTTGGCAAACAGCGCATTGGCCGCTTCAACGCACAGATCGGAGGTTTCCTGTTCCGCGTCTTTGCGTGGGAGGAAGGCCGAACCGATCTTGCCGAGGATGAATTCTTCATCCTTCTCGAATTTTGCACCTTGTGCGTAATTGTCCACGCCGGCTACAGGAACGTAGCTCGCAATGCTTTTTATGCCAATCATTACGGCTTCCCAATAATAAACAGCCCAATACCACCGCTCGCAAGGATTCGAGGGGCGCCGACAAACAGAAAACGGCCGCCACAACGGGCAGCCACGGGGAGCGCAAAGGGCTATCACTGGAACCGAAAACGGGCCAGGCGCCATCTCCCCGGTCATTACAATACAGTGAAGATGCGCGTTATGACTCGCAGGTCACGCTATTTTGCCGAATCGGTGACAGATCGGCTCATTGGACCAATGACCAGTCCAGCGGCGTACCGCGTTTAATCGGCTGGCGCGCACGGCGCCCGAGGACGGCATCGGTGTGCTTGGGCGGCAGACCGAGACCGGGACGAATGGCGCGCACATTGGCCGCCGTGAAGGGTTCACCGGCCGCCATATCCGCCGTGACGTACAGCGACCGACGGTAAACCAGCGACTTCTGCTCAGCCTCGGTCACGCCGTAATGGACCTGGCCCATGGCCTGCCAGGCACGCTCGGTCTCGATCACCAGACTGGCCAGTTCCGCCGGTTCCAGCGAGAAACTGGCGTCCACCCCACCGGCTGAACGGTCGAGGGTGAAGTGTTTTTCCACCACCGTCGCGCCCAGCGCCACCGCCGCCACCGACACACCGACACCCATCGAATGATCGGACAGACCGACCTCACAACCGAACAGCTCACGCAGATGCGGAATCGTGCGCACGTTGCTGTTGATCGGGGTCGCCGGGTAGGTGCTGGTGCATTTAAGCAGCACCAGATCTTTGCAGCCTGCCTCACGGGCAGCGCGCACGGTTTCGTCGAGTTCGGCGATGCTGGCCATGCCGGTGGAAATGATCAACGGTTTGCCGGTCGCCGCGACACGGCGGATCAGCGGCAGATCGGTGTTTTCGAAACTGGCGATCTTGTAGGCCGGCACATCGAGGCTTTCAAGGAAGTCCACGGCGCTGTCGTCGAACGGTGTCGAAAACGCGAGCATGCCCAATTCCCTGGCCCGGGCGAAGATCGGCGCATGCCATTCCCAGGGCGTGTGGGCCCTTTCATACAGGTCGTAGAGCGAGGTACCGGCCCACAGACTGTTCGGATCCTTGATGAAAAATTCGCCCTCCGCCAGATCCAGGGTCATGGTTTCGGCGGTGTAGGTTTGCAGTTTCAAGGCATGCGCGCCGGCCTTGGCCGCCGCTTCGACAATCTGCAAGGCGACGTCCAGTGACTGGTTATGGTTGCCGCTCATTTCAGCGATGATGAACGGCGGCGCATCGGCACCGATCTGGCGGTTGCCGATATTGAAACTGCTCATTGACGGGATTCCTTCAAAACCTTGGTGAACGCGCAGGCACTCTGGGTGAACCCGGCGTCACGAAAAACATTCATCGAGGGCCGATTGGCCGGCAACACCTGGGCGGTGATGGCGGTCATTTGCGGCCAGTGCGCAGCCACAAAGGCCTCACCCTGCGCCAGCAGCGCCCTGCCCCAGCCGAGACCGAAACGCCCCTCGAACAGATATAGCGAAACTTCCGCCTCAAAGCCGCGCAAATCGTAGCGCAGGACGCCGACCGGGCCATCATCCGCCTCGGCCACCAGCAGCAGTCGTTGAGGATTGCGCAGGCACGCAACCAGCCAGTTCACGTGCTGCGCCCAATCGATCGCCCCGCTGTCCAGCGACCAGCGGCGCACCGCCTCGGCATTGCGCCCGTCGAACAACAACTGCGCGTCATCCGGCGTCGCCAGACGCAACTTGAGCACCGCGCCGGCCAGTGCCGTCGCCACCCGCAGCGCACCGCGTCCGTCGACCAGTTGCCGCGAACGCTCGGCCAGGCTCTGGCGTAGATAAAAATTGCCCACGACAAAGCCGATGGCAGCGCGCAGTTGCTCGACGCTGACCTGCTCCCGCGCGCCCATGAACACATGCGCGCCGGCCGCCGCCATCACCTCGCCGTTGGCCTGCTGGTTGTTCGACACCGCGATGCAGATCGTCGGCAGGCCCAGGGCCGCGCGCTCCCAACTGGTGCCGCCGCCGGCGCCGATAAACAGGTCGGCCTCGGTCATGCGCCGATGAAAATCGCTGACGAAACTGTGCAGGCGCCAGTGCGGCCGCGTTTCGGCCAGCGCCTGCATCTCTGTCCAGGCCGGGTTGTCGGCACCGGCGACAAAATCCACTTCAAGCGCCGAAATATCCGCCAGCGCCAGCATCGCGTGATGGGTCTGGCGCGCCGCATCGAAACCGCCGAAATTCACCAGCACCCGGCGCGCCACCGGTTTGATCTCGATGGCCGGGCCACTGAACTCTTCACGCAACATGGCGAAGCGCGGACCGAGCAGCGTTCGGCAACCGGCCGGCAACAGCGGCTGATAGTTTTCGCTGAGCCCGGAGAGGTTCTGATTGAGCAGCAGATCCACGCTGTAGCGCCGGGTCGCCAGATCGTCGACGGCGGCAATCCGTGGTGCAAAGCGACGGGCAGCGGTCTGCCAGTGATGGTCGAGGCCGTAATGGTCGGCGATCACCCAGTCAAATCCGGGCTGCCCTTCCAGTTGCGTCGCCAGTGCATCGATATCCGCCTGCCACGGCAGCATCGATTCGATGGCCTGCTCCGGGTCTTCACCGGCATAGCGATCCGGCAACGCGAAGGTCTCGAAGCCTTCGCTCTGCAACGCATCGAGCCGATGCCCCGGCAAACGACGACAGGCGAACGCGACATGAGTGCCTTGCGTGCGCAGCACTCGCGCCAGCGTCAGGCACCGGGCGATGTGGCCGCTGCCGATGGTCGGCGAGGCGTCGGCACGGATCAGCACTCTCATTGCAGTTCCCCGCCAGCCTTGAGGGCGGCGTAAAGGTATTCGGCGCGCTTCCAGTCTTCGACGGTATCGATGTCCTGCACCAGATACCGGGGCAGGATCACCGGCAGACTCGCCGGCGAATACAGCACCTCGCCACCCAGCCAGGCCTCGCGGCGCCCCCAATAGAACTGGCCGGCATCCTGAAAGGCAGCCGGCAGATCCTGCGAACGGGTGTTGCGAAATTCGGGGTACAACGCTGTCAGCGCGCCCTGCCCGTCGAGGGTCAAGGCGCGCTGCACCGGAAAGCCGAAATCGGTGACTGAAAATGCAAAGGACTTGTCCGGATGCTGCGCCAGCAACTCAAAGCCCTGACGCAGAAAGCGCGCCTGCAACAGCGGCGCCGTAGCGTACACACAGCAGGCGTATTCGAAGGCCGGCAGTTGCTGCAGGGCATGCGCGATCACCGCCGCAGTGCCGGTGAAATCATCGGCCAGCTCAGCCGGACGCATGAACGGCACGTGAGCACCGCTGGCCCGCGCCACGTCGGCGATCTCTGCGTCGTCGGTGCTGACCACCACCTGCTCGAACAACCCTGAATCGAGGGCCGTGCGAATCGAACGGACAATCATCGGCACACCGTCGAACGGCTTGAGATTCTTGCGCGGGATGCGTTTGCTGCCCCCGCGGGCCGGGATGATTGCGACGTTGTTCAAGGACGTTTTTCCAGCAGGAACCAGGTGATGTCGTCGACCGGAAACTGCGGATCGCGGTGATAACCGAAGCCGTAGTCCAGCAGTTGCAGATCAGGATAACGGTCAAGCATTTCCCCGGCAAAATCACGCTTGAACAGCTTGCCGCTGTTGCCGCGATAGGACACTTCCACCGGCGAGGGATTGTAGTACTCGGCGATCAGGATGTAGCGCGAACTCAACTCATACAACTGTGCATACGCCGTCGCCAATAGCTCCGGCGCCAGATGGATCAGCACACCTTTGCTCAGGGTCAGGTCGTATTGGCGTTCACGGTGAAAGTCGAACAGCGAACCGTGCCAGATATTCGCAATTTCCAGCGCTCGGGCCTGGGCGCAGGCACTGGCATTGATCTCGACCCCGAACAGCTCGCAGCGCGGCAGCAGCTGACGCAGCGCCTGCAAGTTGTTGCCGGCGTTGGTGCCCAACTCAAGCAGGCTGTCGATTCGCCCGGCCCGGGTCAGCGCCTTGGCGAACAACGCCAGATTGGCCGCCACCAGTGGCTCGCCGACGTTACGGTCAACGTACTGGTTGCCGAATTCGCCCTGCCAGAATTGTTCCTGCTCGCTCAGATCACGCATTACCGTTTTCCATCCACCGCCGCGGCGGCAATCATTCGGTCAACCGACGCAATTGCTCGACCACGTAGTCCTGCTGCTGATCGCTCAGCAACGGGAACAGCGGCAGGCTGATCGCTTCGGCGTAATAACGCTCGGCTTCGGGGAAGTCACCCTCGGCGAAACCCAGGTCACGATAGTACGGCTGCAAATGCACCGGAATGTAGTGCAGGTTCACGCCGATACCGGCGGCACGCAAGCCTTCGAACACCTGACGGTGGCTGAGGCTGATGCGCTCGGTCTGCAAACGCACCACATAAAGATGCCAGGCCGATTCGGCCTCCGGCTGGAGGCTCGGCACAGTCACCGGCAAGTACGCCATCAAGCGCTCGTAACGCGCGGCCAGCGCCCGGCGACGGGCGATGAACTCGTCCAGTTTGCCCAACTGCGACAGGCCCAGCGCGGCTTGCAGATCGGTAATCCGGTAATTGAAACCCAGCTCGACCTGCTGGTAGTACCACGGGCCGTGGCTGGGCTCGGTCATCTGCTGCGGATCGCGGGTCATGCCGTGGCTGCGCAGGCGTTGCAGACGCTCGGCCAGTTCCGGGCGATTGGTCAGCACCATGCCGCCTTCGCCGCTGGTGATGATCTTCACCGGATGGAAGCTGAACACGGTCATCGCGGCAAATTCACCGCAGCCCACCGGACGCCCGGCATAGCTTGCGCCGACCGCGTGGGAAGCGTCTTCGATCACCGTGAAGTTGTAGCGCTCGGCCAGTTCGGCAATGCGCCGCATGTCGCAGCTCTGCCCGGAGAACGCCACCGCCACCAGCACTTTGGGCAGCGTGCCGTCGCGCTCGGCAGCATCGAGTTTGCTCGCCAGAACTTCGGCATCAAGGTTCCAGGTCAGCGGATCGATGTCCACGAAGTCCACGTCAGCGCCGCAATAACGCCCGCAGTTGGCCGACGCGAGAAAGGTGTTCGGCGTGGTCCACAAACGGTCACCCGCGCCGAGCCCCGCCGCCAGACAGGCAATGTGCAGCGCCGCCGTGGCGTTGCACACCGCCACGGCGAAGTCGGCCTGACAACGCTCGGCCATCGCCTGCTCGAAGCGTTCGATGGTCGGGCCCTGGGTCAACCAGTCGGACTGCAACACCTCGACGACCGCGTCGATGTCCGTCTGGTCGAGGCTCTGCCGACCGTAGGGAATCATACCGAGAGCTTCGCGTGCAGCTCGGCGATCTGCCCCACCGAGAGGAAGTGCGGGTTGGTGTCGGAACGGTACTCGAAATCTTCGCCGACCGGCACACCACGCTCACCGAGTTTGTCCTCGGCAAAATCCACGTCGACGCTGGTAAAACGAATCGACGGCTGGATGGTGTAGTGATCGGCGAACTCCAGAGTCATCCGCGCATCGTCCAGCGGCACCATCAACTCGTGCAGCTTCTCGCCCGGACGAATGCCGACGTTCTTGTGCGGCAGGTGCTCGGCCATGCCACGCGCGAGATCGACCACGCGAATCGACGGGATCTTCGGCACGAACACTTCGCCGCCGTGCATCCGCGCAAAGCTGTCGAGCACGAACTGCACGCCGTGATCGAGGGTGATCCAGAAGCGGGTCATGCGCTCGTCAGTGATCGGTAGCTCCGTCGCGCCATCGGCGATCAGTTTGCTGAAGAACGGCACCACCGAACCGCGCGAACCGGCGACGTTGCCATAGCGCACCACCGCGAAACGCGTCTGCTGTTCGCCGGCAATGTTGTTGGCCGCGACGAACAATTTGTCCGACAGCAACTTGGTGGCGCCGTACAGGTTGATCGGGCTCGCGGCCTTGTCGGTGGACAGCGCAACGACTTTCTTCACGCCGTTGTCGATGGCGGCGGCGATGATGTTTTCCGCGCCGTTGACGTTGGTGCGGATGCATTCGGTCGGGTTGTATTCCGCCGCCGGCACCTGCTTCAACGCCGCGGCGTGCACCACGTAATCGATGCCGCGCATGGCCTGACGCAGACGATCGGCGTCGCGCACGTCACCGAGGAAGTAACGCATGCACGGCGCGTTGAACGTCTGCTGCATTTCGTATTGCTTGAGCTCATCCCGGGAGAACACCACCACGCGCTTGGGCTGGTGTTGCTCGAGCAGGCGCGCGATGAATTTGCGCCCGAACGAGCCGGTGCCGCCGGAGATGAAAATCGATTTACCGTTGAACATGTCTTGAGTCCTGTTCCCTTTACGCCAGCTTCAGGCGATCAACTGCGCCCAATTCAGCGAAGCGCTGTCGTTCAGCACAAAGCCTTTGCCAGTCAGGCTCAGGTTCGCGTTGTACGCCTGATCCCGGGCGAACGCCGCCGCCCATTTTTCCTGCAACGCAGCCAGTGCCTGATCAGCCTGGGCGATATCGCCCTGATGGATGACTTGCACCGATGGCGTCCAGACGGTCAGGTAGCCGGCCTGGCCGGCTTTCAGGCACAGATCGACATCGCTGAAGCCTTCGGTGAATGTGTTGTCGTCCAGACCGCCCAAAGCATCAAACAGTTCTTTGCGCACCATCAGGCACACATTAGAAACCGCCGAGTAGTTCTGATCCACGGACAACCGGTACAGGTAACCCTGGGCGTCGTGTTTTTCGCCGACGAATGCCGAGCCAACCCCATCGTTCATGCCGAGAATCAGACCGGCCTGGCTGATCTTGCCGTCGCGGTCGACCAGTTTCGGGCCGACTACGCCGACTTCCGGACGCAGAGCGTGGTTGAGCAACGAGTCGAGCCAGTTCGGGTTGACCACTTCTGCGTCGGCCGCGAGCAATACCAGATACTCACCCAGCGCCTGCTGGCTGGCCGCGTTGTACAACGCCGGCGCGCTCAGCGGCTGATCAACGCGCAGCACCCGGACTTTCGGATGCTGATAGGTGCCGAGCCAGTCGTTGACTTGCGCTGACTGAGCGCCAGTGGTGGCGACCAGGATTTCGTATTTTTGATAGCGGGTGCGCAACTGCACGCCTTCCAGGCAACGTTGCAGGGCCGGCAGATCGTCGCCTGCCGGCACGATGATCGACACCAGAGGACGATCGCTGTGGTGGTAGTCGATCTGGTAAATGCCCGGCACGGATGAAGTGACCTTGGCCTTGTAGCCACGATTGCCCAGGTGACGCAACAGTGCCAGACGCTCGTGAGCGTTCTCTTCAAGCACCGGTGCCTGAGTGATCAGCAGCGGCTCATCGAGGTGGGCCAGGCTGTTGAGGCCATCCTGCTCGATGATGCGCAGCAGCAGATCGAATTCCAGCGCCTTGCTGTAGTCCGCCGAATAACCACCGGCCTCGACCAGCGCGTCGCGACGAATCAACCAGTGACGCGCCATCATCGCCGGCAGGCTCAGCAGCAGATCCAGATTGAAGCCCGGACGGAACACGTCCACCAGCGCACCGTTTTCCGCGCGCTGGATTTCGTCGGTGGAAACGGCACGGCAATCACCGGCGTTCATCAACTCCAGGCTGGCGCGCAAAAGGCCGCTGGCAGTGAATTCATCCCCGGCTTGCGCCAGAAGCACCCAGTCGGATGGCGACTGACTGGCGCTCTGGTTAAGTTTGTCGATCAGGTTGCCCGGCGTCACGCGGACAAAATGCAGGGTGTTCTGTGCGGTGGTGGCCGCCGGTGCTTCACCGGTGGTGAACACGACGATCCGGAACGTCTTGCACTGGCCCTCGAGCAAGCTGTCGAGGCTGACTTGCAGCTTGTCGATATCGTTGTCCATATCCAGCAGGAAGATGCCGAACTGCTGACCGCCACCGTTGACGGCCAGATGCTCGCCAATGGCCTCGACCTGTCCGGCTTGCGGTTGACGTGAATCCAGCCACTTGAGCAGCCGTCCGGACTGCATGGCGTCGAACGTGCGATGGTGATCTTCCACCGTCAGCGCATCGAGCCGTGCAATCCAGTCACGCATTTTTTGCGCTTCTTCGTTTTCGCCCGCCAGTTCCAGTTGCGCCACCAGACGCTTGTTCACGGTACGGTTGAAGGCATTGAGGTCGTGGGCCTGCCACAGACGCTCGAGCACACTGTCCTGCGTGTCGTTATTGCGCGCCTGGAGCAGATGCGCCTGACGCGTCCACACCCCTTCGAGCCCCTGCAATTGAACTCGGCCGGCGGGCATCGCGTGCAGCATGAATTCGAACTGCGCCAGACGATCGAAGAATGCCTGGTTATAGAACGGCATTTCGACGTATTGCAACGGCCCGAAACGACGATCCGGCACCTTGAGCACCTGATTCCAGGTGGACTGGACAATCAGTTCCGCCGTCAGCGCCCGACCGCTTTGCAGGCTGTCGACCATGGCTTCGAAACTTTGCAGGGCAAACGCTTTGCTCTGTTCTGCATCCAGGCCCTGGATCGCAGTAGGCAACCCGGCGAGGAATTCAGCAAAGGCTTCACGCTCGGCCACCGACTTCGCGTCGGCGTACGTCAGCGAGTGGTAAACCTCGGTGCTGTGCTCGGAGTTGCCGTAGTTGATCTCGCGCACCACGTAAGGAATCGGCAGGATACGCGCCTTGGCACTGGCCAGCAGGAAGTACACGTGGCCGATTTCCTGCCATTGGAAACTGGTGCCTGGCGGCAGTGCCGAATGCCAGGTCTTCATCAGGTCGGTACGGGTCACCGCGTAGAACGGCGGGATGTACTGACTCATGTAATCGATGACCCGATCCTGAGCCTTCTCGGACAAGTAGTCTTCCATGACTTTCTTGTCACGGCGGTAGTAGCTCACATCACCGGCCATCGACAGGTACATCAGGCAGTAGCCGTGGCACATGCCGTAGTCGGGATTTGCCTGGAGGAAGCCCACCGACTCGGTCAGCGAATCGTGCAGGATGAAGTCGTCGTCGGCCGCCAGCACCATATACGGCGTGGTCAGTTGCTCCACGCCATAGGCCAGTTTGGCCTGCATGCCCCAGTAGGCGAACTGCGGCACGTGGTGATAGTCGACCGCGGAAAAGTCACCTTCAGGGCGTTCGGCCGTGGAGTCCAGCACCATGATTTTGCAGGGCAAGCTGCTGTAATACTTCACCGCCCGACGCAGGAACGCCGGACGATTGTGCGTAATCAGCACTACGGTCAACAACTCGTTGAGCGGTAGCGTCAGTTCAGAACTGTACTTGCCTTGCATAACTTCTCTCCACAACCGGCGACTCGCCGAGACAACGCTTTGGTGATGTTGCGAATTAACGAACGCGACGCAGATAGCCGTCCGGCGCCACGGTGATCAGCAGCTTGTTCTGCAGCTGAACATCGATCTCGAAATCCTTGTTCTCTTCCAGGTATTTCCACACGGCAGTCTTCGGGTTATCGCCCGGGCCCCATGGACGATCCGGGAAGAAATCGGCCGGCATGTCTTCAACCACGGTGTCCATCACCACGCAGTAGCTGTCGACCGACACCAGTGGCGCGTAGAGGCGCAGCTCTTCGAGCACGTGGTCGTGAGTGTGGTTGGAATCGAGCACCAGAATGACTTTCTTGCCTTCGGCAGCCGCGCGGACCTGGGCAGCGATGGCCGGGTCGATGCTCGAACCTTCGATCATCTTGATGCGCTTGCTCATCGGGTGGCTTTCGATGGCTTCGCGGTTGTGTGGACGGATGTCCAGATCGATGCCCAGCACTTCGCCGTGACCTTGCAGCTCCAGCAGGGAGGCGTAGTAGATGATCGAACCGCCGTGGGCGATGCCGCACTCGATGACCAGATCCGGCTTCACCTGCCAGATGATTTCCTGCATGGCCATCATGTCTTGTGGCAGCTGGATGATCGGACGGCCCATCCACGAGAAGTGGTAGCTGTACTTGTGCTTGGCCGATTCGTTGAAGAAATCGCGGGCCAGGCCGGTGAGTTTCTGGTCGTCACCCTGCTGGGCGATCTGCTCGCGGCATTCGGCTTCGAAAGCTTTGTTGATGCTGTTGTCGGTCATTTTCAAAATCTCAAGGGTCACTGGAACGAAGCGCTGTCGACGGCGTGATAGACGTAACGTCCACCGGTCATCCGCTTGATCTCTTCGAGGTAATTGGAATTCATCACAAACAGGTTGGCGCCCTCGGGCAAGGCGTCCATCGCCTCTTGCGGCGAGGACACCCGGGCACCGCTCAGGGGCAGGTAACGCCCCTGCTTGGCCGGGTTGATATCGACCACGCGATCCACCGCCACGCCGGCGCGTTGCAGGAACAGCGAATAGATCACGCCTTTGGACGAGGCGCCCCAGATCGCCGAACCCTGCTCGGGCGCGCCCTGGATGATCTGCACCGCGCGCTCGAGGCTGGCGGTGAAATCGTCCGGCAAGGCCAGACGCGGCACCGGTTGTTCCGGGGTCAGGCGCAACGTGGCGAGGTCAGCGACGATGTACAGGTACTGGCCGCCGAACAGGTGACCGGCCTCGTGCACGGTGCCGAACATCCGGCGCAGGTCATCGAGGCGGAAGTAATTGACGTGCTCGTAGAACAGGTCGAACCAGGCGCGGTGTTCGAGGATCCAGTCGAAGCACGGCACTTCGATGTAGATCTGCCCACCGCCCTGATTGGCTTCGGCGATCACCGCCAGAAAGCTCAGCGGATCCTGAATATGTTCCAGCACATGACGCAGCACGATGGCGTCTGCCTCAAGGCCCAGGCCTCGGGTGAACGGGGCCTTGATCACGTCGGCGTTCTCGCCTTCGTAGGCCGGGTCGATGCCGGTGATCTGGTAGCCCAGGCCTTTGAGCAGCTCCAGGAAATAGCCTTTGCCGCAGCCGACTTCGATCAGTTCCTGACCCTTGAAGTGCCGGGCAATGATGCCTTCGACATCGCTCAGGTGCTTCTGGAACTGGCCGGAATGCGCCTGTTCGTTCTGGTAGTCGGCGTCGTAGCTGAGCTTGTCGGCGTCGAACGCCGCATTGAAGATCAGACCGCTGCGCTCATCCTGCACCAGCAACAAGTCGGCGCTGGCCGATGCCTTCGCCGATTCGGGATCGGCAAAGGTGCGGTTCTGCAGCACCGGCAGGTCGGTGACCCGATACAACTCGTGCCTCATTGCGGCTCTCCCAATAACTGTTGCAAGCGCTCGGTCACCGCCCAGAACGCCAGCGGTTCGTGGGTCGGATACGGGTAATGGCCGAGGTTCAGGCCGATGGTCGCGCCGCGCTCACGCACGCGCTGTTCGACCAGCGCCCGCACCGAAACCGGCTGGCCGCTGGCGCAGTTGATCGTGCCGTCGAAATCGCGTTTGTGCAGGATCGCGGCGAGGTACGCGGTGGCCGTTTCAATCGCCAGGAAGTCCCGCAGCTGTTCACCGGCCGACATGTTGAACGTCGCATCGCCGGCATCGATTGCCCGGTCCAGCGCCGCCAACAGACTGTTGGGGTTCTGCCCGGCGCCGTGCAGGTAGAACAGCCGCGCCCATTGCAGGGTGAACGAATGCTCCTGCTGCAGATTCTGCAAAAACAGGTGCAGGGTGTGTTTGGCCAGACCGTAAGGATTGGCCGGCTGCGCGTCGTTCTGTTCCCTCAACGGGCCGCTCTGCATGCCGTATTCGAAGCAGGTGCCGGTCACCAGCACCTGCGTCACGCCCGCCTCTACCGCGCCTTTGATGAAGCGATAGTCGGCCATCAGGTTGTGCTCGAAATGGAACAGCGCCCGATAGTTCGGCAACCCCGGCCAGGCCAGGTGCGCGAGTGCATCGACGCCCTTGGTCAGCGCCGCGACATCCAGATCCGTCGCGTGAATATCCGCGCTCACGAACTCGACGTCATTGATCCACGGCATGTCCGCGGCTTTCTGCGCGTCGCGCGCAACCGCCCGCACCGTGCAGCCACGGGCCAGCAACGCTGCGACCAGATGCCGACCGACGAAACCCGTGGCCCCGGTGACCAGAACCTTCACAGCACGCTCAACTCAGGCACGGCGATCACGAAGCGACCGTCCCACTCACGCACCTGGGCCAGTTGCTGACTGACTTCGTGCAACAGGTTCCATGGCAGCACCAGCACGTAATCCGGCTTCTCGATATCGATCTGCGCCGGCGCGACAATCGGGATGCGGCTGCCCGGCATGAACTTGCCCTGCTTGTGCGGGTTGGCATCGGCGACCCAGGCCAGCAGATCGGGTTTGACCCCGGCGTAGTTGAGCAAGGTGTTGCCCTTGGCAGCGGCGCCGTAGCCGACCACACGCTTGCCATCGGCCTTGGCCTGCAACAGGAAACGCAGCAGGTCGTGCTTGATGCGTTCGGCAGCCGGCGCCAGCGTCGCGTAGTACCCGGTGGTTTTCACGCCGGCGTCGAGCTCGGCCTGCAACTGCTGTTGCACGGCCGGCTGCACGACGCGGCGTTCGCCGTCCTTGCGCTGGACGAACACCCGCAGCGATCCGCCATGGGTGGTCAGCTGGCTGACGTCGAACACTTCCAGGCCGTTGCGCTCGCACAGCGTTTGTACGGCGGTTAACGACAGGTACGAATAGTGTTCGTGATACAGCGTGTCGAACTGCGCGCCGGCCATCAGCGTCAGCAGTTGCGGGAATTCGAAGGTGGCGACGCCGGTCGGTTTGAGCAGCTTGGCGAAACCGCCAAGGAAATCGTTGATGTCCGGCACGTGAGCGAGCACGTTGTTGGCGGCCATCAGGTCGGCGGCCCAGCCTTCGCTTTTCAGCTGGGCGGCGGTGTCGCGACCGAAGAACAGTTCACGGATCTCCAGGCCTTTTTCCCGTGCCGCCTGCGCGGTGCTGCGGGTCGGCTCGACGCCCAGGCACTGGATGCCGCGACCGGCCACGTATTGCAGCAGGTAGCCGTCGTTGGCCGCGACTTCCACCACGCGGCTGTCGGCGGTCAGGCCGAAGCGCTCGACCATCTCGGCCACATAACGCTCGGCGTGGGCCAGCCAGGTGCTGGAGAACGAACTGAAGTAGGCGTACTCGGCGTCGAACAGGCTGTCGGCGCTGGTGTAATCCTCGGTCTGCACCAGCCAGCACTCTTGGCACACGGCGACCTTCAGCGGCACCCATTGTTCGGCCTGCTCCAGCCGATCGGCATGCACATAGGCGTTGGACGGTGGCGAGGTGCCGAGGTCGATCAGCGGCAGGCTCAGCGGTGCGGCGCACCCACGGCAGTTCATAGACGCACTCCAGCAAAGTGTTGATCGAGCGCGGGATGGCTGGAATCACGCGCTGACAATTTATTGACAGGCAACGGCCAGGCAATCGCCAGCCGTGGATCGTTCACCGACAGACCGCCCTCGTGCTCCGGCGCGTAATCGGCGCTGTGCAGGTAAAGCAGTTCGGCATCTTCGGTGAGGGTCTGGAAACCGTGGGCGAAGCCGGCCGGAATCAGCAGGCTGCGTCCGTCGCCGGCCTTCAGGTGCTCGGCGTGCCAGTGCAGGAAGGTTTCCGAGTCCGGGCGCAGGTCTACCGCCACGTCCCACACCTCACCGCGCAGGCAGGTGATCAGTTTGGCTTCCGGCGCGTTGGCATTCTGGTAATGCAGACCGCGCACACTGCCCTTCTCGCGGGTGCAGGAATGGTTGATCTGGCGGATGTGAAATTCACTGCCGAACGCCTTCAGGCTGCCTTCGCAGAACAGCCGGGCGAAGTGCCCGCGCTGATCTTCGAAGCGTTTGTGCTGGACGCTGAACAACCCGGCCAGCGGCAACGGTTTCAAGGAAAACTCGCTCACAGCGCGCCCCGGTACAGGTTCAGTTGGCCGAGGGTCACGGTGCGCATGTCATCGCCGTTCTGCCACGCCAGGTGCCAGTCGAGGGTCTGGGTCAGGCATTGCTGCAACGACCAGCGCGGCTGCCAGCCCAACACCTGACGGGCGCGGCTGCTGTCCAGGCGCAGCAGACCAGCTTCGTGCAGGTCACTCTTTTCGAGGCGCAGGCCACGGGCCTGAGGCCAGCGGTTGGCGAGCAGTTCGACCACTTCGCCGACGCTGCACATGTCCGTTTCACCCGGGCCGAAGTTCCACGCACCAGCGTATTCCGGGCCTTCTTCATAGAGCCCGGCGGCCAGTTGCAGGTAGCCGGCCAGCGGCTCCAGCGCGTGCTGCCACGGGCGCACGGCTTGCGGGTAACGCAGGGTCACCGGCTCGTCTGCCGACCAGGCTTTCAGGACATCGGGAATCAGCCGTTCAGGGGCGAAATCACCGCCGCCCAACACGTTGCCGGCCCGCGCAGTGGCCAGCGCCAGACCGTGCTCGGCGTACTTGTCGGCCGGGAAGAACGATGCCGCGTAAGACTGCGCCAGCAACTCGCAGCACGCCTTGCTGCTGCTGTAAGGGTCGTGTCCACCGAGGGCTTCGTCCTCGCGGTACGGCCACAGCCATTCCTTGTTGGCGTAGACCTTGTCGGTGGTCACCAGCACGCAGGCCCGCACGCAACCGACCTGACGAATCGCTTCGAGCAGATTGAGGGTGCCCATGACGTTGCTGGAATAAGTGCCGAGCGGATCGCGATAGCCTTCGCGCACCAGCGGCTGAGCCGCCAGGTGCAGAACGATTTCCGGCTCGGTGTCAGCGATGATCTCAAGCAAGGCGCCGAGGTCACGCAGGTCGCCGCGCTGATCGTTGATGCCTTCGTTCACGCGCGCCAGTTCGAACAGGCTCGGCTCGGTCGACGGATCGAGGGAAAAACCGCTGACTTGCGCGCCGAGGCTTTGCAGCCACAGGGTCAGCCAGCTGCCCTTGAAACCGGTGTGACCGGTGACCAGAACCCGCTTGCCGCGCCAGAACTCAGGACTCAGGCCCATTGCTTCCATGGGGCCTCCCCGCTCTGCCACAGTGCTTCGAGATGGTTCTTGTCGCGCAGGGTGTCCATTGGATGCCAGAAACCTTCGTGTTCGAAGGCTTTGAGTTGTTCGTCCTGGGCCAACTGAGCCAGGGGCTCCGCTTCCCAGGTGGTTTCGTCACCGGCGATGTACGACAGGACTTTTGGCGACAGCACGAAGAAGCCGCCATTGATCCAGCCGCCGTCGCCGCGCGGTTTTTCGGTGAAGCCGAGGACCTGATCGCCATGGCGCTCAAGGGCGCCGTAGCGGCCCGGCGGCTGCACGGCGGTGACGGTCGCCAGACGGCCGTGACCCTTGTGGTAGTCAACGAGTTGCGCAATGTTGATGTCGGAGACGCCGTCGCCGTAGGTGAAGCAGAACGCCTCTTCATCCTTGAGGTAACGGCCGGCACGCAGCAGACGGCCACCGGTCATGGTTTCCTCGCCGGTGTCGATCAGGGTGACGCTCCACGGCTCGCTGTAGTTCTGGTGCACGTCCATGCGGTTGTTGCGCATGTCGAACGTGACGTCGGAGGTGTGCAGGAAGTAGTTGGCGAAGAAGTCCTTGATCGCGTAGCCCTTGTAGCCGAGGCAGATCACGAAGTCGTGGATTCCGTGGGCGGAATACTGCTTCATGATGTGCCAGAGAATTGGCTTGCCGCCGATCTCGATCATTGGCTTGGGCTTGAGGTGCGACTCTTCACTGATGCGCGTGCCGAGGCCACCCGCCAAAATAACTGCCTTCATCGTCTCCCCTCTTCTACGTCACAGGGCTCGGCCTCGCTGTTGCAGGCCTTTGCGGCTGAACCTTTGCCAGTCCGGGCGCAGGTGAATGACCGCGAGCGCTCGTTTTATGGCGATTTGAGGGGGACTTGCAGGAAACGCGCCAGCTCCGCCAGCACCGCGTCGGCGAGGAAATGCAGGCATGAAAAAAGGGATGAATCCGTTGCCGGACTCATCCCTTCATCAAGCTACTTCAATCAATCGGGCGGATCAGCCAAACATCGCGAACCCATCGATCGTGGCCGGCAGGTCGTAGACCTGACCGTCAGCGGTCTGCAGATGCTCGATTTTGTTGTACCCGGCATACCCGGGATACCCGGCAGACTCGGCGTACCAGCCTTGCAGTTTCACGCCGCTGTCGGGAACGCCGACGCTGCCGTCGTTGGTGCCATGCAGATAGGCGTCATCACCGATGCGAGTGACGTTCAGCTGGCTGAGATTGGCGACAGTATTCAGGATCAGCGTGTCATTGAGGTCCCAGCCTTCGTCCTGAATCGTTACCAGCCCGGTGGTGTTCACGATGTAGGTATCGTCACCCATACCGCCCAGTGCGATGCCGCCAGTGCCCGATTGCCCCGGGAGATTGAGGTTCAGCACGTCGTTGCCGCTGCCACCGGACAACAGATAGCTATTGCCGGTGCCGGTGAGCACGTCATAACCGTCATCACCAAAGGCACTGCCGTCGTGGACCGTGATGGTGTCACTGCCCTGATCACCGTGGGCCACTGTACCCAGGTCATTCACGGCGCTGACGATAACATCATCGCCCGAGCCGCCAGACAGCGTGTCGGCCTGCGCGACATCTCCATCGAGACCTGATTTCAGTCCGCCGTAGAGGTGATCGTTGCCATCGTTGCCATTGATCACATCGTCGCCGTTGCCACCTTCCAGGATCGCGTCCTCGCGGCCGGCATCCATCACATCGTTGAAACGACTGCCTTGCAGACCTTCGACGTCGTAATACATGTCCCCTTCAGCTGTACCGTTCTGGCCAATCCTCCACAGGTTGACCACCACACCCGTATCGCTGTCGTCATAGCTGACGATGTCCGTTCCCGCGCCACCGATGAAGACATCCCGTCCGGCGCCACCGTAGAACAGGTCATTGCCGCTGCCGCCGAAGATGTGGTTGTCGGAATCGTTGCCATAACCGGTGAAATCGGCCGTGCCGGTGTAGGTCATTTTCTCGATGAACGGGTCCATTTTCATGACCGACAGGCTGGTGTACAGCTCGTCATAACCCATGCCTGAGTCTGACTCGATGATGGTCACACCCTCGCTGTTGATCGTGTAGACGTCGCTGCCCCAGCCACCTTCGAATGTCACGCCACCGGAGTTGGCGGTGAAGTGATCGTCCAGGTTCGTTCCGACAACCTTTTCCACATTGATAAAGGTGTCGCCTTCGGCGTAACCGCCGGAACCGAAGCCCTTGCCATCACGAAACTCGATACTGACCGCATCGTTGGAAGGGCTGTAATCGACGGCGTCAAAGCCATCGGCACCGTCCATGACCATCGTGCTTGCGCCCGCGAAGATCACATCGTTGAAGTTCGAACCCTGCACGGCCTCGATGCTCGAGTAGGTATCGCCCCATGCAATGCCGGTGGCGCCCCAAATGCTGGAGAGTTCGATACTGACGCCTTCAAGGCTGTCGGTGTAGCTGACGGTGTCGAATCCTTCACCGCCAAAGAACTGATCGCCACCGTCACCGCCCCACAGAATGTCATTGCCGGCACCTGCGATAATCACGTTCGCCCCGGCATTGCCGTAACCCTTGAAGTCGCCGGTGCCAGTGAATGTCATCTTGTCGAGGAACGGGTCCATCTTCTGGATGTTGACGCTGGTGCGCAATTCGTCATAACCGCCGTACTCGTCTTCGATAATCGACACGCCTTCGCTGCCGACGATGTACACATCATCGCCGTTATCGCCTGCCAGCGTGACGCCGGCGATCGAACTGGCGAGGGTGTCACCGTGGGCGCTGCCGATGACTTTTTCGATGCCAACCAGGGTATCGACGGAGCCGCCCGCCTTGGAGACAGTGGCCAGTCCCTCGCGGAAATCGACGCTGACGCCTTGCGGCATCACCTGATAACTCACCGAATCGAACCCTTCTCCGCCATCCAGCAGATCGGACCCCGCGGTCCCCCAGATCTGATCATCCGACTCCAGTCCGTAGAGTTCGTCATTGCCTTCACTGCCGCTCATGAGGTCGGCTTCACTCGTTCCATAAATCACTGACATCTGCTACTTCCTTGCGTGGTTGAAAACCGGTTTGATCCCTCAGCTGCCGAGTGCACACCTGCAGCCGCATTGCGATTGCAGGTGTGCGATTCAGTGGTCAGCCAAACATCGCGAACGCATCACTGTTAGCCGGCAGATTGATGGTCTGCTTATCGGCTGTCACGATCTGCTCGATGGTGTCGGAACCGGCAAACCAGTCCTTCAGGCGCACGCCCTCGTCTGGCGTCTGACCGGCTGAAACGCTGTAACGGTGCAGATAGAGGTCATCGCCGACACGGTCGACTTGCAGTTCCGAAGCGCGAATGTACGACAGCACAATCTTGTCGCCACGGCTGGTGCCGTTGTCCTGAAGGGTGACCAATGCCGAAGTGTCGATTGTGTAGGTATCGTCACCTTCACCACCGAAGGCCGAACCGCCGGACTTCAGTATCAGATTGTCATTGCCTTCACCACCGTCGGCCATGCCATGAAACACGGTGATGGTGTCATCGCCCGCTTCGCCATACGCGCGGCTGCCGGTGTCGTTGGCCGCGGTGAGAATCGTGTCGTTGCCATTGCCGCCGTAGAGCGTGTCAGCCTGAGCTCCTGCATTGGGTGCCGAACTGGCTAACGGCCCGGCCACGGAAACCAGGCCTCCATAAATGAAGTCGGCACCATCGCCGCCATAAATCACGTCGTTGCCGGTGTTGCCCTCAAGAAAATCGACGGCCGAACTTCCGGTCAACGTATCGTTGAATTGGCTGCCGATCACTCGCTCGATATTGAGCAGCACATCACCTTGAGCATCGCCGCCTTCGTTGACGCTGGTCTGCAGATTGATGTTCACAGCGGCCTTGCTGTTGATGTACCAGGCGGTGTCATGCCCTTCACGCCCATCGATCAGGTCCGCACCGGAGCCACCGATGAAGTTGTCACCGAATGCCGTTCCGGACAGGGTGTCGTTGAAATTGCTGCCCTGGAAAAACTCGATTCCGGTGTAGGTATCGCCGGCCGCGTCACCCGCATTGACCTTGGTTTTCAAATCAATGGTGACAGCGCTATCGGATTGCTCGTAGCTGACCATGTCCATGCCCAGCAACCCGTCAAAGGCCATGGCCGCGCTGTCAGCGATGAAAATGTCATCGGCTATCGTGCCGCTCAATCCCTCGATGCTGACGTAGGTATCACCGGCTGCAATCCCGGAGTGGATCCCGGTTTTCAGGTTGATGGTCACGCCGATGGTGGTGTCGGTGTAGCCGACCGTGTCGAATCCGGCTCCACCGATGAACCGGTCGGCACCGGCACCGCCATAGAGCGTGTCGTTGCCGGAACCGCCGGTGATGATGTTGTCGATCGCATTGCCGTAGCCCGTGAAGGCGCCAGTACCGGTATACGTCAGAATTTCGACGTTAGCCCTCAGACTTTGCTGTCCGAATGTCGTACGCACCTCGTCAATGCCACCGTCGACCTTCTCGATCACCTCGCTGACATTGGTGCCATTGATGTAATAAACATCGTCACCCGCACCGCCTTCCAGGGTCATGGTCCCGCCCGCGACATAGAACGTGTCGTTGAACGCTGTGCCGATCACCTTCTCGATGTTGGTCAAGGTGTCGCCCTGAGCATCTCCACCGATGCCGGCACGGCCGGTGCCACTGGCTACGAGTTCGATGTTGATCGCTTCAGCAGACGTTGAATAATCCACCGCATCTGCCAGCCCGTCACTACCGTCAAAAGCAAACACCCGGCTGTCGGCAACAAAGATGTCATTGACGCTCGATCCCTTGATCACCTCGATGTCGGTGTAGGTATCCCCCGCTGCAATCCCGGAATTGACCCCGGTCTTGAAGTTGAGCGTTACACCCACGGTGCTGTCGGTGTAGTCCACGGTGTCTCTGCCCGCACCACCGATGAATTGGTCCGCGCCAGCGCCGCCCTGGAAAATATCGTTACCGATGCCGCCCGTGATGATGTTATCGCTGGCGTTGCCAAATCCGGAAAAGTTGACGGTTCCGGTATAGGTCAGTCGTTCGACGTTGGCCGACAGGTATTGAACTTCATAATTGGTACGGACCTCGTCATTTCCGCCGCCAGCCTGCTCGATCACCGTGGCGACCCGCGTACCGTTGATGATGTAAACATCGTCACCTGCACCGCCTTCGACGGTCACGGTCGCGCCCGCGACGTTGAACGTGTCGTTGAAGGCCGTGCCAATCACCTTCTCGATGCTGGTCAAGGTATCGCCCTGAGCATCACCACCGATGCCGGCACGACTGGTGCCACTGGCTACGAGTTCGACATTGATCGCCTCGGCAGACGTCGAGTAATCCACCACGTCAGCCGCTCCGCCACTACCGTCAAAAGCAAACACCCGGCTGTCGGCAACAAAGATGTCATTGACGCTCGATCCCTTGATCACCTCGATGTCGGTGTAGGTATCCCCCGCTGCGATCCCGGAATTGACCCCGGTCTTGAAGTTGAGCGTTACACCCACGGTGCTGTCGGTGTAGTCCACGGTGTCTCTGCCCGCACCACCGATGAATTGGTCCGCGCCGGCGCCGCCCTGGAAAATATCGTTGCCGATGCCGCCCGTGATGATGTTATCGCTGGCGTTGCCAAATCCGGAAAAACTGGCGGTTCCGGTGTAAGTCAGTCGTTCGACGTTGGCCGACAGGTATTGAATTGCATAATTGGTACGGACTTCGTCATTTCCGCCTCCAGCCTGCTCGATCACCGTGCTGACAACGGTGTCGTTGATGATGTAGACATCGTCACCCGCACCGCCTTGCAGGACCACGGTACCGCCCGCCACATTGAACGTGTCGTTGAACGCGGTGCCGATCACCTTCTCGATGCCGGTCAAGGTGTCGCCCTGAGCATCACCACCGATGCCGGCACGGCCGGTACCATTGGTTACGAGTTCGACATTGATCGCCTCGGCAGACGTCGAATAATCCACCACGTCAGCCGTACCGGCGCCGCCGTCAAAAGCAAACACCCGGCTATCGGCGACAAAGGTATCGTTGCCGCTCGAGCCGAGGATTCGTTCAATGCCGGTGTAGGTATCGCCCGCCGCGATGCCGCTGTTGACACCGGTTTTCAGGTTGATGCTGACGCCGACAGTACTGTCGCCGTAGCTGGCGGTATCGATGCCGGCGCCACCGATAAATTGATCGGCGCCCGCGCCTCCATAGAACAGATCGTTACCGACACCACCGGTAATAATGTTGTCGCTGGCATTGCCCCAGCCGACGAATGCCCCGGTGCCGGTATAGGTCAGACGCTCGACGTTCGCGCTCAGGTAGATCTGGCCGAAGCTGGAACGCACCTCGTCGTCGCCACCACCTGCCTGCTCGATCACCGTACCGCCATTGTCGAGGATGTAGACGTCATTACCGGCGCCGCCTTCAAAGGTGAACGTGCCCTTCTGCGCCGTGAACGTGTCGTTGAATGCGCTACCGATAACCTTCTCGATATTGGTCAGGGTATCGCCCTGGGCATCGCCGCCGGTACTGGCAAGACCTGCAAGGTTTACATTGACCGCCGCTGAGGACGCCGAGTAATCGACGGTATCGGCGTTTCCATCACCACCATCGATCTTGTCAGCTCCGGCACTGCCCCTGATGAGATCATTACCCGCCAGACCGTTGATCTCATCATCACCCGAAGTACCGTTCAGCGTATCCGCGCCGCTTGTTCCGTTTATGACTGCCATCGTTTCTTCCTTGCCTTTGTATGAACCGGTACCTGTCAGCGTGGCGAACGCACTTGATCGCGGCGCACCGCTCGTTAAGCGAATCTGTTGATATCGACAGAAAAATCCCAACGCTTGAGTGCGCCGACAAAAAAAAGTATCGCGATTGATACAAATACGTTTTTTGCAGCGCAAAAAAACAGGCGACTCGAAAGTCGCCTGTTTTGCAGAGGGTCATGCGCGAGCGGATCAGTCCGCCAGCCAGCCCGCTTCCCAGTACCGCAGGTTGTCGCCGCGCAGTACGTAGTCGCGCAGTACGACTTCACGCAGCTCATCACCCATGCGATAGCTGGCGTCCGGGTCGGCCAGGTGCATGCGGATCGCTTGCAACCACTCATCCGTGGAGTTGGTCTTGATCCGCGTGCAAGGCAAATAACCGCGATAAGCCTCGGTGTCGGTGCAGATGACCGGGTAGCCGCAAGCGCCATACTCCAGCAGGCGCAGGTTGCTCTTGCAGTCGTTGAAGATATGGAACTCCAGCGGTGCCAGGGCCAGGTCGAGGTTGAGGCTGGCCAGTTTCGCCGGGTACACGTCGAGGCCGATCACGCCATGGAACTCATGCATGTACGGACGCAGATCGTCCGGGCACATGCCGAAGAACACCCAGTCGACCTCGTTCGCCAATTCGCGAACCACATCGGCGATGACAGCAAGGTCACCGTGGTGACTGGTGCCGCCACCCCAGCCGACCCGCGGTTTTTTCGACGTGCGGCGCTGGCTGCGCAGGTCTGACCACAGGTGTTTGGCCAACATGTTCGGAACAACGCGAATATCGTTGTGCATGCTCGACAGCGCATTACCCAGCGGTGCCGTGGACACCACGACCCGGTCGCACATGCCGATCGCACGACGTACCAGCGCCTCCATCTCATCCTTGCCCGGCATGTTGCGAATGTGGGCATTGCGATGGGGAACATGGATCACGTAATCGTCGAGCTCGTAGATCCGGCGGGCATTCGAATATTTTTGCAGGCTCGGAATCTCGTTGATCGGGCCTTCGGAATATCGTCCCTGCAAAATGATCACGTCCGGCGACTGACGCTCGACCTCAATGATCGTCGGCAGGTTGTAGTGAATACGCCCCAGCGCCCGGCCGGCCGCTTCCAGCTCGATCAGCGGTTGCGTCACGCGGTAGTGACCGATGGCCGATGCGTTGACCGGCAGTGCGAGGATTTTCGGCAACTGCGGCTGCGAAAACGGGCTCCAGCCCGTGCGCAACCCCGGATCGAGACGGAAGCTTGACCCGACAATCCCGTTCAATGACAGGTTGGCGTTGTACGCAGGATCGCGCGCCACAATCGGCAGCCAGCGCTTGTAGAAGACTTCCTGCTCCTGACTGTGCAACGCCACTTCAGCGTCGCTCGCCGCCACGACCGGCTGTGCGCCGAGTGCCAGTTGGGCGAATGGTGTCCAGACCACCAGATAGCCTTCCTGACCAACGCGCAGGCACAGGTCGACCTCGTGCAGCGACTGCGCCAGGTTCTGCTCGTCAAGCCCGCCGACCGCATCGAACACCGACTTGCGCACCATCAGGCAATCGCTGCCGACTGCGCTCAGATCCTGAGCGACCAGCAGTCGGTACATGTAACCCGTCGCGTGCATCGACTCGCCGTAAAACGGCACACCCGCCGGCCCTTGCAGGCCGAGAATCAGACCGGCATGCAACACCCGGCCATCCGGGTTGAAAATCTTGGCACCCACCACGCCGACTTCCGGGCGCTGTGCGTGATTGAGCATTTCCGCCAGCCAGTCACCGTGGGTGATCACGCTGTACGGATTGAGCAGCAGCACATACTCGCCACGAGCATGGCTGACCGTGACATTGCGCACCGCCGCCGCATTGTCCTGCAGCGGGCAGTCGAGGACGCGAATCCGCTCGCTGCCCAATTGCGACATGCCGTCAAACCAGGCCTTCGCCTCGGCGCTCTGGCTGCCGTTGTCGACCAGCAACAACTCATATTCGCCGTAGGTGGTTTTCTCCAGCAGACTCTCGACACAACGCTGAACGGCCGCCGTCTGATCCTTGCTGACGATGACAATCGACACCAGTGGCTGGCTGGCGTGGTGGTAGTTCACCCGATTGAGCAAAGCCGAACTGCCCCGACGGATCTCATGCGAGATGCCCAGACGGTGCAGGTGTGCTTCCAGCAATTGCGCGTTGTTGTCTGCCAGTTGCGGCTCCGACAGCCATTTGGCCAGATCGAATGCCGACTCCAGCAGAATCTCCGAAATGTGGCCGACCGCCTGCAAACCGTCGTTCTCGACCATGCGCAGCAATAAGTCGTGCGGCGCCAGTTCGCCAAGGGCGGAGTCGAAACCACCCAGCGTCAGGAAGCGTTCACGCTCGAATGCCAGCGCCCTGCCTACGTACGGATAGCTGCGCATCAGGTCCAGGTTGAAATCCGGCTTGAACACGGGCTCTGTGGATTCGCCCTGGCTCAACCCGCCTTCATCGCTGTACAGACACATCAGCGTGCGCGAAAGCGCAATGCGCTCAGCCATCACCAACAACGCCGGCACGACCAGACGATCACCGGCACGCAGCAGATAGAACCAGTCAGCGCCGTCCAGTTGCGGCAACAGTTCATTGAGCTGCTGGCGCCAGTCATCCTGTAGCGGCATGCGCACGACACGCTCATCCAACTGCGCTTCGCTGCACGATGCCGACAATACGAGGGTCAGCTCAGGCACATACTCCTGGGCTGCGAGCGATTGAAGCGTCAACTCCAGGGCAGAAACGCTGTCCTGCTCGTCGATGATCACCGGCACGATCTTCGGAATGCGCGGCCAGTTGGCCATCGTCTCCGGCAACAGCTCGCGCTGCCCTTCTGTCAGGCTTCGGCACGCCAGCCATTGTGCGTACAACTGAGCAAAACTGACGCTGGCGATACCGACGTGCCAATCCTGGGTCGTCTGCTTGGTGCCCAGAGTCCGGCTCAACGGCAACTCTTCCCAGACCCGAGGCGACTCCTGCGCCTTGGTGACCGGCAAATAACGCACCCAGCCCGGCGCAGGCGCTGACTCGCCGCTGCGAGCCTTGAGCATCTGGGTCAACCATTGCCGTTCGACCATTGTCGCATCGCGCATCGCTTGCTGAGCGCTCAAGCGCTCGGGGTACAGGCGCTCGACGCTCAGAATGTGATTGGACACCACCATGTTGGCGCGACGCAGCAGGCACACATACAACGCAAAATCCAGGGAAGCGACAAAACAATGGCCCGGCTGTGTCAGGGCCGGCAGCAGCTCCAGCACATCGGCTCGACGGAACAGGGCATTACTGAAGCCGCCAAGAATATTGACCGGGAAGTTTTCGAAAATGGCCAGCAGGTCTTCGCCCTTGAACAGGCCGGACACCGGAGACAGCGGAGTATTTTCCAGACGCGAAGGCAGCGGCAGATCGTCGGCATCCCAGAACAGTCGCTGGGCCAACACCAGATTGACATCTTTCTGATCGATGAGCGTTTGTGCCTGACTTTCGATGCACGTGATAAACAACTGATCGTCGTCGCACAGGAACTTGATGAACTCACCCTGCGCCTGTTCCAGGCACGCCTGGAAGTTGCCGACCATCCCCAGAGTGTGCGGATTACGCACATAGCGCACGGCAAACCCGGTTCTTTCGACGGTCGATACGACAACCGCTTCGATCTCGTCGCCACGGCTGTCGTCGCAGACAATGATCTCGAGATTGCCGTAGCTTTGGCTCACGGCACTGTTCAAGGCCCGTTCGAAAAAACGCGGATTGAAGGCAGGGATGACGAGGCTGACAAGGGGAAGTGAATTCACGGCGGACTCGCAAGCGGCGGGAACCCGCCCGGAACAGCGAGCCCTTTGAAACCGCAAAAAAAAGACGATTGATACAGAGCGGTCAGAGCAAACGGGCGCTTGCGCGCCCGTTCAGGATCAGATCTTGTTGAACAGGCCCAACTGAGAGATTTTGCTGAACGCCAGTTGCGAGGCCTGCAGCATGGTCTGCTGCAAGGTCAGGCGGGTCATCACCTCGGCCGGATCCGAATCACGGATCGTGCCCTGGGTGGTGGCGTTTGCCAGCTGCAGGCTCTGGTTGGTGGTGCTCTGGTCGTCCAGCGACTGCCCGCGGGCACCGATGGAGGTCACCGCGCTGCCGATCTGGTTGGCGGCGCTGTCGATGTTGCCGAGACCGGCTTCCATGGCACCCTGGAATTTCTGCTTGGCCACCGGATCACCGTCGATCGGGGTGTTCAGCGCCGTGACCATCTGGCCCAGGGTGTCGAGCACGTTCTGGGTCTGGTGGTTGTTGGACTGGATCGAGAACTGGTCACCGGCCGCCGGCGTACCACCGAGGGCGAAGGTCACACCCGCTGCCGTGGCGTTGCCGCCAGCCACGGTACCCGACGAGATCGGCTTGCTGTCGGCAGTGACAGGCGCAGCGTACAGGTCGAACGCGGTGGCGCTGGTGAACTTCAGGACCGCGCCGCCGCCGGACGGGAAGGCCGCTGTGTAGGCCGCCTGGTCGGTCACGCTGGAACCGGTGATGACCGCGGTCGACGGGTTGCCCGGGCTGCGCGCGGTGGTAAACGAGTCCGGCGAAGCCGACAGCTGGAAGCTGTGGCCGGCAATGACTGCGTCCGGGTTGGTGTCGCCGGTCTTGAGGTTGATGTTCAACTTCATGTCGACGCCACGGAAGCTGACCGTCTGGTTCGCGCCGTTGCTGTTGCTGATCAGACCGTTCTGGCTGGCTTCGGCGGTCACGTCGTTGCCCAGGGCATCGGTGATCTTCAGCTGAGTGCTGCTGATGAAGTCCACGGTGTAAGGCTGACCGGCCGCAAACTTGGCGTTGTAGGTGGCGGCGGTGCCGATCGTACCGTTGGTCAGCACCACGCGACCGTCATCGACAGCCGGAGCCGT
Source organism: Pseudomonas sp. B37(2017) (assembly GCF_002112885.1). NCBI lineage: Bacteria > Pseudomonadati > Pseudomonadota > Gammaproteobacteria > Pseudomonadales > Pseudomonadaceae > Pseudomonas > Pseudomonas sp. B37(2017). Next base: position 457,573 of record NZ_NEIX01000002.1, on the reverse strand, counting down.
CATTGTGGTCTGGGTGCGGCTGGTGTTGATGGTCTGCTGGAACGCATCCCAACCAGTGGTGTTGGTGGCCACCGACAGGCCGTCGCCAATGCCCAGGTTGATCTGGGTCTGGTCACCGTTGTAGGTGTAGGTGCCATCGGCGTTCTGCGAGTACGGCGCGGTGTCGGTCTTCGAACCGGAGAACAGGTAGTTGCCGTTGGCATCCTTGGAGTTCATCAGGCCCAGCACTTGTTGCTGGATCTGGCTCAGTTCGGCGGCGTAAGCCTGACGGTCCTTATCGGTGGCGATGCCGTTGTTGGCGGCCAGACCGATTTCCTTCGCGCGCTGCAAAGCAGTGGTGATGGAGTTCAGTGTGGATTCCTGAACGGTCAGCGCGCTCTTGGTAGTGTCGATGTTGCCTTTGTACTGATCAAGCATCGCGGCCTGCTGGCCGAGCTTGAGCAAGCGACCGGCGCCGATCGGATCGTCGGCGGCGGTGTTGATGCGCTGCAGGCTGCTGGCTTCGTTCGCGGTCGCGACAGCCTTGCTGTAGTTGCGCTGATATTGAGCAGCTTGCGTCGCGTAATACTGAGCGGTGGAAATGCGCATGAATTACGACTCCTTAAAGACTGTTGATCAGCGTGGCGAAGGTTTCCTGCGCAGCTTTGATGATCTGCGAAGACGCTGTGTAGTACTGCTGATACTTGACCAGGTTGCCGGTCTCTTCGTCCAGGTTGACCTGAGACAGCGAATCACGCGCGCCCTGCGCCTGATCCAGAATGGCCGTGGTGGCTTCAATGTCGGACTTGCTTTGAGCAGCCTTGGTACCGACGTTGGTCACCAGCTTGTTGTAGGCGTCGGTCAGGCTGATGCCCTTGCTGCCCGAGCCGGTGTCCACGGTCTGCTTGGTCTGCAGGCCGACCAGCGCCTGGGCGTTGCGGTTGTCCGAAGACGCCGCGCCGGTCAGGCTCATGGTGAAGGTTTCGCCGGCTTTCGGCGTCGCGCCCACGGTGGTCTGCACGGTGAAGGTTTTCTGCACGTTCGGCGTGACGCTGGTGTCCATCACCGGAGCGCCGGTGGAGTCGACCATGCCGATCTTCAGGTTCAGGGTGTTGGCCTGCCCCGGCACGATGGTTCCGCTGCCGATGGTGTTGCCCTTGGCGTCGACCATGTTGTACGACTGGCTGCCGCTGGCGACTGCACCGAACACCAGTTTGACCGGGGTCGAATACTTGAGCGCGTTCTGCAACTCGGCCTGGGAAGTCGGGTTGTAGATGTCGATGGTGTCGGTCAGCGTCGGCTGGGTGTAAGTGCCGGAGTTGTTGGCACTGGCAACGCCGGTCAACGGTGCCGCCGCCGCGATTTTCTTCGGGTCGGTGAGCACGGTCTGGATGCTCGAGGCCGCGCCACGGGTCGGGGTCACCTTGAAGGTGTCACCGGCGCTCAGGGCACCGCCATTGAGGGCCAGAGTAAAGCCGTCGATCACCGGAGGCGGCGTGGTCGTGGTGCTGAACGAACCCATGTCGGTGCCGTCCGAGCGCTTGACCGTGTAGTTGGTCGCGCTGGTGAAAGTGACCTGGTAATCGTTGGTGGTCAGTTGGCCGGTGTCCTTGATGGTGACGTCAAGGTTGCCCGAACCCGCACTGTTGCCCGCCTGGGCAATGCTGCGCTGACTGATCAGCGCGGCACTGTTGATGTTGTTGAAAATCGCGGCGCCGAAGTCACCGTTCTTGTCGATGCCCTGGGCTTGCTGACGGTTGACCTGATCGGCGATCACCAGCGCTACACGGCCCAGTTCGTTGAGCGACGGGTCGAGCACTTCCTTGCGATAGCTCAGCAGACCGCCGATTTCGCCACCGCTGATCACCGAAGTGATGTCGATGGTGCTCGAACCGCGATCCATCTGGATGCCCATGCGCGACGGGTCATCCTTGCTCGGCACAGTGCTCAGGGTGTTGGTGGTGTTACCGACAACCAGCGGCTGACCGCTGCCGACGTAGACGTCGAAGCTGGTGCCGCGCTCGACGACCTGCGCGCCGACCAGTTGGGAGAGCTGGCGCACGGCTTCGTTACGGGTGTCGAGCAGATCGTTCGGCTGACCGCCGCTGGTGGAAATCTCGCCGATCTTCTGGTTGAGATTGGCAATCGAGGTGGCCAGCTTATTGACCTGGGCCGCCATGTCGCCAAGGTTGCCGTTGAGCGTGGTGTTCTGGTCGTTGAGCTGCTTGGCCAGGGCGTTGAAGCGGCTGGTCAGGGCTTGCGCGCCGGTCAGCACCGATTGACGGGAAGTGTCGTCGGTGGCCGAGGTCGATACGCCTTGCATCGAGGTAAAGAACTTCTGCAGCACGCCGGTCAGGCCGGTGTTGGTGTCGGACAGCGAGCCGTCCAGTGCGGTCGCCTGTGCGCCATAGGCGGCGGCTTCGCTGCTCAGCGAGGTGGCGGTGTGCAGCTGCGATTCGAGGTAGGAGTTGTACACCCGGCGCACGTCGGCGAGGGTCGTACCGGTACCGATGAACACGTTACCGTACTGAATCGAGGACTTGGTGCCCTGCACGGTTTGCTGGCGTGAATAACCGGCGGTGTCGACGTTGGCAATGTTGTTACCTGTCACAGCCAGAGAGGACGAACTCGCGGCCAACCCCGACATCCCGATATTGAGCAAACTCATGATTCAAACCTTACCTTGTGTTTATAAGGGCGTTGTTGAAACGCCGGCCGCAGCGTAGTTCTGATTGACCGTCATCTGCCTGGCAATCTGCGAAATCTTCGTCGCGTAGTTCGGGTCGGTCGCGTAACCGGCCTTCTGCAATTCGCGTACAAACTGTTCTGGGTTATCGGCCGACTTCAGCACATCTTGATAGCGATTATTGCTCTGCAGCAAAGTCACCAGATCGTGGAAGCTGTCCTTGTACGAGGCATAGGAACGGAACTCGGCCGTCTCCTTGACCATCTGCCCGTTGCGGAACTCACTGGTGATCGCCCGGGCCGAATCGCCCTTCCAGTTGCTGCTGGCCTTGATGCCGAACAGGTTGTGACTGCTGCTGCCGTCCTGGGCGCGCATGACCGATTTGCCCCAGCCGGTTTCCAGTGCAGCCTGAGCCACCAGATAACGCGGATCGACGCCAATGCGTGCGGCGGCTTCCTGGGCCATCGGCAGCATGGTGTTGACGAACTGGTCGGCGTTGCTGAACGCGCGCTTGGCCGGTGCCAACGGGATCTGCGCCATGGCGCGGCCGTAAATCTGCATCTGTCCGCCAGAGGCCTTGTCCGCCTCGGCGCGGTCCAGCCAGTCGCCGTTGTACAGCGGGCCGGAACCGGTGACAGCGGCGGTCGTGGCGCGTTGCGGCAGTTGAGTGGCCGCTGCCGGCGTGGCCGACGGCACCAGACCTGCGAGCAAGCGATCCGCCAGTTTCGGCGGCAACGCCAGACGACGCTGGTTGATCATTTCCATGTCATTGCGATGGGTCAGCTCGGTGTTCGGCGCATGCACCGAGCGCGACGCCCACAACGGACGCTCGCCATTGAGTCGCGACAACGGGCCATTGGTGGCCACGGTGCCGGCGGCAATCGGCGTGGCCACGGCAGCGGCCTTGGCCTTGGCTTCTTCCTGCTTGGCGGCGGATGCGGCTGCAGCCTCGCCCGGCGCCATCGGTTTGTTCTTCGACATCTGCTTGATTAGCACGTCGGCCAAGCCGATACCACCGCCCTCGCGAGACATGGAAACCGCCAGTTGCTGGTCGTACATTTCCTGATACTGCTTGGCGGCCGGCGTGTTGAGCGGGTTGTCCTGGCCCAGCGCTTCGGTGGCCGAACGCATCGACTTGAGCATTTCACCGAGGAACAGCGATTCGAACTCCTGCGCAACCTTGCGCATGTTTGCGTCGCTGTTCTTGTCGCCGACCTTGAGCTGGTTCAAGCGATTGAGGTCGGAGTACGAACCCGAATCGCTGCTGCTGACCAGACCGCTTTTGCGCATATCCATGGTCGCCGTCCTCAGATCACGATCAGGTCGGCTTGCAACGCGCCGGCCTGCTTCAGAGCTTCGAGAATGGCCATCAGGTCACCCGGCGCTGCGCCGACCTGGTTCACCGCCCGGACGATCTCGTCGAGGGTGGTGCCCGGGCCGAACTTGAACATCGGCTTGGCTTCCTGCTCGGCATTCACCCGCGAGCGCGGCACCACGGCGGTCTGGCCGTTGGACAGCGGACCCGGCTGGCTGACGATCGGGTCTTCGGTGATGGTCACGGTCAGGCTGCCGTGGGTCACGGCGGCCGGCGATACCTTCACGTTCTGGCCGATGACGATGGTGCCGGTACGCGAGTTGATGATGACTTTCGCCACGGCCTGACCCGGATCGACTTCGAGGTTTTCCAGGATCGACAGGTAGTCGACGCGCTGGCTCGGATCGAGCGGCGCGGTCACGCGGATCGAACCGCCGTCGATGGCCTGGGCGACGCCAGGGCCGAGCATGTCGTTGATCTTGTCGACGATGCGCTTGGCAGTGGTGAAGTCGGAACGGTTGAGGTTCAGCGTCAGGCTGTTGCCCTGGTTGAAACCGCTCGGCACCGAACGCTCGACCGATGCACCGCCAGGGATGCGACCGGCTGACGGAACGTTGACGGTGATCTTCGAACCGTCACGACCTTCAGCGTCGAAACCGCCGACCACCAGGTTGCCCTGGGCGATGGCGTAAACGTTGCCGTCGATACCCTTGAGCGGGGTCAGCAACAGAGTGCCGCCGCGCAGGCTCTTGGAGTTACCGATGGACGACACGGTGATATCGACCTGCTGACCCGGCTTGGCGAACGCCGGCAGATCGGCACTCACCGATACCGCCGCAACGTTTTTCAGCTGCACGTTGCCCGATCCCGGCGGCACCTTGATGCCGAACTGCGAGAGCATGTTGTTGAAGGTCTGCAGGGTGAACGGGGTCTGCGTGGTCTGGTCGCCGGTGCCGTTAAGACCGACCACCAGGCCATAGCCGATCAACTGGTTGGAACGCACGCCGGAAATGCTGGCGATGTCCTTCAACCGTTCGGCTTGTGCATTGAAGGCCGCCGACAACAGGAACGCGGCCACCATGAGACTTCTGAAATTCAACGTAGCCACCTAGAAAGGGAACAGCGGGCTGAGGAAGAAACGGTCGAACCAGCCTGGCTGACTCGCATCGGCGAACGAACCGGTGCCCGAGTAGGTGATGCGCGCATCGGCAACCCGGGTCGAGGACACGGTGTTGTCGGTGGCGATGTCATCGGCCCGCACGAGACCGGCGATCCGCACCAGCTCGTCGCCGGTGTTGAGGGTCATCCACTTCTCGCCACGCACGGCGATGATGCCGTTGGGCAGCACGTCAGCGACGGTCACGGTGATCGAGCCGGTCAGGGTGTTGCCCTGGGCGGCCTTGCTGTCACCTTTGGTCGCACGGTCGCCTTCGTAACTGGCGCTCAGGCTCAGGTCATTGCTGCCGATCGGGTTGTTGGTGGTCGCACTGCTGCCGAACAACGACGTCAGACCGATGCCGGTCTTGCTGTTCTTGGCCACCTGCGAGTTGGCGTTCTTGCTGGCCTGGGTCCGCTCGTTCAGGGTGATGGTGATGATGTCACCGACCCGGAACGCCTTGCGGTCGCTGTACAGGTTCTGCTCGAAACCGGCCTGATAGATCGAGCCGTTGTTGGCGGCCGACGGCAACGGTGTGCGCGGCAACACCGGGGCGTAGTAAGGATCATTGGGCTTGGGCGTCGGAGCGACGCAGCCCGCGAGCGAGACGACCCCACTCAATGCCACAACAGATACAAAGCGCTTCATGACCCTTACCTCACGGTGTTGCAGGCGACCTCATGGCCGCCTCATAGACTTGATTACAGATTCTGCGTTACGAACGAGAGCATCTGGTCGGCGGTGGAGATCACCTTGGAGTTCATCTCGTACGCGCGCTGGGTGGTGATCATGTTGACCATCTCTTCCACGGTGCTGACGTTGGAGGTTTCCAGGGTGTTCTGCAGGGTGGTGCCGAAACCGTTCAGGCCCGGAGTACCGACTTGCGGTGCACCGGAAGCGGCGGTTTCCAGGAACAGGTTGTTACCTACCGCTTGCAGACCGGCCGGGTTGATGAAGTCGGCGGTTTGCAGGTTGCCGATCACTTGCGAAGCGGCGTTGCCGGCAACGGTGATCGACACGGTGCCGTCACGGCCAACAGTGAAGGTCTGGGCGTTGTTCGGGATGACGATGGCCGGCTCCAGGGCGAAACCGCTGGCGTTGACGATCTGGCCGTTGGAGTCGAGGTGGAAAGTACCGTCACGGGTGTAGGACGTGGTGCCGTCCGGCTGCAGGATCTGGAAGAAACCGCGACCGTCGATGGCCATGTCCAGCGGCTGCTCGGTGGTTTGCAGGCTGCCGGCGGTGAAGTTTTTCTGGGTGCCGACGATGCGCACACCGGTACCCACTTGCAGACCCGACGGCAGTTCGCTGTCCTGGGTCGACTGGGCGCCTGGCTGACGCTTGATCTGGTACAGCAGGTCCTGGAACTCGGCGCGGTCACGTTTGAAACCCGTGGTCGACACGTTCGCCAGGTTGTTGGAAATGGTGGTCAGGTTGGTGTCCTGGGCGGACAGACCGGTTTTGGCAACCCATAGAGCCGGAAGCATTCGATTCTCCTCGTGCGCCTGTTTTACGGCGCGACGTTCTGATAATTAGCTGATCTGCAAGACCCGAGCCATGGCCTGGTCGTCGTCTTTGGCGGTGTTCATCATCTTGACGTGCAGTTCGAACTGCTTGGCCAGGGCCAGCACCGACGTCATTTCTTCCACGGCATTGACGTTGCTCGACTCCAGGAAACCCGACACCAGCTTGACGTTGGCATCGGCCGGCGCAGGCTGGCCGTCCTTGGTGTAGATCGAACCGTCCAGGCCCTTGTTCATGTTCTTGATGTCCGGGTTGACCAGCTTGATGCGGTCGACTTCGGCCATGACGCGCGGGCCCTCGCCCATCGCACGAATACTGATGGTGCCGTCTTCACCGACTTCCACCTGCTGCTCCGGCGGCACGGCGATCGGTCCGCCATTGCCCATGACCGGCATGCCGTTGCCGGCGCGCAACACGCCGAGGGCATCGATATTGAGGCTACCGGTGCGCACGTAGCTTTCACCGCCATTAGGGTTCTGCACGGCGATCCAGCCGTTGCCCGACACGGCGACGTCGAGGTCACGGCCGGTCTGCACCAGCGAGCCCGGCGTGAAGTCGGTGGCGGGCCGTTCGCTCATGGCAAACGCACGCGCCGGAAAGCTGTCACCGAACACCGGCATCGAACGCGCCTGTTCCAGGTCGCGCTGAAAACCGTTGGTGGAGATGTTCGCCAGGTTGTTGGCATGAGCCTTTTGCGCCAGTGCGTTCTGGCTGGCGCCGGTCATTGCCACATAAAGGTACTTGTCCACACTCTTTCCTCTGCATGCCGGACGTTTGCCGCCCACCGCTGTACTGCTGAGCCATAAGCAATTTGCAGACCAACTTTTTTCTGGCGGCCGAGGGCCCGGTAAACAAAGGACTTGAGGGATTTTGCGAGGATGAGGGAAATGTATCGAAGTCGAAAAACCGGCGGTGTCATGCCGCTTGGCGGCAAACACTGATGCGGAGGTTGCCCGGACTACCGCTTTCGCGAGCAAGCTCGCTCCCACAAGAGATCGCGTTTCCACTGTGGGAGCGAGCTTGCTCGCGATGAGGCCATCAGAAGCGATGCAACTACCGGTCAAGACTCGCTCTTGCCGACTTCATACTCACGCAGTTTGTTGGCAATCGTGGTGTGCGAAACCCCGAGCCGCTTGCCCAGTTGCCGGCTGCTCGGATGCTCTGAATACAGTCGCTCAAGCACCGCCTTCTCGAAGCGCCCGACAATCTCGTCGAGCCCGCCTTCGAGGGAGAAATCGCCAAGCGGCTGACGCACACCGTAATCCGGCAGGCGAATGTGCTCGGCCTTGACCGTGCCGCCTTCGCACAGCGAAACCGCCTGGAACAACACGTTCTCCAACTGCCGCACATTGCCCGGCCAATGGTAATGACTGAGCCGGTCCATCGCCGCCGGCGCCAGTTTCGGCAACGGGCAGCCGATCTGCCGGCTGGCCTGATCGAGGAAGTGTTCCACCAGCGGCGTCAAACCGTCGAGGCATTCGCGCAGTGGCGGGATGTGCAGCGACAGCACGTTCAAGCGGTGATACAGATCCTGGCGAAATTCCCCGCGCGCGCACAACTCCGACAGGTCGACCTGGGTTGCGCAGATCACCCGCACGTCCAGGTAAACCTCTTCATCGCTGCCCACCCGCCGAAAGCAACCGTCCTGCAGGAAGCGCAGCAATTTCACCTGCAAGCGCGGGCTCATTTCGCCGACGCCATCGAGGAACAGCGTGCCGCCCGCCGTCAGTTCCAGCAGCCCGAGCTTGCCTTCGGCCCGCGCGCCTTCAAAGGCACCGGGGCCGTAGCCGAACAGCTCGGTCTCGGCCATCGACTCCGGCAGCCCCGCGCAGTTGAGCGCCATCAGCGGCGACTGACCGCGCGGGCTCGCCAAATGGCAGGCCCGCGCCAGCAATTCCTTGCCAGTGCCGGTTTCGCCCTCAATCAACAACGGCGCATCCAGCGGCGCCATGCGTCGCGCTTCACGCACCACCGCCGCCATCACTTTCGAGCTCTGGAAGATGCTATCGAAGCCACGCAACTCTTGTTTGCGCACGTTATAGATGCGCTCGCCGACCCGGTCCGCGCGGTGCAGGGTGAGCACGGCACCGGCCATGGCCTCGCTGTCGTCGTGCTCCGATTGCAGCGGCGCGATGTCGGCCAGAAAGATGTCGCCCTTGACCTTGACCCGCATGCCGTTGATTCGCGATTTGTTGGCGCGCACCAGTTCCGGCAGGTCGAAATCTTCGGCGTAACGCGACAACGGAATCCCCGGCACCTCGTCCACCCGCACCCCGAGCAACTGCGCCGCCGCACGGTTGGCCGCCACGATGGAGCCGCCCATGTCGATCGACAGCACCGGAAACTCCAGCGCACCGAGCAGCGCATTCAACTCCATGTGCCGCCGCTCGCTGGGCATCAGCCCGACCCGCTTGACGCCGAACACCCCGGCAATCGCCTCGAACTTCGGTCGCAACGCCTGGAACTGAATGTTGATCAGGTTCGGGCAATGCAGGTAGATCGCGTTGCCATGCTCACCGCCCACCTCGCCACGGGCGACGTTGATCCCGTACTCCACCAGCAGATTGAGAATGTCGCGCAGGATGCCGATGCGGTTCTGGCAGTGGACTTTGATACGCATATAAAGGCCCGAAACAGGTGAAGAGGCGGTCTGACGCCGGAATTTTCTGCGCAGCGCGCAAGATAGTCGTCAAGATTATGTGACAGCCATCGGCCTTTTCAAACCCGACAGTCACCGCAAACACGACTTATCGCACGAAGCGTAACGAAAATTTTACGAATTAAAGAGACTTTTCCTACTCAACTGGTCATCTACCTGCTGCAACAACGAACGTTCCGGGGTATTTCTCAGTCCATCGCAGGACATAACAAGAACGAAATTCCCCTCGCAGGAGAGCAGTATGAAGCAGACGCAATACGTGGCCCGCGAGCCCGATGCGCAAGGTTTTATCGACTACCCCGCCGAAGAACACGCGGTGTGGAACACGCTGATCACCCGCCAGTTGAAAGTGATCGAGGGTCGTGCGTGCCAGGAATACCTGGACGGTATCGAAAAACTCGGTCTGCCCCACGACCGCATTCCGCAACTGGGCGAGATCAACAAGGTGCTCGGCGAGACCACCGGTTGGCAGGTTGCCCGCGTCCCGGCGCTGATCCCCTTCCAGACCTTTTTCGAATTGCTCGCCAGCAAGCAGTTTCCGGTGGCCACGTTCATTCGTACCCGTGAAGAACTGGACTACCTGCAAGAGCCGGACATTTTCCACGAGATCTTTGGCCACTGCCCGCTGCTGACCAACCCGTGGTTCGCCGAATTCACCCACACCTACGGCAAGCTCGGCCTGCAAGCGACCAAGGAAGAACGCGTTTATCTGGCGCGCCTGTACTGGATGACCATCGAGTTCGGCCTGGTCGACACCCCGCAAGGCAAACGCATCTACGGTGGCGGCATCCTGTCTTCGCCGAAAGAAACTGTTTATTCGCTGTCGGACGAGCCCGAGCATCAGGCCTTCGATCCGCTGGAAGCAATGCGCACGCCGTATCGCATCGACATTCTGCAACCGCTGTATTTTGTCCTGCCGAACCTCAAGCGCCTGTTCGACCTGGCCCACGAAGACATCATGGCCATGGTCAAGCAAGGCATGCAGCTGGGTCTGCACGCACCGAAGTTTCCGCCAAAACCAAAAGCCGCGTGACCCGCGACTTTTGCTTACAAGTGAGTCTGTCCGTCGTCGCCACTTTGGTTTAGCGTGGCGACACTGACCGCCAATATAAAAAAACACCTTCAGATTTCAGGAAGTCCACCATGTCCACTTTGAACCAAGCCCATTGCGAAGCCTGCCGTGCCGATGCCCCACAAGTCAGCGATGAAGAACTGCCGATCCTGATCAAGCAGATCCCTGACTGGAACATCGAAGTACGCGACAGCATCATGCAGCTGGAAAAAGTCTTCCTGTTCAAGAATTTCAAGCACGCGCTGGCCTTCACCAACGCCGTCGGCGAGATCTCCGAGGCCGAAGGTCACCACCCGGGCCTGCTGACCGAGTGGGGCAAAGTCACCGTGACTTGGTGGAGCCACTCGATCAAAGGCCTGCACCGCAACGACTTCATCATGGCCGCGCGCACTGACGAAGTGGCCAAGACCGCAGAAGGACGCAAGTAATGCACTTCGACGCCATCGGCCGGGTGCCCGGCGACCCGATCCTCGGCCTGATGGAGGCCTACGCGCAGGATTCCAACCCGCGCAAGTTCGACCTCGGCGTGGGCGTCTACAAGGATGCCCAGGGCCTGACGCCGATCCCCGAAGCGGTGAAAATCGCCGAGGCGCGTCTGGTCGAGAGCCAGGACACCAAGACCTACATCGGTGGCCACGGCAATCCGCTGTTCGGCAAGGTCATCAACGAGCTGGTGCTCGGTGCCGATTCGGCACTGATCGCCGGGCAGCGCGCCGGCGCCACCCAGACCCCGGGTGGCACGGGCGCCCTGCGCCTGGCAGCGGATTTCATCGCGCAATGCCTGCCGGGCAAAGGCGTATGGCTGAGCAACCCGACCTGGCCGATCCACGAAACGATTTTCGCGGCCGCAGGGGTCAAGATCAGCCATTACCCGTACGTCGGCAGCGACAACCGCCTCGATGTCGACGCGATGCTCGCCGTGCTCAATGAAGTGCCGAAAGGCGATGTGGTGCTGCTGCACGCGTGCTGCCACAACCCGACCGGTTTCGATCTGAGTCACGACGACTGGCAGCGAGTGCTGGATGTGGTGCGCAGCCGTAATCTGCTGCCGCTGATCGACTTTGCCTACCAGGGCTTTGGCGACGGTCTGGAGCAGGATGCATGGTCGACCCGGCTGTTCGCCGCCGAGTTGCCCGAGCTGCTGATCACCAGTTCCTGCTCGAAGAACTTCGGCCTGTACCGCGACCGCACCGGTGCGTTGATCGTCAGCGCGAAAACCGCTGACAAGCTCATCGATATCCGCAGCCAGCTGGCGCACATCGCCCGTAACCTGTGGTCAACGCCGCCGGATCACGGCGCGGCTGTGGTCGCCACGATCCTCGCCGACCCGGAGCTGAAAAGCCGCTGGGCCGACGAAGTGGAAGCCATGCGCCTGCGCATCGCCCAATTGCGCAGCGGGCTGGTGGAAGCGCTGGAACCGCACGGTCTGCGTGAGCGCTTTGCGCACATCGGCGTGCAACGCGGGATGTTCTCCTACACCGGCCTGTCGCCGGAACAGGTGAAAAACCTGCGCGAGCATCACAGCGTGTACATGGTCAGCTCGGGCCGGGCCAACGTCGCCGGGATTGATGCAACGCGCCTCGACCTGCTGGCCGAAGCGATCGCCAGCGTCTGCAAATAACTCCCCCTTGCCTTGATCGTTCCCACGCTCCGCGTGGGAACGATCAGGCGCACTCTTCGCGAGCAGGCTCCCTCCCAAATTTGCCCTGCGTCACCCTGTCGCACTTGTCTAGACAATCCCGCCCGTCGAAACAAATGGATTTAAAAATCTGTTTGTCACTTTTCCTGCTGTATCCTTCGCAGGCTTTCTGAAAGCGCGGATCTACCAGATCTATCAACAGACTTAGCGAGGAGCGCAACCATGCACGAGATTCCGAATCTCCCCTTCCCAAGCCTGCACGAAACTGAGCAGACGACCACGCAACAAGCCGGTGCCCAACAGCCCGAGCCGAAAGAAGCCGCCGAGAGCCGTCCGGCCGACAGCGAAGAGTAAGCAACACCCGCCGTACAGACCGTGTGGAAAGCGCTAACATGCGCTTTCCACACTGCCTGAAACCTGAGCTGCCATGTCCAAAGAATTCGATGAACAACAGGCCGAGATCCTGATCGGTGCCACCGAGAAGATGATCGAGATCTGGAGCCGTCTCTCGCCCGAGAAACAGGCCGCCCTGCTCGCCCGTTTCGGCAGCGAGGAAAACGCGCTGGCCGCACTGGTCACCACGCAATTGGTCGCCCCGGCCAAATAGTTTTACTTTTCCCCGCCCCAGACGCGTCCGCATCGGTATCATGAGCAGCCTATCTATTCTGCTCTTCCCGTGGATCGTAATTCATGTCGTCCTCTATGCCAGAACCCCAGCGCCCCCTGGCGGTCACGCTGCAAGTCGTTTCCATCGTCCTGTTCACCTTCATCGGCTACCTGAACATCGGCATTCCGCTGGCGGTGCTGCCAGGTTATGTGCACAGCGACCTGGGCTTCGGCGCGGTCATCGCCGGGCTGGTGATCAGCGTGCAGTACCTTGCCACGCTGCTCAGCCGCCCGTATGCCGGCAAGATTATCGACAACAAGGGCAGCAAACGTGCAGTGATGATTGGTCTGGCCGGTTGTGGCTTGAGCGGTGTGTTCATGCTGATTTCGGCGTGGACGCCCAACCTGCCGCTGCTGAGCCTGATCAGCCTGTTCGTCGGCCGTCTGGTGCTGGGCAGCGCTGAAAGCCTGGTCGGCTCAGGCTCGATCGGTTGGGGGATCGGCCGCGTCGGCGCCGCCAACACCGCCAAGGTCATCTCGTGGAACGGCATCGCCAGTTACGGTGCGCTGGCGGTCGGTGCGCCGCTGGGGGTGTGGCTGGTCAGCCGTTTTGGCTTGTGGAGCATGGGCGTGAGCATTCTGTTGCTGGCCACGCTGGGGCTGTTGCTGGCCTGGCCGAAAACCGCCGCGCCGATTGTGGCTGGTGAGCGTCTGCCGTTCATGCATGTCCTCGGTCGCGTCTTCCCGCACGGCTGCGGACTGGCGCTGGGCTCGATCGGTTTCGGCACTATCGCCACCTTCATCACTCTGTATTACGCCACGCAGCACTGGGATAACGCGGTGCTGTGCCTGAGCCTGTTCGGCGCCAGCTTCATCGGTGCGCGGCTGCTGTTCGGCAACTTGATTAACCGCCTCGGCGGCTTTCGTGTGGCGATTGCCTGCCTGTCGGTGGAAACCCTGGGCCTGCTGTTGCTGTGGCTCGCGCCGGACGCGCACTGGGCATTGGCCGGTGCGGCATTGAGCGGTTTCGGTTTCTCACTGGTGTTCCCGGCGCTGGGCGTGGAAGCCGTAAACCTGGTGCCAGCCTCCAGTCGAGGTGCGGCGGTCGGGGCGTATTCGTTGTTCATCGACTTGTCGCTGGGCATCACCGGGCCGCTGGCGGGAGCCATTGCGGCGGGCTTCGGTTTTGCCTCGATCTTCCTGTTCGCCGCCCTCGCCGCGCTGAGCGGCCTGGCACTGAGCGTCTACCTGTACCGCCACACGGCGAAGTACCGCGAAGACTAGAAATCCACCTTGCCGCGCCCGGCCTTGATGCTGCCGCGCTTGGTTTTCGACTCGAGCCGACGCTTCTTTGAACCCAGCGTCGGCTTGGTCGGCCGGCGCTTCTTTTCAACCTTGGTAGCGCTGAGAATCAACTCGGTCAAACGCTCCAGCGCATCGGCGCGATTCTGTTCCTGCGTGCGGTACTGCTGGGCCTTGATGATCAGCACGCCGTCGCCGGTAATGCGACTGTCGCGCAACGCCAGCAGCCGCTCCTTGTAGAACTCGGGCAAGGACGAGGCCGGAATGTCGAAGCGCAGGTGCACGGCGCTGGAGACCTTGTTGACGTTCTGCCCACCGGCGCCCTGGGCGCGGATGTACGTCAGTTCGATCTCGGCATCCGGCAGATGCACGTTGTTGGAAATCACCAGCATGGAAAAGCGTCCGTATTCAGAACTCGCAGGATACCGCGAAAGCACAAAAAACCCGGCACTTGGCCGGGTTTGTTGTTTTTGTTGCGACGCTTACTTGGCAGCGTTCGCCGCGTGCAGTGCCTGTTGTGCACCGCGCTTGTTCTTGATCACGTAGCAGACCCACATGAACACCACCCACACCGGGATCGCGTACACCGAGATCTGGATGCCCGGGATCAGCAGCATCACGCCGAGAATAAACAGGACGAACGCCAGGCAGATGTAGTTGCCGTACGGGTACCACAGCGCCTTGAACAGCGGCTTCTGGTGGGTCTTGTTCATGTGCTGGCGGAACTTGAAGTGCGAGAAGCTGATCATCGCCCAGTTGATCACCAGCGTTGCAACCACCAGCGACATCAGCAGTTCCAGCGCGTGTTGCGGGATCAGGTAGTTGAGCAGCACCGCCACCAGAGTCACGGCCGCCGAGGCCAGGATCGAACGCACCGGCACGCCGCGCTTGTCGATCTTCGCCAGCGCTTTCGGTGCATCACCCTGCTCGGCCATGCCCAGCAGCATGCGGCTGTTGCAGTAGGTGCCGCTGTTGTACACCGACAATGCCGCGGTCAGAACCACGAAGTTGAGGATGTGCGCAGCGGTGTTGCTGCCGAGCATCGAGAACACCTGCACGAACGGGCTGCCGCTGTAGGAATCGCCGGAAGCGTTGAGGGTTTCCAGCAGGCTGTCCCATGGGGTCAGCGACAGCAGGATCACCAGTGCGCCGATGTAGAAAATCAGGATCCGGTAGATCACCTGGTTGATCGCTTTCGGGATCACGGTTTTCGGCTTGTCGGCTTCGGCTGCGGTGAAACCGAGCATCTCCAGACCGCCGAAGGAGAACATGATGATCGCCATGGCCATCACCAGACCGCTCACACCGTTCGGGAAGAAGCCTCCGTGGGACCACAGGTTGCTGACCGAAGCCTGCGGGCCGCCATGGCCGCTGACCAGCAGGTAGCTACCCAGGGCGATCATGCCGACGATTGCCACGACCTTGATGATCGCGAACCAGAATTCGGCTTCACCGAAGACTTTGACGTTGGCCAGGTTGATCGCGTTGATCAGCACGAAGAACGCGGCGGCGGTGACCCAGCTCGGGATCTCCGGCGCCCAGTAGTGGATGTACTTGCCGACTGCGGTCAGCTCCGACATGCCCACCAGGATGTACAGGATCCAGCAGTTCCAGCCCGACAGGAAGCCGGCGAAACCGCCCCAGTATTTGTGTGCGAAATGACTGAAGGAACCGGCCACCGGCTCTTCGACGATCATTTCGCCGAGCTGGCGCATGATCATGAAGGCGATGAAGCCGCAGATGGCATAGCCGAGGATCATCGACGGGCCGGCGGATTTCAGCACCCCGGCCGAGCCGAGGAACAATCCGGTACCGATCGCGCCACCGAGGGCGATCAGTTGAATATGGCGATTTTTCAGGCCGCGTTTCAGCTCGCCTGATTGCGAGTTTTGTCCACTCATGAAAAAGGTCTCACGCAAGGTTTGATGATGTTCAGTAGACGTTGCTGCAAGGTTGCGATTTCAGCCAACCTTGATCAAACCCCAGCGCAGGCACCAGGAATTCAGCTTTTTTACAACGGTCATGCGTCACCTGTTTGTTTTTATCTGTGACGAAATCGAACCCGACACGCTTGTGACGCGGCGGAGTGAACAAGGCGGATAAACCTTGAGGTTTGCGCGATTACGCAGAGGGTCACAGTTAAAACGCGGCGCATTGTACACCGCTAACCCCCTGCTGCCAGACCTCGCCGGATCAGCGTGTCGGTTGCCGGGATTGCATGTGTCCACCCCGGGAGGCCCGGGCGGCTGCAAAAATTGAGTCAGGCCTTTGCAGGCCATCGGCGTGGGCGATGGAAAATCCGCCCCACGTGGAGAAGTGAAATTGGATAACGGCGTTCATTGCGCCTCCTTCTTGTTATGCACCTGCACGACAGGCATGCAGCGCATCTCACCTTCCAAACGACGCTGAAACAAGCGCGCCAGAGCGCTGCGCAAGGCCCGGCGGGCCTGGCTCCGGCAGATTTTCCTTACAGCCTGACAAAGGCACCCGATTCACGGGACTGCGACGGCTTTTTCGTAAATATTCACTGACAGTGCGTAACGTAAAGTTTCCACTCCAGACCCATCGAAGCGCCGTCCGGTAATTGACGTTAGCTGGCTAACTATTTGAAAGGCGTTAAGTTTTTTGTTTTAAAACAAGAAAAACACGCCCAAAAAATAGAAATAAAAAGTCCAAAAAAAAACGCCAACCCTGAGGTTGGCGTTTCTGTTTTCAGCTTGAAGCTTGCCGCTTGAAGCTTACAACCGCGTTATTCCGGCTTCTTGCGACCGAAACCCGGACGCTGGCCGGAACCGGCCGGTGCGCCACGGCGCTTGCCCGACGGCTTGTCATCGTCAGCCAGCTTGATGCCTGGACGCTTCGGCGCCGGCTTGGACGGACGCTTGGTGTCGACTGGACGATCCGCCACCGGCGTACCGCGACCTTCGCCCCGCTCGGTACGGCCGTTGGCCGGACGCGGAGTGCGTGGGCCGCGCTCGCCATCCGGACGCGCTGCCGGCTTGCGACCTGGACGCTCGCCTTCGATCTGCGGCTCGCGGACCGGACGCGGACCGGCGCCAATCGGTGCACCGTTGGCCGGACGCAGGGTGCGCACGCGCTCGGTACGGGCCATCGGACGCGACGACTTGCGCTGCATGCGGTCGAGCTTGTCTTTGCTCTTGGCGTTCAGTTGCGGCATGGCCACCGGGGTCAGGCCGACTTCGGCGCTCAGTACGTCGACTTCGTACTGGCTCATTTCGCGCCAGCGGCCCATCGGCAGGTCGGAGTTGAGGAACACCGGACCGAAACGCACGCGCTTCAGGCGGCTGACCACCAGGCCCTGGGATTCCCACAGACGACGTACTTCACGGTTACGGCCTTCCATCACCACGCAGTGATACCAGTGGTTGAAGCCTTCGCCGCCCGGTGCCTGTTGAATGTCGGTGAAACGCGCCGGGCCGTCTTCCAGCACAACGCCAGCCTTCAGGCGCTCGATCATTTCGTCGTCGACTTCGCCACGCACACGCACCGCGTACTCACGGTCCATCTCGTAGGACGGGTGCATCAGACGGTTGGCCAGTTCACCGTCGGTGGTGAACATCAGCAGACCGGTGGTGTTGATGTCGAGACGACCGATGTTGATCCAGCGGCCTTCTTTCGGACGCGGCAGCTTGTCGAACACGGTCGGACGGCCTTCCGGGTCGTCACGGGTGCAGATCTCGCCATCGGGCTTGTTGTACATGATCACGCGGCGAACCGACTCGGCGGCTTCTTCACGCTTGATGACCTTGCCATCAATGGTGATGGCGTCGTGCATGTCGACACGCAGGCCCAAGGTGGCGTCTTTGCCATTGACCTTGATGCGGCCGGCAGCGATCCAGGATTCGACATCACGGCGCGAGCCGACGCCGATACGGGCGAGGACTTTCTGCAGCTTTTCGCCTGCTGGGCCGATTTCCTGGTCGTCTTTCTGATTGATGTCACTCATCTGGGCACCTCCCGGTGTGGTCTGTTCAGCGGCGCTGAATGAGCCGCTGAAGCGTTGAAATCTGGGTTTTCGGGCGAAGGGATCGCCGAAGGGTCGCGAATCATACGCGGATGTGGCCGCGCGCGCATCAGAGACTAGTCGATCAGGGCAAGGTTATTTCTTTTTCCGCCGACCGGTGGCCCCGAGCTTGATAAGACGCAGCGCGGCTTCGGCCAGCACGGTGCGCTTGTCGTCCTTGTCGAGTTTCTTCCAGGCCCGGATCTCGCGCTTGCTGCGGCCGCAGCCCAGACAGATGTCGTCGCTGAACTTGCAGACGCTGATGCACGGGTCTTTGGTCGAGCTCATGCTCAATCCTCGAACTCGCGGCGTTCGGCTTCAATGGCTTCGGCCAAGGCGCGGGCCTCGGCTTCTTCTTCGCTTAGCTCTTCTTCTACGACTGGTTCCGGAGCGGGCTGTTCGAGACGGGCGACGGCGGCCAGCAGTTTTTCCCGGGCTTCGGCCACGCCGAGCACATCGTCTTCCTGCTCGGGCTCAAATTCAGGCTCATGCTCCAATTCAGGCTCAAATTCAGTTTCGAACTCATCCTCAACCGGCGACTCGACCGGATCGGACTCAACCCCGGTCGGCATCGACTCGCCGCCCAGCCCGTCACGCAGCAAGTCGTCGAAGTCGGTCTTGATCCCCTCCTCCATGCTGTCCAGTTCCAGCAGCAGGGTGTGGAAACTGGTTTCCTCCTTCGGCTCTTCCGGCTCGGCGCTGGCGTCGGCCAGTTCCTGCAAGCCCGGTGGCACGGGGGCGTCGTCGAAGTCGAGCACTGGATCGGCCTCGATCTCGCGCAATTCGGCCAACGGCGGCAGGTCGTCGAGGTTTTTCAGGTTGAAGTGATCGAGAAACGCCTTGGTGGTGGCGAACATCGCCGGTTTGCCCGGCACGTCGCGGTAACCGACGATGCGGATCCACTCGCGCTCGATCAGCGTCTTGACGATGTTGGTATTGACCGCCACACCCCGCACATCCTCGATCTCGCCCCGAGTGATCGGCTGGCGATAGGCGATCAGCGCCATGGTTTCCAGCAGCGCCCGGGAATAGCGCTGCGGGCGCTCTTCCCACAAACGACCGACCCACGGCGCGAACTTCTCGCGGATTTGCAGCCGATAGCCGGAGGCGACTTCCTTGAGCTCGAACGCCCGCCCTTCGCAGGACTTGCCGAGCAGCGTCAGGGCTTTCTTGAAGACCGGCGGTTCCGGGCGTTCGCCCTCTTCGAACAGTTCATAGAGGCGTTCGAGGGATTGCGGCTTTCCCGAGGCCAACAGAAAGGCTTCAAGCAGGGACGCCAGCTCGCGGGGTTCAGTCAGGTTCATATCGGGACTCGTTATTCGGCTCGGGCTCGCACGTGGATCGCGGCGAACGGCTCATTCTGCACCAGCTCGATCAGGGATTCCTTGACCAGTTCAAGGATCGCCATGAAGGTCACCACCACGCCGAGCTTGCCCTCTTCGGCGGTGAACAGCTCGACGAACGGCACAAACCCGCCGCCCTTGAGCCGCTCCAGCACGTCGCTCATGCGCTCGCGGGTGGACAGCGCCTCGCGGCTGACCTGATGGCTTTCGAACATGTCGCCCCGGCGCAGCACTTCGGCCATGGACATCAGGATTTCTTCCAGCGCCACATCGGGCAACAGCTTGCGCGCGCGGGCTTCCGGGGCATCGAGCTTGGGCACGATCACGTCGCGGCCGACCCGGCTCAGGCCATCGATGCCTTCGGCGGCAGCCTTGAACCGTTCGTACTCCTGCAGGCGGCGGATCAGTTCGGCGCGCGGGTCGTCCTCTTCGTCCTCGACGGTTTCGGCACGGGGCAGCAGCATCCGCGACTTGATCTCGGCCAGCATCGCGGCCATCACCAGGTATTCGGCAGCCAGTTCCAGACGCACCGACTGCATCAGCTCGACATAGCCCATGTACTGGCGGGTGATTTCCGCCACCGGGATGTCGAGGATGTTGATGTTCTGTTTGCGGATCAGGTACAGCAGCAGGTCGAGCGGGCCTTCGAAGGCTTCGAGGAAGACTTCCAGCGCGTCGGGCGGAATGTACAGGTCCAGCGGCATTTCCGTGACCGCCTGGCCATAGACCATGGCAAACGGCAGTTCCTGCTGGGCACCGGCCTGGGGATCAACGGTTTCCACTGCGGACATTCAGGCCTCGACCATGAATGGCGCAGGATCGCCGCAACCGACGCGGATCACTTCCGGATCATCGCCCGTGAGGTCGATCACGGTGGAGGCCTTGATGCCGCCAAAACCGCCGTCGATGATCAGGTCGACCTGATGCTCGAGCAACTGGCGCATTTCGTACGGGTCGCTCAGCGGATCTTCTTCGCCCGGCATGATCAGGGTCACGCTCATCAGCGGCTCGCCCAGTTCGGCCAGCAGCGCCAATGCGATGGGATGGCTCGGCACCCGCAGACCGATAGTGCGTTTCTTCGGATGCAGCAACAGACGCGGCACTTCGCGGGTGGCGTTGAGAATGAAGGTGTACGGGCCCGGCAGGTGGGCTTTGAGGATTCGAAAGGTCCCGGTGTCGATCTTGGCGTAGTTGCCCAGTTGCGACAGGTCGCTGCAGATCAGCGCGAAGTTGTGCTTTTCGTCGAGCTGACGCAGGCGTCGAACGCGCTCGATGCCGTTCTTGTCGCCAATCTGGCAGCCGATTGCGTAGGAAGAGTCCGTGGGATAGACCACCACCCCGCCCTTGCGGATGATCTCGACCGCCTGTTTGATCAGGCGCGCTTGCGGGTTTTCCGGATGAATCTGGAAAAATTGACTCACATTCTCTACCTGTTCAGACGGCGGCAATAACTGTGTCATGTTTGAACCGACACCACAGGGGTGGAAGGTCCTCCGGCACCGGCCGGTACTGGCCGATCTCGGACCAGCCACCAGGGCCATGGAAATCACTGCCGGCGCTGACCAGCAGACCGAACTCACGGGCAAGGATTGCCAGGATGCCCACCTGTTCCGCAGGCTGGTGACCGTTGACCACTTCGATCGCATGCCCGCCTGCTTGAATATAGTCGGCAATCAGCTTTCGGCGCTTGCTGCGGGTGAAATCGTAGTGCCACGGATGCGCCAGGCTGACCCAGGCGCCGGCGGCGCGCAGCGTGCCGACGGTGTCTTCGAGGGTCGGCCAGTGTTGCTTGACGTCCCCCAGCTTGCCGGCGCCGAGCCATTTGCGAAACGCCTCGGCGCGATCCTTTACAAAACCTTCACGCACCATCCAGTCGGCGAAATGCGGGCGGGCCGGCGCGTTGCCGCTGTCGCCCAGTTCCTGCTGGATCTGCCGCGCGCCGTCGAGCGCATTCGGCATACCCTTGAGGGCGAGCTTGCGACTTATTTCCTCAGACCGCAGCCAGCGGCCGTCGTGCAACTGCGCAATCGCCTCGACCAACGGTGCGGCGTTGACGTCGAAACCGTAGCCGAGCACGTGAATGGTCGCCCCGCCCCAGGTGCAGGACAACTCGACGCCGTTGACCAGTTGCATGCCCAGCGCCTCGGCGGCCGTGCGCGCTTCGGCGAGGCCTTCGAGGGTGTCGTGATCGGTCAGGGCCAGGACTCGCACGCCGTTCTCGAACGCACGCGCAACCAGTGCCGCAGGCGCCAGGGCGCCATCGGAGGCCGTGCTGTGGCAGTGCAAATCAACATTCACGGGGATGTGTAACCTCAAATCAGCTGGCGCTATCGCGCGCCCATATGTTTGTTATTATGCCGCCACATCCAGCTTCTGGCTCTCACTGTGAAACAATTCATCGATTTCATCCCGCTTCTGCTGTTCTTCATCGTCTACAAACTCGATCCACGCACCGTCGACGTTGCCGGCCATGAACTGACGGTCGGCGGCATTTACAGTGCAACCGCCGTGCTGATCATCAGCTCCCTGGTGGTGTACGGCGCGATCTTCATCAAGCAGCGCAATCTGGAGAAGAGCCAGTGGCTGACGCTGGTCGCCTGCCTCGTGTTCGGCAGCCTGACCCTGGCCTTTCACAGCGAAACCTTCCTGAAATGGAAAGCCCCGGTGGTCAACTGGCTGTTCGCCCTGGCCTTCATCGGCAGCCATTTCATCGGTGACCGCCTGCTGATCAAACGCATCATGGGTCACGCGCTGGCCCTGCCGGATCCGGTCTGGACCCGACTGAACATCGCCTGGATCGGTTTCTTCCTGTTCTGCGGGGCCGCCAACCTGTTCGTCGCCTTCACCTTCCAGGACTACTGGGTGGACTTCAAGGTGTTCGGCAGCCTGGGCTTGACCGTGCTGTTCCTGGTCGCTCAGGGCATCTACCTGTCCCGTCACCTGCACGACGCCGATACCACAACGCCAAAAACCGAGGACTGACATGCTCTACGCCATCATTGCCACCGACGTCGCCAATTCCCTGGAAGCCCGCCTCGCTGCGCGCCCGGCACACCTTGAACGCCTGCAAGTGCTCAAGGGCGAAGGCCGCATCGTACTGGCCGGCCCGCACCCGGCGGTCGATAGCAATGACCCTGGCGCAGCAGGTTTCAGCGGCAGCCTGATCGTTGCCGAATTCGACTCCCTGAGCGCGGCGCAAGCCTGGGCCGATGCCGACCCGTACATCGCCGCCGGCGTCTACGCCAACGTGATCGTCAAGCCGTTCAAGCAAGTCCTGCCGTAACCTCCCCCGCCAATACCCCTACGCGATGAACCTTGTCGGTTCATCGCGTTCTCAATCGCTCATTATTCTCGTTTGCCGGCCGACAACCTGCCCAATATCCATTTGGAAACAGGAGTCGCGATGCGCAAGGGTCCGTTGTGTCTGATGTTGGTCACGTTGTCGATCGTGGCGCCCGCCCATGGTGAAGAAAGCAATGAAGGCGGCAGCTCCACACCGCTGTCGTTGAGCGCCGGCAGTCAGATCACCGAGTTACAGCAGCGCCTGAAGGCCAGTGAGCAGCAACGGGAAGAACTGAGCAAACAACTGCAAAGTGCCGACAACACCCGCGAAAGCGCCCAGCTCGCCCGGTTGCGCCAGGAGAACCAGCGTCTGAAGCTGCAACTCAAGGAAGCCCAGGCCAGCCCGCTGCCGCGCCTGCTGACCGAACAGCAGCAATGGTTCGTCACCGGGGCCGGGGTAGCGCTATTGGCGCTGCTCTGCGGTATCTTTGCCAGTGGAGCAAGCCGAAAACGTCGGCAATGGCTAAATTGAGTGAGTCATGAGCGAGCTGTTACTGATTGATGATGACCAGGAGTTGTGCGAACTCCTGAGTAGCTGGCTGAGCCAGGAAGGCTTTCAGGTCCGGGCCTGCCACGATGGTCAGAGCGCCCGCAAGGCGCTGGCCGAAACCGCGCCGGCGGCCGTGGTGCTGGACGTGATGCTGCCCGACGGCAGCGGTCTGGAACTGCTCAAGCAACTGCGCAGCGATCATGCCGACCTGCCGGTGCTGATGCTCTCGGCCCGGGGCGAACCGCTGGACCGGATCCTCGGCCTGGAACTGGGCGCCGACGATTACCTGGCCAAACCCTGCGATCCGCGCGAACTGACCGCCCGCCTGCGCGCCGTGCTGCGCCGCAGTCATCCGGCCGCCGTGTCGACCCAGCTGGAGCTGGGCGACCTGAGCTTCAGCCCGGTGCGCGGCGTGGTCAGCATCGACGAAAAGGAATTCACCCTCACCGTCTCCGAAAGCCGCCTGCTCGAAGCCCTGCTCAAGCAACCGGGCGAGCCGCTGGACAAACAGGAACTGGCGCAGATCGCCCTCGGCCGCAAGCTGACGCTGTACGACCGCAGCCTGGACATGCACGTCAGCAACCTGCGCAAAAAGATCGGCCCGCACCCCGACGGGCGCCCGCGCATCGTCGCCCTGCGCAGCCGTGGCTACTACTACAGCCTCTGATCGTCTGTAAGTTTTGTCAGGTCGGCGCGAAAACGTGTTTACCCAAGCTTTACACAGCGCTGACCGCCGCTGACCTTGATCTCCGTAATCTGTACTCATCCGGAACGTACCGGGAACGAGACAAAGGAGATTCACCATGCGCAAGACTCTTATCGCTCTGATGTTTGCCGCTGCCCTGCCGACCGTCGCCATGGCCATGCCACAGGATGGCGGCCCGATGGGTGGCCCGCTGGACGGCCCGCGCCATGGCGGTCAGATGCACGGCATGCACGGCAAAGGCCCGTACAGCCAGCTGGACCTGTCCCGCGAACAGCGCGAGCAGATCCGCAAGATCATGGGCGAGCAGATGCACGAGCGTAAGCAGACGGTCGACAAATACCTGGAGAAACTCTCGCCAGCCGACCAGAAAGCCATGAAGGACGAGATGGCGGCCAATCACAAGAAAGCCGAATCCGATGTCCGCGCCGTGTTGAAACCGGATCAACAGAAGAAATTCGACGAGATCCAGAAGAAACAGGCCGAGCGTCGCGCCGAATGGGCCGAGTTCAAAGCCTGGAAAGCGCAACAGCCACAAAAGGCGCAATAATGCAGTAACCCCGGATCCGACGGCTAAACGCCGTCGGATCTGTTGCCACTCAATTCAAATGTGGGAGCGGGCTTGCTCGCGAAGAGGGAGTTTCAGTCGACATCATCAGTGACTGACACCCCGCATTCGCGAGCAAGCCCGCTCCCACATTGGATTTGTTTTTGTTTGAGGATTTTCTGTGCGTTCATTGTTCTGGCGTATCCTCGCCAGCTTCTGGCTGGCCATCGCTCTGGTTGCAGGGCTTTCCATTCTGCTGGGGCACATGCTCAACCAGGACGCGTGGATCCTCAGCCGCCATCCGGGCCTCAACACCCTGGCCGCGGAGTGGACGCAGACCTACGAAGCCCAGGGCGAAGATGCCGCCCAGGACATCCTCGAACAGCGCAAGCGCCAATACCACATCGACGTGCAAGTGCTGAACGAAAGCGGCGACCCGGTGGTGCGCGGCACCTTCCCCCGTCGCGCGGCCGCCTTCGAGGCGCGGCAGAACAACGATGACCGACGCCTGCCCTGGCGTCGCCTGACCGACGAATTCACCAGCGACAAAAGCGGCGACACCTACCTCTTCATCTACCGCATCCCGCACCCGGAACTCGACGCCTGGCACCGCGAAAGCCTGCTCTGGCCGTTGAGTGCGCTGGGCATTGCGTTGGTAGTGCTGACCCTGTTCAGCCTGCTGGTGACGTTTTCCATCACTCGCCCGCTCAGTCGCCTGCGCGGCGCGGTGCATGACCTCGGCCAGACCACCTATCAACAGAACAGCCTGGCGCAACTGGCCAACCGCCGCGATGAATTCGGCGTGCTGGCCAACGACTTCAACCGCATGGGCGCCCGCCTGCAAAGCCTGATCGGCAGTCAGCGCCAGTTGCTGCGCGACGTCTCCCACGAGTTGCGTTCACCGCTGGCCCGACTGCGCATCGCGCTGGCACTGGCCGAGCGTGCAAGCCCGGAAGAACGGGAAAAGCTCTGGCCGCGCCTGACCCGCGAGTGTGATCGGCTGGAAGCGTTGATCAGTGAAATTCTGGTACTGGCGCGGGTCGATGCCGACAACGCCAGCGCCGAAGACGTGGATCTGAATGCCTTGCTCGCCACCCTGCAAAAGGACGCGCAGCTGGGCTCGCCAGAGCAGACCGTGCGTCTGGAGGCCGAGCCTGCGCTCAATCTGACAGGCTGGCCGACCATGATCGAGCGCGCCGTGGACAACCTGCTGCGCAACGCCCAGCGCTTCAACCCGGTCGGGCAGTCGATTGAAATGCAGGCGTCACGTCAGGGCGAGCGGATCGTGGTCAGCGTGCGTGACCATGGGCCGGGGGTGCAGGCCGAGCATCTGAGCCAGTTGGGCGAACCGTTTTATCGAGCGCCGGGGCAGACCGCTGCGGGCCATGGCCTGGGGCTGGCGATAGCCCGGCGGGCGGCGGAGCGGCATGGCGGGACGCTGGTGCTGGCCAATCACCCGCAGGGCGGGTTTGTGGCCAGTCTTGAGTTACCGCTGGAGCCTGGGGCTGTTGTTCAGCCCTGATGGAGTCAGGCTTTACCCGACCAGGCACTGACAAACTCCGCCAGATCAACCTTCTCGGCCACCCGCGGTTCTTTCTGCGGCGTGCCGAGGTAGAGGAACGCAATCACCTCTTCGTCATCCGTCAGGCCCAAACCCTTGGCGACATGTTTCGAATACGCCAGATCACCCGTACGCCACACCGCGCCAATTCCCTGCGCGTAAGCCGCCAATAGAATCCCGTGCGCCGCACAGCCCGCCGCCAGCAGTTGCTCGGCCTTAGGGTATTTGACGTGATCCTGCAATTTGGCGATGACCACGACCACCAGCGGCGCCCGCAGCGGGCCGTTGCGGGCCTTGTCGATCATCGCTTCGGTGACTTCGCCTTCCTGCATTTTTGCAGCTTCGGCCAGCAACTCGCCCATCTGCTCACGCGCCGCGCCTTCGACGGTCAGGAAGCGATACGGCTGCAAATGGCCGTGATCCGGTGCGCGGGTCGCGGCGGCAAACAGCACTTCGCGCTGTTCGGCGGTGGGGGCCGGATCGATCAGTCGTGGAACGGAAACACGGTTGAGCAAAGCGTCGAGAGCCTGCATCGGCCACCTCCTGAAAAAAATGTCCGGCTATTCTAGCTGCAAGTGATCCAGACGCGTCGGTTTACATGCCTTGCACCGCAGGTAGAATGGCGCCCTTCCCACATCAGCCCGAGCGGACTTCATGGCGTTGCCGACCTTACGGATCATTGGTTTCATCATCGGCATCTTCCTGATCACCCTGGCCATCGCCATGGTCGTGCCCATGGCCACCCTGGTGATTTTCGAGCGCACCGGCGATCTGCCGTCGTTCCTCTGGGCGAGCATGATCACCTTCGTCGCCGGCCTCGCGCTGGTGATTCCCGGACGCCCGGAACACATTCACCTGCGCCCCCGGGACATGTATCTGTTAACCGTCAGCAGCTGGCTGGTGGTGTGCATTTTCGCCGCGCTACCGTTTTTGCTGACCCAGCACATCAGCTACACCGACTCGTTCTTCGAAAGCATGTCCGGCATCACGGCCACCGGCTCGACCGTGCTCAACCATCTGGACGACATGTCCCCCGGCATTCTGATGTGGCGCTCGCTGCTGCACTGGATCGGCGGCATCGGCTTCATCGGCATGGCGGTGGCGATCCTGCCGCTGCTGCGCATCGGTGGCATGCGGCTGTTCCAGACGGAATCCTCGGACCGCTCGGAAAAGGTCATGCCCCGCTCGCACATGGTGGCGCGGCTGATCGTGGCGGCGTACGTCGGCATCACGATTCTCGGCAGCCTGGCGTTCTGGTGGGCCGGGATGAGCCCGTTCGATGCGATCAACCACGCGATGTCGGCGATTTCCACCGGCGGGTTCTCGACCTCCGACCAGTCCCTGGCCAAGTGGACGCAACCGGCGGTGCACTGGGTCGCGGTGGTGGTGATGATTCTCGGCAGCCTGCCGTTCACCCTGTATGTAGCGACACTGCGCGGCAACCGCCGGGCGCTGATCAAGGATCAACAGGTGCAGGGCTTGCTCGGCATGCTGCTCGCGACCTGGCTGGTGCTCGGCACCTGGTACTGGTGGACCACCAACCTGCATTGGCTGGACGCCCTGCGCCACGTGGCGCTGAACGTGACGTCGGTGGTCACTACCACGGGGTTTGCACTGGGGGACTACAGCCTGTGGGGCAACTTTTCGCTGATGCTGTTCTTCTATCTGGGCTTCGTCGGTGGCTGTTCCGGTTCGACGGCGGGCGGAATCAAGATCTTCCGTTTCCAGGTCGCCTACATTTTGCTCAAGGCCAACCTTAACCAGTTGATTCACCCGCGTGCGGTGATCAAGCAGAAGTACAACGGTCATCGACTCGACGAAGAGATCGTCCGTTCGATTCTGACCTTTTCGTTCTTCTTCGCCATCACCATCTGCGTGATCGCCCTGCTGCTGTCGCTGTTGGGCGTGGACTGGATGACGGCGTTGACCGGCGCCGCCAGCACCGTGTCCGGCGTCGGCCCAGGCCTGGGCGAGACTATCGGCCCGGCCGGCAACTTCGCCAGCCTGCCGGATGCGGCCAAGTGGATTCTGTCGTTCGGCATGCTGCTCGGCCGACTGGAGATCATTACGGTGTTTGTACTGTGTATTCCGGCGTTCTGGCGTCACTGATCGCGTTCGGCGCTTCCAGCAACCGCGCCCGGTAATCGCCGGGCGTGGTGTCGAACCAGCGGCGGAAGGCGCGGAAGAAATTGCTCGGGTCGGCAAACCCCAGCAGATAGGCAATCTCCAGCAGGGTCATGCTCGGCTGCGCCAGGTATTGCTCGGCGAGTTCGCGGCGAGTGTCGTCGAGCAACTGCTGAAAACTGGTGCCCTCCTCCTGCAAGCGTCGCTGCAAGGTACGCTGGGACAAGTGCAGGGTCTGCGCCACCGCATCGCGCTTGGGTTCGCCTTGCGGCAGCAAGCGGCACAACACCTGACGCGCCTTGTGCGTCACGCGGCTTTCGGAAAACCGCGCCAGATACTCCCCGGCAAACCGGTCGTGCAGCAACGCCATCGCCTCGTTGGCGGTGGGCAGCGGCGCTTCCATGTCGGCGCGTTCGAAGATCAGCGCGTCGTACGGCGCGTTGAACACCAGCGGTGCATGGAAGGCTTGTTTGTAGGGTTCGAGATCATCCGGCTCATCGCCCTGCACCAGCACTTTGCGCGGATGCAGCGTGCGCCCGGTCAGCCAGCCGCACAGCGCCAGCGCGCAGGCCAGCGAAGCTTCGGCACTTTGCCGGGTCGGCGGCAGATGATCGCCATGCACCGTCAGGATCAGCGCATAACCTTCATCGAGCAGGCGAAAACTCAGGTCGGCACTTTCGGCGATGATCCGCTGATAACGCACCAGTCGCTGAAAACCTTCCGCCAGCGTATTGCTGGACATCAGCGCATAGCCCGCGACATGGAACGAAGCCGGCCGCACCACCTTACCCATGTTCAGGCCGATGGCGGGATTGCCGGACAACTCGACCGCCCGTTGCCAGAGTCGGGTCATGGAGTCCTGCGGGAAGCGTGCGTCCGGATCCTCCAGCGCCGCGTAGTCGAGCCCCAGCTGTCTGAACAAAACCCGGCAATCCAGGCCGTCCATTTCCAGTGCTTTGACAATCCCCATCGCCCAGCTTGCAGAAGTCGTTCGTTCGCTCATGGCGTTTTTTCTTGGATGACATGGTGAGCCGCATACTACGGCCGATTTCCCAAGGATAGTAAAGTGGCGCCGATTGTCACTGGCCGACGCCATTGATCACTCTAGACTCAAATAAGCTACCCGCCGAACAACTTGCAATCAGAACAATAACCACAGAGATCGCAGTCGTGGAAACCATCAAGCATTTCAACAGCTTCGCCGAGTTCTATCCGTATTACCTCAGCGAGCACAGCAACAGCACCTGCCGTCGCCTGCATTTCATCGGCACGACGCTGGTGATCTTCATTCTCGCCCTGACCATCGCCAAGGGCGCCTGGCTGCTTTTACTTGCGTTGCCACTGGCGGGCTACAGCTTTGCCTGGGCCGGCCATTTCTTTTTCGAGAAAAACCGCCCGGCCACCTTCCAGCATCCGTTCTACAGCCTGCTCGGCGACTTCGTCATGTACCGCGACATGATCCTGGGCCGCGTGCCGTCCTAGAAATTCCGACCAAGAGGACTGCCGATGAATGCCACTGCCCGTTTCACCCACATGAAGGACGGCACACAGGACGACTGGGCGATCATTGCGGCGGATTTCAGCGCCTACGCCCGTCAGTTGCCGGGCCGGATCATGGCCCACCTGAAACTGCTCGAAGGCGATTTCGGCGGTTTCCCGGTGGATCGCCTGACCCACTCACTGCAAACCGCGACCCGTGCCTTTCGCGACGGGCGCGACGAAGAGTACGTGGTCTGCGCCCTGCTCCACGACATCGGCGACACCCTCGGTTCCTACAATCACCCGGACATCGCTGCCGCCATCCTCAAGCCGTTCGTCAGCGCCGAAAACCTGTGGATGGTGGAAAAACACGGGATCTTCCAGGGCTACTACTTCTTCCATCACCTGGGCATGGATCGTCACCTGCGCGAGCAATTCAGCGACCATCCGCAGTTTCTGGCGACCGCAGAGTTCTGCGCCAAATATGACGCGGCTGCGTTCGACCCCGAGTACGACACCCTGCCGCTGAGCTTCTTTGAGCCGATGATGGAAAGGCTGTTTGCCCAGCCGAAAAACTCGATCTACAAGGCGGCGATGGAAGAGCACTCCCCCGCTTGAATTTGATGTCGACTGTACCGGCCTCTTCGCGGGCAAGCCCGCGAAGAGGCCTTCGAAAACACAGAGATCCTAAGCCAGCTCGGCAACCTTCGCCGCTTTCAGTTCGGCCTCCCGCGCCTGCGCATCCGCCAGGCGATACAGCTCGATCGTGCCGTCCCAGTGCTCGATCAGCGCCGTGCATGACTCCACCCAATCGCCACAGTTGAGGTAATCCACCTCGCCGACCTTGCGGATCTCGGCGTGGTGAATGTGTCCGCAGACCACGCCGTGCAACTCGCGCTTCACGCATTCGTGGGCGATGGCTTCCTCGAAGTCGCTGATAAAGCTGACCGCGGTCTTCACCTTGTGCTTGAGATAGGCCGACAGCGACCAGTAGCCGTAACCGTATTTCGCCCGCCAGTGATTGAGCCAGCGGTTGAGGGTCAGGGTGAATTCATAGGCCGAATCGCCGAGGAACGCGAGCCAGCGGTGATAGCGGGTGATCACGTCGAACTGGTCACCGTGAATCACCAGCAGATGCCGGCCATCGGCGGTGACGTGCACCGCTTCGTCGACCAGCTGGATATTGCCCAGAATCAGCTTTGAATAGCGGCGCAGGAATTCGTCATGGTTGCCGGTGACGTAAATCACCTCCGTGCCACGCTTGCTCATGGTCAGCAAACGGCGAATCACGTTGGTGTGCGCCTGGGGCCAGTACATGCCGCCGCGCAGTTTCCAGCCGTCGATGATGTCACCGACCAGGTAGATCTTGTCGGCGTGATAGCCCTTGAGAAATTGCGACAGATGCTCGGCCTGGCAATCCCGCGTGCCCAAGTGCACGTCGGAGATCCACAGGGTGCGAACCCGTTGTTTACGGCTGGGTCTGGCGAGCTCGGCGCTGGTCATGGGCAACCCTCTGCGATGTTTTCGCCACTCTGCGCGCGCCCGGTTAATCGACCATGACAGATATGCGTCAGTCGTGTGACAAACGCGCCGCCCCTGCGCCGGTGTAGACTGGCGGCTCGCCCGGAGACCGCCATGCAACCGATCCTGACCCTGCGCCATTACAGCCACGACCTGATCGCCCACAGCCACGACCACGCGCAACTGGTGTTCGGCCTGTCCGGCGCGCTGGATTTCGAAGTCGAAGGGCGTGGCAGCCAGGTATTGCAGCAGAGTTTCGTGGTGATTCCCGCCGGCGCGCATCACGCGTGCGGCAGTCCCAAGGGCAGCCGCTGTCTGGTGCTGGATGTGCCCGACGAACAATGGCTGACGCGCTCGTTGGGCGATCACGCCGATGCCAGCCGCCGTCTGCTGGACAACGCCGCGCGGTTGTCGCTGGATGCCGGGCAAGGCCAATTGGTCAACTGGCTGGCGAACAGTCCAGTGGACGATCCGCTGATTGCGCAACAAGGCGCGGTGTTGTTGCTGGCGAGCCTGAACCACGTGCCACCCGCCGAGATCGTCGCGCGCCGCCTGCCCTACGCGGCACTCGATGCGCACATCGAGCAGTACGCGGCCTATCCGCTGCAAGTGGCGGATCTGGCGCGTGTCGCCGGATTGTCCAGCGCCCGGCTGCATGCGCGGTTCGTCGCCGAATGCGGGCAGACACCGATGGACTACATTCGCAGTCGCCGTCTGCACAAAGCCGTGGCGCTGTTGCGCAACACCACGCTGCCCGTCGGTGAAGTGGCCAGCCGGGTCGGCTACAACTCGCAAAGCGCGTTTTCGGCCGCCGTCCTGCGTGAGTTCGGCACCTCTCCTACACAATTGCGACGCGAGGCTGACGACAAAAGTCGATAGCCTGCCGACAGACTTTTCGGCCGTTACACGCTTCAATGTGTGCCTGTAATCGTGTTTGGAAAAAGGACTGCAATGACTCCCCGTACCGCCCTCGGCGCCCTGCATATCGGCGCACTGATGTTCGGCCTGACCGGCGTCTTCGGCAAACTCGCGGCCGCAACGCCCGCCGTCATCGTGTTCGGACGCGCCGCGTTTGCCGTGCTGGCCCTGGCGTTTTTCGCCCGCTTCGCCCAACAGGGCGGCTGGCAGAAACTGCAAGCCGTCGACTGGCGGCGACTGGCCCTGAGCGGTGTGCTGCTGGCCGGGCACTGGGTGAGCTTCTTCATTGCGGTCAAGGTCGCGGGCGTCGCCATTGCGACCCTGGGTTTCGCCAGTTTCCCGGCCTTCACGGTGATCCTCGAAGGACTGATCTTCCGCGAACGCATCCGCATCAACGAAATCGTGCTGGTGGTGCTGGTCAGTGTCGGACTGGTGCTGGTGACCCCGGCGTTCGATCTGGCCAGCGGCGCGACCACCGGCCTGCTCTGGGCGATCCTGTCCGGGCTGCTGTTTTCCCTGTTGTCCCTGACCAACCGCGCCAGCTCCGGGCGCATCCCGGCGGTGCAGGCGGCGCTGTGTCAGAACGTGGTGGTGGCGTTGTGTCTGCTGCCGGTGGCGGCGCCGCAACTGAGCGAAGTGCGGGCCATCGACTGGTTGTGGATCGGTCTGCTCGGGGTGTTCTGCACCGGCGTCGCCCACAGCCTGTTCGTCGCCAGCCTCGCGGTAATCAAGGCGCGTACCGCCGCGGTGGTGTTCGCCATGGAGCCGGTGTACGGGATTACCGTGGCCTGGCTGCTGTTCGATGAAGATCCGACCCTGCGCATGCTGATCGGCGGTGCGCTGATCATCGTCGCCATCGTGGTGTCGAGCCGGATGTCAGGCAGCAACGACAAGAAGACCGTCGCGGCCGAAGCCGCCTCTCACTGACTGCGGTCGTTGTGGCCGAGGTCGCGGTCCGGGTCGATCTGGTCACGCACCCGCTGCTTGAGCACCTTAGCTTCGGGGAAACCGCCGTCGGCCTTGCGTTCCCAGATCTGCACGTCGTTGCAGGTGATGTGGAATATCCCGCCGGTGCCCGGCACCAGTGACACTTTGCCGAGATCGTCGCCGAAGGTACTGAGCAGCTCCTGCGCCAGCCACGCGGCGCGCAACAGCCACTGGCATTGCGTGCAATAGGTGATGACGATTTCCGGTTTTGTGACGGTCATGATCGCTGAAACTCCTGAGCCAGAGGGCGCCGCTATAATAGCCGGCTTTATCGCTCGCCCCGAGACTCACGATGCGTCGTCTTCTGATCTGCCTGTTGCTTGGTTTCCTACCCCTGTTCGCTGGTGTCAGCGTCCATGCCAGTGAGGCAACACGCCCGAAAGTCGGCCTGGTGCTGTCCGGCGGCGCGGCCCGTGGCCTGGCGCACATCGGTGTGCTCAAGGCCCTGGAAGAACAAGGCATCAAGATCGATGCGATTGCCGGCACCAGCATGGGCGCGGTGGTCGGCGGGCTGTACGCCTCGGGCTACAAGATCGACGAGCTGGAAAAGCTCGCCCTGACCATCGACTGGCAGCAGGCGCTGTCCGACGCCCCGCCCCGTGAAGACGTACCGTTCCGGCGCAAGCAGGACGACCGCGACTTTCTGGTGAAACAGAAGCTGAGCTTTCGCGATGACGGCAGCCTCGGCCTGCCATTGGGCGTGATTCAGGGCCAGAACCTCGCGCTGCTGCTGGAAAGCCTGCTGGCCCATACCAGCGACACCCGGGATTTCGACAAGCTGCCGATCCCGTTCCGCGCCGTCACCACCGACATTGCCAACGGCGAAAAAGTGGTGTTCCGCAAGGGCCACCTGCCCCAGGTGATCCGCGCCAGCATGTCGATCCCGGCGGTGTTCGCCCCGGTCGAACTCGACGGCCGATTGCTGGTGGATGGCGGCATGACCGACAACATTCCCCTCGATGTGGCCCGTGAAATGGGTGTCGACGTAGCCATCGTGGTCGACATCGGTACCCCGCTGCGCAATCGCAAGCAACTGGTGACCGTGGTCGATGTGCTGAACCAGTCGATCACCCTGATGACCCGGCGCAACTCCGAAGAACAACTGGCGACCCTGCATCCCGATGACGTGCTGATCCAGCCGCCACTGGCGAGTTTCGGCGCCACCGATTTCGGTCGCGGCCAGGAGATGATCGACGCCGGCTACCGCGCGACCCAGGCCCTGAACGTGCGCCTCGCGCGCCTCAAACCCGTGCAGTCGCAGGACGCCGAGCTCAACGCCGCCCGCGCACCGGGCCAGCGAACGCCGATCATCACCGCTATCAAGGTCGAGAACGACTCGAAAGTCGGCGATGACGTGATCCGCTACTACATCCGCCAGCACATCGGCGAGCCGCTGGATCTGGGCCGTCTGCAAACCGACATGGGCACCCTGTACGGCCTCGATTACTTCGAGCAGGTGCAATACCGCGTGGTGCACAAAGGCGCGGATCACACGCTGGTGATCAGCGCGCGCGGCAAACGCACCGGAACGGATTACCTACGGGTCGGCCTCAACCTGTCGGACGACATGCGCGGCGACAGCGCCTTCAACCTCGGCGCCAGTTACCGCATGAACGGCATCAACCGGCTCGGCGCGGAATGGCTGACCCGGGCGCAGATCGGCGATAAACAAGAGTTGTACAGCGAGTTCTATCAGCCGCTGGACGTGGGCTCTCGCTACTTCGTCGCACCTTATGCGTCGTTTGCCGCACAGAACGTCGACTCGGTTCTGGACAACGATCCGATCGCCCAGTATCGCGTCGAGCGCTATGGCTTCGGCCTCAACTTTGGCCGGCAGATCGGCAACAGCGGCGAAGTCCGTTTCGGCGTCGGCGAAGCCTGGGGCAAGGCGGATGTGCGGATCGGCGATCAGGATCTGCCGAGCGAAAACTTCAACGAAGGGTTCTATGCGCTGAAGTATTCCTTCGACTCGCTGGACAACGTCTACTACCCCCACGAAGGCGAAGACATTGGCCTGACGCTGGTGCAGTTCGAGCCGAGCCTGGGTTCCGACACGCGCTACCGGCAGTGGGAATTCAAACTGGACAAGGCCATGAGCAGTGGCCCGGATACGCTGATTCTGGGTGGCCGTTACGGCCGCACGCTGGACGATGCCAATGTGGTGACCTCCAGTTTCCTGCTCGGCGGCGCCCGGCAATTGTCCGGTTTCCGCGAGGACGCGATCTCTGGGCAGAACGTCAGTCTGATGCGCGCGGTGTATTACCGCCGCCTCACGCCGCGCTCTTACCTGCCGCTGGACTTCCCGCTGTACG
Organism: Pseudomonas sp. B37(2017); assembly: GCF_002112885.1. Lineage (NCBI taxonomy): Bacteria > Pseudomonadati > Pseudomonadota > Gammaproteobacteria > Pseudomonadales > Pseudomonadaceae > Pseudomonas > Pseudomonas sp. B37(2017). The sequence continues at coordinate 422,284 of NZ_NEIX01000002.1, read as the reverse complement.
CCGGCGCCTCGCTGGAACGCGGCCGGGCCTGGAACAACGACAATGAGTTCGACAGCGGCTACATCAACGCGGCCAGCGTGTTCATCGGCTTCGATACGCCGCTGGGGCCGTTGAATTTCAGCTATGGCCTGAACGATGCGGATGAACAGGCGGTGTACCTGAACCTCGGCCAGACCTTCTGACAGCGGTCAGCGAATCCCCGCCAATAGCGTGCGCGCCGTTTGCTTGAGAGGTTCGTCGGCTTCCTTGAGCAGTTCGTTGAGCAAGGCAATGGCGCTGTCGATATCGCCGTCGTCGATGCAGGTCTGGGCCTGTTCGAGTTTGCCGGCGTTGGCGGTGTCCGAGGGTTCGGGTTCCGGGGCTTGTAGCTCCAGTGGTTCGAGCGAGAGCGACGTGCCGGGATCGCCAAACTCGTTGAGGAAGTCCTCGTCCAGCGGCTGCGTTTCCGGTTCGACGATCCATTCCAGCTCGGCGGTTTCGGCATCGTCGGCCAGGGTTTCCGGCAATTCGAAATCCTGTGGCAGTACCTGCAGATCGGAACCCAGCGTTGATGGCGGCTGTTCAGGTGCTGTGGTGGCCGGGCGAGTTTCCTCAAGATCCCAACTGGAGGCCATCGAGAGCTGATCCAGATTCAGTTCGAAATTGTCTTCGGCTACCGGTTCCACAGGCGTGGTGGGTTCGATCGGCAGCGCGGCAATCACCGGGGCCGCCGCAACCAGAGGTGCCGCGCTGACCAGTTTCGGGTATCGGGCGCGAATCTCCTGCAAGCGATGATCCTCGACCCCGAGCTGGCGCAGACGGCTTTCCTGCTCGTCGTAGGCCGGCGTGTCGCCCTGCCGCCCCAGCACTTCAAGCAACTGCACGCCAAGGTCGATGCGCTCCGGCTCCCGCTGCAACGCATCACGCAACAAACCGGCGGCCTCGCCCAAGCGTCCGTAGGCCAGATAAATGCCGACCGCTTCCAGCACATCGCCGTTGGCGTGTTCCTCGCGATGTTCGACCGCACTGTGAACGGCACTTGGCTGCATCGGTTCGGCGTCGTCGACCAGGGGTTCGTTTCGTACCGGCAGGAACGGTGTCGGCGACTCAGACCCTTGCGCCTGCTGGCGTTGCCGGCGTACGTACAGTCCCGCCACCAGCAATCCCAGTACCAGCAGCAGTCCGCCAAGCAGCGGCCAGTTGAGTGAATCCTCCTGAGACTCGACCGGGGCAATGACCGGCGCAGGCGCAGGTGCCACGGGCGCTACCGGTGCCGGCGGCGCCTGTTGCACTTCAATCAGCCGGGCCTGCAAATCACCGAGCTGTTTCTTGCCGTCAGCGATCAGCACTTCCTGGGCCTGAAGCTTCACGTTCAATTCGTCGATGGTTTTTTGCAGTTGCTGGTTCTGCACAAGGCTCGCCGCCAGTTGCTCGGCCTGGGCGTCGGCAACCGGAGCCGGTGGTTGCACAGGCGCAGCAGGTTTGGCCGGCGTGGTTGCGGGCGGCGCCTCGGGGGTCGGGAATTCCGACGATTGCGCACGCGCAGTTGGCTCATCGGTAGCCGGGACAATCCCCGGAGTACCCGGCGGATCGATCAGCACGGTGTATTCGCGCAGCAGGTGGCCATTGGGCTGATCGAGCTGCACCAGGAAATTCAGAAAGGGTTCGTTGACCGGTTTGCTGGACGTCACCCGAATCATGTTGCGATTGCCACGCAGGATCGGGGTGAACTTGAGGTCATTGAGAAAGAACACGCGCTCGATGCCGGCGCGGCCAAACTCGTCCGCCGAGGCCAGACGAACCGCCAGTTCGCTTTCGCCGACGCCCCCGACATCCACCAGAGCGATGTCAGCCTTGAGCGGCTGATTGAGGGCTGAATGCACGGTGATGTCACCGAGCCCCAGCGCCAATGACGCGGTGGACCAGGTGAGAACACCGGCCACCAACAGCGAGTTGGCGCAACGCAGTACCACGTGCCGACTTCCGAGCATGAGCATCCCTTAAATAAGCAAAACCGACTTCTATGCGTTCGCACATCCGGTACGAACACGATATTGCCCAGTAGTTCTTATAGTCTGCCCAGCGCGATCTCTCAAAAAAACGGCACGCGGTTGTGCCTCAAGACTTTTCCAGATTGGCCAGAATGTGCCCGTGAACCCGCATGCAGACCTTCAGATCCGCCTCGTCGACGCCTTCGAACAATTCCTTGCGCAGTTGCGTGGCGATGGTTTCGATCTGTTCGATCAGCGGCAGGGCCGGTGCGCACAGCACGATTTTTTTCGCCCGGCGGTCTTCCATCACGGACTGGCGTTGCACCAGGCCCTGGCTTTCCAGGCTGTCGAGCAGACGGGCCAGGGTCGGCCCTTCGACGCCGACGCTTTGCGCCAGCTCCCGCTGGGTCGGCGCCTCTTCGAAGCGCGCCAGATGCAGCAGCACCAGCCAGCGTGCCTGGGACAAGCCCAGACCGGCCAGCCGGCGATCCAGTTCGGCACGCCAGCCACGCGACATCTGGGCCAATTGCATGCCAAAACGGTGTTGATCGGTTAACGGCATAAAACACTCATGATTAGACTGAACAAATAGAGAAAAACTAATTATTAGTCAGCTAAGCATGACATTTGGCTATAGGCAAGAGGCGTCCTGTACTGAATCGTTACAACCGTATAACGGTTGGCACAAACGCCCTCTTACATTTCAAACTCGGATTGCAGCGCAGCCCGCACGCAGTAAAGCACGCCCTCCGGTACGCGACCGGCAAACAGCTCGGCCACTTCGGCGACCGACGGCAACTCGCCTTCGCCGTCGAGGAACGCGTCCTGGATTTCCCCCATCAGGTCTTCCGGCAAATCCAGCGCTTGCTCGAGCGACAGCTGCTGCTTGCCGATGGCTTCGGCGAGCATGGTGTAGACGTTCTTTTCCGAGCACTGCAACTGACCGGAGATCTGCAACGGCGTCATGCCGGCGCGGGCCAGGGTGATCAGTTCGTGGCGCACGTCGGCCACCACTTTCGGCGCCTCGGCCTCGCCGCCGAGCACTTCGAGGAAGGCCTCGCCGTAACGCTCCAGCTTGCGCGCGCCGACGCCGCTGACCCGGGCCATATCCGCCAGCGAGGTCGGCTGGCTGCGGAGCATTTCCAGCAGGGTCGAGTCGGGGAAGATGACATACGGCGGCACGCCATGTTCTTCCGCCAGTTTGCGCCGCAGGGCACGCAACGCTTCCCACTGTTCGCGCTCTTCGCCGCGCACGAGTTGGCTGGCCGGGCTCTTGCTGCCGCTCTTGGCGCTGACTTGCGGCTTGAGGTCGCGGCGCAGCTCCAGGCTCACTTCCCCCTTGAGCAGCGGCCGGCAGGTGTCGCTCAGGCGCAGCCCGCCATAACCTTCGTGATCGACATCGGCCAGACCGCGGGCAACCAGCTGACGGAACAGCGAGCGCCATTCGCTCTCGCTCAACGCCTTGCCGACGCCGTACACCGACAGGTGCTGATGGCCGAAGCTGCGGACCTTTTCGTTGTCCTTGCCCAGCAGCACGTCTACCAGATGGCCGACGCCATAACGCTGGCCGGTGCGATAGATCGCCGACAGCGCCTGACGCGCAGGCTCGGTGGCGTCCCAGGTCTGCACGCCGTCGGTGCAGTTGTCGCAGTGGCCGCATGGCTCCGGCATGTCCTCGTCGAAATACGCCAGCAGCGCCTGACGGCGGCAGCGGGTTTCTTCGCAGAGCGAGAGCATGGCGTCGAGCTTGTGCTGCTCCAGACGCTTGTGGCGCTCGTCGCCTTCGGAGTTCTGCAGCATCTGCTTGAGCATCACCACGTCTTGCAGACCGTAGGCCATCCACGCGTCCGCCGGCAGACCGTCACGGCCGCCACGTCCGGTTTCCTGGTAATACGCCTCAAGGGATTTCGGCAGGTCGAGGTGAGCGACGAAGCGCACGTTGGGTTTGTCGATGCCCATGCCGAACGCCACGGTGGCGACCATGATCAGGCCTTCCTCGTTGAGGAAGCGCTTCTGGTGATAGGCGCGCAGATCGTTGGGCAGACCGGCGTGGTACGGCAGCGCCGGGAAGCCCTGCTCGGTGAGAAACGCGGCCACCTCCTCCACCTTCTTGCGCGACAGGCAGTAGACGATGCCGGCGTCGCCGCGCCGCTCGGCCAGGAACGCCAGCAACTGCTTGCGCGGCTGCTCCTTGGGCACGATGCGGTAGAAGATGTTCGGCCGGTCGAAGCTCGACAGGAAACGCTCGGCGTTCTGCAGGTGCAGGCGGGTGACGATTTCTTCGCGGGTACGTTTGTCCGCGGTGGCGGTCAAGGCGATGCGCGGCACGTCGGGGAACATTTCCGCCAACTGCCCCAGTTGCAGGTATTCCGGGCGGAAGTCATGGCCCCATTGCGACACGCAGTGCGCTTCATCGATGGCGAACAGCGCGATGTTCAAGCCTTGCAGGAACGACAGCATGCGCGGCTGCACCAGACGCTCCGGCGCCAGATACAGCATCTTCACTTCGCCGCGCTTGATCCGGTTGGCGAGGTCGCGCTGTTGTTCGGCGCTCAGGGTGGAGTTCAACGCGGCGGCAGCCACGCCCAGCTCTTCGAGGGTGGCGACCTGATCGTCCATCAAAGCGATCAGCGGCGACACCACCACCGCCAGGCCGTCGCGCAACAGCGCCGGCACCTGGAAGCACAGGGACTTGCCGCCGCCGGTCGGCATCAGGACAAGGGCATCACCGCCACTGGCTACGCGCTCAATGATTGCACCCTGACGGCCACGGAAACTGTCGTAGCCGAAGATGTCCTTGAGGACGCGTTGAGCCTGTTCGAGCATAAAAACTCCAAAAATCCACCGAAACATCCCTGCACAGGCTGGTTCAAGACAGCCGAGGCTGCTTTAAACAAAACGTAAGCGCGCATTGCATCGCGCCCTACACAATCAGCCGCGACACCGGCAGGGATCGCAAAGCGCGGCAGTATACCCGAGCCCTCCCCGGCAAAGGGCACCGCCGATAAGAAGCTTGTGCGGGCAAATCTGCCGTGCGGCTGGCTTGAGGGCTCAAGAAGGCCTAGAATTCCCGCATTGTTTATTCCCCCAAGGTAGCCCTTTAATGTCCTTCGCCGAGCAACTAACCCGCCTGCAAGTCTTCCTCGACGCCGACGAGCTGCATGAAGAGGCGCTGGACTACGTGGCCGCTCACGGCTACCTGACTGCGCTGTCGATCTGCGCCGACGTGGTGCCGGATCGTGAGTGGATCGACGCCCTGTTCGCCGAAGAGCCGCATTACAGCAGCGAAGCCCAGCGTGAAGAGATCGAAGCCACGCTGATCGGCCTCAAGGCCCACATCGCCCGCCAACTGGCCTCCGATGAAGAATTCGAGCTGCCATGCGAACTGGACCTGGGCGACGACCCGGACGATTCCGAACTGCGCGGCTGGTGCATCGGCTTCATGGAAGGCGTGTTCCTGCGCGAAGCGGCCTGGTTCGAAACCGCCGAAGAAGAAGTCAGCGAGATGCTCCTGCCGATCATGGTCGGTTCGGGCCTGTTCGACGAACAGCCTGAGTTCGAAGACATCGCCAGGGACGCCAACCTGATGGACGACATGATCGTGCAGATCCCGGAAGCCCTGACCGCGCTGTACCTGCTGTGCCAAGCGCCCGACGAAAAACCGGCGATCCTCAAGCCACGTCACCACTAAGATCCGGCCTATGGACAACCCCATAGGCAACCGCCCCCTGATGTTGCGCTACATCCTGCTGGCCATCGGCTGGCTGAGCGTGGCATTGGGGGTGATCGGGATATTCCTGCCTGTTCTCCCCACCACCCCCTTCCTTCTGCTGGCAGCCGCGTGCTTTGCCCGCAGCTCTCCGCGTTTCTATCAATGGCTGGTCGAGCACCCACGGCTCGGGCCATGGATCCGCGACTACCTCGACGGCAACGGCATTCCGCTCAAGGGCAAGGTCTACGCGATCGGGCTGATGTGGGCGAGCATCCTGTTCTCGTGCTACCTGGTGCCGCTGGTGTGGGCGCGGGGGTTCATGCTGACGAGTGCGGTGTTGGTGACGGTTTATATCTTGCGGCAGAAGACGTTGCGTAAGTCCTGAGCCGCTCCGCCCGGTGACCGCTCGTCGAAAACCCTCGTCCCCCTGTCAGATCTGACAGTAGGCAGGCCGAAGCGTCAGCGCTCTAATCCTTCGTCAACGGTGCCGGCATTCAGACATTCGGGCACCCCTTGCGAAGGTGCGCGTACATGAACAGTCCTCTTACAGCGTCCGGTTCCACGCCCAACACGACCGTTGTTTTTCCACCCGACCGCAGCGGCATCGGTACACTCGCCGTCTTTGCGCCCTATCCGGTCGGATACAAACTCCTGCCGAAAGGCGTCCTGGGCGTCAACATCAACATGGTGCACAGCGACCGCGACGGCTTGCTAATCTACATCCTCGCCTATCAGTACATGGCTGTCGGCGACTGGATCAAAGTCTACCTCGCAACGAAAAACAAGCCGGTAGTGGAATTTCCGATTACCGAAGCACATTTCGAAAGCAACGGGGACGCAAAAAACATCCCCTGTCATATCCCCGCCGCTGACATGGAAAGCATTTTTGCTCCCCTGCTAGCGGAAACGAAGGATATGTGGGTCGAAGTTCGCCGTATCAGCGACAACTCTACGGAGGACTCGCCACATGCCCCGCTGTCTTACATATATCCGGCTCCGGCCGAGCCTGACACGGATGGCGGCAAGCCATTCAATCAGGGCCTGAAATTGCCTGTCGCCTCGGAAACGATCATCGATCAGACCGTAATCAACGACGGGATGTTTGTGACCGTACTGGCGTACTTCAATCAGCAAATAGGCGACACCGTAGTGCTTGCTTTCGGTTCGCTGCTCCTCGAACAAGAAGTCACCGCACTGGGCGATGTCGTGTTCGAACTGACCCCGGAAATGCTCGCCACCCTCAAGCCCACCACCATAATTATCGTGCGCTGGGGGGTCTTCGATGTGGTGGAGAACTCCAGTGGCTGGTCGGATGCACTGGAGATTGTATTCAAGCCCGGCATCGTGTTGCTGGTTGCCGCCATTTTCGAGCAGGCCGATATCGACAACGTGGTTCGCCACGATTGGCTCGCGGGCGGCCCCCTGTGGATATTGATCACCGGGGTTTTCGCGATTGGTGATGTGGTGGTGCTTCTACTTGAAGGCTTCACCGAAGGCGGTGACCCCGTCAGCCATAGCTACTCGATACCGGTGTCGGCCGCCACTCGCTCGCTGAGGCAAGATTTCGAAAACTTCCGTGTGCAAAACCTCATCAGAGGCAGTTGCCGCGCGACCTACACGCTGACCCGAGCCGGCAAGACCCAGGATTCAAAGCCAACCGATATCACTATTGCCGGTGGACTCTTCAAGTTGGGTCTGCCCACTGTCACGCCACTGGAAAATAACGACACCGTACCCGTAGATACCCTCAAGTGCAGGGTGCAGATCGCCAAATATTGGCCCCTGAAGCCGGGAGCGCTGGTTCAGGTGCTCTGGCAGGCAGTCGACGATGCCGGGATTCCGGTACTGTTCATCTTCCAACAAGTCGTCACCGACGAGACGTCGATCATCGTCTTCGAAATACTCGCGGAATATATCGGCAAGTACCCCAGCTCATCGCTGGTGGTGCAATGCGTGATCATCAATCCGAACAGAACAAGGGTCGTGTCCGAACCGTTGCAATTGAAGATCGGTGACGAAAAAGCCATCGTGCTTGATCCGCCGATGCTGGTGGGCACTCCCGCACCGATTGACCCTCTGGGCGCCGCTCGAACCATGCGGGTCGAATATCCAGCGAAGATTGCAGGCGACCGGGGACGATTGGTGCACGTGAAAGCACCCACTGGTTCCATGCCGTACGCGCTGACAGTTCTGAACTCGAAAAACCGCGCCAACTGGATTCTCGACAATATCTTTCTGGTTGCATTCAACGGCCAGACCGTTCCGTTTCGCTGGATTCTGAATCGCAACAACCAGAAGATCGCTTCATCGAAAGGTGTAGACATTGAGATCATGCCTATCGCCCCGCAGGACGCCCGGCTGCCGCTGGTGAGGATCAGCGGAGTGGAAGGGGGGGTCGTGGACACTCAAAAACTTACGCCGGCAAACCGGTTGGTGGCACATCCCTGGATCGGTCAACGTAAGGGACAAGCACGGCATCTGCAGCTGCGAGGTACGGACAAAAGCGGAAAAGAAACGGTTTTCGACGTTCTCAAGGGTGAACTGACCGGAGACGAATCAGGCCTGGACGAAGACCTGCCGATCCCTTGGCTTAAAACGCTGAAAGATCTATCTACGGTGTATATGGCTCTGTGGGTGAACGTAGACGGTACTACTGACCAGGCCTCGGCCTTGAAATTTCCGGAAAACTCCAAGGTAGTCGATACGCCGGATGAGAAACATCCGGCCATCAACTATGTAAGAGACCCTCAGGGGCGTGAGGTGACCCAGAACTCCGAAACCATTGCGGCCACCCTCACTGTTCACGTCCACGGCACAGCGCTCGAAAAGATCACCATCTCGCTGAACGGCGCGCCGCAAACAACGGTCACGACCGACGCCGCCGGCAACGCTTCCGCCAACATCAACGCAGGAAACGTCAACGCCTATAACAATGTCAGCGCCAAGGCAGTGTACGGTCAGGGCCTGACGTCTCCGACCCGGAGCTGGATCCGTCGTCAGCCGCTGTACACCGATACAACACGCAAGATTATGGACACCGTTGTATGCGAGACCGGATGGGCGAAGCAGGTTGCCACATGGCCGGGAAACACGCTCCAGATTGTGACTTCGGGTGGTGTCGGCCCGATCACGTTCATCTCCAACAATCCCGCCGTGATTTCTATTGATTACAACACCGGGGTGATGACCGCACATCGCAACGGCGCTGTGTGGATCACTGCTCAGGACCGGTTCTCCGCCTTTTCGATCTATGTGGACTCGATCAACAAGTACAGACTGGTGATAAGCGGGGGCACAAACCACGCTGGTGCCATGAACTGGATGTATTCCATAGGCGGTAGTCCGATTAATTCCGCATGGGCGGGAATGACGACCGTATATGGTCCCACCACTAACTGGCCACTCACGTCAGCGTATGTGTACTGGATGTGCGAAAGTGCAGGGTGCCCCGCGGGTCATGCGCAAACCTATGTTCACCGTGCTAACGGCATCCTCTGCACCCGGGTGGAATATTTTCCCTATCAGGCTTGGTGCAAGGTGCCGCACTAACCAGCAGAACAGAAACCCGCGCTCCCGTATAACCGGGGGCGCGGGTTTTGTCTTTTAAGTGCCCGGGAAATCCTTGTTGAAGAGTGTTGAAAGTTATGTCCGCAAAGCCACGCAACCTTGCGCCTTTGCCTACGCATCCGCCAGAATCCGCCGGCTTGTGCGCCTTGGGGGCGGGTTCTATTGTTTGGCGGTCGCTGAAAAACAGCGATCGGGTTTAGCAGCCCGGATCTACTCTAGACGCACAATGCCGTTCGTTCGTGATCAGGCTCACGCCTGTCCGTTCACGTTATGACGGCTTTGCGTGGGGCACTTCGGTGCGCCGGGTTCTAGAGTCCTGGTCTGCTAACCCGCGTACGGCCGTCACCTCTTTTGTTTAGCAGCGAAGTGTGGCGCCTCCACTACTCTAGAGACTTTACCCATGATCAAACCCACGCCAAACCCGCCGGAAGCCGATTCGACCTCGCCCTACGAAACCCTCGATTCAAAGAAATTCCACGAAGCCGCCGAGCGTGCGCTCGACCATTACCTCAATCCCCTCCTCCCCCGAAAACCGCTGCTCAAACCCAACACCCGCTACCTCATCGCTCCCGGCATCGACAGCGAAGAGCTGCTGGCCGACGCCTGCGAAACCCTGACCTCGGCCAAGACCATGGCCAATGACTTCGCCGGGCTGGTAGATGGCTCGCACCGGCATGTGTTGTTGGGGATTGCGCAACTGATCATGTTGGGGGAGCTGGCGGTGAATCGGGTGCTGGATAATCTGGAAGTGAAGGCTGAGGCGCCCGCTGTAGCCTGAGCAAAGAAAAACCCGCCGCCTGATCGTTCCCACGCTCTGCGTGGGAATGCAGCCCGGGACGCTCCGCGTCCCAAAGAGCGGACGCAGAGCGTCCATTGAGGCATTCCCACGCGGAGCGTGGGAACGATCAAGTGTTTCGAGGTGGGGGCGATCGACGCGCAAAAACAAAACCCGCCGTCCCGTTTGATCGGGGCGGCGGGTTTTGTCGTTTCAGCGTTCAGATCAGACCGTATCCACCTTCAACGAATGATCATTGAGCATGCCGTTGATGATGGTCGCCGTGTCATGCCCGCTGGCAATCAACCCACCCGCCCCCGGTGTTACACCGTAGTGGCTGGCCAGGTTGACGCCGGCCAGGTCGATGGTCTGGTTCGGCGTGGCGCCGGCCATGGCGCTGACGTCGATGCTGGTCATGACCGAGGCGCCGCTGCCGGTGACGGTGAAGTGCAGGTAGTCATCCAGTGACGCCGAGGTGCCGTTTTCACCTTGCAGCAGTTGCGACAGGTCGAGCTTGTCGGTGCCGGGGGTGAAGTCGGTGACGAGGTCATGACCGCTGTTGCCCTTGAGCCACTGGAAGGTGTCTGCACCCGGCCCGCCGGTCAGGGTGTTGTTGCCCATCCCGCCGATCAGCAGGTCATCGCCCCCGCCGCCGTTGAGGATGTCGTTGCCCAGGCCGCCGTTGATCACGTTGTTATTGTTGTCGCCGGTGAGGGTGTCGTTGAAGTTCGAACCGACGAGGTTTTCGATGCCGGTCAGGGTATCGGTGCCGGCGCCAATGGTGTTTTGCGCACCGAGCAGGCCGAGGTTGACCGTCACCCCGGCGGTCGCGTGGGCGTAGCTCGCGGTGTCGATGCCAGTGCCACCGTCGAGCAGGTCGTTGCCCGGGCCGCTGTAGAGCAAGTCGTTGCCGGCGCCGCCGTGCAGTTCGTTGTTGCCGGAGCCTGCGGTGAGCACGTCGTTGCCGTCGCCGGCGTTGATGATGTTGTCGCCGGTGCCGGCCACCAGTACGTCATCGCCCGAGGTGCCAGCGAGGGTGTGGCCGTCCTGATAGCTGATGGTCACGTTCGCCGTGTCGCTGCCGCCGTGGTTGTCGTTGGCGGTGTAGGTGCCGTGGTAGTCCGGGGTGATGTCGTGGGCCCCGGCGTAGTTGAGGGTCATGGTCAGCTGGTAGTTCTCCGCCGCGTTGGCGTTGCTGCCCGTGGTGTTGGTGATGTTGGTGATGTGGATCTGGTAGACGCCGTCGGACGTCGCGGTCAGGGTCTGGCCGTCGGCGAGTGCGATGTAGGCGCCACCGTTGATCGAGTACTCCATGGTGATATGACCGGCCGCCAGGTTGTGGTCCAGGTTGAGGGTTTCGCCTTGGCGCAGGTTGACGGTGATGCGGTCTTCATCGTTGGCGTTGGTGTTGGTCACCGCGCCGAGGTAGCCGCTGACCACCAGCACGGCGGTCATGGTCGCGGCGTTGGCGCTGAACGAATTACGCACGTTGGCCAGGTTCTGGTTGGCGGCGGTGTTGGCGTTGGTGCCAGTGAAGCTGATCGCGCCGGTGCCGGTGAAGTCCGCCGACCTGGAGATCCAGCCGGTGTTGAACGAGGTTGGCGTGGCGTTAAGCGTATCGCCGTTCGGGTCGGTGTCGTTGGCCAGCAACAGCTCACCCGGCACCACGATGTTGCCCGACAGCACGTTGGTGATGATGTGGTCATCCACCGCCACCGGAGGCGCGTTGGGGATCACTTTCACGGTCAGCGTCGAGCTGGCGAGGTCGCCGTCGTTGTCGCTGAGGGTGAAGCCGATGTTCTCGGTGATCACCACGGCGGTGGTTTTCTGCGAGGTGTAGCTGTAGTCACCGGTGTCGAGGTTGACCACCAGGGTGCCGCTGTTGTTGGTGGCGATGCTCAGGGTGTTGTTCACCGTGTTGAACGTGCCGTGGTTGGCGCCGCCGCTGGCGACCAGTGAGCCCTGACCGCCGTTGGCTTTCGGGTCATAGGTGTAGGTGGTGCCGTCGACTACGATGGATTTGATGAAGCCGCCATCGGCGCCGAACGTGCCGCCCTCGCCCAGCAGCGAACCGGTAACCGGCGCGCCCTGCACAGTGCCGGACAACACCGAGTTGAGCTGGTTGAGGTCGGTGACCACCACCGCGTTGGTGTTGGTGTGCGTGATGCCGTCGTACGCCAGCGGATCGAGGTTGGCGTTGCTCACGCCGCTGCCCAGGCCGATCGCGTAGTTCTTGATGTTGTTGGCATCGAGGAACGCCTTGAGCGTCGCTTCGTCGGCGGTGCCGATGTCACCCTCGTTGGGTTTGCCGTCGGAGAAGAAGTAGCCGACGTTCTGCGCCCCGGTGAGTTTGCCCGAGGTGTTGAACGCGTTGTACATGGTCGCCACGGCCGCATCGTAGTTGGTGCCGCCGCCCGCGCTGAGGCCGGCCAGTATCGTCTTGGCCGTGGCGACATCGACCCACACCGAAGTGCGGTCGGTGGCGTTGCTGCTGAAGGTGACGAGCTGCACTTTCACATCACCCAGATCGTCGTACTTGTCGAGCAAGGCGCTGATCGCCTGCTTGGCCAGCTCCAGCCGCGACAGGCCCGGTACGCCGGAGGCGTCGGCCATGCTGCCGGAGATGTCGAGGACGATGAGGATGTTGGAGTCGATCTCCACCGCCGCCACCGAACGATCCGACGCCACCGCTTTTGGCACGTCGTCGACGATGTTGACCACGATGGTGCTGGTGGTGCTGTTGCCCAGCGCATCGGTGGCTTTGTAGGTGAAGCTTTCGCTCAGGGTGTTCGGCCCGTCGTTGGCGTTCGGCGTGGTTTTCGGCGCCGAGGTCAGGGTGTAGGTGTAGGTGCCGTCGGCGTTGAGCTGGATCTGCCCGTAAGTCCCGGTGGCGCTGCCGACCAGGGTGTAGGTGATCGCCCCGCTGCCGCCGCTGACCGAACCGACCAGCGTGCCGCTCGCGGTTTCGCCGGTGTTGCCCGGGTCGCTTCCGGTGACCGTGCCGGGGGCCAGATCTTGCCCATCCTTGGTCAGGTCGAGGGCTTTCTCGTAGACGGTGACGTCCTGATCGGTCGAGGCCACGAGTTTGCTGTCGGCGACGTTGACGGTGATGGTGGTGGTGCTTTCGTCGCCGTCACTGTCACGGATGGTGTAGGTGAAGGTGTCGGTGGCGCCCGGCGGGCTCACCGAGTTCGGGTTGCTGTGATAGACCGCGTTGCCGGCCGCATCGAGGGTCAGGTAACCGTAGTTGCCGTTGATGTTGCTGTTGAGGCCGCCGATGGCCGAAGTCGCGGTATTGCCGCCGGCGCGCACGCCGACCACGACCGCCGCGCCATCCGCGCCGCTGATGTCATTGCCCAGCACGCTGATGTTGACCGTGCCACCCTCCGCCACCGAGCCGGTGTCGGCCTTGGCAGTCGGCAGGTCGTCGATGATGTTGACGTTGATCTGCCCGGTCGCCGTGCTGCCATCGGTGTCCGTCGCCACCACGTTGAAGTTCTCGGTGATGCTGTTGGCACCGTTGGCGTTCGGGTGGGTTTCGTTATCGACCAGGGTGTAGCTGTAACTCACCACGCCGGTGGTCGGGTTGTAACCGGTGATGGTCAGCGTGCTGCCCAGCGGGGTGACGGTCGATTGCGGGAAGCCGGCGGCCACGCCGTTGGTCATCACGGCGATGCCGCCCACGGTCAGGGTTTGCAGACCGTCGAGCGCGGTGACGGTGAAGGTGCCGCTCTGGGTCAGCGCCGGGATGTTGGGGCTGGTGCCGTCGCTGAGGTTTTTCTCGTAGACGGTGAGTTCGCCGCCATTCACGTCGAGGCCGTTGAGGACCACCGGATCGTCGTTGTTGTGGATGTTCAGCACCAGGTTGGCGGTGCTGGTGTCGCCGTCGGCATCGGTCAGGGTGTAGGTGAAGGTCTCGGTGCCATTGCCACCGCCGTGCAGATTCTTGAAGTCTGCATCGTTGGTGTTCAGCGTATAGGTGTACGTGCCGTTGGCGTTCAGCACCAGGGTGCCGTAAGTGCCGGTGAAGGTGCCGGGGGTGATCGGGCCGGCATTCGGGCCGGTCGCCACCACGTCGGCGCCTTGCACGTCGTTGGTCAGCACGTTGCCGTTGAGGATCAACTGGGTTTCCGATGCGGTGCTGGCGTTGCTGTCGTTGATCGCCTTCGGCACGTCATCGACGATGTTGACCACGATGGTGCTGGTAACGACGTTGCCCAGCGAATCGGTGGCCTGGTAGGTGAAGGTTTCGGTCAGGGTGTTGGCGCCGTCATCGGCGTGCGGGGTGGTGCTGGCCGGTGAGGTCAGGGTGTAGGTGTACGTGCCGTTGGCGTTCAGCACGATTTGCCCGTAGTTGCCAGTGGCGCTGCCGACCAGCGCATAGCTGATCGCACCGACCGCGCCGGTGACCGAGCCGACCAGCGTGCCGGACGCGGTTTCCCCGGTGCTGGTCGGATCGCTGCCGGTGACCGTGCCGGCGGCCAGATCTTGCCCGTCCTTGGTCAGGTCGAGGGCTTTTTCGTACACGGTGACGTCGGTATCGCTGACCGCGCACAGTTTGCTGTTGTAGACGTCGATGGTGATGGTGGTGGTGCTTTCATCGCCGTCGGAATCGCGCACGGTGTACACGAACACGTCCACCGCACCCGGGCCGCTCACGGCATTCGGGTTGCTGTGATAGACCGCGTTGCCGTTGGCGTCGAGGGTCAGGTAGCCGTAGGTGCCGTTGATGTTGCTGTTGAGGCCGCCGATGGCCGAGGTCGAGGTGTCGGAACCGGCGCGCACGCCCACTACCGCGCCACTGGCAGCCGGGCCGTCGGCGCCGCCGATGTCGTTGTCCAGCACGTTGCCACTGACGGTGCCGCCCTCCTGCACCGACGTCGCGTCGGGTTTGGCGGTCGGCAGGTCGTCGATGATGTTGACGTTGATCTGCCCGGTGGCGGTACTGCCATCGGTATCGGTCGCCACCACGTTGAAGTTCTCGGTGATGCTGTTGGCGCCGTTGGCAGTCGGATGGGTTTCGTTATCCACCAGGGTGTAGCTGTAGCTGACAACGCCGGTGGCCGGGTCGTATCCGGTGATGGTCAGCGTACTGCCCAGCGGCGTGACCGCCGATTGCGGGAAGCCGGCCGCGACGCCGTTGGTGATCACGGCGATGCCACCCACGGTCAGGGTTTGCAGACCGTCGAGCGCGGTGACGGTGAAGGTGCCGCTCTGGGTCAGTGCCGGGGTGTTGGGACTGGTGCCGTCGCTGAGGTTTTTCTCGTAGACGGTGAGTTCGCCACCGTTGACGTCGAGGCCGTTGAGGTACACCTGGTCGTCGTTGTTGTGGATGTTCAGCACGAGGTTGGCGGTGCTGGTATCGCCGTCGGCATCAGTGATGGTGTAGGTGAAAGTTTCAGTGCCGTTGCCGCCGCCGTGCAGGTTTTTGAAGTCCGCATCGTTGGTGTTGAGGGTGTAGGTGTAAGTGCCGTTGGCGTTCAGCACCAGAGTCCCGTAAGTCCCGGTGAAAGTGCCCGCCGTGATCGGGCCAGCATTCGGGCCGGTCGGTACGCGGTCGGCGCCTTGCACGTCGTTGGTCAGGACGTTGCCGCTCAGTGTGAGATTGGTTTCCGAAGCAGTACCGGCGTTGCTGTCGTCCACGCCTTTTGGCAGGTCGTCGACGATGTTCACGTCCAGCGTGGCATTGGCGGTGGTGCCGTTGTCATCGACCACGGTCACGGCGAATTGCTCGTTCAGTACGTTGGCACCGTTGGCAGTCGGGTGAGCTTCGTTGTCGACCAGGGTGTAGCTGTAGCTGACGACGCCGGTGGCGGCATTGAAACCGGTGATGGTCAGCGTGCTGCCCAACGGAGTGACGGTGGATTGCGGGAAGCCTGCTGCCACGCCATTGGTGACTACAGCGATGCCGCCGATGGTCAGGGTGGTGACACCGTCGAGTGCAGTGATGGTGAAGGTGCCGCTTTGGGTCAGCGCTGGGGCATCGGGGCTGCTGCCGTCACCGAGGTTTTTTTCGTAAACGGTGAGCTCGCCGCCGTTCACGTCGAGGCCATTGATGATCACCGGATCGTCGTTGTTGTGGATCTGCAGCACGAGGTTCGCGGTACTGGTGTCGCCGTCGGCATCGGTGATGGTGTAGGTGAAGGTTTCAGTGCCGTTGCCGCCGCCGTGCAGCGCTTTGAAATCGGCGTCGCTGGTGTTGAGGGTGTAGGTGTAAGTGCCGTTGGCGTTCAGCACCAATGTCCCGTAAGTCCCGGTGAAAGTGCCGGCGGTGATCGGGCCAGCGTTTTCGCCGACAGGTACGCGGTCGGCGCCTTGCACGTCGTTGGTCAGGACGTTGCCGCTCAATGTGAGGTTGGTTTCCGAAGCGGTGCCGGCGTTGCTGTCGTCCACGCCTTTTGGCAGGTCGTCGACGATGTTCACGTCCAGCGTCGCGTTGGCGGTGGTGCCGTTGTCGTCGACCACGGTTACGGCGAACTGCTCATTCAGCACGTTGGCGCCGTTGGCGGTTGGATGGGCTTCGTTGTCGACCAGGGTGTAGCTGTAGCTGACGACGCCGGTCGCCGCGTTGAAGCCGGTAATCGTCAGCGTGCTGCCCAGTGGTGTGACGGTGGATTGCGGGAAGCCTGCGGCAACACCATTGGTGACCACGGCAATGCCGCCGATGGTCAGGGTGGTGACACCATCGAGAGCTGTGATGGTGAAGGTGCCGCTTTGGGTCAGCGCTGGAGCGTCAGGGCTGCTGCCGTCGCCGAGGTTTTTTTCGTAGACGGTGAGTTCGCCGCCATTCACGTCGAGGCCGTTGATGATCACCGGGTCGTCGTTGTTGTGGATCTGCAGGACGAGGTTCGCGGTGCTGGTATCGCCGTCGGCATCAGTGATGGTGTAGGTGAAAGTTTCAGTGCCGTTGCCGCCGCCGTGCAGGTTTTTGAAGTCCGCATCGTTGGTGTTGAGGGTGTAGGTGTATGTGCCGTTGGCGTTCAGCACCAATGTCCCGTAAGTCCCGGTGAAAGTGCCGGCGGTGATCGGGCCAGCGTTTTCGCCGACAGGTACGCGGTCGGCGCCTTGCACGTCGTTGGTCAGGACGTTGCCGCTCAATGTGAGGTTGGTTTCCGAAGCGGTGCCGGCGTTGCTGTCGTCCACGCCTTTTGGCAGGTCGTCGACGATGTTCACATCCAGGGTGGCATTGGCGGTGGTGCCGTTGTCATCGACCACGGTGACGGCGAACTGCTCGTTGAGCACGTTGGCGCCGTTGGCGGTTGAATGCGCTTCGTTGTCGACCAGGGTGTAGCTGTAGCTGACGACGCCGGTTGCAGCGTTGAAACCAGTGATGGTCAGCGTGCTGCCCAGTGGCGTGGTCACCGATTGCGGGAAGCCTGCGGCTACGCCATTGGTGACCACGGCGATGCCGCCGATGGTCAGCGTGGTGACGCCGTCCAGCGCGGTGATGGTGAAGGTGCCGCTTTGGGTCAGGGCTCCCGAATCCGGGGCGCTGCCGTCGCCGAGGTTTTTCTCGTAGACGGTGAGTTCACCGCCCTCGACGTTCAACCCGTTGATGACCACCGGGTCGTCGTTGTTGTGGATCTGCAAAACGAGGTTCGCGGTGCTGGTGTCGCCGTCGGCATCGCGCAGGGTGTAGGTGAAGGTCTCGGTGCCGCTGCCACCACCGTGCAAGGCTTTGAAGTCGGCATCGCTGGTGTTCAGGGTGTAGGTGTAAGTGCCGTTGGCATTCAGCACCAGGGTGCCGTAAGTGCCGGTGAAGGTGCCGCCGACCACCGGGCCACTGTTGGGGCCGACGGGGATCCGGTCGGCGCCCTGGGTGTCGTTCGGCAGCACGTTGCCGGTCAGGGTCAGCAGGGTTTCCGAGGCGGTGTTCGGATTGGTGTCATCGACAGCCTTGGGCACGTCGTCGGTGATGTTGACGTCCAGCGTGCCGGTGGCGGTGTCGCCATTGCTGTCGCCGGCGATCACGGTGAATTGTTCGCTGAGGTTATTGGCACCGTCGCCCGCCGCGTGGGTTTCGTTGCCGTTGAGGGTGTAGCTGTAGCTGACCGTGCCGGTGGCCGGGTTATAGCCAGTGATGGTCAGGGTGTTGCCCAGTTGCGTGGTGATCGATTGCGGGAAACCGATCGGCACGCCGCCGACAATCACGTTAATGCCGCCGATGCTCAGGCTGCTCAGGCCGTCCGGCGCCGACACCGTGAAGCTGCCGGTCTGGGTCAGCGCGCCAGGGTTGGCGGCGGAACCGTCGGGCAGATTGGCTTCGTTGAGGGTCAGTTCGCCGCCAGGTACGGACAGGCCGCCGAGGGTCACCGGGTTATTGACCGGTGGTGGTGGCGGAACAATCGGGGCGGCCTGGCCGTCACCGTTGTCGATTACAGCGTTATGCCGTTCTTCGGGAAACTCGGGGATGCCGTTGAAACCGGCTGTCGGGAAACCGATGACCGGATCGACCCGGCCCGCCACTTCGGTCAGCAACACAAAACTGTGGCCGCCGCCCAGGCCACCTGGCGCGCCACCGGTTGCTCCGGGGCCGGCCGCTGTCGCTTCGGCGGTTTTGGTCGGGTCATCGCCGGCGGCAATGGCTTTCTGGATCTGTTCGACGTCGGTCAGTTGCGACTCGCTCGGGGTCACCGCTTCCGGGGCATTGACGTGGGCGGCCTGATCGGCGAGCAACTGGCCGGTCATGGTCAGGCTGCTGTCCCGACCGAGGGTCAGTTCCTGGCCATTTTGCAGATGGACGGCAACCGCCCCCTCCGCCCCGGTGATCAATTGATCCCCTGCAAACAGCCGATCGCCTTCGACCAATGGGCGGCGACTGCCGTCTGCCGATTGAGCGAAAACCTGACCAATGACTTTAGTGACGATCCCGATGAGCGTTGCCATGTGCATTCCTCCGCTGCCGACCACCGTCGGCGCTGGTTCGCGAAGCAGCCCATGGCTCAAGCGGGTTGTCGGGGCGACGCTCGCACCTCGACAGTTCGTTTCGCAGGTTGCGCAAATCCAGAAACTCCAGCGCCATCAAGCACTTGGAATCTCTGTTCGATGCAGCAGGCCCACTAACGCTACGTAACGCTGGTGAATCACCCGAGTGACAAAAAACTGTCGCTCATCAGCCGCTACGCGTCCCTCCCCTTTAGCAGTACTTCGCCGTATGTCGCAAAGTGAGTGGAACTTTCCTCAAGCCTTTCTGTGCTCCCTAAAGCGCATAAAACAAAGGCTTTCGAGTGGAACAATGTGCTGGATTTGGCGAACCGCATAAGTTTTTTTTGGCATAACCCATATGAAAATTTTTTCTTAGCTACGCTTCAGGATGTTCTTAGCTCTGTTGTTACAGGCATGAAACGCTTTCTACTAAAAATATCGTCAATAAATTGGCGACAGCGGAACACCATCAGGACTCAGGGAGATGCACCCATGCGCGTACTAACCCCCCTCTGCAGCGCGGTTTTGCTGGCCATGGCTTGCACTTCCCAAGCCCAGGCCATGAACCTCACCGAAGCGATCCAGAGCACCATCGCCACCCACCCGGAACTTGCCTCGCGCGTGGACGCGCGCCTGTCAGCTGATGAACAGGTGAAAGTCGCCAAGGGCGGCTTCTATCCGTCGGTGGATCTGAACGCTGCTTACGGGCGCGGCTACAGCGACAACACCAACACCCGGGCCTTCGGTAATCACCACACCGAAATCCTCAATTACACCCAGTCCGAGTTGCGTCTGCGGCAGATGCTGTTCGACGGTTTCAACACTGCCAATGAAGTCGAGCGCACCAAGGGCGTTTCCAACTCGCGCGCCTACTACGCGCAAGGCACCGCCCAGGACCTGGCCCTGCGCACCATCGAGGTCTACCTCGAAGTGCTCAAGCGCCGTGAACTGGTGACCCTGGCCAGGAACAACCTGCAGGCGCACTTGCGCGTCAACGACCAGATCGGCCTGCGCACCGAGCGCGGCGTGGGCAGCACCGCCGACTCCGATCAATCGGTCGCCCGTAAGGCGCTGGCACAGAACAACCTCGACACCGCCGAAGTCGATCTGGCCGACGCCGAGTCGAACTTCTACAGCGTGGTCGGGCGTATGCCGGATGAACTGGAAACCCCCGCCTCGACCCGCGGCGAATTGCCCGCCACCCTGCCCGAAGCCCAGCAGAGCATGGTCGAGAACAACCCGTACCTGAAATCCGCCCAGGCTGACGTGCAGTCGGCCGAGAGCCAGTACGAAGTCGCCAAGTCGCCGTTCTATCCACGCTTCGATGCGGAGGCGGCAGTCGGCGCCAACAACAACGTGCAGGGCGACGAGGGCCACGACAACGAATGGCGGGTCGGCGTGGTGATGAACTACAACCTGTTCCGTGGCGGCAGCGACAAGGCGCGACTGGCCTCCGACGCGCACCAGATCAACCAGGCGATGGACATCCGCAACAACGCCCTGCGCCAGCTCAACGAGAACATTCACCTGGCCTGGAACGCCATGGTCAACGCCAAGAAACAGACCCCGACCGCCCGCGAATACGCCGAAACCACCAAGCGTGTGCGCGCCGCGTATCAGGATCAGTTCGGCCTCGGCCAGCGCACCCTGCTCGACCTGCTCGACAGTGAAAACGAGCTGTACAACGCCAACCGTCGCTACACCGAAATCCGCTACACCGAGGAATATTCGATGTATCGCGTGCTGGCGAACATGGGCCAGTTGTTGAACAAGCAGCGGGTCGTGCTGCCGGCCGATGCGATTGCCGCGACCGAGGTGAAGAACGAAGCACGTCTGCCCGAGCTGAAATAAGCCCCGGCAGGCGCTGCCGAAGGCCGCAATCTGATCGTTCCCACGCTCCGCGTGGGAACGCCTCTAGGGACGCTCCGCGTCCAGTGACGCGGAGCGTCACGGGCTGCATTCCCACGCAGAGCGTGGGAACGATCAACACAGGGTTGATGTGGATAGCCGAGCCAGCTCAACGGGAGCGATCAATATGACCAGCATGCAACCCGGTAACACCGGGATCGATCCGCGGCTGAGCTTCGATGACCCGTTACTCGACGGTCTGTTGATCCTCTGCAAACTGCATGGCGCGACGGTCAGTCGCGCCAGCCTGAGCGCCGGGCTGCCCCTGGACAAACAACGCCTGAGCCTGGACCTGCTGCCCCGCGCCGCAGCCCGGGCCGGGTTGCAGGCGCGCTTGCTGCGCCGGGAACTCAAAGACATTTCACCGCTGAACCTGCCGGTGCTGTTGCTGTTGGGCAACGGGCGCACGGCGGTGCTGCGGCGGTTTGCCGAAGACGGCAAGGCGCTGATCCTGCCCAGTGAAGCCGACGGCGGCGAGCAATGGGTCAGCCGTGAAGAGCTCACCGAACACTACAGCGGCCAGGCCCTGTTCGCCCGGCCACGGCATGAACTGGAAGACCTGCGCTCGCCGCTGGTGCCACGGGTGCAGGCGTGGTTTCGCGACACCCTGAAGCTGTCGAAATGGCTGTACAGCGACGCGATCCTCGCCAGTTTCCTGATCAACCTGCTGGGCCTGATGGTGCCGCTGTTCGTCATGCAGACCTACGACCGCGTGGTGCCGAATCAGGCCACCTCAACGTTGTGGGTGCTATCGATCGGATTGCTGATCGGCACTGGTTTCGAACTGGTGCTGCGAGTGGTGCGCGCGCACTTGCTGGACACCGCCGGCAAGAAAACCGATGTGATCCTTTCCGCGACTTTATTCGAGCGCATCACCGGCATGTCGATGAAGGCCCGGCCGGCGACCATCGGCGGATTCGCCCAGAGCATTCACGATTTTCAGGGCCTGCGGGAATTCCTCACCGCCGTGACCCTGACCAGCCTGATCGACCTGCCTTTCGTGGTGTTGATGCTGGTGGTGATCGGCCTGCTCGGTGGCTGGCTGGTGGTGATTCCGCTGCTGGCGTTTCCAATCACGATCGTGTTCGCGATGATCATTCAGGCCCGTCTGCGCGACACCGTGCAAAAAAGCCTGAGCCTCGGTGCCGAGCGTCAGGCGTTGCTGATCGAAACCCTCGGTGGCCTGGAAACCCTCAAGGCGTGCAGCGCCGAAAGCGAGCGCCAGCACAAATGGGAAAGCACCCATGGCGCCCTCACCCGCCTCGACAGCCACGCGCGTAATCTCTCGGCGCTGGCCACCAACGGCACACTGTTCATCCAGCAGTTTTCGGGGATGGCGACGATTGTGGCCGGGGTTTACAGCATCATCGCCGGCAACCTCAGCGTCGGCGCGCTGGTCGCCAGTTACATGCTCGGCAGTCGCGTGCTCGCGCCGCTGGGCCAGATTGCCGGGCTGATCACCCGCTACCAGCAAGCGCAACTGACCATGAAAAGCACCGACGCGCTGATGTCCCTGCCTCAGGAGCGCGACGGTAAACAACGGCCACTGGAACGCACGCAACTGCAAGGCGCGCTGGATGCCAACGCCGTGACTTTCCATTACAACGGCCAGAATGCGCCGGCCCTGAGCAACGTCAGTTTCAGCGTCAAACCCGGCGAGCGGATCGGTATCATCGGCCGCAGCGGTTCCGGCAAAAGCACCCTGGCGCGACTGGTGATGGGCTTCTACGAACCGGAAGAAGGCCAGTTGCTGCTCGACGGCCTAGACCTGCGGCAACTGGATGTCGCCGACCTGCGCCAGCAGATCGGTTACGTCGCCCACGACCTGCCGCTGCTGGCCGGCAGCCTGCGTGACAACCTGACCCTCGGCGCCCGCTACATCAGCGATTCGCGGATGCTTGAAGTGGCCGAACTGACCGGCGTCACCGAGCTTGCCCGGCAGCACCCGCAAGGCTTCGACCGTCCGGTGGGCGAACGCGGGCAATTGCTCTCCGGTGGTCAACGGCAGGCGGTGTTGCTGGCGCGAGCGCTGTTGCTCGACCCGCCGATCATGCTGCTCGACGAACCCACCAGCGCCATGGACAACAGCAGCGAAGACGTCCTGCGTCAGAAGCTGCACGGCTGGGTGCAGGGCAAAACCTTGCTGCTGGTCACCCACCGCACCTCGATGCTGAGCCTGGTGGACCGGTTGCTGGTGCTGGACAACGGCCGGATCGTCGCCGACGGTCCGAAAGAAGCGGTCATCGATGCACTGCGCAAGGGCCGGGTCGGCTCGGCAGCGGTCTAGGAGTTGCCCCATGTCTGCTTCCTCCTCTTCAAAACCGCGCGGCTACTTCGACAGTTTCGGTAAAAGCGCCGAAGCCGAATTCATGCCGGAAACCGCCGGCGCCTCGTTGCAGGATTCGCCGCGCTGGTCGCGCATCACTGTGTGGCTGGCGGCGGCGCTGCTGATCAGTGCGCTGGTCTGGGCCAAGTTCGCCGTGCTTCAGGAAGTGACCATGGGCGAAGGCAAGGCGATTCCGTCGAGCAAGGTTCAGGTGATCCAGAACCTCGAAGGCGGGATCGTCACCGAGATCTTCGTGCGTGAAGGGCAGATGGTCAGCAAGGGCGATACCTTGCTGCGTCTGGATGACACGCGGTTTCTGTCGAACAAGGGTGAGAGCGAGGCCGATCGTTATGCCCTGACCGCGCAGGTCGAACGCCTGTCCGCCGAAGCCGAAGGCCGGCCGTTCAAGCTCTCGGACGAGGTGATCGCCAAGGCCCCGCAAGTGGCCGAGGACGAGCGCTCGCTGTACGAGCAACGGCAACGCCGGCTGGCCAGCGAGCAACGCACCCTCAGCGAACAACTGCGGCAAAAGGCGCAGGAGCTGGCGGAGTTTCGTTCGAAACAGGGGCAATACAGTTCGAGCCTGGCGCTGCTGCAACAGGAAATGAACATGTCGGAACCGCTGGTAAAAACCGGTGCGGTTTCGCCCGTGGAGATCCTCCGCCTGCGTCGTAGCGCAGTGGAAATTCGTGGCTCGTTGAATGCCACGACCCTCGCCATTCCCCGGGCCGAATCGGCGATCAACGAGATCAAGAGCAAGATCGACGAATCGGAACAGACCTTCCGCTCCGAGGCGGCCAAGGAGCTCAACGAGAAACGCACCGACCTGTCGAAAATCACCGCGTCGAGCATCGCCATCGACGACCGCGTGAGCCGCACCACCGTGACTTCGCCGGTGCGCGGGGTGATCAAGCAGATGAAGGTCAACACCATCGGCGGCGTGGTGCAGCCGGGCAGCGACATGGTGGAAATCGTGCCGCTGGAAGACAACCTGCTGATCGAGGCCAAGGTGCGGCCGCAGGACGTTGCGTTCCTGCATCCGGGCCAGAAAGCCATGGTCAAGTTCAGCGCCTACGACTACACGATCTACGGCGGGCTGAGCGCCAAGCTTGAGCTGATCGGCGCCGACACCATCACCGACGACAAGGGCAACAGCTTCTACCTGATCCAGGTGCGTACCGACAAAAACCACTTGGGCGGGGATGTGAAACCGCTGCTGATCATTCCGGGGATGGTGGCGACGGTGGACATCATCACCGGGGAGAAAAGCGTGCTGGATTACCTGCTCAAACCGGTGCTGAAGGCCCGGACCGAGGCGATGCGCGAGCGCTAGCCTCATCTGATCGTTCCCACGCTCCGCGTGGGAATGCCGCCCGGGACGCTCCGCGTCCCTTCGCGACGGTGACGCAGAGCGTCACTGTATGCATTCCCACGCAGAGCGTGGGAACGATCAGGCTGAGTCTGGTCAGGCTGAGTCCGATCAGCCTCCGTGATTCTTCTGGAAAGTCTCCTCCCCCATCGCCGCAATCTGCCCTTCGATCAACGCCTCGAACGGCTTGAGCAACGGATCAAAAGACGTCGGCGCTTCCAGCGTCTGCAATGCCTGAACAATCGCCTCAATCGTCGACAACGCCCCCGGCCCCGGTGCCTTGCGCAGCCGATACCGGGAAACCCCACCCTCGGCCAAAGTCACCCGTGGCAACGCCGCCAGCAGCGGATTGAGGTGCAGCATCTTGCGCGCCTTGCGCCACGTGCCATCCGGCACCACCAGCAACAGCGGCTCATCCGACGCGGTGTAAGCCTGCATCGGCTGCGCATCCTCCGCCGGAAACAGCAAACGCGCCCGATACCCCGGTCGGTTCAGCAGCGCGGGCAGATCCTCGAACACTTCACCGACGATCAGCTCGGCATTGTTCAAACCGAGCGCCGCCAGCCGTGCCGTGTTGAGCGCATGATTGACCTCGCTCGGGTGCTGCAACAGCAACACCCGGGTGCGGCTGTCGAGGCTGGGGATCAGCGGGCACAGGCAATGGGTTTGTGGGCGCAGGCAGCGCGGGCATTGGGGTCTGGACATTGTCTTATGCCTGATTGAGCTGCGCTTTGAGCAGGTCGCGGAAAGTCTGGATCAGCGGCTCGCGGCTGCGGCCACGGCGCATGATCATGGAAAACGGCGCCTGATAACCGAAGGTCGCCGGCAGCAGCACCCGCAAATCGCCCTTGTCGGCCCAGGCCTGGGCGTAGTGCTCCGGCAGGTAACCGATGTAGGCGCCGGACAGCACCAGAATCAGCTGCGCCTCCATACTTTCCACGGTTGCGGCGCTGTGCTTGAAACCGTGACGCGCCAGTTCGGCCTGGCTCCAGTAACCGCGTCCGACCATGCGTTGCTGGGTGATGACCTGCTCGGGAATCCGCCGTTCGTTGAACAACGGGTGACGGCTGCTGCAATACAGCCAGTGCTGCTCGCGGTACAGCGGCATGTACACCAGACCGCTCATGCGCGTGGAGAATGCGCCGATGGCCAGATCGAGGCGGTTGTCCTGCACGCCGAGTTGCAATTCGTAAGGGCTCATCACCGACAGATGCAAATGCACCGCCGGGTGTTCCTGGCTGTAGGCGCCGATGGCTTCGGCGAACGGCAGGGCCTTGTCGCTGACTGTGGAGTCGATTACCCCGAGATTGAGCGTGCCGCGCAGTTCGCCCTTGAGCGCGGCGGCGTATTGCTCGAAACCCTCGAGTTCGGCCAGCAGGCGCAGGGTTTCCTGATGGAACAGCTCGCCCTTGCTGGTCAGGCTGAAACCGCCGCGCCCGCGATGGCACAGCACCAGACCCAGCGCGGCTTCGAGCTGGCTCATATAAGTGCTGATCGCCGAGGTCGACAGGTTGAGTTCCTGCTGCGCGTTGGCAAACCCCTGATGGCGCACGACGCTGACGAAGATGCGCAAAAGTTTCAGGTCGGGTAAAGCGTTGGCCATGTCTACTCCAAGGATCGTTCCCCATAGATCGTTCCCACGCTCTGCGTGGGAACGATCAGCGAGAAGTCTATCCATCTCCCTCTCATTAGTTTAGAAATTTCTGAACTAAGTATTTGCCCGTAGCGATTCTTCCGCCGCACTACATTTCTCAGAATCGGCCCACAGCGGTGCCCGTGACCTTGCGAATACGGTGCGCCGACATAAATAAAACAAAGACGATGAGGCCCTACCCGTGGACAAGATTCTTCACCAACCACTGGGCGGCAACGAAATGCCGCGCTTCGGCGGCATCGCCACCATGCTCCGACTCCCCCATGTTCCGACCGCTGCCGGCCTGGACGCTGCCTTTGTTGGCGTGCCACTGGACATCGGTACTTCGCTGCGCCCCGGCACCCGCTTCGGGCCGCGCGACATCCGCACCGAATCGGTGATGATCCGCCCGTACAACATGGCCACCGGCGCTGCGCCGTTCGACTCGCTGTCGGTTGCCGACATCGGTGACGTGGCGATCAACACCTTCAACCTGCTCGACGCCGTGCGCATCATCGAAGAGGCCTACGACAACATCCTCGAGCACAACGTGATCCCGATGACCCTGGGTGGCGACCACACCATCACCCTGCCGATCCTGCGTGCCATCCACAAAAAGCACGGCAAGGTCGGTCTGGTGCACATCGACGCCCACGCTGACGTCAACGATCACATGTTCGGCGAGAAGATCGCCCACGGTACGACCTTCCGTCGCGCCGTCGAAGAAGGTCTTCTGGACTGTGACCGCGTGGTGCAGATTGGTCTGCGTGCGCAGGGCTACACCGCTGACGACTTCAACTGGAGCCGCGATCAGGGCTTCCGCGTGGTGCAGGCCGAAGAGTGCTGGCACAAGTCGCTGGCACCGCTGATGGCCGAAGTGCGCGAGAAAGTCGGTGGCGGCCCGGTGTACCTGAGCTTCGACATCGACGGCATCGACCCGGCCTGGGCGCCTGGCACCGGCACCCCGGAAATCGGTGGTCTGACGACCATTCAGGCGATTGAAATCGTTCGCGGCTGCCAGGGCCTCGACCTGATCGGCTGCGATCTGGTAGAAGTCTCGCCCGCTTATGACACCACCGGCAACACCTCGCTGCTGGCCGCCAACCTGCTGTACGAAATGCTCTGCGTACTGCCAGGCGTGGTCCACCGCTGAGGGTCGGGTCATGAACGAACGTGATCAGGTTCTGAAAGCGGCCGCCGATCTGGTGTCCGCCTTCGCCCGCAACGATCGCGAAGCCTACTTCGGCGCGTTCAGCGCCGATGCGAGCTTCGTGTTCTACACCCTCGAACAGCCCCTGCTGTCGCGCGATGCCTATCAGGCGTTGTGGGACAGCTGGCGCGCCGAGGATGGCTTCGAGGTGCTGTCCTGCACCTCGAGCAACGCCTTCGTCAGCCTGCAGGGTGACGTGGCGATTTTCATCCATGACGTGGCCACCGAGCTGCGCATGCAAGGGGAGCAACACTTCAGCCAGGAGCGCGAGACGATTGTTTTCAGAAAACAAGCGTCGAGCCTAGAACAACAAGGCCATTGGCTGGCCTGCCACGAACATTTGTCCGCAATGCCGGAAGGGCTGCCATCCCCTTAGCCAAACAGGTGACGCCTCACACACGATGAGGCGCGCCT
Organism: Pseudomonas sp. B37(2017); assembly: GCF_002112885.1. Lineage (NCBI taxonomy): Bacteria > Pseudomonadati > Pseudomonadota > Gammaproteobacteria > Pseudomonadales > Pseudomonadaceae > Pseudomonas > Pseudomonas sp. B37(2017). Next base: position 394,475 of record NZ_NEIX01000002.1, on the reverse strand, counting down.
TTATGATCGGAGCAGATCATGAATAACAACAACAACGACCAAAGCCTTACGCAGATTGAAACCCACGGGGTCGAACAGATCCCGGACAACGAACGCACCGCCGGTCCCGTGGACTTGTTCCGCATGATCTTTGGCGGCGCGAATACCTTTGCCACCGCCGTGCTCGGCAGTTTCCCGGTGCTGTTCGGCCTGTCCTTTCAGGCGGGCGTGTGGGCGATTGTCTCGGGCGTGCTACTCGGCTCGCTGATCCTCGCACCGATGGGCCTGTTCGGTCCGCTCAACGGCACCAACAATGCCGTGTCGTCCGGTGCGCATTTCGGCGTGCACGGGCGGATCGTCGGTTCGTTCCTGTCGCTGCTGACCGCCATCGCCTTCTTCTCGCTCTCGGTGTGGAGTTCGGGAGATGCGTTGATCGGTGGTGCGAAACGCCTGATCGGCCTGCCGGAAACCGACCTGACCCTGGGCCTGGCCTACGGTCTGTTCGCGATTCTGGTGCTGACCGTGTGCATCTACGGCTTCCGCTTCCTGTTGTGGGTGAACAAGGTTGCGGTGTGGAGTGCGAGCCTGCTGTTCCTGCTGGGCATCTTCGCTTTCGCCGGTCCTTTCGATTCGCACTACGCCGGCACCGTCAGCCTCGGCCAGCCGGGCTTCTGGGCCGCGTTCATCGGCGCCGCACTGGTGGCCATGAGCAACCCGATTTCCTTCGGCGCGTTCCTCGGCGACTGGGCCCGCTATATCCCGCGTGAAACTTCGCGCAAGCGGATCATGGCGGCGGTGGTGCTCTCGCAAGTCGCCACCTTCATCCCGTTCCTGTTCGGCCTGACCACCGCGACCATCGTCGCGATCCAGGCGCCGGACTACATCGCGGCCAATAACTACGTCGGCGGTCTGCTGGCGGTATCGCCGAGCTGGTTCTTCCTGCCGGTGTGCCTGATTGCGGTGATCGGCGGCATGTCCACCGGCACCACCTCGCTGTATGGCACCGGGCTGGACATGTCGAGCGTGTTCCCTCGCCTGCTGTCGCGAGTGAAGGCGACGCTGCTGATCGGCGTGCTGTCGATTGCCTTCATCTTCATCGGGCGCTTCGCGGCGAACCTGGTACAGAGCGTGTCGACCTTCGCCGTGCTGATCATCACCTGCACCACCCCGTGGATGGTGATCATGATCATCGGCCTGGTGGTGCGTCGCGGCTTCTACTGCCCGGACGACCTGCAAGTGTTCACGCGCGGCGAACAAGGCGGACGCTACTGGTTCAGCCACGGCTGGAACTGGCGCGGTCTGGGTGCATGGATCCCGAGCGCGGCGGTCGGCCTGTGCTTCGTCAACCTGCCGGGGCAGTTCGTTGGTCCACTCGGTGAACTGGCCGGCGGCATCGACATCAGCCTGCTGGTGACCCTCGGTCTGGCCTCGGTGATGTACCTGATGTTGCTGAGCCTGTTCCCGGAACCGGCGCTGGTCTACGGCCCGAAGGATCCCCGCAGCAAAGGCGCGCATGCGCCGGCTGAAGCGGTGCTGCGTCAGGCTGCCTGATTAACCCTGTGGGAGCGAGCTTGCTCGCGAAAGCGATCTGTCAGTCACATCACTTTTGAATGTGCCGACGCCTTCGTCGGATCGCCGCCCGGAGCAAGCTCGCTCCCACAAGAAACCAAACTTGTTTCACCATAAAAAAGACAATCGGAGACACGCCATCATGGCTTTGGATTTATTCGTCGTCCTCATCTACGCCGCCGGCATGCTCTTGCTCGGCTACTTCGGCATGCGCAAGGCCAAGACCAACGAGGACTTCCTGGTCGCCGGGCGTAACCTCGGCCCGAGCCTGTACATGGGCACCATGGCCGCGACCGTTCTCGGTGGCGCGTCCACCGTCGGCACCGTTCGCCTGGGCTATGTGCACGGCATCTCCGGTTTCTGGCTGTGCGCGGCACTGGGTTGCGGCATCGTCGCGCTGAACCTGTTCCTGGCCAAGCCGCTGCTGAAATTGAAGATCTACACCGTTACCCAGGTCCTGGAAAAACGCTACAACCCGATGGCCCGCTCGGCGAGCGCGGCGATCATGCTGGCCTACGCACTGATGATCGGCGTGACCTCGATCCTCGCCATCGGCACCGTGCTGCAAGTGCTGTTCGGCCTGCCGTTCTGGATCTCGGTACTGCTCGGCGGTGGCGTGGTGGTGGTGTACTCGGCCATCGGCGGCATGTGGTCGCTGACCCTGACCGACATCGTCCAGTTCATCATCAAGACCGTCGGCCTGATGTTCATCCTGTTGCCAATCTGCCTGTACCGCGTCGGCGGCTGGGACGAGCTGGTGCTGAAACTGCCGGCCACCGCCTTCAGCTTCACCACCATCGGCTGGGACACGATCATCACCTACTTCATGATCTACTTCTTCGGCATCCTGATCGGTCAGGACATCTGGCAACGGGTGTTCACCGTCAAGAACGAAAAAGTCGCTCAGTACGCCGGTAGCTTCGCGGGCATCTACTGCATCCTCTACGGCCTGGCCTGCGCCCTGATCGGCATGGCAGCGCACGTGCTGATCCCGGATCTGGACAACGTCAACAACGCCTTCGCCGCCATCGTCAAACTGTCGCTGCCGGACGGCATCCGTGGTCTGGTGATCGCCGCTGCCTTGGCCGCGATGATGTCCACCGCCAGCGCCGGCCTGCTCGCCGCTGCCACCACCCTGACCGAAGACCTGCTGCCGAAACTGCGTGGCGGCAAACAGTCGAGCCTGGGTGTGAACCGTCTGTTCACCCTGCTGACCGGCATCGTGGTGCTGGGCATCGCGCTGGTGGTCAACGACGTGATCAGCGCCCTGACCCTCGCTTACAACCTGTTGGTGGGCGGCATGCTGATCCCGCTGATCGGTGCGATCTTCTGGAAACGCGCGACCACTGCCGGCGCCATCGCCAGCATGGGCCTGGGTTTCGCCACCGCCCTGCTGTTCATGTTCAAGGACGGTCTGGATGCCAACACGCCGATCTACTACAGCCTGGCCGTGGGTCTGGTGAGTTTTGTGGTGGTCAGCCTGATGTCCCGTCGCCCAAACGTGGTGGCCAGCGCGATCTAAGCTGAACACAACGACTTGATGCTTTCTTCGGCGGGTGTGGCGTCGGTTGCCACACCCGTTTTTTTCGTCTCAAGGAAAGTGCTTATGAAGATTGTTTCTCGCGATCAGTGGTTCGAAGTGCAAACCCTGAGCGACGGCATTCGGCTGATTCACGAGCCGTTCATCCGCCCGTTCTATCGCTGCAACCTGTGGCACGTTCAGGGGCGGGACAAGGATCTGCTGCTCGACAGCGGTTCAGGGCTCGTGAGCCTGCGCGAGCAACTGCCGTGGCTGACCGAACGGCCATTGGTGGCGGTGGCCAGTCATTGCCATTTCGACCATATCGCCGGGCATCACGAATTTGCCGAACGGCTGGTGCATCCCGCCGAGGCGGACATTCTGGCAGCGCCGGATGGCGAGAACGATCTGAGCCAGGCCTTCGTCGGCGACGACATGTTCGAAGCGCACCCGGATTGCCCGTTGTGCTACGCCGAATACCGGGTCAAGGCGGCGCCGGCCACCGGGTTTGTCGAGGATGGCGATGTGCTGGACCTGGGCAATCGCACGTTGCAGGTGCTGCACACGCCGGGGCATTCACCGGGGGGGATCAGCCTCTACGAAGCGGCCACGGAGACACTGTTCAGCGGCGACATCATTTACGACGGGCCGTTGATCGAAGACGCCTACCATTCCAACCTCGATGATTACGCCGCCAGCCTGCGTCGATTGCAGGGATTGAAGATCCGCACGGTGCATGGCGGGCACTTCGGCAGTTTTTCCGGAGAGCATCTGCGCGGGATGATTGACGAATGGTTGCGCCGGCACGCCTGAGGCCTGCTGTACTTCAGTCAGACCAACAACCATAAAGATCTGCCATGAGAAGAGCTGCCGTGCGTGCTGCCGTGCACCGGTTCATCCTGCGCCTGCTGGAAAATCGTGAATTCGACGACAACACCAGCCTCGCGCAACTGGGGCTGGAAAAAGCGGATATCGAGGATCTGATCTTCCATCTGGAAGATGAATTCGGACTGACGGCCTTCACCGCCGAAGAGGACCGGATGCTCAAGACCGCGAAAACCGCGAATGACCTGAGCCGGTTTCTGATGGAAATCGGGCGTCACTGAAAACAAAAGATCGCACCCGGCCGCCGCTCCAATGGAGCGACGGCCGGGTGCGATCTTTTGTCGTTTAAATCCTTTGATCCTTCAAAGCGGGGCATTACCGCCGACGTGGCTGACGCCGACGCTGTTCGTCATCGGTGCGAATCGGGACCGGTTGCAGAGGCGGTTCGATCAAGCCGAGGGCAACACCCAAATCGTGCAGCCAGTTTTGAATTTTCTCTTTCATCGTCATGCCCCCTTCAGGGTGGTGCTGAGCGTCCGGAATTCTGAGGCCGCTTCGCACTGATAATAGTCCGAAGTCCTACGCAATGCTCGGCCAAATCCGCAATGATCTGTTACTGAATTGATCCAAATCCCTGACCGTTCGTTCAAGCCGTTTCCCGCACGTCTTCGCCAGCCACGGGATAGAGCGCCTGCTGCTGTTCGATCCACGCATTGAGGTTGGCGCCGACCATGCCCCGCCGCCACATGAGCCATGTTGTCGCACTGGCAAAAGGCTCGGCCAGCGGGTGCACCGCCACGCTTTCGCGCCCCGGCAGGCTGGCGAGCATCGACTCCGACATCAGCGCCACGCCGCTGCCGGCAATCACGCAGGCGAGCATGCCCTGATAGGACTCGATCTCCATCGCCCTCCCCATCGCCGCCTGATAGTGGGCAAACCACGCTTCCAGCCGCGCACGATAGGCGCAGCCATGGCGAAAGGTGAACACCGCCCGCCCCTCGACATCCCTGGCGCTGCGTATCGGCGGGTGATCGGCCTCGCTGATCAGCACCAGCCGTTCGTTGCACAGCGGCACACCGTCGATCCCGGCCAGTTGCGGCGGGCCATCCACCAGCGCGGCGTCGAGACGACCGGTGAGCAGGCCTTCGAGCAATTCACCACTGGGACCGGACTGCACCTGAAGATTCACCGCCGGATATTGCTTGTGATAGCGCGCCAGCAGCGCCGGCAAATGGATCGCGGCGGTGCTGTACAGCGTACCGAGCACGAAATCCCCCGCCGGTTGCCCGCCCATCACCGCTGCACTGGCCTGATCGCGCAGGGCGAACAGTTTGCCGGTGTAGTCCAGCAGGACTTTTCCCGCAGGCGACAACTGCAAACGCTGACGCTCACGGACGAACAGTTCGACACCCAGTTGCTCCTCCAGCTGTTTGAGCCGGGTCGACAGGTTCGACGGCACGCGGTGCAAACGTTCGGCGGCCCGGGTAATCGAGCCCTCCTCCGCCACGGCCTGGAAGATCCGCAATTGGCTGAACTCCACAACCTTTTTCCTGAACAGAACAAGTTACTCACTATTATTCAATTTTAAAGAAAGTCAATTAGTCCTAGCCTGACGGTCATTGAACCTCCAACGGAATTCAGACCATGTCACCGCTGATTCGCTTATCCGCCTGTTTCATTGCCCTGATGATGGCCATGGGCATCGGGCGTTTCGCCCTCACCCCGCAACTGCCGCACCTGCTCAGCGAAGGGCAGATCGACCTGACCGCCGCCGGTCTGATCGCAGCCGCCAACTACCTCGGCTATCTGCTCGGCGCGGTGGATACGATGTTTTCCCGTCGGCCGGATCAGGTGCAGCGGCGCCTGCATGGCGGTCTGTGGTTGTGTGTGTTGCTGACGCTGGCGTCGTTCTGGGCCAACGGGTTCTGGTCGCATCTGCTACTGCGTTTCGGCACCGGTGTGGCGAGCGCCTGGGTGCTGGTGATGATTACTGCGCTGAGTCAGCCGCTGGCTGCGGCGGCGGGTCGTCCGAGATTGGGAGCGCTGGTGTTTGCCGGGCCGGGGCTGGGGATTTTTCTGACTGGGCTGTTGGCGCTGTTCTCACATCTGGCGCAGCAGACTTCCGCGACTCTGTGGCTGATCTATGCCGCCGTGGCGCTGGTGATGTTGCTGGGGATCGTGCGGATCCTGCCGCAACCGGGCGTCGGTGTGCCGGTCGTGCCGGCTGCCGTGAGTTCATCGAATCGCGGCATTGGGCGTTTGGCGGTGGTGTATGCCTTGTATGGCGTGGGCTACATCATCCCGGCCACGTTCCTGTCGCAGATGGCCAACGCGCAGTTTCACGGGCAATGGCAGGCGGATCTGTTCTGGCCGTGCTTCGGCCTCGGCGCAGCGATTGGCGTGTTGCTGGTGAGTTTGCGACGGCACGATCCGGAAACCACCCGGCACTGGTTGATGGCGACGTTGTGGCTGCAGGCTGCTGGCGTGTTCGCTTGCCTGTTGGGCAGCGGCCTCGGCCTGGCATTGGGCGTGATCCTGTGCGGCACGCCGTTCCTGGCCTGCATGCAATTGGTGATGCAACGCTCCCGGGAACTGGCGCCCCACGCCACCCAGCGCAACGCTGGCCTGCTCACCGCATGCTTCGCCGTCGGTCAGCTCAGCGGGCCGTTGCTGGCGGCGGTCAGCAGCCACTTCAGCGGCGGCCTGCAACCGGCGCTGGTGATTGCCGGCAGCGGCCTGCTGATTGCCGGCGGTCTGGCGTGCAAATCGGTTACGGCTGGCCGAGGGCTTTGCGCAAACGCCGACGCACCCACTGTTCCGCGCTGACGAAAGTGATGCCGAGCAACACCAGCACCGCGCCGATGATGAAGTTCAGGCTCAGTTCTTCGCCGAGCAGCACCACGCCGAACGTGACGCCGAACAACGGCGTCATGAAGGAAAACACCGCGAGGTTGGCCGCCAGATAACGGCGCAGCAGCCAGAACCAGGTCAGGTAACTGAAGAACGACACCACCAGCCCCTGAAACAACACGCTGCCCACGGCCACGGCGGTCAGGCTGACGTGGGTAATCTGGCCGCTGAGCAGCGCGATCAGCAACAGGCCGATGAAACCGACGATCAGTTGATAGAACAGGGTCAGGGTCACCGGCGCTTCCGACAGACGCGAGGCGCGCACCACCACGGTGGTCGCGCCCCAACTGGCACCGGCCAACACGCCGAGGGCATCGCCCATCAACATCCGGCGGTCGAGGTTGTCCCACGACACGCCGCCGGCAAACGCCACGGCAATCCCGACGAACGCGAGGAAAATCCCCAGCCACTGCACCGGCCTCAAGCGCTCGCTGGGCAACAGGAAATGGACGCCCAGCGCAGTGAAGATCGGCGCGGTATAGAGGAACACCGACATGTGCGCGGCGGTGGTCAACTGCAAGCCTTCGGAGATTAACAGGAACTCGAGCCCGAACAAGGCACCGGCCAGCAAGCCGCCGCGCCAAGTGTTGCCGACCTGATCCCAGCCGCCCTTCCAGCAGATCAGCAGTCCTACCAGCAACGCGGAAATCCCCGACCGCCCTGCCGCCTGCATAACCGGCGCAATGTCGGTCGCCGCCCACTTGATCATCACCTGCTGCACGCCCCAGATCAGGCACAGGCCGATCATCACTTGCAGGGCAAACCCGTCGGCACTGCGCCGACTGACGCTCACCTCGACACCTCTAACACACACAACATGGCAGTTTTTCCAATGGTCAAACAAAGCCCCGGCTCTTTGTCCGGGGCGAAAAAGGATGGCAGGGATTATCAACCAGTCGGACAGAAATTGCCGCCCGGCAAACACATGCAATTGCCCTGTTGCGTCATGCCCGCCGTCAGCTTCGGCGCGCGGCCCAGAACCCGACCGTACAGGCCAGCGCCGTGGCAAATGTCCCCCAGGCCCAATCCATCAGCGACACCTGCGCCGACCAGCCACGCAATGTCGCCCAATTGGTCAGGTCATAAGTGCCATAAGCGACCAGCCCGAGCAGTGCGCCCATTCGGGCGGCGCGTTGCCAGGTCAGCGACGGCAGCACCACAAACACCACGCAGCCGAAAACGTACAGGCAATAAAAAACCGCTGCTGGCACCAGCAACGGTTTTTCGAGCATCAGCGAACCGAGCAGTTCGCGATAGGTCGGCGCCATCAGCACGCCGAGCCAGAGCCCGTCGAGCAGAAGAAACGTCAGCAGCGTGGCGACGTAGGCAATCAGTGCTTTTTTCATCTGCCCGACCTCAAGTAAGCCCATGCAACATGGGCCACGTCAGGCTCAGGTTAGTTCAATGCGATCGGCATGAATGACGATCTTGCCTTCCTTGTACAACGAACCGATGGCCTTCTTGAAGTTGCCCTTGCTGACACCGAACAGGCTGCTGATCAATGCCGGATCGCTCTTGTCGCTGACGGCCAGGGAGCCATCGTTTTCACGCAACTTGGCGAGGATCTTCGAGTTCAGACTGCTGGCCGCTTCCTGCCCCACCGGTTGCAGGCTCAGGCTGATCTTGCCGTCGGCGCGCACTTCCTTGATGAAGCCTTTCTCGCGCATGCCGGAACGCATGAACTTGAAGATTTCATTCTTGTGAATCAGACCCCAGTGCTTGTTGTTGATGACGGCCTTGAAACCCATGTCGGTGGATTCGGCCACCAGCAGATCAACTTCCTGGCCCACGCTGTAGTTGGCCGGGGTCTTGTCCAGATAACGATCCAGGCGCGCGGTCGCGGTGATGCGGCGGGTGTGTTTGTCTAGGTAGACATGCACCACGCAGTACTCGCCGGCGGTCATCTGGCGTTTTTCTTCGGAGTAAGGCAGCAGCAGATCCTTCGGCAGGCCCCAATCGAGAAACACGCCGATGCTGTTGACTTCAACAACTTTCAAACTGGCAAATTCACCGACCTGAACTTTTGGTTTTTCAGTGGTGGCAATAAGTTTGTCATCGCTGTCCAGATAAATGAAAACATTGAGCCAGTCTTCATCTTCGCTGGGAATATCTTTAGGGATATAACGGTTGGGCAAAAGAATTTCGCCGTCGGCACCGCCGTCCAGATATAAACCGAAGTTAGTGTGTTTAACCACTTGCAAACTGTTGTAGCGCCCGACTAAAGCCATTTCCAATACCCTCATTGCGTGGGCGGCATTCTACCCGGTTTTGCCGGGTTCGTCGGTCGCCAGATCGGACGGCTGACCGAAAATCTGTGGGAGGCCTTGATTTTCCTGGATTTCGCGCCGCACGCGCGCCACTCGTCAGGCCAGCGTGACGGCTTTCGCCTGATCCCGACACAGGCCGGCATCCTCAAATCGAATAAATGTTGTTATTTAAAACAGCAGGTTAGCGGGATATTTCGAATAATTAATCGAGAATAATCCACCTGCACGCTGGGTTATTCCGGGGGATATTTACCAAGCAATTGTCAAGTTATTCCTGTACGATGCCTGGCCGAGTTACTTTTCTACAGGTTAATGGCCGCCATGCGTGTAAAAGCATCCACCAGCAAAGCAAAGCCAGCTCCAGCCGTTGAAACCAGCGAATCGATCAACGATCAGATCGCGGCATTCCTCAAGTCCGGCGGCGAGATCCAGCAAATTGCCAAGGGCGTCAGCGGCCAGACGTTCGGCCCGTCCAAGCAGATCAGCCTGGGCAAGAAGTAACACCCCGCAGCACACCTGTCCAAAGGCGCTTTGAGCTTCGAAGCGTCTGGACCGGATCCCTCGCAAGACCTCTCTTACGTTTAATCAAACATTCAAAACAGCAGAAATCGACGAACGGCCCTCAATGCCGATCATTCGCCGGTATCCTTGCACGCGTCTGGATCAAGCGTTTCAGCAGGTTTGTCGCACCTGCGCTCGCTGCTCAAGGAGTGACGCATGCTCAAATCTTCCTGTTTATTGCTTGTAGGCCTGCTGGCGAGCCCGGCGGCGCACGCGCAGATTTTCCAGCGTGAACTCGGCGATTTCGACCTCAAGCTCGGCACCACGCCCAGCCGCAGCATGGCCCAGGGGCTGGTCAAACCTTCGGCGGTCGGCTCGTTCCACGGCGGGCTGGACCTGAGTCACGACAGCGGCCTCTATGTCGGTCAGTACGCACCGAGCATGGGCCTCACGCCGGGGAAGAATCTCGAAATCGATTCCTACGTCGGCTTTAAACAACCTTTCGATCAAACCCTCGGCTACGAAGTCGGGATGATCCATTACAGCTATCCCAAGGTCGACACCCTCGACAGCCAGGAACTGTTTGGTGGCCTGACCCTGCTCGGCAGCCGGATCGGCATCGCCCTGAGCAACGATCCGGATAAACAGAACAACACCCTGTTCGCCGACCTGGGCGGCAATCAGCCGTTCGGCATCGGGATCAGCATGAAATACACCACCCATCAGCTCAACACGCCGGTCTCGGTGGACGGGGGTTATGTCAGCAGTTTTACCGATTGGTCGGTGAAATTTTCCCGGCCGTTCATGGGCATCGACCTCGACTTGATCTACAGCAATTCAAGCCTCAGCGGCAGCGATTGCTCGGCCTATTCCGGGCATAACAGTCAGTGCGACGGGCTGGTCACGCTCAAGGCCGAACGCGCGTTCTATTGATTGGCTGAACTGCCGGGTCCATCCTGCGTTCACATAAGAATCAGACCCTCAAGGCTGGCTTTCGCAAGGACTCGCCCATGTCTAGCTGGTTCAAACGCCTCGCCGTTCTACTGATCCTCACCCTCACCCTCGCCCTCGGCGCCTGCAGCCGCGTCGGCCTGGCCTATCGCAATCTCGACGTGATCATTCCGTGGACGCTCAGCGACTACCTGGACATGAACGGCGAGCAGAAAGGCTGGTTCAACGAGCGCCTCAGGGAACACCTGAGCTGGCATTGCACCACGCAGTTGCCGGGTTATCTCGACTGGCTCGATCGCCTGCAAACCATGGTCGAGACCAATCAAGTAACCGACGCCGCGCTCCAGGACCGCACCGCAGAAGCCAAGCAGGCGATCGCCGAAACCGCTCGGGAAATCACCCCGTCGGCGATTGAATTGCTGCAAGGGCTGGATGACAAACAGGTCGCCGAAATGAACGACGCCTTTGCCAAAGACCTGCAAAAGCGCCAGCAGGAATACCTTAAGCCACCGCTGTCGCAGCAGATTGCCGAACGTGGCGCGCGCATGGACAAGCGTCTCAACGACTGGCTCGGCCCTTTGAGCGCCAAGCAGGAGCAGCGCGTGATGGCCTGGTCGACCGCCCTGGGCGATCAGAACACCCAATGGATCGCCAACCGCGCCCACTGGCAGAAGCAGTTCAGCGCGGCGGTGGCGCAACGCAACAGTCCCGAATTCCCACAACGGATCGAGACGCTTCTGGTCAATCGCGAACGTTTATGGACAGCGGATTACCAAAAGGCCTACGCCAATACCGAGGCGCAGGCCCGTTCGCTGTTTGTCGATCTGATGGCCGACAGTACGCCGCAGCAACGCCAGCGCCTGTTGAAAAAGATCGAGGGGGTGCGCAAGGACTTCAATGATTTGAAGTGCCTGAAGGCCGCACAAAAAAGCTGAGTTCACTGCAAAACCCCTGTGGGAGCGAGCACGTTCGCTCCCACATTTTGTGCAAAGCCTCAGGCGATCTGCGCCTTGGAGGCCACCTCATCGAACGTCAGCTCATCCAGCGCGTCTTCCTGATCATCCAGCACTTCGCGCGGATGATCATTGCCGGGAATGCTGCTGTCGATCAGGCTCAACAAGCTGGATCCGCGCGGGGTCAGGCTGAAGTTGTTGCCGGTGCTGCCCTCGTCTTCGCCACGGGGCTGGATGTAACCGCGCAACAGCAACAATTGCTCATAGTCGCAGGCGAGCGTTTTCAGGTGATCCAGATTCTCGATCGGCTCGCCCGCCGCCGCTTTCTCCGCCGCATAGTCTTCGGCAAAAGACCGTGGCGCAAAGCTGTGGCCCGCGCCGTTCTGCACTTCATGCAGCAGGCGTTCAATCAAATCCCAGTTATAAGTCGTCATCCTGATTCAACCTCCGGTGCGCGTGATTTTTTGGCGCGTTCACAGGTTGTGACCGGAGCGCTGCGCCACCGTTCAGGATTATTCGGCGCCCCGACCGACCGGCGGTCTGTCGATTTCCCGGGTGGTTGAACGACTAGTCTGAGACAGACGGTTTCAACCCCCGCAGGAGAAATCATCATGAACGTTGAGAATCATCCGGTGGTGTCGCGCGAAGAATGGCTCACCGCCCGTAAGCAGCATCTGGCCGATGAAAAGGCCTTCACCAAGGAACGCGACCGCCTCAGCGCCAAACGCCGCGCCCTGCCCTGGGTGAAGGTCGACAAGGATTACCGCTTCATGGGGCCGAACGGCGAGTTGAAACTTGCCGATCTTTTCGGCAAACACAGCCAACTCGTCGTTTACCACTTCATGTTCGCCAAGGGCTGGGAAGAGGGCTGCCCGGGCTGTTCATTCCTCAGCGATCACATTGATGGTGCTAACCAGCATCTGGCCCATCACGACATTGCGCTGGTGGCGGTGTCCCACGCACCATTCGCCGAATTCCAGGCCTTCAAGCGGCGGATGGGCTGGACATTCGACTGGGTATCGTCGGACGGCTGCGATTTCAACTACGACTTCGGCGTGTGCGCCCGTGCTGAGGATGTCGAAGCAGGCAAGGCTACGTACAACTACGAAAAGACCGACAGCGGCGAGGAAGAAATGCCCGGGCTCAGCGTGTTTTATCGCGCCGACAACGGCGACATTTTCCACACCTACTCAACCTATGCTCGCGGCCTCGACCTGCTGGTCGGCGCCTACAACTACCTCGACCTCACGCCCAAGGGCCGGAACGAGGATGAGATCATGGAATGGGTGCGACACCATGACCGCTACGACGGGGCAGCAAAATCCAGTTGCTGCCATGATGGGTAACCCGTCAGCGTGAACGGGTTCAATGGTGCCGCAGGATGTGCGATGCTAGGTCGAACGAGCCGTCACGGCTTAGTTCGACTATAATTGGCACATTCCCGCATCAAGAGGCCGATATGGAAAAGCTGAGTCTGCAAACCAAGAAAGCCTGGTTCGCGAAGCAACGCAGAGCCAATTTCGCGGCCAGTCTGCGCCTGGAAGGCTTTGTTCCATCTCCGACTGATGGCGATATCAAACTTCCCACCAGGGCCGCTGCCTTGAGAGCGATCCAGCTCTTGAAAGCTTGAGCAACGATAAATACGGTTCTGACCAAGCCCCGGATTGTTATCCGGGCACTGACGTTCTTGTCAATTTGCTCGACTTACGCAATGCCGAAGACCTGGATGAGGCAGAACGCTACATCAACGAAGTCGCCTCTGCGCGTTTGGAATTCATTCCTCCTCCCTACAGTCTTGCAACTTTAAAACGGGTGCACCGCACCTTGTTTGAAGCGATCTATCCATGGGCTGGCGAAATCCGGACACTGGCGATCAGTAAAGGCAGTACGCGATTTTGCAGCCCGGAATACATTGAGCGTGAAGTCGCTAGAGAACTTTCGAAAATGGCGGACGCTGGGTGGTTTGAAGGGTTTTCCCGTCAACAGCTGGTTTCAGCAGTCGCCGCTTCGTATGGCACTCTCAATGTGGCTCACCCGTTCAGGGAAGGAAATGGCCGAACCCAGCGCATCCTGTTTGAATACATCATTTTCAACGCCGGTTATCTCATCGACTGGGGGATGGTCGATCAAGAGGAATGGATCAAGGCATGTATTCACTCCTACCACGGTGATGACGATCTTCTTGTCGATGTATTCAACCGATGCATAGGCATTTCAATTGCCGAGGTCGACTTTTGAACAAGGCATCCCCCTAACGCCAGTCGCAGTGAACTTTTCGCTAGCCAGAACCCTCAACCGGTTAACCCGCCTTAACCGGAACTGAGGCCTGCCCCCATGAAAACCCTGCTCAAGCTCACCCTCGCTGCCACGCTCGCCTGCGCCCTGCCCGTTTGGGCCTGTACGCCGGAGGAAGCCACCGCAAAACGCGAGCAACTGGCCAAGGAAGTCGCGAAGCTCACCGAGCAAAACCCGACCAAGGCCAAAGAGATCAACGCCGAGTTGCAGAAAATGGACCTGGGCACCGCCTCCGCCGATCTGCCGGACAAATGTCAGTTGATCGATCAGCGCTTGAAAGAGCTGGGATCGGCGGAGAAAAAAACCGAGGGATAACACCCGCTTAGACAACGGCAGGCTTTGGCATCGATCAGGCTAAATCGATACCAAAGCCTGCTTCCTTTTGTCCGGAAATTTGCACTAGTGCATTTTGTTATTTGCACAAATGCATATTCACACCTAGGGTTACCCCGAGCCTGATCGGAACTGGCCATCGGAGATGGCAACCCTTTAGCACCGATCGCTCGGCAATACCGTTACCCCGCAAACGCGGAACGATTGTTTTCATTCATGGAGGATTGAAAAATGTTAACCACTGAAACAACGGCATTCACCGGCAACACCCTGCCCGAATGTCTGATCGGCCATCTGCTCGACCCGCAACTGGTCGAGGTCGAGGCAGCTGTTCAACAGCGCGCCCTGGCTGCTGCCAGCCTGAACTTCACGATGCAGCAACAGACCCAGACCAACTGGTGCTGGGCCGCCGCTTCCGCCTCGGTCGGCAATTATTACGGCACCGGGTCCTGGACCCAATGCGCCGTTGCCAGCGCCGCGCTGGATCGCAACTGCTGCAATCAACCGGGGCCGTGCAACGTGTACGGCTATCTGGACGTTGCGCTGAAGATCACCCGCAGTTTCAACGGCATAAATTCGGGCTCGTTGCAGATGTCGGCCATCCAGAACCAGATCAACATGGGCCGCCCGATCGGCCTGCGTTGCGCCTGGTACGGCGGCGGTGCGCACTTTCTGGCGATCTACGGCACCAACGGCAATTACGTGCTGGTTGCGGACTCGATTTACGGCTATTCGACCCGCGCGCTGAGTTCCTTCCCCGGTTCCTACAACGGCGGCGGCAACTGGACCCACACTTACTTCACGGCGAAAAACTAGGAGGGCGACATCATGCAACTGACTTATCCAAAGGCGCCTTCCAACGGCGTACAGACTTTGCGTCCGGCCCTGCAGGCCGCGTTGCAAACCCAGGGTTTTGGCGTCAATCGCCAGTTCGCCAGTGCTGCGCCCGCCGGGATCAGCCTCAGCGAAGCCTATCGTGGCTACTCGCTCAGTCTGGACGACCTGAGCCAGGGCAAAGGCCTGAAAAACGCCCGAGTGGGCGATTGGCATTACCTGGTGTTCTCAGGCGGGGTGTCGATTGCCGATGCACAGTTGGCCGAAGTACGTGGTCACGTCGAGTTCGCCTCGTTGAACCACGGCAGCCTGGCGGCCGCCACGGTCGATGCGCTGAGGCTGGCGGAGCAATCGCCGCAACTGAAGGGTAAAACCGTTGAGCTGCGGATGCTGTTTGTGTCGGCGCTGCACCTTGTAGCGATCTGGCTGCATGCGGCCGGCGAAGACGTACTGATCCCGATCGAGCCAACCCCAAAAGAACTGGCGCTGACCGGGCTGTACAGCGAGGCCGCCCTGCTCGCACAGCTCAAACCGGCAGCCGATCAGGCCAAGCGGCGCTTTGATGCCGACACCACTGGCCTGCTGGGCAGTTGATAAACCCTGGCGATAAAAAAACCCGGACCATGTCCGGGTTTTTCTTTGCCTGCCTGAAACGACTTATTCAGCCGCTGGTGCTGCCGGCTTGCGGCGTTTCAGCGGGGCCATGCCATCGCTGCTCACCAGAGCGTCCGGCTTCGGACGGTTGGCGCTCTTGCGCTTGGTCGGGGTCTTGGCGGCGGTTTTCTTCTTGTCGCCCTTGGCGTCTGTCTTTTTCTTCTTCACGCCGACAGCCTTGCCCGAGGCCTTGACCTTTTTCGGTCCGCCGTAGGTGCCTTTGACTTCCTTGATCGTGCGGCGCTCGAAGCTCTGCTTCAGATAACGCTCGATGCTCGACATCAGGTTCCAGTCGCCGTGGCAGATCAGCGAGATCGCCAGACCGTCGTTGCCGGCACGGCCGGTACGACCGATGCGGTGTACGTATTCGTCGCCGCTGCGTGGCATGTCGAAGTTGATCACCAGATCCAGGCCATCAACGTCCAGACCACGGGCCGCCACGTCGGTGGCCACCAGGATCTTAACGCCGCCCTGCTTCAGACGGTCGATCGCCAGTTTGCGATCCTTCTGGTCTTTTTCGCCGTGCAGCACGAACGCCTTGTATTCCTGGGCGACGAGGCGACCGTAGATGCGGTCGGCCATGGCCCGGGTGTTGGTGAAGACGATAGCCTTCTGATAGGTCTCGTTGGCCAGCAGCCAGTTCACAATCTGTTCTTTGTGCTGGTTGTGGTCGGCAGTGATGATCTGCTGACGGGTGGTGTCGTTCAGCTGGCTGACCGCGTTGAGCTGCAGGTGCTCAGGGTTGTTCAGCACCTTGGCGATCATCTCGCGCAGGCCGGAACCGCCGGTGGTGGCGGAGAACAGCATGGTCTGCTGACGGTTCGGGCATTCGTCGACCAGACGCTGCACGTCTTCGGCGAAACCCATGTCGAGCATGCGGTCGGCTTCGTCGAGCACCAGCACTTCGACTTCTTTCAGGTCGAGGTTGCCGGCGTTCAGTTGCTCGATCATCCGGCCCGGAGTGCCGATCAGGATGTCCGGCACCTTGCGCAGCATGGCGGCCTGGACCTTGAAGTCTTCACCGCCGGTGATCAGACCGGACTTGATGAAAGTGAACTGCGAAAAGCGCTCGACTTCCTTCAGGGTCTGCTGGGCCAGCTCGCGGGTCGGCAGCAGGATCAAGGTCTTGATGCTGACGCGGATCTTGGCCGGGCCGATCAGGCGGTTGAGGATCGGCAGGACGAAAGCGGCGGTCTTGCCGCTACCGGTTTGCGCCGTCACCCGCAGGTCACGCCCCTGAAGCGCCAGCGGAATGGCCGCGGCTTGCACAGGCGTTGGCTCGACAAATTTCAGCTCGGCCACGGCTTTGAGCAGGCGTTCGTGCAGGGCGAATTGGGAAAACACGGGTGCTACCTCGAAGATATGCAAAAAATCAGCTGCATAGGTTACCGGTTTCGAGCGCTCAGGCCGAGTTTCTTTGTGAAATCCGCCGTAATCAGTGGCTTTTTTGTTGCTCGATTTGTCTCCAACGGTAATACACAGCGTCTTAAATGCTCTAATCGCCCGTCGCGTCTTACAGAAGAATCGTCTCGCTCATGGATTTCAAACAGCTCTGGCTCAACGCCCAAGACCTCTGGGGTGCCCTCGAACAGCACCCGCTCCTGCACGCCGGCCTGGCTTTGGTCCTGCTGCTGGTGATCGCGCTGGTCCTCGGACGAGTGGCGCGTTACCTGATCCTGCATGCCAGCCGCATGCTCGGTCGCCAGCCCGCCCTGCACTGGATTAACGACTTTCGCCACAACAAGGTGTTTCAGCGTCTGGCGCAGATGACGCCGTCGCTGGTGATCCAGTTCGGCCTGCACCTGGTGCCGGAACTGAGCAAGACCGCCACGGTGTTCCTCGGCAACGTGGCGCTGGCGTTCACCATTCTGTTCCTGCTGCTGTCGGTCAGCGCCCTGCTCAATGCCCTGCTGGACATCTACGCCCGCACCGAACACGCTCGCACCCGCTCGATCAAGGGTTATGTGCAACTGGCGAAAATGGTTCTGTACGTGTTCGGCGCGATCATCATCGTCGCCACCCTGATCGACCGTTCGCCGCTGTTGCTGCTGTCCGGTCTGGGTGCGATGTCGGCGGTGATCCTGTTGGTCTACAAGGACACCCTGCTGTCGTTCGTCGCCAGCGTGCAACTGACCAGCAACGACATGCTGCGGGTCGGCGACTGGATCGAAATGCCACAAGTCGGCGCCGATGGCGATGTGGTCGACATCACTCTGCACACGGTCAAGGTGCAGAACTTCGACAAGACCATCGTCTCGATCCCGACCTGGCGCCTGATGTCCGAGTCGTTCAGAAACTGGCGCGGCATGCAGCAGTCCGGCGGGCGACGGATCAAGCGCAGTCTGTTCATCGACGCCAGCGGTGTGCGGTTCATCCGCGACGATGAAGAAGAAAAACTCTCCCAGGTACACCTGCTGACTGCGTACATGGGCCGCAAGAAAGCCGAGCTCAAGGCCTGGAACGAAGCGCAGGGGAACGTCGCGGCGATGTCGGCCAACCGTCGGCGCATGACCAACATCGGTACGTTCCGCGCTTATGCGCTGGCCTATCTGAAGAGTCACCCGGAGATCCAGCCGAACATGACCTGCATGGTCCGCCAGATGCAGACCACGGCCCAGGGCATTCCGCTGGAAATCTACTGCTTTACCACCACCACGGTGTGGGCCGATTACGAGCGGATCCAGGGGGATATTTTCGATTACCTGCTGGCGGTGCTGCCGGAGTTCGGGTTGAGCCTGTATCAGCAGCCGAGTGGTGGGGATTTGCGTTCCGGGATATTGCCGGCAGTCCTTGGCGCGAGCCACATTCCAGAAGCCGAAAAACGTCTGATGTAACACCACAAAACCTGTGGGAGCGAGCTTGCTCGCGATGAGGGATTATCAGCAACAAATTCGTTGACTGACACTCCGCCTTCGCGAGCAAGCTCGCTCCCACAAGTACTGCATCTATTTCGAAATGCCGATTTATCAGGCCTGCCGCTGCGGTGCCTTGTGCACCATGGTGTAGGCGTAATCGACGCCCATGCCGTATGCGCCGCTGTGTTCCAGCACCAAGTCCATTACCGCCTGATACGTGTCTTTGTGCGCCCAGTCACGCAGGTAACGAAAAAAAAGGGATAGGGGGCATCTATTCCGGCGAGACTCAGCCGGTATCGGTGCCAAGTGTGCCCCCTCTATATCGCAGCGAAGTTACGCTGTCCTGTCGCCTCTGTGCGCATGGCAAGGATTCCTTGGTCAAAATTCACAAAGGGGGCATCCCCTTTTTCTGACGGCTTCGCTGGAGTTCTCCGTTTTGGCACCGGTTTCGGTTGGGGTGTCGGTTCGCTGGTTGGTGGCTGCGGGCTTGCAGGAGCTGATGCTGGAGCAGGAAGCGCAGTAGTGGCTCCCGGTATCGCTACGGGTTGAGCGGTGTAAACGAAGCCAAATACTGCAATCCCCAGCGCTGCGACGCCGAGCATTGTCAAGCCTTGGCAACTGACTTTGTAAAAGAAACTCTCGGCTTGCTCAATCGGATCGCCTACCATTTTTTTGAATTCGGCTTCCGAGAGGAATCGATACAGCTTCGATTGCCAATCCAGACGCAGCTTCCGCTGAATGTTTATGAATTTACGGCCGGACATCACGTTCAGCGTCGTGTAGCCGAATGCAACCGCCATCACAAGTGAAATGAGGTATGGATTGATCTGCAGAGTGAGCCGCGCAACGATCAAGCCCAAGCCCAACGTCAGCGCTGTCGAGATCGCTGCAATCGCCTGCCGGGTCGCATCTGTCGCTTTTGAGGTCTCCTCGGTAACAGCTTTGCGAAGGTCTCCCAAGGACTTGAGGGTGTCCTTGGTGATCTCCGAGACTGACATCTGATAGGCGATCCTCGCGCAATCCAGTGCTGCCGAGAGGTTCTCTTTAAGGTACTGCAGTACTTCTCCATCCGCCCTACCCGATCGAGCGATCTCAGCGGACAGTAAAATATGCTTTACCTCAGCTTCCCGTGCGTTGTCGAACACCCATGCTGCGGCGTCGTGAACGACCACGAAGTCTTTCAGCGTGACCTGCGCCACGTCGTCGACCACTTCCGCGAGCGTCAGATTGAGCTTAGGCGGTCCTTTGAAACTGAGCTTGCACCCGGTCGAGTCGATCTCATTCGCAAAGCAACGACTCAGAGCGTCAAAGGCCTGGGTTGCCCAGGCCATATGCATAGGTTCAGCCTCATCGAGGTCATGCCCTTCGGCGAGAAGCCAGTGGCGCACATCCTCTGGCACAGTGCGCACGTTAGCCGACTCTTTCACTAAAAGCCGGGGTGACTTCGTCGCTTGAGATTCGACGTAGGCCTCTTCTATACCCCAATCGCTGTACGCCCGAGCCCGAGTATTGAAAGGTTTAGCCAGACCTAGAACGTACCATCGTTGTGCAGGATGGCCCTTATCAAGAAAGGATTTAAAACCCGCCTCTGTGGCCACATACAAGGCCTCAGCTTGATCATGTCCCTCCGAGAGCGGTTTCACGATCTCGGCGCGAAACGGCCCGAAAGCCTCGTCCCCCTCTTCGACCTCAGTTTCGCCGTCTGCGCTGTCAAACATAGTGATCGGCCAAGCAGCAGCGGAGGTGGCCTGAGCGATTGACCGAGCAGCATCAGCAGATAGGTCAGACACAATGAGAGTGGTATTCCCCTCAGTAATCAGCGCCTGCCCGTTACGTGACAGCTCGTTAAGAAGGCTGGCCAAGCTTTGGTGTGACAACACTGTCCTCCTTGACCTTGTCTGTATCCACGATGATCTGCTTCTTGCCCCCCTTCAGATCGATCACCTTCACGTTGGGGTTTTCCGCCCTATCGGGGAACAGAATAGTGACGCCTTCAGTCGTGACTATCTTACGCATGTACGGCTGCCGGAGGATGCGCCGATCTGGCTTAAAGCTGAGCTCGTGCAATTTGCTCTTCCGGATACGGCTGCGCGTTTCACGCTCCAGACGATTGGCTACTTTCTCATCCTCGGGATGCCCTGCTGCCAACATCACAGCCTCAACGATTGCTTCTTCATTGATCCGTCTACGTGTGCCCAAGTTGGCTTGAGCTTTCTGCAGCGCCTTGGCCACATCCTGGCCAGGCAGGTGATCTATGCAAGTCTGGAGTGCCGCCTTGAGTACCTTGCGGGTAATGTCACTTAACTCGGTGTCCGAGACCGCCCGGCTCACCGCCAGGAAGTCAGCAAAGTAGTCCGTCAGATCTACACCCTGCTTCGTACGATCAGTGGCGGAAATGTCCTTGTCTGCAACACCATCGACGACACGGAAGAGAGCCGTTTTCTGAATGGCCTTCTTTTCGTCTACCAGGGCATTAACGATACGGCGCAGTTTCTTCCCAGGAGCGCCGTCGTTCTGCTCCAAGGCAAGCTTGTAGTCGTATTTAATCAAGCTGTAGATCTTCACATCGGGGTCATTGACCGAGAGCTCGAACATCAGCAGAACTCCATCAGCACTGCCGCCCACGTGCTGCCGGTTAAAGCTCGCTGCGAGGCTTTGGGCACCATCGACAAACGAGATGTCGCCGGTTGCGATGGCTTCAATTTCGTTCCGGGTGGCAGACACAGCTTTGAACATGAAGACCGGCGCAGTGGCCATATCCACAATTTTACCGATAAAGAATGCTTCCTCCTCCAAGGCGCGCTCCGGCAGCGCCTCAAAGTTCTTGGTACCCACCACATGCAGGATCATCCGAGTGATCTTTAGTGAATCTATCTCTTCGTCCGAAAAAAAACTCATGCGATCTCCATGTAAGCAGCCCCCTCCTGCCCAGTAAGAGGAACTACTCGCCTCGGCAAGTACCTAGGCGGCAATGACGTATCGATTGCAGCCTTGCAAAGGCCGATATCATCCCCGTAAACGTGGGATTGGTTGTGGCAGTGGTTGGAGCATATACGGAAAGACTGGCAAGCAGCCAGTATCTCGGACCGCGTGCCACTTGGGTCGGATGGCGAGGAGCTGCAAGAATGCTGAAGGGGATCCGGGGTCGCAGAGTGTCCATTTGGGGCGAAAAAAATGGACTTTGAGCGGCACAGGTAAAAGCGAGTATTTACGGGGTTTCAGCTGTCCATTTATCGATCTAAGTCACTACTATGGCTATTTCGACAAGACCATCGTCTCGATCCCGACCTGGCGCCTGATGTCCGAGTCGTTCAGAAACTGGCGCGGTATGCAGCAATCCGGCGGGCGACGGATCAAGCGCAGCCTGTTCATCGACGCCAGCGGTGTGCGGTTCATCCGCGACGATGAAGAAGAAAAACTCTCCCAGGTGCACCTGCTGACCGCCTACATGGGCCGCAAGAAAGCCGAGCTCAAGGCCTGGAACGAAGCGCAGGGGAACGTCGCGGCGATGTCGGCCAACCGTCGGCGCATGACCAACATCGGTACGTTCCGCGCTTATGCGCTGGCCTATCTGAAGAGTCACCCGGAGATCCAGCCGAACATGACCTGCATGGTCCGCCAGATGCAGACCACGGCCCAGGGCATTCCGCTGGAAATCTACTGCTTTACCACCACCACGGTGTGGGCCGATTACGAGCGGATCCAGGGGGATATTTTCGATTACCTGCTGGCGGTGCTGCCGGAGTTCGGGTTGAGCCTGTATCAGCAGCCGAGTGGTGGGGATTTGCGTTCCGGGATATTGCCGGCAGTCCTTGGCGCGAGCCACATTCCAGAAGCCGAAAAACGTCTGATGTAACACCACAAAACCTGTGGGAGCGAGCTTGCTCGCGATGAGGGATTATCAGCAACAAATTCGTTGACTGACACTCCGCCTTCGCGAGCAAGCTCGCTCCCACAAGTACTGCATCTATTTCGAAATGCCGATTTATCAGGCCTGCCGCTGCGGAGCCTTGTGCACCATGGTGTAGGCGTAATCGACGCCCATGCCATACGCGCCGCTGTGTTCCAGCACCAAGTCCATTACCGCCTGATACGTGTCTTTGTGCGCCCAGTCACGCTGGTATTCGAGCAGCACTTGCTGCCAGGTCACCGGCACTGCGCCCGCCTGAATCATCCGCTGTACCGACATGTCGTGGGCTTCCTTGGTGGTGCCGCCGGACGCGTCGGTAACGATGTACACCTCGTAGCCTTCAGCCAGGGCTTCCAGCGCCGGGAAGGTCAGGCAGACCTCGGTCCAGAGCGCGGCGATGATCAGTTTCTTGCGGCCGGTGGCCTTCACGGCGTCAACCAGCGCCTTGTCTTCCCAGGAGTTCATCGAGGTGCGCTCGATCGGCTTCTGCTCCGGGTGCACCGCCAGCAGCTCCGGCCAGATGTAGCCGCTGAAGCTTTCGGTTTCGACCGAGGTGTAGATGGTCGGTACGTTGAAGATCTTGGCAGCCTTGGCCAGGCCGACGGTGTTGTTCTTCAGGGTCTGACGGTCGATCGACTGTACGCCGAAAGCCATTTGCGGCTGGTGGTCGATCAGGATCAGAGCGGAGTTGGTTGGGTTCAGCAATTCACGGATAGACATGGCGCGTTCCTTTTGATGTCGTTTCAGAGTTTCGATTGGGTAATGGGTGAGTCGAGTGGCGTGCCGTCTGCGGCGTTGTTGTCTCGGCTTGGATGTCACTTTAGGGGCTAGCCGATAAAGGGACAATTCCCTAAAATCGAGAATCATTGATTCTAAAAAAGGGACAATCATGGATCGCATCGAATGCATGCGCGCCTTCGTGGTGACGGTCGGCGAGAACGGCTTCGCAGCCGCCGCCCGGGCCATGGACGTGCCCCGCTCGAAAGTCAGCAAACAGATTCAGGCGCTCGAAGAAGCCATCGGCGTACAACTGCTGCAACGCACCACCCGCAGCCTGCACCTGACCGAGGCCGGTGCCGAATATTTCGAAGCAGCGCGGGAGGTGATTGCGGCACTGGACGAGGCCGAGCAGCGGGCGCGGGACGGGGTGGGTGAATTGCGTGGTGTGTTGCGAGTCAACGCACCGATGTCGTTCGGCCTGCGGCGACTGGGCAAACTGATTCCGCTGTTCCACGAGCAGCACCCGAACATCGAGCTGCAACTGGTGCTCAGCGACCAGCAGGTCGATCCGGTGCGCGGCGGGTTCGACGTGACGATCCGCATCGCCAGCCTGCCCGACTCGACCATGATCGCCCGGCAACTGGCGCCGGCGCCAAGAATCATGGTCGCCTCCCCTGCTTACCTCGAACGCGCGGGCACACCGCAAACCCCGCAGGATCTGCGCTCACATCAATGCTTGAACTACGGCTATCTGCAGAGCGGGGTCAGCCTGCAACTGTGCAACGGCAAGGAGACCCAGCGCGTCAACGTCACCGGGCCGTTGCACGCCAACAACGGCGACCTGCTGGCGCAAGCGGCCGAGGCCGGCATGGGCATTGCGCTGCTGCCGGACTTCATCGTCGAAGAAGCGTTGGCCGCCGGGCGACTGGTGCCGGTGCTGTGCGAATGGCAAGCCCCGGCAATCACCATCAACGCGGTGTATTCGTCAGCCCGGCGGGTGCCGCAGAAGACCCGGGCGTTTATCGAGTTTCTGGTGGGGCAACTGGCGCCGGCCTGCGAATCCCCAACCGGCTGATCCACACCGCCGCCAGGATCACGCTGCCACCGAGGAACAACCGCCCGAGCTCTTCATGCTGATTCCAGATCAGCAGGTTCAGCAGCAAGCCCACCGGCACGTGCAGGTTGTTCATCACCGCCAGGGTGCCGCCGTTGACCAGGCACGCGCCCTTGTTCCACCAGTACAAACCGAGTGCGGTCGAGACCAAACCGAGGAACACCAGCACGCCCCATTGCAGCGGTGCTTCGGGCAGGAAGTTGGATTTGCCGAACAGCAGGAACGCCGGCAACGCCACCGCCAATGCGCCGAGGTAGAAGAAACCGAAGCGCCGGTAGTGCGGCAGATCGCTCGGGTGTTTCGCCACCAGATGTTTGTACAGCACCTGCCCGGCGGCGTAGGTGAAGTTGGCCAGTTGCAGTAGCAAAAAGCCCATGAAGAAATCCGGGTTGATCCGGTCGTAACGAATCACCGCCGCACCTGCGACCGCCACCAGTGCGGCGATCAGCGCCCATGGGTTGAAGCGTCGGTTGAGTGCGTCTTCGATCAACGTCACATGCAGTGGCGTGAGGATGGTGAACAGCAGCACTTCCGGCACCGTCAGTACGCGGAAGCTCAGATACAGGCAGACGTAGGTCACGCCGAACTGCAACGCGCCGATCAGCAGCATGCCGCGCATGAACGCCGGCTCCACCGAGCGCCAGCGGGTCAGCGGAATGAATACCAGCCCGGCCAGCACCACCCGCACCAGCACCGCGAAGTAGCTGTCGACATGACCGGCCAGGTATTCGCCGATCAGACTGAAGGAAAACGCCTGGATCAGCGTGACAAAAAGTAGATAGCCCATGCTCGCCTCGATTTCGAATGGCGGCGACGATAGCGTTTTTTGCTTCTGATCGCGAACCCTCCAACAACACAGATCCATGTGGGAGCGGGCTTGCTCGCGAAGGCGGTGTGTCAGGCGATATCAATCTTGATTGAAACATCGCTTTCGCGAGCAAGCCCGCTCCCACAGGGGAGGTGCTGCGTTGCAAAAATCGCAGGCAAAAAAAAGCCCGATCTCGCTAAAGCGTTCAATCGGGCTACAGCACTCAGGAGCAACAAGTGCAAAGGGAGGTTCGATGCGCGTAGAGCCTTGAAGGGGTTGCGCCAGGTCACTAGAACAATCGGCGATTATCTGGCGATTAACATATCAAGCGACCTGGGACAGTTTGGCGTTGGCCTGGTTGAGGCCTTTCTCCTGGAAGTCGCCGCCCAGGTTCATGCCTTCGGCGTGGATGAAGGTCACGTCGTGGATACCGATGAAACCCATCACCTGACGCAGGTACGGTTCCTGATGATCCGCCGGGCCGCCGGCGTAGATCCCGCCGCGAGCGGTCAGCACGTAGGCACGCTTGCCGCTGAGCAGGCCTTGCGGGCCGGTTTCGGTGTACTTGAAGGTCACGCCGGCACGCAGTACGTGGTCGAGCCAGGCTTTCAGGGTGCTCGGGATCGCGAAGTTGTACATCGGCGCAGCCATCACCAGCACGTCGGCCGCCAGCAACTCATCGGTCAATTCGTTGGAACGGTCCAGCGAGGACTGCTCGCTGTCGTTGCGCTGCTCGGCGGATTTCATCCAGCCGCCCAGCAGGTTGATGTCCAGGTGCGGCACCGGGTTCACGGCGAGGTCACGTACGGTGATCTGATCGGCCGGATGCGCCGCTTTCCACTGACTGATAAAGGTCTGGGTCAGTTGACGGGAAACCGAGTCTTGCTGGCGGGCGCTGCTTTCGATGATCAGAACGCGGGACATGTTGTGTAGCCTCCATCCGAGAATGTTGTAAGTCGATGGAGTGAAGGTTAAACAGAGTCGTATCGATGAAAAAGCGCAAATAATTGCTGCAAAGCATCGAAAAATTCGTTTAGATGCAAGCCATACCCTGTGGGAGCCCACCCCCACAGGGCCGTGACGCTATTTCGGGGTGCAGCTCAGCTTGATGCGCAGCTTGATGATGGTCCGGGTGAACTTGGCCGTGGCGTTCTTATGCTTGCCCGCGGCCACTTCGATGTTGCGGGTGCGCGGCGCTTCCGGGCCGTTGGTGAACACCACCTTGCAGGTCGCGTCGACGTCGCCGTAGTTGTTGACCTGGATGGAGCCGATGTCGTTATCGGTGTCGAACGCGTTGTAGTCGATCTTCAGGCCGTTGAGGTCCTTTTCCACATCGATCGGGTACGCAAACGCAGTCAGCGGAAGCAGCGCCAGCAACACACAACAGAATTTTTTCATTCGGCAGTCTCCATGAGGGACCGCCAGCTTAGGACAAGAGGAGCTATTGATGAAAGCGCCCCGCGTGACCCTTGATCAATGGCGAACGTTGCAGGCCGTGGTCGACCACGGCGGATTCGCCCAGGCCGCCGAGGCCCTGCATCGCTCGCAATCGTCGGTGAGTTACACCGTCGCCCGCATGCAGGATCAGCTCGGCGTGCCGCTGTTGCGCATCGACGGCCGCAAGGCTGTGCTGACCGAAGCCGGCGGCGTGTTGCTGCGCCGTTCGCGACAACTGGTGAAACAGGCCAGCCAGCTGGAAGACCTCGCCCATCATATGGAGCAGGGTTGGGAAGCCGAAGTGCGGCTGGTGGTCGACGCCGCCTACCCGAGCGCCCGCCTCGTCCGCGCCCTGACCGCGTTCATGCCGCAAAGCCGTGGCTGCCGCGTGCGTCTGCGTGAGGAAGTGCTGTCGGGCGTCGAAGAAGTGCTGCTCGAAGGCGTGGCCGACCTGGCCATCACCGGCCTGAGCATTCCCGGTTACCTCGGCGCGGAATTGAGCGACGTGGAATTCGTCGCCGTCGCCCACCCCGAACACGCGCTGCACCGGTTGAACCGCGAGCTGAATTTCCAGGATCTGGAAACCCAGATGCAAGTGGTGATCCGCGACTCCGGCCGCCAGCAACCCCGGGACGTCGGCTGGCTCGGCGCCGAACAGCGCTGGACTGTCGGCAGCCTCGCCACCGCCGCCAACTTTGTCTCCAGCGGCCTGGGCTTCGCCTGGCTGCCACGGCACATGATCGAACGGGAATTGAAAGAAGGCCTGCTCAAGCTGCTACCGTTGGATCAGGGCGGCAGCCGCAATCCGAGCTTCTATCTGTACTCGAACAAGGACAAACCCCTGGGCCCGGCTTCGCAGATCCTCGTCGAACTGCTGCGCACCTTCGACACTCTGCCGCTGGACGCACCGTTCGCCGCCCCCGAACAAGCCTGACACGGAGTTCACCGATGGCGTATTTCGAGCATGAAGGTTGCAACCTGCACTACGAGGAATATGGCCACGGCGATCCATTGCTGCTGGTTCACGGTCTGGGCTCCAGCACCCTGGACTGGGAAATGCAGATTCCCGCGCTGGCCGCGCATTACCGGGTGATCGTTCCGGATGTGCGCGGTCACGGCCGCTCCGACAAACCCCGCGAGCGCTACAGCATCGCCGGGTTCAGCGCCGACATCGTCGCCCTGATCGAACATCTGAAGCTCGGCCCGGTGCACTTCGCCGGGCTGTCCATGGGCGGCATGATCGGTTTCCAGTTCGCCGTCGATCATCCGCGGATGCTCAAGAGCCTGACCATCGTCAACAGCGCGCCCGAGGTCAAGGTGCGCAGTCGCGACGATTACTGGCAGTGGTTCAAGCGCTGGAGCCTGATGCGCCTGCTCAGCCTCGCCACCATCGGCAAAGCCCTTGGCGCCAAGCTGTTCCCCAAACCGGAGCAGGCCGATTTGCGTCAGAAAATGGCGGAGCGCTGGGCAAAAAACGACAAACGTGCTTATCTCGCCAGCTTCGATGCGATTGTTGGCTGGGGGGTTCAGGAACGACTTTCCCGGGTCACCTGTCCAACCCTCGTCGTCAGCGCCGACCGGGACTACACCCCGGTTTCGCTGAAAGAAACCTATGTCAGACTGCTGCCCGATGCGCGGCTGGTGGTGATCGCCGATTCGCGCCACGCCACCCCGCTCGATCAGCCCGAACGCTTCAATCAAACGCTGCTGGAGTTCCTCGCCACAGCCGATAATCACCCTCAGGATCACTGACCCATGCTGAAAAAACTCGCCCTCGCCGCCGGCACCGTGCTGTTCGCTGCCAACCTGATGGCTGCCACGCCGGCAAAAGCGCCGCACGTGCTGCTGGACACCACCAACGGCCAGATCGAAATCGAACTGGACCCGGTCAAGGCGCCGATCAGTACTAAGAACTTCCTCGAGTACGTCGACAGCGGTTTCTACACCAACACCATTTTCCACCGCGTGATCCCGGGCTTCATGGCCCAGGGCGGCGGCTTCACCCAGCAGATGCAACAGAAAGAAACCAAGGCGCCGATCAAGAACGAAGCCAGCAACGGTCTGCATAACGTTCGTGGCACCCTGTCGATGGCTCGTACTTCCAACCCGGATTCGGCCACCAGCCAGTTCTTTATCAACGTCGCCGACAACGCCTTCCTCGACCCGGGCCGTGACGCCGGTTACGCGGTGTTCGCCAAAGTGGTCAAGGGCATGGACGTGGTCGACATCATCGTCAACTCCCAGACCACCACCAAACAGGGCATGCAAAACGTGCCGGTCGACCCTGTGATCATCAAGTCGGCCAAGCGCATCGACTAAGCTTTACAGGGCATATCGAGCGGTGCTGACTGACGTCACGCCGCTCACACTGATAAAAGGAGAGCCCGTGCTCCGGGCGGTTATCTGATGCTCTATCGCCGTTTCGAACAACTGATCGACATATTCCGCGATGCCCCGACGGCATCCCCGCCGGACCGCGTTCTGCCCTTCTATACCTATTACCTGAAGCAGGTCTGGCCGAGTTTCGCCGCCCTGCTGATCGTCGGCCTGTTCGGTGCCTTGATCGAAGTGGCGCTGTTCAGTTACCTGAGCCGCATTATCGACCTTGCCCAAGGCACGCCGAACGCAGACTTCTTCAAAGTGCACGGCGTCGAACTGGCGTGGATGGCGGTGGTGGCATTGTTGCTGCGCCCCCTGTTTCTGGCCCTGCACGACATGCTGGTGCACCAGACCCTCAGCCCGAGCATGACCAGCATGATTCGCTGGCAGAACCACAGTTACGTGCTCAAGCAGAGCCTGAATTTCTTCCAGAACGACTTCGCCGGACGCATTGCCCAGCGCATCATGCAGACCGGCAACTCGCTGCGCGATTCCGCCGTGCAAGCGGTGGATGCGTTGTGGCACGTGCTGATCTACGCGATCAGTTCGCTGGTGCTGTTCGCCGAGGCTGACTGGCGCCTGATGATCCCGCTGCTGACGTGGATCGCCGCCTACATCGGCGCGCTCTATTACTTCGTGCCACGGGTCAAGGACCGCTCGGTGGAAGCCTCCGATGCGCGCTCGAAGCTGATGGGCCGGATCGTCGACGGCTACACCAACATCGCCACCCTGAAGCTGTTCGCCCACACCAACTTCGAACAGCATTACGCCCGCGAGGCGATTCAGGAACAGACCGAAAAAGCCCAGCTGGCCGGCCGCGTGGTCACCAGCATGGACGTGGCCATCACCACCATGAACGGCCTGTTGATCGTCGGCACCACGGCGCTGGCCCTGTGGCTGTGGACGCAATCGCTGATCAGCGTCGGCGCGATTGCTCTGGCCACCGGCCTGGTGATCCGCATCGTCAACATGTCCGGCTGGATCATGTGGGTGGTCACCGGCATCTTCGAAAACATCGGTATGGTTCAGGACGGTCTGCAGACCATCTCGCAACCGGTCAGCGTCACCGATCGGGAGCAGGCCAAACCGCTGGCCGTGGCCCGTGGCGAAGTGCGTTTCGAGCACGTGGATTTTCACTACGGCAAGAAGAAAGGCATCATCGGCGACCTCAACCTGACCATCAAACCGGGCGAGAAAATCGGTCTGATCGGCCCGTCCGGCGCCGGCAAGTCGACCCTGGTCAACCTGCTGCTGCGCCTGTACGACGTCGAGGGCGGGCGGATCCTGATCGACGGCCAGAACATCGCCGAAGTCGGCCAGGAAAGTCTGCGCGCGCGCATCGGCATGATCACTCAGGACACCTCGCTGCTGCACCGCTCGATCCGCGACAACTTGCTGTACGGCAAGCCCGACGCCACCGACGCCGAACTCTGGGAAGCGGTGCGCAAGGCCCGTGCCGATGAGTTCATCCCGCTGCTGTCGGACGCCGAGGGGCGCACCGGATTCGACGCGCATGTCGGCGAACGCGGGGTGAAACTGTCCGGTGGCCAGCGTCAGCGGATCGCCATTGCGCGGGTGCTGCTCAAGGACGCGCCGATCCTGATCATGGACGAAGCGACCTCGGCGCTGGACTCGGAAGTCGAGGCGGCAATTCAGGAAAGCCTGGAAACCCTGATGCAGGGCAAGACCGTGATCGCCATCGCTCACCGCCTTTCGACCATTGCCCGCATGGATCGGCTGGTAGTGCTGGAAAACGGCAAGATTGCTGAAAGCGGCAACCATGCCGAACTGCTGGCCCATGGCGGATTGTATGCGCGGCTGTGGGCGCACCAGACCGGAGGGTTTGTCGGCATCGACTGATCGTTTTCACGCCTGGTCACTGATCGTTCCCACGCTCCGCGTGGGAATGCAGCCCGTGACGCTCCGCGTCACTGGACGCGGAGCGTCCCCTGAGGCATTCCCACGCGGACGGTTCGACGCCTCGACGTGGGAACGATCAACGTGAGATAAAACCGCCAGAGCCCTTTACCCACGGGCTCTGGCGGTTTTTTATCGCCTGCTGGAAATCCGCACAAACCCTGCTGTACTGAGCCAAGGCTCCGGAACGGAACCTGTCGTAAGTCTGCAGGGACGCACCACTCGATGCAGTCTCGATAGCACGTCTATCAAGGACTCTCTCATGTCTCTGTTCAAACGTTCAGTCACTGAGTTGCTGGGTACGTTCTGGCTGGTTTTGGGCGGTTGCGGCAGTGCGGTCATCGCCGCGTCTTCACCTTTGGGTATCGGCGTGCTGGGGGTGGCCCTGGCGTTTGGTCTGACGGTGCTGACCATGGCGTTTGCCATCGGCCACATCAGCGGCTGTCACCTCAACCCGGCCGTGTCGGTCGGTCTGGTCGTCGGCGGTCGGTTCCCGGCCAAGGAACTGCCTGCCTACGTCATCGCCCAGGTAATCGGCGGGATTCTGGCAGCGGCACTGCTCTACCACATCGCCAGCGGCAAGGAAGGCTTCGACATCGCTGCCGGCCTGGCCTCAAACGGTTATGGCGAGCACTCGCCGGGCAAATACTCGATGGCTTCCGGCTTCGTCACCGAGCTGGTGATGACCGCCATGTTCGTGGTGATCATCCTCGGCGCCACCGACAAACGCGCCCCGGCAGGACTGGCACCGATCGCCATCGGCCTGGCCCTGACGCTGATCCACTTGATCTCGATCCCGGTCACCAACACCTCGGTCAACCCGGCCCGCAGCACGGGCCCGGCGCTGATGGTCGGCGGCTGGGCGATCGCCCAGCTGTGGATGTTCTGGGTCGCGCCGCTGCTCGGTGCGGTGGTCGGCGGCGTGCTCTATCGCTGGCTGGGCAAGGAAGACAGCTGAGGGTGCCGGCGAGGATCAGGCTTGCCGATACGGCAAGGCGCTCCTCGCCTCTTCGGCATAGGCCAGGACACCGGCGCGCTCCTGGTGCAGGAAGTCTTTGACCGCGGCTTTCAAACCGGGATGGCGCAGGTAATGCCAGGAATGGGTGATCACCGGTTCGAAGCCGCGAATCAGCTTGTGCTCGCCCTGGGCACCGGCATCGAAACGTTGAAATCCATTGGCAATCGCATAGTCCATGCCCTGATAGAAACAGGTCTCGAAGTGCAGCCGGTCGAACTCGGCCAGGCATCCCCAATAGCGTCCGTAAAAACTGTCGCCGCCCACCAGGCTGAACGCCATCGCCACCGGCCGTGAGCCCTGCCGGGCCAGCACCACGCGAATCGATTCCGGCATGCGCTCGGCCAGCAGGCTGAAGAATTCCCGGGTCAGGTACGGCGCCTGCCGACGCACCGCGTAGGTGTTGGCGTAACAGGCATAGACGAAATCCCACTGGGCCTCGTCCAGCTCCCGCCCTTCCAGCCATTCGAACTCGAAGCCCTGCCCCGCCACTTGCTCGCGCTCCTTGCGCATCTGTTTGCGCTTGCGTGAGGCGAGCACGTCGAGGAAGTCCTGAAAGTCGCGGTAGCCGCGATTCTGCCAGTGGTACTGACAGCCGATGCGTTGCAGCCAGCCCGGCTGCTCGGCCATGGCGGCATCGGTAAACGCGTCGGTGAAATTGACGTGGGCGCTGGAGAGTTCTTCGATTTCCAGATACCCCGGCAGGCTCTTGAGCAGTTCGAATCCGTCTTCGACATTCGCTGCCAGCAACCGAGGGCCGCTGACCGGGCTGAACGGCACCGCGCTCAGAAACTTGGGGTAGTAATCGATTCCGGCCCGGGCGCAGGCATCGGCCCAGCCGTGATCGAACACGTATTCACCGTAGGAATGCCACTTGCGATAACCGGGCAGCGCCGCAATCACTCGCCCCGCTTCGACGTGCAGCAAATGCTCCGCTTGCCAGCCGGTGTGCGGGCCGACGCTGCCGCTGTCCTCCAGCGAAGCCAGGAAGGCGTGGCGCAGAAACGGCTGGTTTTGCGGGACCAGAACATCCCAGTCGGACGCTGGAATTTCCGACAGTTTATGCAGACGTTGCAGCGGCATTTTCCTCTCCACTTTCGGGCGTGAACGCCCGGCGAGTATCGCTGATCGGCCGTGCGTTGCCCACGCCCGATTGCGCGACAGCGCTCTAGATCAATAGTTCACGGCAGTTTTGTATCGTCATCAACCTGCCATCATCGTGCCACTGCTCTGTCATAAACCATCGCGATACTGGCGCCTGTTTTTAGAGCGCCGGGTTCTACCCCGGACACTGTTTTCCGACCGTCAAACCGTCGGTTGTGCCCAGGATGGTTCAGCCATCCCCTTCATCTTCGGAGATTGCTATGCGTCTTGCTTCCACGAAAACTGCGGCGGCCCTGTGCGGTGGCCTGTTGCTGGCCATGAGTGTACCGGCCAGTGCCGCAGTCGACGCCAAACTGCTCGACATGCTCAAGGCTAACGGTTCGATTTCCCAGGCGCAGTACGTAGAACTGCAAACTGAACTGGCCAAGGATCAGAAGGCCCAGCAAATCGCGCAGCAGGCGCAGCAAGAGACCAACGAGCAAATCGCGGCGACCGCGAAGAAAACCAACGAGCTCAGCAGTTTCGACCAGAAACTGGCCTGGGCCGCCAAGACCCAGTTCAAGGGCGACGTGCGTATCCGTCAGGAAACCATCAAGATCGATGGCGAGCCGAACAACGGCGGCCGCGACAAGGATCGCCAGCGCATCCGTGCCCGTCTGGGTGCGTACACCGAGATCAACCCGCAAGTCGACACCGGCATCCGTATCGCCACCGGCGGCGGCGACGACGCCCGTTCGACCAACCAGGACCAGGACAACTACTTCGACAAGAAGCAGATCTGGCTCGACCTGGGCTACATCGACTACCACCCGGACCAGATCAAGAACCTGCACATTATCGGCGGCAAGATGCTGCAACCGTGGGTGAGCATGGGCGACGTCATCTGGGACAGCGACATCAACCCGGAAGGTCTGGCCGTTACCTACAAGTATCCATTGGGCAGCAGCGTCGAACTGTTCGGCAGCCTGGGTAACTACAACCTCAAGGACAACGTCGACGGCGACGGCGTGCAGTTCCGTCACGACCTGCGCCTGACCGCCGGCCAGCTGGGCAGCCGCTTCACCATCACCGACAACCTGAAACTGACCCTGGGCGGCAGCGTCTACGCCTACCAGAACGACGAAGACAGCCGGTGCACCGGCACCTCCACGCCGTGCGCCCTGGCCGTCAACGGCAACTCGGCGAACAACGAATTCCGTCTGTACGAAGGCTTCAGCCAGGTCGACATCGGCGGCCTGCCAATGCCGCTGTCGTTCTATGGTCAGTACGTGAAGAACAACGATGCAGTGACCGATCAGGACACCGCCTGGCTGGTGGGTGCCAAGTCGAAAGTCTTCGGCCTGAACCTCGACTACAACTATCGTGACGTGCAGCGCAACGCGGTGGTCGGCGCCTTCACTGATTCGGACTTCGCCAACGGCACCACCGGTTCCCGTGGCCACAAGTTCAAGGTCGGTTACGACATCGACAAGAACTTCGCCATCGGTGCGACTTACTTCCTGACCAAGGCCGACTTCTCCAGCCGTACCCAGCGTGATGCAGAC
Organism: Pseudomonas sp. B37(2017); assembly: GCF_002112885.1. Classification (NCBI taxonomy): domain Bacteria; kingdom Pseudomonadati; phylum Pseudomonadota; class Gammaproteobacteria; order Pseudomonadales; family Pseudomonadaceae; genus Pseudomonas; species Pseudomonas sp. B37(2017). The sequence goes on along the minus strand of NZ_NEIX01000002.1, from coordinate 360,082 downwards.
ACCAACACCCTCCAGCTGGATGCGGAAGCGAAGTTCTAAGCAACCCGGCAACAGACTTCAAACGATGGGTTGCACATCCGCTTCCATCGTTTGAAGAGGCTTCAACAGACTGGCGCGGCCGCAGCGATCCCCATCATCCGTTCGCTGCGACCGCGCCAGTCTGTGTTTTCAGGATCGATCCTTGCGCCGCAGCTGTGCCAGCTGCTCGGCCAACGCGTCCACGCCCTCTTCAGGCTTTTGCGGCATCGCCCGCAACGTCGCCTGCATCAAACGCATCTGGCGAATGAAACGCCGGCAATTGCGGCAGAACATCAGGTGATGACGCACCATCAGTTTCTCGCGAAAGCTCAACTGGCCATCGAGATAATCGCTGGATCGCGCCACTTGCTCCTTGCAGGTCAACATTCTCCCGTCTCCTCAAAATGCTCCACGGTCGCGAAGACCTTCAAACGTGCCCGATGCAGCAGCACGCGGACATTGGAGAGCGAGATCTCCAGAAGATTACAGATCTCCTCCAGCTCCAGCCCCTGACGCTCGCGCAGCAACAGCACGCTGCTTTGCAGCTCCGACAGGCTCAACAACGTGTGTTCGAGGCATTCACGCAGCTCGCCTTCTGTCAGCAGCGCTTCGGGTGTGTCCTGGTGCCAGGCGAACGGTGCGACCAGCCAGTGGCCGTCGCCGGGAGAAAAACGATCGTCGTCGATGGTGCCGTGGGGGGACGGCAGATCATCCAGCAACACTTCGCGACGATTGAGTTTATAGCGGCTCTTGGCCGAGTTGGCGGTGATGGTCAGCAGCCAGGTCTTGAGACTGGAGCGCCCCTCGAAACGGCCGATATTGCGCACCACCGACAGCCAGGCATCCTGCACCACTTCCTCGACATTGCGCTGACCGACAATCGCGTAGGCCACCGCGCGCATGGGGCTTTGATAGGTGCTGACCAGTTCCTTGAAGGCTTTCTGTTCGCCTGCCAACAACCGTTCGAGCAGTTGTGTGTCGTCAACCGCCATCCATCAATCCCCTTTTCCTGACTCCGAAAATGATAGCGGCAGGATCTCTCCTGCCGCCAGTTTCGAAAATTACAGCGTTCGCGCCGATTCGGATGTAGGAAACGTCAGCGCGATTAAGAGGAAATGAACTCGCTCTTAGCGTTTACGCAGAATCACGCTACCAATCGAGTAACCGGCACCGAACGAACTCAGCACTGCCAGCGAGCCGGCTGCCAAATCGTCCTGATACTTGTGGAACGCGATCACGGAACCGGCGGAGCTGGTGTTGGCGTAGGTGTCGAGAATCACCGGGGCTTCTTCTTCGGTGGCTTCGCGGCCCAGCAGCTTGCGCACGATCAGGTGGTTCATGCTCAGGTTGGCCTGGTGCAGCCAGAAGCGCTTCACGTCGCCGACGTTGAGCTTGTTCTCTTCCAGATGTTCGCCGATCAGCTCGGCGACCATTGGGCAGACATCCTTGAACACCTTGCGGCCTTCCTGCACGAACAGTTTGTCGCGGGCGCCGATGCCCTCTTCCGCTGCGCGGTTGAGGAAGCCGAAGTTGTTGCGGATGTTGTTGGAGAACTTGGTCAGCAGTTTGGTGCTGACCACGTCGAACTGGTGCTTCGACATCGCCGTATCGGCACGCTCGATGATCACCGCAGTAGCCGCGTCACCGAAAATGAAGTGGCTGTCACGGTCACGGAAGTTCAAGTGACCGGTGCAGACTTCCGGGTTGACCATCAGGATCGCCCGGGCCTGGCCCAGTTGCACGGTGTTGGCCGCTTGCTGGATGCCGAAGGTCGCCGACGAGCAGGCAACGTTCATGTCGAAACCGAAACCCTGGATGCCCAGTGCTTCCTGGACTTCGATGGCGATGGCCGGATAGGCGCGCTGCAGGTTGGAGCAGGCGACGATCACGCCGTCGATATCGGCGGCAGTCTTGCCGGCACGCTGCAGGGCTTGTTCGGCAGCACCGATGGCCATCTGGCAGAGCACCGACCATTCGTCGTTGGAACGCTCTGGCAGACGTGGTGCCATGCGTTGCGGATCGAGGATGCCGTCCTTGTCCATGACAAAGCGGCTCTTGATGCCGGAGGCTTTTTCGATGAACGCGGCGCTGGACTCGGTCAGGGCCTGCACTTCGCCGCTGGCGATGGCTTCGGCGTTGTCCGCATTGAACTGGGCGACGTAGGTATTGAAAGACTGCACCAGCTCTTCGTTGGAGATGCTGTTGGCCGGGGTGTACAGGCCGGTGCCGCTGATGACGACGTTATGCATGGTCGTTTCTCTAATCTGTTCAGGCAGAAAGTGCTGGCACCGACGTGCCAACACGCAAAGGGTCCATTCCCGTATAAGGGACGCAAAAACCTGGCATCGCTTTATTCCGTTGCGCGGCCCGGCAAAGGCTCTGGGACGCGAAAACGGCATTTATGGTGGCGAAGTTTGCCATAACCGTGGCCATTTGGCGTCTTTCTCAAGATCGACGCGCAATGATCGTTCCCACGCTCCTGCGTGGGAATGCAGCCCGTGACGCTCTGCGTCACTGGACGCGGAGCGTCCCCGCAGGCATTCCCACGCGGAGCGTGGGAACGATCAGCGTCACTGTTCTACCTGGCTCCACTGTTTGTTCAGGCGCTTGTCGGAGATCGGCACTTTCGTCCCCAACTGCTGGGCGAACAGCGAAACCCGATACTCCTCCAGCCACCAGCGATACAGCTCGAGCTGCGGATCGCGTTTGCCTTCCTGGGCATGTTTGGCGGCGCGGGTCTGGTATTGCGTCCAGAGGCCGGCGAGTTCGCCGCTCCACACCCGATCCTTCTGCACCTGCGCACCCAGTTTCTCGAAACGTTGCTCGACCGCTTTCAGATAACGCGGCAACTCCTTGAGCCAGAGCATCGGCGTTTCCCGGACGAAGCCCGGATACACCAGATGACTGAGTTGCTGCTTGATGTCGTTGAGCGCCACCGCTTGAGCCAGGTCGATCTTGCCTTTGAAGCGCTTTTGCAGACCGTGCCAGAGCTTGAGGATTTCCAGAGTCAGGCGAGCCACCCGCTCGGCGTGCTCGGTCCAGCTGCCACGCTTGCGCTCGGCCAGTGCCGCCAGACCTGCGCCGTCACGCGGCAACGGGTCTTCGCCCTCGAGAATGCAGGTGTCGAGGCTGGCCAGCAGAATGTCTTCCACCAGCGCATCGACGCGACCCAGTTCGCGGTACAGCAACCCCATTTCGGTCAGGCCCGGCAACTTGCCGCGCAGGAACTTCGCCGGTTCGGCCAGTTGCTGCATCAGCAGGCGCTGCAAGGCGCGGCGGTGCTGAAATTCGGCTTCGGCCGGGGTCGAAAAGCGCCCTTCCTTGACCGTGCCGCCCTCTTCCACCAGCGCCGGATAGACCGTCATCGACAGCCCGGCGATCTTCTGCTGCGTCTTTTCCGCCACCGGCGCGAAGACCTTGGCCTCCACCGGCTGCTGGCTTTTCGCACTTTGCGGCACGGCCAAAGCAGCCTGGCTGGCTTCGGCGAAACGTGCGGTCAGTTCTGCCAGATCCCGTCCTTCGCCGAGGAACTTGCCCTGACCGTCGACGATTTCCAGGTTCATCCGCAGGTGGCTTTCAACCTGCTGCGCCGCTTCGGCCCAGGCTTCATCACTGACCCGCGCGCCGGTCATGCGCAGCAGTTCGCGGCCCAGCGCTTGCGGCAACGAGCCTTCGGCAAAGGTCATGCGCTGCAGCGCGGCCTTGATGAAGTCCGGCACCGGCACGAAGTTCTTGCGCAGGGCCTTGGGCAGGTTGCGCACCAGCGCAATGCACTTGGCCTCGATCAGACCCGGCACCAGCCATTCCAGTCGTTCCGGCGGCAGCATCGGCAACAGCGGCGCCGGCACACGCAGGGTCACGCCGTCGCGCGGGTGATTCGGTTCGAAGTGATAACTCAGCGCCAGTTCCAGATCGCCGATGTGCAGCGTGTCCGGGTAATGCTGGGCGGTGACTTCACTGGCCTCGCGAGCCAGTACGTCTTCCTCGCGCATGATCAGCAATTGCGGATCTTTCTGGCTGTTGACGCGGTACCAGCTGTCGAACGTCGCGGTCTGGTGGATCTCCGCCGGCAGTCGCGCGTCGTAGAACGCGTAGAGTGTTTCCTCGTCCGCCAGAATGTCCCGGCGACGGGCCTTGGCTTCCAGTTCGTCGAGCTGTTCGAGCAATTGCTTGTTGGCGGTCAGGCACTTGGCCCGGGACTGAATCTCGCCACGCACCAGGCCTTCGCGGATGAACAGCTCGCGCGAAACTACCGGATCTACCGGGCCGTAATGCACCGGTCGACGACCGACCACGATCAGGCCGAACAGGGTGATCTGTTCGAACGCGACGACCTGGCCGCGCTTCTTCTCCCAGTGCGGTTCGAAGTGGTTCTTCTTGATCAGGTGCCCGGCCAGCGGTTCGATCCAGTCGGCGTCGATCTTCGCCACCATCCGCGCGTAGAGCTTGGTGGTTTCCACCAGTTCGGCGGTCATCACCCACTGCGGGCGTTTCTTGCCGATACCCGACGACGGGTGAATCCAGAACCGCCGCTGACGGGCGCCAAGGTAATCGCCGTCCTCGGTTTTCTGGCCGATCTGGCTGAGCAGGCCGACCAGCACCGCTTTGTGCAGCTTCGGATAATCCGCCGGCTCTTTGTTCAGGCTCAGTTGCAAGTCGCGGCAGATCAAACTCAACTGACGGTGGGAATCACGCCACTCGCGCAACCGCAGATAGTTGAGGAAATTCTTGCGGCACCAGTTGCGCAGCGGGCTCGCCGTCAGCGCCTGGCGCTGCTCTTCAAAACCGCGCCACAGATTGACCAGCCCGGCGAAGTCGGAGTCAGCGTCCTTCCATTGGGCGTGCGCCTGGTCAGCGGCTTGCTGACGCTCCGGCGGACGCTCGCGCGGGTCCTGAATCGACATGGCGCTGGCGACGATCAGCACTTCCTGCAGGCTGCCGAGCTTCGCCGCCTCCAGCAGCATGCGGCCCATGCGCGGGTCCACCGGCAGGCGCGCCAGCTGACGGCCGAGCGGGGTCAGCTGACTGTTGCGGTCCACCGCCGAGAGTTCTTGCAGCAGGTTGAAACCGTCGCTGATTGCCTTGCCGTCCGGCGGCTCGATAAACGGGAAATCGGTGATCTCACCGAGGCGCAGATGGAGCATCTGCAGGATTACCGCCGCAAGGTTGGTGCGCAGGATTTCCGGATCGGTGAATTCCGGGCGACCGAGGAAATCCTCTTCGCTGTACAAGCGCACGCAGATACCCGGCTCGACCCGGCCGCAGCGACCTTTACGCTGGTTGGCGCTGGCCTGGGAAATCGCTTCGATCGGCAGCCGCTGAACCTTGGCGCGGTAGCTGTAGCGGCTGATGCGCGCGGTGCCGCTGTCGATCACGTAACGGATGCCCGGCACGGTCAGCGAGGTTTCGGCAACGTTGGTCGCCAGCACTACGCGACGGCCCGGATGGGACTGGAATATCCGCTGCTGCTCGGCCGGCGACAGGCGCGCGTACAACGGCAGGATTTCGGTGTGTTTGAGCTGGGCCTTGCGCAGCATGTCGGCGGCGTCGCGAATCTCGCGCTCACCCGGCAGGAACACCAGCACATCACCAGGACTGCGGCGTTCGCTACGCTCATAAGCGGCGATTTCGTCGAGGGTGGCGAGGATCGCCTGATCGACGGTCAGGTCGTCTTCGACACGGTTGCCCTCTTCGTCCTGCTCAAGCGTCAGCGGGCGATACCAGGTTTCCACCGGGAAGGTACGCCCGGACACTTCGACAATCGGTGCATCGTCAAAGTGTTTGGAGAAGCGTTCCAGATCGATGGTCGCCGAAGTGATGATGACTTTAAGGTCCGGACGACGCGGCAGCAGGGTTTTCAGGTAACCCAGCAGGAAGTCGATGTTGAGGCTGCGTTCGTGGGCTTCGTCGACGATGATCGTGTCGTAGCGTTCGAGGTAGCGGTCGTTCTGGGTTTCCGCCAGCAGGATGCCGTCGGTCATCAGTTTGATCAGGGTGTTCGAATCGCTTTGGTCTTCAAAGCGCACCTGATAGCCGACCAGCGCGCCCAGCGGCGTACCGAGTTCTTCGGCAACCCGACTGGCCACGCTGCGCGCCGCAATTCGGCGAGGCTGGGTGTGGCCGATCAGACCATGCTGGCCGCGACCGATTTCCAGGCAGATTTTCGGCAACTGGGTGGTTTTACCCGATCCGGTTTCGCCAGCGATGATCAGCACCTGGTGCTTTTCCAGGGCCTTTTTGATTTCGTCACGCTTGGCTGCAATCGGCAGGCTGTCGTCGTAACGGATCACCGGCAGGCTGGCCTTGCGCGCCAGCACCTGATCGCAGGACGCCTGCATGCGCGCCACCCACTGGGCCAGCTTGGCCTCGTCGGGTTTCTTGCGCAGCTCAAGCAACTGCCGCCGCAGCCGGTGACGGTCGGCGAGCATGGCGTGATCGAGGTTTTTCAGCAGTTTGTCGATGGAGGGCGATTCGTCGGTCATCGGGTACGCAATTCGGTCGTCTAGTGGCGCAAGGACGCGATTGTCGCAGATTTTACGACCGCTGCGCGGCCGATCGCGAGCAGGCTCGCTCCCACCCTGAATCTCCAGCGGCCATAAAACCGCTGCACAGCGCGATCAAATGTGGGAGCGAGCCTGCTCGCGATGAATTGCGCAGCAATTCCAGAAAGTCACTCGTTATCGAGGCCCTTTCGCCGATACGGAAAGACGTCGATGACTTTCCCCGCCCGAATCGCCTCTTGCAATCCCTTCCAGTAATCAGCGTTGTACAACTCGCCATGCAGCTGATCGAACAGTTTGCGCTGCGCCGAATCGGCAAACAGAAACGGCGGAAATTCCTCGGGGAACACGTCCAGCGGCCCGATCGAATACCACGGTTCGGAGGCCATTTCGTCCTCCGGCGTGCGCGGCGCCGGGATGTGGCGGAAATTGGCTTCGGTAAGAAAACAGATCTCGTCGTAGTCGTAGAACACCACCCGGCCGTGGCGGGTGACGCCGAAGTTCTTCAGCAGCATGTCGCCGGGGAAGATGTTGGCCGCCGCCAGTTGTTTGATTGCCAGTCCGTAATCTTCCAGCGCTTCGCGCACCTGGGCTTCGTTGGCGTTGTCCAGATAGAGGTTGAGCGGGGTCATCCGGCGCTCGGTCCAGCAGTGGCGGATCAGCACGGTTTCGCCTTCCAGCGACACCGTGGACGGCGCAACTTCCAGCAGTTCCGCCAGGCACGCCGGCTCGAACTTGCTCAACGGAAAACGGAAGTCGGCGAATTCCTGGGTATCGGCCATGCGCCCAACGCGGTCGACACTTTTCACCAGTCGGTACTTCTCGATCACTGTGGCGCGGTCGACGTTTTTCGACGGGGAGAATCGGTCCTTGATGATCTTGAACACGGTGTTGAAACCCGGCAGCGTGAACACGCTCATGACCATGCCGCGCACGCCCGGCGCCATGATGAACTGGTCATCGGTGTTGGCCAGGTGATTGATCAGGGCGCGGTAGAACTCCGATTTGCCGTGCTTGTAGAAACCGATCGAGGTGTACAGCTCGGCGATGTGCTTGCCCGGCAGGATGCGTTTGAGGAAACCGATAAACTCCGCCGGCACCGGCACATCCACCATGAAATACGAACGGGTGAACGAGAAGATGATCGACACATCCGCTTCGTCGGTGATCAGCGCGTCGATCTGAATCCCCCGCCCTTCGCGGTGCAGCAGCGGAATCACCAGCGGCCACTGATCGTCGTTGGTGTAGATCCGCCCGACCAGGTACGCGCCCTTGTTGCGGTACAGCACCGAGGAGAACAGCTCGACGCTCAGCTCCGGGTCCTTGCACACCCAGTCCGGCAGGTTCTCGCGCAGCTGTGCTTCCAGGCGATGCAAGTCACCGGGCAGATCGGCGTAGGCCTCGTTGAACCGGTAATCGGCAAAGATACTCGCGAGCATGGCCGAGATCTGCCCTTGCGGTTTATAGGTGCGGGTTTGCGCGGCGCGGGCCCGACGCAGGCTCGGGCGGGTGGTGTGGATGAACATGCAGCCGTCGCTGATCAGGTCGTGGCTGAACAAGCCGCAGAAAATCGAGTTGTACCAGGTCTCGGACAGCTCATCGTCAAAGCGCAGGTCGATAATGCTGATGTAGGCGCTTTTCACCAGCGGCCAACAGGTGACGTCCATCAAGGTGTCCGGCTCGAAATACTCGCGCAGGCGGGCGACGGTTTCACCGACCTTTTCTTCGTAGAGGTTGATCCGCGCCGCCGACGCGGTTTGTGTGTCCTGCCAGCGGGCCTGCTCGAAGCGCTCCCGGGCGCCGTCGGTGATTCGCCGGAAATGCTCGCGGTAATCGTCAAAGCCATCGAGGATCAGGCGGGCGATGTCGGTGGCTGGCCATTGCTGCGGCATAGATGAGACCTCTGCGGGAATTGGAGAATCTGTGCTCGAAGGCCTGAGCTTAGCCACGGAAGCGGGCGCAGGAGAAGCGCAATTTCTGCCAAATCCTCTTGCGGCTTGTACAGCGACACAGTTTTTATCAAAGTTTTTTTAATCGACCGTTCGGTCAATAAACGTCCACTTCGGTTCTCCCCACCACTGGGCGCCAGCCCGCGTTTTCTGTGGGTTTCGGATCCAATTCAGCGGCGACATCTCTAGCTCGCGCTTTTTCCCGACTTGTTCATTGCTGTCCATTCCATCTACCGATGACCAATGACTGGCCTTACCAAGATAGTGGCACTTTGATATACAGCCCGCCATCACCCGCCTCACAACAAGATCCTCGCTCACGAGGACGACCTCTCCCCAAACGCCCAAGGAGCACATTGATGTCTATCCGGAATCTGCGCATCGGTTTGCGCGCCAGTTTGTGTTTTGCCGTTCTGGCCAGTCTGCTGGTGGTGGTCGGCCTGTTCGGTCTGGGCCAGATGAAAACCCTGCGCGAGAGCGCAGCGGTGATCGAGGAATCGTGGATGCCCAGCATCGAAAGCATCCATGACGCAGCGGCGAACATTGCCAGCATCCGCCTCGAATCCCTGCGCCTGATCACCAGTACTCAGGCTGCCGTTCGCGAACGCAGCAAAGGCCTTCTCACCGCACAACGCCAGGAATTGCTCAAGCGCCTCGACGATCATAAGGCCCTGATTGCCAACGATCAGGAACGGGCGATGCTGGAAGGCCTGAGTGCCGACACCGCCAAGTACCTGAGCATCCTCGACCAGATCATCAAACAGATCGACGCCGGACAAAACGACCAAGCCTACGCACGCCTGACCAACGAACTGGCGCCCCAGGGCACGGTGCTCGACAAAACCCTGGAGCAAATGATCAGCCTCAATCAGCAAGGCGCGGATGTCGCGGCCAGGTCCGCGGCGGCGATGTACCAGCAGGCGCTGTGGATCGTCGCCACGATCATCGTCATCGCCCTGATTGCCACGTTGTTGCTGGCCTGGTTGCTGACCCGCAGCATCACCGCGCCGATCAATCAGGCGCTGAATGTGGCACGGCGGATCGCTTCGGGAGACCTCAGCGGTCGCATCGACAGCGACGGCAAGGACGAAGCGGCGCAGTTGCTCACGGCGCTGGCCGAGATGCAGGGCAATCTGCGTTCGACCATTCGTGGCATCAGCGAGTCGGCCCAGCAACTGGCCTCCGCTGCCGAGGAAATGAGCTCGGTTATGGAGCAGAGCACCCGCGGCCTGCAACAGCAGAATGACCAGATCGAGCAGGCTGCCACGGCGGTCACCGAAATGAGCACGGCGGTCGATGAAGTGGCCGCCAATGCGGTGTCCAGCGCCGAAGCCTCCGAAGCATCGAACGAGGACAGCAAGCACGGGCATGTGCAGGTCAGCGAGACCATCAGTTCGATTCAGGAACTGGTCAGTGCGGTGCTCGGTGCATCCGAACAGGCCGAGGGCCTTGCGACCCAGGCCCAGGACATCAGCAAGGTGCTGGAAGTGATTCGCGGCATCGCCGGGCAGACCAACCTGCTCGCCCTGAACGCTGCGATTGAAGCCGCGCGCGCCGGTGAGGCCGGGCGTGGGTTTGCAGTGGTTGCCGACGAGGTCCGCTCGCTGGCCCAGCGCACGCAGAACTCCACCGAAGAAATCGAGCTGATGATCAGCAGCATTCAGCAAGGCACCAGTGCCACCGTCGGTGCCTTGCAAAACAGCGCCGAGCAGGCCAGCCATACCCTGCGCCGGGCCAACAGCGCCGGCCAGGCTCTGGAGAAAATCACCGCGTCGATTTCGCAGATCAACCAGCGCAACCTGGTGATCGCCAGCGCCGCCGAACAACAGGCGCTGGTGGCCCGGGAAGTCGACGAAAACCTGGTGACCATCCGCGATCTGTCGACCCAGACCGCTGCCGGCGCGACCCAGACGTCTGCTGCCAGCCAGGAACTGTCGCGGCTGGCCGTCGACCTGAACGGGCTGGTGACGCGCTTCGTGATCTGATCAGAAAATTAAACGCCCGATTAACGGTTGCCATCGCCGGGGCCCTCGGCAACACTCTCGTCCCGATCAAGGAAGGAGTGGCCCGTGAGCCCTGTCGATATTTTCCGCATGTTGTCGCTGGCCGCCATCTGGGGCGCGAGCTTCCTGTTCATGCGCATCATCGCTCCCGCGATCGGTACGGTTCCGACCGGATTCTTCCGCGTTTCGATTGCCGCCGTCGGCCTGCTGGTGATCCTCGGACTGATGCGCATCAACTGGGATTTCAAAGGCAAGCTCAAGACCGTGATGATGCTCGGCGTGATCAACTCCGGCGTTCCGGCGACGCTGTATTCGGTTGCCGCCCAGGTGCTGCCGGCCGGATACTCGGCGATCTTCAATGCCACCACGCCGTTGATGGGCGTGTTAATCGGCGGGTTGTTCTTCAGTGAAAAACTGACGCTGGCCAAACTCGCCGGGGTGTTCCTCGGCCTGCTCGGGGTGGGCGTGCTGACCCGCGCCGGCCCGGTCGCGTTCGATCTGCACCTGCTGATGGGCGCCGTTGCCTGCCTGCTCGCAACCACCTGCTACGGCTTCGCCGGGTTTCTTGCCCGACGCTGGCTGGATCAGGCCGGTGGGCTCGACAGCCGTCTGTCGGCGCTGGGCAGCATGCTCGGTGCGACCCTGTTTCTGTTGCCGTTGTTCGGTTACAGCGTCATCACTCAGCCGCCGGTGAGCTGGGGTGGCTGGAATGTCTGGCTGTCGCTGCTGGGCCTGGGTCTGGGCTGCACCGCGTTCGCTTACATCATTTACTTCCGCCTGCTGAGCTCCATCGGGCCGGTGAAGTCGATGACCGTGACCTTCATGATTCCGCCGTTCGGCGTGTTGTGGGGAGCGCTGTTTCTCGATGAGCCGCTGTCGATGGCGCACGTGTATGGCGGGGTGTTGATCGCGATTGCGCTGTGGCTGGTGCTGAAACCCGCAGTGGTGAAGCCGGCAGAAATCGCCACCCGCTGAAAGGCAGATGCACAAAGGCCCGGGAGTTTCCTCCCGGGCCTTTTTTCATGCGCGGCGGTTACGCCGATTTACGGAACACGAACACCAGACCGACGATGATCAACAGCATCCCCAGCACGCTCAACGCCGCCAGGCGATTGCCGAAGATCAGGTAGTCCATCACCGCCGTCACGGCCGGCACCAGATAGAACAGGCTGGTGACATTCACCAGATTGCCTCGGGCGATCAGCCGGTACAGTAGCAACGTCGCCAGCACGGAAACCACCAGCCCCATCCACAACACCGGCACGATGAAACCGGCGCTGTGCTCGAAGTGGAACGGCTGGAACGGCACGAAGATCCCGCATAGCAGCAGACCGGCCAGATACTGCACCGGCAGCGTGCCGAGGGGATTGTCGGTGATGCGCTTCTGCATGATCGAGCCGAAGGTCATGCTCGCCAACGCCAGCAGACCGAACAGCATCCCCGCCAGCGACATCCCGGCCAGACCGATGCCTTGGTAAACCACCATGATCAACCCGGCCAATCCCAGCGCCAGACCAAACATCCGGCTCGCCGAGCGCTGCCGCTCCATGATCACCACCGTGAGGATCGGCTGCACGCCCATGATGGTCGCCATCACCCCGGGCGTGACTTTCAGATCCAGCGCCAGCAGATAAAAGATCTGATAAGCCCCCAACAGCACCACACCAGTGGCCATCGCGTACAGCATCGGCTTGCCGAGCTTGGGCAACCTCAACTTGAGTAACGGCACCAGCAGCACCAGCCCACACAGGGCAATCACAAAACGGATCAGCAGAAAGGCAAAAGGCGAAGCGTGGGCCAGCCCCCACTTGGAGAAGATCGCCCCGCTGCTCCACAGCAGAACGAACAGGCTCGTGGACGCCGCCGCGAGCGCGGACTTTTTCGAAAGGACAAACATGAATACCACCTGTAGTCAGGCAAATAGCCAACTCAGCCGAAGCTGAAATTCAGTAGGTTTTTTCAGGCGGGCAAAGGGGTCAGCAGAAAACGCCGATCAGCCCGAAACACCAACGCCCGGCGGTGATACGACTGCGCACACCGGCGTGCTACTGACAGGTGGAGGGTAATGACTGATCTGCACAGGCTGCTGATTCCCGCACGGCACGACGCCAGCGTTGACCGCTGAATCGACTACCGCGTTGATAAGGGATGCAGGCATCTGGGCTGATCTTTTTTGAAGGGTTGAAAGGTGAGTCATACGACTCACGAGCGCCGACTATAACCAGCCCGCGACATGGATTGCAATGACTTGGACAAAGGGCCAGTAGCGACAGGCAGGAGGCAGGCGCATAGGCTCGTTTGCAATTGCAACGACCATTGATGGGGATATGGAATGCGCGAGATCACATGCCAAGGGAACGGAATCATCTGCGGTATCAGTTGTACAAATCGCAAGCCAGGAAGCTTGCCCGCCTTGCCACGACTCAACTCCAGATTGACCTGGAGATGGCTGGCCCCACAACGCTTGACCTTTCGAAAGTACGTTTCGAACCCATCGACTCGTTGGCACTGAGTGCTTTTGAGTGTTGGGAGAGCCCGCATTTTTCATGGGAAGAAGTCATTGGATGGAAAGCGCGCGAACCTCTCGCACTCGATATCGCAATCTGGTTTGAATCTGAACTGTGCGGACTTTGCTTTGCCAACCCGAATAAAAGTCGACAACGCATCCGAATCGTACGACTGGAGGGCGGCCAAGAGAAACACATCCATTGAAGAACCGTGTTGCACCGCTATCCGTTCTGGCAATTGAGCAATACGCCCGCATCATTGGCAGTAGCTTGATCGAGGCTCAAGAACCATTCCAGGGAGCAATACCAATTTACGAACAACTCGGCTTCGGTTTGGATAACGAGGGTCGCCTTGTCAAAACAGTAGGGAGCCTAGTATTGTGAAAAACGCTCAAATATTGATCAACCAAGGTGGGAATATGCGCAAAGAAATAAAAAAATCCCCCAGAAAGAAAAAAGCGCATGCAATAAGGGGTGAATCTGATCCAACGGTTCTGACAGCCAGTCAACGACGGCTCTTACAGATCATTGCAACCGGCACCGCTATCGATGAACCAAGCTTACTGGCTGGCCGTCCCTGATTCTGAAAACAAAAAACCGCTCAAACGAGCGGTTTTTTTTACTTCGAAATCCAGCCTCAACCAAACAGCCAATACCCCAGCAACGTCAGCACCACCACCGCCAGCACCGGCCGCATTACGCGATAGGCCTTTGGATTGCGGCGTTTCCACTGCTTGACCCCACCGCTGAACTTGTCGCTGAAGTTCTTGCTCCACGCGTAAGCCTGGTTGATCCCGCCGACGCGCTCGTCGTCGAGGTTCTGCGGTGCCGTGGCACGGCCCAGCCAGGCGCTGATGAAGCGGTTGATCCGGGTCATCAGGCGATTGCTCAGCGGACGCTCGATGTCGCAGAACAAGATGACGCGGGTCTTGTCGGTTTCGTTCTTGACCCAGTGCACGTAGGTTTCGTCGAACATCACGTCTTCACCGTCGCGCCAGGCGTAGACCTGACCGTCGACGAAGATTCGGCAATCGTCGGAGTTCGGCGTCGACAGACCGAGGTGATAACGCAGGGAACCGGCGAACGGATCGCGGTGCGGGTTCAAATGGCTCCCGCCCGGCAACAACGCGAACATCGCGCCTTTGACGTTGGGGATGGCACTGACCAAGGCTACGGTTTTCGGGCACAGGGTTTCGGCCGAAGGCAGCGGTTTGTCATACCACTTGAGGTAGAAACGCTTCCAGCCTTTCTTGAAGAACGAGCCGAAACCGGCGTCGTTGTTCTTCTCGGCGGCGCGGATGTACCCCTCGTCGAACAGGTGCATCGCCTCGTCGCGAATGGTTTCCCAGTTATCGCGCAACACGTCCAGTTCCGGAAACTTGCTGCGATCCAGATACGGCTTGGACGGCACGCCAGAGAACAGGTACATCAAGGCGTTATACGGGGCAAACAGCGCCGAGTGGTTGACGAACTGACGCAGCACCGGCAAACGCGCCTTGCCGCGCAAATGCACATAGAGCGTGCTGCCCAGAAACAGCAACAACACCAACGCCTTGGCGGCAAACGGAAAGGTCATCAACAACTCCTTGAAAAAAGACAACACTGCGCAATGTCATTTACCCGACATGGCGGCCGGCCATGATAAACACTACCGGCTCCTGGAAAAACCCGCCCGGTTCAGGATTCAGTGTTAAAGATTGCGCAACAAAGCACTTCTTAACATAACGATCCTGAACCTTGGCTGACCTGAATCAACACGCCACTTACTGCTGGTTCTCCTGATCGGTGAACAGATCGCTGAACAGCATGCTCGACAGGTAACGCTCACCGGAATCCGGCAACACCACGACGATGGTCTTGCCCTGCATTTCCGGAGTTTCCGCCAGGCGCACCGCTACCGACATGGCCGCACCACAGGAAATCCCGCACAGGATCCCCTCTTCCTGCATCAGGCGCAGGGCCATGGCCTTCGACTCGTCATCCGTCACCAGCTCGACCCGGTCAACCATCGACAGATCAAGGTTCTTCGGCACAAAACCGGCGCCGATGCCCTGAATCTTGTGCGGACTCGGCTTGATCTCTTCGCCCGCCAGCGCCTGGGTAATCACCGGCGAAGACACCGGTTCCACTGCCACCGACAGAATCGGTTTGCCCGCCGTATTCTTGATATACCGCGACACGCCGGTAATGGTTCCGCCGGTGCCGACGCCTGCGACCAGCACATCAATGGCGCCATCGGTGTCGTTCCAGATTTCCGGGCCGGTGGTTTTTTCGTGGATGGCCGGGTTGGCCGGGTTATCGAACTGGGCGGGCATGAAGTATTTCCCCGCGTCACTGGCTACGATCTCGTTGGCCTTTTCGATAGCGCCTTTCATGCCTTTGGCCGGTTCGGTCAGCACCAGCTCGGCGCCCAGCGCCTTGAGCACCTTGCGCCGCTCGATGCTCATCGAGGCCGGCATGGTCAGCAGCAGCTTGTAACCGCGAGCGGCCGCGACAAAGGCCAGGCCGATGCCGGTGTTGCCCGAGGTCGGCTCGACAATGGTCATGCCCGGCTTGAGTTTGCCGCTGCTTTCGGCGTCCCAGATCATGTTGGCGCCAATCCGGCACTTGACCGAGTAGCCCGGGTTGCGACCTTCGATCTTGGCCAGAATGGTCACGCCACGGGGCGCGATGCGGTTGATCTGCACCAGCGGCGTGTTGCCGATGGAGTGGGCGTTGTCAGCAAAAATACGGCTCATGGCTGGGTCCTTGTGCAGCGTTGAATTCAGCTCTCCAAGGTAAGCCTGTTGCCCTTCTCAGTCCAGTCGGGCCGAACGTCTGCGGCAGGCAGCAGTCAACCGCTTTACACCGTTCGGGATTTGCTGCCATGAAGCGTCGCTACCGCTGGCCGTTGTGGATTCTCGCCACTGTTGTGGTGTTGCTGGTCGCCCTGCACATCGCCCTGCCCTACCTCGTGCGTGACTATCTGAATGACAAACTGGCCAACATGGGCGACTACCGCGGCCAGATCACCGACGTCGACCTGGCGCTCTGGCGCGGGGCCTACAAGATCAACGGCCTGAAAATCGTCAAGGTCGACGGCAAGGTCCCGGTACCGTTCGTCGATGCGCCGCTGATCGACCTGTCCGTCAGCTGGCACTCGTTGTGGTACGACCATGCGGTGGTGGCGCAGGTGAAGTTCTTCAAACCGCAGGTGAACTTCGTCGATGGTGGGGCCAACAAGCAGAACTCCCAGACCGGTCAGGGCACCGACTGGCGCGCGCAGTTGGGCAAACTGCTGCCGATCACCCTCGACGAAGTACAGATCAATGATGGTCGCATCAGCTTTCGCAACTTCAACTCAAAACCACCGGTGAACATGAATGCGACGAATGTCGACGCCAGCATCTTCAACCTGACCAACGTGGTCGACACCAAAGGCAAACGCGACGCCCGCTTCGAAGGCAAAGCCCTGCTGCTGGGCCATGCGCCGCTCGAAACCACAGCCACCTTCGACCCGCTGAGCAACTTCGAAGACTTCGAATTTCGCCTGCGGGCCCGGGATATCGAACTCAAACGCATGAACGACTTCGCCTCGGCCTACGGCAAATTCGACTTCAACGCCGGCCACGGCGACGTGGTCATCGAAGCCGCAGCGAACAAGGGCCAACTCAAGGGCTACATCAAACCGCTGCTGCGCGACGTCGACGTATTCAACTGGCAGCAGGATGTCGAGAACAAGAACAAGGGCATCTTCCGCTCGATCTGGGAAGCACTGGTCGGCGGCACCGAAACCGTGCTGAAAAACCAGGGCAAAAATCAGTTTGCCACCCGGGTCGAACTCAGCGGCAGCGTGCACCTGCAAGATATCAGCGCGTTTGAAGCGTTTTTGCAGATTTTGCGCAATGGGTTCATCCAGGCGTTCAATGCCCGGTATGAGCGTCCTAAGCCGGATGCCGGATAGCGCTTGCTCAACTCGCTCTCGGCCGAAACCGAGTCAACATGTGACGCCCCATTCAGAGACTGAATAAGCCGTCTGCGTTCACAGTCGACCGGGCCGCGCGTTATAGTCGGGCATCCGATTATTTCGCCCCCGCCCTGCCCGTTCAGGTCGGCGTTACCGTTCGAGGATTAGCAGATGAAGTTCGAAGGCACCCAGGCCTACGTCGCCACCGATGACCTGAAGCTGGCGGTCAACGCCGCCATCACCCTGGAGCGGCCGCTGCTGGTCAAGGGCGAACCGGGCACCGGCAAGACCATGCTCGCCGAGCAACTGGCCGAATCGTTCGGCGCCAAGCTGATCACCTGGCACATCAAGTCCACCACCAAGGCCCATCAGGGCCTGTACGAGTACGATGCGGTCAGCCGCCTGCGCGACTCGCAACTGGGCAATGAAAAAGTCCACGACGTGCGTAACTACCTGAAGAAGGGCAAGCTCTGGGAAGCGTTCGAGTCCGAAGAGCGGGTCATTCTGCTGATCGACGAAATCGACAAGGCCGACATCGAGTTCCCCAACGACCTGCTGCAAGAACTCGACAAGATGGAGTTCTACGTTTACGAGATCGACGAGACCATCAAGGCCAAGAAGCGTCCGATCATCATCATTACCTCCAACAACGAGAAAGAGCTGCCGGACGCTTTCCTGCGCCGCTGCTTCTTCCACTACATCGCCTTCCCCGACCGCACCACCCTGCAGAAAATCGTCGATGTTCACTACCCGGACATCAAGAAGGATCTGGTCAGCGAAGCGCTGGACGTGTTCTTCGACGTGCGCAAGGTGCCGGGCCTGAAGAAGAAGCCATCGACCTCGGAACTGGTGGACTGGCTGAAACTGTTGATGGCCGACAACATCGGCGAAGCCGTACTGCGCGAGCGCGATCCTACCAAAGCCATCCCGCCGCTGGCCGGTGCGCTGGTGAAGAACGAACAGGACGTGCAACTGCTTGAGCGCCTGGCGTTCATGAGCCGTCGCGGCACCCGCTAAGAGGCTGACGCCATGTTGCTCAACCTGTTCAATGAAATGCGCGCAGCCAAGGTGCCGGTGTCGGTGCGCGAGCTGCTCGACCTGATCAACGCGCTGAAACAGCGCGTGACCTTCGCCGACATGGACGAGTTTTACTACTTGTCGCGGGCGATTCTGGTGAAGGACGAACGGCATTTCGACAAGTTCGACCGTGCGTTCGGCGCCTACTTCAATGGCCTGGAAAAGCTCGACGATCACTTGCAGGCGCTGATTCCCGAAGACTGGCTGCGCAAGGAGTTCGAGCGCTCGCTGAGCGACGAGGAACGCGCGCAGATCCAGTCCCTTGGCGGTCTGGACAAGCTGATCGAAGAGTTCAAGAAACGCCTGGAAGAACAGAAGGAACGCCACGCCGGCGGCAACAAATGGATCGGCACTGGCGGCACCAGCCCGTTCGGCTCCGGCGGATTCAACCCGGAAGGCATCCGGGTCGGCGATGCCGGCAAGCGCCAGGGTAAAGCTGTGAAAGTCTGGGATCAGCGCGAGTACAAGAACCTCGACGACTCCGTGGAGCTGGGCACCCGCAACATCAAGGTCGCCCTGCGCCGCCTGCGCAAATTCGCTCGTCAGGGCGCGGCGGAAGAACTGGATATCGATGGCACCATCGACCACACCGCCAAGGACGCCGGCCTGCTGAACATCCAGATGCGCCCGGAACGGCGCAACACAGTGAAGCTGTTGCTGCTGTTCGACATCGGCGGCTCGATGGACGCCCACGTGAAGATCTGCGAGGAACTGTTCTCGGCCTGCAAGACCGAGTTCAAACATCTGGAGTACTTCTACTTCCACAACTTCATTTATGAATCGGTGTGGAAGAACAACATGCGCCGCACCTCCGAGCGCACGTCGACCCAGGACCTGCTGCACAAGTACGGCGCCGACTACAAAGTGATTTTCATCGGTGACGCGGCGATGGCGCCCTATGAAATCACCCAGGCTGGCGGCAGCGTCGAGCACTGGAATGAAGAGCCGGGTTACGTGTGGATGCAGCGCTTCATGGAGAAGTACAAGAAGCTCATCTGGATCAATCCGTACCCGAAAGATACGTGGGGCTACACCTCGTCGACCAACATCGTGCGGGACTTGATCGAGGATCAGATGTATCCGTTGACCCTGCGCGGGCTGGAAGAAGGGATGCGGTTTCTGTCCAAGTAAGCGGATCGTTCCCATGTCGAGGCGTCGAACCGTCTGCGTGGGAATGCATCAAGTGACGCTCTGCGTCACTGGGACGCGGAGCGTCCCGGGCGGCATTCCCACGCGGAGCGTGGGAACGATCAAACGCAGACGCGTTCGACGCGGGAACGATCAAGTAAAGCGCTTCAGATATTCGACATGCTCCCGGTATGCAACTTCTTGCACCACCGGGCGCAATCTGACCTTCGCTCCCGGCAGACACTGTGCCAACCGGGCCAGCGCCAACGGCGTCAACGCTCCCAATCGCGGATAACCGCCAATCGTCTGCCGATCATTGAGCAACACGATTGGCTGTCCGTCCGGTGGCACCTGCACCGCGCCCAGCGGAATGCCTTCGGAGATCATCGGTTTGCCCTGATACTGCAACGCCGTGCCCAGCAGGCGAATACCCATGCGATCGGCACGACTGTCCAGCGTCCAGGCACTGTTGAATGCATCGAACAGGCTCTGCCCGCTGAACTGACCGATCTGCGCGCCCAACACCAGATCGAGCGGCGCGTCGAGGCGCAGGTCCGGTCGATGCTCCGCCGGGACCTCACGCACCAATAAGGTTTCGCCCTGATAACTCAGCGAAGCGCCCTTGGCCAATGGCAAGCCAAAACCTTCGAGGCCACCGAGCTCCTCGCGTACCACCGTGGCACTGCTGCCCAGAACTTTCGGCGCACTGAAACCGCCGGGCGCTGCCAGATAGGCCCGCGCCCCGAGCAACGGCTGGGTGAACTTCAAGGTCTGTCCTTTGCGCAGTTTGAAACTGCGCCACGGTGCCAGCACTTCACCGTCGATCTGCGCGCCAAGATCGGCGCCCGCCAATGCCAGCACGCAATCTTCTTCAGCCACCACCGTGAACCCGCCGAGGGTGATTTCGATCACCGGCAAGTCCAGGCCATTGCCCAGCAGCCAGTTGGCCCAGGCCATCGACCGCCAGTCCGCCGCACCGCCCTGGGTCACGCCCAGATGGCGCACGCCAAACCGCCCGGCGTCCTGCAACAGGCACAGCGGTGTGCTTGCTTCAATCGTCAGTCGGCTCATGCGAAGGCCTCCAGAGGCGTGTCGTCACCGCCGAGGCGGATGAATTCGGCATGGCTCACCGCTTCGAAACGCACGGTATCGCCGGGCTGCATGAGGCTGTAGCCATCGCGTTCACGGTCGAACAGTTTTGCCGGTGTGCGACCGATCAGGTTCCAGCCACCGGGAGACACCACCGGATACGCCGCGGTCTGCCGCTCGGCGATGCCGACGCTGCCGGCGGCGACTTTCTTGCGTGGCGTATTCAGACGCGGTGCTGCCAGGAGTTCTTCCACCAAACCCATGAAGGCAAACCCCGGTGCAAAGCCAAGGGCGAACACCTGGTATTCCCGAGCGCTGTGACGGCGAATCACTTCTTCCACCGACAAACCGCTGCGTTGCGACAGCAGGCTCAATTCCGGTCCGACGCTAAGGTCGTACCACACCGGCAGCACATGACACTGGCCGCCGGTGTGCGCATTCGGCGACAGGTCGATCAGCGCTTCGGCGATCAGTTCCCGGGCCTGACTCGGGTTCAATGCCGCCAGGTCGTAATGCACCATCAACGTGGTGTACGACGGCACCAGATCGATCAGATATGCGCCGAACACCGTGCGCAGCCGCTCGCAGGCGGCGAGCATCCACGGCATGTTGGCTTCGGCGATTTCATCGAACAGGCGCAGCATCAGGCAATCCAGCGCCACCACTTCCACCCGCGGATTCATGGCGCGCTCTGCTCGTTCAGGGCCTGACGAATGCGTTGCACGGCCGCCACTGAACTGGCGTTGTCACCGTGCACGCACAGCGTGTTGGCTTGCAGGTGGAGCGCGCTGCCGTCGCTGGCGGTGAGGTTGTCGCCACGGGCGATGGTCAGCGCTTGCCCGATGATGGTTTCGGAATCGTGGTGCACCGCGCCGGGGAGTTGTCGCGAAACCAGTCGGCCGGCGCTGTCGTAGGCGCGATCGGCGAAGGCTTCGAACCACAGGGTCACGCCGTATTCGTCGCCGAGTTGCTGGGCTGCCGTGTTATCGCGGGTGGCCATCAGCATCAGTGGCAGGCTGCGATCGTAAGCCGCGACGGCCTGAATCACCGCCCGCAACTGCGCGGGGTTGGCCATCATGTCGTTGTACATCGCACCGTGGGGTTTGACGTAACTGACTTTGCCACCCTGGGCACGGCAAATGCCGTCGAGGGCGCCGATCTGGTAATGCAGGATGTCTTGCAGTTCCTGGGCGGTGTAAGCCATGGAGCGGCGGCCGAACCCGACCAGATCCTGATAGGCCGGATGCGCACCGATCTGCACGCCGTGGCTCAGGGCCAGGCTGACGGTCTTGCGCATGATGCCCGGGTCGCCGGCGTGGAAACCGCAGGCAATGTTGGCGCAATCGATGAAGGGCATGACTTCCGCGTCCAGACCCATGGTCCAGCTGCCGAAGCTCTCGCCGATGTCACAGTTCAATAGCAGGCGGCTCACGGTGAACACTCCTGTAGCTGTTATCTTTTTATGCTGTAGGACAGTTGTCGCAGGTTATCAGTTACTGCGCGTCCAGTTGCTTGCCACGGGTTTCCGGCAGGCTCAACGCCGCGAGGATCACCACCCCGTAGGACACTGCCGCAAAGGCACCGATGCCTACGCTCAGCGGCACTTTCTGGCTGAGCAGCCCGATCAGCAGCGGGAACAATGCCGCCAGCGCCCGGCCGATGTTGTAGCAGAAGCCCTGCCCCGAGCCGCGAATCCGGGTTGGAAACAGCTCGGTGAGAAACGCGCCCATGCCACTGAAAATCCCCGAAGCGAAAAAGCCCAGCGGGAAGCCCAGCCACAGCATCACGCCGTTGCTGACCGGCAATTGGGTGTAGAGCAGAACGATGGTGAACGAGCCGACTGCGAACAGGATGAAGTTCTTCTTGCGGCCCAACAGGTCGGTCAAATAGGCGCTGATCACATAACCGACGTAGGAACCGACAATCACCATCGCCAGATAACCGCCGGTGCCGAGTACGCTCAAGCCGCGTTCGTTCTTCAGAAAAGTCGGCAGCCAGGAGGTGATCGCGTAGTAACCGCCGAGGGCGCCGGTGGTCAGCAACGAGGCGCGAATCGTGGTGAAGAGCATGCCGGGGGCGAAGATCTCGTAAAACTTCGACGGGCTTTCCGGAGTTTGCTTGGCTTTGGCTTCGCGGTAGATCTCCGGATCTTTCACCAGACGGCGGACGAAAATCACGAACACCGCCGGCACGATGCCGAGGATGAACAGTGCGCGCCAAGCATCTTCCGGTGGCAATACCGAGAACAGCAGCGCATAGAGAATCGCCGTCAGGCCCCAACCCAAGGCCCAGCCGGATTGCACCATGCCCACCGCTTTACCGCGGTCCTTGGCCCGGATCACTTCACCGATCAGCACGGCGCCGGCGGTCCATTCACCGCCGAAACCGAAGCCCATCAGGGTTCGGGCGATCAGCAGTTGTTCGTAGTTTTGGGCGAAGCCGCAAAGGAAAGTGAAGAAGGCAAACCACAGCACCGTCAGTTGCAGGGTGCGCACGCGGCCGATGCGGTCAGAGAGAATCCCCGCCACCCAGCCGCCGATGGCCGAAGCGATCAGGGTGCTGGTGTGAATCAGGCCGGCTTCGCCGGTGGTGATGCCCCACATCGCGATCAGGGTCGGCACCACGAAGCTGAGCATCTGGGTGTCCATGCCGTCCAGACCGTAGCCGATCTTGCAGCTCCAGAAGGTCCGGCGCTCCTGCTGATTGATGTTGCGATACCAGTCGAACGGGCCGGGACGGGCCGCAGTCTTGGGGAGGTCGAGGGTGTCGGGCGCACTCATGGCATGTCTCCGCAGGCTTTTATTGGTCTTGTTCGAAGCTCCGACGACGCCTATCGTGGGAACCGGATGCGTCGATTCTTGGGTGCGTCACCCGGTCGCGTCCAACGAATAAAAACCCGCCCAAGACATAAGAAAAATTTGTTGCCATGAACCTGAAGTTTCTCGAAACCTTCGTCTGGGTCGCCCGGCTGAAAAGTTTTCGCCTGACCGCCGACAAGCTGTTCACCACCCAGGCCTCGATTTCCAGCCGGATCGCGGTGCTCGAAGGCGAGCTCGGGGTGAAGCTGTTTCTGCGTGATTCGCGCGGCGTCAGCCTGACGCCCGAAGGTTTGAAAGTGCTGGACTATGCCGAGCAGATGCTCGACACGATGCAGGCGCTGAAGCAGTCGATCGAGACCCGTTCGAGCAAGGTTGGCCGGGTGCGCATCGGGGTGATGGACACGGTGATTCACACCTGGCTCAGCCCGTTGGTGGCACAGATGACCGATCTGTACCCACGGGTGGAAATCGAGCTGGTGGCGGATACCTCGCTGAACCTCTGCGATCAGCTGCAAAAAGGCTTTCTCGATCTGATCCTGCAAACCGATCTGGTGCGCCAGGAAAGCGTGCGCAGCCTGGAACTGGCCAGCCACCCCATCGGCTGGATCGTCGCCAGCAATTCGATCTACAACCGCGACTATCAAAGCCTCGCCGACCTGGCGCAGGAACGGATCATCACCTACTCGAAAAACTCACGGCCGCATCAGGACATCCTGGCGTTGATGCAGGCCCAGGGCGTGCTGGCGCCACGGTTGAACTGTGTGAATTCGGTGTCGGCGATCACCCGGCTGTTGCGCGACGGGTTCGGCATTGGCGCGTTGCCGCCGGTGCTGGTGGCCGAGGAACTGGCGCGGGGGGAATTGACCCTGCTCGACATCGAACAGCGACCGCCGAACCTGCAGGTGGTGGTGTCGTGGCGAGTCGGTGTGGAATGGGTCGAGGAGATCGTGACGCTGTGTCAGCAGGTGCTGGAGGAATATGCGCGCAAGGTGGGCGAGAACTACGTCGTGCTCGCCCCTTGATCGTTCCCACGCTCTGCGTGGGAATGCAGCCCGGGACGCTCCGCGTCCCTCGCAAGCCCAGCGCGGAGTATCCGTTGAGGCTCAGAGCCCACGCACATCCCGATCTTCGATCGGCCGGCTCTGGCGCAGGCGCTTGCCGCCCAGCACCACCCAGTCGATCAGACGGAACAGGCATTCAAGACCGAACGACAGCAGCAGCGCGCCGCTCATGCCCCAGATCATTGCTTCCGGCGTCAGCAGGATCTGGTAGCTGTAGCCGTTCCAGGTTTCCTTGCGGATGTCCGGGTCGGCGGCCAGCACCACTTGCAGGAAGCGGATGTACCAAGGGCCCTGCATCGCCTGGAATTGCTTGTCCAACGCCAGCTGACGGTTGAGCAAGGTGCTCAGGCTGTCGGCATCGCTGCGAAACACCGGGTCTTCGCTGGCACGGTAATGGGCGACCAGTGCCTGGATGTCACCCTTGAAAAACTGCTCGGCGGTGCCCTGGAAGCCGCGCAGACCGGTCTGCGCCTCGATCAGGTGCGCTTCGACCCGCTTGGCGTAATCGTTGATGAAGCCCGGCACCTGGACACCGATCAACAGGCCCGCCGCAAACAACACCAGCCGTAGATAACTGAGCAACATGGGGGTGCAATCCTTATTCGGTCGTGCCTTGGCTTACGCATTCGCCGCGTCGCCACAGGCTCCATTGGCCCGGTTCGTAGCGGGTCCAGGTTTCGTTTTCAGTCAAAGGTTCGGTGGCAATCACCGTCACCACGTCGTTGGGCGTGGTTTCGGCCTGGAAATCGACGATCACATCGACATCCTTGAGCCGCGCCGGGCCAAACGGTGCGCGTCGGGTGATCTGCGCCAGTTTGGTCGAGCAATAGCAGAACAGCCAGTCGCCGTCGCTGAGCAAGCAGTTGAACACGCCTTTGCTGCGATATTCGGCGCAGGCCGCGACCAGATCCGGCAGCAGCACTTCTATATCGACCGGTTCCGGAAACGCTGCACGTACGCGGTTGAGCAAATCGCAGAACGCCGCTTCGCTGTCGGTATCGCCGACCGGGCGGTAGAAACTCTTGATCGGCGAGAAGTCGGCGAGCTGGCCGTTGTGCGCGAAGCACCAGTTGCGGCCCCACAGTTCGCGGACGAACGGGTGGGTGTTGGACAGGCAGACCTTGCCGACGTTGGCCTGACGGATATGACCGATGACCACTTCGCTCTTGATCGGATAGCGCTGCACCAGATTCGCCACTTCCGATTCGCTGCTGGCCGCTGGGTCCTGGAACAGGCGCAGCCCACGACCTTCATAGAAACCGATCCCCCAGCCGTCGCGGTGCGGGCCGGTGCGACCACCGCGCTGCATCAGCCCGGTGAAGCTGAACACGATGTCGGTCGGCACGTTGGCACTCATGCCCAGTAATTCACACATGTGCGGACTCTCGTGATTACAGACGCGGCTCGACCCGCATGCGCTGCGGATTGTTCGGCACGGGTGGACGGCCATAACGATCATCGCCGGCGCCGCCGAACGGTTGATCGGCGTCCCGCTCGTCATCGGCCCGGGCCGCTGCGCGGGCGGCTTCAGCCTGTTCCTTGCGGGCCTTGGAGGCGCGCTCGATCGGCAGGCGGATCAGCACGAAAATCAGGTACAGGCCGAACGCGATCATGGCGTACATGAGCAATTCGGAAATCGCGCGCCAGGCGTTGTTGCCGACCTTGAACGCCAGATCCAGCGCGGTGATGGCGATGGCCGGGGCGAATTTTTCCTTCACCGGGTCAATGATGGTCGGGCTGAACAGCAACACCGCCATCAATACACGCAGCGGCTCGCGCAGCCAGCGCCACATCCAGCGGGTCATGCGCATCCACACCAGCAAGCAGCCCACGGCGGCAAAGGCGTAAAGGCCCCAGGCGATCAGATAGTCGTTCTCGGTCATGGTGTCCATGGCAAGGCAGGCAAAGAGGCGCTTATAGTAACGACTTTTCGCACGTCAGGCTTGTCCCAATGCCAGTCGGTCAGCCCCGGACATTGTGGGAGCGAGCTTGCTCGCGAAGAGGCCGTCAGATTCAACACTATTATTGATTGAGCCTGCGCTTTCGCGAGCAAGCTCGCTCCCACAGGTTGCGAAACCCTATTCCGTTACATTTTCGAGAGCTTTCCATGCCCGTATCCGCCAACGTCATCAGCGCCCCGATTGCCCACAAGGCCGCCGGTCACGACCCGTACGCCTGGCTGCAGGAACGCGACACCGACGCGGTGCTCGACTACCTCAAGGCTGAAAACGACTATCAGCAGGCGCAGACCGCCGATCAGGCAGAGCTGCGCGAAACCCTGTTCGAAGAGATCAAGGGCCGGATCCTCGAAACCGATCTGTCCCTCCCCTCGCCATGGGGCCCGTACCTGTATTACACCCGCACCACAGCGGGTGACGAATACGCCCGTCACTACCGCTGCCCGCGCCCGGCCGACGACAGCCTGACCCTCGATGAAAGCCGCGAACAATTGCTGCTTGATCCGAACGCACTGGCCAACGGCGGCTTTTTCTCCCTCGGCGCCTTCAGCATCAGCCCGGATCACCAGCGCCTGGCCTACAGCGTCGATGCCTCGGGCGACGAGATTTACACGCTGTTCGTGAAGGAATTATCCAGCGAACGCGTCAGCGAACTGGAATTCCAGGACTGCGACGGCAGCATGACCTGGGCCAATGACAGCCTCACGCTGTTCTTCGGCGTGCTCGACGACACCCATCGTCCGCACAAACTGTTCCGCTATCGTCTGGACGGCACCGCCGCCGAAGAGGTCTTCCACGAGCCGGACGGGCGTTTCTTCCTGCATTGCTACCGCGCCAGCTCCGAGCAGCAATTGCTGTTGTCCCTGGGCAGCAAGACCACCAGTGAAGTCTGGGCGCTGGACGCCAATCAGCCGCAGCAGCCGTTCACTTGCCTGGCGCCACGGGTCGAGGATCACGAATACGACGTCGATCACGGCAAGCTCGATGGCGAATGGACCTGGTTCATCCGCACCAACCGCGACGGCATCAACTTCGCCCTGTACCAGGCGCCGGACACCGGCATCGCACCCAGCGAAGCCGACTGGCAGAACCTGATTCCGCACAGTGATTCGGTGATGCTCGATGGCGTGACCCTCAACGCCGAAGCCCTGACCCTGAGCCTGCGCGAAGGCGGGCTGCCGATCATCGAAGTTCGCCCACACGGTCTGGCGCCTTATCGCGTGCAATTACCGGACGCGGCCTACAGCCTCTATGTGCAAAACAGCCTTGAATTCGAAAGCGACCGCATTCGCCTGCGCTATGAAGCGCTGAATCGTCCGGCTCAGGTTCGGCAACTGATCCTCGCCACCGGCGAACAGACCGTCCTCAAGGAAACCCCGGTGCTCGGCCCGTTCGACGCCGACGCCTACGTCAGCCAGCGCCTGTGGGCGACTGCGCCGGACGGCACCCAAGTGCCGATCAGTCTGGTGATGAAACGGGAAATGGTCGGCAAAGCGGTGCCGCTGTACCTGTACGGTTACGGCGCCTACGGTTCGAGCCTCGACCCGTGGTTCTCCCACGCCCGCCTGAGCCTGCTGGATCGCGGCATGGCGTTCGCCATCGCCCACGTGCGGGGCGGCGGCGAGCTGGGCGAAGCCTGGTATCGCGCCGGCAAGCAGGAACACAAGCACAACACCTTCAGCGACTTCATTGCCTGCGCCGAATTCCTGATCCTCAACGGCATTACCACCGCGCCACAACTGGCGATCAGCGGTGGCAGCGCCGGTGGACTGCTGATTGGCGCAGTGCTCAACCAGCGTCCGGATCTGTTCGGCGTGGCGATTGCCGAAGTGCCGTTCGTCGATGTGCTCAACACCATGCTCGACCCGGATCTGCCGCTGACCGTCACTGAATACGACGAGTGGGGCAATCCCGAAGAGCCGGAGGTCTACGAGCGGATCAAGGCCTATGCGCCGTACGAAAACGTCACTGCACAGGCGTATCCCGCAACACTGGTGATCGCCGGCTACAACGACAGCCGCGTGCAGTATTGGGAAGCGGCCAAGTGGGTGGCGAAGTTGCGCGCGACCAAGACCGATGACAATCCATTGCTGCTCAAGACCGAACTGGGCGCCGGCCACGGCGGCATGAGCGGGCGTTATCAGGGATTACGTGACGTAGCGCTCGAATATGCATTTGTTTTCAAGGTTCTGGGCATTGCCTGAGGAACTCCGCCGGTCACTTGGGTCTTAATTCCAGACATTAAGAGCCGATACACATAGAACCCTGTGGGAGCGGGCTTGCCCGCGAAGAGGCCGTCAGCTTCAACATTTTTGCTGACTGACACTACGTCTTCGCGGGCAAGCCCGCTCCCACAAGGAATGTGCAACGCGCGGAAACCGTGAAAACAAAAAGACTGTGACGACATGTCAGAACCGACCTTACTGAACAACGAAATCCGCGACTGGCTGATGGACTGCGGCCTGTTCGATCAATTGCAGCTGGCGGATTTTGCCGCTGCCTCGGGCTACTTCAGCATCAGCACCGTGGCTGAAGGCGAAGCGATCTTTCGCGAAGGCGATGCCGGTAGTTTCATGTGCATCATCCACACCGGCCAGGTGGCCGTGCAGAAAACCGGTGGCGACGGCCAGGTCGTGACCATGGCCACCCTTCGCAGCGGCCGGGCGTTCGGTGAAATGGCCGTGCTCGACGGCGAGCGCCGCTCGGCGACTTGCGTGGCGGCGAGCAACTGTCAGTTGCTCAACCTCGGCAAGGATTCGCTGGAAAAAATGCTCAACGACGCGCCGAAGATCGCCGCCAAGATCATCCGCGCCCTCGCCGTCTCCCTCTCCAAACGCCTGCGCATGGCCGACGGCCAGCTCGCCGCCCAGCAGATCTAGCCTCCCGGGGATTTGGGTTTGCTGTCGTTCTGTTCCAGGCCCGGCAATGGCTGATCCTTGGTCGGCGGGCTGGGCATTTCGATCGGCACCAGCGGCGGGCCGCCACTGCCGGGGCCGGCCTTGGGAATCGGCACCGGGCTGATCTGCGGATACGGGGTTGGCGTCGCCGTACCGGGCGAACCCGGCTGCGGTGTCGGGCTGACGGGAATCGTCTGTTGCGCCTGTACGGCAGTTATCGAGAGCGCGGCCAGGGTAATGACCGTTAGAATGGTGCGCTTCATCAAGGGCTCCGTTGGCCTGAAGTCTGCCTTCAGGCTACTCCCAACGCGCCGGCTTGCCTTCCCCCCTGTAGAGATTTCCATGAAACGTTTCGTTCTGCTCGACACCACGCCGATCCCTGACAACGGCGGCGCCCTGTGCCTGTTCGAGTATGGCGAGGATTTCGTCATCAAGATCCAGGGCGGCGACGGCGGCCAATTGATGAACACCCGCATGCACGGTTCCGAAGACGCGCTGGCCGAGATCCCGTGCCGCAAGGTCGCCGGCCGGCCGGACTCGCGGGTGCTGATCGGCGGCCTGGGCATGGGCTTCACCCTCGCCTCCGCACTCAAGCATCTGGGCAAGAGCGCCGAAGTGGTGGTCGCCGAGCTGGTGCCCGGTGTGGTCGAGTGGAATCGCGGCCCGCTCGGTGAAAAGTCCGGGCGCCCGCTGCTCGATCCGCGCACGGTGATCCGTCAGGAAGACGTGGCCAAGGTGCTGCAAAGCGAGCCGAACGGTTTCGACGCGATCATGCTCGACGTCGACAATGGCCCCGAAGGCCTGACCCAGAAGGCCAACAGCTGGCTGTATTCCGCCGCAGGCCTGGCCGCGTGCGCCAAGGCGATGCGGCCCAAAGGCGTGCTGGCGGTGTGGTCGGCCAGCGCCGACCGGCAGTTTTCCGACAAATTGAAGAAGGCCGGTTTCAAGGCCGAGGAAGTGCAGGTCTTCGCCCACGGCAACAAGGGCACGCGCCACACGATCTGGATTGCCGAGAAGCTCAAGGGCTGAGCTAAACTTGCCTCATAACCGTCATTAGTCTTTTTACAAAGGTGAACCCATGAGTTCGTCCACCCCGACCAACACTTCGAAGCTGGATCGCATCCTCGCCGACAACCAGCGCGACAAGGAAATGGGCTACCGCGACAAGGCCCTGAAGATGTACCCGCACGTGTGCGGCCGCTGCGCCCGTGAGTTTTCCGGCAAGCGCCTGAGCGAGCTGACCGTGCACCACCGCGACCACAACCACGACAACAACCCGCAGGACGGTTCCAACTGGGAACTGCTGTGCCTGTACTGCCACGACAACGAGCACTCGCGCTATACCGACCAGCAGTACTTCGGCGAAGGCTCGCTGAGCACGCCGAAAATCGCCAAGGCCACGCACAACCCGTTTGCTGCCCTGGCCGGCCTCATGAAAAAAGAGGACTGAGCCACCACTCCGATCGTTCCCACGCTCCGCGTGGGAATGCAGCCCGGGACGCTCCGCGTCCCAAAGCGGACGCAGAGCGTCCATTGAGGCATTCCCACGCAGAGCGTGGGAACGATCAGCACCGCAGATCCTGAATCTGCCCGCCCTCCCCTAATCCCCGTATAATCGCCCTCTTTTTCCCGAAGGCACCCCGCTCGTGGCAGACAAACGGTACAGCTGCATTGGTTTGTATAACCCCAAATCACCGGAAAACGTCGGTTCGGTGATGCGCGCCGCAGGCTGCTACGGCGTGTCGACCGTGTTCTACACCGGCAAGCGCTATGAGCGCGCCGCCGATTTCGTCACCGACACCAAGCGCGTGCACTACGACATCCCGCTGATCGGCATCGACGACCTGAAAAAGATCCTGCCGCTCAACTGCGTCCCGGTCGCCGTGGAACTGGTAGACGGCGCCCGCCCGCTGCCGGAATACACTCACCCGGATCGCGCCCTGTACATCTTCGGCCCCGAAGACGGCTCGCTGGATCAAGAGATCCGCGACTGGTGCGAAGACGTCGTGTACATCCCGACCACCGGCTGCATGAACCTCGCCGCCACGGTCAACGTCGTGCTCTACGACCGCATGGCCAAAGGCCTGAATACCCGCTCCGGGCCGAAATTCCGCTGAAACGCCGCACATCCGATGGAACGAGCTGACCGCCTGCGCAGTCAGCTTGTTTATCGATTACTCATTGCCTGGAGAAAGATCATGACCGAGCTCAAACGCGTCGAGCGTATCGAATCCACCCCGTTCCAGAGCCGTTCCGAGCAGAACGTCGAAGGCTGGGAGCGCATCGGCTCGCTGGCCGGCGGCGTGATCATGGTCGGCAAGGGCCTGCGCCGTGGCGGCGTATTCGGGTTGATTCAGGTGGCGATTGGCGGCGTGGCTATGGCCCGCGGCATCACCGGCCACAGCTCGGTGAAAAGCCTGCTGGAGAAAAGCCGTCAGGACATGAACAACGTCCGGGCGAAGATCGAGCGCGCCGGTGAGGAGCTGAGCAAGCTCAAGGCCAATGCCGAAGCGGCAACCAAAACCGCCACCGTGACCGGCAATGACTCGGTGAAATCGCCGAAAGCCGGGGTCTGACCGCTACCGAAGCAACCCGGTATCAAGGACTTTGGACGACTCGCCGAGAATGCTTTCGGCGAGTTGCACGAACTCTTTGGTGTCCACCGTCCCCAAATGCATCGCCCCGCGCAGCACGTCATCCAGCGAGCGCTTGTTGCGGGTCTTCAGGCGAATCTCGCCGTCCAGCTCCTGTAACAACAGCACCGCTTTCGACAGCTGCGCCGGGCTGATCTGCTCGCCGCGCAGGGTCGTGACCTTCTGGCTGTCCTTGACCAGTTTCGCCTGCAACGCCTGATAACGCTCGTCGCTCATGCCGCCGGCACGGCGCACCAGCTCGATCGCGTAATACTCGGCAAAACCCTCGCTGATCCAGTCACTGCGCTGCTCGTCGTTGATCCGTCCGAACACCTGCGCCAGCTCGCGCACCAGTGCGCTGCTGCCGCTTTCGCTGACCAGTGGCAACCGCGTGTTGAGGTAGATCGACTCCCGTGCCGCCAGGCTGCCGCGCCACATCGGGTCGTTGGCACCGACAATCAGCAGTTTGCTCGGATGCCGCGGAAACACCGCCTGCACCTGCGGCCAGACGAACGTCAGCAGCGTCAGCACATCCATCCGGCGCATACCCTGCCCTTGTGGCGAGGCCACGGTGACTTCGGTTTCCCCCAGTCGGGTGCGGCGGCTGCCAAGGTGGCCGGCGAGCATCCAGCCGGTCGGGCGGTCGAACAGGCGTGACGGATTGTCGATGCGGAATTTGTTCTTGCCGATGCGCGGCCAGGCGGTTTCGACGCTTTTCCAGCCGTCGGGCAATTCGAAGTGCAGGCGCGCGACCAGTTCGATGCCGTCCTGCTGATCGAGCCTGGCCGGCGGCACCAGTTCATCACCGCGCATCAGCGCCCAGGTCGGGGTCATGCGCGTGTCGAAGCTGCCGTTCTTGCGGCCGTGGCTGATGCGTACGCGGTAGGTCAGGCTGGCCTTGTCCGCCGTCGGGCGCCAGACCCCTCGCGCCGGTTTGCCCGGCGTCAGTTGCCATTGGCCGTCGGCCTTGAAGTCGCTGTAATGGCTGCCATCGCCGAGATCGAAATCCAGGCTGCGCACTGCTTCGCCCTTGGCGAGGGTCAGGCGCACTTCGGCCTGATCGCTCTGCGGCAGCAGGCGTACCTGATAATCCAGATCGACTTTCTTTGCCGCCCACACCGGCGCACTCAGCGCCAGCAACGTGACGATCAGCGCCCGGCGCAATCCCGTCGCCATACCTGCTCCTTGGTCAATCGTTAACCTGCGCGGAAAATCAGGTGATCTTCCCAGTCGTCTTCCGGCACGCTGCCTTCGGCGAGCATGCGCCCGGACTGGGAAATCCGTTCGTGGTGCACCGCGTCGCGATCACCGCAGACCAGGTGATGCCACAGCGGCAGATCCTTGCCTTCGCTGACCAGCCGATAACCGCAGGTCGGCGGCAGCCATTTGAATTCTTCGGCCTGGCCCGGGGTGAGCTGGATGCAGTCCGGGACAAACTTCATGCGGTTCGGGTAATCGCTGCACTGGCAGGTTTTCAGGTCCAGCAGTTTGCAGGCGATACGCGTGTAATAGACGCTGTTGTCTTCTTCATCCTCGAGCTTTTGCAGGCAGCACAGGCCGCAACCGTCGCACAGCGATTCCCATTCCTCGTGATCGAGTTGATCGAGGGTTTTGCGTATCCAGAACGGTTCGACTTTGGCGGCCATGGCTCAAGCATCAACATCAGGTGGTGAAAAGGCCGCCAGTCTAGTGCCCAAGGCCCCGTGATCCAAGCGCTGGCGACTGCCGGTTGTGCAGGACTTGTCAGTTTTTGCGCGGCCAAGTAGCTTTGCCGGTCTCACCAGGCCTTTGCCGGATGCCATTAACGCTCGACCGCGTTGCATCCGGTGAACTGCAGGCTTGCGCCACGACCCCATCGTTCAGCCCAACTGATCCCGCCGGGTTTCGCTTCCAACCTGTCCTCAAACGTAGCAAGGAATCTCTCGATGAGTGCCAACCCTCGCGTTGCCGAATACGCCATTCACCCGCAGTTCACCGATCGCTGGTCGCCCCGCGCCTTCACCGGCGAAGCGATTTCCGAAGAAACCCTGCTGAGCTTTTTCGAAGCCGCACGCTGGGCGCCGTCGGCGTACAACTCGCAGCCGTGGCGTTTTCTCTACGCCCGTCGCGACACCCCGAACTGGGAGCGTTATCTGGGCCTGCTCAATGAATTCAACCGCAGCTGGGCACAACACGCTTCGGCACTGGTGATCGTGATTTCGAAAACCACCTTCACCGCACCGGGTGCGACCGAGGAAACGCCGGCGCTGTGGCACACCTTCGACACCGGTTCCGCGTGGGGCCATCTGGCGCTGCAAGCGAGCCTGAGCGGCTGGCACACCCACGGCATGGCCGGCTTCGATCAGGAGCTGACCCGCAAGGAGCTGAACATTCCGGAGGGTTATGCGCTGCACGCCGCCGTGGCGGTGGGCAAGCTGGGTGACAAGGCAACCCTGGCGGACTACCTGCAAGCACGGGAAACACCGAGCCCGCGTCGTCCGCTGAGCGAACTGGCGGCTGAAGGCGACTTCACCCTCTAAGCCCCGCTTGATCGTTCCCACGCTCCGCGTGGGAATGCAGCCCGTGACGCTCCGCGTCACTGGACGCGGAGCGTCCCTTGAGGCGTTCCCACGCGGAGCGTGGGAACGATCTCTCTGGAATCAGTAACCGCGTGCGAAATCCACTTCCCCGCGCAACGCTTCACCCGCCTGATACGCCCGCAAGTTATCCAGAAACAACTGCACCATCATCGGCGGCGAGGTCGGCGCCGAGCTGTGCCCGGTCAGCAGCAAGCCCCATGCGGTCCAGAATGGATGCCGTTGCGGCAGCGGTTCCTGGCGGCAGACGTCGATCACCGCGCCCGCCAGATGGCCTTCCTTCAACGCTTCGACCAGATCAGCATCGACCACCGCCACACCGCGCCCGGCGTTGATGAACAAACCGGTCGGCTTGAATTGCTTGAACAGCGCAGCGTCGTAGATATCGTGGGTGTGCTCGGTGTTGGGCAGCAGATTGACCACATAATCCACCTCGCCCACCAGCCGTGGCAGATCCGCCATCGAACCGACTTCGACAAACGGCGCCTGCTCGCGGGCGCTGCTGGCGATGCCGTACAACTCGACGCCGAACGGCAGCAGGAACTGCGCCACGCTCTGGCCGATGTCACCGGTGCCAACGATCAACACCTTGCGCCCGACCAGACTCTGACCGGTGCGGTTGTCCCACTTGCGCTCGACCTGGCTGACCAGCCGCGCCAGCACTTCACGCTCGTGGCCGAGCATGTAGGTCAGCACGTATTCAGCCATCACCTGGCCGAAAATGCCGACTGCCCGGGTCAGGCGGTAATCCCGGCGCAGGCCGTCGGCCAGTAGCGGCGTGATCCCGGCCCAGGTCGATTGCAGCCATTGCGGCTGGTGGCCCTGACGCAACAGGGTCGCCAGCAGATCCGGCTGCCCCAGCCACACCGGGCAATCGACGGCCTGGCGGGCCAGTTCGGCGGAGTCGCCGCTGGTCAGCACTTCCAGCTCCGGAGCCGCCTGACGCAGCAGTCGGGCGTATATCGCGTGGTCGTGTTCAGCAATCAGAACGCGCATCTTCAAACCTTTCGCAAACCGTGCAGGCGGCCGTCCACTTCGTGGCAGCCGTCGCCGTAAAAACCGTTCCAGGGGTTACAAGAGGCCCAGGACAGGGCCTCGCGGATCAGACCGGGTCGTTGCGTCGCAGCAACTCTTCGGGCAAGTGCTCGATGTACTCTTCCTCGGCCGGTGGCATTTGCAGGTGATAGCCCTGCTTTTCGAGGTTTTCCAGGACCACGGCGATGTCTTCGCTGGCCAGCTTGCGCTCGGGGGTCAACACCAGGTCGAAGGAATGCTTGGCCTTGCCGAACGCCGCCATCAGACCTTCCGGCACGCGCTCCAGCGCATCGCTCTTGAGCACGTAAAGGTACATGCCGCTTTTCTTCGAACTTTGATAAATGGAACAAATACGTTTCAAGGCTGTTCTCCGGCGGTGGCCAGGCTGTCGAGCAGCTTCTGGCCCATCAATTCGCGGCGCCAGCCACGCAGCGAATCAGGCAATTGGTAAGGACCCTCGGGGAAGCCGCTTTTGACCAGCGCTTCGAGGGTTTTCTTGCGCAGCATCAGTTCCGGCGCGATGCCCAGACGTTCAGCTTCGGCCTGACCGAGCGCCCGCAGCTGTTTGATCAGCGCAGCGGCTTCGATCGGCAACGGCTCCGGCACGGCTGGCGGCCATTGATCAGGCCCCACACTGCCAGAGCGCTTGATCAGATCAAGCAGAAACTCGCCGTCCTGACGCACGGTACGCGGGTGCATGTCTTCGATCTTGCCCAGCGCGCTCAGGTTGTCCGGTTGGGTCCGGGCCAGCGGCCACAGCGAGTGCTCACGCACGATGCGGTTGCGCGGCAGGTCGCGGGCGCGGGCCTCGCGTTCACGCCAGGCGCACAGCTCACGCAGCACGGCCAGTTGGGCGCGGGACAGTTTCCACGCCAGTTTGGCCTCGCGATACACCTCGTACGGATCGGTCTCGCGGCGCAGGTTGGCGACCAGTTCGGCGCCATCCTCCAGTACCCAGGCGAATTTGTCGTCAGACAGCTTCGGACGAAGTTGTACGAAAACCTCCGCCAGATGCACGGCGTCTTCGGCGGCATAGCTGATTTGCGTGTCGGACAACGGACGCTGCAACCAGTCGGAACGGGTTTCGCCCTTCGGCAATTCGATGCCGAGCACTTCCTGCACCAAACGCGAATAGCCCATCGAGAACCCGAGGTTCAGGTAGGCAGCGGCCAGTTGGGTGTCGAACAGCGGCGCCGGCAGGCTGCCGGTCAGGCGCAGCAGGACTTCGAGGTCTTCGCTGCAGGCGTGCAGGACTTTGAGCACCGCCGGGTTCTCCAGCAACGCGGCCAAGGGTTGCCAGGCGTTGATGGTCAGCGGGTCGATCAGGTAGGCGCGTTTGCCGTCGCCGACCTGCAACAGGCCGGCAATCGGGTAGAAGGTGTCGACCCGCATGAATTCGGTGTCGAGGGCAACGAACGGCAGCTGCTGCCACTCGGCGCAAAACTGCGCGAGGCTATCGTTGTCGCGAATCCAGTGAATATCGATGGCCACACGGCTCTCCCTTCAAGAATGGCGCGCAGTATATATCGCCACCGGCGCTTTCCGCGCCTTTACAGGGCAAGAGCTTGATGAAATCTCCTGCCTGAGGGAAAGAATAGTCTTACAGAGTGAGTCTGCCGGCTCAGTCCTTGGCCAGCACCCCGTCGATCACCGCCCCCCGGCAGCCGGCAAACATGTCCAGATCCGGCTGGTAGACCTTGCTCTGCACTTCCAGCAGGCCGAGCATCGAGTGGAACAGGTTGTCCTGGCTCAGCGGTTTGTCGCGGCTCATTTGCAGGCAATGGGTGTCGACCGAGTAGGACTTCTGATAGCTATCGGAGAACCACGCCAGCATCGCCACGTGTTTCTGCTGCTCCGGCGCCAGCATGTACGGCGTGCCGTGGAGGAACAGGTTGTACTCGCCCAGGGATTCGCCGTGGTCGGACAGGTACAGCATGGCGGTATCGACCTTGTCCTGATTGCTGCGCAGCACATCGATCAGGCTCGACAGCACATGGTCGGTGTACACCAGCGTGTTGTCGTAGCCGTTGACGATGCTCTCGCGGCTGCAATTGTTCAGCGCATTGCTTTCACACACCGGGGTGAAGCGCTCGTATTCCTTCGGATAGCGTTTGAAGTATTCCGGGCCGTGGCTGCCCATCTGATGCAGGACCAGCATGGTGTCCTTGTCCAGGTGATCGATGAAGCTTTGCAGGCCTTGCAACAGGATTTCGTCGCGGCATTCGCTGTTGGCGCACAGCGCCGGGTCTTTCAGATTGCTGACGTCCTGCAAGGTGACGCGATCGCAGGTGCCCTTGCAGCCGGACTGGTTGTCGCGCCAGATCACATCGATCCCGGCACGCTTGAGCACGTCCAGCAGCCCTTCCTCATTCTTCGCCTTGCTGGCGTCGTAATCCTTGCGGCCCATGTTGGAGAACATGCACGGCACCGACACGGCGGTTTCCGTGCCACAGGAATGCACATCGGTGAAGGCGATCAGGCCGGCTTCCTTGTCCAGTTTCGGCGTGGTGTCGCGGTCATAACCGAGGATGCCGAAGTTTTCCGCCCGGGCACTTTCCCCCACCACCAGCACCGTCAGGGATTTGCGCGGATGGTTCTGCACGGCGGCATTGCGCTGGGCGTCTTCGCCGATCGTGACGAACGGTTGCTGCGCCGAAGCCACCTGCTCACGCAGATAACCGGCCGAGGCGCCGATGTAGTTGCTCGGCACCAGCATCAGGCGAATTTCGTGGTGATTGCGAAACAGCGACGACAGCCCTTGATAATTGGCCAGCGCGACGCCGCCAATGACCGCGACCGACGCGACACTTACCACAACTTTACTTAATAACTCGCGATGCCAGCGACGATAGTTGACTGGAACTTTCCACAACAACCAGGACGGCAAGACACCCAGAAAAACGATATAAGCCAGCAACTTCAAAGACAGCAGATCGCGCACTTCAGTGGCATTGGTTTCGGCAAAGTTTCTAAACATGCCGGCATCGATCATTACACCGTATTGGCTCATGAAATAAGCCACGCCGGCGCTGACCATAAACAACAACGTCAACACGGGTTTCAACACGGGTCGAAACGCCAGCAACGTCAGCACGATGTTGTACGCCGCGAAGATCATCACCCCGAACGCAATGCGCATGGCAATGCCTTTGCCGTCCGCAGTGGTGATGTCGAACAGGTGCTGCCAGAGAACGAAATTGAATCCGGTCAAAAGAAAGGCGCTGGCAAACAACGTCACCCATTCCGGGCGCACGGCTTTTAACTTGAACATGGCGAGGGGCTATTTCCTTGAAAGAAGTGCCGTCGTCAATTGTGAAAATTTCATTGACTCAGACCACACAAACTTTAAGCAGGCAACCATCAATTTTTTGTGAAAAAGAAGCCAACGATTAGTTGGCCCATGAAATAACCATGAAAGTTTCGGAGTATTTGAGAATGGTTCAGCTGTGGTTCAGTCGCGGGCGACGAGGTGCCGTATCGAATTTCTCGATAGCGCTCCCGACTTTCTGATTTTGCCGCCCCGCTCGCCTGCCCGCCTAATCGACCGCCTCTGGTTCAAAGGTCTGAAGATGGAAAACGTACGCGCCACTGCCCGCCCCGCTGTCTGGCTGATGCTCGGCATCATCCTGGTCGCCCTCAACCTGCGCCCGTCGATGGCGGCGGTCGGGCCCTTGCTCTCGGCCATTCGCGGCGATATGGCGCTGAGTTTCAGTCTCGCAGCGTTGCTGACCCTGCTGCCGGTGATGGCGATGGGGCTGGCGATGTCTTTCGGTATGGCGGTCAGTCAGCGCCTCGGTGAACAGCGCACGGTGCTGCTGTCGTTGTTGATCATTGGCGGGGCGACGCTGTCGCGGCTGTTTCTCGATTCGGCGGGCGGATTGATCGCCAGCGCCGTGCTGGCCGGGATCGGCATTGCACTGATCCAGGCCTTGATGCCCGCGCTGATCAAATCGCGGTTTCCCGACAACGTGGCGCTGTGCATGGGCCTTTACGTCACTTCGATCATGGGCGGCGCGGCGCTGGCCGCTTCGTTCGCTCCGTGGGTGCTGATGCAGACCGGCAACTGGCGGGCGGGACTGGCCGTCTGGGCAGTTTTGGCATTGCTCGCCATTCCTGTGTGGTGGGCAACCCGAACTACGTCACCGGACGTCACCCGATCTGTTATCAGAAAAGAATCCTTCTTCACGAATTCCCGCGCCTGGCTGCTCGCGATCTTCTTCGGTCTCGGCACTGCGTCCTACACCTGCGTGCTCGCCTGGCTGGCGCCGTACTACGTGGAAAAGGGCTGGAGCGAACAAAACGCCGGCCTGATGCTGGGTTTTCTGACCGCCATGGAGGTGATTTCCGGGCTGGTAGTGCCCGCCATCGCCAATCGCAGCCGTGACCGACGCCTGGTGCTCGGCACCCTGCTCGGCCTGATCATCGCCGGATTTCTGGGTCTGATCCTCAGCCCTCAGCACCTGAGCCTGCTGTGGCCCTGCCTGCTCGGACTAGGCATTGGCGGACTGTTCCCGATGAGCCTGATCGTATCCCTCGATCATCTCGACGAACCGCAACGTGCCGGCGGGCTCACAGCCTTCGTACAAGGCATCGGCTACCTGATTGCCGGACTATCGCCCCTGATGGCCGGCGCAGTTCGCGATCAACTGGGCAGCTTCGAGTGGGCCTGGTGGTCACTGACGGCAGTGATGGCGCTCATGCTGCTGATGGTGCTGCGCTTCAACCCACGATATTACGCCCGGCACATGGGTTGATCGGGCGAATGGCAGGCCGACCCGTCTGGATAAAGGCTTCTGGCCAGCTTTTCCGGGTTTGATTGTGTACGTCGTGTTACTAAAACTTTCTGTCCCACAACTGACCGTGAAAAGTCCTACAGGGCTTTCTCCTGGCACCATCGTTCCGTTACGATCATGCGCACACGTTTGCGCGGATTCGGCGCAAGGAGCACAGCGAGACAGAACGGATGCTGAACAGTAACTTGCTTAGAAAGCTCGACATGCAGGATCTCATGGTGTTTGTCGCCGTGTATGAGCAAAGCAGCGTCACCGACGTGTCGGAGGCGCTGTTCGTCAGCCAGTCCACCGTCAGTTACTGCCTGAAAAAACTGCGCACCAGCTTCGAAGACGATTTGTTCGTCAACACCCGCACGGGCATGCGCCCGACCTACAAGGCCAGCAGCATGTACGGCCATGTGCAGAAAATCCTCGAAAGCATCAACCTCTGCCACGCCGGCGCTCCGACTTTCGATCCGATGGCGCAACCGGTGACCTTCAACATCTGCGCCCCGGAATACTTCGAGCAACTGATCCTGCCACGGATGTTGAAGCGCTTTGACTTCGATGACTTGCCGGTGATGGTCAACATGCACAAGTTCGAAACCGACGTGCCGGTCGAAGAATTGCGCGACGGCAGCCTCGATCTGGTGATCTGCTTCGGCCCGCACTTCCATCGCAGCCACGCCGACCTGAAATCACGGATGCTGCTGGAAGATGACCTGGTCTGCGTCTTCGACAAACGCGCCACGCCGCTGGAGCCGCGCCTGAGCCTGCAAGCTTTCACCGAACGCCGGCATGTGTTCCCGACACCGTGGACGTCGACCACCAACATGGTCGATGGCTGGCTGGCGCGGCAGGCGCAGAAACGCCAGATCGTCGCCCGTTCCAACAGCTACAGCGCGGCGTTGAAGATGATCACCGGCACCGATTTCATCCTGACCCTGCCCCGGCGGATCCAGCGTTTGCTGACCAACGACGCCGTGTTCAATCACTGCGAGGCGCCGAACGGCTTGCCGGGTTTCACCCTTGACATGCAGTGGAGCCACAACGTCGATCAGGACAGCGCCAACCTCTGGCTGCGCGAGCAGGTCATCAAGACCTGCGCGGAGCTGGAAGCGGCCTGAGTCTTACACGCCGATGGCGGTCTTGTTGTAGGACTCGCGGTCGATGTCGAGCAGTTCCACACTCAACTGCACCTCGACCCCGGCCGGCCATTCGCACAGATCCTGCAACACCGCCAACAGGCTCTGCGAGAGCTGCTTCTTGATCTCCGGCGAACGCCCGCTGAGCAGCGCCAACCTCACCGCGACAAAGGCGCGCTCGTTCATGGCGGTGCCGACCTTGAAGGTTTCAACCTTGAGCGCACGGCTCTTGATATCGAATTCCGCCGCGAACTGACCGGAACCCACCAGCGTGTTGTTGAGCCGGATCAACGCCACGTCGGCGTTCAGTTGCGGCAGGTTGGCGGTGTATTCCAGGTGCAGGTGTGGCATCTCGGTGCTCCAGTGGTTCGGCGGAAAGGTCGTACATATAACACAGCAACGCCTGACTCACGCCAGCGACGACATCACCGGACGCTCACTCATGAACTGCTCCAGCCGCGAACGCAACCAGCGCTCGGCCGGGTCGCTGTCGACGTGGCTGAGCCAGACCATCGACAGGTCGAGGGTCGGGGTCTTGAACGGAAACGGCTCCTTGAACAAGAACCCGGAAGCGGCCATGGCGTCGGCGGTGTAATCCGGCAGGCTGGCAATCAGGTCAGTGCCGGCCAGCAGCGCTGGCAACGAACTGTACTGCGGCACCGACAACACCACCTGACGGGTACGACCGATGTCCGCCAGCCATTCATCGGCGTAGCCACTGACATTGGCAGTGTGGGAAACCAGCACATGGGGCCGTGCGCAATATTCGTCGAGGGTCAGCGGCGTGTCGGACTTGTCGGCACGCAGGATGCTCGGTTGGATGTGTCGCAATAGCTTGCGCTTGGCATTGGCCGGCAAGCCGCGGGTCTGGCTGATGCCGACGGTGATGTCGCCCGCCGCCAGAAGATCGGGAATCCGCCAGTAATCGACGTGTTGCACCACGAAGACCACGCTCGGTGCTTCCTGGCGCAAGGCGCGCAACAGCGGCGGTAAAAGACCGAATTCGACGTCATCCGACAGACCGATGCGAAAGGTCATGGTGCT
This sequence comes from Pseudomonas sp. B37(2017), assembly GCF_002112885.1. NCBI lineage: Bacteria > Pseudomonadati > Pseudomonadota > Gammaproteobacteria > Pseudomonadales > Pseudomonadaceae > Pseudomonas > Pseudomonas sp. B37(2017). The sequence goes on along the minus strand of NZ_NEIX01000002.1, from coordinate 317,925 downwards.
GACGGCGGGATCGAAATCCCGGGTCAGGCTGAGCGCCACCGACAGCGAGTCGAGCGCGGGTTTCAGGTGGCGATAAATGTCTTCGGCGCGGGCGGTCGGCTCCATGCGATGGCCGACGCGAATGAACAACGGATCGTTAAGCATGGTGCGCAAACGGTTGAGCGCCGAGCTGATGGTCGGCTGGCCGAGAAACAGCTTCTCGGCGGCTCGCGTCACGTTGCGTTCGAGCATCAAGGTCTCGAACACCACCATCAGGTTGATGTCGGCCTTGCGAAGTTCATTGCGGTTCATCCATTGCCCCCCGATCCCCAGATTGCGGCAGTGTAGAAAGGCCGTGGGGGCGGCGTCCATCGAAACGGTGCGTCATTGCACCGTCAACGTCTTCAGCCCCAGGCCCATGATCCGCGAATCGTCGTTGATACCCAGCTGCCGAGGGCTGACGGCATCCGGCAGCTGCAATTCGATATCGAGCCGGTCATCGTTCCCGAGGCGCTGGTTGAGCGCGGCGCTGATCGGGATTTCCAGGCGATTGCCTTGAAACTGCGTCAAGCGGGTATCCAGTACCTGTTGGCCATTCAGACTGACGATCACCCGCTGGTCGGGGTGCCCGGGCGAGATGAAAGCCAGCGCGTCGATCACGATCGAACGCACCGGCGGCTGCACCCGCAATTGGATTTTCGCCTGTCGCCCTTCTGTCCATGTCCCCCAGCTTTCCGGCCTCGACCAACCCTTGGCCAATTGCCGATTGCGATAATTGAAGGTCAGCGTTTGCCCTGGACGAGTGAGGGGCGCGAGCAAAATCTGTTGCCCTTCATCAGGCACCTGCAGGCATTCGCCGCAGCGTTTCCAGCCCGGCGCCAGCACCGCCACCCCGTCCACGCGCGTCAGCAGATCGGTTTCACTGTTGATGCTCCGTGCGGCATCGACCAGAGCATCGTCATCAAGAAGGTACAAAGAGTCCGCGTCGTACTGCCCCGACTCGAGCATCGCGCGTGCTTTCTGCTGTGCTTGCGCCAGCGCCGAAGTGCTCATGCGTCCCAGATACACCGCATCGGTTTTCATCCCGTGGGTCGCTGCGAAACCGGCGATCATCTGCCAGCGATCGCTCTGATTCTGCGGCATCAGGCTGCGCACATTGGCGTAACGCGCAGCAGCACTGGCCCAGAAGGGATCCGTCATCGGACTGCTCCAGGACGATGACGGCGTCAGCGTTTTCCCCTGCCTGATGGCCATCCAGCCATCGCGGGTGTCGGCCACCTGGATCAACAATGCGACGGCCAGCAGACCGATGGCGATGCGTGGCCGATAACCGCGAACCACCAGAAAAATCATGGTCAGGACGCAGGCATACAACACCGGCCAGAACATCCGACCCGAGGCGCGAAAAATACTGGCCAGGACGATGATTCGGTCGGGTAGCGGATACTCGAACGTCAACGTGCCTATGCCTATTCGGTTCGACAGCGCGAACAGCCATAAACCGAGCATGGCCACCAGCAGCCATGGACGAGCACGCAATTCATCCTTCAAGAGTCGCCGGTTTCGCAGCCAGGCCAAAAAAGCCAGCGGCACCAGCAACAGAACACCCAGGCCAAAGTAGTTGAAACCTTCGTAATCCCCCTCTTCTTTCGGCAGACCGGGAAGAAGATGGGACCAGCCTGCCGGGTCGACGGGCGACAGCAGATTCATCCGGTACAAACCAAAACCACTGGCTGCCGCGCCATCGGCAATGCTGAAGTAACCGGCCTGCCAGCAGCACACACTCACCATGGCGAAAAGCACGCCGCCCTCGATCAGCCCTTGCCTCCGGGTCAATGACCGACCGAATGTCTTGCCCAGCAGGTCCGCCAGCCAGATCAGCGCAACCATGGCCAGCAGGTAGGCGTGCACCCAGGCCGTCACCGCCAGCAAGGTGCCCCACGCCAGGCGACGACGTTGCAGATCCGTCAGCAACGCCAGGTACAGCGCCGCCAGAATCAGGAAATGGCCCGCCAGGGAAAGGTGCCCCACAAGGCGAAAAAACATCACCGGCGAGAACGCCAGCAATCCTGCACCCAGAAGGCGAATCAAGGGATGGGGCGTCATCAGCCCCAGCAGTTTCCAGCCAAACCAGGCTTGCAAGACACAACAGGCCAGCAGCCACAAACCGAAATACTGGAAGGTCTCCGGCAACCAGCCACTGAACGGTTTGAACAACAGCGCGAGCAGTGGATTGGAGTCGGAAAAAATGATCGCGCTGCCCAGTTCCAGGCCGTAGGACGGATTGAGCCCGAGCGGGAATGTCCAGGGCCCATGCCGGAAAAACGCCCAGCCCAGATAATGCGTGGCCGGATCGCCCTGTTCCAGCCAGGCAATGTTCTGCGGGTTCAGCGCTTGCGGTCCGACCACCAGAAAAAACACCAGAACACCCAAGAACAATGGCAGCAGGGAAAGTGCCGGGTGCTCCCGTGAATCCGTCATCGATATGTCCAGAAGTTGTGCAGTACGAAAGTGAATGCCGGAATCGTCAGCGCCACGGCAACGATTCCGGCGAGATAGTGCAGCCCGGCCATCTGTGCCGCCCAGGCCACGAACATCGCCAACAGAAAACCGCCCACCGAAACCAGCATGAAACGCAGCAGGGTTTTCCCGTGCAGTCGGGCTGAAAAACTCCAGGTGGTGTTGATCACGTAAGACACCACCGTCGCCACGGCAAAGGCCACGCCGTTGGCCAGGGGCGGCTGGTGGCTGACGAAGTTGATGAACAGCACCGCCACCAGCGCATGCAGCGCGGTGACGAACAATCCGGTCACGGCGAAACGCAGACCGCGCTGGATCAATGCGGACTTTTCGGCGGACGTCACGGTTTGCGCGCCAGCACGAACACGCTCAAACCGGCGAGGCGATTCATGCCCATCAACGGCAGCTCGAGACTGCACAGGGTTTTCAGCAGCGTATTGACCAGCGGATGATGTTTTTTCAGCTGCGAACGCGGTGTCGAACCCCGAGTGCCGCCGGGTATCAGGCGCGATGCCAGCGCAATCGGGAAAACCGCTCCGAAGTAATAGGCGCCCCGCTCTACCTTCAATCCGGCGTTACCCGCCAGAGCTTCGAATTGCCCCAGGGTGTAACGACGTTTGTGTTCGAGAAAATCATCGTGCCCGCTCCACATGAACTGGAACGCCGGCACGGTCATCAAAAAACGGCTGCCGGACGGCACTTTGTCGACGTACGACTTGAGCAGGCCGAGGTCGTCATCAACGTGTTCCAGCACATCCATCAGCAACACCAGATCCGCGTCCACGCTGTCGATGGAACGACGGTAATGCACCGGCTTTCCGGCGGTGGTGGCGCTGGAGTCGGCCGGGTAACTGATGTCCACGCACCACGCTTCGCGTGCCGCCGTGTGGGTCAATAAATGGTGGGAAAAGAAACCTGAACCGGCACCGACATCGAGAATTCGCTTGATCGGCGCTTCACCCAGCAAGCGCCGGGTGGCGGCCGCTTTGGAGCAGTAATACCAATGCTCGCCGATGCTGTCGCCGAGGATGTCGGTTTCCTTGAGGTCCATCGGTCAGTCCTTGGGATCGTAAACGCGGCGTACCAGAAAGACCGGTCGGCGCTTGGCTTCAATGTAAGTGCGCCCCAGGTATTCACCGAGTACGCCAATGCCGATCAGTTGCAGTCCACCGAGGAATGTCACGGCCACCATCAGCGACGCATAACCGGGCAGATCGACACCGTACAACAGCGTGCGCACCACGATGAACATGGCAAAGGCGAACGACACCAGCGACACCATCGCTCCCAGATATGTCCAGATCCGCAGCGGCTCGGTGCTGAAACTGGTGATGCCTTCCAGCGCAAAGTTCCACAGTCGCCAGCCATTGAATTTAGTCTGCCCCGCTGCCCGCTCCGGGCGCTCGTATTCGACTTGCGTGGTGCGAAATCCAACCCAGGCGAACAGGCCTTTCATGAAGCGTCGGGATTCGGGCAGCGTCAGCAGCGCGTCGACCACGCAGCGATCCATCAGCCGGAAATCACCGACGTTTTCCGGCAATGACTGTTCGGCAATTCTGTTGTGCAGGCGATAGAACCAGCTGGCGGAAGTCTGCTTGGCCCAGGAGTCGCTGCGCCGACTGATGCGGTGGCCAAGCACCACTTCAAAACCATCGCGCCAGCGCTCGATCATTTGCAGAATCACCTCGGGCGGGTCCTGCAGATCAACGTCGATCGGCACCACGATCTGCCCGGTGGCGATCTGCAAACCGGCGGACAGCGCCGCTTCCTTGCCGAAATTGCGGCTCAGATCAACGATGCGGATGCGTGAGTCGCTCTGCTGGCAGTTCAGGAGACGTTCCAGCGTCGTATCGGAACTGCCGTCGTTGACGAACACCAGTTCGAGGCTGATCCGGGAATCACCCTCGAACACCTGACGAATACGCAGGAGAAAACCGTCGAGGCTGTCCTCTTCGTTGAACACGGGAATCACCAGCGACAACTTCACCGGGCCCGCGTGCTGCGTTCCATTCGGATGGGTCAATGGACTGCTCTTTTTTTATAGTGATTGTCGGTCGCCGAACGCTGTTCGACGCCATGAGCCGCACCGTATTAAGCAGCAGCCCGAAATGTCATGCAAGGGTGAAACGACGGCGTTCCGGCCAATCCAAAGGACGATCCCTGCGCTCTGGCCCGCGCCTTTCAGAAACATCCACGAACGATTGGAAACAAATCCCCGATAGCCAAAAATCCGCGCTCCGCTAGGCTTGCGTCGAGGCGTCACACAGGTTGTCGCACATAAATCGCATGGAGCGAACTGAATGTATTTCGAGATTTACAGGCAATCCAAAGGCACCCCGAGCACCGGCAAGGGCCAATGGCGCTGGAGATTAAGGGCGGGGAATCACGAGACGGTCGCCAGTGGCGAATCGTATGTGAACAAGGCGGATTGTCTGCATGTGATCGAGCTGATCAAAGGTGTGCAGGGAGAGACCCCGGTCAAGGAGATCTGAGGTAAAAATGCTGCCTATGCCCATAGGCAGCATTCAATTGAAATGCCCGCCCGCAAAGCAATCAGTTGATCCCGGTTACGATCAATTCAAGCGGAATCAGGCTTTACCCGGATCACTGCAGATGGATAATGGCAAGCTGCCACAATCCATGATTCCCTGATACGAGGGATTCTTCTCCAATCGGCCCGACATTCACCATCACGGACACATGATCAGGCTACGAAACAAGGAGTTCGTAACTTTGCTCTCCCATCAGGATTTACCGGTTCCTCTCTCTCGTACCCAGAAGCTCACATCTCTGATCACGCGAGGCATGGCCGGGCTCGGTGTTTTGTTAGGTGCCATGTGGGCACTGATTACCTACGTAGTGCCAGATCCAAGCGTATTCGGGTTCAGTTTCATCAGCTGGAAGAACGTGGTATTGCTTGTCAGCACCTTCATGTTCTTGGGTGCAGTTTCCATTGGATGGCAAATTCGCAACTACACACCGCTGCTGAGAGGCTGCTTGCAGTTCGTCATAATTTCCGGCGTGTCATTTGGGTTCTTCATCTTGGGAACCGAGTACGCAAAACCCTCATTCGAGTTTGCAAAACTACAGGCAAAAATCGTAGAGAACGAAGGTAGCAACCTGCTCGGCAAGCGCATGGAAGTTTTGGACAATGTTCGTTTTGAGCTTGTTGGTTGCGAAAATATCGGCAGATTGCCCACATGCACCTTCGATTTGACGAACTTGAATGTGGACCGCAGCTTCCGCTTTGATGACAGCACGCGCCTGTTCGACGAATCAGGAGGCCCACTAAAGTTTGAATCGATTCGGGTTGGTCAGGTGGAAGATCGCTACTGGCTGAGATTTCAGTTAATCCGCAATGTCCCTACTCGGGTCACGCTGATTTTCCAGCAGAGCAATAGCAAGCTGAACAAAACACCTGCTATCAAGCTCGTCTTCAATGATTCGAATGATGAATCCCTCACACTGAAGTTCAGTGAAGTTGACATGCGCTAGCCTGGCCTGACGTCGCTCCAAAACGATACCAAACGAGATTTCGCCCCCACCCTATCTCTTTTGCCTAAAACAACTTTCCAGATACCTGCACCGATTTACGTAAAAGCCTCGTAGTTTTTCAACGACGAGGCTTTTAACTGCCGGCGGAAATGGCGTGAGCCAGTACCCCCTCAGAATCTCTCAGGTATATGCCGGAACGGATAATCCGACTCCTTGTATCCCCCCGGTTTCTGCCGCTTGGGCAATGTCACCTTCTCTCGCGGCACCTCTTTATAGGGGATGCGACTGAGCAGGTCAGAGATGATATTGAGCCGCGCCCGACGCTTGTCGTTCGAGTTGGCCACCAGCCACGGTGCGTAATCGGTGTCGGTCGCTTCGATCATGTCGTCCCGTGCCCGGGAGTAGTCATACCAGCGGCTGTAGGACTTGAGGTCCATCGGCGACAGCTTCCAGATCTTGCGCCCGTCGACAATGCGCGCCTCCAGACGCCGGGTCTGTTCTTCCTGGCTGACATTCAGCCAGTACTTGAGCAGGATAACTCCCGAACCGACGACTGCGCGCTCCACAAGCGGCACGGTCTTGAGAAACTTGTCGACCTGTTTGTCCGTGCAAAAACCCATCACCCGCTCGACGCCGGCCCGGTTGTACCAACTGCGATCGAAGATCACCACTTCGCCGGCCGCCGGCAAATGGGGCAGATAGCGCTGCATGTACATCTGGCTCTTCTCGCGATCGGTCGGGGCCGGCAACGCGATGACGCGAAAGACTCGCGGGCTGACCCGCTCGGTCAGCGCCTTGATGGTGCCACCCTTGCCCGCACCGTCACGGCCTTCGAAGATGATGCAGATCTTGATGCCTTCGGCCTTCACCCATTCCTGCATTTTCACCAGTTCGATATGCAGGCGGCGCAACTCGGCAAGGTAGTCCTTGTTTGACAGTTTTGTATGTTCGTCAGGTTTTTCTCGGGGCGAGTCTTTCTTCTTTCCCTTTGCCATGACCAGACCTCTCGGGTTGGAGCGACAGCCAGGCTCGTTGGCACTGCATGACCTGGAACCGGAAAGTTTAGTCATTTATCGCAAAACGCAAGCAAACGGGCGGTAACGCTCAGGCAACGTGCTTATTGCGAAAAAACCTGTGCAGTTTTTGACGGAACGCCAATCGCCAACCATTCTCCATCACGGCGCAGCGTCCGATGTCGGCCGTTGATGCCTCGCGTGTTGCAAACCTGCCATCTGGATGTGGGGAAGAGGTCATGCACAGTTCGCTCTTGCGTGCCGCGTCGCTCATGCTCGCCTTGAGCGCTGCACCGCTCTTGTTGCAGGCCGCCGATGCGCCTGCAGCCCCGGCGGCGGCCACCGCTCCGGCCAAAGATGCCGTGTTTACCACGGAGCAGCTCGACCAGATGCTCGCGTCGATTGCCCTGTATCCCGACCCACTGCTTGCTCAAGTACTGATGGCCACCACCTATCCGGGAGAAGTCGCCGAAGCCGTGACCTGGTCCAAGGCTCATCCGGACGCCAAGGGCGATGACGCGGTCAAGCAGGTAGCCAGCCAGACGTGGGATCCGAGCGTGCAGGCGTTGGTGGCGTTTCCGCAGGTCTTGGCGACTCTGGGGCAGGACCCGGTCTGGATGCAACGTCTGGGGGATGCCTTTCTGGCCCAGCCTGACGAACTCATGGCCGGCGTTCAGCGCTTGCGGCGTCAGGCCCAGGCGGCGGGCAATCTGCAGAGCAATCAATATCAGAATGTGACCGTGCAAAACGTAACACCGCCCATCTCTGCCGGGACAACCAAGCCGGCCGACAACACGACCATCATCATTCAGCCTGCCGATCCGCAGGTGGTCTACGTCCCGACCTATAACCCGACCACCACTTACGGCACCTGGCCTTATCCGGCCTCGCCGCCGGTGTATTACCCGCCGCCGCCCGCTTACTACCCGGGTCAGGCACTGGTGGCCGGACTGGCCTTCGGCACGGGCGTGGCGGTCGTTGCGTCGTTGTGGGGTAACTGCGATTGGGGCCATAACGACATCGACATCGATGTGAACCGTTACAACAACATCAACGCCAACAACCGGATCACCAACAACCAGAACAAATGGCAGCACAACACCGTGCATCGCGATGGCGTGCCCTATCGTGACAACCGCAGCCGCGCCCAGTATGGCCGGCAGCTGGACGGTGCGGCTCAGCGTGACGCCTATCGCGGCGACAACGCGCAGCGGGCGCAGGCCCGGGAACGGGCGCGCAGTTCGATGGACAGGGCCGGTTTCGAACGCCCTGCCACCAGCAATCGGGAAGCCCGCAATCAAGCCCGCGAAGCGCAATCCGCCAATGTCGGCAATCGCATGCAAGGCGGCGCGGACAGACCCAGAGCCGCCGACCGCGCTCAAGCCAACACCCGGGAGGCGCGCCAGCCGGGCGCCAATCAACGTGACAACCGTGCGTCCCAAGCCCGACCCGCCGCGGGCAGTGCGCGAAACAACGCCTTTGCCGGCGCGCGCTCTCCGTCACAGACCCGCGTCCAGGCTGATCGCGGCCGGGCCAGCCAGATTTCCGCGCAACGTCCCAACACCTCACGCGCCGCCGGACATCAGATCAGCCGGCCATCTGGCGGGGGCATGCGTCAGAGAGGAGGTGGCCGTCGATGAACATTCATTCTCTGCTCAGGAACTGCCTGCCCCTCGCTGCCGGCCTCGCATTCTCGACCTTCGCCTCGGCCCAGCAAGTGTTTCCAACCCCGGAAAAAGCCGCTGAAGCCTTCGTCGAAGCCCTCGGTACGCAACACGCCGATCAAAAACGCCTGACCGAATTGCTGGGCGAGGAATGGCACAGCTTCATTCCCCGCGAAGGCGTACAGCGCAGCGATGTCGATGCCTTCCTGCAGCAATACCGCGAACAGCACACCCTGGAAAAGACCGGCGACAGCAAGGCCGTGCTCTCCGTCGGGCCCGATCACTGGACGTTGCCCATCCCGCTCATCAAAGACAAAACCGGCTGGCGCTTCGACATAAAAGCCGCCCAGGTCGAAATCCGCGCCCGTCGCATCGGTCGTAACGAACTGGCGGCAGTGCAATCGGCGCTGGCCTACCACGACGCGCAAATGGACTACGCCTCGGAAGACCGCGACGGCGACGGCGCCCTCGAATACGCACAGAAAATCTTCAGTTCCCCCGGCAAGCACGACGGACTCTATTGGCCAGAAGACGACAGCAACCAGATCAGCCCTCTCGGACCCGCCTTCGGCCAGGCCATCAACGATGAAGACTGGCACGGCTACCACTTCCGCATCCTCGACGCCCAAGGCCCGTCAGCCCCGGGCGGCGCTTACAGCTATCTGATTGGAGACAAGATGAGTCGCGGGTTCGCCTTGATCGCCTGGCCAGCGAAGTATGACGACACCGGGGTGATGAGCTTCATGATCAGCCATGAAGGCCAGGTGTTTCAGAAGGATCTCGGGCCGGATGGGGAGAAAGTGGCGAAGGCGATGACGCGGTTTGATCCGGATGATAGTTGGGAGGTGGTGGATTTGGGGGAGAAGTAGCTGGGGTAGCGAATTGCGCTGGATCGGAAACGAAAAAGCCCCGTAGATTTTCATCTACGGGGCCGTTTTGGTGAGCGGTCATTCGTCATCGTCGCTTTCTTCATCACCATCATCATCGTCCGTTGAAACAACGCCTGCGCCTCCTTCGATAAACGACTGACAGCCTTCGTTAAAGGACTCAGATGGGGTACTACAGGAATTTTTCATCGTAAATTCCCTTTTCCTCGGCCCATTCATAACCGGCCTGATGTCCTGAGCAATCATCCGTGCATTCGTAGCCATCAAATGTAGCGGCGAGAGTTGGCGTGCTCTCCTGCATCAAAACAAATAGGATAATTGAATAAAATGCCTTCTCTGGCAGCCTCATAACTACATGCCATCACGAGGTTTAGTGCCGAACTTCCCTGTGTACGGATTCACATTACCTTTGGTGCTGTAGTTATTATTCCTGGTGGAGTCTGGGTTTGTAGCATGAGAGGGGCGAACATACGTTCCATTGCTTCGCGTATATCCACTAACCGAATGGTCGGAACGACTTCCGTAGGAGTAGCTGGACTTGAACGAGGAATGACTGCCGAAGCCGCTCCCGCGTGCGTGAACATTCCCTGATAGCGCCACGGTGATTGCTATGACCGCTACAGAAAAAACCTTTTTCATACAGCCCTCCATTTTTCCAACGATGATAGCTCAATGGAATCACTTCGAAAGCTCAGGCGACAAAGGGTCTTGGCGCTATCGGCGCCAACTCAACCTCTCTGGAATGGATCACGCCAAGGTAGGGTTATCTCCCAGAGGGCGCGTATGACTGGATCGCTAAGTTTTTACCAATCAGAATTGAGCTAGAGATCCAGTTCTGATGCGTAAATAGACGATCCAGGTAAAAAATCCTCAGAAACGAAAAAGCCCCGTAGCTTTTCAGCTACGGGGCTTTTTCTATGTATGGCGGAGAGATAGGGATTCGAACCCTAGGTACCGGTGAAGGTACAACGGATTTCGAATCCGTCCCATTCGGCCACTCTGGCATCTCTCCAACGGCGCGCATCATAACAACACTTTTACCGAAAGCAAACCCTCTTTCGAAAATTTCTCCGTGCTATCAGATGCTTGCGTCGATTAAAGCGGTACGCCCAGACGGTTGGCGACTTCTTCGTAGGCTTCGATGACGTCACCGAGGCCCTGGCGGAAGCGGTCCTTGTCCATCTTCTTCTTGGTGTCCTTGTCCCACAGACGGCAGCCGTCCGGGCTGAACTCGTCGCCCAGGACGATGGAGCCGTCGCTGAACACGCCGAATTCAAGTTTGAAGTCCACCAGCAAGAGGCCTGCGTCGTCGAACAGTTTGCTCAGGACTTCGTTGACCTTGAGCGACAGTTCTTTCATACGCGCCAGTTGCTCGGCGGTGCCCCAGCCGAACGCCACGACGTGGGATTCGTTGATGAACGGGTCGCCCTTGGCGTCGTCCTTCAGGAACAGTTCGAAGGTGTACGGGTTGAGCTTCATGCCCTCCTCGACGCCCAGACGCTTGACCAGGCTGCCGGCGGCGTAGTTACGCACGACGCACTCGACCGGGATCATGTCGAGTTTTTTCACCAGCACTTCGTTGTCGGCCAGCAGCTTGTCGAATTGGGTCGGAATGCCGGCCGCTTCGAGTTTCTGCATGATGAAGGCGTTGAACTTGTTGTTCACCATGCCTTTGCGGTCGAGCTGCTCGATGCGCTTGCCGTCGAACGCCGAAGTGTCGTTGCGAAACAGCAGGATCAAGCGGTCAGCGTCGTCGGTCTTGTAAACCGATTTGGCTTTGCCGCGGTAGAGTTCTTCACGTTTTTCCATGATGGGCTCCGCTTGCTAAGTAGATGGGCTAGGCGATGTGGCGCCAGTCGAGCCCTGAATCTTGATCGGCCAGTTGCAGCCAGTCCGGGTCGCACCCGAGGGTGTCGACAAAACATTGCCGGGCCAGTTGCGGCAGGTTGTTCTTGCTGCTCAGATGGGCCAGGATCAGGTGTTGCAGGCCTTGCCAGCCCAACTCGGCCACCAGGAATGCCGCCTGATGGTTGTTCAAATGTCCCAGCTCGCCGCCCACCCGCTGCTTGAGAAAGTACGGGTAATGACCACGGGCCAGCATGTCGCGACAATGGTTGGACTCGATCATCAACGCATCGAGGTCCCGATAGCCGTCCAGCACCCGCTCGCAGTAAGAGCCCAGGTCAGTCAGCAGGCCGAAGCGCCGCTCACCGTCACTGAATACGTACTGGGTCGGTTCCTGCGCATCATGGGCCACGGCAATGACCCCGATGTTCAGAGCACCGATCTGCAGTTGCTCGCCACCGGTCACGAAACCGGCAGGTTCAATCGGTTTGCGCATCCCGCGCAGTGTGCCGCGACTGAGGTAGACAGGCAGATTGTAGCGCCGAGACAGCAAACCCACGCCATGCACGTGGTCGGCATGTTCGTGGGTTACGAGTATCGCGCTCAGTTGCGCCGGGTTCACACCCAGGCGCAACAGGCGTTTTTCGGTTTCCCGCAGGGAAAAACCACAATCCACCAGCACATACGTATCAGCACTGGCGATCAGCGTGCCGTTCCCTTGGCTACCGCTGCCGAGAACGGCAAAACGCATTGGATCAGCCCAGGTTGTCCTGAATCACGCTCAACACTTTGCGGGCCACATCGGCCGGCGCAACGGTGTTGATGTTTTTCTCGACGGTCACCTGCACGTTCTCGCCGACCTTGCTCAGGCGAACCTGATAGCGCTCGGCGCGGGCTTCAACTTCTTCCTTGGTCGGCGCGCTGCCGAACAGGCTGCTGAAGAAACCAGGCTTCTCGTCTTTCTTCTCGGCCTTCTCGGACAAGTTGATGTAGTAGAGACCCAGGCTGCGGTTGATGTCTTCAACGCGCCATTCGCCCTGTTCCAGCGCACGACCGACGCTCGACCAGGCACGATCCAGGTCCGTACCGACGTTCAGTACCGGGTTACCGCTGCCGTCTTCGCTCAGGCTGACACGGCTCGGGGTATCGAAATCACGCGAAGCCAGCATCGACACCGAACCACCCTTCTCGGAGGTACGGCTCATGCTCGCGAGCATGTCGTCGACCAGCGCAGCGTCCAGGCCAGTGTTGACCGAGCGGTTGGTGAAATCGACATTGGCGGTGCTGCCGGCAGGACGCTCGGCGCTGACCACATAGACTTCACTGGTGTTGCGCTGCACGCCCGGCTCGATGCGCACCCGCACGCGGGTTTCGCTGTCGGTGCTGACGCCGGCGGCGCTCAGGCGCTTGGCCATCGCGGCGGACAGTTCGTCGGAATGCTGCCAGGTGGTGGTGAATTCGCCGGTTTGCGGGCGCTGTTCATCCAGACGGAAACCGTTGTCCTGGAAGTACTGCACCGCCACTGGCCAGACTTCGGCCGGTGGGTGCTGGGCCATGACCCAACGCGAATCACCGCTCTTCTGCAGCGAGTAGTCGCTGGCGTCGGCAACGGTCGACAGCGGTTGAGGACGCGGAACGATGTATTCACCCCTGGCGGTGTCGTCGGCCACGTTGCGCGGGATCGGCAGCAGCGGATCCAGGCGCTTGGAGGTGCTGACATCCGGTGGCAGTTGCATCGGTGCAGTCTGTTGCGCTTCCAGGTAATCGCTACCACGGTCACGGAAATAACCTTCCGGGCCCCAGATCCATCCGCAGCCACTGGTGCTGGAGATAATCAAGGCAAGTGCGGAAAGTCCGGCCATTCGCTTCATGCGTTGTACTTCCTCAATTAAACCAGGACGTTGCACTGGCGCAGGGCCGAGCGCAGCGTTTCATGACAAGGAGCGCTCAGCCAGGTCAGCGGCAGGCGGATGCCTTGGTGCATCAGGCCCATTTCGACCAAAGCCCACTTCACCGGAATCGGGTTGGCTTCGATGAACAGGTCCTTGTGCAGCGGCATCAGTTTTTCGTTGATGGCCCGTGCGGTCTCGGCGTCGCCCTTGAGCGCGGCCTCGCACAGGTCGGCCATTTCGCGCGGGGCGACGTTGGCGGTGACGGAGATGTTGCCCTTGCCGCCCAGCAGAATCAGCTCGACTGCGGTCGGATCATCGCCGGACAGCACGATGAAGTCCTTGCTCACGCCGTCGATGATCGCCTTGGCGCGTTTCAGGTCGCCGGTCGCTTCCTTGATGCCGATGATGTTCGGCACGGTGGACAGGCGGATCACGGTCTCGGCCTGCATGTCGCAGGAGGTGCGGCCGGGAACGTTGTAGAGAATCTGCGGGATGTCGACCGCTTCGGCGATGTGCTTGAAGTGCTGGTACAGGCCTTCCTGGGTCGGCTTGTTGTAGTACGGGACTACCAGCAGGCAGGCATCGGCGCCGGCTTCTTTGGCATTGCGGGTCAGCTCGACAGCTTCGCGGGTCGAGTTGGCGCCGGTACCGGCGATCACCGGAATGCGACCGGCAACCTGTTTGACCACGGCTTTGATGACGGCGATGTGTTCTTCTACATCAAGGGTTGCCGACTCGCCGGTGGTGCCGACCGCGACAATGGCATGAGTGCCGTTCTTGAGATGGAAGTCCACGAGTTTGCTGAGGCTGTCCCAGTCAAGACGCCCTTGTGCATCCATGGGTGTGACCAGTGCCACCATACTGCCCGCAATCATGAAACCGCTCCTGCCGGAAAAAGAGAGCGGTAATGGTACTGGCGCCAAGATGCTTGCACAAGCGAAGTACTGTGCCGCCATTCCCCTTGGCGCCGCTTTTCGCTACCCTTCAGACTTTGATCGGTACTGATCAGCTTGTACGCCGGGTTCCAGTCTCCCGTTTCGGCCTCCCGGGCCCCGTTCCAGTGTCGTTGCCGTACGCTTCCTTGTTCATGGAGCCGTAACGCCACACGAATCGGGCCTTCCGGACAGTCATTGCCCCGGCAATCAACGCCTCTCTCCCTACCGACCGCTCATCGCTTTAGGAATGCTGCATGTCCACCCCCACAGTTCGCGAACAATTCCTTGTCATCAGTGCCCTCGGCGCCAATCCCATGGAGCTGACCAACGTCCTGTGCCGCGCCAGCCATGAAAACCGCTGTGCGGTCGTCACTTCGCGCCTGACCCGCCACGGCGAGTGCAGCGCGCTGGTGCTCGAAGTTTCGGGCAGCTGGGACGCCCTGGCCCGCCTGGAAGGCAGCCTGCCCGTGCTGGCCAAGCGTCATGCGTTCACCGTCAACGTGGTGCGCAGCGCCGCCCTGGAAAACCGTCCGCAAGCCCTGCCGTACGTGGCTTACGTGTCTTCGGCGTACCGCCCGGACATCATCAACGAGCTGTGCCAGTTCTTCATGGATCACAACGTCGAGCTGGAAAACCTGACGTGCGATACCTATCAGGCACCGCAGACCGGCGGCACCATGCTCAACGCCACGTTCACCGTGACCCTGCCGGCCGGCACCCAGATCAGCTGGCTGCGCGACCAGTTCCTGGATTTCGCCGACGCCATGAACCTGGATGCACTGATCGAACCGTGGCGCCCACAGAACCCAATGTAAGGAAGCTTTCATGGCCGTTGTCATCGACCAACCGGTTACGGATTTCGAAGCACCTGCCACCAGCGGGCAGACTGTCAGCCTGTCGGCCCTCAAGGGCAAGCAAGTGGTGATCTACTTCTACCCGAAGGACAGCACCCCGGGCTGCACGACCGAAGGCCAGGGATTTCGCGATCAATACGCAGCATTCAAGGCTGCCAACACGGAAATCTTCGGCATCTCCCGCGACAGCCTGAAGTCCCACGAGAACTTCAAGTGCAAGCAGGAGTTTCCGTTCGAGCTGATCAGCGACAAGGACGAAGCCGTCTGCCAGCTGTTCGACGTGATCAAGCTGAAAAAGCTCTACGGCAAGGAATACCTGGGCGTTGATCGCAGCACGTTCCTGATCGACACAAACGGTGTACTGCGTCAGGAATGGCGCGGTGTGAAAGTGCCAGGACATGTCGATGCAGTGCTGGCTGCTGCTCAGGCGCTGAACAAGGCCTAATGCTGTCGGCGCCCTTGCGGGCGCCGATTCATTCTCAAAGCAACGGCGCTACCACCGGTTCCTTGCGCGGCCACGCATCAAGTACAGCCTTGAACAGCGTCGCCAGCGGAATCGCGAAGAACACGCCCCAGAATCCCCACAACCCGCCGAACAACAGCACCGCGCAGATGATTGCCACCGGGTGCAGATTGACCGCTTCGGAGAACAGCAACGGCACCAGCACGTTGCCGTCCAAAGTCTGAATGATTCCGTAGACCGCCATCAGATAGATGAACTGATCGCTCCAGCCCCACTGGAACAGCGCAATCAGCAGCACCGGCACGGTCACCACCACCGCTCCGACATACGGCACCACCACCGACACGCCAACCAACAGAGCCAGCAGCGCCGCGTAGTTGAGTCCCAGCGCGACAAATGCGATGTAAGTCACGCCACCACAGATCACGATCTCGATGACCTTGCCGCGAATGTAGTTGGCGATCTGCCGGTTCATTTCTTCGGCGACCCGGGTGATCAGCGCCCGCTCACGCGGCAAATAGCCGCGCACCCACTCGCCGATCATTGCCCGATCCTTGAGGAAGAAGAACACCAGGATCGGCACCAGCACCAGGTAGATCATGATATTTACCAGCAGCGGCAGGCTCGACAACGAGAACGTAAGCGCCCACTGGCCGAACTTGCCGATCTCGCCCCGCGCTGCTTCGATCGCTTGCAGCACCTGCTCGTCGGAGACCAGGTGCGGATAGCGCTCGGGCAGCAACAACAGCAGCGATTGCCACTTGGCGAGCATCCCCGGCAATTCGTTGAACAGGGTGATCAACTGATGCCAGAGCAAAGGCAGCACCACGACGATGAACACCATCAGCACGCCCATGAACAGCGCAAACACCAGACCGACCGCCGCCCCACCGGGCACGCGCAGACGTTCGAGCGTGACCACCAGCCCCTGCATCAGGTACGCCAGCACCATCCCGGCCAGCACCGGCGCGAGCATTCCGCCAAGCGTCAGCACTGCGGTGAAGGCGAGAAACAACAAAACCGCCAGCACCACCGCTTCCTCATCGGAGAAGTAGCGCTGAATCCAGTCGCGCAACACTTTGAACATCAATTTTCCTTAGGTCATTTACGCGGTCGGTTTCAGGCTTTTTTCAGCCAGTAACGGTAGACACCCGCCTCGTCTTCTTCACGCAGCAGCGTATGACCGGCCAATTTGGCAAAGGTGCGAAAGTCGCGTTGCGAGCCGGCATCCGTGGCAATCACCTTGAGTACCGCGCCACTGGGCAGCTTGTTCAGCTCCATTTTGGCCTTGAGCAACGGCAACGGACAATTCAGGCCACTGGCGTCCAGTTCACAGTCGTGGGCTACAGCGTCGGTCATGCGTCACTCCGGATCAGGTGGTCAGGCTGCCTAGAATATCTGGTCGCAGGCCCGGTGTCCGGCTACAGTAAGGTCTTTGTCGACTAAGGCTTTGTGCATGACATTTCTGCGCCCTACCCTGCTGACGCTCGCTTGCCTGCTCGCCTCACCGGGCTTCGCCGACGACCTGCCGTCACTCGGTGACGCCAGCTCTGCCATCGTCTCGCCACAACAGGAATATCAATTGGGTCGCGCCTGGCTGGCATTGCTGCGCAGCCAGGTTTCGCAGCTCAACGATCCACAGCTCAAGGATTACGTCGAGTCCAGCGTCTACAAGCTGGTGGAAACCAGCCAGGTCAATGACCGACGTCTTGAATTCATCCTGATCAACAGCCCGCAACTCAACGCCTTCGCGGCACCGGGCGGGATTGTCGGGGTCAACGGCGGCTTGTTCCTCAATGCGCAGACCGAGGGCGAATATGCCTCGGTACTGGCTCACGAACTGGCTCACTTGTCCCAACGCCACTTCGCCCGTGGCGTCGAGGCCTCGCAGCGGATGCAGGTGCCGATGATGGCGGCGCTGCTGGCCGGCATCGTGATCGCCGCTGCCGGCGCGGGCGACGCTGGCATCGCGGCGATTGCCGGCACCCAAGCGGCGGCCATCCAGGAGCAACGGCGCTTCTCGCGTCAGAACGAGCAGGAGGCCGATCGCATCGGCATCCTCAACCTGGAGAAGGCAGGCTACGATCCGCGCTCGATGCCGACCATGTTCGAGCGTTTGATGCGCCAGTATCGTTTCGACGCCAAGCCGCCGGAATTCCTGCTGACTCACCCGGTCACCGAATCGCGTATCGCCGACACCCGTAACCGCGCTGAACAGGCTAAACCCGGTGGCATTGAAGACAGCAAGCGCTATCAACTGATCCGCGCGCGGGTGCAGTTGACCTATGAAGAAACGCCGGGCCTTGGCGCCAAGCGTTTCCGCGCGCAACTGGATGAGAACCCGAAAAACGACGTGGCCCGTTACGGTCTGGCGATCGCTCAGATCAAGGGCGGTCAGTTGAATGAAGCACGGGAGAATCTCACGCAACTGCTGGCCAAATCGCCGAACGAGATCATTTACAACCTGGCGCAGGTCGATCTGGACATCACCAACAATAAGCTGGCTGATGCCCAGTCCCGGGTTGACCGGATGCTCAGTCAGTACCCAGGCAACTACCCGCTGAATCAGGTGCGCGTCGATCTGTTGCTGAAGCAGAACCGCACCGCCGATGCAGAGAAGGCGCTGGAAGGCTTGTTGAAATCGCGTCCGGACGATCCGGATGTCTGGTATCAGGTCGCAGAAACTCGCGGACTGTCCGGCAACATCATCGGCCTGCATCAAGCCCGTGCCGAATATTTCGCGCTGGTCGGCGATTACCGCCAGGCGATCCAGCAACTGGACTTCGCCAAACGCAAGGCTGGCAGCAACTTCCCGTTATCCTCTCGTATAGACGCTCGCCAACGCGAACTGATGGAGCAGGAGCGCATGGTCAAGGACATGATGGGTTAGCCCGCGCCGAGACAAATTCCGGACACAAAAAAACCGCCTCTTTCGAGGCGGTTTCTTTTTACTTCTTAGACAACTGGATCATTCAGCCAGTTTGAAGGTGATGAAGCTGGCACGGCCCTGACGCAGAACGCGCATCGACACCGAACGGTTCTTCGGCAGCGCCTTGGCGATCTCGGCAAACTCCTTCGAAGAACCAATGGCCTGATTGTTCAGGTGGGTGATGATGTCGCCCGGCTGCAGACCGATCAGGGCTGCAGGACCATCCTGCACTTCCTTGATCACCACACCGCCTTTGAGGTCGTAGGTTTTCTTCTGCTCGGCGCTCAGCTCGGCAACCGAAACACCCAGACGATTGCTGTTGGTCTCGGCACCGGATTTCGGCAGGGCATCCAGTTCCTTGTCTTCGTCCGGAATGGCGCCGACAGTCAGCTCGACATTCTTGCGTTTGCCGTCACGAATCACTTCGAGATTGGCCTTGGCGCCGGCCTTCAACGCCCCCACCAGATGTGGCAGGTCAGCGGACATGACGATCGGTTGACCGTTCATGCTCAGGATCACGTCACCCACTTGCAGGCCGCCCTTGGCAGCCGGGCCGTCATCCTGAATCTGTGCAACCAGCGCACCGGCCGGCTTGTCCAGACCAAACGACTCGGCCAGATCCTTGTTCACTTCCTGGATGACGACGCCCAACCAGCCACGGCTGACTTTGCCGCCGCTTTTCAGCTGGTTGGAAACGTCCATCGCCACGTCGATCGGAATGGCGAACGACACGCCCATGAAGCCACCGGAACGGGTGTAGATCTGCGAGTTGATCCCGACCACTTCACCGTTCAGGTTGAACAGTGGGCCACCGGAGTTACCCGGGTTGATCGGCACGTCGGTCTGGATGAATGGCACGTAGTTTTCGTTCGGCAGGCTGCGGCCGACGGCACTGACGATGCCTTGGGTCACGGTGTGGTCAAAGCCGAATGGCGAACCGATTGCCACGACCCACTGACCGGCTTTCAGATCCTGGGATTTGCCGAGTTTCAGCACTGGCAGATCCTTGCCTTCGATTTTCAGCAGCGCCACGTCGGAGCGTGGGTCGGTGCCGATCAACTTGGCCTTCATTTCACTGCGATCAGCCAGACGAACGAGAATTTCATCGGCATCGGCGATCACGTGGTTGTTGGTCAGGATGTAGCCATCTGGCGAAATGATGAAGCCCGAACCCAACGACTGCGCTTCACGCTGGCGATCACCACGCGGAGAACGCTGTTGCGGCGGCATGCCGCGTTCGAAGAACTCGCGCAACATCGGCGGCAAGCCTTCCAGGTCAGGCATCTGCTGGTTCACTTTGCGATCCGGCAGCTTTTGCGTGGTACTGATGTTCACCACCGCAGGCGAGGCCTGTTCGACCAACTGGGTGAAATCCGGCAAGTTGGCCGGACTGGCTGCATCAGCCGCCTGGACTGCAGGGACAGCCTGACCGAGCACCAGCACAGTGGCGAAAATGGAGAGATAAGACTTCAAGCTTGGTATCGACATACAGCTCCCGTTACGACGAGCAGGGTTAAGCGATATGGAGCAAGGAACACCGGAAACCACAGGCCGGCATTTTTGTTCCGGGAACAACAAACAAGGCCAGAGCCGAGAGGCTCTGACCTATAAAAAATTTTCGGGTGTTTTGCAAATGAAAATGCTCAGCAAACATTTCACGTCTCGACGACGAAGTGGAGATAGCTGGAATCAGCTCACTGCTTGCTGGTTGCAGCGCCATCATTGCGCATCGACAGGGCAATCCGTTCGGCGGTCCCGATTGGAATCTCGCCAACCACCGTCACCATCATTTCGCCTTGAGGCGTTGTCAGACGGCGGGATACGGCAACGGTCGGGCCCAGTTGAGTCCGGGTATCGGTGACGGTTGCGCCGTTCAGCGGTTCCAGGAAGACAGAGAAACGGGCAAGACCATCGTCATACATCAGGCTGTTGACCTGGGTCTTGGTTTCCGGATCCTTGTGCGAGGAGCTGCTGGTGAGTTCGAAGCCAGGAGGCAGCCAGTCGGAACGCCAGACCTGTGCGGTCTTGACCGCAGACGCCTTGTCGCTGTCGAGGGTGACTGTCTTGCAATCGGAGTTGGCTTGAAGGTCTTTATCGGATGGGACTTCAGAGGTATCCAGCCGCGTAAACTGGAATCTCTCAAGCAACTGCCCCTTGTCGTTCAGCAGCAGCGACTTGAGCGGCAGGCCCGTTTCCTTGTCCAGATGCAGTTCGAAACCGTAGCGGTGCTGATCCCGCGGCGTCAGCGATACGATCACCGCTTCACGCCCGGCCACGCGCGACTTGCCAATGACGGCAAGCTCATACCAGTTCTTCAGCTTTTGAGGATCGAGAGGGCGAGCGGCGGAATTGGGAGAGTCTCCCAGCCCCGCAATCAAGGTGCCGCTGACGCATTGAGTATGCCCATCAATGCGCACGACTTCCTGAGCCGAACCGTCGAGCTGAAGCAAGCGCTCGCGAACCTGGCCATTCTGGACGCGATGCCAGATGTTGTGGGTAGAAAAGCTACCGTTACGCTCGTAAACGAATGTGCCGTGAAAGCTTTGCTGCTGCTCGGCCTGGCCCAGGCGGGTCAACCAGTCCTGAGCCTCGTCGGCGTGGGCTGGAACAATGAACCAGCCGCTGAGCAGAAGCGAAAGTAGAGGTGTGGCGCGCATGATCCCCCTTAACGGTTTTCCAGGCTTGCTGCACGTGCATATGGCAGCGCGCTCTCGGTGCCTTTCAAGGCAGCCTGTTGAGCGTGTTGACGCAGGTAACCTGGCAGACGCTGATCGTGCCAGCCTGGCTGACCTTGCAGTACGCCATTGGCCATTGGGCCAGTAGCTTCCGAACTCTCATTATAGCCTGCCAATACCGCCGGGCCTTTGACCTGAGGGGTGGCCAGCACTGGCTGGTTGGATTGCTGAGCGAGTTCGACGCCAGCGATTTCGTCCTGGTTGTACAGGCGAACACCCGCCAGTACGGCAACGGTCACCGAGGCAGCTACGGCCAGACGACCGAGACTGCGCCATGGGCCGCGGGACACTTTGGCAGGGGTCGCTTCGTCTTCCAGCGCAGCAGAAACGGCCGCAGCAAGATCCAGACGTGGAAGCAACAGATCCTTGTGCATGGCTGCCCGAGCGATCTGATAACGAGCCCAGGTTTCACGGGTTTCAACATCGTCCAGTGCGTTGAGCACTCGACGCAATTCCAGTTCGTCCGCTTCGTTATCCATCACTGCGGACAGCGATTCCTGCAGGGCTTCACGACTCATGGCGTTCCTCTCTTGGCTGTCGCCGCTGTCTTTAGTTTTCCTGCAACAACGGCTGCAGGGCTTTATCGATGGCCTCCCGGGCGCGGAAAATCCGGGAGCGCACGGTACCAACCGGACATTGCATGACGCTCGCGATGTCCTCGTAACTCAGACCATCGAATTCGCGCAAAGTTAACGCCGTGCGCAAATCCTCTGGCAGTTGCTGAATGGTTCGATGGACGGTGCCTTCGATCTCATCCCGCAGCAATGCACGTTCAGGAGACTCGAGATCTTTCAGGCCGTGATCGCCATCGTAGAACTCTGCATCCTCGGAACTTACATCGCTATCCGGCGGCCGACGGCCGCGTGAAACCAGATAGTTCTTCGCCGTGTTAATGGCGATGCGGTACAGCCACGTATAAAACGCACTGTCGCCGCGGAAATTTCCAAGCGCTCGATACGCCTTGATAAAGGCTTCTTGTGCGACGTCCTGGGCTTCATGGGTGTCGTGCACAAAACGCACGATCAACCCGAGAATTTTGTGCTGATACTTCAGCACCAACAGATCGAAAGCTCGCTTGTCGCCACGCTGAACGCGTTCGACCAGCTGCTGATCCTCTTCCTGGGTTAGCATGAACACTCCTCGATAAACTCGGAGGAGGCTTGCATGACCAAACGACCGGACTTGCAAACATAGACTCGGGCTTTTCGCAAAAGTTCTCCCCCTCCAAGCAAGTTTCCTGCGGGCTCTGATTTGGCACGCACGAAAAACGCAGCGCGGGATGAACCGGCTGCGCGAATAATCTTGTCATCGGCTCGCCGGCAAGAACCCAACCGCAGGTTCCGCATTGAAGCCGACACTGTCCCTTGTTTCGGGCAACTGTCTATTGATCTTGGGCCTCTGGCAAAAGTTCCAAATATTTATAGACGTGCCGCGCCGACATTGTGCAACCGTGAGCGGAAAAAGCGTGTTTCATCTGCGATATAGTGGCTTTTTCCCAAAACCGCTGAAAAAAACATCCGACAAAGCGTCGGTATTTTTCCGTCACGGTAGTTTCACAATGCCATATCGGCCCGGCTATTGTGCCGCCCCACCCCTCTATATACTAGTGGGCTGTGTGGCTGTCTCGACTCGCCCATCCGCCTGTCCTGCGCCAACCCCGACCCGGGTCGCTTTGAGCGGAATCCTGAAATGAGCCAACAGTTTCAACACGATGTTCTGGTGATTGGCAGCGGCGCTGCCGGTTTGAGTCTCGCGCTGACCCTGCCCGGTCACTTGCGCATCGCCGTACTGAGCAAAGGCGACCTCGCCAACGGCTCGACCTATTGGGCACAAGGTGGCGTCGCGGCCGTGCTGGATGATACCGACACCGTCGAGTCCCATGTCGATGACACCTTGAATGCGGGCGGCGGCCTGTGCCATGAAGACGCCGTGCGTTTCACCGTCGAGCACAGCAAGGAAGCGATCCAGTGGCTGATCGACCAGGGCGTGCCGTTCACTCGTGACGAACAGTCCGGCACCGAAGACGGCGGTTTCGAATTCCACCTCACCCGCGAAGGCGGCCACAGCCATCGACGGATCATCCACGCAGCCGATGCCACTGGCGCCGCGATCTTCACGACCCTGCTGGCCCAGGCCAAAGAACGCCCGAACATCGAATTGCTCGAACAGCGGGTAGCGGTCGATCTGATCACCGAGCGCCGGTTGGGGCTGGAAGGCGAACGTTGCCTCGGCGCCTATGTGCTCAACCGCAAAACCGGGGAAGTCGATACCTTCGGCGCACGCTTCGTGATCCTGGCGTCCGGCGGCGCCGCGAAAGTCTATCTATATACAAGCAACCCCGACGGTGCCTGCGGCGATGGCATCGCCATGGCCTGGCGTTCGGGCTGCCGGGTGGCGAACCTGGAGTTCAACCAGTTCCACCCCACCTGCCTCTATCACCCGCAAGCCAAGAGCTTTCTGGTAACCGAAGCCCTGCGCGGCGAAGGCGCCCATTTGAAGCTGCCGAACGGCGAACGCTTCATGCAGCGCTTCGACTCACGTGCAGAACTGGCGCCACGGGACATCGTCGCCCGAGCCATCGACCACGAAATGAAGCGCCTGGGTGTCGATTGCGTCTACCTCGACATCAGCCACAAGCCCGAAGCCTTCATCCAATCGCACTTCCCGACCGTCTACGAGCGCTGCCTCGGCTTCGGCATCGACATCACCAAACAGCCAATCCCGGTCGTACCGGCCGCACACTACACCTGCGGCGGCGTGATGGTCGATCAACAGGGCCGCACCGACGTGCCCGGCCTGTACGCCATCGGCGAAACCAGCTTCACCGGCCTGCACGGCGCCAACCGCATGGCCAGCAACTCGCTGCTCGAATGCTTCGTCTACGCCCGTTCGGCAGCGGCGGACATTCTCGAGCAACTGCCTGAGGTCGCGATCCCGCGCGCCCTGCCCGCCTGGGACGCCAGCCAGGTGACCGACTCCGATGAAGACGTGATCATCGCCCACAACTGGGACGAATTGCGGCGGTTCATGTGGGACTACGTGGGCATCGTGCGCACCAACAAGCGCCTGCAACGGGCACAGCATCGCGTGCGCCTGCTGCTGGACGAAATCGACGAGTTCTACAGCAACTACCGAGTAAGCAGAGACCTGATTGAGTTGAGGAACCTTGCTCAGGTAGCTGAACTGATGATCCAGTCAGCGATGGAACGCAAGGAATCTCGGGGTCTGCACTACACGCTGGACTATCCAGAGACGCTGCCAGAGGCGAAGGATACGATCCTTACACCGACCAGATGAGGCACGTTAGGAGACCTGAACCTAGCACGCTAAGACCCCGTTTTGTAACAGCTTTGGGCCATGTTTGTCCCAGCGCTGGGGTCTCTATCGTCCGCCCATGAGGATCTCTATGGCGCCTGTGCGGGCCTGCGCGAGGGCCCACGGGGGAGCCTTTGCAGTCAGTATGAATGAGGTGGTCTTTCAGATTTTTCTGTCAGATTCTCATTCAGAGGTCTTGAAGTGCCCGTACAGCCAGTAGACCACATGAACAACCACGCAGACCCAGTAGGCAGCCTGTAGGTTGTCCATGAGGTTCTCCTGTCGGAAAGTAGCAAAGCTGATTTATCGGCCTCAGCGGAGCAATATCACGCGGAGGATTTGCTCGCTTTGAGAAGCACTTGAAATGCATCGCCAATAGACGTTTCGGTTTCTTGAATCTGCTTGAGTGCAGCCAAAGTATGCTCGTTGATGTCCTCTTCACGAGCAGAGTCGGGAAGTGTCGCGAGTAGATTGGCCATAGTTTTTAAACGATTAACTTGAGACAACGCGTATGCGACTCGACGGTTGATTGCTTCGCTGAAAAGATCTGCTTTGTCCAAATATTGAGAGGGCAAGTCAAAGGTAAGAAAGGTGGCCCTTGAAGCGAAATCTTTACGAGTTTCCTGAGAGTTCAACATCCCCAAGACATAAGATTGATCGTTTCCGGGAGGCACAACGGCGCTCCGAAAACTGGCGATCTCTACCTGCGCCGCGCCGACTGGAGTAGTCATTATCTGAGCCAAAAACTTCGCGCTTGTACCGCGCTCCCCAGACCTCTGCAACTTGTCAAAGCCCCAAACCCCTAAGGCTATGAGTGCTGCAACCCCAGTGGCGATTGCTCCGATAGCAGTCCAATCAATTCTCGATCCCTCGCAAAACCACATGACATTCATCCTCATTTTTGATGGGCGAAAGATCCTACCTCAGTGTGTAGCAGTCAAGGAGGCGCATGCCTTGCAAAGACTTACACCGTGAGCTTGATGTTGGTAATCATCGGGAAAGCCACGATTTGGGTTTGAAGACCATCCGCAGTCAGTTTCACTTTCACCTTGCCGTTAGCCACGACGTCCACAACTGTCATGATCTCAATGTCCCAGCACTGATGGGCGCCATTACGGGTCGCTTGGATCTTCCAGATGTCCCCGTTACCACCTTCGCGATAACTCAGCGAGGTGAACAGTTTAGGCAGCAGGAACAGGCCACGGTCAGTACCGCTATAAGGCTGCACAGAGGCGCCAATCAGAGACTCAATGTCTTCCACGCCTGCACGCTGAGCCGCACGCTCCAGAACAGCAAGCAACGCCACCGGTAACAGAACCACGAAGTCAGACAGCGAGCTGCCTACGGTCTGGTTGATGTTCATCGTCAAGATGTCGATCAGATCCTCAGCGACCTCCACAGGCTTGCCGGTGGGCTTAGTCGCCGACACGCTTTCAGTGGATGGTGCGCTGGAGAGGATGCCCGCGATTTTGCCAGCGGCATCATGCTCGATGTCCCGCAACAGCTTCTCACCGGTCTGATGCATAGAGCCTTCAGTGAAGCCCGCCATCAGGTTATGGTCGAGGATGGTGAAGCGCTTGCTAATGACCAATGCTGTATCGGTTGGCTCGGTGAAGATCACAGACCCGGCCAGGACTTCGCCCTTCGAGATGGTCTGGTTATCCCAGTTCTTACGAGGGTCAAAAGTGACGGAGCGATCAGCCATAGTGATGATTTGCTGACCGGTCGCCTCAGAGCCAGCCGGACGGAATTCACAAGGGGTGTGTTCGATTGCCGCTTGGCGCCACTCATCACCGTTGAGGTAATCGTCGAGGGCTTCTGTAAGGGCTTCCACATAAGCGGATACATCGGTGGCCGCTTGTGTCTCCAGACGGACGTCAGTCGTATTGAAGCGAATCGAGCCGTTTTGACTATCGGTGAGAGCAGTGCTGTAAGTCGATGGTTTGACGTATTGGTTAGGCTGTTTCATTGAAATAGGTCTCCTGAAGAATAAGTAGGGAAGTGATTGGTGCAGGTCTGAAGCTATCAGCCGTTATTACGGGAGCGTGCTGCCAAAACCTTTTGAGCTTGTTCACGGATGGCAGCAGCGCGGGCCTCTCTATCAGCCTTCGCTTGGGCCAGTTCGCGTGGCGTCCACTCGCGTAAACGTTCAGCACGCTCGTCAGCTTCCCGCTGAAGTTGCTCACGGGTCGCTTTCTGCTCCCGCTTGGTCATGAAGTAGACCTGAGCGTCCTCTTGGATGGCCTTGAGGGACAAACCGGCTTCCTCGAAGGCTTTGATAACGCCGAACTTGGTGCCGTTGTTCCGGCCACACTGGGCCATCAGCAAGGGCAACATGACGCTTTCGACGTACTCACGATTGAGGGTCTGTCCCGACACAGTTACTTCGTTCTTCAGGACTTTGGTTATGGTGATATTCATTGATTTGGATCTCCTGTGAGGTGACCCTTTGATCGACCTTGGCGCCATAGACGCGCACGACAAGACGGCAAGGAGGGAGCCGCATGGGCATCTTCCAAGGTCGATCAAAAGGTTCTTGGTTTGGGTTATGTGGCTAATGCTGGATCAGGACATGGCAAGCCTGAAGGCATCTGAAGGGCACCAGTGAGGCGACACTGGGTTATTGCTGGACTGCTATGGGACGAGCTTTGAGGATAACGGGAACACCCTTCACTGCTCCGTAAAGAGCGATCAGGTCGAGACCAGTAGCAGCCATAAGAGCCTCAAGGGACTTCATTAGGAATGTTCCCAACTTACCCGAGACGAACTCATTGGTTTTCTCAGGGGGCCTGTTCGTGAAAACATCGAGAGCTTTTAGATCGAACAAAGCGGTAGAGGATCGACCGGTCATTGCCGATTCGATAGACAACAAGGTTTCACGATGTTGATGATCGAGACCATCGAGTTTGAAGTGAAATCGCATAGGCCTCCTTTGAGACGAACTGAAAGAATGGGATGCTCATGATCACCAGACCATTCCCTAACTTAGAGAGAACTTGAGAAGACCTTTAAGACAAGAGCAAAGATTTATTTAAAGAGTAATAATTAGAGCTACTCAATGAGTAATCTTTGGAATCTTTAAGGGTAAAGGCCCCCATGAACATTGAGCAATACACGGTGGCCCCAATCCCGTGCAAGGCTTCCCAGCGATGCCCTCAAGAGGCACCGACTAACGATCAGCAGTTTCAATGTTCGCTCCTTCCTACTGAAGCCAGACATGAGGTCTGTTTACCGGGGACAGTTGAGCGTTGGCGATCTGGTCGCGCTTGGCACTCGGTGGTCTCTGGTCGGAACCTTGAAGGAGCCGGTAGGAATCTGAATGGTCAGCCGGACAACGATTTATTTTCGTTGGTGCGTTGCCCGGTAGCCATAGTGAGGGTTTTTAAATTCTGGTTGACAGATGCAGCATTTGCCTGAGAAACCCTTGAGGAGATCAGCGGCTGGTCTCGCCAGTCCCCACGTTCAGATAAACCTTGTTGCTAAGGGTCATCCCTCCGCAATAAGTGAAGTACATTCCCTTCCCTCTATTCGATGAGGACATCCACCCACCCATTTCCTCAAAGTCGCTCTCGCTGCAAATGCCTTCATTTATTAGCTTCCGGGCGCCTTGAGAGAATTGCGCTCTGTAAAGTCTATAATCATCCGACCCCTTAATAAGCGCATCATCACCAATTGCTCCATTTGCTGGATCTTCAGGGCGATTCACAGCCAAATCTTTTGCTTGAACCCATTCAGCAAACTTACCATCTGTGATGCCATTTGAGCTTACACAGGCTGCATTTCCATCCTTCACATACTCACTAACTCCATTTACACAGGAAGCTGAGTATCGTTTAGTTATCCGCACCCACGCACCTTTTTCCTCGAGAGCCTTGACGCTTTCCCTAAACATCAGACGACCTGCCACCCCGCACTCAATCGCAGGACAGGTGTGCCGATCCGTGCGGTCTGTAGTTACCCATAACTGACTCTCCGCAGCAGCGGACCCAGAGAGGGCGTGAAGCGTAATAAAAAGCACGGCACTGGAAGCGGAACATCCTTTGTTCAATTTTGAGCCCTTCCTAAGGTGATTAGAGGTATTGGGTCGAGTAAATCATACGATTTCATTAGCCTATTCAACTCAGCGGTGCAGGGGCTATCCGGTTAAATCAGGCGTTTCAAAAGAAGCTTACAAACTCTTACCATCAGCATTTTTTATGGCTTGATCGGCCACATCGCAAATAAATTTGGCGATACTTGAGGCTACATTCCCGCTCTCAAACAGAAAATCATTTTCAAATTTGTACTCACCACTAACACTTAAAGTTATCAGTTTCCCCATTTTACTTTTGCAGTCTCCAGCAGAGACGTACCACTTGTTCAAATCTATTTTCGTTGGCTTCGTGCTGACCATCCTCCCTGCTATTACCGCGATAGGCACACCGCTCTTGTTTTTTGAAAATTCAAACGAACCGGTCTTAGCTTCCCACTTTGTACCATCGTCAGACGTGGCAAGGCCTATCCAACTTTTCTCCGCAGATGCTGAATAACCGAGGAGTGGAAATATTGCCCCCATCAAAACAACCAAACACTTCTTATTCACACCCATTTATCTTCACTCATCCTATATGGCGTAACTCACATGAACCAAATGCAAACATTGACAACCACCAATTCACGCGCCCCAACCAAAATTATTGCGCACTTGAAGAGCGTCCCAAGGAAACACCTTAAGCCAAATTAAAGCAGATAGGTGCATCATGCGCTTGAAGCCTCCTTTGATGAATCACTTAACGATATCATTCAGGCATCACTCAGGCGACAGACGAGATTTCTGTCATTCAGAAACAGTGATATCTAAGCGAGCAAAGCCGTCTTCAAGGCCTCACCCATCCGCCCCACCTCCACAGCACTACCCGCCCCATACAGGTCGTTACTGATAGATCCCGAAGCGTGGCCCAAGATTGCCTCGGTGATTTCCACTTGAGTCGCAACGGCCTTCAATGCGCCTGCCAATGAGTGGCGGAGTGAGTGGAATGTCTGTGTCCGGTCAGCATTCAAGTTCAGGACATCTCGGAGAGCGCCATTGAGAACCGCAGAGAATTGCCCTGCACCCAGCTTGAAGAACTGTGCGTCGGCCTTCTCGACAAATCCTAGGAACGCTTGAAGGTCAAACCCATAGGCCCCATCGGTCAGCGGTACGACACGGAGCGCATTCTTGGTCTTGGCTGTCTTGCCATCGTTCCTATTGATGTCGATGACCCAGATGCCATTGCCATCAGTGCCTGGGATCTTCTTAACGTCAGCCTTGGTGAGCTGCCTCAGTTCCTCAATACGAGTCCCAGTGATGACCCCAAGAGACAATGCCCAGCGCTGCCACGAGTTCTCCGGGAGCGTCTTGGTATGGGCCATGAGTGTCTTTACTTGATCCTGAGAGAACGCCTCACGGGAGCTATCGGCACCTTTGGTAGGCTTCAGACCCTTATCGAAGCTCTTATCGATGTAGCCGTTATGCACAGCCCAATCCATGACAGTTGTAAGGCGGGTCAGTATCTTCTTCACGGTGGAAGCTGAGCGATCCTCAAGGAGCTTTTCCTTCAGAGCCACCATGTCAGCCCGCGTGTGGGTCTTCAGGTCAAGCTCGCCCAGAACAGCAGCTATAGAGCCACAAGAAGACTTTATGTCCCTCATGGTGCTTGCTTCGACGTGTTCCTTGCGTTCCTCCATGTAAAGCTCAGAGATGGCCTTGAAGGTCAGCGGCTTGGAAGCTTCGGACGATAATACAGATAGGGACGGACGGAGGGCCACAGACGTGCCACAAGACTCTTCTTTAAGTCCCGTAACGATCTCGACCAGCTTCCCCGGCCTCCCGTTCAGGCGCTCCTGAGATGCCTCAATGATCTCCAATGCCTTGCCCACTGCTCGTTGCTGATTCAGGCTCAAGGACATCTTGGCGCTGGCCTCTCGGAGCGCTTCATGATGCTCATCATGGATCATTTCATAGGCGACCAATGAGCTATCCCCGTGCGCCATCGTCAAGGATGACTCGGCGATGTCTACCAGACGCTCACGGAGTTCATCCCAAGTCGCCTCAGGGTTGTCGAAGTGATACGCCTTGAGGGTCTTGAGGATGTCCTTCGAGATGGTCATAGCGGTGGCCTTGTCGGTAGTTCTGAGCGAAAGCGTGAAGAAGCCTGTATCAGTGCCTTGAGGGCGAAGGCGAAGGTAATAGCGACCAGACCGGCGATAGTGGTATGGCTTGGCGAGGGCAGTTTGTAACAGGTTTGTCCCACTTTGGGAGCGGTGGTTGACGGTCATCGGCTGAAACCCCTGTATCCATTGGGTTTAGCCTCAAAGGGTCGAGTTCTACAGCAACTATAAAGTCAGCCGTGATCTGATCGAGTTGCGCAACCTGGCGCAGGTAGCGGAACTGATGATCCGCTCGGCCATGGAGCGCAAGGAGAGCCGAGGCCTGCATTACACCCTCGACTACCCGGACCTGCTGCCCGAAGCGCTCGACACTATTCTGGTGCCGCCCACCTACGTCGGCTGAACTTGAGGCGTACCCGCAGGCGTCGGTGCAGATCCGCCGCCTGCGAGTCTCGGGGCATACAGAACGACCTGACCCGCCGTTCACCGCACAATCGAAAGCGCAGCACCACGATCAGTGGCAGCGCCAGGCTGTCCGGGCGCAATTGCACCGCTTGCCAACCATCGGCCTTGTTCCACAGCTGCCAGCCATCGGCGTCCCGACGCAATCCGCAAAATGCCTCGGGATGACTCAGCAGGATCTGCCGCGGCAACACCCAGGCAGCATGGGCGAGACACGCGAATGCCCCGAGCAACCCGGCCCAGAATGGAATCGATAACAGAAACAAAGAACCCAGCGCGAATGCCTGGGCCAGAAGATATGCCGCCAGCAACTGCCGTGAGGCATGCCAGCGGCATTCAAACGTGTTACTTGGGCTGGACACGATCCAGAATCATGCGAACCATGCGTTGCAGCTCGGGATCTTCCGATTCGCTGCGCTCCATGAACCAGCCGAACATGTCCTGATCCTCGCACTCGAGCAGGCGGACATACAACGCGCGATCCACCTCGTTCAGATTGGCGTAGACCTCTTTCACGAACGGCACCAGCAACACGTCGAGTTCCAGCATGCCGCGACGGCTGTGCCAAAAGAGGCGATTCAGTTCAACTTGTTCGACCATGGAGCCCTCCTCAAATAGGCCGCAAGTATACAGGCCCGAAGCGGGTCGAACAGTCGGCTTTGGTCGGGCACCACCGATCCTTTATCAACTACCCATTTCAACACCACCCCCTTATGATGTGCCCCAGTCTATTTACCCTGCGATGACCCATGGCCGATTCTGCTTTTTTCTGCACCCTCTCTCATGAAGGCGTTCTCGCGGTTCGCGGCGCGGATGCCGGCAAATTCCTGCAAGGCCAGCTGACCTGCAACATCAATTACCTGAGTGAAACCCAGGCCAGCCTTGGTGCCCGTTGCACGCAGAAAGGCCGGATGCAGTCGAGTTTCCGCATCGTGCTTGATGGCGACGGCGTGCTGCTGGCGATGGCCGGCGAGCTGCTGGAGCCGCAACTGGCGGATCTGAAGAAGTACGCAGTGTTCTCCAAATCGAAACTGACCGACGAAAGCGCCTCCTGGGTGCGCTTCGGTCTGGATCATGGCGATGCTGCCCTGAGCAGCCTGAGTCTGGAACTTCCGGCAGACACCGACAGCGTGGTTCGCCACGAAGGGCTGATCGCGATTCGCGTCTCCCCTAACCGTGCCGAACTTTGGGTGCCCGCCGATCAGGCCGACACAGTCAAAGGCAAGCTGTCCGCGCAATTGACCGAAGGCGAACTCAATCAATGGCTGCTGGGACAGATCCGCGCCGGTATCGGCCAGGTCATGCCGAGCACCCGCGAGCTGTTCATCCCGCAGATGCTCAACCTGCAAGCTGTCGGCGGTGTGAGCTTCAAGAAAGGCTGCTACACCGGCCAGGAAATCGTCGCGCGCATGCAGTACCTGGGCAAACTCAAGCGTCGCCTGTACCGCGTGCAACTGGACGCCAGTGAATTGCCGGAGCCGGGAACCCCGCTGTTCGCCCCGAGCCACGGCAGCTCCATCGGCGAAGTGGTGCTGGCCGCCCGTACCGAAAAGAATATTGAACTGCTGGCGGTGTTGCAGGCCGAAGCTGCCGACGCAGGCGATTTGCATCTGGGCACGGCCGAAGGTCCGGCGCTGCACTTGCTCGACCTGCCTTACGAACTGGATCGCGACCGCGAAATCCAGCGTTGATCGCAGCATTTGTTGCAACACCCTAGAGAAACGACATGAGTGAGCTGGCGGATAAGGTCCAACAGGATTTGGTTGAGGCCATCGATAACGATGACCTGGTTCTGCCAACGTTACCGGAAGTGGCCCTGCAGATTCGCAAGGCCGCTGAAGACCCGGATATCAGCGTCAGCGACCTGAGCAAAGTGATCGGCCGCGACACGGCGCTGTCGGCGCGCCTGATCAAAGTGGTCAACAGCCCGCTGCTGCGCGCCACTCAGGAAGTCACCGACCTGCACACCGCCATCACCCGGCTCGGCGTCAATTACAGCAGCAACCTGGCGATCGGTCTGGTGATGGAGCAGATCTTCCACGCCCGCTCCGACGTGGTCGAACAGAAGATGCGCGAAGTCTGGCGCAAGAGCCTGGAGATCGCCGGCGTCAGCTACGCGCTGTGCCGCCGCTACACCCAGCTCAAACCCGATCAGGCTGCGCTCGGTGGGCTGGTTCATCAGATCGGCGTGCTGCCGATCCTGACCTACGCCGAAGACCACTACGAATTGCTGTCCGACCCGGTCAGCCTCAACCATGTGATCGACCACATTCACCCGCTGCTCGGCGACAAGCTGCTACGGGTCTGGGAGTTTCCGGAGCGATTGGTGGAGTTGCCGGGGCTGTATCAGGACCTCAAGCGCGAATCGCAGCAGATCGATTACGTCGACATCGTGCAAGTGGCCAGCCTGTATTGCCACAAGGACACCGATCACCCGATGGCCCGCATCGATCCGTTCAGCGTGCCGGCATTCCGCAAGCTCGGCATCGATCCGGAAAACAAGGCGCTGTGCGCCGATCTGGAAGAATCGCGGTCGATGTTCTACTGATCAACCGGCGACAAAACTCACCCGCACCTTCAAACCCGCCTGCTCGCCATCGTGCAGACTGATCTGCGCCAGATGCGCGCGGCAGATTTCCCCGACAATCGCCAACCCCAGCCCGGAACCGGCCACTTGCTGGTTGCGCCGGTAAAAACGTTCGAACACCCGATCCCGCTCTTCCAGCGGAATGCCCGGCCCATCGTCTTCAACCTCCAGCACCGCCGGCGCCGTGACCCGCAGAATCACGTTGCCGCCCGGCGGCGTGTGCGCCAGCGCGTTGTCCACCAGATTGCTCAGCAACTCGTTGAGCAACGTCGGCTCGCCGCGCAGCCACACCGGTTCGTCCGCTTCCAGCGCCAGCGCGACTCCACGCGCGTGGGCCAGCGGCGCCATGGCCATCCCCAGCTCCCGGGCCAACTGACTCAGATCGAGCAACTGCGCACCGCCCTCGGCGATCGCCCGGGCGCCGTTTTCCACCCGGGCAAGCGACAGCAACTGGTTGGCCAGATGGGTCAGGCGATCCGTGCTTCGCGCCGAGGATTCCAAGGTGTCGCGCCAGGTCTGCGGTTCGTTCGAGCGCAAGCCCAGTTCAAGTCGCGCCTTGAGCGCCGCCAGTGGCGTACGCAGTTCATGGGCCGCATCGGCGATGAATTGCGCCTGCCGCTCGAATTGCCCGCGCAGGCGTTCGGTAAAGTGATTGAGCGCCCGCACCAGCGGCCACAACTCGTGTTGCACTTCCACCAGCGGCAACGGCCGCAGGTCATCGGGCTGACGCTCTTCCACTGCCGTGCGTAAACGCTCGATCGGCCGCAGCGCAGCACTCACCGCAAACCACACCAGCAACAACGCGCCAATTGCCAGCATGCCCAGTCGCAGCAAGGTATCGGCCGCCAGACTGCGGGCCATGCTGACGCGCGCCTCGTCGGTTTCGGCAACACGGATTTCCGCCATGCCGTTCATGTTCGGCTCGCTGACCGCTTTTAGCAGACTCACCACACGCACGTTCTGCCCCTGATATTTCGCATCGTAAAAGCGCGCCAGGGCGGGATAGCTGTCGGTTCTCGGGGTGCCCGGTGGTGGGCCGGGCAGATTTTCATAGCCGGAAATCAACTTCTGGTTGATGTCGTTGACCTGGTAATAGATGCGACCCGCACTGTCGTAGGCAAAGGTATCGAGCGCCACATACGGCACGTCGGCACTGAGACTGCCATCACGCTGCGACAGACCGGCAGCAATGGTCCGCGCCGAGGCCAGCAGCGTGCGGTCGTAGGCGGTGTCGGCAGCTTCGCGACCGTTCCAGTACGCGCTCAATCCGCTGGCGAGCATCAACACCACCAGCAGCAGCGCGAGGTTCCACAGCAACCGCCAGCGCAGGCTGCTGGGCTTATGCATCGCGGCTTTCCAGCAGATAGCCCAGGCCTCGGAAGGTCACGATGGCCACTGAATGGCCGTCGAGTTTCTTGCGCAGGCGATGCACGTAGATTTCGATGGCGTCGGGGCTGGCCTCTTCGTCTAGGCCGAACACCTGCGCAGCCAGTTGCTCCTTGCTCATCACCCGACCCGGACGGGCAATCAGCGCTTCGAGCACTGCCTGTTCGCGAGAGGTCAGCGTCAGCAATTCATCGCCGAGTGTGAAGCGTCGGGTGTCGAGGTCATAGGCCAGCACACCGCAACGCTGCTGGCGTTCGCCGCCGAGCACGCTACGGCGCAACAGGGCTTTGACCCGCGCTTCGAGTTCGGTGAGTTCGAACGGTTTGGCCAGATAATCGTCGGCCCCAAGATTGAGCCCATGGACCCGATCCTTGACGTCGCTGCGAGCGGTCAGCATCAGCACCGGAAGGTTCTTGCCCCGGGCCCGCAGGCGCGCCAGCACTTCGAAACCGTCCATGCGCGGCAGGCCGACATCGAGGATCGCCACCGCGTATTCCTCGCTGCCCAGGGCCAGATCGGCAGCCACGCCATCGTGCAAGACGTCCACGGTCAGACCGGTGCTCTTGAGCGCCTGGGCGACGCTTTCGGCCAGCGGCAAATGGTCTTCGACGAGCAGGACACGCATGGATCTCTACCTCATTCAGGGATGGCCGACGCCATTCTTTGCGGCGGAGTTTACAGCCGCAACCGCCACTGTGAAGCCCGAAAACACGCGAAAGAATACTGAAAGGTTAGCGAAAGGTTGGGCCGTTAGAGTCGCTTCACCGAGGGTCCCGACTGCC
Source organism: Pseudomonas sp. B37(2017) (assembly GCF_002112885.1). NCBI lineage: Bacteria > Pseudomonadati > Pseudomonadota > Gammaproteobacteria > Pseudomonadales > Pseudomonadaceae > Pseudomonas > Pseudomonas sp. B37(2017). The sequence goes on along the minus strand of NZ_NEIX01000002.1, from coordinate 282,053 downwards.
GACCTTCGCCGTTTTGTCTGTCCTTACACCGTAGCTTCAAAACGTAGCTCTCGAAAAACGCCTCGATGCGTTTTCGCCAATAAGAACAATAACGAGGTACTGCACCATGCTGTCCACACAGCTTCAGGTTGACCCGTTTCATTCTTCCTCTCGAATTTCCCCGTTTTCGCTTGTCAGCGCGATCGTCGGCTGCACGGCGTTCAACCCGTCCGGGTCTGAGCCTGTTAGCCTGCGCGCGCGAAACTGCCGCACCTGAAACATCCCCAAAAACAACAACTCCCGTGGAGACACTCATGAACCGATCCCTGCGCCGTTTCGCCCTCGCCGCCGGTTGCGTGCTGTTCGCCGGCCAACTGATGGCCGAACCGAAACGTCCGGAATGCATCGCCCCCGCCTCCCCCGGCGGCGGTTTCGACCTGACCTGCAAACTGGCGCAAAGCGCGCTGGTCAACGAAAAACTGCTGACCAAACCGATGCGCGTGACCTATATGCCTGGCGGCGTCGGCGCGGTGGCGTACAACGCCGTTGTGGCGCAGCGTCCCGCCGATGCGGGCACTCTGGTGGCGTGGTCCAGCGGTTCGTTGCTGAACCTGGCCCAGGGCAAGTTCGGTCGGTTCGATGAAACCAACGTGCGCTGGCTGGCAGCGGTCGGCACCAGCTATGGCGCCATCGCCGTGAAAAGCGATTCGCCCTACAAAACGCTCGACGATCTCGTGCAGGCGCTGAAGAAAGATCCGAGCGCTGTGGTGATCGGTTCCGGCGGCACCGTCGGCAGCCAGGACTGGATGCAGACCGCACTGATCGCCAAAGCCGCCGGGATCAACCCGCGCGACCTGCGCTACGTCGCCCTCGAAGGTGGCGGCGAGATCGCCACCGCGCTGCTCGGCGGCCACATCCAGGTCGGCAGTACCGACATCTCCGACTCCATGCCGCACATTCTCAGCGGTGACATGCGCCTGCTGGCCGTGTTTGCCGAGAAACGCCTGGACGAGCCGGAAATGAAGGACATCCCGACAGCTCGCGAACAGGGCTACGACATCGTCTGGCCGGTGGTGCGCGGTTTCTACCTCGGGCCAAAAGTCAGCGACGAAGACTACGCCTGGTGGAAAGACTCCTTCGACAAACTGCTGGCCTCGGAAGACTTCGCCAAGCTGCGGGATCAGCGTGAACTCTTCCCGTTCGCCATGACCGGTCCCGAGCTGGACACCTACGTCAAGAAACAAGTGGCGGACTACAAGGTGCTGGCCAAAGAGTTCGGCCTGATTCAGTGATCGTCTCTGTCTAGTGCTCACGGCCCTGCCTCGCAGGGTCGTGGCCCAGGAGCTCCCCATGCTTATTCAACGCATTTTTGCCTCGGTGCTGTTGCTGGTCTGCGCCAGCCTGGCACTGATGGCCTGGCCGTATCAGGCGGCTTTTTCCTACGAACCGGTCGGCCCTCGGGCATTCCCCCTGCTGATGCTGGGCCTGATGGGCCTGGCGCTGCTGTACATGGTGTTTCGTCCGGCGCCCATCAAACACAGTGAGGACGAGCCGCCGCTGGATCGCGAAACCCTGACCAAGATCTCGATCTGCGTCGCCCTGCTGCTGGTGTTCGCCGGCTTGTTCGAACCGCTGGGCTTCATCCTCAGCAGCATTCTGATCGGCATCCCGATGGCGCGCCTGTACGGCGGGCGCTGGGTGCCCAGCGTCATTGTCACGACGCTGATGGCGATCGGTTTGTACGTGCTATTCGACCGCGTGATGGACGTACCGCTGCCCCTCGGCCTGCTCGACGTTCTGGAGAACTGATATGGATACTCTCGGTTATTTGGGTCAGGGCTTTGGCGTCGCGCTGAGTCCGTACAACCTGGTCACGGCCCTGACCGGCACGCTGATCGGCACCGTGGTCGGGTTGTTGCCGGGTCTGGGCCCGATCAATGGCGTGGCATTGCTGATCCCGATTGCATTCGCCCTCGGGCTGCCGCCGGAATCGGCACTGATCCTGCTGGCGGCGGTTTATCTGGGTTGCGAATACGGCGGCCGGATCAGCTCGATCCTGCTGAACATTCCGGGCGAAGCCTCAACCGTGATGACCACCCTCGACGGCTACCCGATGGCCCGCAAAGGCCTGGCCGGTGTGGCGCTGTCGTTGTCGGCATGGAGCTCGTTCATCGGCGCCTTCATCGCCACCTGCGGCATGGTGCTGTTCGCGCCGCTGCTGGCGAAATGGGCGATAGCCTTCGGGCCGGCGGAATACTTCGTATTGATGGTGTTCGCGATTGTCTGCCTGGGCGGCATGGCCGGTGACCGACCGTTGAAAACCTTCATCGCGGCGTTGATCGGTCTGTTCCTTTCCAGCGTCGGCATCGACGCCAACAGCGGTGTTTACCGCTTCACCGGCGACAACATTCACCTGACTGACGGCATTCAGTTCGTGGTGCTGGTGCTGGGCCTGTTCTCGATCAGCGAAATCCTTCTGCTGCTGGAGAAAACCCATCGCGGCCAGGAAGCGGTGAAGGCTACCGGGCGGATGATGTTCAACTTCAAGGAAGCGGCGTCGGTGTTCGTGGTGAACATCCGTTGCGGCCTGCTCGGCTTCATCATGGGCGTGTTGCCGGGTGCCGGTGCGACCCTCGCCAGCGCCGTGGCCTACATGACCGAGAAACGCATCGCTGGTGCCAGCGGCAAGTTTGGTCAGGGCGACGCCCGCGGCCTCGCTGCACCGGAAACCGCCATCGGCGCCTCCGCTTGCGGCGCGCTGGTGCCGATGCTGACCCTCGGCGTTCCGGGTTCGGGCACCACAGCAGTGATGATCGGCGCCCTGTCGCTGTACAACATCACCCCCGGCCCGCTGCTGTTCCAGCAACAGCCGGATATCGTCTGGGGCCTGATCGCCTCGCTGTTCATCGCCAACATCATGCTGGTGATCCTGAACATCCCGATGATCCGCATCTTCACCCGCATCCTCGCCGTGCCGAACTGGGCACTGGTGCCGGTGATCGCGATCATTACCGGGATCGGCGTCTACGCCGTGCACGCGACCACGTTCGATCTGTTCCTGATGGTCGGCATCGGCATCTTCGGCTACATCCTGCGCAAACTGGATTTCCCGCTGTCGCCAGTCCTGCTGGGCTTCATCCTCGGCGGCCTGATGGAGCAGAACCTGCGCCGGGCGCTGTCGATTTCCAACGGTGCGCTGGACATCCTCTGGTCGAGCCCGATCACCTTCGGTGTCTGGGTGCTGACCGCGCTGATGCTGGCGTTCCCGCTGCTGCGCATCTGGCGCCGTCGCTCCGCTGCCCGGAACGCGATTGCCGATGTTTGATCGCTCCTCGTTGAAACAGTGGTGGGGAACCCCGCTGGTCGGTCTGCTTGGCGGTTACATCGCCAGCCAGATCGGCTGGCCGCTGCCGTGGATGGTCGGCTCGTTGCTGGCGATCATCCTGGTGCGCTGCCTGACCCCATGGCAATTGGCTGAAATCCCTGGCGGCCGCAAGTGCGGCCAATGGATCGTCGGTATCGGCATCGGCCTGCACTTCACCCCACTGGTGATGGAGCAGGTGCTCAGCCACTTCGGCCTGATCTTCTTCGGCGCGCTGGTCACCAGCCTGTCGGCGGTGGTCGGCGTGTGGCTGATGCGCCGCACCGGCGAAGATCGCGCCACGGCGTTTTTCTCCAGCATGCCTGGCGGCTCCGGCGAGATGGTCAACCTCGGCGCCCGCAACGGCGCGATGCTCAGCCATGTCGCGGCCGGGCAGAGTCTGCGGGTGTTGGTGGTGGTGTTGTGTGTTCCGGCGGCGTTCAAATATCTGCTGGGTGACGGCACTCCGATTTCACACGCTGGCAGCGTCGACTGGCGCTGGCTGGCGATTCTTTTTCCGGCGGGTGGCCTGCTCGCCTGGCTCTGGCAACGTCTGCGTCAACCCAACCCTTGGCTGTTCGGCCCGCTGCTGGTCAGCGCGGCAGTGAGCATCGGCTGGGATCTGCACATCAGTTTGCCCAACGGTGGCAGTCAGATCGGCCAGTGGCTGATCGGCAGCGGGCTGGGTTGTCACTTCAACCGGCAGTTCTTCCGCCGCGCACCGTCGTTCATGGGCCGCACGCTGATCGGCACGGCGCTGACCATGTTGATCGCGACACTGGCGGCGTTGGGGCTGAGTGCACTGACCCACCTGGATCTGCGTTCGCTGACCTTGGGCATGATGCCCGGCGGGATCGCCGAGATGAGCCTGACCGCAGAAACCCTGCAACTGTCGGTGCCGCTGGTGACGGCGATGCAGGTGATGCGGCTGTTGTTCGTGCTGTTTCTGGCGGAACCGTTGTTCAAATACTGGAACCGTAATTCCGAAGCCTGATCCGGTTACTGATCGTTCCCACGCTCTGCGTGGGAATGCAGCCTGGGACGCTCCGCGTCCCAAAGCGGACGCAGAGCGTCCATTGAGGCGTTCCCACGCAAAGCATGGGAACGAGATTAGCTGCCAGCCCTGAGTTTCAGACCACCGACGGCAGGCGCCACTCGATCGGCGCTTCGCCGTTCTGCTCGAGGAATTTGTTGGTGCGACTGAAGTGCCCGCAACCGAGAAAGCCGCGATAGGCCGACAGCGGTGACGGATGCACCGACGTCAGCACCAGATGTTTGGTGGCGTCGATCAGCTTCTGCTTGCTCTGCGCATGAGCGCCCCAGAGCATGAACACCAGATGCGGTTGCTGCTGGCTGACCACTTCGATGATTCGATCCGTGAAGAACTGCCATCCCTTGTCCTTGTGTGCATTGGCGTTGGCGCGTTCGACGGTCATGGTGGTGTTGAGCATCAGCACGCCCTGATCCGCCCAGCTCTGCAGATAGCCGTGGTTGGGGATGTCGATGTTCAGGTCGCGCTTCAGCTCTTTATAGATGTTGACCAGCGACGGCGGCGCCGGCACGCCCGGTTGCACCGAGAAGCACAAGCCGTGGGCCTGGCCCGGGCCGTGGTACGGGTCCTGGCCGAGGATGACCACTTTCACCTTGTCCAGCGGCGTCGAATTCAACGCGTTGAAGATCATCGGGCCCGGCGGATAGATTTCCTTGCCGGCTGCCCGCTCCTGCTGCAGAAAAGTGCGCAACTCTGCCATGTAAGGCTGGTCGAATTCGGCACGCAGTGCCTCCTTCCAGCTCGGTTCGAGTTTGATACGGTCGTCAGCAGTCATGGTCATACCCGGCAAAAACAATGGGGCGAACCCTAGGAAAGCCGACCACGCTTGTCAATTGATCTGACGCAGATCCGGCACTTTCCCACACAGCGATCATACTGATCGTTCAAATTCCCGATCGAGGTCACGATGAATCTGCACTTCGAAGAACTCACCGGCACCGACGGCGCGCGCATCGGCGTGGCCACGCTGGATGCCGAAAAGTCGCTCAATGCGCTGTCCCTGCCGATGATCCACGCCCTGAGCGACAAACTGAACGCCTGGGCCAAGGATCCGCAAATCGTCTGCGTGCTGCTGCGCGGTAACGGCGCCAAGGCCTTCTGCGCTGGCGGCGAAGTGCGCAGCCTGGTGGAAGCCTGTCGCGCCCATCCCGGCGAAGTGCCGCCGCTGGCCGCACAGTTTTTCAACGCTGAATACCGTCTGGACTACAGCTTGCACACCTACCCGAAACCGTTGATCTGCTGGGGCCATGGCTATGTGCTCGGCGGCGGCATGGGCCTTCTGCAAGGCGCGAGCATCCGGATCGTCACGCCGAGCAGTCGACTGGCGATGCCGGAAATCAGCATCGGCCTGTACCCGGACGTCGGTGCCAGTTGGTTTCTGTCGCGGCTGCCGGGCAAGCTCGGTTTGTTCCTTGGTTTGACCGGCGCGCACATGAATGGTCGTGATGCGATCGATCTGGACCTGGCCGATCGCTTCCTGCTCGACGAACAGCAGCAGGAACTGATCGACGGCTTGTTGCAGTTGAACTGGCAGGAACAGACCGCCATGCAGCTCAACAGCCTGCTCAAGGCGTTGCAGCAGGAAGCCGTGGCGCAGATGCCCGAGGCGCAATGGCTGCCGCGTCGGCAGCAGATCGATGAATGGCTGGATGTCAGCGACGTAACCTGCGCCTGGAAAGCCATCAGCCTGCATCGGGACAGCAGCGACCTGTTGATTGCCCGTGCGGCGAAAACCATGAGTGAAGGCTCGCCACTGACCGCGCATCTGGTCTGGGAACAGATCATTCGTGCCCGCCACTTGTCGCTGGCCGAAGTCTTTCAGATGGAATACACCCTGAGCCTCAATTGCTGCCGACATCCGGAGTTCAGCGAAGGGGTCCGGGCGCGACTGATCGACAAGGATCACAAACCGCACTGGCACTGGCCGGACATCGCCCGGGTGCCGGACGCGGTGGTCGAGGCGCACTTTCACAAGGTCTGGGAGGGGCGGCATCCGTTGGCGGATCTGTCGCAATACTAAAACTGATCATTGCCCGCGATGGCACTCTCTTGAGCTCTGTCGCGGGAAGTTTGAGCCAGTTGCGAAACTATCTGCGATCAAACATTCAACTCGTAAAACTCGATTATTTCCTTCATTGCCCGCAACGCCTCTTCATCATTTCTCGGCAAGATATCCTCTACATCCCGTAAGGGAGGTAGAGGGTGCAAAAGCTCAGCGAGCTGGTTCGCCGTGTAATTTTTAACAGCGCCCTCTTCTCCTTGAACGCTGATGAAGCTGATAGCGGCATCGCCTCCTGAAAAGTGTTCGGAGACACGAACCTTTGGAGACATGCCATAACTCACTACGATGACGAGATCATTCCGTTCACGGTGGAACTTGAGTTGACCAATCGACAGTCCGACCTCCGAAAAATCTATACCGTCAGTTCCGCCGCCGGCATTGATTACCAGGTCTCGCCCAAGCCCATCATATTTATAAACATCATTGCCCCCGCCACCGGACAAGGTGTCATTGCCCGGCCCACCGTAAAGCACGTCATCGCCTGAGCCACCGCCGAGCAGATCATCTCCTTGCATCCCTCTTATTTCACCAGTGCCGCTGAGGGTGTCATTACCGCGACCGCCCACGAGCGGTAGAAAACGGTTCTCTCGAAAGGACTTAACCTGAGTAGCGTCCTGAACAGTGACGCCGTGATGATAAATATCGGGGACATTGCCTAATCGGCTAACGAGGTCTTTAAAACTTATGCTCGATCCGTCAGAAAACCTCACTCGTTCAATTCCGGAACCGCCGATGTCATTCGGATTGGGCAAAACGATTCGTACTTTTTGAGTTCCGCCCCATTCGATATCGAGTGTGGTGTACAGCATCTGGGCTCGAGGCGGTTGACGATGAGCGCCACGCAGTAGGGCCGGTGAGAGTTCAATATTTACCGTCTCAACCAACACAGCGCCCCAGGTTAGCTTCAACTTATCTGGTTTCGCCTCTTCCGGAAGAACGACTGTATCAACATCAAGCCCCGCAAACTCTTCATGCCACCCAGAGGCTCCAACCTCGGGGCGCAAAAAAACAGGGTTAAGCACGTCGACAATAATGGTGGTTGCGCCATCATGCGCTTCAACTATGTAAGTGTCGGGACCGTTTTCGCCGTAAAGCCAATCTTTTCCCGGCCCACTGATCAAATAATCGGCACCCGCGGAGCCGAGCAGTGTGTCGTTGCCTGCGCCAGCTGATAAAAATGCGCCTGGGATCCCGTCGCTCACCCCGCCGTACTTAAGCACTGAACCAGCATAGGTAACCACCAAGTCATCTCCTGCACCGCCATGAAAGAGATTACCCACTTCGAGATTTACCCTGCCGCCAGCGTCATTACCATGAACAACTTTATGTTTGATCGTTTGGGTAGTAGAGCTCCAGCGAAACGCTTTACGAACAGTTTCATGATTTTCAAAACTGCCAGCGGGGTACACGTACCACCCCTGAATGGCGCCCGTTTGGTCTATATCTTCAACTACAGCATCGCCCAAATTGAACGAAAACCCCGAATAACTGGAGCCAGACGGATAGTACTTCGGCTTTTGTTTCGGTAATTGCGCTGCTTCAGTTTTTACAAACTTGAACGTGGTTTTCGTTGCAGAATTTGACTGCCTTTCAGTCACCACAGCGTCAGCGGCAATCGCCCCCATCCACTCCGGTGTTTTGGAAAAGACTCCGGCTTCAACGTCCTCATGGATCAGTTCGGCGCTGATGGCATAGCCACTTTTGTCGGTAGCAATATGACTTCTAACCCAAACACCCTGATCGTTCAGTGCAAATCCTGATGCCTGCCGGGCCGCTGAGCGCTCTGTGTTCAGTTCCGAAAGAAAAAGGCTATCCCACCGGGTGTGACGACCCGTTTCACTGCCTTCCCTCTCAGTAGAAGCGGCTAAGTCATCGGGCAGTGTCTGGACGACTGCTTCGCTCTCACTCTCAATGTCCTGCTTTTTTTCGGGATCGGGTACCGCAGCAAATGTCGCAGACGGACCCGTTACATCTACCGGTTGCACCGTTAATTTGATTACATCCTGGAAATTCAGGATCACGCCATCGTTGAACCTGAACGTCGAACCTGCCCACTTTTCATGGTGACGAATCAGAAGCGCGTCACCAATACCATTCGACAGCCGCAACGCCGTGCCCACATCAATATTGACGATCTCGGCCTGCAAGTTCTCCGCAGAAAATCCATCACCAAAACTTACGACATTGTTGCCACCTGTATCGGTAACAACATCCAGTCCATCGCCCACTCCGAAGTAGAAAACATCGTTGCCCTGCATCCCTTCCAGATAATCGTTGCCGGCGCCACCCTCAAACACGTTATCGCCAGGGCCGCCGCGTAAATAATCGACTCCCTCCCCGCCAACCAGCGTGTCGTTTCCACCACTGCCCAGCAAAGTGTCGTTGCCTGAGCCGCCGTCAAGATAATCGGCGCCATGTTCTGCTTCGGATGTTTGCTCGTAGTCCCCCACCAAAAAGTCATCATCGGCACCGCCCAAAAGCGTATCGGCGCCCAAACCTCCCCAGAGCGTATCGTTTCCTGAATTACCTTGAATGTGGTCATCGTTGGTTCCGCCCGCTTTCAAGTTCGGCTCATCGCCATCCAGAGCGTCGGCGCCTGATCCGCCTATCAGTGTGTCGGAGCCACCCAACCCACGGAGTGTGTCGTCACCCACACCGCCATCGAGATAATCATCACCGTGATAACGAATCGGGTGTTCATGGTAATCACCGACCAATTCGTCATTCCCACCGCCACCGAAAAGCGAATCACCGGCACCGCCGCCCCAAAGGGTGTCATTTCCCTCACCGCCATCCAGAAAATCACTTCCGAAAAAGTCTGCGGCATCACCCGAAACGCCTCGCAGCACCTCGTCATCACCTTTCAGAACATCATTGCCGCTGCCTCCGTACAACACGTCGCTACCACCGTTTCCGGCAAGGAAGTCATCGCCACTGCCACCCGCCAACAAATCGTTGCCATGATGGCGACTGTCGAGACCGCCACCCCAATCCAGGTTGTCTCCCGATAATGTGTCATCGCCACTCCCGCCAGCCAGCGTGTCATTACCCTCTTCGCCGTACAGTGTGTCGTCGTCACTTCCGCCATCGAGCAGGTCACCTCCCCTGCCGCCATTGATAAAATCCCGGCCACCCTGCCCATAGAGGATGTCGTCACCGCCCTCGGTAGGACTATTCAATGAAAATTTGTCAAAGACGCTACGCATGCTGATGACGCCATCACTGAGTGGAACGTCGATGCGCTTGACTGTCCAATTTTGCTCATGTGCACCGGTTGTTTGATCACCGGACAAATTGTCATCACCTGCTCCCCCAATCAGCGTGTCTCGACCGTTGCCGCCGAGCAGCACGTCTCGCGAGGCAGTGCCGACAAGCAGGTCATCACCCTGCCCACCATCCAGCCAGTCGCCACGGCTGGCCTTTCCCTTTGTTGCATCGGTAAAGGCATTTTCCAGCGTCGACTGCTTGTCACCGAATAAACGGTCATTGCCGTCCTTGCCGAACAGTCGATCAGACCCGCCAAGACCAACGATGAGGTCATCTTTCGGTGATCCGTAAAGCAGGTCGGCTTTGTTCCTCTGTTTAACATTGGGCAAAAGCAAGGCGTTGCCCAACTCATCGTAAGAAGGCTGATCTCCGCGAACATTGGGGTCGTTATCTTTAATTTTCCAGTCGCCTTGAAGGACCAGATCGGGAGCGGGGAACACCTGGTCCTGGTAATCAGGAAGATCAATGCCGAGCATCCCCGGCTTGAAGTTCTTTACGACGATGAGATCACTCAGTCCGTATTGAATGTTCAGCGTGTTTTCAGCCTGATCTTCAATGAGCGTCAAGCTGATGGCTCGATCCTCCGTAAGCCAGATATTGCTGAGCGGAGCACTGCGTTCGAGAGGTGGGATCGGAAGTCCATTTATCAGCAACGCGCCCTCAACGTCCGCATCAAAAATTTCGTCTATTCCATCTCCGCTGGAGAACTCATACCGATCGTTACCCGGCCCGCCAGTCAGAGAGTCGTTGCCCTTGCCACCCACCAACACATCATCACCGGCCATACCGTACAACGCATCATTGCCATCGCCTCCTGTTAAAGAGTCATTGCCGCGAGCCCCTTGGATAAAGTCATTACCGGACAGTCCGCTGATGGAATCGTTGCCGCCACCGCCGTAAAGATGATCGGTATTCGTTCCGCCACCAAATGATCGACCGCCGTCATCACCAAACATGACCAGAGGGTTCAAGACACCTGTATTCATCGGGGCCTGTTTGCCAGAAGCCAGATCCGAATAGGAAAAGGTCTGGACAGTATTTCGACCGAACGATCCATTGGTTCGGGAAATCAGCCGGGCCAGCATTTCAGAGCGATCGGCAAGCCACTGTTCAGTGATGAAGCCCTCGCCCGTTTCGGGGTCGTAAAGCTCCAGGCCGCGTCCGGAAAAACCGTCGGCCCGCTCAATCACGATTTCACTTAGCTGCTTGAGGGATTTGCGTAACGCGGCGCCGATTGGCGTTGCCTGACTGGCCAACGTTGCCCAGTCCTTGGCACTGCCATACTCGCCAATGGTTCTGGTAACGATGCTTTGCGATTGAGACGGAGAAAGTGCGGAGAAAAATGTGTAGGCGTTGGAGGCGAAGGTTTCGTCGGTGGTAGGCGTGGCAGCCGAGTTCCCGTCGTAGGTTCGCCTGAGCATGTCAAAGAAATCATTCAGGTTATATCGCAATATCAGGCTGACAATGGGTGAGATGGGCGTACCGTTCACCACGTGCTGAATCAGTGGATTGATGCTGCCACTGGCAAGGGCGATATTTATCTGTTCGGGCAGGACTGAAAACAGGCTTTCAACCATATTCGACCCGAAGTTTTTAATCACTGCCTGCAATGCAACAGTGTATGAGTCCACGGCAAACAGAATATTCTTTAGATCGTCCAGCCTATTGAACTTAGCAAGATCATGATTACCTTTGATGTGGGAGTCCGGATCACCGGCAGAGATCAACCTCCAAGTTTCATATGGTTTTTCTCCACCCAACAGGCTGAAGCCGATTGTTCCAGACCATCCGGCGTTATGAAGGGTCGCTGTATCAACGTTGCCAATATCATCACGAAATAGTACTTCACCAATCGCGCTCGCATCGATTTCTGCAATTTGGCTTATGGAGGGCACAGTCCATGGAGCCAAATCATGTTCAACGGAGCCTTTTATCAGCGTATTCATGAGATTGACAGCCACCTGATTAGATGACTCTTGCATCTTGAAATCGCTAAATTTTTTATTTAGCCTCAACTCCCCCTGCCGCATAGTGTAGGCTCGGATCAACGCAGAGTAAGCGCCCACCCCGCCATTTGCATCAATTGCTACATCGAGCCAGAGTTTGGTATCTTTTAAAATGCCCTTTACGTTCTCGTCGAACGCAGAACCGTCTAAAATTTTCTCATCCAGGATATTTGACAATGTGCGGTAAAGTACAGCACAGCTTCGCCCCTCCACTGCCATCGCAAAATACTCTTCCTCCTCGACATTGAATTCCATTCCCTCACAAACATTTGCAGCCTGCAAAATTTCCGACTTTTCCAAATCACTGAATATGTAGCTCATATCTACTTCCCTGTAATAATTGAATGTGAAAGATAGTCACTGACAGCCTTAAGCGCTTCTGGAGCACCCCGCAAACCCTCGGTACCCAAATGTATACGAGCATCCCCACCTGCAAAGTCGAAATGGTGCAACCCGACCGTGCAATACGTACGCAAACTACCAAACTCCAAATTCTCCAGCTGCTCCTTATTCATTTTCAAAAGATATGCTTTACTCAAACCTCTTGCAGAAGCTTTAGATTCTGGCGAATTCAAACCATCACAATTTATCCTCCGTGGTGTTCCATCACGCCGGCGCCAGTCGTGCATAACAAAAGTTCGAACAGAGAATTCATTTTTGATACTGGGTGGAGGCGCGGTAAGCCAAAGTTCCAGGCCTGGATAGTTCTTCAGCTTTACAACCAGCTCATCCGGCCAATCCACATGCCGCCCGCCCATATTGTGCGGTTCCGTGGTATCCCTTCTGGTGTAAAGCCTGGCGGAAACCCGGAAATGCGTCCAGCTGGTGGGTGGTTCTACCCCAAGAGTTTCATACACAGGAAACAGTTCTTCTCCCGTCCACCAGAATGATCCTGAAAGAAGATCGGCAATACAGGACCCGTCGCTCCTTAATGTCGATCCAAAATGGAACCCGGGAATCTTTGTCCGGTCCAGCAGGCTGCCGCCAAGTATCGGGACCTGCTCCATACCCGCCAGCTTCCTGCTGCACGCCCCTTGTTTCTTCTGATAAATCTCCCGCGCTACTGCGGCCTCCTCCCATCGAATACAGAAATCAACGACCCAATAACAGATCGCTAATAACACGCCATATTTAACTCCCCTTCTGCACTGGCGAAAAACCTCCTTGCGAGACATCTTAAGCATTTCAAATCTCCATTTTAAAATGACCAATCACATCACTCAAAACAACTCACCTCATCAACTCCTTAAACACTTCAAAGTAACCGCTTACTCCTTTAACCACATCGAATTCGCTTGCCTTCAACCTCGCCGCATCCTTTATAGATCCAAAACCAGCGAAAGACGTTAAAACCCTGCACACTGCCGTGGCGATTTCTTCAGCGTCAAAAAAATCAACAAGTATCCCGCTGATCCCATCTTCGATAACTTCCTGCACGGGAGCGGTATTTGAACCTACGACAACACAGCCAGATGCCATTGCTTCCAATAAAGACCATGACAGTACAAACGGATATGTCAAATACACGTGAGCCTTTGAAAGACTCAGAACAGACCTGTATGTTTGATAAGGCAACCTCCCAACAAAGTGAACATTGGAAATATCAACATCCACCTCCGCGACCATCTTGCTTCGCCAGTTCGGGTATCCAATGGGCATCCGCCCATAACTGACATCATCCCCACCCACTACAATGACCTGCGCACTCGGGCACTTTTCCTGAATATAGGGAATGGATCTCATCAAACTATGAAAGCCTCGGTACGGCTCGAGGTTTCTGGCGACATAAGTCACGATAGGCTGACCTGCTCTTAACACGCGCCCACTCGGCAGCGTTACAAACTCGACCTTTTCTGATTCGGCAAATTGAACAATGCCTTCATGAATGACGCGAATTTTAGACTGATATATTTTCGGAAAAAGACCGCGCTGCCATTGTGTAGGTGCAATCCCGGCATCGCACTGCTCAATATTCAGGAGATGCATCGAATTCAAGATTCTAAGCCTTGAGGACGTATCCATCGCACAGGGAAACTCAGGATCGAAACCAGAGTCCGCCTCACGCGCTCGGTAATAGTACTCACAGAAATGAACCAGAGGCACGTCGGGATACACATCTTTGACGAATAGCGATTCACCCCACCCAGGATGAGCGAGAACTACATCAGGCCGAAAGCCTGCCTGGCTGAGTCTCTTCAATATTCGTTGAACTTGTTGCCCGTCCGCAACAGCCTCTTCATATCTGTACAAATAGTTATGAACGCCATTAATCATCTTCCTTGAGGGTCGATAACGAAATAATTTTACCCCTGCAATACCTGGCGCTGTATCGCGTCCAATTGCAATGACGCCCAGACGCCTGTGCAATGCTTCCAACGCCACATGACGAAACTGACCGGGAAAATTCTGATGAATGATAAGAAGATTCATATCTGAGCAATAACCCGCGCTTATACACCTCCATGAAATTGAAGTTTTTCAACGTCAACATGTGCATACAAACGCTAACAAATGGTCAGAAATAAAACTGTAGGAGGGTTCCGAGAACCTCCTAGGAGATGGTGCAATCCACACCAACACAAAAAACAGGCACAAAAAAAGCGGCGCTCAATGCGCCGCTTTTTTGCGGGGGGTTACCAGCGGTTGCCGTGTCGGTTGTAGTCGCCGCGTCCACTGTGACGGTCGTAGTTGCCACGACCCCGGCGGTCATCCCAGCCACCGCGACGGTGGTCGTCCCAGCGTCCGCGATCATGACCGTGCCAGCGACGGTTCTCGTAGTAGCGCGGAGCCGGTTGGTAGTAACGAGGCGCCGAGTAATAGCGTGGAGCCGGTTGGTAATAACGTGGCGCTGGCTGGTAGTAACGCGGCGCCGAATAATACGTGCTGCCGCCGGTGTAATAGGTGCCACCGCTGTTGTAGTACGAAGGAGACTGGGAGGTGTAGACCTCTGAGGTGTAGTAGCCATCTCCGTAGGAATAAGGGACGCATCCGCCAAGGGAAAAAAGCATCACGGCAAATAGAGCGATTCGGCGATACATGGCGGCCTCCTGGACCGCGGGTAGCCACACCAGCGACGCTGGCAGGCGTCAGTCTTTCATTCGGCGACTGACGAAATATCTGACAGCGTTTTCGGCATCCGGTGCGTTTCTGCAACAACTTGAAACAAGTGATTCATGAAACCTTGTTCATGCAGAAACGCCGTCATTCAGCCGCTGATTAGTGGTGCCCACCGTGGTATCCGCCGCCGTGATAACCCCGTCCGTAGCCGCCGCGATAGCCATAGCCGCCGTAGTAATAGCGGGCGCCGCCGTAGTAGCGCGGACCGTAATAACCACCGTAGTAATAAGGCGAGTAGTAGCCGGGATAGTAATAGGGCGAGGAGTAAACATCGTAGCCGCCGGCGTAGTAGTAACAACCGGACAGCCCCAGACCGAACACCGCAGCGAACAGTGCTCGACGCAGCATTTTCTTGAGCAGCATGGCGGCCTCCTGAAAGACCTGTGATAGCAGTCGGCACAGACCGGCTGACATCAGGTTTGACTGGCTAACCGCTACCGAGTGCCCACGCCGGACGAGCATCGGATCAGCGGCCATCGCGCTGCATCACGGTGCAAGCGCGCACCAACACAAAGCGTGGCGCGCACCCGCCAACTCAGCCCCTCCACCCACAAGCCACGTGGCAGACGGCTCGTCGCGACTTGGCACGCCTCTCGCTTTATTAAACCCGTGCAGGAGTCATCACAGGTTCGCGGCACCACAATTTGCAATGGCTGACTAGGGTTCCGGCTCGCATCTGCGAGTGGCTGGTCCGAGAGTTGGCGACCTCCAGTTGAGGTTACACGGCGGGACAAAAGCCCGGGAGACAAGCCACCGTTCGCGGTGCCGCGTTGCCTTCCTGTCCGCCCTCGATCAACTGGAGAAGCCACCATGTCCCGACCACGTTTGCCCGCCCTGCTCGCCGCCGCGTTCGCCGCGCTCATCAGCACTCAATCCCCCGCCGCGCAGAAAGACCACTTCAGTGTCTGCTGGACGATCTATGCCGGCTGGATGCCATGGGAATACGCCGGCAGCCAGGGCATCGTCGATAAATGGGCGAAGAAATACGGGATCAAGATCGACGTGGTCCAGCTCAACGACTACGTCGAATCGATCAATCAATACACCGCCGGTCAGTTCGATGGCTGCACCATGACCAACATGGATGCGCTGACCATTCCGGCCGCCGGTGGCGTCGACAGCACCGCGCTGATCGTCAGCGATTTCTCCAACGGCAATGACGGCATCGTCCTCAAGGGTGACGGCAAGAAAGTCGCCGACCTGAAGGGCATGGACGTCAACCTGGTCGAACTGTCGGTCTCGCATTACCTGCTGGCCCGCGCGCTGGACTCGGTCGACCTGACCGAAAAAGACCTGAAAGTGGTCAACACCTCCGACGCCGACATTTCCGCCGCCTTCAACACCGAGCAGGTCAACGCCGTCACCACCTGGAACCCGATGCTCTCGGACATCAAGGCCAAACCCGGCGTGACCGAAGTCTTCAACTCCAGCCAGATCCCCGGCGAAATCATGGACATGATGGTGGTAAACAGCGCCACCCTCAAAGACAACCCGGCGCTGGGCAAGGCGCTGACCGGCGCGTGGTTCGAAGTGGTCGACTTGATGAACGCCAGAAACGCCGCCGGCAAAGCCGCACTTGAGCACATGGCCAAAGCTTCGGGAACCGATCTGGCCGGATTCCAGGCGCAACTGGACACCACCAAACTGTTCGCCACGCCGAAAGAAGCCCTGGCGTTCGCCACCAGCAAGCAACTGCCGGAAACCATGCGCAAAGTTGCCGAGTTCTCGTTCCAGCACGGTTTGCTCGGCGAAGGCGCCAAGGACACCAGCGCCGTCGGCATGTCCTTCGCCAACGGCGTGACCAGCGGTGACACAGGCAATCTCAAGCTGCGTTTCGATCCGACTTACGTGCAGCTGGCCGCCGACGCCAAGCTGTAAGCCACGGAGGATTTGGCCATGCGCCTGATCAATCGTCACCCGGATCGACCGAGTCGCCTGCTGCTGGTGATCCTGCCCTTCGCCCTTGTGCTGTTCGCCTACTTCATGGGCTCGGCCGAGCGCCTGTCGGACAACCCCAACGACAAACTGCTGCCCAGTGCGGTGCAGATGAGCGATGCGGTCAAACGCCTGGCATTCAAAGCCGACAGTCGCACCGGCGAATACCTGCTCTGGCAGGACACCGCGTCGAGCCTCGGACGCCTGACCATCGGCCTCGGCATCGCGGCGCTGGCCGGGTTGTGCCTGGGCATGGCGGCCGGCACCCTGCCGCTGTTCGGCGCACCGTTGTCGCCGATGCTGACGGTGTTATCGATGGTGCCGCCGCTGGCGATACTGCCGATCCTGTTCATCGTCTTCGGCCTCGGCGAGCTGTCGAAAGTGATGCTGATCGTGATCGGTATCACCCCGGCACTCGCCCGAGATCTGGAACAGCGCGCGCGGGACATTCCGGTCGAACTGCTGATCAAGGCGCAGACCCTCGGCGCTTCGACCTGGACCCTGATGCTGCGCGTGGTTCTGCCACAACTGTTGCCGCGCCTGCTGATTTCACTGCGGCTGATGCTCGGCTCGGCGTGGTTGTTCCTGATCGCCGCCGAAGCCATCGCTTCCACCGACGGTCTGGGCTACCGGATTTTCCTCGTGCGCCGTTACCTGGCGATGGATGTGATCCTGCCGTACGTGGTGTGGATCACCCTGCTTGCCTGGCTGATGGATTGGGGCCTCAAGCGCCTGACCCGGCGCGCATTCCCCTGGTATGAGGGGGCGGCCAAATGAGCTTCATCACAGTGAAAAACGTCTGGCAGCAATACGCCGACCAAGTAGTGCTCGAAGGCTTGAACCTCAACGTCAACGAGGGCGAATTCTGCACGCTCGTCGGTGCTTCGGGTTGTGGCAAGTCGACCTTCCTGCGCCTGCTGCTCGGTCAGGAAACCGCCAGTCGCGGCGAGATTCTGCTCGATGGTCAGCCACTGGCGCGCGAGCCGGATGCGAGCCGTGGCGTGGTGTTCCAGCGCTACTCGGTGTTCCCGCACCTGTGCGTGCTGGACAACGTCGCCCTCGGCCTCGAACTGCCGCGTGCGCCACTGCTCGGGCGTCTGTTCGGCAGTGCCAAACAGGACGCCCGCGAGCAGGCCTCGGCGCTACTGCACAAAGTCGGCCTCGGCCATGCGCTGGACAAGTACCCGGCGCAACTGTCCGGCGGCATGCAACAACGGTTGGCGATCGCCCAGGCGTTGATCATGAAACCGCGCGTGTTGCTGCTCGACGAACCGTTCGGCGCACTCGATCCGGGCATTCGCAAGGACATGCACGCGCTGCTGCTGACGCTGTGGCGCGAGACGCAACTGACCGTGTTCATGGTCACCCACGACCTGTCCGAAGGTTTCAGCCTCGGCACCCGCCTGCTGGTGTTCGACAAGGTCCGCCTCGACCCGCACGCCCCCGGCGCCTATGGCGCACGCATCACCTACGACATCCCTTTGAACAGCGACCGCCGCGCCCAACGCGCCGCCGTCGACGCCCTGCCGGTGCAACTGGCGAGCGCCCTTCGAACCGCTTGAGAGGAACTTCCCATGACTGATTCAACCCGAATTTTTCCACCCTTCGCCGAAGAAACCCTGCCCGGTGGCGGCCACCGTTCCTTCGTCCTGAAACGCGGCCAGTTGCTGCGCCTGACCGACCTGCGCGGTGGGGCCAACGTCAGCCTGACCTTGCTCAACGCCAACGAAAAAACCGAACGCCTGAACCTGCCCGACAGCCTCAAATGCCAACACACCGCCAAGCTGACCGCCGGCCATTGCCTGTACTCGGACATGGGTCGTGTGCTGGCGGCAATCACGGCGGATACCTGCGGCTGGAGCGACAGCCTCGGCGGTGTGCTGTGCGCTGAAGAGGTCGCGGAAAAATACGGTCAGGGCCGCTATCAGGAACTGCGCAACGGCTTCTTTCGCAACGGCACCGACAACCTGCTGGTAGAACTGGGCAAGTGGGGCCTGGGCCTGTCCGACCTGCTGATGACCCTCAACCTGTTCAGCCGGGTCAACGTCGATGAAACCGGGCGCTTCCATTTCGTCGAAGGCCATTCGAAGGCCGGCGATTACATCGAGCTGTACGCACCGATGGACACCCTCGTCGTCCTCACCGCCCTGCAACACCCGATGGACCCGTCGCCCGACTACGCGCCTAAACCGCTGAAGCTGAGCTGGATGAACGCCGACCCAAGCGTCGCCGAGCACTGCCGCACCTCGCGCCCGGAGAACGAGCGCGGCTTTATCAACACCGACCGTTTGTTCGCCTGAGGATCGTCGCCATGTCAGTTGCTATCGCCACTTCGCAAAAACAACCCGACGCTGCGGTGTACCGCGCCACCATTCCCGCCGGCGAACCCTGGCTGATGGAGGTCAAGGCCGGCCAGACCCTGCGCATCCTCGATCTGGAAGGCAATCAGGCGGTCGACACCTTGTTCTACAGCGCCGCCAATCCCCGTGAGCGCTACGACGTACAGCGCACATTGCGTCGACAAAACAACGTCTACCTGAGCACCGGCAGCGTTTTGTATTCCAACCTCGGCAAACCGATGCTGACCCTGATTGCCGACACCTGTGGCCGCCACGACACCCTCGGCGGTGCCTGCGCGCAAGAGAGCAACACCGTGCGCTACGCCCTGGAAAAACGCTACATGCACAGCTGCCGCGACAACTACCTGCGCGCCTGCGCCCACGACGGACGCCTGGGCAAAGGTGACATCGGGCCGAACATCAATTTCTTCATGAACGTGCCGGTGACTGCCGAGGGTGGCCTGACCTTCGAAGACGGGATTTCCGCCCCCGGCAAATACGTCGACCTGCGCGCGGAGATGGACGTGATCGTGCTGATTTCCAACTGCCCGCAACTGAACAACCCGTGCAACGCCTACAACCCGACACCTGCGGAGCTACTGGTATGGAACTGAAATTCGTCCGTCTGCGCCGCTGGTTGTTTGCCCTGTGCCAGGCGCGCTCAGGCCAGTGCCTGAAAAAGTGAAGTGATTTCGCCGTCGGGGACGACCCTGGCGCCTGAACAAAAACGGCGGGACGGCCCGCCTCCCAGTCGAGCCCGCACCCTGCGCGGGCTCCAGGGGTTTCTCCATGTTCGAAAAAGTCCTGATTGCCAACCGTGGCGCGATTGCCTGCCGCATTCTGCGCACCTTGCGTGAACTGCACGTCGAAGGCGTCGCGGTGTACTCCGAAGCCGATGCCGCCAGTCTGCACATCCTGCAAGCCGAGCAAGCCCACAGCCTCGGCGACGGCGCAGCGGCCAGCACCTATCTGGCGGTGGACAAGATTCTCGCCATCGCCAAAGCCACTGGCGCCACCGCGATCCACCCCGGCTACGGCTTCCTCTCGGAAAACGCCGCGTTCGCCGAAGCCTGCGCAAACCATGGCATTGCCTTCATCGGCCCGACACCGGAGCAACTGCGGGTGTTCGGTCTCAAGCACACCGCACGGGCCCTGGCCAAACAGCACGGCGTGCCGATGCTCGAAGGTACCGAACTGCTCGACAGCCTCGACGCCGCGCTGATTGCCGGCGCGCACGTCGGTTATCCGGTGATGCTCAAAAGCACCGCCGGTGGCGGTGGCATCGGCATGCGCGTGTGCCGTAACGCCAGCGAACTGAGCGAGTCGTTCGAGGCGGTGAAGCGCCTCGGGCAGAACAACTTCAGCGACGCCGGGGTTTTCATCGAGAAGTACATCCAGCGTGCGCGGCATCTGGAAGTCCAGGTGTTCGGCGACGGCCACGGCGCGGTGATCGCTCTCGGTGTGCGCGACTGCTCGGTGCAGCGGCGCAATCAGAAAGTCCTCGAAGAAACCCCGGCACCGAACCTGCCCGAAGGCATGGCGGATGAGCTGTGCGCAGCGGCGATCAAACTGGCCAAAGCGGTGAATTACCGCAGCGCCGGCACCGTCGAATTCGTTTTCGACAGCGATGCGCAGCGCTTCTATTTTCTGGAAGTGAACACCCGGTTGCAGGTCGAACACGGCGTTACCGAACAGGTGTGGGGCGTCGATCTGGTGCGCTGGATGATCGAGTTGGCGGCCGGTGACTTGCCGCCGCTGGCCGAGTTGTTCGCAGGCCTGCAACCGCAGGGGCATGCGATTCAGGCGCGGCTGTATGCCGAGGATCCGGGCCACGATTTCCAGCCCAGCCCCGGCTTGCTGACAGCGGTCGATTTCCCCGTCGCCGATGGCCGGCATCTGCGCATCGACACCTGGGTCGAGGCCGGTTGCGAGATCCCGCCCTACTTCGATCCGATGATCGCCAAACTCATCAGTTGGGCGCCGACCCGCGAACAGGCGCGTGCCGATCTGCATCAGGCCCTCGGCGACAGCCTGCTGTACGGCGTGGAAACCAACCGCGACTACCTGCGGCAGATTCTGCTCGATACGCCGTTCGCCAGCGGTCAGCCCTGGACCCGTTGCCTGGAAGGCCTGGTGTACCGGGCCAACACGTTTGAAGTGCTGAGCGCCGGAACCCAGACCAGCGTCCAGGACTATCCCGGTCGCCTCGGCTACTGGGCGGTCGGCGTGCCTCCCTCGGGGCCGATGGATAGCCGCGCGTTGCGTCTGGGCAATCGTTTACTGGGCAACGATGAAGGCCTGGCGGCGCTGGAAATCACCATGAGCGGGCCGTTGCTGCGCTTCAATTGCGATGCGGTGGTGGCCGTGACCGGCGCACCGATTGCCCTGACACTCGACGGCCAGCCGCAGGCGATGAACACCGCCCTGCTGATCCCGGCGGGCAGTCAATTGCACCTGGGCAATCTGCCGGGTGCCGGGGCCCGCAGCTACCTGTGCCTGCGTGGCGGCGTGCAAGTGCCGGATTATCTGGGCAGCAAAAGCACCTTCACGCTCGGTCAGTTCGGTGGTCATGGCGGGCGGGCCTTGCGCGCCGGTGACGTGCTGCATCTGGCTGCCCTGAATGAGCGCAGCGCCGGGCAGACATTAGCCGCCCATCACGTCAGCGAATTACCTGCCGTGCGCCGGATCCGCGTCATCTACGGCCCTCATGGCGCGCCTGAATATTTCACTGAAAACTACATCGGCACCTTTTTCGCCACGCAATGGGAAGTGCATTTCAACTCCAGCCGCACCGGGGTGCGCCTGATCGGGCCGAAACCAGAGTGGGTGCGCGCCGACGGCGGCGAGGCCGGGCTGCATCCGTCGAACATCCACGACAACCCCTACGCCATCGGTGCGGTGGACTTCACCGGCGACATGCCGGTGATCCTCGGCCCGGATGGCCCGAGTCTTGGCGGGTTTGTCTGCCCGGTGACGGTGATTGAGGCGGATCTCTGGCAACTGGGTCAGCTCAAGGCCGGGGACAAAGTGCAGTTCGTGCCGGTCGATCTCAAGACCGCACGCGATCTCGCCCTCAAATGGGATACCTGTGGGAGCAGGCTTGCCAGCGATGGGGCCCGACCAGACATCGCACCCACTTCATTACAGGCATTGGTTTCGCCCGTGGTGCTGGATTTGAGTCAGGGGGACACGCGACTGGTCGCCCGACTGTCCGGCGATACCCATCTGCTGCTGGAAATCGGCGCCCCGGAGCTGGATCTGGTCCTGCGCTTCCGGGCGCACGCACTGATGCAGGCGCTGCAAGCCAAAGCCCTGCACGGCGTGATCGACCTGACCCCGGGCATCCGCTCGCTGCAAGTGCACTACCAGCCCGAACAATTGCCGCTGGCCGATCTGCTCGGCATCGTCGCCGGCGAGTGGAACGCCGTGTGCAGCGCCACTGACCTGCAAGTGCCGTCGCGCATCGTCCACTTGCCCCTGTCGTGGGACGACCCGGCCTGCCAGTTGGCGATCGAGAAATACATGACCACCGTGCGCAAGGACGCGCCGTGGTGCCCGAGCAACCTGGAGTTCATCCGCCGCATCAATGACCTGCCCAACCTCGACGAGGTGCAACGCACGGTGTTCGATGCGAGCTATCTGGTGATGGGCCTCGGCGACGTCTACCTCGGTGCACCGGTCGCCACGCCGCTCGACCCGCGCCATCGGCTGGTGACCACCAAGTACAACCCGGCGCGCACCTGGACCGCCGAGAACTCGGTGGGCATCGGCGGCGCCTACATGTGCGTCTACGGCATGGAAGGCCCGGGCGGTTATCAGTTCGTCGGGCGTACCTTGCAGATGTGGAACCGCTATCGCGAAGTCGCCGCGTTCGAAGGTAAACCGTGGCTGCTGCGCTTCTTCGACCAGATCCGCTTCTACCCGGTCAGCGCCGACGAATTGCTGCGCATCCGCCGGGATTTTCCCCTCGGGCGTTTCGACCTGAACATCGAACAGAGCCAGCTCAACCTCGGCGACTATCAGGGGTTTCTCAACCGCGAAGCCGAGAGCATCCACGCCTTTCGCCTGCAACAACAAGCCGCGTTCAACGCCGAACGCGAACGCTGGATCGCCAGCGGCCAGGCGCATTTCGACAGCGAAGAGGCCGTGCCGCAAAGCCACGAAGAAACTCCGCTGGCCAGCGGTCAGCAGAGTGTCGACAGCCACATCGCCGGCAACCTGTGGCAGGTCCAGGTCGAGGTCGGGAGTCGCGTCGCGGCCGGTGATGCACTGGTGATTCTGGAGTCGATGAAGATGGAAATCCCCGTGCTCGCGCCGCTGCCTGGCGTGGTCCGGGAGATTCGCGTGCAACCCGGTTCGGCAGTACGCGCCGGTCAACGGGTCGTGGTGCTGGAACTCGACTGAACCCATTTTTGCAAAGGATGACCTCATGAACCTGCAACTCGATGCCCTGCGCCAGGCCTACCGCGACGGCCAGACCACACCGCGCAAATTGCTGTTGGCTTTGCGGGAAAAAGCCGCTGCGCTCAATCCCGACTATCACCTGTTTATTCATCTGCTCAGCGTCGAGGAGCTGGAGCCGTACCTCGCCAGCCTCGACGGCGGTGATCCAGAGAGTTTGCCGCTGTATGGCGTGCCGTTCGCGATCAAGGACAACATCGACCTCGCCGGTGTCCCGACCACGGCCGCGTGCCCCGCATTCGCCTACCTTCCCGAACGTTCGGCAACCATTGTCGAACAGTTGCTGGCGCTGGGCGCGATTCCGCTGGGCAAGACCAACCTCGACCAGTTCGCCACCGGCCTCAATGGCAGCCGCTCGCCGTATGGCGCCTGCCCGAACAGCGTGTTGCCGGAATATCCCTCCGGTGGTTCCAGCGCCGGCTCTTCGCTGGCAGTGGCGCTCGGCGTCGCCAGTTTTGCCCTGGGCACCGACACTGCTGGCTCGGGACGGGTGCCGGCAGCGCTGAACAATCTGCTGGGACTCAAAGCCACCAAAGGCCTGATCTCTACGGCGGGCGTGGTGCCGGCCTGCCGCACGCTGGACTGCGTCACGACCTTCACCGCGACCGCACGCGAGGCCAGCCAGTTGCTGGCACTGACCGCCCGCTTCGACCCTCGGGATGAATACAGCCGCAGCAATCCGGCGTGGAATGACGGCTCGGCATTCGGTGCTCCCAAACCCTTCCGGTTTGGCGTACCGCGGGCGCAGGATCTTGAGTTTTTCGGTTGCCCCGAAGGCCCGCTGCTGTTCGGCGATGCCATCGACCGTCTGAAGGCTCTGGGCGGCGAAGCGGTCGAACTGGATCTGTCACCGTTCCTCGAAGCTGCGCGGTTGTTGTACGAAGGGCCGTGGGTCGCCGAGCGTTACAGTATCGCCGGCGAACTGATGGAACAGCGTCCCGAAGCAGTGCTGCCGGTGATCCGCGCGGTGCTGGCCAAGGCCCCGGCGGTGACGGGCGTGCAAGCGTTCCGTGCGCAGTATCGACTGCAAGCGCTCAAAGCCGTTTGCGATCAGGCCCTTGACGGACTCGACTGTGTGCTCACGCCCACCATCGGCCGCCCGGTGACCCTGGCCGAACTGGACGCCGAGCCGGTGCTGCGCAACGCCGAACTGGGTTACTACACCAATTTCATGAACCTGCTGGATTACGCGGCCGTCGCCGTGCCCAGTGCGGTCATGGACAACGGTTTGCCGTGGGGCGTGACGCTGTTTGGCCGGGCGTTCACCGACCAGTATCTGCTGGGCCTGGCGGACGCCTTGCAGCGCCAGCAGAATCCGGTGCTGCCGACACCGGCGAGTCCGGCGCGCAATGACCGGGCGCGGCTGGTGGTCTGCGGCGCGCACCTTGATGGACTGGCCCTGAACTGGCAGTTGCAGCAACGCGGCGCCCGCCTGATCGAAGCCACCCACAGCTCTAAGGACTACAAACTCTACGCGCTGGCCGGCGGCCCACCACTGCGTCCGGGCATGCTGCGCGTGGCGGAAGGCGGCGTGGCAATCGAGGTGGAAGTCTGGGAGTTGCCAAGCCGCGAGCTCGGTTCGTTCCTGACCGGCATCCCGGCACCCCTCGGGCTGGGCAAGGTACAACTGGCGGACGGCCGCTGGGAGAGCGGATTCATCTGTGAACCGTACGGCCTGGAAGGTGCGCTCGACATCAGCCATCTGGGTGGCTGGCGCGCCTACCTCGCCAGCCGCGACTGACCCGAAAACCTGGCAAATCGCCGACCTTCTCTGCTGGAGAGGGTCGGTGAGAGAGAGCGGCGTCTGATTACCCGTCATTTCAGGCACAAATCCCGCAGTTTTTTCCCGGCCATCTCACTAGAATGCTGCCATCGGGCCACCGTCGACGGAACTGCCAATGCCGCTCAGATCTGCGTTTTACTCCCAACGTTCGCTGGTATTGACTCTGGTCGCCCTCCTCGGCGCAGGTTTTCTCGCCACCTCGCTGCTCAGCTACTACGCCTCGCGGGCGTCGATCCGCGACAACATCGTCAACACCGAACTGCCGCTGACTTCCGACACGGTGTACTCGGAAATCCAGAAAGACCTCGTCAGACCGATCCTGATTTCATCGATGATGTCCCGCGACACCTTCATGCGCGACTGGGTGGTGAACGGCGAGAAAGACAGCGACCAGATGACCCGCTACCTCGACGAGGTCATGACCCACTACGGCGCCTACACCGCGTTCTTCATTTCCAACAGCACCCACACCTACTACCACGCCAAGGGCGTGCTCAAGCAGGTGAAGATCGACGAGCCGCGCGACGCGTGGTACTTCCGCGTGCGCGACATGAAGGATCCGTACGAGATCAACGTCGACCCGGACCTGGCCAACAAAGACAACATGACCTTCTTCATCAACTACAAGGTCTACGACTACAACGATCGCTTCATCGGTGCCGCCGGCGTAGGGCTGACGGTGGACGCGGTGATCAAGCTGATCGATAAGTACCAGCAGCGCTATCAACGCAGCGTTTACTTCGTCGACACCTTCGGCCGACTGGTCTTGACCGGCGCCGAGGGCGGGCCAGAAGGGGCGCCAGTCGGGAAAAGCCTGAACGACCTCGAGAGCATGAAAAGCCTGGTCAGCCAGTTGCCCAAACCCCACAGCGGCAGCTACGAATATTCCGCCCACGGTCAGGGACATTTCCTCAACGTGCGGTTTATTCCGGAGTTGAACTGGTACCTGTTCGTCGACAAACGTGAAGACGGCGCACTCAGCGAAATCCGCCAGTCGCTGTACCTCAATCTGATGATCTGCCTGCTGGTAACGCTGATCGTGCTGGCGCTGGTCAACCGCTTGATCCGCCGCTATCAGGAAAAAATCCACGCCCAGGCCACCCTCGACAGCCTCACCGAACTGCCCAACCGCCGCGGCTTCGACCTGCTCGCCGTGCAAGCGCTGCACGAAGCCCATCGCGAGCCGAAACCGCTGACCGCGCTGCTGCTGGATCTGGATCACTTCAAGGTGTTGAACGACACCTACGGACACATGGCCGGCGATCAGGTGCTGATCGGGTTCGCCCGGGACCTGCAAAGTTGCCTGCGGCATTCCGACATCGTCTGCCGTTGGGGCGGTGAGGAATTTATCGTGCTGCTGAAGGACACCGACGGCGAGACCGGTCAGAAGATTGCCGAGAAGATCCGCCAGCACGTCGAACAGCATGAATATGCCTACAACGGTCATACCCTGAATCTGACGGTCAGCATCGGCGCCACCACCCTGCAACGGGATGACACCTTGCACAGCCTGCTGTCCCGGGCCGATCATGCGATGTACCGGGCCAAACAGACCGGCCGTAACCGCACCTGCGTGGAAATGCCTCACTCGACCTATGCCTGACACTCATGAACAAACCTGACCTCTGCCCGGCCTGCGGCGCCCGCAACGACTGCACCCTGGCCGACCCGCGCACCGCCAACCGTGCCTGCTGGTGCTACGGCGTATCCATCGATCCGGTAGTGCTCGAAGCTCTGCCGGCGGAACTGCGCGACAAGTCCTGCCTGTGCCCGCGTTGCGCCCAGGTCGAGGCGCAACTGCAAGCGGCCAAGCCGTCGATCCCGTAAGATGCGCGCCCCGCTACCTGCCGATTCCTGATCATGCGTGTCGACCGTTTCCTCAGTAACCTGCCCCGCTACAACCGCAAGCAGGTTCGCCTGTTGCTGGTGGAAAAGCGCGTGCGCATTGACGGAAAAGTCGTCAGCGACCCTCACAGTGAAGTCCTGGAATTCAACCGCGTCGAAGTCGACGACGAAGTGCTGCAAAGCGGCGAACCGGCGCGCTATTTCATGCTGTACAAACCGCAAGGCTGCGTCAGCGCCACCCGCGATCCCGAGCATCCGACCGTGCTCGACCTGATCCACGAGCCGGACAAGGATGACCTGCACATTGCCGGGCGTCTGGATTTCAACACCACCGGGCTGATGCTGATCACCAACGATGGCACCTGGTCGCGGCGCCTGACCCAGCCGCAAACCAAACTGCCGAAGGTCTATTACGTCGAGACCGAACAGGAAATCGGCCCGGAATATGCGATCAAGTTCGCCGAGGGGATCTACTTCGCCTTCGAGGACCTGACCACCCAACCGGCGCAGCTGGAAGTGCTCGGCCCACGAATGGCGCGGCTGAGCATCGTCGAGGGTCGCTACCATCAGGTGAAGCGCATGTTCGGCCACTTCAACAACAAAGTGCTGCGCCTGCACCGCGAATCAATGGGCCCGCTGCCGCTGGATCACGCGCTAAAACCGGGCGAGTACCGCGCTTTGCGCACCGAAGAGATTCATTTGTTCTAAGCAGCCGACCGCTCAGCAGAAGTTGTCCAACAATTTACCAACGGCACTTGCGCGATCCGGATCCCCCTGCTTGAATCAGGACGTCGGCCAAATTGTGACCGATGAGTCACACATAACTTCTAAGAAACTTTTTGCCGGTAGACAGCCCTCAAGGGCTGCGCCTCAGCCGGCAGATTGCCCGCCAATAACAATACCCGTCGACCTGCCGTTCCGGATCGACATGGGCTCCAAAATTCCAGGCGTATGCCTACCTGTCACAAAGCTCGTGCAATCTCTATTTGCGCGCATACCCGCTTGCTTGCCAGGAGTCTTATGACATGAGGCCAGAAATCGCTGTGCTGGATATACAGGGTCAGTATCGGGTTTACACGGAGTTCTATCGCGCAGACGCCGCAGAAAAGACCATCATCCTGGTCAACGGCTCGATGGCCACGACTGCGTCGTTTGCACAAACCGTGAAAAATCTGCACCCGCAATTCAACGTGGTCTGCTACGACCAGCCCTACGCGGGCAAGTCGAAAGTCCACAACCGCCACGAGAAGCATCTGACGAAAGAAGTCGAAGGTCTGATCCTGCTGGAGCTGATCGATCACTTCGCCGCTGAACATGTTTTGTCGTTCTCCTGGGGTGGCGCCGCGACCATGGTCGCCCTCGCCCATCAGCCTCGGCGCATCGAAAAAGCCGTGATCAGCTCGTTCTCCCCGGTGATCAACGCGCACATGCTCGATTACCTCGAGCGCGGCGTCGAATGCCTCGGCCAACGTGACGGCGACCGGGTCGGCCACCTCGTCAACAACACCATCGGCAAACACCTGCCGTCGCTGTTCAAGCGCTTCAACTATCGCCACGTCAGCAGCCTGGCCGAGCACGAATACGGGCAGATGCATTTCCACATCAACGACGTGCTGCACAGCGACCGTCAGTGCTATCTGAACGCGGCGAAGAAAATCAACGTACCGGTGCTGTTCATGAACGGCGAATGGGACGAATACACCGCCGCCGAAGATGCGCGCCTGTTCGGCAGCCACGTAGCGCAGAGCACCTTCACTACCCTGCAGGCCACCGGGCACTTCCTCGACATGGAACACAAGTCGGCCTGCCGTGACAGCCAGAACGCCCTGCTCGGTTTCCTGAAACCGGCGCAACAGGCCAGCCGAACGCGTTACCAGCTCGTCCAGGATCACCATGCATTGGCCATTTGAAACAGTGTCGTCGCGAACAAGCCTGCGAGGCTGAGATTCAGCCGTCCTCCAGCCCGCAACGCTTGCCCGCGATTGACCGATTTCGGCTCTGTCTCAGGACTTTCCGTAGTTCGCGTGCAAAGAAAACTTCAAATCCGTGGCCGAGTCTGGTACAAAGTCAGCCGCTCTGAGCGGGTGTCGTATAATGGCATTACTCCAGCTTCCCAAGCTGATAACGAGGGTTCGATTCCCTTCACCCGCTCCAATCGAATTTATGTCCTGCGTTGTGGTTTGACGGGGGATACGCAAACAGAAAAACCGGCCTTGAGGGCCGGTTTTTTTATGCCTGCGTTTTGAGGTCAACTGCTTGTTCGGCAAAGAACAATTCAGAAACACACCGTTGATTGCAGATACGGTATCCCTCTCTACTCTTCATTCTCTCCAACCACAAGAAACACAGTTTGCTCAAAGGAATGATCCATGAGTACGGTTTCCCATCAAGATTCTGACCGATTGGAAACCACTACACTGCGGTAAATACAGAGCGCAAACCGTAAATGGCCTTTTAATCGAAGAGGGTTCACATCCAGTGCAGGAAGACAAAAGGCTTGAAATGACGGATGAAGAACAGGCCATCTGGGACGATGCGATCAGGTTCGCACGATCAAACAAGAAGGTTATTGGCAAGCGACTCACGGATCAGACCCGGTATCCGCCCGAAAAAGAGCCTGTTTCAGTTTTCATGGCTGGATCGCCGGGCGCTGGCAAGACAGAGGCATCATTAGCCCTGCTGAACCTTTTCTCTGATACGCCGATCCTGCGAATCGATCCAGACGACCTCAGAAACGAATTTGAAGCCTATCAAGGTGGCAATGCCTGGCTTTTCCAAGGCGCCGTTTCAATTCTGGTAGGAAAGCTGATTGATCTTGCCTTGGATCGAAAACAATCTTTCCTGCTCGACGGGACGCTTTCGAATATAGAGATCGCAAGGAAAAATGTCCGGCGCTGCCTGGACAAGGGGAGATTCGTACAAATTCTCTATGTCTATCAAGACCCCAGGCTTGCCTGGTCCTTTGTCAGGGCTCGTGAGGAAGCCGAAGGACGTAGGATTCGACCGGAGCATTTCGTCGACCAATATTTTGCAGCACGTGACGTGGTAAACACGCTTAAGCTAGAGTTTGGCAAGGATCTTCATGTCGATCTGCTTGTGAAGCACATTGATAATTCTGGCCGCCTCTACAAGGCAGGCGTTGACAAGATCGACTACCATATCCCAGAGAAGCATACGAGACACGACCTGATGGCCATGCTTGGGATAAATGACGGAGCAACCCCATGTTTTCCATGAAACTCGGATCCCCAAAGGAGTCCACGAGTCCATTCGCAGACTTCATTCGTAATGCGAAATCGGAAGAAAAAAAGCGCGTTTACAGTGAAGTGCTAACCGAAGCCACCAAAAAACAGAATGAAGTGATGCTGGCTGCACGTGAAAAGCAAGCCTGATTACGTTAGTGGATTCCAAAATTGCCCGGCCAAGTGCCGGGCTTTTTCATTCTGCCGTTGACGTGTTTTACGTGCTCTGGTGTACATCTGACACTGTTCCAACCGGCCTTCGAGCGATTACGCCTCATGTCAAAGGTGGTGCCAAAGGCAACCTTGCAGTAATGCCTAAGCGCCATTATTGTGATTTCCACATGACCTCGACAGAGGCTTGCCTTCGGCACTCAGCGCGCAGGCATTAGCCGCATGCTGAGGTTGTTGCCACGTCGGAGCCAAAGGTTTCGTACCTAATTTACCTGAGGTAAATCCAGCTGTGCGTGGCTGGAATTTCCCTTTTAAGAGACAGACATTTGACGTCCTCGAACGGTAGAGATGAGTTCAAGCGTGAGGTGATTCGCACCCTCCAAGAACGAGTCGGAAACAGATGCTCTGCGCCTGACTGCAGAAAGTTAACAACTGGCCCCAATTTCAATCCTGAAAAGGCAACTCGGATCGGCGTCGGCGCTCACATTACAGCCGCTGCTTATGGCGGCCCCCGGTTTGATGAGTCAATGACACCGGACGAGCGAAGCTCAATAAGAAATGGTATTTGGCTGTGTCAAAATTGTGCCCGGATGATTGATGTAGACCCCAAGCGGTATTCAGTACATCGGTTGCTCAGCTGGAAGCATGACGCAGAGCAGGAGGCCAACGATGAAGTTGAAGGCCGACCAAAGCAATTGCCAGCCGAGGATGACGAGCAGGAGGATGGTTGGATCTGCCCATTTTGTAAGTCATTCGTCGGACTGGAAAACCATGTCTGTCTTGGCTGCAGGGCGGAAGTAATTCGCGGCTCTACTGCGAAAGAGAGAGATAACGCCATGAAGGTGGGCTTGTTAGTCGGTGCGTTGATAGCCTTTGGAGTTTTTGTGCTGATGCCTCAATGGTTGAATTCAACATTTGGATGGCACGTGCCTGCGACCTTCGGTCTGGGGCTGGTTGCATTGGGTATAGGCGGAGGTCTCGCATTACTCAGCGGCTTGGGATGTATTTTCTTCGATGAGCGGCTGCACCGACGCCGTCCGCCACGCTTCTTCCGTCCGACGCTCACCTAATAGATGTGCGTAGTTGTGCTTTTTCCGCTCAGCCTCGGGTTGTGAGGCTTTGTGGTTCAGCACGAACCATGGGGCTGCTGCCCTTACTGCTCCATTGTGATCAGCTTATCGCTGTAAATTCCGCATACGTATGATCCTTCTCCGACGGCGAAGTCAGGTTTAAACCCTCATAAGCAACGCTCCGTATTCAGGCCAAAGAACCTGGTAACCAACCGGCACAGGGATCGACCATGAACGACACAGCTATTCCCGAGGGCTTCACTCCGCTGACCCGCAGCAGTCCGCTGCTCGACTTGCTTGGCCCGATCTATACCAGAGGCAGTGGCTTGCAACTTGAAATCGGTCTGCGGACAGACTCACGACATGCCAATGGACGGGGCACGTTGCATGGCGGTGTATTGGCGACATTAGCGGACGTCGGCATGGGTTAC
Source organism: Pseudomonas sp. B37(2017) (assembly GCF_002112885.1). Lineage (NCBI taxonomy): Bacteria > Pseudomonadati > Pseudomonadota > Gammaproteobacteria > Pseudomonadales > Pseudomonadaceae > Pseudomonas > Pseudomonas sp. B37(2017). Next base: position 249,933 of record NZ_NEIX01000002.1, on the reverse strand, counting down.
GCCATGGCATTCTCTAGCGACCCTCCCCTGCCATTGATCACGGCGAGTATGACCCTGGACTATCTCAGCGCGGTGCAGATCAATGAGTGGCTCGAGGTACGCGTTGAGCACTCCAAAAAAGGACGGCAGCTGGCGTTTGCCACTGTCGGGTTGCATGTCGGTGATCGAATGGTTGCCCGTGCCAGCGCAGTGTTCGCTGTGCCGCAGTAGTATCCCCCTGCATCCAACCGGTCTTGATGACCGGTTTTTTGTGTCTGGGATCTGGAGCAAGCCGAATGAATCAGAACACACTCAACAATGGTGCACGCGTAACCTCAACTACAGCTAACTCCATTTAATTGTGAGTTATCCCGACTAAACCGAGATAAGCCCCAAACTGTTGGAGTTAGAAGCAGCCAGCGGTTTCCACTTTCACGCGGGATCAGTCGCGCATTCTGGTCTAAGTCTCGCGTCTGAGACCGGTTCATCCTTGTCGACGCATATATTCCGCAAAAAGTGGGACGGTGAAATTCAAGTAGCCGTGATCTGTGCTGTAGATCATTCCTTTAGAGATTATGTTGGCACGAGTCGGACCAAGCGATGACTGTGTACGCCCCATCGCTTTCGCAATATCGGCCATTGCATAGGGGCCATCCCCGAGCTCTGACATCGTCTTCACGAACTGCACTTCCGACTTTGTCAGTCGATCAATACGCACCCTGAAAAAGCCCGCATCAAGAGAAGCCAGCGTCTCCGCGTATGAATGGTCCACATCTTCGACTGTGATTTCAGGCCCTTCAGCGTTGTTCCAAGCAGTGGATGCCCACTCCTGAAGGAAGAAAGGATACCCTCTCGTCCGATCAACAATATTGCCAAGTGCTGCGAGTTCGATCGAAGCCTCTTCATCCGCGATTGGCTTCTGCACTGCTTGAATTGCAGATACTTGGTCAAGCGCATCAACCGCAGGGTATAGAAAAAGCCGCTCTGCATAGGATTTTGCTTCGCCTGCCAAACGAGCAACCTGGGGAAGACCCGCACCGACAAGAAGTACCGGCAGCCCTTCTTGAGACATGTGATGGATCGACACAATAAGCGCAGATAAATCTGCTTCGGAAAGGTACTGAACTTCATCAATCAGAAGAATCCAGCCTTTGCCTGCTGCTTGCGCAGCTTGACCTATCACGGCAAAAAGGTCTGGAAGATCGTATTGAAGATCCCCGCTGTCAGCGAATCCTGGCTCCGGTTCGACACCAATCTCCACGCCTGCGATGTCGATCTTGAAAATAGAGGCGAAACCGCGCAAACCATTCAGTCCACGGGTCGCAATTTGCTTGGCAGCTTCTACAGCAGAAAGTGAGCGCATGACTTTCCGCATTTCAGGAAAGAGAAGGCGTGCAAGACTTTCACGCTCCGGAGCCTCTACCTTTGAAACGAGGAGCCCCTCTTCCCTCGCAATTTTTCCAATCTCGTTCAGCAGTACCGTTTTACCTGTACCTCTCAATCCAAGAAGCATGATGGATCGGGTGCTTCGTCCGTTGATGGCTCGCCCACATGAAATCCTGGCTGCCTCAAGGATTGCGTCGCGTCCTGCCAACTCAGGCGGTCTGCTGCCTGCGCCTGGAGCGAATGGATTACGGTATGGATCCATGAAAGCCTCACAAATGCTTATCTCTACACGAATATATCGATGTATAGCAGATATCCCTATACACCCTTATATTTCACTATATTTTGCTATTTATTGGGCTGAACTCTGTCACCCACAGGAAATTGCGTCTGAAATACTGACTCGAATACTCGCCCGATACGGACTTCGACAACACTCGACGCTTTGCAGCCAGGTTGAAATGAAACTAAAAACCGGTCGCGTGACCGGTTTTTTATGCCTGCCAGAACAGCTGCAATTCAGTCCTTCACCTCAACATGATCCAGCGCCTGATTCACCGCCAACTCCCCCAGCATCACCAACTGCGCAATGCCTATCGCGGTTCTGCGGTGGGTGGGGTCGAGGGTGGCGGCGAAGTTGTTGAGCATCTCGGAGGCCGAGCCCAGTGACTCGCTGGCGTTGGCCAGCAGGGATTCGGTGTCGTAGGCCGGGTTGGCGAAGTACATCGGGTCGGGCTGGTTGGTCGTGCCCATGACATGTGCGCCGGGACAGAGGTAGTGATCGAGGGCGCGGTTGGCCGCGTCGTTGAGCTTTCTGGAGTCAACTGAGGTGTAGGGGGACGTTGGGTCGGCTTCGACTTCGGGGGGATTCGGTGTTGGCTTGAACATGATTTCATCTCTCCAAAAACAGGTTGGAGCTGACCCATTCGGTTCCACGCGAAAGGAGGCAGCTGTACGCAGGTTGGAACCCGGGGAGAGACAACCCGGCAGACCCGAAGGTCTCCCGCGCACAGCCGCCATAACAGAGTGCACACATTCAAGGTGCGCAGCATACGTCATGAATAATGATTGTGCGTTCCAACTCTCCTCGGGGTTCCAATCCCGATCGCCGATTCATCAGCGACCCTCAAAGGCTAGAGCCCGCACTTCCGACGGACAACCTGAAAACCTTGTGGGAAGGTTCAGTAAACATGGCCAACGCTTTAAACATCCCGAATCGAAAAACTGCGTTTACAGATCCCCAACACTCGCCCGGTTCTCACACTCGCCACTACCCGCTAGCATTTCCCCATCGCCCACTACCCTCCCCCTGCGCGGCCATCGACGAATACGCGCCATCATCTTTCGAGGGATTCAAAACCGTGGCCTCCGAGCCACCTAAATCAAATTCAAAAGAGCAGCAAACCCATGACCCAGAACATCTACGACGATCCCGAGTTTTTCCAGGGCTACAGCCAGATGAACCGCTCCATCGGCGGCCTCGATGCCGCGCCGGAATGGCCGGCGCTGAAAGCCTTGTTGCCCTCCCTGCACGGTTTGCAGGTGGTGGATCTGGGCTGCGGCTATGGCTGGTTCTGCCGCTGGGCCAGCGAACGAGGCGCTGCCGAAGTGTTGGGGCTGGATGTCTCGGAGAAAATGCTCGAACGGGCGAAGGAAACCACCTCGGCTGCGAACATCCGCTACGAACGTGCCGACCTGGAACACCTCGATTTGCCCGCGTGCACTTACGATCTGGCCTACAGCTCACTGGCGCTGCACTACATCAAGGATCTCTCGGGGCTGTTTGCCAAGCTGCATGCAGCGCTTAAACCGGGTGCGCATTTTGTGTTTTCCATCGAGCACCCGATCTTCATGGCGCCGCGCAATCCGGGCTGGCTGATCGACAGCGAGGGCAACAAGCGCTGGCCGCTGGACAGTTATCAGGTGGAAGGCGAGCGGGTGACCAACTGGCTGGCCGACGGCGTGATCAAGCAACATCGTACGGTCGGCACGCTGCTCAACGCGTTGATCGACGCAGGTTTCACGATTCAACACGTCAATGAATGGGCCCCGAGCGATGCCGAAGTGGCCGCGCAACCGGCCCTCGCCGAAGAGCGCGAGCGACCGATGATGATGCTGGTCGCGGTACAACGCTGACTCCAAAAGAACGGGCCGATCAAATCGGCCCTTTTTCATTTCAACGTGTGGCGACAATGAACAACCGTGGAAACGGCAACAGCACCGAACCATCCGCCAGCGCCGGATAAGCCTTCGCGACCTCCGCCAGATAGTGCGCCAGATACTCCGCCCGCTCCGCTTCCGTCAACGGACTGAGGAACGGAATCAAACCACTGCCCTTGAACCACTCGACAACACCCGAGGCGCCGCCCGCCAACTGATGGTGATACGTCGTGCGCCACACATCGACCCGCGCGCAATGCGGCCGCAGCATCGAAAAATAGGCACTGGCATCCGCCATCTCGGTCCGCTGCCCCGCCGCGCCCGCCAGTTTGCTAGCCCAAGGCCCGTTGGCAGCCACTTCACGCATCAACCGATGGGACGGCTCGTTGAGGTTGTCCGGCATCTGAATCGCCAGGCTACCGCCCTGCGCCAACTTGCCCGCCAACGCCGGCAGCAACGTCGCGTGATCCGGCACCCACTGCAAAACCGCGTTGGCGAAGATCACATCGAACGGCCCTTCATCGGCCCATTTATCGATGTCCGCCACCTCGAACTGCAACTGCGGCAGACGCTTGCGCGCGGCATCGATCATGTCCGGCGAACTGTCGAGCCCCTGCACTTTCGCCCCGGGAAAACGCTCCACCAACAACTCGGTCGAGTTGCCGGGGCCACATCCGATATCGACCACAGAACGCGCCTCGACCGTGGGAATCGCGGCCAGCAAGTCGCGGGCCGGGCGGGTGCGTTCATCTTCGAAAGTGACGTATTGCTTGGCGGACCAGGTCATTGCGTTCTCCTGTCGTGGACGTTCTGGCGAAACGTGGAAAAGCGGCTGCCGTCACGATACAGCGATCGTGTTTATCTGCCTTCCCCTACGTAGGTCCGATATCGCAGGGAGCGCTGTTTTCGGCCGTGCCCACAGGGACTCAGAAAACTGTAAGTAGAATTTTCCGCCCACCCCCGATGTCTGAATTTCAAGCTCCCCCCAACAAGGAACACGCCCATGAAATTCGCAAAGATTTCGCAAACGCTGGCGCTCTGGGCCGGCAGCCCCAAGACGTTCATGGGGGCTTTGATTCTGATCGGGCTCTGGGGGTTGAGCGGGCCGATTTTCGATTACAACGACACCTGGCAACTGATCATCAACACCTCGACCACGATCATCACGTTCCTGATGGTGTTCCTGATCCAGAACACCCAGAACCGCGACACCGACATCCTGCATTTGAAACTCGATGAACTGCTGCGGGTGAACAAGGAGGCGCAGAACGCGATGCTCGGGCTGGAGTCGCTGGATCTTAAGCAGCTGGAGGCGCTGCGCCGGCATTACCGGGCGATGGGCGAGAATGAGGTGTTTGACCTGGAAGGTCTGGGGGACAAAAGCAAGCCGAAGCAGGATCTGAATGAATGCTGACAGGCAAAAAAAACGGCGCTAAAAAAGCGCCGTTTTCATTGCCACGGATTTAGCGGCTTGCCTGAAGTGCCCGAGCCATTTCCAGATGACTCTGCAGCTTCGGCAGGGTCTCGTCGGCAAACGCCTTGATCTCCGGCACGTCGGTGGTCTGGGCTTGCTGCTGGATCTGTTCGATGGCTTCTTCCGTGGCTTTGACCTGGCTGGCGGCGTAGGCCTGATCGAAGCTCGCGCCCTCTTTGACTTCCGGCATCAACGCCTTGGCCTTGTCGGCGACTTCTTCGCGGGGCGCAACCGGGAGGTCCAGTTTCTTGGCGATTTTCGCCAGGTGCTGGTTGGCGGTGGTGCGGTCGTTGATGACGACGATGGTGTAATCCTTGACCTCTTTGGACTCGGCCTTGCTGTGCGCCAGACGACTGGCCTCGATGTCGGCCATGCCTTTGGCCGAGGCCTCATTGATGAAGTCGGCGGGCGACTGGGCAAACGCGCTGCTGGCAAACAACCCCAACAGGCTGACAAAACTGATGTGGCGTACTCGGGTGGCCATCCGGCTCATGGTCGCGCCCTCCTTCTCTCGAAATTCAAGCGGGAGCTTGCGCCCCCGCCTCTCAATCAAAACAACCTTCGCCGACTACTTCGATTTCTGAGCAGGCTTGCGGCCCATGTCGGTTTTTGGCTCTTTGTCGACAGTCGTTGTGGTGGTTTTCCCACCTTTGCGACCGGCTTCAGACGCCTTCGTTCGATCGTTGGCGAAGTTTCCCGAGTTCGAGTTTCTTGAGTTAGGCATGATTCTCTACCTCTTGGCATTGATCGTAAGCGAGCAGGTGCCCGCCTAGATTGAGAATTTCCTGACCGCCAAAGGTTTAGAAAAGTTGCCGTCGCCGCGACGAACGGTGAACCGCGAATCAGCTGTCCAGCCGCCGATGATTCTGGCGTTTGGCGGTGTACATGTCCTGGTCGGCGTGACGGAACAGTTGCTGTTCCTCGTCACCATGCTCGGGATAACGGGCCACGCCGATGCTCGGTTCGATGTGCAGGTTGTGCCCGTCCAGGCGCATGGGTTGCACCAGTACCTGTCGGATTTTTTCCGCCACGCTGTCGGCATCGTCGGCGGCGTGGACGCTGTGCAGCAGCACCACGAATTCGTCGCCACCGATCCGCGCCACGGTGTCAGTCTCGCGCACACAGCCCTTGAGGCGGTTGGCCACGGTTTGTAGCAGCATGTCGCCGACCCCATGGCCAAAGGTGTCGTTGACCTGTTTGAAGCGATCCAGATCGACGTACAGCAGCGCCATGTGCCCGGACTGATCACGCGCATGGCTCAGCGCGGCCTTGAGCCGGTCGCGCAGCAGTTCGCGGTTGGGCAACTGGGTCAGTTGGTCGTATTGCGCCATGCGTCGCAGGCGGGCGTGCAGTTGCTGGCGTTCGATGGCGGTGGCGACCTGGGCGCAGACGTATTGCAGCAGTTCCTTGTCGCGCTCGGTGTAGCGCTCGCCGCCGGGCAGGCTTTTGACGATCAGCGCGCCGATGGTGCGGTCTTTCGAACTCAGCGGCACGCCGAGCCAGCACGGCGATTGCTGCCCGACCACCAACGCGGCGAACTCCGGCGGCGCGTGGGGGCAATCCGGGGTCAGCAGGATCGGCTGGCCGCTGCGGATCACTTCCGCACACAGGCGCCCGGTGACGGTGCCGGGTTGCTCCGGTTGCAACTCGTCATCGTCGACGTGATAAGGAAAATTCAGCTGCGCGCAGTGTTCGTCGTACAGCGCTACGGAGAAATTCAACGCCGGCAGCCACTCGCCGATGATCATGTGGATGCGCTTGAACAGCGCCAGCAGGTCCTCCGCCGCATGGGCCGCTTCGGAGATCGCATACAACGCCGCCTGACGGGATTCGGCGAGTTTGCGCTCGGTGATGTCCCGGGCCACGGCGATGCGCAGTTGATCGACTTCCGACCAGCGCGCCGACCACAGGATGTGCACGACGCTGCCGTCCTTGCGCACGTAGCGGTTTTCGATGTTGTGCTTGGGCTCGCCGCCCATGATGTCGCTCGCGGCGGCCAGGGTGCGCTCACGATCCGCCGGGTAGACGTAGTCGATCATCGACTGGCCGATCAATTCGTCAGGCGTGTAGCCGAGAATCCGCTCGCACGCCGCGCTGACAAAAACGAAACGACCTTGCTTGTCGACCGCGCAAACGGCGTCCAGCAACAGATCGATGTAACTCGCCAGCGGCGCGGAATTTCGGCTTTCCATGGTTCAGCGTGGGTGTCCGGGCAATGCAGCACTGTTCAACCATCCGTGACCTCGACCTCGCATCCCAGCGAATGTATTCAAGCCTTGTTCGGCATCAACCCCGGCAGCGCATGCACCAGCGCGTTGATGGCAAAACCGATGAACATGATCCCGCACAACCGGGTGATCGCCAGTTCGTGACGCTGGTACAACGTACGCACTTGCCGCGCCCCGACGATGCCAATGAGGATAGCGTAGGCGAGCAATCCGCCGAGGAAACTCAAGGCGATCAGCATTGGCAGCATCGACCAGTTGAGCAGTTCGGCGCGGCTCGACAGCAGCGCAGTGAACGTTGCCACTGCCACCGGGTAAGCCTTGGGGTTGGTCAGCCCGAACAGGATGCCGTGCCAGAACGGCTGACGCGCCGCGCCCTGCGGCTGCTCGCCATTGCTGCGTTTGGCCCGCACCGCGCGCCAGCCGAGCCAAAACAGGTACAGGCCGCTGAGTACGCCGAGTACATCGAACGCGGTGCTGCCGATTTCCCGGGCGCCGACAATCGCGATCAGCGCGGTGCTGCACCAGATCACATCGCCCAGCAGATGCCCGCACAGAAACCCCGCCCCGGCCCGCCGCCCACGTGCCGCACCGATGCCGAACACCGCCAGCACACCCGGCCCCGGCGTGATGCCGTAGATGAAACCCGAGGCCAGCACGGCCATTAGCAACGATGGAGTCATGGAAAACCTGCAAGTCCCGGAAAACGTGGCCGCCAGTCTATCCCAGCGGTTTGTGAATATTCACGACTCGTTGAAAAAACGCATCCCCGCATAGGGCTTTTGCCGACACGCGGCCAGTCGCGAGGCCAGATCGCCGACGTGGGCTTCGAGTTTGTGCCCGTCCGGGTCGAGGAAGTAGAACGACGCGCCTTCGCTGCGGTTGTCGCGCCATTCCTGCACGTTGGCGGCGCGCAGCTGTTGCACGAACAGCGGGAAATCCGCCGCGCCGAGGCTGAAGGCGTAATGGGTGTAGTCGGCGGCGGGCTCGGGTTTGCGTTGCTCATCGAGGGACAGGCACAACCACAGGCCCGGGAGCGACAGATAGGCACCGGCGTCCCAGGTGGCCTCGACTCGCAGCTTCAGCACGTCGCGGTAGAACCCGAGGCTGCGATCCAGGTCGGTGACGGCGAGGGTCAGGTGGTTGAGGCCGGTGAGCATCGGGTCAGTAACCTCTGAGGTCTTCGGGGAGAGTGTATTGCTTGCCGTCGTAGGTCAGGGTGATTTGGGTTTTCTTCAGCGGGGAATCGTGAGAAACGCATTCCTTGCCGGCCTTGACGGTTTTCATCGCCGTGCCGCTTGAGGTGACGATCAGGTCGGAATAGCCGTTGTGGCTGGTCGGGCCGATTTCCACGGTTCGGCGGATTTGCTGACCTTCACCCACACAGTTTTCCAGCCACTCACCGTTGTTCTTGTAGACCACCAGACCATCAAGTACCGGGCGCAGTTTATTACCCTCGCGCACGTAGAGTGTCAGGTCGGTTTTTTCGTAGGGAATGGCACTTGAATTGTGCGAGAACTTTGACCGCAGCCCGAACGCACGAACATCCGAGGCCAGCCGATAGCGAGCGGTATCGACCAGCAGATCAGTGAAACGAATGGCATCGGAGTTGTAGGCACCGGGTTTCGCATACGTCGCCAGCGTCTTCCAGTTGCTGGTATCGATGATCGCCAGATCCAGATCAAACACACCGGCATCGTCACTACCAGCATCCGGCACGTAGGTGGATTTGAGGGCAATCGCCTGATCCTTGAACGCCGGCCATGCCTTGCAGCGTGCCATTGACTGGTCGTTGTAATCCTTGGTGACGCAGGAAACCTGGGCCTGGGCTGGAGCGGTGATGGCGAGAAAGCCGAGGGCGATGAAAAGTCGGGTTGGTGTAAACATTGTTCTTCCTTGAAATAAGTCGTGTTGGCTCTGTATCACTCGATGGCTTTGAAACCTTTAGGCAAGACGTAGGATTTTCCATCGTAGTGAAGGGTTGTCAGTTCAGGACTGCTGACACTGATTTTGTCTTCACAAGTATTGCCTTCGACGACATTGGTTGTCCCCGTCGTCTTGGTTTTGATGATCAGATCGGCATAACCATGGGAGCTGGTCTTGGCGATTTCTACCGTTCTGGTCGTCTCATATCGCTCGCCGGCGCAATCACCGTCCCATTCACCGCCGTACTCATAAACCACTAATTGACTGAGTACAGGACGTAACTTATCGCCTTGCCTTACATAAAGAGAGAGGTGCGTTTCTTCAAGCGGGTTGAGGCGAGAGGCATTGGTGAATTGCACGCGAACGCCAAACGCCCGTACCTCAGGGGTGAGCTTGTAACGCGCGGTATCGAGTGAGAGCTCTCGCAATGCCACCCCACCCGAGAAGAAAGCGGAGGCTTGGTGATAAGTGGCAACTGGTTTCGTTTGGTCGCTTTTCAAGACGGATAAATTGAAATCATAGGTGCCGCTCGTGTCGGCGCCTCCCGGCACGGAGCTGCGCTCAAATTTCGCATTCGCGCTGATGTTCAACCCCGGATAAGCGGGCCACTCCTTGCACACGGAGAAATCCAGATCACCGGTCACCGGCGCAGGCACACAATCAGCCAGCACCTGCCCCGCCATCAACGCCCCACACAGCGCCACCCAACCAACGACCCCAGACTTCACTGTCACGCCCCGCCCCCTTGATGTTTTTCAGCCGCGCACTATCCCCTGCTCAATCCGCCGATTCAACCAGTTCAACGCCTGATCCCCACCCCGCCGTTTGTGCCACGCCGACACAAATGTGAACGGCGCAATTTCAAACGGTGGCGGCACGACGATCAGCGATTCGTCATCCACCTCATTCAACGCCCGCGAAGCCACGGTCAAGATCAGATCCGTACCGCTGATGAAGCGTGGCGCGACGCTCCAGTGCGGCAGGCTGATGGCGACGCGGCGGCGTTCGCGCAGGGCGGTCAGGGTGCGTTCGATTTCCGGAGTGCCGCTGCCGCGCATTTCCAACAAGACATGGGGACGGGAGAGATAGGTTGGCAGGTCGAGAACACCTCCGGCGGGAAGGCTCTGGCGATCCAGGAGGCAGACGTAGCGCTCCTCGAACAGCGGCGTGCTGCGCAGTTCGCCGGGCAATTCGGGGAGTACCCCGGCGGCGAGGTCAATGTCGCCGTTGAGCAGGCCTTCGACCATGCCTTCGCGGCTGGCGTGGCTGATTTGCAGGTCGATGCCCGGTGCTTCCGCGCGCAACGTGCGAATCAGCCCGGGCAGGATGATCGCCGCGCCGTAGTCCGACATCGCGAGGCGAAAGGTCCGACGGGCGCTGGCCGGGTCGAAGGTGTTCGGCGCCAGCAGCGATTGCACCTGAGCCAGAGTTTCCGCCAGCGGCGCCGCCAGCTCCAGCGCCCGCGCGGTAGGCGCCAGCCCCGAACCTGCACGCACCAGCAACGGATCACCGAGCAAGTCGCGCAGACGCGCCAACGCATGGCTGACTGCCGGTTGGCTCAGGTGCAGGCGCTCGGCGGCGCGGGTCACGTGTTGCTCGCCGAGCAAGGCGTCGAGGATCACCAGCAGGTTGAGGTCGATGCGGCGCAGATCATTCATTCGATGCATGTTCCGGATACCAAAACAGAATTTAAATCTGCGCGACGAATACCCTAGAGTCCAGCAAAACCTTTGCCGGAGAACGATCATGGGAACGATGCAGTGGGTCGGATTGCTGCTGTTGGCGGTATTCGCCGGGGCGGTGGTGCCGTTTCAGAGTGCGATCAACATCAATCTGGCGCGGGGGTTGGGGCATCCGCTGTGGGCGACGCTGACCTCGCTGGTGGTGAGCGTGCTGGTGCTGTTGCCGGTGATTGTCGCCCTGCGTCTACCGTTGCCGTCGCTGGCCTTTGCCTACAAGCTGCCGTTGTGGATGTGGACCGGCGGCGCGTTCGGGGTGTGCTTCGTCGCATTGGCGGTGGTGTTGCTGCCGAAGCTGGGGGCTTCGGGATTTCTGGCGCTGGCTTTGGCCGGGCAAATGATCACGTCAATCGTGCTGGATCATTTCGGCCTGTTCGGGCTGGTAGAGAGGCATCTGACATTGCCGCGCCTGTTCGGCGCGGTGTTGTTGATGGCGGGGGTGGTGCTGATTCAGTTTGGTGATACCGCCGCCAAGTCCCTGGCACCGGCGGGATGAAGCGATCACTCGTAAATCGTCAGTGACTGTAGTTCCGTCATCGCGAGCAGGCTCGCTCCCACAGGAAATCGCATTCCAATGTGGGAGCGAGCCTGCTCGCGATGAGGGCAGATCAGTCACTGCTGTTGTGCGATCCGGACTCAGAACGCGCTGCGGAAAATCTCCTCGATCTGCCGCTGATCCGCCGCCCGTGGATTGGTGAAGCCGCAGGCGTCTTTCAGGGCGTTGGCGGCGAGCACCGGGATGTCGGTGCACTTGGCGCCCAGATCACGCAAACCACCGGGAATCTCCACGTCTCTAGCTAAACAACGGATCGCATCAATCGCGGCTTTTGCGCCCTCCTCCGGACTGAACCCGCGAATATCGGCGCCCATGGCGTGGGCCACATCAGTGAGGCGATCGGCACAGACCAGCGCGTTGAACGTCTGCACATGCGGTAACAACACCGCGTTGCACACCCCGTGCGGCAGATCGTAGAAACCGCCCAACTGGTGCGCCATCGCATGCACGTAACCGAGGGACGCATTGTTGAACGCCATGCCCGCGAGGAACTGCGCATACGCCATGTTTTCCCGCGCCGCCAGGTCGCTGCCGTCGCGCACGGCCAGGCGCAGGTTGTTGCTGATCAGGGTCATGGCCTTCAGCGCGCAGGCGTCGGTGATCGGGTTGGCGGCGGTCGAGACGTAGGCTTCGATCGCGTGGGTCAGTGCGTCCATGCCGGTCGCGGCAGTCAGTCCCTTCGGCATGGCGACCATCAGCGCCGGGTCGTTGACCGACAGCAGCGGCGTGACGTTGCGATCGACAATGGCCATTTTCACGTGGCGGGTTTCGTCGGTGATGATGCAGAAACGGGTCATCTCGCTGGCCGTCCCGGCGGTGGTGTTGATGGCGATCAGCGGCAGTTGTGGCTTGGCCGATTGATCGACGCCTTCGTAGTCGCGGATCTGCCCGCCGTTGGTGGCGCACAACGCGATGCCCTTGGCGCAGTCGTGGGGCGAGCCGCCGCCGAGGGACACCACAAAATCACAGCGGCTGTCCTTGAGCAGCGCCAGCCCTGCCTCGACGTTGGCGATGCTCGGGTTGGGTTTGGCGCCGTCGTAAATCACTGAATCGATGTCCTGCATCGCCAGTTTCTCGGCAATCATCGTCGCCACGCCGGCCTTGGCCAGACCGGTGTCGGTGACGATCAGCGCCTTGCGAAAACCGTAGTTGCGGATCGCGTTCATGGCGTCGTCGAGGCAGCCGCTGCCCATGATGTTTACGGCGGGAATGAAAAAGGTGCTGCTCATGGCGCGTCTCCTGACTGGGGCCGAATCGACTCGTGCGATCCGGCGGATACACACAGGATCGACCGATCGGTCACGGCGGATGTTGATCTGGCTCAATGCCCGCTCGTGATAAAGTCGCCGCCCATCTGCCCTTTGTTTTGAGACGTGCCCTGCAATGACCGATTTTCTGGATGTCGACGCCACACTCGAAGACTGGAACGCGTTGCGCGCCACCACCGACTTCAGCGGTCTGCTGCTGGGCAACGGCGCCAGTCGCGCGGTGTGGGACGATTTCGGCTACGACTCGCTGTTCGAAAACGCCCGCACGGTGGAAGAAAAACCGTTGAGCCCGTCGGAACTGAGCGTGTTCGACGCCATGCAGACGCGCAGCTTCGAGCAGGTGCTCGGCGCGCTGAAAACCACCAGCCGGGTCAACAAGGCGCTGGCCGTCAGCTCGGCCGCGCCGCGCAATCGCTACTACGCGATCAAGGAAGCGCTGATCAACACCGTCCACGCAGTTCACATCCCGTGGCGGCTGATCAAAGCCTCGACTTTGGCGACCCTGAACAGTGAACTGGCGCGTTATCGCACGGTGTTCACCACCAATTACGACCTGCTCAATTACTGGGCGCTGCAACATCAGGGCGAGGCAATCGACGACCTGTTCAATGGCCCCGACGCCAGTTTCGATCTGTGCGAAAGCAGCACTGAAAAACCGCGTCTGCTGTACCTGCACGGCGGTCTGCATCTGGTGCGCAATCAGGACGGCACCGCGCGCAAACTGACCGCCACCGAGGGTACGCTGCTCGGCAGTTTCGCGATCAACAACACGATCAAGACGCTGGACGACGTGCCGCTGTTCGTCAACGAAGGGCCGAGCGCCGACAAGCTCAAGACCATCCGCAGTTCCGATTACCTGTCATTCTGCTACGACCAGTTACTCGGTCACGGCGACAACCTGTGCATCTTCGGTCACGCCTTGGGCGAACAGGACAGCCACCTCGTGCGCGCCCTGCGTCTGGCGAAACCGAAGACCGTGGCGATCTCGATCTACCCGCGCAGCGCGGCATTCATCCAGCACCAGAAGCGCCACTACGCGAAGCTGTTCGAGGGCACGGGCGTCGAGTTGCGGTTCTTTGATTCCAAGAGCCACGCCCTGGGCAATCCGAAGCTGTCGGTGCCGGTCGAGGTCTGATCACTCCTCGCTGCTGTGCACCACCACCAGCAACTGCGCCTGCACCTCGCCCACTGAGCGGATGCGATGGGGTTTCTGCGCATTGAAGTGCAGCGCATCGCCCCGCTCCAGCAGCACCCGTTCGTTCACGAAATCCACTTCGACCTGGCCTTCGTGGACGAACAGGAATTCCTCGCCCAAGTGTTCCTTGAAGGTTTTGTCGGTGAATTCGCTCGGCGGATAAATGATGAACGGCAGCAGGCTGCGCTCGCTGACCTGATGGGCCAGCACTGCGTAGCCGGGGCTGTGGTCGTTGGCCGCCAGCGACTGGCGTTCGTGGCTGCGCACCAGGCTGTAGCTGTCGAGGCTGACGTTGTCCTCGGAGAACAGCTCCTCGACTTTCACGTTCAGCGCCTTGGCCAGTTTCAGCGCGGCGGCAATCGACGGCGTGTTCAACCCGCGCTCGACCTTCGACAGGTAACTCTTGGTCATGCCGGATTTCTCGGCCAGTGCCTCAAGTGTTACGCCAAGTTTTTTTCTCAATAATTTCAAACGGATAGACATGCGAAGCGATTAATCCAGCAAAGGAAAGACGATTTGTCCTTGCCAATGACACAAAGTGTCATATAGCCTCTTAAGTGTCATCCATGGCAACCACCACAGGACACGGATATGGCGAAGACATTAGCACTACCCAAAGACGAACTGGTCAAGCAAGCGCTGACCCAGATGCAAAAAAGCCTGGCGGATAATACGTGGACAGACCGGCAAAAGCTGGCCCTGACCTGCCGGATCCTGTTCGAGAACGGCCACGATTCGGGCCTTGCCGGACAGATCACCGCCCGTGGCCCGCAGCCGGGCACTTACTACACTCAGCAACTGGGGCTGGGTTTCGATGAAATCACCGCGAGCAATCTGCTGCTGGTCAACGAAGACCTGGAAGTGCTCGAAGGCCACGGCATGGCCAACCCGGCCAACCGTTTCCACAGCTGGGTGTACCGCGCCCGGCCGGACGTGAACTGCATCATCCACACTCACCCGACGCACATTGCCGCGCTGTCGATGCTGGAAGTGCCGCTGCAGATTTCCCACATGGACCTGTGCCCGCTGTACGACGATTGCGCGTTCCTCGAAGGCTGGCCGGGTGTGCCGGTGGGCAACGAAGAAGGCGAGTTGATTGCCGGGGCGTTGGGCGACAAACGGGCGATCCTGCTTTCCCACCATGGTCAGCTGTCCACCGGCACGACCATCGAGGAAGCCTGTGTCATCGCGCAATTGATCGAACGCGCCGCCAAGTTGCAACTGCTGGCGATGGCTGCCGGGACGATCAAACCGATCATCCCCGAGCTGGGTCGCGAGGCGCATGACTGGGTCTCGAAACCCAAACGCCATGCTGCCGCGTTCAACTACTACGCCCGGCAGAACCTGCGTCAGCACGCCGATTGCCTGAACTGAACACCTCATCCTTGCGGAGCACTCTCATGTCCAATATTCA
The DNA here is from genome assembly GCF_002112885.1 of Pseudomonas sp. B37(2017). NCBI lineage: Bacteria > Pseudomonadati > Pseudomonadota > Gammaproteobacteria > Pseudomonadales > Pseudomonadaceae > Pseudomonas > Pseudomonas sp. B37(2017). The sequence goes on along the minus strand of NZ_NEIX01000002.1, from coordinate 234,611 downwards.
CGGCATCATCGGCTACACCATCACCCCGTTCGGCGCCAACGGCGAAGGCGTTGACCTGCCGGCCCTCGGCCGCTCCATCGACCGTCTGATCGCCGGCGGCGTCCACGCCATCGCGCCACTGGGCAGCACCGGCGAAGGCGCCTACCTGAGCGATGCGGAGTGGGATCAGGTCGCCGAGTTCAGCATCAAGCACGTGGCCAAACGCGTGCCGACCGTGGTCAGCGTGTCCGACCTGACCACCGCCAAAGCGGTACGCCGCGCCCGTTTCGCCGAGGCCCATGGCGCCGACGTGGTGATGGTGCTGCCGGCCTCTTACTGGAAGCTGACCGAGGCGGAAATCCTCGCCCACTATCGCGCCATCGGCGACAGCATCGGCGTGCCGATCATGCTCTACAACAACCCGGCCACCAGCGGCACCGACATGTCGGTGGAACTGATCCTGCGCATCGTCAACGGCGTGGAAAACGTGACCATGGTCAAGGAGAGCACCGGCGACATCCAGCGCATGCACAAGCTGCAACTGCTCGGCGAAGGCCGGGTGCCGTTCTACAACGGCTGCAACCCGCTGGCGCTGGAAGCCTTCGCCGCCGGGGCCAAAGGCTGGTGCACGGCAGCACCGAACCTGATTCCGCAGCTCAACCTGGATTTGTATGAAGCCACGCTGGCGGGGGATCTCGGCAAGGCGCGGGAGTTGTTCTACCGCCAGTTGCCGCTGCTGGATTTCATCCTCAAGGGTGGCTTGCCGGCGACGATCAAGGCCGGTCTGCGACTGACGGATCTGGAAGTCGGTGATCCGCGTTTGCCGGTGTTCCCGCTGAGCGAAGCCGGGCGTAACCAGTTGCAGGCCATTCTCAAAAGCCTGAGCTGATCTCAAGGTACACACCAACCCTTGTGGGAGCGAGCTTGCTCGCGATGAGGCCATTAGATCCGACAACGATGTCGACTGATGAACCGTCATCGTCGGATCGCCGCCCGGAGCAAGCTCGCTCCTACAGGTTTTTGTGCTGGATTCAAAGAACCGGCAAGGTCTTGTCCTTGATCACCTTCGTCGGCCCATTGGCCTTGACGCTGGCGATGCCCTTGTCACACGCCGCATCCGATAAATAGGATTCGCTGCTGCCGATGATCTGGTGATTGGCAGCCTTGAGGTTGAAGTACGGATGCCCGTCCTTCGTCGACTTCTTCTCATAACGCTCGTCCAGCGGGCTGTTGGTCTGCACCGAGGCAATGCCGTTTTCGGCGGCCGTGCGGCTGGTGTACAGCTCACTGGTCAGAATGGTTTCGGCATTCGCCGCTTTCAGCACGAACTTGTACTGGCCGTTGCTGCTTTTGCTCAACTCATACCATCCGGACATGGTGTTTCTCCTTATCGATGTGTCACAGGGTGATTTTGGTTCCAAGCAACCCGAGGAAACCCGCTAGCCAGTTCGGGTGCGCCGGCCAGGCAGGCGCGGTGGCCAGGTTGCCCTGGACGTGGCCGTCCGTGACCGGGATGTCGATGTAGGTGCCACCGGCCAACCGCACTTCCGGGGCACAGGCCGGATAAGCGCTGCACTCGCGGCCTTCGAGAATCCCCGCTGCCGCCAGCAGTTGCGCGCCGTGACAGACAGCGGCAATCGGCTTGCCGGCCTTGTCGAACGCTCGCACCAGTTCGAGGACTTTTTCGTTCAGCCGCAGGTATTCCGGCGCACGGCCGCCGGGCACCAGCAGTGCGTCGTAATCCTTGGCATCGACCTTGGCGAAATCGAAGTTCAGGGCGAACTGGTGACCGGGTTTCTCGCTGTAGGTCTGGTCGCCTTCAAAGTCATGGATCGCGGTGCGCACGGTCTTGCCGGCAGCCTTGTCCGGGCACACGGCATGCACGGTGTGCCCGACCATTTGCAAGGCCTGGAACGGCACCATCACTTCGTAGTCTTCGACGTAATCGCCAACCAGCATCAATATCTTTTTCGCGGCCATGGACAGGACTCCTCTGGTGAATGCGCAGGAATATTCACAGTAGCCCAAGGACCGCGATGGCGTTCGCAAACTGTATGGATAACTCTGCGCCCAGCTGTAACAGCCCGATTGCCGTGGATTGTGGCTAGATGAAGCCACCTCCCTGCCACCCTCGAATCTGGTTGCCCTCATGTCTTCGCGCGAAAACACCGGCATGGCCCTCGGCCTGCTCGGCGTGGTGATTTTCAGCCTTACCCTGCCCTTCACCCGCATCGTGGTGCAGGAACTGCACCCGCTGCTCAATGGCCTGGGCCGCGCGTTGTTCGCGGCGATTCCGGCAGCGGCGCTGTTGTTGTGGCGACGGGAAAAGTGGCCGACCTGGAAGCAAGTCAAAGGCCTGAGCCTGGTGATCGCCGGGGTGATTCTCGGTTTCCCGGTGCTGTCGGCGTGGGCCATGCAGACGTTGCCGGCGTCCCACGGCGCGCTGGTCAACGGTTTGCAGCCGCTGTGCGTGGCGCTTTATGCCGCGTGGCTGTCCCATGAACGTCCGTCGAAAGCCTTCTGGGCCTGCGCCGCGTTGGGCAGTGCGCTGGTGCTGGGTTATGCGTTGTACACCGGCGCCGGCAGCATTCAGGCCGGGGACTTGCTGATGCTCGGGGCGATCGCGGTAGGCGGTCTGGGTTACGCCGAGGGCGGGCGTCTGGCCCGGGAGATGGGCGGCTGGCAGGTGATCTGCTGGGCGCTGGTGCTGTCGACGCCGCTGCTGATCGGCCCGGTGCTGTACCTGGCGTTGCAGCATGAGGGCGCGGTATCGGCAAAAACCTGGTGGGCCTTCGGCTATGTCGCGCTGTTTTCGCAGTTTCTGGGCTTCTTCGCCTGGTACGCCGGGCTGGCCATGGGGGGCATTGCCCGGGTCAGTCAGATCCAGTTGTTGCAGATCTTCTTCACCATCGCGTTTTCCGCGCTGTTCTTTGGGGAACACGTGGAGCCGATCACCTGGCTGTTCGCCTGTGGGGTGATCGCGACGGTGATGCTCGGTCGCAAGACCGCGGTGCGCCCGGCTCAACCGGGCACGTTACCGGCGGGGGTTCAGCTCAAGCCTTGAGCTTCAGCAGGCCGTCAGCGAGCAGCAGGGTTTCGAGGCAGTGCTCGCTGATCTGGTAGAACGCTTTCAATTCCTGGATTTTCACCAGCAGCTGAGTCGGGTCCACCGGCTCGGCGCGCTTCACGGCGAGGATCATCTTGTTCTTGTTGGTGTGGTCCAGCGAGATGAACTCGAACACCTTGGTCTCGTAACCGCAGGCTTCAAGGAACAGCGCACGCAAGCTGTCGGTGACCATTTCGGCCTGCTGGCCCAGGTGCAGACCGTATTGCAGCATCGGCTTGAGCAGCGCCGGGCTCTGGATCTGCAAGCGGATCTGTTTGTGGCAGCACGGCGAGCACATGATGATCGAGGCGCCGGAGCGGATGCCGGTGTGGATCGCATAGTCGGTGGCGATGTCGCAGGCGTGCAGGGCGATCATCACGTCCAGCTCGCTCGGCGCCACGCTGCGCACATCGCCGCATTTGAACACCAGCCCCGGGTGTTCCAGCTTCGCGGCGGCGGTGTTGCACAGGTTGACCATCTCTTCACGCAGCTCGACGCCGGTGACTTCGCCCTCGGCCTTCAGGGTGTTGCGCAAATAGTCATGGATGGCGAACGTCAGGTAACCCTTGCCCGAACCGAAATCCGCCACCCGCACCGGTTTGTCCATGGCCAGCGGCGACGAGGTCAGCGCGTGGCTGAACACTTCGATGAACTTGTTGATCTGCTTCCACTTGCGCGACATCGCCGGGATCAGCTCGTGCTGGGCGTTGGTCACGCCCAGATCCTTGAGGAACGGGCGGTTCAGATCGAGGAAACGGTTTTTCTCGCGGTTGTGCTCGGCGGACGGCACTTCGCGCAATTGCTGAGGTTTGCTCATGAACAGCGAGCTCTTGCCCTTTTTGCTGTATTCGAGCTGGGCTTCGTCAGTCAGCGCCAGCAAATGCGCATTTTTGAACGCCGACGGCAGCAGCCCGGCAATCGTCGTCACCGCTTCGTCCAGCGGCAGGTTCTTGGTGATATCGCGGGTCTTGTAGCGATAAACGAAGGACAGGCACGGCTGCGCCTTGACCGTCACCGGCTTGATGATGATCCGCTGCAGATCCGCTTCTTCGCCGACGTACTTTGCCAGCACCAATTTGATGAAGCCGTTCTGTTCGAGGCTGGTTTGCAGCAGCTCGATGAACCGGGCGTGGTGATCGGGCGCCGGTTTGGCAGATGCGGAGGGAGCGGTAACGGACATGGGAAAAAACGGCCTCGGACGGGCAAATCGGGAATGGGCGCTAGTTTAGGGGGGATGGCGTTCGAGGGCACGGCTAATTTCCCGAACGGCTTATCCCAACACCACCAACCGATTCGGCAACTCATTCCTCACCTGCGTAACCGGCACATGCACCTTGAGCAATTCCCCGCACGCTTCAATGCAGGTAACAAAGCCCTGCAACGTCTGCCCCTGCCTTACCTGCTCGGTAAACGCCGCAACAATCGAATCCCAGCTCTTGTTATCCAGCTTCTTGGAAATCCCCTCATCCACCAGAATCTCCACATACCGCTCCGCCTCGCAGACAAAAATCAGCATGCCGGTGCTGCCCACCGTGTGGTGCAGGTTCTGTTCGAGAAACTGCCGCCGCGCCAGGTTCGAAGCACGCCAGTGGCGGACATGACGCGGGATCAGATGAGTGGTGACTTTGGGCAGACGAAACACCAGGCACAGCACGACAAAACTGACCCACTGCACCAGCAACAAGCTGTGCATCGTCAGCCAGCCGGTCAGGTAATGCACGATCCCCGGCACCACCAGCGCCAGCAGGCTGGCCCACAGCAGCGGGATGTACGCGTAGTCGTCGGCGCGGGCCGCGAGCACCGTCACCAGTTCGGCGTCGGTGTCGCGCTCGACCCGGGCGATGGCCTCGGCGACCTTGCGTTGTTCGTGTTCAGTCAGTAATGCCATGTCGTGAAGTGCCTGCTCATTATTGTTATCACCAGCCGCCGGAGGACCCGCCCCCGCCGAAACTGCCACCGCCGCCGCTGAAGCCCCCGCCTCCACCGCCGCCGCCAAATCCACCACCGCCAAAGCCGCCCCCTCCTCCGGAGCCGCCCCGGCCGGCGGGAAGGATACCGAGCATCTGGCAGACAAAAACAGTCAGGATGAACAACATCACCAGAAATACGAACAACGCCGGGTGCCGCGAGACGAAATCGTCCGCAGGATCGCCGGCCGATTCATACACCGTGGACGGTTCGTCCAGCGGATTGCCGCCCAGCACCACCAGCATCGCCGCCACGCCATCACTGATGCCCTTGCTGAAATTGCCAGTCTTGAACGACGGCGTGATCACCTGATGAATGATCACCGAACTCTGGGCATCGGTCAGGCGATCCTCCAGCCCGTAACCGACTTCGATGCGCAATTTGCGCTCGTCCCGGGCGACGATCAACAGGGCACCGTTATTCTTGTCCTTCTGACCGATGCCCCAGTGCCGGCCGAGTTCGACGCCGTAGTCCTCGATGGTGGCGCCTTGCAGGTTTGGCAAGGTCACGACCACCAGTTGCTCGCCGGTAGCCTGTTCGTGGGCCTGCAACTGCTGGCTCAGTTGCGCGCGCACCGACGGCTCGATCATCTGCGCGTCGTCCACCACCCGCCCGGTCAGCGCCGGAAAGGTCAACTCGGCCCGGGCGCTGACGGCGAACAGCCACAGCATCAGCACCAGGCCCATCTTCAACACACGCATGGGCATCCCCGGGTCAGAACTTCACTTCCGGGGCCTTGTCCGCGCCGGGGCTGGTGGCTTCGAAGGTCTCGCGGATCGGCAGGTCGCTGTACATCACGCTGTGCCACAGGCGACCGGGAAAGGTGCGGATTTCGGTGTTGTATTTCTGCACCGCCAGAATGAAATCCCGTCGGGCCACGGCGATGCGGTTCTCAGTGCCCTCAAGTTGCGATTGCAGGGCGAGGAAGTTCTGGTTGGCCTTCAGGTCCGGATAGCGTTCGGACACCACCATCAACCGGCTCAAGGCACCGGTCAGCTGATCCTGGGCCTGCTGGAACTGCTTGAGCTTTTCCGGGTTGTCGAGGGTGCTGGCATCGACCTGGATCGACGTCGCCTTTGCCCGGGCCTCGATCACGGCGGTCAGGGTTTCTTCCTCGTGCTTGGCGTAACCCTTCACGGTTTCCACCAGATTGGGGATAAGGTCGGCGCGCCGCTGGTACTGGTTCTGCACCTGGCCCCAGGCAGCCTTGGCCTGTTCGTCGAGGGTCGGGATGTTGTTGATGCCGCAAGCGGTCAACAACGTGGCCAGCACCAGCAAGGTGGCGACCTGCAAACGCGAGCGGTAGACAGGACTGACATTCATCGGACGGGTGCTCCCTTGCACATTTCATGAAAATTCGAGCGCGAAACCTTCTCGGTCGGCTCTTGGGGCATAATCGCCCGCGCCACTGGATTGCGGCGGGCCGATGGGCTAAAAAGAGGCCCTGCGCGATCACGCTGCTCGATCCGGCAGCGTTTATTCGGCGTCGTTTTTTGCGTCAACACCCGAACAACAATAGTCGCTCCCTAAATTTTGGCTGGCCGGCATTGCATTGCCGTTTGCGCCCTTGAGAAAACTATTCATGAAGAAGCTGTGTTTGCTGGGCCTGTTCGTCAGCCTGGCCAGTCATCAAGTACTGGCCGCCACGACCCCGGTACCCCTGGAAAACAAGGATGCGTTCATCAGTAACCTGATGAAACAAATGACCCTCGACGAGAAGATCGGCCAGTTGCGCCTGATCAGCATCGGCCCGGAAATGCCCCGCGAGCTGATCCGCAAAGAGATCGCCGCCGGCAACATCGGCGGCACGTTCAACTCGATCACCCGCCCGGAAAACCGTCCGATGCAGGACGCTGCGATGCGCAGCCGCCTGAAGATCCCGATGTTTTTCGCGTACGACGTGATCCACGGTCACCGTACGATTTTCCCGATTCCGCTGGCCCTGGCCTCGAGCTGGGACATGGACGCCATCGGCCAGTCCGGTCGCGTCGCTGCTAAAGAAGCTGCCGCCGACAGCCTCGACATCACCTTCGCGCCGATGGTCGACATCTCCCGCGACCCGCGCTGGGGCCGCAGCTCAGAAGGTTTCGGTGAAGACACCTACCTGACCTCGCGCATCACCAAAGTCATGGTCAAGGCCTATCAGGGCGAGACCCCAAGCGCGGCCGACAGCATCATGGCCAGCGTCAAGCATTTCGCCCTGTACGGCGCTGTCGAAGGCGGTCGCGACTACAACACCGTCGACATGAGCCCGGTGAAGATGTACCAGGACTACCTGCCACCGTACCGCGCGGCCATCGACGCTGGCGCCGGCGGCGTGATGGTGGCGTTGAACTCGATCAACGGCATCCCGGCCACCGCCAACACCTGGCTGATGAACGACCTGCTGCGCAAGGACTGGGGCTTCAAGGGCCTGGCAGTCAGCGACCACGGCGCAATCTTCGAACTGATCAAGCACGGCGTGGCCCGCGACGGTCGTGAAGCGGCGAAGTTGGCGATCAAGGCCGGCATCGACATGAGCATGAACGACACCCTGTACGGCAAAGAGCTGCCGGGGCTGCTCAAGTCCGGCGAGATCGAACAGAAAGACATCGACAACGCGGTGCGTGAAGTCCTCGCGGCCAAGTACGACATGGGCCTGTTCAAAGACCCGTACCTGCGCATCGGCAAGGCTGAAGACGATCCGGCCGACACCTACGCCGACAGCCGCCTGCACCGCGCCGACGCCCGCGAAGTGGCGCGTCGCAGCCTGGTGCTGCTGAAGAACCAGAACGAAACCCTGCCGCTGAAGAAAACCGCCAAAGTCGCGCTGGTCGGCCCGTTGGCCAAGGCCCCGATCGACATGATGGGCAGCTGGGCTGCCGCCGGTCGTCCGGCGCAATCGGTGACCCTGTTCGACGGCATGAGCAATGTGATCGGCGACAAGGCGAACCTGATCTACGCCCGTGGTGCCAACATCACCAGCGACAAGAAAGTCCTCGACTACCTGAACTTCCTCAACTTCGACGCCCCGGAAGTGGTCGATGACCCGCGTCCGGCCAACGTGTTGATCGACGAAGCGGTGAAAGCCGCCAAGGATGCCGACATTGTGGTTGCAGCCGTGGGTGAATCCCGTGGCATGTCCCACGAATCGTCGAGCCGCACCGACCTGAACATCCCGGAAAATCAGCGCGAGCTTATCCGTGCCCTGAAAGCCACCGGCAAGCCGTTGGTGCTGGTGCTGATGAACGGCCGTCCGCTGACCATCCTCGAAGAAAAAGAACAGGCCGACGCGATTCTGGAAACCTGGTTCAGCGGCACCGAGGGCGGCAACGCCATCGCCGACGTGCTGTTCGGCGACTACAACCCGTCGGGCAAACTGCCGGTGACTTTCCCGCGCTCCGTGGGCCAGATCCCGACCTACTACAACCACCTGAGCATTGGCCGGCCGTTCACGCCGGGCAAACCGGGCAACTACACCTCGCAGTATTTCGATGACACGACAGGCCCGCTGTTCCCGTTCGGTTACGGCCTGAGCTATACCAACTTCAGCCTGAGCGACATGGCGCTGTCCTCGACCACCCTGAACGCCACCGGCAAGCTCGACGCCAGTGTCATGGTCAAGAACACCGGAAAGCGTGACGGCGAAACCGTGGTGCAGCTGTATATCCAGGACGTCACCGGTTCGATGATCCGTCCGGTCAAGGAACTGAAGAACTTCCAGAAGATCATGCTCAAGGCTGGCGAGCAGAAGGTTGTGCACTTCACCATCACCGAAGATGACCTGAAGTTCTACAACGCCCAGCTCAAATACGCGGCCGAGCCTGGCAAGTTCAACGTGCAGATCGGCCTGGATTCCCAGGACGTGACGCAGCAGAGCTTTGAGTTGCTTTAATCCGGCGCCCCGATCGTTCCCACGCTCTGCGTGGGAATGCCTCAATGGACGCTCTGCGTCCGCTTTGGGACGCGGAGCGTCCCGGGCTGCATTCCCACGCGGACGGTTCGACGCCTCGACGTGGGAACGATCAATCAGGGACAGCGACTAGCCGCGTCTATCCAGCAAGTTGACCACCACCCGATCCACCCAGCCCCAGATCCGCTGCTTCACCCGCCGCCACAACGGCCGGCGCTGCCATTCTTCCAGACTCACCTGCTGACTCAGGCCGAAGTCCTTCTCGAAACTCGCCGCCACCGCTGCCGTCAATGACGGATCCAGCGCTTCCAGATTCGCCTCAAGATTGAAGCGCAGATTCCAATGATCGAAATTACATGAACCGATGCTCACCCAATCGTCCACCAGCACCATTTTCAGGTGCAGGAAACACGGCTGGTATTCGTATATTTTTACTCCGGCCTTGAGCAGGCGCGGGTAGTAGCGATGCCCCGCATAGCGCACCGACGGATGATCGGTGCGCGGCCCGGTCAGCAGCAGGCGCACGTCGAGGCCACGGGCGGCGGCCTTGCGTAGGGAGCGGCGGATTTTCCAGGTCGGCAGAAAGTACGGCGTCGCCAGCCAGATGCGTTTTTGACCGCTGTTCAGCGCGCGGAACAACGATTGCAGAATGTCCCGATGCTGACGGGCATCGGCGTAGGCCACGCGGCCCATGCCCTCGCCCGTGTCCGGCACGCGGGGCAGTCGCGGAAGGCCGAAATGCGCGTTGGGCCTCCAGGCCCGGCGATGGCGGTTGGCAATCCATTGGCGGTCGAACAGCAACTGCCAGTCGAGCACCAGCGGGCCGGTGATTTCCACCATGACCTCGTGCCATTCGCTGGTGTCGTGACCCGGCGTCCAGAATTCATCGGTGACCCCGGTGCCGCCGACCACCGCCAGACGCTGGTCGACCAACAACAGCTTGCGATGATCGCGATAAAAATTGCCGACCCAGCGCCGCCAGTTCAGCCGGTTGTAAAAACGCAGCTCGACCCCGGCACCGGTCAGCCGCCGGCGCAACGTGAGGGTGAAGGCGAGGCTGCCGTAATCGTCGAACAGGCAACGCACCCGCACGCCCCGCTCCGCCGCCAGCACCAGCGCCTGCACGATGGTTTCGGCACAGGCGCCGGCTTCCACCAGATACAGCTCCAGTTCGATCTGCTCGCGGGCACGGGCAATCTCGTCGAGCATGCGCGGGAAGAATTGCGGGCCGTCGATCAACAGCTCGAAGCGGTTGCCATCACGCCACGGAAACACCGCGCCGCGCATGTCAGCGCGCCGTGAAGATCAGCACCGCACCCACCGGCACCGACAGACTGATGGCCGACAGGCCGGCCATGTTGCGCAGGCTTTCCAGGCCCGGCAGCAGATCGAAATCCTCGGCGCTGATCACCAGCGGCTCCAGGGTCACTACTTGAAAGCGTCGGTCATCGAGGCGCGTGGCGAGCAGTTCGGCGGGATATTCGTGTTGCTTGCCGTGCAGGTTGACGGTCAGCGGCAGGCGCAATTCAAGCTGCGCGCCGGGGGCCAGATCGTTGATCGGGCGCAGGTCAATCTGGGTGGTGATGGTCGCTTCGGGGAACTGCTCGATCTGGAACAGTTCCTTGCGCATGCGCTCGTCACGCAGCGGGATGCCGCTGTTGATCGAGTCCAGCTCGACTTCGACCACGGCGCGGCCATCGGGATCGACCTTGCCGTGCAGCACCAGAAAGCGCTGCACTTCGGACACGTTGGCGTTTTTCGTGCTGACGAACGACAGCCGCGACGACTCGCCGTCCAGATACCAGTTGGCCTGGGCCGGCAGCGCAGCGGCGCCCAGCAGCAGGCCGGCGAAGGCGTTGCACAGAGAACGGTTGAACATTGAAGACTCGTGGGGCCGATAAACCTGCACGAACCTTAACTGGCCGTGGCGTTATTGCAAACTGTCAGTCTCTGCAAACGCTCAGGCCAACGCCTGCTGCACCTCGCCGATGGTCGACGCGAGGCTGTTGAGGTGCAGGCTCAGCACCCGCTCCACCGGCGCCTGATCCATCGGCCAGTGCAGCGCCATGCTGCCGACCAACCGCCCTTGGGCACGTATCGGCAACGCCACCGCGCGAATCAGGAACGGCAGGCGCACGGGGTATTCCCAGTAACCTTCGGTGCGCTGGCCGAAGCCCTGATGCAAGGCTTGCTCGGTGGCCTGCAATACACCGTCATCCGCCAACTGTTCGCGTTCGGCCAAGCGCTTTACGTCCTGGCTGTCGAGTTCGCCAAGGCACGCGCGACCCATGGCCGAATGAAACAGGCTCGCGTGATGGCCGACGATCTGACAGTTGGTTGGATAGCGTTTGCGCAGCACTTGCGGGATCGCACTTTCCATCACTTCGACCCGCTCGCCGTCGAAGCAGGACAAATCCGCCACCAGCCCGGTGCGCTCGCTGAGCTCCAGCAGCATCGGCGCGGCGCTTTCCACCAGGTGGCGCTTGAAACGTTGCTGACGATCACCGAACAGCCGCTTGGCGCACAACCGGTAGCGGCGGTCGCTGAGGCCGCGATAGACCCAGCCCTGCTCCTGCAAGGTCGCGAGCATCCGCGACACCGTGGCCTTGGGCAGGGTCGTCAGGTAGTGCAATTCCTCCAGCCCCAACGCCTGATGCTCGCCGAGCAAATCGACGATGGCCAGCGCCCGTTCGACCGAGCGCACGCTGCCGGTGTCTGCCTTGCTGCCCATGTGTTCGACCTCCGTGGATGCGGGTGAAAGATCACTTCGTGCAGCAAGATGCGGGCCGCTCAGGCCGATTGCAGGCATGCCGGCGGTCGCCGTTCGACCCAGCGGGTCAGCTGTTCATGGGCGTAGGCCAGTTGCAGCACCGCCCGATCCGCCTGGGCCGGGCCGATGATTTGCAGGCCCATCGGCAGCCCAGCCGGGTTGAAACCGACCGGCACGCTGATGCTCGGCAGCCCCGCCAGGGTCGGGCCGATCACCACTTCCATCCAGCGGTGATAGGTATCCATGGTTTGCCCGCCGACGACTCGCGGCCACGGCTGCTGTGCATCAAAAGGGAACACTTGGGCGGTGGGCAGCAGCAGGAAATCGTAACGTTCGAACAACTCGCTCAACGCGCGATACCACTCGCTGCGCGCCACAGACGCCTGATAGACCTCGGCAGCGGTCAGACGCAGACCGCCCTCGATTTCCCACTGTGCTTCGGGTTTGAGCAGCGCGCGTTTTTGCGGGTCGGCATAGGCCGCGCCGAGGCTGCCCTGCACCAGAAAATGCCGGTGGGTGAGCCAGGTCTGCCACAGGCGTTCCATGGAAAAGTCCGGCTGGCAGGCCTCGACCTGACAACCCAGCGCACTGAAATCCGCCAGCGCCGATTCGCACAGGCTCAACACGCCGTCGTCCATCGGCAGGTAGCCGTTGTAATCGCCGAGCCAGCCGAGGCGCAGACCGCTGCAATCCTGTTGCAGATCCAGCCCGAAATCCCGTGGTTCATCAGCCAGCGACAGCGGCACGCGCGGATCGTAGCCGGCCTGGGTCGAAAGCAATCGCGCAACGTCGGTGACCGTGCGCCCCATCGGCCCTTCGGTGGCCAGTTGCTGGACGAACACTTCCGGCATCGGCCCATGAGGTACGCGGCCCTGGGACGGGCGAAAACCGAACACGTTGTTGAACGCCGCCGGGTTACGCAGCGAGCCCATCATGTCGCTGCCGTCGGCCACCGGCAGCAGACGCAGGGCCAGCGCCACCGCCGCCCCGCCGCTGCTGCCGCCGGCGATCAGACCCGGATCGTAGGCGTTGGTGGTGGTGCCGAACACGCTGTTGTAGGTTTGCGAGCCGAGGCCGAACTCCGGGACGTTGCTCTTGCCGATGATGATCGCGCCGCAGTCGCGCACCCGCGCCACGCTGATCGCATCGTGCTGCGGCACTTGCTCGGCGAACAGCGGCGAGCCGAGGGTCGTGCGCAGCCCGGCGGTGGCTGCCAGGTCCTTGATCGCCTGGGGCATGCCGTGCATCCAGCCCCGGGATTCGCCACGATCCAGTTGCCGATCACACTCATCGGCCTCGCTCAGCAGCACGTCTTGCGGGCGCAGCGAGACCAGCGCGTTGACCGCCGGATTGAAGCGATCAATGTGCGTCAGATAGGCCTGCATCACCTCGCGGCACGACACCTTGCGGGCATGGATCGCCCGGGACAGCGCATCGGCGTCGAGGGCGACAATCGGATCAATGGCTAACGGACTCACGGTTTCACTCCCAGGTTGAGCGCAACGGATTTCTTTGCACGTGGTGCCTCCTGCAAACAGTAAGTACCGAGCAGGGTCAGCAGGCAAGCGAACAAGACATAGAACGACGGCGCCACCGGGGTGTTCAGAACTTTACTCAGCCAGGTGACGATCAGCGGCGCGAAACCACCGAACACCATCACCGCCACGTTGTAGGCCACCGACACGCCGGTGGAGCGCACTTCAATCGGGAACTGCTCGGCCAGCGCCGTCGGAGCCGGGCCGAAGAACCCGCCAATCGCCGTGCACAGCAGCAGTTGCATCACCAGCAGGCGCTCGATCGAAGGCGCCGCCGCGACCCACACGTAAAGCGGATAGACCATGACGAAAAACGCCAGAGTGAAGGCCATCAGCACCGGCCGCCGACCGAGGCGATCCGACAGTGCGCCGGAGAATGGAATCACCACGGTCATCAGCCCCACCGCAAGCATCTGCACCAGCAGCACCTGATCCAGCGGCAGGCCGAGGTTCTTGTGGGCGAAGGTCGGCATGTTCACCAGCACCACGTAAAACGACACCGTCGCCCCGCACGCCAGGCCCATCGACACCAGCAGGCTGCGGCGATGTTCGCGCAGCACCTGCCACAGGCCCGGCGCGGCGCCTTTGGCTTTCTTGCGCGCTTCGAGAAATTCCTCCGGCTCTTCCATGTGCTTGCGAATCCACAAGCCCACCGGGCCGATCAACAGGCCGAGCACGAACGGAATCCGCCAGCCCCAACTGTCCATCGCCTCGGGGGAAAACAGGTGCGTGACCAACGCCACCATCGCCGCGCCGCTGAACACCGCCAGGCATTGCCCGACCAGTTGCCACGAACCGTACAAACCCTTGCGATGGGCCGGCGCACTCTCCACCAGAAATGCGGTGGCGCTGGCGTATTCACCGCCCGTGGCAAAACCCTGAAGCATCCGCGCCACCACGATCAGCAACGGCGCGCCCATGCCGATGGCGGCGTAGTTCGGCGCGAACGCGATCAGGGCGATGGACACGGTCATCAGGCGGATGATCATCTGCATCGCGGCCTTGCGACCTTTGCGGTCGGAGTAGATGCCGAGCAGGATGCCGCCCACCGGGCGCATGAAAAAGCCGACGCCGAAGGTCGCCAGCGCCATCAGCAGCGAGGCGTAGTCGTCTTCGGACGGGAAAAATTGCCGGGCGATGATGCTCGCCAGAAAGCCGTAAACGATGAAGTCGTACCATTCCAGGGCATTGCCGATGACGGCGGCGACCACTTGCCGGGTGCGCGAAACGCCTGCGTTCGAAGTCTGCATGGGGATTCTCCAGAAGCTGTTGGTTGACCACGCAGGCGCGTGCGCACCTGCGTTCCAGCGGCAGCAAAAAGTGAAGAAATCAGACCGGCTTGAGCCAGCTCTCGGTGAGCGCGCCCCAATACGCCGCGCCGGTCAGCAAGATGTCATCGTTGAAGTCGTACGCCGGGTTATGCACCATCGGCCGCGCCACGCCGTTGCCGATGAACAGGTAGGCGCCGGGGCAGCGCTGGAGCATCCAGGCGAAGTCTTCGCTGCCCATCAGCTTGGGTGTGTTGCCATCGACGGCGTCGGTGCCGACCAGTTCGACGCCGACCTGACGGGCGAACTCGGTTTCAGCGGCGTGGTTGACCAGCACCGGGTAGGCCGGGCGGTGTTCGATGGTCGAGGTGCAGCCGAAGCTTTCGGCCTGGGCTTCGATGATCGAGCGCACGCGGTTCAGGGTCTGTTCGCGGACCTCGGCATTCAGCGCACGCAGGCTCAGGCGCAGGATCGCCTGTTGCGGAATCACGTTGGCCGCCTCGCCGGCCTGCAATGCGCCGACCGTTACCACCGCTGCCTGCTGGGCATCGATGTTGCGCGCGACCACGGTTTGCAAAGCCATCACCACACTGGCCGCAGCGACCAGCGGATCCACCGCCAGATGCGGCATCGAACCGTGACCGCCGACGCCTTCGATGGTCACCGTGAGCAGATCCTGCGAAGCCATCATCGGCCCTTCGCGAAAGCCCAGGTGCCCCGCCGGCAAGCCCGGCATGTTGTGCATGCCGAACAGCGCATCGCACGGGAAGCGTTCGAGCAGGCCGTCGGCGAGCATCGCTTCGGCCCCGCCCTGGCCCTCTTCGGCGGGCTGGAAAATCAGCGTCAGCGTGCCGTCGAACTGCCGGGTCGCGGCCAGATAACGCGCCGCACCGAGCAACATCGCGGTGTGCCCGTCGTGGCCGCAGGCGTGCATGCAGCCTTGATGACGACTGCTGTAGGCGACGCCGGTGTTCTCGATGATCGGCAGCGCATCCATGTCGGCCCGCAGCCCGAGTTTGCGTGTGCTGCTGCCGTTGCGCAGCACGCCGACCACGCCGGTCTTGCCGACGCCGGTGTGGACTTCATAGCCCCACTCTTCGAGCGACCGGGCGACCAGCGTCGAGGTGCGGCTTTCTTCGAAACCGAGTTCAGGGTGGGCGTGAATGTCCTGGCGGGTGGCGTGCAGGTCGCTGGCCACGTCGTTGAGCCAGGCCAGAATGTGCTGATGTCGGGGCATGACGGTTCTCCTCGCGCGGGTGTTCCCGGTCTTGTTGTTCGGTGTTGTTTCACGACACGTGAACGGCAGGTCGTGCTCACCGCCAGATAACCGCGAGACACGCGAGAGGACAATCGAATGTGGTTCCACAGGGTGGAACCGGATCAGGGTTGCAGGCGACAGCCCTGGCGTTCGCCTAACCATTGGGCGCTGTTGCTGCGTCCCAGGCCGCTGGCGGTGACGATTTTTTGCGTGCGGTCATCGGTCAGTTCGCTGGGCAGCCACTGCTTGACGTAGCCCCGGCAATACTCGGCGTCGTTGTTCATGACGTAGCGGCACGAACAATATTCCTTGGCGGTGTAGGCGCTGATGATGCCCGGAAAGGCCCACAGGTTTTCGCGCTCGTGCCAGCCCCAGCCCAGCAGCACGATCAACAGCACCAGCAGGATGCGTTTGAACAGTTTCATGGCCGCACCGCCCCGAGCACGCGCTTGAGCAATTCGTTGTGGCGATAGCTGCCGTCGCGGTCATCGGCGTAGCGCACGATCACCAGTTTTTCGCTCGGGATCACGTACAGCGCCTGGCCCCAGTGGCCGAGGGCGGCGAAGGTGTCGGGCGGTGCGTCGGGCCACGGAGAAGGCGCGCCGTCTGCCGGGCGATTGAGCCACCACTGGCCGCCGGGCACGGCTTCGTCCTGATGGGCCTTGTAGCCGGCGAAGGGTTGGCGGTTGAAGGCGACCCAATCCTTGGGCAACAACTGCCGGTCGTTCCAGCGTCCGTCCCGTTCCATCAGCAGACCGATTCGCGCCAGATCCCGAGCTGTCATATAGGCGTAGGAAGAGGCGACGAAGGTGCCCGTCGCATCGGTTTCCCAGGTGGCATGGCGGATGCCCAAGGGATCGAAAAGCGCTGTCCACGGATAGTCCGGATAACGCTGCGGGCCGACGATGGTTTTCAGTGCCGCTGCCAACAGATTGCTGTCGCCGCTGGAATAACGGAACGCCTGCCCCGCTGGTGCGTAGCTGTCGTGATCGGCGGTGAAGGCGGCCATGTCGCGGTGGCCACGGGTGTAGAGCATCGCCACCACCGAGGATTTCAGCGGGGCGTATTCATAGTCTTCCTGCCAGTCGATGCCGGAGGCCCAGTGCAGCAGATCCTGGATCGTGATGGCCGGGTGTTTTTCCAGCGCCGGGTAGAACGTTGCGGCCGGGTCATCGAGCTTGAACAGGCCTTCGCCGTACGCCACGCCGAGTACCGTGGCCATCAGGCTTTTGCTGATCGACCAGGTCAGGTGCGGGGTGTCGGCATTGGTCGCGGCGGCGTAGCGTTCGTAGATGAGCTGGCCGTCACGGATCACCAGCAAGGCGTCGGTGCGGATGCCTTTTCGGGTGCTGTCATCGCGGGTCGGGAAGGCGTAGGCCTCCAGTGCATCGACGGCTGGGCCGGCAATCTTCGGGCCGGTCGGCCACTGCTCGCCCGGCCATTGTTCGGCCTGAACCGTGAAGCTGATCAGCAGCAGAAACAGAGACAGGCCTTTGAACATGGTGAGGGCTCTGGGGATGAACCTGAGAAGACTAGCCGGCGTTCATGACAGATGTGTTTTGGTTTGCCGCCAACGCCTTGGCCAGTCGTTTGGCCCGCGCGCCAGCCGCCAGTTGCATGACCGACTGATCGCGCTGCCACATCGTCGCCCACTCGGGATTGCCGTCACGCAGTGCCTGATCGACTTCAGGTTTGAGCCCGTCGAATTGCGCAAACAATCCGCCGAGCAACACATGCCCAGCGGGATTGTTCGGCGGCTGCCGACTAGCTTCCGCACATCCGGCCAACAGCGCCAGCAAGCGCAATTGCAGTGGCTGCGGCCAACCGCTGTCCTGACCGACGCCGTACAGCCACGCGGTCATTGCACTCAACACGTAAACGTCTTCAAGGGTACGGAACGGTTTGACGTAGGCATCCCAACCATCCCCGGCGAGCAACTCACACAACGCATCGTCGAGATGCAGCCGACCATGGCTGATGTCCGGCATCAACGGCAGCGCCGGCAGTTTTTCCACCCGCACGCCGGGCTCGCCGGGATACACCACCGCCAGACTCAGGCACGGTGATTCCCCGGGTTGTTCACTGCGCGCGGCGATCAGCAGCCAGTCCGCCGCATCGCCGGCGGTGACGAAATCCTTTTGCCCGGTGAGGCGCAGATCCGTGAGCCGGGTCTGCATGTCCGCCGGGCGCAGGCTGCGCTGCTCGGTCGCACACAACGCACCAAGGCTTGGCGGCGCGCTCGGCCAGAGCATCCGCAGCGCCGCCTGATAACCCACCAGAAACGCCAGCCCCGGCGTCGCCATCCGCCGCCCTCCGGCCACCGCCAGTTCGAACGGCGTCACGCTGCCCAGTTGATGCAGCAACGTGGCGAAACCCTCCGCCAGATCGGCAACAGCGGGCAGGCGTTCGCGGCATTCAAGCAGGGTCGACCAGGTCATCAGAGGCTCCTCGTGGGCTGTCATATAAGCATCACCAAACATTCATGGCGATGACACCGGGGCTACATAGCCTGACTTTGCACAACACGGCTGCATAAAGAAAGTCGATCGGCTGCAACCCATGACGGGTTCAAGGCCCGTACGGAGATTCACATGACTCAGATCGCCCGCATCAGCGACACCGGCAATGAACGCCGCCTGCAAGCCGAACGCCTGATCGGCGCCGAGGCCTTGCAGCAAGCCCAGGCCTTGCGCTTCAACGTGTTCAGCGGCGAGTTCAACGCCAAGCTGAACGGCGCGGAGCTGGGTCTGGACATGGATGACTATGATGTTCACTGCAGCCACATCGGCGTGCGTGACCTGAACACCGGCCGCCTGGTGGCGACCACCCGTTTGCTCGATCACACCGCCGCCAGCAGCCTGGGCAAGTTCTACAGCGAAGAAGAATTCAGCCTGCACGGCCTCGCCGGCCTGCAAGGTCCGATCCTGGAAATCGGTCGCACCTGCGTCGACCCGGCCTACCGCAACGGCGGCACCATCGCCGTGCTGTGGGGCGAACTGGCCGAAGTCCTCAATCAGGGCGGCTACAGCTACCTGATGGGTTGCGCGAGCATCCCGATGCAGGACGGCGGCGTGCAGGCCCACGCGATCATGCAGCGCCTGCGCGAACGCTATCTGTGCACCGAACACCTGCGCGCCGAGCCGAAGAATCCGCTGCCAAGCCTCGACATTCCGTCGAACGTGATCGCCGAAATGCCGCCGCTGCTCAAAGCCTACATGCGCCTGGGCGCGAAGATCTGCGGCGAGCCGTGCTGGGACGAAGACTTCCAGGTCGCCGACGTGTTCATCCTGCTCAAGCGCGACGAACTCTGCCCGCGCTACGCCAAGCACTTCAAGGCGGCTGTGTAATGAGCCGGCTGCGGGTGTACGCGCGGATTGCGCGAGTGCTGCTGGTGGTGACGCTGGGCTTGAGCATGGCCAGTGTCTTCGGAGTATTCGAACGTCTGGGGCTGGCCCATTCGATGGAGCGTCGGCAGCGCTGGTCGCGGTTTTTCATGGCGCGTTTGAGCAATGCCCTGCCCTTTCGCGTGACCGTGCATGGTGAGCTGCCGAAGCAGCCGATGCTGTGGGTCAGCAACCATGTGTCGTGGACCGACATTCCGCTGCTGGGCATGCTCACACCGCTGTCGTTTCTGTCCAAGGCCGAAGTGCGCACCTGGCCGGTGGCCGGTTGGCTGGCAGCGAAGGCCGGCAGCCTGTTCATCCGTCGCGGTTCGGGCGACAGCCAGCTGATCCGCAAGCAGATGACCCGTCACCTGCAAACCGATCATCCGCTGCTGATGTTCCCGGAAGGCACCACCACCGATGGCCGTTCGCTGCGCACCTTTCATGGTCGCCTGCTGTCGGCGGCAATCGATTCCGAGGTGAAGCTGCAACCGGTGGCGATCCGTTATCTGCGCGAGGGCAAGATCGATTCGCTGGCGCCGTTCATTGGTGACGATGATCTGCTGTCGCACCTGATGCGCCTGTTCAGCAACGACTGCGGCGATGTCGAGATCCATCTGCTCAAGCCGATTGTCTGCCAGGGCCGGGAGCGCGCGGCACTGGCGTACGAGGCGCAGCAAGCGGTGCAGAAAGCCTTGTTCGGCGATGTGCTCAAACCGGTCGAAGCGCAACACGCCCGCGATCTGATCGCGGCCTGATCGGCGACATCTATCTACAGCTGCCGGCCGGCAAAGTCCTGCAGCTGTGGGTAGAACAAACGAAAGTCTTCGCTCAACGGTTCATACAACCGGCGCAATTCCTCCATCGCCCCCGCCAGTTCTTCAGGCCGGGTCAGGCGCCGGGAGATCCCGCGCAACACCTGCTCCAGCACTTCGAATTCCTGATACGAACCCAACCAGTCATTGGCGACCATGTGCGGGGCGATCTTCGCCAGGCGCTCGGGCAATTGCCGCTCGCTGGTCAGCACGCGGTAAACGTCGGTGGTGAATTGGCCGAGCGGCCGGTCGGCGTATTGCGTCCAGTCCCGCGCCAGACAATGGTCGAAAAACACGTCGAGAACGATGCCCGCGTAACGGCGGCGAGTCGTGGAAAACCGCGCCAGTGAAGCGTCCACCAATGGATGGCGATCAGTGAACACGTCGATCTGTCGATGCAGGGCAATCGCCGCTTCGATCTCCGGGTCGAACTGCCCTTGCAGCCGCCCTTTGACGAAATCGCCATACAGACTGCCGAGCAGTTGACCGGGGCGCTGGCCACCGAGGTGTAAATGTGCGAGATAGTTCATGGGCGCAGCTTAGCACCGCGCCCGCGTTTGTTTACACCTCACATATCGTTATAACCCGATATACCGATTTATGCGGTCATCAGATCAAATTCATATTGGTGTATCGCGAAGCACCGATATAAAGTTCGCCTCATCGCGATATAGCGCTACACACATCACGAGCACCCAGCCATGAACATTGACCTCGACGAAATAATAAAAGCCCTGGCACACCCAGTACGGCGAGACATCCTCAACTGGCTGAAAGACCCGAAAGCCCAGTTTCCGGAACAGATCCACAACCACGAGTACGGCATCTGCGCCGGGCAGATCGATCAACGCTGCGGCCTGTCGCAGTCGACCGTCTCCGCCCACCTGGCCACCCTGCAACGGGCAGGACTGATCAGCAGCCAGAAAGCCGGCCAGTGGCACTTTTTCAAACGCAATGAGGACGTGATCCAGGCGTTCCTCAGCACCCTCAGCAAAGAGCTCTGACCCTTAACGTCAGCCAGCCAAAAGGAACCAACGATGCCCCTCTCGCTACTCATACTCGCCTTGAGCGCCTTCGCCATCGGCACCACCGAGTTCGTCATCATGGGCCTGCTGCCCAATGTCGCGGCTGACCTCGGTGTGTCGATCCCAGGCGCCGGCTGGCTGGTGACCGGCTACGCCCTGGGCGTGGCGATTGGTGCACCGTTCATGGCAATGGCCACTGCAAAACTGCCGCGCAAGGCTGCACTGGTAACGCTGATGGGCATCTTCATTATCGGCAACCTGCTCTGCGCCATCGCCACTGATTACGAGGTGCTGATGTTCGCCCGGGTCGTTACAGCCCTCTGCCACGGTGCGTTCTTCGGCATCGGTTCGGTGGTCGCGGCCAACCTGGTGGCACCGAACAAACGCGCCTCGGCCGTGGCCCTGATGTTCACCGGCCTGACCCTGGCCAACGTGCTGGGTGTACCGCTGGGCACCGCCCTCGGTCAGGAAGCCGGCTGGCGCTCGACCTTCTGGGCAGTGACGGTGATCGGGGTGATCGCGCTGATCGGCCTGATCCGCTTCCTGCCGGCCAAGCGTGACGAAGAAAAACTCGACATGCGCGCCGAACTGGCCGCGCTCAAGGGCGCCGGCATCTGGCTGTCGCTGAGCATGACCGCGCTGTTCGCCGCTTCAGTATTCACTCTGTTCACTTACGTCGCGCCGTTGCTGGGCGATGTCACCGGTGTCTCGCCCCGTGGCGTGACCTGGACCCTGATGCTCATCGGCCTGGGCCTGACTGTCGGCAACATCATCGGCGGCAAACTGGCCGACAAGGGCCTGGCCGCGACGCTGATCGGCGTGTTCATCGCGATGGCCGTGACCTCCACCGTCCTGACCTGGACCAGCATCGCGCTGATCCCGACCGAAATCACCCTGTTCCTCTGGGCCACCGCGTGTTTCGCCGCCGTGCCGGCCCTGCAAGTGAACGTCGTGACCTACGGCCAGGCCGCACCGAACCTGGTGTCGACCCTGAACATCGGCGCCTTCAACGTCGGCAACGCCCTCGGCGCCTGGGTCGGCGGCAGCGTCATCGCCCACGGCTACGGCCTGACCAGCGTGCCTC
Organism: Pseudomonas sp. B37(2017); assembly: GCF_002112885.1. NCBI lineage: Bacteria > Pseudomonadati > Pseudomonadota > Gammaproteobacteria > Pseudomonadales > Pseudomonadaceae > Pseudomonas > Pseudomonas sp. B37(2017). The sequence continues at coordinate 212,528 of NZ_NEIX01000002.1, read as the reverse complement.
TCGCCGCCGCAGCACTCGCGGTCCTGGCCCTGCTGGTGACCCTGATCACATTCCGCCAGAACGGCAATCCCGAGCTGGCCACCGCTAACTGATTCACTCACTTACCTCACGAGGGTTGTATCTCATGGCAACAATTTTCGATCCGATCAAACTGGGCGACCTCGAGCTGTCCAACCGCATCATCATGGCGCCGCTGACCCGCTGCCGCGCCGACGAAGGCCGCGTACCGAACGCACTGATGGCCGAGTACTACGTACAACGCGCCTCGGCCGGCCTGATCCTCAGCGAAGCCACCTCGGTGACCCCGATGGGCGTCGGCTACCCGGACACCCCGGGCATCTGGTCCAACGACCAGGTGCGCGGCTGGACCAACGTGACCAAAGCCGTTCACGCCGCCGGCGGCAAGATCGTCCTGCAACTGTGGCACGTCGGCCGGATCTCCCACCCGTCGTACCTGAACGGCGAAACGCCGGTTGCACCGAGCGCCATCCAGCCAAAAGGCCATGTCAGCCTGGTTCGCCCGCTGGCCGACTATCCAACCCCGCGTGCGCTGGAAACCGCTGAAATCGCCGACATCGTCGACGCTTACCGCGTCGGCGCGGAAAACGCCAAGGCAGCCGGTTTCGACGGCGTGGAAATCCATGGCGCCAACGGCTACCTGCTCGACCAATTCCTGCAAAGCAGCACCAACCAGCGCACCGACATCTACGGCGGCTCCCTGGAAAACCGTGCCCGTCTGCTGCTGGAAGTAACCGACGCCGCGATCGAAGTCTGGGGCGCCGGCCGTGTCGGTGTGCACCTGGCACCACGCGCCGACTCCCATGACATGGGCGACGACAACCTGGCCGAAACCTTCACCTACGTCGCTCGCGAGCTGGGCAAGCGTGGCATCGCCTTCATCTGCTCCCGCGAGAAAGAAGGCGCCGACAGCCTCGGCCCACAACTGAAAGAAGCCTTCGGCGGCGCGTACATCGCCAACGAACGCTTCACCAAGGACAGCGCCAACGCCTGGCTGGCCGAGGGCAAGGCTGACGCGGTGGCATTCGGCATCCCGTTCATTGCCAACCCGGACCTGCCGGCTCGACTGAAGGCCGATGCGCCGCTGAACGAACCGCACCCGGAAACCTTCTACGGCAAAGGCGCGGTCGGCTACCTCGACTACCCGACGCTGTAAGCCGCACCGCAGAAACACAAAAGCCCCCGACTCGCGAGAGTCGGGGGCTTTTTATTGATCGCCGGGTGGGCGAGCCGCTCACATTCGTTCACAGGCTCGACACAAAATCCCTACAAAATACGTAGCTCGCTACATATCAACCCGTGCCGCAGAGGTATATAAAAGCATCCCATTGCAGCGGGGCGAGTGAACAGGGATCTTCACCCTCCTCCGTCATTGACACAAACTGATCCAATAACGAATTTTGTTTCATTTGCGCAGGCTGGGGCTCAGGCGCAGCATATCCAGCCCGGTATCGACCCAGCGCTCGGCCTCGGCGTACAGTTCGAAGCTGTCCGGCGCCAATAGCCATCCATAAAGGAGGCCATCAATATAGGCGTGAATGCTGATGGCTGCCCGGGCAGTGTCGAGGTCTGCCGGCAACTGCCCACGATTGACCGCATTACTCAATGTCAGCGCGATCCGCACATTGCAATCGAGGCTGGCGGTCCGGCGCTGTTGGCGCAGATCGCACATTTCATCGGTGAACTCGCACTTATGAAACAGAATTTCGTTGATGCGCCGGGTCTTCGGGTCCAGCGCAACTTGATGAAACAAATGAATCAGCAATTTGCGCATGCAGCCCAGCGGATCGGGTTCGTCCTCGCTCTCGCTGGCTTTGGCCAGTTCGTCCAGCGGCTCATGCAGGGTATCGAGCATCGCTTGCAGCAGATCGGCCTTGTTGCTGAAGTGCCAGTAGATGGCACCGCGCGTCACCCCGGCCAGGGTGGCGATGTCCGACAGGGTCGTGCGGGCCACGCCTCGCTCATAGAAGGCCTTCTCGGCCGCTTCGAGAATCTGGCTGCGCGTTTCCTGAGCTTCCTCTTTGGTACGACGAACCATGGCAGTAAAACCTCAAACAGGATGTTTCAGGGATGGCTGAATATCCGCTGAATAAAAAAGGGTTGATCTCTCGCGGATCGGCTCCCCGGCCTACAATTTCAGACCTTGCGACGACTTTTGTAACAGGGTGGATACGACGCCAAGGTGTTTACAAACAACCATGAACGTAAGTATATTCCTTAGCAAGCTACTTATCCACCCGGTAACCCTTTTTTACCCTTCCACACTTCTTGTGCGCTTTTCGCGCGCCTGACCCGAGGATCTTCATGCAATTCAAGCCAGCTGTTACCGCTCTGGTCACTGCCGTCGCCCTGGCATCGCTGCTCAGCGGATGTAAAAAGGAAGAGGCGGCTCCCGCCGCACCACCTCCTCAGGTCGGCGTCGTCACCCTGCAACCACAAGCCTTTACCCTGACTTCCGAACTGCCGGGCCGCACCAGTGCGTTCCGCATCGCCGAAGTTCGTCCGCAGGTCAACGGCATCATTCTCAAGCGTCTGTTCAAGGAAGGCGGCGATGTCAAAGCCGGCCAGCAGCTGTATCAGATCGATCCGTCGGTCTATGAAGCGACCCTGAAAAGCGCCGAAGCCAACCTGCGTTCGACCAAGTCGATCTCCGACCGCTACAAGCAACTGGTCGACGAGCAGGCCGTCAGCCGCCAGGAATACGACACCGCCGTGGCCAACCGCCTGCAATCGGAAGCGTCGTTGCAGACCGCACAGATCAACGTGCGCTACACCAAGGTCTACGCACCGATCTCCGGTCGTATCGGCCGTTCTTCGGTAACCGAAGGCGCGCTGGTCAGCAGCGGCCAGACCGATGCGATGGCCGTGATCCAGCAACTGGACCCGATCTACGTCGACGTCACCCAGTCCTCGGTCGAGTTGCTGGAACTGCGCCGCGAACTGGAAAGCGGCCGCCTGCAAAAGGCCGGCGACAATGCCGCTGCGGTCAAGCTGACCCTGGAAGACGGCAGCCAGTACAAGCTCGACGGTAAGCTGGAATTCTCCGAAGTGTCGGTCGATCAGACCACCGGTTCCGTGACCCTGCGCGCCGTGTTCCCGAACCCGGATCACACCCTGCTGCCGGGCATGTTCGTCCACGCGCAGTTGCAGGCCGGTGTGAACAGCGCCGCGATCCTCGCGCCGCAACAAGGCGTGACTCGCGACCTCAAAGGCACCCCGACCGCGCTGGTTGTGGGCCCGGACAACAAGGTCGAACTGCGTCAGCTCAAGGCCAGCCGCACCGTCGGCAGCCAGTGGCTGATCGAAGACGGCCTGAAGGCTGGTGATCGTCTGATCACCGAAGGGCTGCAATTCGTCAAACCGGGTGTTGAGGTCAAAGCGACCGAAGCCACCAACGTCGGCAACAAGAACCCGGCCCCCGCTCAGGCAGCTGACAAAGCCGCCGGCGGCAAAGGGGAGTAATCCATGTCAAAATTTTTCATCGACCGTCCGATTTTCGCCTGGGTAATTGCCCTGGTGATCATGCTGGTCGGGGCACTTTCGATCCTGAAACTGCCGATCAACCAGTACCCGAGCATTGCGCCACCGGCCATTGCCATCTCCGTGACCTACCCGGGTGCTTCGGCACAGACGGTTCAGGACACCGTGGTGCAAGTGATCGAGCAGCAGCTCAACGGTATCGACAACCTGCGTTATGTGTCCTCGGAAAGTAACTCCGACGGCAGCATGACCATCACCGCGACCTTCGAGCAAGGCACCAACTCCGACACCGCGCAGGTCCAGGTCCAGAACAAGCTGAACCTGGCCACCCCGCTGCTGCCGCAGGAAGTGCAGCAACAGGGTATCCGCGTGACCAAGGCAGTGAAGAACTTCCTGCTGGTGATCGGTGTGGTGTCGCGTGACGGCAGCATGACCAAGGACGACCTGTCCAACTACATCGTGTCGAACATGCAGGACCCGATCTCGCGGACCGCCGGTGTCGGTGACTTCCAGGTCTTCGGTGCCCAGTACGCAATGCGTATCTGGCTCGACCCGGCCAAGTTGAACAACTTCAACCTGACCCCGGTCGACGTGAAAACCGCGATTGCGGCGCAGAACGTCCAGGTGTCGTCCGGTCAGCTCGGCGGCTTGCCTGCCGTGCAGGGCCAGCAACTGAACGCCACGATCATCGGCAAGACCCGTCTGCAGACCGCCGAGCAGTTCAAAGAGATTCTGCTCAAGGTCAACAAGGACGGCTCGCAGGTTCGCTTGAAAGACGTCGCCGACGTCGGCCTGGGTGGCGAGAACTATGCGATCAGCGCCCAGTTCAACGGCAGCCCGGCTTCCGGTCTGGCGGTGAAACTGGCCAACGGTGCCAACGCTCTCGACACCGCCAAGGCACTGCGCAAGACGATTGACGACCTCAAGCCGTTCTTCCCGCAAGGCATGGAAGTGGTGTTCCCGTACGACACCACCCCGGTGGTGACCGAGTCGATCAAAGGCGTGGTTCACACCTTGGTCGAAGCGATTGCGCTGGTGTTCCTGGTGATGTTCCTGTTCCTGCAGAACTTCCGCGCTACCGTCATCACCACGATGACCGTGCCGGTGGTACTGCTCGGTACGTTCGGCATCCTCGCGGCGGCCGGTTTCAGCATCAACACCCTGACCATGTTCGGCATGGTACTGGCCATCGGCTTGCTGGTGGACGACGCCATCGTCGTGGTGGAAAACGTCGAGCGGGTGATGAGCGAAGAAGGCTTGTCACCGAAGGAAGCGACCAAGAAATCCATGGGCCAGATCCAGGGCGCTCTGGTCGGTATCGCCCTCGTTCTGTCGGCGGTATTGCTGCCGATGGCGTTCTTCAGCGGCTCCACCGGTGTGATCTACAAGCAGTTCTCGATCACCATCGTGTCGGCCATGGCCTTGTCGGTACTGGTCGCGCTGATCTTCACCCCGGCGCTGTGCGCCACCATGCTCAAGGCGATTCCGCACGGTGAGCACGGCGCGCCGAAAAAAGGTTTCTTCGGCTGGTTCAACCGCAACTTCGACCGTGGCGTCAACAGCTACGAGCGCGGTGTCGGCAACATGCTGTCGCGCAAGGCGCCGTACCTGCTGGCCTACCTGCTGATCGTGGTCGGCATGATCTGGCTGTTCACCCGCATTCCGACCGCGTTCCTGCCGGAAGAAGACCAGGGCGTTCTGTTTGCCCAGGTGCAGACGCCAGCCGGTTCCAGTGCCCAGCGCACTCAGGTGGTGGTGGATGAAATGCGTGAATTCCTGCTGCGTCCGACCAAGGACGGCGGTGAAGGCGACGCAGTAGCCTCGGTGTTCACCGTGACCGGCTTCAACTTCGCCGGCCGTGGCCAGAGCTCGGGTATGGCGTTCATCATGCTCAAGCCGTGGGACGAACGTAACGCCGACAACAGCGTGTTCAAACTCGCCGCCCGCGCCCAGCAGCACTTCTTCAGCTTCCGCGATGCGATGGTGTTCGCTTTCGCTCCGCCGGCCGTACTGGAGCTGGGTAACGCCACCGGTTTCGACGTGTTCCTGCAGGACCGCGCCGGTATCGGTCACGAGAAGTTGATGGCCGCACGCAACCAGTTCCTCGGCATGGCCGCGCAGAGCAAGGTGCTCACGCAGGTCCGTCCGAACGGTCTGAACGACGAGCCGCAATTCCAGCTGGAAATCGATGACGAGAAGGCCAGTGCCCTGGGCATTACCATCGCCGACATCAACAACACCCTGTCGATTGCGCTGGGCAGTAGCTACGTCAACGACTTCATCGACCGTGGTCGAGTGAAGAAGGTGTACGTGCAGGGCCGGCCAGACTCGCGCATGAGCCCGGAAGACCTGAAGAAGTGGTACGTGCGTAACGCGACCGGCACCATGGTTCCGTTCTCCGCATTCGCCAAGGGCGAGTGGATCTACGGTTCGCCGAAGCTGGCGCGTTACAACGGCGTTGAAGCGGTCGAGATCCTCGGTGCCCCGGCTCCGGGCTACTCCACCGGTGAAGCGATGGCCGAAGTCGAGGCGATTGCCAAGAAACTGCCGGCCGGCGTGGGTATCTCGTGGACCGGTCTGTCGTACGAAGAACGACTGTCCGGCTCGCAGGCTCCGGCGCTGTACGCCCTGTCGCTGCTGATGGTGTTCCTGTGTCTGGCGGCGCTGTATGAAAGCTGGTCGATTCCGATCGCGGTCATGCTCGTGGTGCCACTGGGGATCATCGGTGCACTGATGGCCACCAGCCTGCGCGGTCTGTCGAACGACGTGTACTTCCAGGTGGGTCTGTTGACGACCATTGGTCTGGCGGCTAAAAACGCCATTCTGATCGTCGAGTTCGCCAAGGAATTGCACGAGCAGGGACGCAGTCTGCGCGATGCGGCCATTGAAGCCTGCCGCATGCGTCTGCGACCGATCATCATGACGTCGCTGGCCTTCGTCCTCGGTGTTGTACCGTTGGCTATCTCCACCGGCGCCGGCTCGGGCAGTCAACACGCGATCGGTACCGGCGTGATTGGCGGTATGCTCACCGCAACGATCCTGGCGATTTTCTGGGTTCCACTGTTCTTCGTCACTGTGTCGTCCATGGGTCAGCGCAAAAACGCCGGCAAGGATGACACCATAGAAACTCCTAAAGAGGCTGGCCAATGAGCAAGTCGCTACTCTCCATCGCAGTCGCCGCCTTCGTGCTGAGCGGTTGCTCGCTGATACCGGATTATCAGCAGCCGGAAGCACCGGTGGCGGGCCAATACCCGCAGGGTCCGGCGTACTCGCCGGCCCAGGCACCGGCGCAGGCCGCTGCCGAACAGGGCTGGAAGCAGTTTTTCCATGACCCTGCCCTGCAGCAGCTGATCCAGGTTGCCCTGGAAAACAACCGCGACCTGCGTGTCGCGGCGCTGAACATCGACGCCTACGCGGCTCAATACCGCATCCAGCGTGCCGACCTGTTCCCGGCCGTGTCGGCCAATGCCAGCGGCAGCCGTCAGCGGGTTCCGGCCCGTGCGTCGCAGACCGGTGAGTCGAGCATCACCAGCTCGTACTCCGCCACCGTCGGCATCAGCGCCTACGAACTCGACCTGTTCGGTCGGGTTCGCAGCCTGAGCGAACAAGCGCTGCAACAATACTTCGCCACCGAAGAAGCGCGCCGCAGCACCCAGATCAGCCTGGTGGCCAGCGTGGCCAACGCCTACCTGACCTGGCAGGCCGACAAGGAACTGCTCAAGCTGACTCAGGACACCCTCGGTGCTTTCGAGGAAAGCTACAAGCTGACCAGCCGCAGCAACGAAGTCGGTGTGGCTTCGGCACTGGACCTGGCGCAGTCGCGTACCTCGGTTGAAAACGCCCGGGCACAACTGGCGCGTTACACCCGCCAGGTCGCCCAGGACGAAAACAGCCTGACCCTGCTGCTCGGCACCGGCATCCCGGCCAACCTGCAAGCGGCCAAGCCGCTGTCGGATGACCTGCTGGCCGATGTGCCGGCCGGTCTGCCGTCGGATCTGCTGCAACGTCGTCCGGACATCCTGCAGGCCGAGTACAACCTGAAGGCGGCCAACGCCAACATCGGCGCGGCCCGTGCAGCGTTCTTCCCGAGCATCAGCCTGACCGCCAACGCGGGCAGCCTGAGCCCGGACCTGTCCGGCCTGTTCAAGGGCGGTTCGGGCACGTGGCTGTTCCAGCCGCAGATCAACCTGCCGATCTTCAACGCCGGCAGCCTGCGCGCCAGCCTCGACTACGCCAAGATCCAGAAGGACATTGGCGTGGCGAACTACGAGAAGTCCATTCAAACGGCCTTCCAGGAAGTCGCCGACGGCCTGGCCGCCCGCCAGACCTACACCGAGCAGTTGCAGGCCCAGCGTGATTTCGTCGCCGCCAACCAAGATTACTACCGCCTGGCCGAGCGTCGCTACCGCATCGGCGTCGACAGCAACCTGACCTTCCTCGATGCCCAGCGTCAGCTGTTCAGCGCGCAACAATCGCTGATCACCGACCGCCTCGCGCAGCTGACCAGTGCGGTCAACCTGTACAAGGCCCTGGGCGGTGGCTGGAATGCGCAGACCGCGCAGAACGAGCCGCTCAAGGAAGAAGCGCCGAAGATGAAGTTGTTCTGATCATCCGCTGAACACAAGAAGCCCGCCGATTGGCGGGCTTTTTGTTGCCTGCCAATCTTGCGTTCGATAATCGCCCGAATTCCACTTTCGCCGATTGAATCGCCTCGCCCGCGCCCCGCACCATTCGAGCCACAAAACCAATAACAACAGGTTCGACACCATGCTCCCGCGCCCTGCTCCATCCGGCTGATCGCCGCCGCTCGCCCCCTGATCCCATTGAATTCCTGCGCCCCAGAAACGGCTGCAGCGCCCCCGTTCGCCCAAAAAAACAAGAGAGACCCGAGCCCATGACAACGTCCCCTGCGCCCTACGCACTTCCCGGCCTGATCGCCCTCGCCCTGGCCGGCGTCGCGCTGCCCGCTGCGGCTGAAGAAGCCGGTTTCATCGAAGGGGCCAAGGTCAACCTGAACCTGCGCAACTTCTACATCAACCGCAACTTCACCAACCCGACCAAGGCTCAGGGCAAGGCTGAAGAATGGACGCAGAACTTCATCCTCGACGCCAAATCCGGTTTCACCCAGGGCACCGTCGGGTTTGGCATGGATGTGCTGGGGTTGTACTCGGTGAAACTCGATGGCGGCAAAGGCACCGGCGGCACCCAGGCGTTGCCGCTGGATCATGACGGGCGTCCGGCGGACACCTTCGGCCGCACCAACGTAGCGTTCAAGGCCAAGCTGTCGCAGACCGAAGTGAAGGTCGGCGAGTGGATGCCGGTGCTGCCGATCCTGCGTTCGGACGACGGTCGCTCGCTGCCGCAGACCTTTCGCGGCGGCCAGATCACCTCGAAGGAAATCGACGGCCTGACCCTCTACGGCGGCCAGTTCCGCGCCAACAGCCCCCGTGACGACAGCAGCATGAGCGACATGTCGATGTTCGGCAAAGCGGCGTTCACCTCGGACCGCTTCAACTTCCAGGGCGGCGAATACGTGTTCAACGACAAGCGCACCCAGATCGGCCTGTGGAACGCCGAACTCAAGGACATCTACAGCCAGCAGTACGTCAACCTGATCCACAGCCAGCCGCTCGGCGACTGGACCCTCGGCGCCAACCTCGGTTTCTTCTACGGCAAGGACGACGGCAGTGCTCGCGCCGGCGACCTCGACAACAAGACCTGGTCGGGGATGTTCTCCGCGCGATACGGCGGCAACACCTTCTACGTCGGCCTGCAAAAACTCACCGGCGACAGCGCCTGGATGCGGGTCAACGGCACCAGCGGCGGAACGCTCGCCAACGACAGCTACAACTCAAGCTACGACAACGCGCAGGAACGTTCCTGGCAACTGCGCCACGACTACAACTTCGCCGCCCTCGGCGTGCCCGGCCTGACCCTGATGAACCGCTACATCAGCGGCGACAACGTGCACACCGGGACCATCACCGACGGCAAGGAATGGGGCCGCGAATCGGAACTGGGCTACACCGTGCAAAGTGGCGCACTCAAGGACCTGAACGTCAGATGGCGCAACTCGACCATGCGTCGTGACTTCAGCAACAACGAGTTCGACGAAAACCGCCTGATCGTCAGCTATCCGATCAGCCTGCTCTAGGGCGCTGCACCATCCGTCAGGATTAATGGCACGGCGCCAGCCGACGCGTAGAGTGGATCCACCTGAAGGACTCAGGTGCTCCACCCTCTTCGCTTCCGTTATCTGTGGATGTCGGTCCCCAGGACTTGGCCAGGTTGTCATCGGAAGACCCTGCTGATCACCGGAGGACGACCTCATGATCACCCGACTCAACCCCGCTCCCGTCGACAAAGACTGGGATGCCAGGGCGTACGAGCAGTTTTCCCGTCTCAGGCAACAACCGGTCGATGAATTGCTCGGCCGCGTCGAGCTGGACAATCCTCAACGCATTTATGACCTCGGTTGCGGCACCGGGATTGCCACGAAGGTTCTGGCCGATCGCTGGCCGCAGGCAAATCTCAAAGGCATCGACAGTTCGAAAGACATGCTTCAGGTCGCCCGTTGTCTGCCGATCAAGGCGCGCTGGCAACACGCCGAACTGCGGCACTGGAAACCCCGCAAGCCAGCCGACCTGTTGTTCGCCGCGGCCGTGCTGCATTTCATCGATGACCATCGAACGCTATTGCCGGGATTGCTTCGCCACCTCAACCCCGGTGGCTGCCTGGCCGCACACATGCCGGACTGGCGCGATGCGCTGTGGTACCGGCTGATGCTCGACACCCTCGACGATGCCGGACCCTGCGGTCGCCCCATCGGCACTGCGCAGTTGCGCCAGCGCATGGCCGCGCGCCCGTTGTTGTCGCTGGAGGATTACTACCGATTGCTCGCGCCGCTGACCCGGTCGCTGGATATCTGGGAAACAGAGCAATTGCAGGTGGTCGACGGCAAGTCGCCGGTTTATGACTGGGTGAAGGTGTCGGCGCTGCGGCCGGTAATGCAGGGACTGACGTCAGAGGAACAGGCGCGCTTCATTTACCACTACCTGATGCGGGTGCACGCGCATTATCCGCAGGAGGAAAACGGGCACACATTGTTTGCGTTCAAGCGGATTTTCATTGTCGCCAAGGTTTGAATCGGCGCGGCAAATACCGCCATCGCTAGCAGGCTAGCTCCCACAATGGACCGCATTTCACTGTGGGAGCTAGCCTGCTAGCGATGGCGTCCGCTCAGTCGCCGTCAATCCCGGGATTCGACACCCAGCTCATCCCACACCGATTCGGCCAGATGAAAGGTCGCATTGGCTGCCGGAATCCCGCAGTAGATCGCGCTCTGCATGATCACTTCCTTGATCTCGCCGCGGCTCACGCCATTGTTGGCCGCCGCCCGCAGGTGCAACTTGAGCTCACCCTCGCGGTTCATGCCGATCAGCATGGCGATAGTGATCAGGCTGCGTGTGTGGCGTGGCAGGCCCGGGCGGGTCCAGATGTCGCCCCAGGCGTGACGGGTGATCATCTCCTGGAATTCCGAGTTGAACTCGGTCAGCGTGGTCAGGCTGCGATCGACGTGAGCGTCGCCGAGCACCGCGCGGCGCACTTGCATGCCGTCGTCGTAACGTTGTTTCTCGTCCACGGAAATCCCCTCAATCGGCCAGCAAAAAGGTCAGCACGCGGTCGCTGAACGCGTCGCCGGCCTGAACGTTGGAAAGGTGCGCCGCATAGAACTCGGCGTACTCGGCGCCGCGCACATGCTCCTGAATGAAATGCCCGCCGGACGGTGGCGTCACCGCATCTTCGGTACCGGCGATCACCAGCAGCGGCGCCTTGATCGACGACAACTGCTCACGGAAATCCGCATCGCGCACCGCCCCGCAGTTGGCGGCGTAACCTTCAGGATTGGTCGCGGCCAGCATGTCGGTGATCTGCTTGGCTGCGGCCGGATTGGCGGCGGAAAAGTCCGGGGTAAACCAGCGGGCAATCGATGCATCGCGCAACGCGACCATCGCCGCCGGGCCGTCGCGCAGCACGGTTTCGATGCGCGGATTCCACACCGACGGATCGCCGATTTTCGCCGCCGTGTTGCAGACGATCAGTTTGTTCAACCGCTGGCCGGCGTTGATCCCCAGCCACTGGCCGATCAACCCGCCCATCGACAGACCGCAGAAATGCGCGCGTTCAATGTGCAGCGCATCCAGCAGCGCCAGCACGTCGCGACCCAGTTGCTCGATGCTGTAAGGGCCCGGCGTCACCAGCGACTGGCCGTGCCCGCGCGTATCAAAGCGCAGCACCCGAAAATGTTCGGTGAAGGCCGGCATCTGCACGTCCCACATGTGCAGGTCGGTGCCCAGCGAGTTCGACAGCACCAGCACCGGCGCATCGACCGGGCCTTCCAATGTGTAATGCAGTTCGCCATCGGCGAGTTGAACGAAAGCCACAGCCCTCTCCTTTCAGTCAGACAATGCGTTGTGTTCGGCCACCGCACGCTCGACCCAGACCTGCGCCTGACCGAGGTAATGGGCGGGATCGAGCAGATGATCCAGTTCGGTTGCGCTCAGTTCGGCGGTCACCTGCGGTTCGTCACCGAGGACCGCACGCAGGTGGCGCTGTTCGGCCACCGCTCGCTTGCAGCATTGTTCGAGCAGATGATGCGCGGTGTCGCGGCCGACCCGTTGTGCGAGCACGATGCTCACTGCTTCGGCCAGCACCAGACCTTGAGTCAGTTCCAGGTTGCGGGCCATGCGCGCGGCATCGACCTCCAGACCGTCGGCCAGCAGCCGCGCCTGTTGCAGCGCGCCCGACACCAGGCAGCAGATCTCCGGCAGGGTTTCCCATTCGGCGTGCCACAAACCGAGGCTGCGTTCATGTTCCTGGGGCATGGCGCTGAACAGCGTCGAGACCAGCCCCGGCACGCGGGTCGCCGCGCCGATCAACACCGCCGCGCCCACCGGATTGCGCTTGTGCGGCATGGTCGAGGAACCGCCCTTGCCCGGCGCCGACGGTTCGAACACTTCCGCCGCTTCGGTCTGCATCAACAGGCTGATGTCGCGGCCGAATTTGCCGAGGCTGCCGGCGATCAGACCGAGCACCGCGCCGAATTCAACGATGCGATCACGCTGGGTGTGCCACGGTTGTTCCGGCAGGGTCAGTTGCAGTTCTTCGGCCAGTGCATGGGCGATCGGCAATGCCTGTTCGCCGAGCGCCGCGAGGGTGCCGGACGCACCGCCGAATTGCAGCACCAGCAGTCGCGGCTTGAGCTCGCGCAGACGCTGACGACTGCGAGTCACGGCACCGAGCCAACCGGCGATCTTCATGCCAAGGGTCACCGGCGTCGCGTGTTGCAGCCAGGTGCGCCCGGCCAGCGGCGTCGCAGCGTGGCGCTGCGCCTGACTGGCGAGGGAGTCGGCCAGTTGCGCCAGCTCCCCTTCAATCAACGCCAGCGCCTGACGCAATTGCAGCACCAGCCCGGAATCCATCACGTCCTGGCTGGTGGCGCCCAGATGCACATAACGCTCGGCCTCGGCATCAGTCGCGGCGATCTGTTTGCCCAACGCCTTGACCAGCGGAATCGCCGAATTGCCGGCCGTGGCAATCGCCTCGCCCAATGCTGCGAAATCGAACAGCCCGGCGCGGCAGGCGTTTTCGATCGACGCCACAGCACCCGCCGGAATCAACCCGACCCGCGCTTCGGCCCGGGCCAGCGCCGCTTCGAAGTCGAGCATCGCCTGCACCCGGCCCTGATCGCAGAACACGTCGCGCATATCGCGGGCAGTAAAGTAGGCATCGAACAATTGATTGCCCGGTCGCTGAGTCATAAACAGTCCTTGCCGGCGCGGGCCGGTGTGGCCCGCGCGCATCGGTTTAAAGGTCGTGGTGCAAATACTTCGCTTCTTTGGGCAGGCGCAGGCTGAACAGGAACGCCACGGCCATCATGATCGTGACATACCAGTAGAACGCGTTTTCCATGCCGCCGGCCTTCAGGCTCAGGGCCACGTACTCTGCCGAACCGCCGAAGATCGCGTTGGCCACCGCATACGCCAGACCAACGCCGAGGGCGCGGACTTCCGGCGGGAACATCTCGGCTTTCACCAGACCGCTGATCGAGGTGTAGAAACTGACGATCGCCAGCGCCACGGTAATCAGCACAAAGGCCAGGAACGGGCTGCCGACACTTTTCAGGCTGAGCAGGATCGGCACTGTGAACAGCGTGCCGAGGCCGCCGAACCAGAGCATCGAGTTACGCCGGCCGATCTTGTCGGCGAGCATGCCGAACAGCGGCTGCATGCACATGTACAGGAACAGCGCGCCGGTCATGATGTAGCTGGCGGTCTTGGCGTGCATGCCGGCGGTGTTCACCAGGTACTTCTGCATATACGTGGTGAAGGTGTAGAAAATCAGCGAGCCGCCGGCGGTGTAGCCGAGCACGGTGATGAACGCAGCCTTGTGGTCGCGGAACAGTGCGCGGATGCTGCCGGCGTCCTTGTTCTCGCGCATTTCCTTGCTGGTGGTTTCTTTCAGCGAACGGCGCAGGAACAGCGAAATCAGCGCGGCGGCCGCACCGACCACGAACGGAATCCGCCAGCCGTAGGCACGCAATTCTTCTTCGGTGAGGAACTGTTGCAGGATCACCACCAGCAGCACCGCCAGCAGTTGCCCGCCGATCAGGGTCACGTACTGGAACGAGGCGAAGAAACCGCGCTGGCCCTTGAGCGCGACTTCGCTCATGTAGGTCGCGGTGGTGCCGTACTCACCGCCCACCGACAGGCCTTGCAACAGACGCGCGAACAACAGCAGCAGCGGCGCCCAGACGCCGATGTCCTTGTAGGTCGGCAGACAGGCGATCAGCAACGAGCCGAAGCACATCATCAGGATCGAGATCAGCATCGAGTTCTTGCGCCCGTGCTTGTCCGCCACCCGGCCGAAAATCCAGCCGCCGATCGGTCGCATCAGGAACCCGGCGGCGAAAACGCCTGCCGTGTTGACCAGCTGCACCGTGGGGTTGTCGGAGGGGAAGAACGCCGGGGCGAAATAGATCGCGCAGAAGGCGTAGACGTAGAAGTCGAACCATTCGACGAGGTTGCCGGACGACGCGCCGACAATGGCGAAGATGCGCTTGCTGCGCTCTTCACCGGTGTAATGGGAGGTGAGGGTTGTCATTGTTTTTCACTCGATAGGGACAGTGAGAGTCTAGACACACTTTGCAACAGTCCCGTTCCACATTGGATCAGCAACACGGACCTCAGATCGTTCCCACGCTCTGCGTGGGAATGCATACCGTGACGCTCCGCGTCACAGTGGACGCAGAGCGTCCATGGCGGCATTCCCACGCGGAGCGTGGGAACGATCACTACTCTGCGCGGGAACGATCGGTGTTCTTTCAATAATCGAAGAACACGGTTTCCGCATCAGTGCCCTGCAGAATCACATTCCACTGATAAACCCCCGCTGCATCCGGCTTCGCCAGCAACGTGGTGCGGCGCTCGGCCGGTACGCATTCGAGCAGCGGGTCATCGACGTTCGCCGGATCGCCCTCGAAATAAATCCGCGTCAGCAAGTGCTTCACCAACCCGCGCGCGAACACCAGCACCACCAGGTGCGGCGCCTGGGTCGAGCCTTTCAGGCCTTCGACCGTGCCCGGCTTGATGGTGGTGAAACGGAAGCGCCCTTCGGCATCCACCGGCACCCGGCCGAAACCTTCGAAATTCGGATCGAGCGGTTTGGCCTGCTCGTCTTCCGGATGATCGTATTTGCCGGCGGCGTTGGCCTGCCAGACTTCGAGCATGGCGTCGTTGACGACATCGCCGTTGCCATCCACCACTTGCCCGCTGATCGCCACGCGCTGGCCGAGGGTCAGTTCGTTGGCGAGGTTTTCACGGTTCAGCCAGGTCAGGCCGATGTGGTAATACGGCCCGACAGTGTGGGACGTGGTCGCAGTCAGGGTCATCTCATTTCTCCATCGGCGTGGCTTCGCGGCCGCGCAGCACGATGTCCCAGCGATAAGCGAGGGCGTAGGACGGAATGGTTTTTTCCAGATCGAAAGCGGCGATCAGGCGTTCCTTGGCCGAGGTGTCCGGCACGCAGTTGTAGATCGGGTCGTACGGCAGCAGCGGGTCGCCCGGGAAATACATCTGCGTGACCAGGCGCGTCAGGATGCTCGGCCCGAACAGCGAAAAATGCACATGCGCCGGGCGCCAGGCGTTGTGGTGGTTGCCCCACGGATAGGCGCCGGGCTTGATGGTCTGGAACTGATACCAGCCATCGGCGTCGGTCACGGTGCGGCCGGTGCCGGTGAAGTTCGGGTCCAGCGGTGCGTCATGCAGGTCGCGAGCGTGGTTGTAGCGACCGGCGGCGTTGGCCTGCCAGATCTCCACCAGAATCCCCGGCACCGGCAGACCGTCTTCGTCGAGCACACGCCCGTGAATGATGATCCGCTCGCCGAGCGGTTCACCCTGATGCTGGGCGGTCAGATCGTTATCGGTGTCGGCCACACGCTCGGCGCCGATGGTCGGGCCGGTGATTTCCGACAGCGAATGCGGCAGAAACACCAACGGCTTGGACGGCGAGCGCAGATTGGTGGATTGATAGGTCGGGTGCAGGTACGGCGGCTGGGTGCCTTCCTGCGGGCGGCGGTAGCCAGGCTTGTCAGTCATTTCGCTTTCCTCTGTTCTTGTTCGTCACGGCTTGCGTCAGACGCGTTCGATGGCCAGGGCCAGACCCTGGCCGACACCGACGCACATGGTCGCCAGACCTTTCTTGCCACCGGTCTTTTCCAGCTGATGCAGCGCAGTCAGCACCAGCCGCGCGCCGCTCATGCCCAACGGGTGACCGAGGGCAATCGCGCCGCCGTTCGGGTTGACCTGGGCTGCGTCGTCCGCCAGCCCCAGCTCGCGCAGCACCGCCAGACCCTGGCTTGCAAACGCCTCGTTGAGTTCGATCACATCGAAATCGCTGACCGCCACGCCGAGGCGTTCGGTGAGTTTGCGCACCGCCGGCACCGGGCCGATGCCCATCACCCGTGGCGCGACCCCGGCGCTGGCCATGCCCAGCACTTTGGCGCGGGCGGTCAGACCGTGTTTTTTCACTGCTTCGGCCGAAGCCAGAATCAGCGCGGCGGCACCGTCGTTGACGCCCGAAGCGTTGCCGGCGGTGACGGTCTTGTCAGGGCCGTTGACCGGTTTCAATTTGGTCAGGGCTTCAAGCGTGGTGTCGGCGCGAGGGTGTTCGTCCTGGCTGACCACGGTTTCACCCTTCTTGTGGGCGATCCGCACTTCGACGATTTCCTCGGCGAAGTAGCCGGCAGCCTGGGCAGCGGCAGTACGTTGCTGACTGCGCAGGGCGAAAGTGTCCTGATCCTCACGGGAAATTTCGTAATCGTCGGCGACGTTGTCGGCGGTCTGCGGCATCGCGTCGACGCCGTACTGGGCCTTCATCAACGGGTTGATGAAACGCCAGCCGATGGTGGTGTCTTCCAGTTTCATGTTGCGCGAAAACGCCGCGTCGGCCTTGCCCATCACGAACGGCGCGCGGGACATCGACTCGACGCCGCCGGCAATCGCCAGCTCCATTTCGCCGCTGGCGATGGCGCGGAACGCCGTGCCGATGGCGTCCATGCCCGACGCGCAAAGGCGATTGAGGGTGACGCCCGGAACGCTGTCCGGCAGACCGGCCAGCAACAGCGCCATGCGCGCGACGTTGCGGTTGTCTTCGCCGGCCTGGTTGGCGCAGCCGAGGAATACTTCGTCGATGGCGTTCCAGTCCACCGACGGATTGCGCTCCATCAGGGCCTTGATCGGCACAGCGGCCAGATCGTCAGCGCGAACAGCAGCCAGACCGCCACCGAAACGGCCGATGGGGGTACGAATCGCATCGCAGATATAAACGTCGCGCATCATGCTTCTCCCGGTGCCTGACCGTGGGCCGCTGCAGTACGGGCTTCGAGATCGCGCAGGGCGGTCAGCTCGACTTCAGTCGGTTCGGCGGTAGTGGCCACGCTGTCGGCAAAACGGATCGCCCAACCGGTGGCGGCAACCACTTGCTCGCGGGTCACGCCCGGGTGCAGCGCGGTGACCACGAATTCATGGGTGCCCTCTTCCGGCTCCATGATGCACAGGTCGGTGATGATCCCGACCGGGCCGGCGCCCGGCAAGCCCAGACGTTTGCGCGAGTCGCCGCCCTCGCCATGTCCGACCGAAGTAATGAAATCGAGCTTGTCGACAAACGAACGTGCCGACTGTTTAAGGATGATCAGCACGCTTTTAGCGGAGCCGGCAATTTCCGGCGCGCCACCGGCACCGGGCAGGCGTACTTTCGGCTGGTGATAGTCGCCGACCACGGTGGTGTTGATGTTGCCGAAACGGTCGACCTGGGCTGCGCCAAGGAAACCGACGTCGATGCGTCCGCCCTGCAACCAGTAGCGAAAAATTTCACCGGTCGGCACGACAGTGTCAGCGGTTTCCGCCAGTTCGCCATCACCGATCGACAGTGGCAACACGCTGGGTTTGGCGCCGATAGGGCCGGATTCGTAGATCAGCACCACGTCCGGCGACGAGGTCAGGCGCGCCAGGTTGGCGGCTTTCGACGGCAGGCCGATGCCGACGAAGCACACCGAGCCGTTCTTCAGGCGACGGGCCGCCGCAACGGTCATCATTTCATTGGTGGTGTAAGTCATTACTTGGCCTCCGAAGCAGCGGCCAACTTGGCCTGGAACTCGCTGAAGTCAGCGCAGCCATGGATGTATTCGTTGATCCACGCGGTAAACGTCTCACGGTCGCGGGCGATCGGATCCCACGCCTGATAGAAACGGTTGTCACGCTCGGTGTAACCGTGGGCGTAGGACGGATGCGCGCCACCGGGTACATGGCAGACCGCGCTCAAGGCCCAGGTCGGCAGCACGCAGGCGTTCATCGGGGCGTTGAGGTTGTCGACGATTTCTTCGACTGTGACGATGCAACGCTTGGCGGCCAGTGCGGCTTCTTTCTGCACACCGAGGATGCCCCACAGCAGCACGTTGCCCTGACGGTCGGCCTTCTGGGCGTGGATCACGGTCACGTCCGGACGCACCGACGGCACCGCCGCCAGCACTTCACCGGTGAACGGGCACGTTACGGATTTGATCAGCGGGTTGACCTTCGGCAGGTCGGAACCGGCGTAGGCCCGCAGTACCGCGAACGGTAGGCCGGAGGCGCCGGCGACGTAGGCATTGGCCAGGTCGGCGTGGCTGTGTTCTTCGATTTCCAGCGCATGCGGCCATTGCTTCTCGACCGCGTCGCGCAGACGGTGCAGCGAACCCACGCCAGGGTTGCCGCCCCAGGAGAAGATCAGCTTGCGTGCACAGCCGGCGCCGATCAGTTGGTCGTAGATCAGGTCAGGCGTCATCCGCACCAGAGTCAGATCTTTCTTGCCCTGACGAATGATTTCATGACCCGCCGCCGTAGGGATCAGGTGAGTGAAGCCTTCGAGCGCGACGGTGTCGCCGTCGTTGACGAATTGCTTCACCGCGTCGTGCAGCGAAAGGATCTCAGCCATGGAGCGGGCTCCTGTTTTTGTAATGAATCGCCAGTGATAAAAAGGCGCGAGGTTCTGCGCCGGAGTCACTGAAGATTAAGCCGCTGATTTTCGCCAAACAATCCGATAATCGACTGAGTGTTCGTTTATCGAACAGATTGTTATCTGCCTAATGATCACTCCCGCACCGCGTGCGGGAGTGAAGGAAGTGGATATCACGTCGCGTCCGCGTGACTGACCAGGCCCTTGATCACTACCGCTGCGGTAGCCAGGCCCGCCGGAATCACCAGCGCCGTAAGCACCTGTTCGAAATTCCAGCCCAGGCCCAGCAAGGTCGCGCCCATCCACGCCCCGAGAATCGCGCCGAACCGGCCGATCCCGAGCATCCACGACACACCGGTCGCCCGACCCTGCGTCGGATAAAACCGCGCCGCCAGCGACGGCATCGCCGATTGCGCGCCGTTGACGCACATGCCCGCCACCAGCACCAGCGTTGCCAGCAGCGTGATGTCGCCCAGGCTCTGCCCCACGGCGTAGGCAAACACCCCGGCCAGCAGGTAGAAAATGCCGATCACCTTGTGCGGATTGAACCGGTCCATCGCCCAGCCTACGCCCACCGCGCTCAACACCCCACCGAACTGGAACAGCGCGCCGATGAACGCCGCCTGCTCCATGCTCGCGCCACTGTCGCGCATCAGGGTCGGCAGCCAGCTGGTCAGCAGGTAAACGATCACCAGGCCCATGAAGTAGGTCAGCCACAGCAGCAACGTGCCGACGCTGTAGGTGCCGGAGAAAATCACCGCGAACACATTGCGCGCTTTGACGGTTTTCTGTTCCGGCACGCTGAAACTCGCGGCCTGAGCGACGGTGGACGGGTCAATGGGCGCGAGGGTCTTGCGCACTTTGTCGGTGCCGCGATTGCGCACCACCAGATAACGCGCCGATTCCGGCAGCCAGAGCAGCAACACCACGGTGAGGATCAGCGGCAGGATCCCGCCGATCAGCAGCAGGCTGTGCCAGCCGAATGCCGGGATCAGCTTGGCCGAGATGAATCCGCCGCCGGCCATGCCGAGGTTGAAGCCACAGAACATGCTGGTCACCAGAAGCGATTTTTTGCGCTCCGGGGTGTATTCCGACAGCAGCGTGGTGGCGTTCGGCATGCCGGCGCCCAGGCCCAGACCGGTAAGGAAACGCAGCACCAGCAGTTGATCGACATTGGTGGCGTAGGCCGAAGCCAGGCTGAAAGCACCGAACAGAAAAACCGCGCCGACCAGTACGACTTTTCGCCCGAAGCGGTCAGCCAATGGCCCGGAGCCCAGCGCGCCAAAGACCATGCCGATCAGCGCGGCGCTCATCACCGGGCCAAGGCTGGCGCGGTCGATGCCCCAGTCCTGGGACAGGGCCGGCGCGATAAAACCCATGGCCGCGGTGTCGAGGCCATCGAGGAACACAATCAGGAAACACAGAATCACCACTCGCCATTGATAGCGCGAGATCGGTTGGGCATTGATGAAGGACTGCACGTCGAGGCAGTGACCCACAGCGGACTGAGGCTGGTTCATTATTTTTATTCCACGCAAGAAAACGCAGTCGAACGGCGGCCGGCCAGAGAGCGGCACGGTCACAACTATATAAGGAAGGAATCTGGCGTTGCGCTAATACCGGCAACAGGAACGGGAGCGGCGACAGTCGGGGAACGTGCGCATGGGAAGTTGCCTCTTGTCATTATTATGGGAGTCGACAATCCGGCGGGCTCATTCACATTCGCGCCGGATGACGCTGCCGCGACATTAATGATCCGGGGGTTTTAGCGTCAATTCGATAAACGCAACTCTGTGCGTTTATCGAACACCTTCATCAGGCAAACAATTGCGCGCTGAGGTCGCGACTGGCGCTCAACAGGCCCGGCAGAAAGCGCTGCTCCAGCTCGGTACGACTGACGCGACCGGCGTGGGTGCTGACATTGAGCGCGGCCACCACCTGGCCGGAAGCGTCGTAGACCGGCACGGCAATCGAACGCAGGCCCTGCTCCAGTTCCTGATCGACGATGCACCAGCCCTGCTGCCGCACTTCCTGCAGGCATTCGAGCAAGGCGTCGGGGGTGTGAATCGTGCGGCTGGTCTTGGCGACCAGTTCGGCGTGGTCGAGGTATTCGCGCAGCGAGGTGTCGTCCAGCGCCGCCAGCAGGATCCGTCCCATGGACGTGCAGTACGCCGGCAAACGCCCGCCCACCGAGAGGTCCACCGAAATCAGACGCTGAGTGGTGGCCGAACGGGCGATGTAGAGAATGTCGTCGCCTTCCAGCGTGGCCATGTTGCAGGCCTCGTGCAGTTGCTCGCTCATGCGGTCGAGGTACGGCTGGGCCGAGACCGCCAGCGGCGTCGAAGACAGATAGGCGTGACCGAGAGTCAGCACTTTGGGCAAAAGCGAATAAGTGCGCCCGTCGGTGGTGGCATAACCGAGTTTGATCAGTGTGTGCAGGCAACGGCGCACGGCGGCGCGGGGAATTTCCGTGCGGTGGCTGATCTGGGCGATGGTCAGGTGGCGCTTGCGCTCCTGAAACGCCTGCACCACCGCCAAGCCACGGGCCAGGGAGGTCATGAAATCCGGATCACCGGTCAGGGCCTGGATACGCTTGGCCGGCGAAGCGACGATCGGCGGCGCTACCGAGGTGAAGGAATTGCGCATTTGATCGTTCATGTCAGGTCCTTTTTTTCTTGTTCGGATCAACGGCTATACAAGCGGCTCGCCGGCGGATACACAAGCGACAGACCGCCAACACCGGGCGATTATCGAACCGTCGACCGATAATCGCAATCGCCCTCGCCTCCTCGGCCGGGCTGTGCAGGCCGGATTTGAACTTGGAACGCCGGTGCGGTTTAAGCGCCTTAGTTGTTCGACTAAATGGCGCCAGAAACCAAACACTGCGCAACAACGATGCAACTATTGATGAAAGTTGCACGTCACAAAACAATCACACATCCGGAACCGTTTTTAACTTGGCAAAGATAGTCAATCCCGATTCGGCCGCTATAATGCACCTCAGTGACACCGCGCTTTTATTTGCCGACGGTGCCACCCGCTGGCGCGATGTCCATCGCCGCCGGCCCCGGCCAGCGCCTGATGCTCATTACTCACGCACCGCCAGCGCGCTCGCTGAAACAGGAAACTGATGCTGCGTCAGTTTTAATCTGGTGCCGTAGCCGCCTGCAACATGGAAGTCCTGACCGTCTTCCCGACAACACCGCTGCCTGTCCGGGCGAGCGCTTGTTGGTGAACCGGTTAAATGATTCGTTGCAGTGCGTTCACCAGACATTTATCTCAACTCATACAGGTAGCACTGTGACGAAAGACGAACTGCGCGCGGAACTTGAGCGCCAGGAACAACGTTACAAGGAAGTTTACGGCGGGGAAGTCACCACCTACGCCGCCCAGCCCGAACCAGAACGCAAAGCCTGGCGTAAACGCCCTACCGTTCAGGATCAGGTCTTCCAGCAAGAACTGAAAAAAATGGAAGAGGAACTCAAAGCCGAAGAGCCGTGATGCCTTCCTTTGAGACTTTCGAGGGTAAGCGTACTCACCGGGTTACAAGCACGGTGGACTGACGATGCCTTGCGCGCCCGCTACCCGCGGGCAGCGGCCAACTCCCCTGTATTGCACAGGTCTGGAGCATGTCAGACGCGTTTCTCAGATATTTCATACAAGTTTCAGCCCCCTCCCGACAACCGGCCAATCCGCCGGCGCATCGCATTTTTCTCAATTGAATCAACACCTTGCAAAACCCTGTAAAAAGCTTGGGTAATGCACCTTGATACAAATTAATTTGGCGAAGACGCTTACCGATGAGCAGGTAGGGGATCGATTTCCAGTCTTTTCTGGCATAATCGCGCCCCCTTATGACCGGGTCAGAAAACCTTCATGATCGATTTATTCAGCGGACTGGATGCCTGGGTGCTTGTGAGCCTCCTGCTCGCCCTGACATTTGTCCTCGCCTTCGAGTTCATCAATGGATTTCATGACACCGCTAACGCGGTAGCCACTGTTATCTACACCAAAGCGATGCCGCCTCACCTGGCGGTGTTCTTCTCGGGCGTGTTCAACTTCCTCGGCGTACTGCTGGGCGGCGTTGGCGTGGCGTATGCCATCGTGCACCTGCTGCCGGTAGAACTGTTGATCAACGTAAACACCGGCCATGGTCTGGCAATGGTGTTCTCGCTGCTCGCCGCCGCGATCGCCTGGAACCTGGGCACCTGGTACTTCGGTATCCCGGCCTCCAGCTCGCACACGCTGATCGGTTCGATCCTCGGTGTCGGCCTGGCCAACGCCCTGATCAACGAAATTCCACTGGCCGACGGCGTCAACTGGCAGAAAGCGATCGATATCGGCGCCTCGCTGGTGTTCTCGCCGATGGCCGGATTCCTGATCGCCGCGCTGGTGCTGATCGGCCTGAAGTGGTGGCGCCCGCTGTCGAAGATGCACAAGACGCCGGAACAGCGCCGCAAGATCGACGACAAGAAGCACCCACCGTTCTGGAACCGCCTGGTCCTGGTGATCTCGGCCATGGCCGTGAGCTTCGTGCACGGCTCCAACGACGGCCAGAAAGGTATCGGCCTGATCATGCTGGTACTGATCGGTATCGTGCCTGCGCAGTTCGTACTCGACCTGAACAGCACCACCTACCAGATCGAACGTACCCGCGACGCTACCCTGCACCTGAGCCAGTTCTACAAGCGCAACGCCGACACCCTGGGCGAATTCCTGGCCCTGGGCAAAAGCGTGGAAGGCGACCTGCCGGAGAAATTCCGTTGCAACCCGCAACAGACCGAACCGACCATCGCCGCCCTCCTCGACACCCTCAAAGGTGTAGCGGACTACCACTCGCTGTCCTCGGAAAGCCGCATCGAAGTGCGTCGCTACCTGCTCTGCCTGGACGACACCGCGAAGAAAGTCAGCAAACTGCCAGGCCTGGCACCGCGTGAAAAGGCTGACCTGGACAAACTGCGCAAAGACCTGACCACCACCACCGAATACGCCCCGTTCTGGGTAATTCTGGCGGTCGCACTGGCCCTGGGCCTGGGCACCATGGTTGGCTGGAAACGCGTGGTACTGACCATCGGTGAGAAGATCGGCAAACAAGGCATGACCTACTCGCAAGGCATGTCGGCCCAGATCACCACCGCCAGCCTGATCGGCATGGCCAACATCTTCAGCCTGCCGGTGTCCACCACCCACGTCCTCTCCTCGGGCGTTGCCGGCACCATGGTCGCCAACAAAAGCGGCCTGCAAGGCGGCACGGTGAAAACCATCCTGCTGGCCTGGGTCCTGACCCTGCCAGCCACCGTGGCCCTGTCGGCCGGCCTGTTCTGGCTGGCATCGAAAGCGCTGGGTAGCTGATAGACCGCTGAAATGAAAAAGGCGTGATTCGAAAGGATCACGCCTTTTTTGTTGCCTTCAGAAATGGGACGCGGAGCGTCCCGGGCTGCATTCCCACGCAGAGCGTGGGAACGATCAAGCTGTTAGCTTCCGCTTCCCACCACTCACCACGATGAGCGTTAGCTCGAGTACCGCTCTTGACGTGCCGGCCCCATCGGAAGGCTGAGTGGAGGGATTTATCCGGGGGTGGGCGCGTAGCGCCGTTTGGCGGAGCCAAACACATCGAGAGGAGGTGCAGCGAAGCAAACCGTAGGCGATGCCCCCGGATGAATCCCGGAACGAAGGAACGCCGAGCCTAAGCGAGGCGCCGAACGCAGGGGCCAAGCCCTTTGGTTACTTTGGGGCGTTTGCCAAAGTGACCCGCCGTAAGGGCGGAACCATAAGCGGCAACACCCACAAAAACGGATATTCACAAAAAACACCCAAAGCATGGTCGGCCCAAAGGCCGCCAATACACAAAAAAAAGGGCAACCGAAGTTGCCCAAAATGCCTTGCGTGCTCATCAAACCCGAAAGAATCAAGGCTTCTTGCGCTTATTCGCATCCTTCCAGATAAAAAATCCAAACCCTGCAAAAAACAGAACCATCAGCCCCACAGTCAGGACCCCGGCAAACACCACGTTATCGAAAAACATGACTGGCCTCCTGGCCCCTGCTCTGCTGCGATGGAGCTAAGTTAACCAATCAGGCAGGCGCAGGAATTGACCGGGATCAATGCCGGTCACCATGGGGAGGGAAGGAAGGGAAATAACTGACCTGCATCAACGGATGCAGGGGAGATCAACGCTTTTTCGGTTTGTTTTTCGGCTTTTTCTTCGGTTTACCCAAAGGCATGGCCTGCTCGAAAGCCTGGCGTACTTCATTCAGGCGCTTCTCGTTGAGGTCATGAACCCGCTTGGCGCGTTCGGTGTTGAGGTCGATCAGCTTGTCGTCTTGGCTCATGGCGTTCGGTGCATCACTTGGACTGAATCACAACTGCCGGATCACCGACAGGACTGCGCCAATAATGCGGCCTGACGCAGGCGCTGACCAGCCACTGACCTAAACGCTCTACAACAATTCATGTACCGCCCACCGGATTTGCCCGCACAATCGGCGCCTCGCCCTGAACCCGAAGGATCTGCGCCGTGCCCCTGCATCAGGATCTGCCACCGCTGATGGCCTTGCGCGCCTTTGAGGCCGTGGCCCGCCATTTGAGTTTCATCAAGGCTGCCGATGAGCTGTCGGTGACCCAAAGCGCGATCAGCCATCAGGTGCACAAACTCGAAGAATTCCTCGATCAGCGACTGTTCGTGCGCCGCACCCGGGCGATCGATCTGACACCCGCCGGCGAACAATACTACCGGCAGATCGAGCCGGCCCTCGCCGCGATCGCCGCCGCCACCCACGACCTGCGCGGCGAGCGCCCCACCACCCTGCGCATCGGTCTGCTCGCCTCTTTCGCCACTTTATGGCTGGCGTCGCGTCTGGCGGATTTCAACGCGAAATACCCGAACATCCATGTCGAACTGCTGCCCGCCGTGCAACTGGCCGATGTCGACGCCGGCGAGGTGGATCTGGCGATCCGCTACGGCAAGGGCGGCTGGCCGAAAGTCCAGGCCCGGCGGTTCATGGTTGAAACCCTGACGCCGGTGTGCAGCCCGGCCTTCAAGGCCAAAGGCGTGAACAACGGGCCGTTGCTGATGGCCAAGTCGCACCAGCCGTTCGAATGGATCGACTGGCAGCAACACAGCGGCATCGATCTGGCTCATGTGCCCAGCGTCATGCTCCACGACTACAACATCGTCGTCGAAGCAGCCGTCGCCGGTCAGGGTATTGCCATGGGTCGCCAGCGAATGATCGAACGGCGGATCAAGGAAGGCGCGCTGGTGCCGGCCTTCGACACGCCGCCAATGCTCGGCGAGATCGGTTATTGGCTGGTCACCCCGCAACGCCCACAAACTCCGGCTGCGCAAAGTTTCTGCGAGTGGCTGGAGGAAACCGCGAACGCATGAGTTTTTTGGATGCGTCGGATTAAATCTATCCGTTTGTCGCCCTTCGCTCGCATCAACATGCTGAAGCCCTCACTCAGGAGGACTTCCCATGACCGATTCCCTCAGCCAACGCGTTCAACAACTCGGCTTGCGCCTGCCCGAACCGAGTCAGCCAATCGCCAATTACGTCAACCATGTGGTCAGCCAGAATCAGTTGTTCATCTCCGGGCAGATTCCATTGCTCGACGGCAAACCTGCGTTCATCGGGCGACTGGGCGAAGCGATCTCCGATGAAGAAGGGGCCAACGCCGCCGAACTGGCTGCCTTGGGCCTGCTCGCCCAGTTGAGCCATGCGCTGGGCGATGACCTGTCGAAACTGGTACGCATCCTGCGCCTCGGGGTTTTCGTGGCCGCCACACCGGACTTCAAGGCTCAGGGCGTCGTCGCCAACGGCGCCTCGAACCTGCTGGTCAACGCCCTCGGCGACAAGGGCCGGCACGTGCGCACCGCGGTCGGTGTGGCGAGCCTGCCGGCCGGCGTCGCGGTGGAAATCGACGCGATCTTCGAGCTCAAACCGTGAACATCGACGACCTCTCGCGCCTGCGCGCCGCCACGCCCGGCTGCGCTCAGGTGGTCCACTTCAACCACGCCGGCGCCTCGTTGCCGAGTCAGGCGACCCTCGACGCGGTGATCGAACAGTTGCAACGCGAAGCGCTCGGCGGGCCGATGGAAGTGGCGAACAACCGGGTACAGGAACGCGCGCGCATCGCGGCCGCCACCTTGTTCAACGCCCAGCCCGAGGACATAGCCTTCGCCAGCAGCGGCTCGGCGGCCTGGAGCCAGGCGTTCAACGCGCTGGGGCCGTGGCAGCCCGGCGAGCGGATTCTGGTGGGGCGCCATGAATGGGCCGGCAATCTGGCGTGCATCGCCGAAGCGGTGAAGGCCGGCGCGCGGCTCGAAGTGATTCCTTGTGACGCCCATGGCGCGGTCGACCCGCAAGCCTTGGCGCAGATGATCGACAGCCAGGTACGCCTGATCGCCCTGACCTGGCTGCCGGCCAACGGCGGCCTGATCAACCCCGCCGCGCAGATCGGCAGTGTGGCGCGGCGCCACGGCATCCCTTATTTCATCGACGCCGGTCAGGCGCTGGGCCAGTTGCCTTGCGATGTTCAAGACTTGCAGTGCGACGTGCTCAAGGGTGCCGGGCGCAAATTCCTGCGCGGGCCGCGCGGCACGGCGCTGATGTACATCCGGCCGCAATTTTTGCAACGGTTGCTCCCCGTGCAACGCGATGTTTTGTCGGCGCCATGGGACGGCAAGCGCTTCACCTTGCGCGACGACGCGTGCCGCTTTGAAACCAGTGAAGTGTCACTGGCACTGCTGGCCGGGCTGGCCAATGCGCTGGAAGAGTACAACCGCCTCGGCGCGATCCCCGTCCGCCGGCGCATCGAACAACTGAGCAGCGGATTGCGCCAACGCCTGAAGGCGATTCCCGGCCTGACGCTGCGGGATCTCGGAACGGCGAATCAACAATCCGGGCTGATCGCCTTCACGCTCGAAGGCTGGGACAGCATGGCGCTCAAGCAGACGTTGGCCGAACGACGAATCAACATCGGCGCCAATGGCGTGGCCTACACGCCGCTGGACATGCAGGCGCGCGGGCTGACGAATATTGCGCGGGTGGCGGTGAGCTACTTGAACACGCAAGAAGAGATCGACGTGTTGCTGGAAAACCTGACGGAGCTGGCCGCCCGGCCTCAGATCTCGATGTCGACCCAAAGCCCCTGACGCGGCTGATCTTCCATCAGCGGCGCCACCGGCACGGTGTTGTCGGCATTCAGTTCGGTGCCGGGCACGGCGAGGTGTGCTTCCGGGTCGTCGTCGGCTTCGCGGCGCCGGCGATCGCGTTCCTGCTGGCGACGCTGCTCTTCGCGCAGCAGATAGCCGTCCTCTTCCGGATCGCGCTTTTGCAGGTCGATGGTGCTTTCGTTGGAGCTTTCCTGCACCGGCACCACAGGGGGAATGTCCGGTCGCTGGCGGATCGGATCCTGCTGGGAGGTGATCGGCACGGCGCTCAGGGGGAGCATCGGTGGCAGCATATGAAGGGTCTCCTGTCAGCAGGTTATCGGCGGCGCCAGGGGTGCCTTGAGCCATCGGTCGCAAACTTGTGACCGGTTTGGCACTCAAGGGTGCCGCAACATCCCGTAAAACCGATGCATGACCTAATCTTCCCTGCAATTGGCCGATTGCGGTTAAAAGCCGGGCCGAGGCTCCTTATCCTTTGGCCTCGGGCCCTCATTCCGTTAAGATAGCCCGCTTTTTCAAGGTGGGAGTCAGGCAGCATGGCGCAGCAGTATCAACCGGGGCAACGCTGGATCAGTGACAGCGAAGCAGAGCTTGGTTTAGGCACCGTTCTGGCACAGGACGGCCGCTTGTTGACCGTGCTTTACCCGGCCACTGGCGAGACTCGCCAGTACGCGCTACGGAATGCGCCCCTCACCCGCGTGCGGTTCTCGCCCGGCGATTCGATCACGCACTTCGAAGGCTGGAAGATGACTGTCCAGCAAGTCGACGACGTCGACGGCCTGATGGTCTACCACGGCCTCAACGCGCAGAACGAAGCGGTCACCCTGCCGGAAACCCAGCTGTCGAACTTCATTCAGTTCCGTCTGGCCAGCGACCGTCTGTTCGCCGGCCAGATCGACCCGCTGGCCTGGTTCTCCCTGCGTTATCACACCCTGGAACACACCAGCCGCCAGTTGCAGTCTTCGCTCTGGGGCCTGGGTGGCGTGCGCGCACAACCGATCGCCCACCAGTTGCACATTGCCCGTGAAGTCGCCGACCGCATCGCGCCGCGCGTATTGCTGGCGGACGAAGTAGGTCTGGGCAAGACCATCGAAGCCGGCCTGGTGATCCATCGCCAGTTGCTGTCGGGCCGCGCCAACCGCGTGCTGATCCTCGTACCGGAAAACCTCCAGCACCAGTGGCTGGTGGAAATGCGCCGCCGTTTCAACCTGCAGGTCGCGCTGTTCGACGAAGAACGCTTCATCGAAAGCGATGCCACCAACCCGTTCGAAGACACTCAGCTGGCCCTGGTGGCGCTGGAGTGGCTGGTCGACGATGAGAAGGCACAGGACGCCCTGTTCGCTGCCGGCTGGGACCTGATGGTGGTCGACGAAGCCCACCACCTGGTGTGGCACGAAGAGAAAGTCAGCCCGGAATACTCGCTGGTTGAACAGCTGGCCGAAGTCATTCCCGGCGTGCTGCTGCTCACTGCCACCCCGGAACAACTCGGCCAGGACAGCCACTTCGCCCGTCTGCGCCTGCTCGATCCGAACCGTTTCCATGACCTGGCCGCCTTCCGCGCCGAGAGCGAAAACTATCGCCCGGTGGCCGAAGCCGTTCAGGAGCTGCTGGACAAGGGTCGCCTGTCGCCGGCCGCGCACAAGACCATCCACGGTTTCCTCGGCAACGAAGGTGAAGCCCTGCTGACCGCCGTCAACGATGGCGACACCGAAGCCAGCGCCCGCCTCGTGCGTGAACTGCTCGACCGCCACGGCACCGGCCGCGTGCTGTTCCGTAACACCCGCGCCGCCGTGCAGGGTTTCCCGGAGCGCAAACTGCACCCGTACCCGCTGCCGTGCCCGGACGAATACCTCGAACTGCCGCTGGGCGAACACGCCGAGCTGTACCCGGAAGTCAGCTTCCAGGCCCAGCCGGACGCCAGCGAAGAAGAACGCTGGTGGAAATTCGACCCGCGCGTCGAGTGGCTGATCGACCAGCTGAAAATGCTCAAGCGCACCAAAGTGCTGGTGATCTGCGCCCATGCCGAAACCGCGATGGACCTGGAAGACGCTCTGCGAGTGCGCTCCGGCATCCCGGCCACGGTGTTCCACGAAGGCATGAACATCCTCGAGCGTGACCGCGCCGCCGCCTACTTCGCCGACGAAGAGTTTGGCGCGCAGGTACTGATCTGCTCGGAAATCGGCAGTGAAGGTCGCAACTTCCAGTTCGCTCACCACCTGGTGCTGTTCGATCTGCCGTCGCACCCGGACCTGCTGGAACAACGGATCGGTCGTCTCGACCGGATCGGCCAGAAACACATCATCGAACTGCACGTGCCGTACCTGGAAACCAGCCCGCAAGAGCGCCTGTTCCAGTGGTACCACGAAGCGCTGAACGCGTTCCTCAACACCTGCCCGACCGGCAACGCCTTGCAGCATCAGTTCGGCCCGCGCCTGCTGCCGCTGCTTGAAGAAGCCGACGACGGCGAGTGGCAAGCGCTGATCGACGAGGCGCGCACCGAGCGCGAGCGTCTGGAAGCCGAGCTGCACACCGGTCGTGACCGCCTGCTGGAGCTCAATTCCGGTGGCGCCGGCGAAGGTGAAGCGCTGGTCGAGGACATCCTCGAACAGGACGATCAGTTCGCCCTGCCGATCTACATGGAAACCCTGTTCGACGCGTTCGGCATCGACAGCGAAGACCATTCGGAAAACGCCCTGATCCTCAAGCCGAGCGAGAAGATGCTCGACGCCAGCTTCCCGCTGGGCGACGACGAAGGCGTGACCATCACCTACGACCGCAACCAGGCGCTGTCGCGCGAAGACATGCAGTTCATCACTTGGGAACACCCGATGGTGCAGGGCGGCATGGATCTGGTGCTGTCCGGTTCGATGGGCAACACCGCCGTCGCGCTGATCAAGAACAAGGCGCTCAAGCCGGGCACCGTGCTGCTGGAACTGCTCTACGTCAGCGAAGTGGTTGCCCCGCGTTCGCTGCAATTGGGCCGTTACCTGCCGCCGGCCGCCCTGCGCTGCCTGCTCGACGCCAACGGCAACGACCTGTCATCGCGCGTGGCGTTCGAGACCTTGAACGATCAACTGGAAAGCGTGCCACGCGCCAGCGCCAACAAGTTCATCCAGGCCCAGCGCGATCAGCTGACGCCACGGATCAACGCCGGTGAAGACAAGGTCACCCCGCGCCACGCCGAGCGCGTGGCCGAGGCCCGCCGCCGTCTGGCAGCCGACACCGACGAAGAACTGGCACGCCTGACCGCGTTGCAGGCAGTCAACCCGACCGTGCGCGACAGCGAACTGGACGCCCTGCGCAAGCAGCGTGAACAGGGTCTGGCGATGCTCGACAAGGCCGCGCTGCGACTGGAAGCGATCCGGGTGCTGGTAGCGGGCTAAACCGCCCTGCTCCATCGCCAAAAATGAAAAGGCCCGCAGCGATGCGGGCCTTTTTGTTTGCCTGTCCGATCAAGCGGTAACGGCCTGACTCTGCGGCTCAACCACCGCCACCAGCCCCTCCTTCATCCGCTTCGCATCCCGCACAAAACAGCGCGAGGCGAGGAACAGGAACACCATGGTCAGGAACAACGCCACCGGAATCAGGTACATCGCATCATGCAGGCCGACGGCCTTGAACGCTTCGGTCATCTGCTCGGCGCCCGCCGAGACCATCGCCGACTTGGCGAAGTGATCCGACAAACCACCAACTACCACCGGCCCCAGACCGCCGCCGAGCAAATACAAACCGGCAAAGAACAGCGCCATCGCCGTGGCCCGCAGGCGCGGCTCGACCACGTCCTGAATCGCCGTGTACACGCAGGTGTAGAAGTTGTAGGCGAACAGCCAGCCAACGCTGAACACTGCGACAAACACCCCGATCTCGATGCGCCCGGCATGCAGCGCCCACGCCGTGCACAGGGTCGAGATGATCAGGCTGAACGCGGCAAACAGCAGTCGCCCGTTGGCCACCCGCTGGTGAATCTTGTCGGCGATCCAGCCACCGAGGGTCAGACCGATCAGCCCGGTCACACCGACGATCACCCCGGTCGCCACCGCCGCTTCCTGCAACGGCATCAGGAAATAACGCTGCAGCATCGGCACCAGGAACGAGTTGCAGGCATAGGTCGCAAAGTTGAAGCACAGCCCGGCCATCACCAGCCACAGGAAGGTCGGCACGGCGAGGACGCGGCGAATCGGCCTGTCGACTTTCTCCTGGGACACCTGCACGGTTTCCGCCGCGCCGCGCTTGGGTTCCTTGATGAAGAACATGAACACCGCCAGCACCAGCCCCGGCACGGCGGCGATGAAGAACGGCGCGCGCCAGCTGTCGAACGCCTTGACCATCCAGCCGATGGTGAAGAAGGCCAGCAGCAGCCCCAGCGGCAGGCCGAGCATGAAAATGCCCATGGCCCGGGCCCGGCGGTGAGCGGGGAACAGGTCGCCGATCAGCGAGTTGGCGGCGGGCGCGTAACTGGCTTCACCGATGCCGATGCCCATGCGCACCAGCAGGAAACTCCAGAAACTGCCGACCAGACCGTTGACCGCCGTCAGCGCGCTCCAGGTCGCCAGGCCCCAGCCCATCAGTTTGCTGCGCGAACCAGTGTCGGCCATGCGCCCCAGTGGTAAGCCGGCAATCGCGTAGACCAGGGTGAACGCCGTGCCGACGATCCCCAACTGAAAGTCGCTGAGGTGCCATTCCATGCGGATCGGTTCGATGATGATCGCCGGAATGGTGCGGTCGAAGAAGTTGAACAGGTTGGCGAGGAACAGCAGGAACAGAATGCGCCAGGCATTCGCCGCTTGGGTCGAGTTCTGCATGGGTCCGTCTCTTTATTGTTATTAGGGCTTCACTGCCAACGCATCCGAGCCCGGAACCTGCAATCTAGTCACGCTCGTCGGGGCTGTCTGTGATCATTCGTCAGCCTGATGACGGGCCATGGCCGTGTAACGAAACGTAAGCCCTTGAAATGCTTCGAATCCCCCTAAAACCGGGGGTTTTGCGGAAAAATCCGGCAATGAAAAAATACTTTCTCGCCCCCCCTTCCCAACGCCGTGGCAAAGCCTAGAATGGCCGCCGGATCCGTCCGGATCCTGCCGATCAATCCCTTTGATACCCCCGCCCATGTCCGAAGTCAGTCCGTGTCTGAATTGCGGTGCCTGCTGTTCCCATTTTCGTGTTTCTTTTTTCTGGGGTGAATGCGCATCCTCCGGCGGGACCGTGCCCGATGAACTGGTCACCCAGATCACGCCCAGCCGGGTCGCGATGATCGGCACCGACCGCAAGGCGCCGCGCTGCACCGCGCTGGAGGGCGAGGTCGGAAAATCGGTGGCTTGCACGATCTACGAGAAGCGTTCCAGCCCCTGCCGCGAGTTCGAGGCGTCGTGGGAAAACGGCGAACAGAACACCGACTGCGACAAGGCGCGGGCACGTTTCGGCCTGCCGCCGCTGCAACCGCACTGGAACGAAGTCGCCTGAGTTCAGGCGTTTCAACGCTTAGCGCCAAACGCTATGACGCTCATGCCAAAATCATTAGCGCCAATGTGCCACTACCGCTTGCACGCCAAAAACCGCCTCTATACTGCAAACATTCGCCTGCGTTGATGACGCAGTAAGGACGTACTCAGAGACGGGGCATGCTATGGAGTGGCTTGGTTTGCAATTTGTTGCCGAGCAGCCGGAGAGCGGGCAGGTCATCCTCAATTGCACACACAATCCCCTGCTGGTGCTGGTGGCTTACCTGGTCGCCTGCGCCGCGAGTTTCGCTACCCTCGATATGGCCGAACGGGTCGCCCACGCTGAAGAACCCGGTTCGCAGCGACTGTGGCGCTGGATCGGCGCAACCTGCCTGGCCGGCGGCATCTGGGCCATGCACTTCATCAGCATGCTGGCGTTCCAGGCGCCGATCGACATTCAGTACGACCTGCCCGTGACCCTGTTTTCCCTGGTGATCGCGTTACTGGCGTCCTGGCTGGCCATGCACACCCTCAGCCATCCGCAGCCGAGTCTGCTGCAATACCTCAAGACCGCCATCGTCATCGGCCTGGGCATCGCCGGCATGCACTACGTCGGCATGGCCGCCATCGAATCCGCCGCCACGGCTTATTACGACCCGACCCTGTTCGTGTCATCGATCGTGATCGCCATCGGCGCCAGCTTCGCCGCACTGTGGGTCGCCGGTTATCTGCGCGAAGGCAGCGGCCTGCACATCCAGATGCTCAAATACCTGGCCGCGGTGATTCTCGGCGCCGGCATCCTCAGCATGCATTTCACCGGCATGGCAGCGCTGCAACTGGTGCTGCCCGAGGGGCAATTGCCGACATTGGCGTCGCAAACCGGTCACTTGCAGCTGGGCCTCACCGTCGCGCTGATCACGCTGCTGATTCTTGGCAGCGCCATCAGCGCCGCCTTGGCCGACAAGAAACTGCAAAACAAGGAACACGATCTGCGCCGGGTCAACGCCCTGCTCAGCCAACTCGATCAGGCGCGCATGTCGCTGCAGCACGTGGCCAACTACGACGCCCTGACCAACCTGATCAACCGGCGCGGTTTCAATCAGATCTTCGCCGAAAAACTCAGCCAGAAAACCAGCGAAGGCGGGATGCTGGCGGTGATGTTTCTCGACATCGACCACTTCAAGCGCATCAACGACAGCCTCGGCCATGACGCCGGCGACGAACTGCTCAAGGTCATCGCCCAGCACATCAAGGGTTCGGTGCGCAGCCATGAAGATGTGGTCGCGCGGTTCGGCGGCGACGAGTTCTGCATCCTCATCGGCCTGCGCGACCGCGAGGAAGCGCGCAACCTGGCCCAGCGCATCATGCTCAAGATGAAAGAGCCGATCGAACTGGCCGGACGACGCATGGTGATGACCACCAGCATCGGCATCAGCCTGTTCCCCGAGGACGGCTCCACTTGCGATGAACTGCTCAAACACGCGGATCTGGCGCTGTACCAATCCAAGGGTGCAGGGCGCAACGGCGTGCACTTCTTCGATTCCAACCTGAAGAACCGCGCCAGCCTCGAACTGCAACTGGAGGAAGAACTGCGCCACGCCCTGCGTCAAGAGAACGGTCTGCTGCTGTATTACCAGCCGATCTTCGAACTCAAGACCGGCAAGGTCACCAAGCTCGAAGCGCTGATCCGCTGGCAGCACCCGGTGCACGGCCTGCTCACCCCGGACCGATTCATCGCCATCGCCGAAAACAACGGGCTGATTGCCGAGCTCGACAACTGGGTCCTGCGCAAAGCCTGTGAAGACCTCGGCGAACTGTCGCGCCATGGCTGTGAAGAACTGAAGATTGCCTGGAACTGCTCACCGCTGAATCTGGCCCGGGAAGAACTGGCCAATGAAATCGAGCAGGCCCTGCGCAGCGCCGGGGTCGCCCCGGAACGGCTGGAACTGGAAGTCACCGAAAACGCCTTGATGGGCAACATCGCCAACACCCTGGTGCTGCTGCGGCAGATCCGTGCCCTCGGCGTGTCACTGTCGATCGATGACTTCGGCACCGGTTATTCGTCGCTCGCCTATCTCAAGCGCCTGCCGCTCAACACCCTGAAAGTCGACCGCTCGTTCATCCTCGACATTCCCAAGGCCACCGCCGACATGGAGATCGTCCAGGCGATCATCGTCATGGCGCACACCCTGCATTTGCAGGTGGTCACCGAAGGCGTCGAAAGCCTGGAGCAATACGAATTCCTGGAGCGCTCGGGCTGCGACTTCATTCAGGGTTACCTGCTCAGCCGCCCGGTACCACTGGCCGAACTGCGCCCGGTGCTGGAGGAAATCAACCAGCGCAAACACGCGCACACGCTCAATCCGTTGAGTCTGGCGCGCGGTACATTTGCACCAGTGTCGCTGGATCCTTCTGCAAAAAGCCTTGTGCCCCATGCAGGCGCATCAGTTGTGCGGCCAATCCGCTGATCGGCGTGGCCGAACCGGTTTCCCGGGAAAACTTCACTGCGGTATCCAGATCCTTCAGCAGCGTGCGCACGTGCCACTTCACCGGCTCGAAACGGCTTTCGGCCATTTGCGGGGCGAGGATCTGCAACGGTCTGGAATCGGCAAAACCACCGGCCAGCGCTTCGGCGATCAGACTGGCATCGACCCCGGCCTGCTCGGCCAGCGCCACTACCTCGGCGATCACCAAGGCATTGCAGGCGACGATCATCTGATTGCAGGCCTTGGTCACCTGACCGGCGCCGACGCCGCCCATGTGCGTGACGCGCTGCCCGAGTTCGAGCAATACCGGTCGCACGCGATCAAGGTCCGCTGCATCACCGCCGACCATGATCGCCAGACTACCGGCTTCGGCCCCGACTACCCCGCCGGACACCGGCGAATCGAGCCAGGCCATGCCTTTCTTGTCGGCCAGCTCGGCCGCCATTTCACGGGTGGCCGTCGGTTCGAGGCTGGAAAAATCCACCAGCAACTGACCGGGTTTCGCCCCTTCGGCCACGCCGGCCGGGCCGAACACCACCTCGCGCACCACCGCCGTGTCCGCCAGGCACAGCATCACAACGTCAGCCTGTGCACAGAGTTCAGCGGGGGTCGCCACCTGCCGGGCGCCAGCCTCGACCAGCGGCGCGCACTTGGCCGGGTTGCGATTCCATACGGTCAGCGGATAACCGGCGGCCAGCAGACGGCGGCACATCGGCAGGCCCATCAGGCCGATTCCGGCAAACCCCAACGAAGGTCGCGTTGACATCATTTAGCCTCCTTTTGATTAAAGATCGCCGAATAATGGCCGATTCATCATCGATCAGGAAAGGATTCCCCCGCGCGGCACTCAGGCAAAGTCCCTGACGCACGGGCAAAACACGCGCAGAAAAAAGACGCGAGATTCCCATTCCGTGAGGCTCGACGACAGCGGTCGTTGATCCAACCAGTCCAGGTATATGGCGCACAATGACTTCTAAAAACAATCCGGCCACTGCGGTATCCGATCTGACTCTGAGCCCTGCGGCGAACAGCCCTGCCCCGATGAAGCCATTGCCACCCTCGCGCCCGCTGGGCACCCAGCAATACCTGTACTTCACCGAAACCAATACCGACCGCATCCTCGACAACCTCGATGGCCTGCGTGACCTGGTGTTCCCGCGCCCGCCGCACCTGGAAGGCGACAACGAACAGCACAACGACCAGGAATTCCCGTCGGTGTGCCTGATCGGCCTCGGTCGCTGCGGCTCCAACATCGCCCTCGACGTGGCGGAGCTGGTGTACAACGCGCGCAAGTTCTACCTCAACGAATTCAACAATGAGGATCGCCCTTCGAGCGATCGTCGCTTGGCCGACAAGGGCTACAGCCCGGCCCAGTGGATCAAGACCAACCTGCGGATCGGCCCGAACAAGGGCAGCAAACCGGTGTTTCTGGTGGAACCGCTGGTGATGCTCGGCGACCTCGACAAGGACATCGCCGGCCGTATCCGTTTCTCGCGCAAGGGCGAGAAAAGCGGTTTCCTGCGCGACTACAGCAAGATGAAGATCATGGACTTGTCCGAAGTCCACGCCGGTGGCGCCGGTAACGCGCCGATCCTCGGCCAGTACCTGGCGAAGATCATCCTCAACAAGGACACCCAGCGTTTCTCCAGCCCTGACTGGAAAATGATCCACTCGTACCTGATCGACAGCTGCGGCATCAAGGCCAACCAGTCGCGGCTGTATTTCTCGATCTTCAGTGCCGGCGGCGGTACCGGTTCGGGCATGGCTTCGGAATTCGGTCTGGCCCAGCAGCACTCGTACATGAACAAGACGTTCGACACCAAGCCGATGGACGAACATGACGGCAAGAGCGGTCATTCGTTCGTGTTCGAACCGATCTTCACCAGCGGCATCTGCGTGCTGCCGAACATTTCCGACCACCGCAGCGAAATGTCCGAGGCGCTGCACATCAACGCCGGTCGCCTGCTGTGCAAATACCTCTCGGAAGAATGGGATTTCTCGTACAACTTCGCCAACGAAGACAGCAGCGAAGCCAGCGTCATGGGCCGTATCCGCCCATGGAACGCGATGATGCTGATCTCCAACGACATCATGCGTTACGCCGAAGAGAGCGATGACGGCAACATCCAGAACATTGATGTCAATGCGATGGAAAAGCACGCCAACCAGTACATCTCGCAGCAGATCTTCAACATTCTGACGGCCCAGGCGGTCACGACCGACTACGACCAGAACTATTTCCGTCGCGCCGGCATCGACATCGGCGAGACCATTCGCCTGGACGCCAACGACCTGTTCATGAGTCTGGCCGGCCCGGTGGCGATTGCCTACGCCGAATCCGTGGTGCCGGAAACCCCGCCGCCGAGCAGCGACAAGTTCAAGGTGTTCGACAAAGAGCCGCAGCGCCTGAACATCGACGACCTGTTCTTCCGTTCGATCGACCTGCCGCACTTCAACAAGGTGACCCAGGCCATCGAAGGCATCAGCCTGCTGCCGATCGAGTCCAAGCGCTATCGCGCGTCGCTGGAGCAGTACAAGAACTCCGGCTACGACGCGGCCGCGCTGCATGACCTGCACTTCTTCAAGAACTGCTCGTCGGTGGTCTCGATCGTTTCGCTGCCAAAAGACTACAAGCTGTCGTACATGGACCTGAACCGGTTGAAGACCCACCTCAACAGCCTGTTCCCCAACACCACGCTCAAGCGCTATGCGCTGGTGATCGGCGCCTCGGCCAACCTGTCGCTGACCACCCTGATCGCCAAGAGCCCGTGCCTGTCGGACGACTTCCTGACGCTGATCGTGGCGTTCATCAAGCGTTGCTTCGCCAAGACCCCGTACCGTTTCGACGAGACCCTGGACAACTCGATCCTCGACTTCATCATCAACGAAGAATTCGACGAAGACCGCATCGACGACCTGCTCAACGAATTCGAGAACCCGGCGAAGATCCTCGATACCAACTGGTACGCGATCAAGCCGATGTACGAGAAGAAGTACCGCGAGCTGATCAACGACAAAGAGAAGTTTGTCTCGATCAACGACATTCGCCTGTCGCGCGATTGCGTGAAGAAGTCAATCAAGTACCTGCGCGAGATCTACCGTCACCGGATCGGCAAGACCAAAGTCATCTCGCTGAATAACCATACTGGCAAGTCTTACTCGGTCTGACACCAGACCGAGGCGCCCCCATCGCGAGCAGGCTCGCTCCCACAATGGAATGCATTTCCTGTGGGAGCGGGCTTGCTCGCGAAGAGGCCCGCTAATTCACTGAAGATTTCAGCCTTTCCAACATCCCGAAACAATTAAGCAGCCGTCAGGCTGCTCAATAAACTGTGCCCGTTACGTTTACGTCACCGTTATGCCACCCCCGCCTGTGGCATTTCTCTACGGCAATCGGCCATCACGCTACTCCGCTACACACTTTTCGCCGGCCGGCACTCGCACCAACAAGGTGCAACCCGTCAGGCCGCTGCCCTTTCCTGGACCAGGATCCATGGCCGGACCACCACCGCCCACATCTCTGGATCACGCTCGAAAATATCCAGCGCCCGCGTTTCAGACAGCTTGGCGACCTTGTCTTCGGCCAGCCAGGCAGCGACTTTCTCGCCTTGATCCGACGCCACGGCCTCGGCGACCGCGATCAAATCCAGGCTGGCGTCGACCCACAATAGGGCACCCTGGGCGTAGAAGCGCTCCAGCTCTTTCCAGGTAATAGATGCGGTTTCACCAAGCAGCTTGGCATAGAGGGTGCTAGGTTCTTGATTCATGGGACTGTCCGGAAAAGAAATCGGCGCGAATGATAACGTCGGTGGTCCGGCAGAAAAACCCGGTTGCAAAAGGCCGTACCGAACGAAAAGAGCAGGAACGCCAAGGAATGCTGATGATTGGGGTATAAGCCCTCTGAACGTCCCGCCGCAATTCTGTCTTTTTCTTTCATTTAAGCGACACCCTCAGGTTTTGCCCCCTGGCGCCAGCTTCCCAGGCCAACAACCGGCGCTCTACACTGTACCGGTACAGTTGCCGGGGGCTTTTCCGGAGGGTATCGCCTAGATATCTGTCCCGGTTCTGCTGCTACGGCGTCAGGACTCTAAAAAAATACAACAGTAAGAGTGGAGCACTATGACTAAGGCTACTAAGCAGATTTCCAAACTGTTTGCCGCTATGGTTCTGGCCGGGGTTGCCAGCCATTCGTTCGCAGCTGACACCATCAAGATCGGTATTGCCGGCCCTAAAACCGGTCCAGTAGCCCAGTACGGCGACATGCAGTTCAGTGGCGCGAAAATGGCCATCGAGCAGATCAACGCCAAAGGCGGCGTCGACGGCAAGAAGCTTGAAGCCGTTGAATACGATGACGCGTGCGATCCTAAACAAGCGGTAGCGGTTGCGAACAAGGTCGTCAACGACGGCGTCAAGTTCGTGGTCGGTCACCTGTGCTCCAGCTCCACCCAGCCTGCTTCGGACATCTACGAAGACGAAGGCGTGATCATGATCACCCCGGCTGCCACCAGCCCGGACATCACCGCTCGTGGTTACAAAATGATCTTCCGTACTATCGGTCTGGACAGCGCCCAGGGCCCTGCCGCCGGTAACTACATCGCCGATCACGTGAAGCCGAAAATCGTCGGCGTGCTGCACGACAAGCAGCAGTACGGTGAAGGCATCGCCACCGCCGTCAAATCCACTCTCGAGAAGAAAGGCACCAAGGTTGCCGTGTTCGAAGGTATCAACGCCGGCGACAAGGACTTCTCCGCGATCATCGCCAAGCTCAAGCAAGCCAACGTCGACTTCGTCTACTACGGCGGCTACCACCCGGAGCTGGGTCTGATCCTGCGTCAAGCCCAGGAAAAAGGCCTGAAAGCCAAGTTCATGGGTCCGGAAGGCGTGGGTAACGACTCGATCACCCAGATCGCCAAGAGCGCTGCCGAAGGCCTGCTGGTGACCCTGCCGAAATCCTTCGACCAGGATCCGGCCAACGTGGCCCTGGCCGATGCATTCAAGGCCAAGAAAGAAGACCCGAGCGGTCCGTTCGTGTTCCCGTCCTACTCGGCAGTTGAAGTAATTGCCGAAGGTATCAAGGCTGCCAAGTCCGAAGATGCTGCCAAGGTGGCTGAAGCCATCCACAAAGGCACCTTCAAGACGCCTACCGGTGACCTGAGCTTCGACGACAAGGGCGACCTGAAGGACTTCAAATTCGTGGTTTACGAATGGCACGAAGGCAAACCTAAAACCGAAGTGTCGCCTCAGTAAGGCCCTGCCTGACTGACTGCCAATAAAGCCCACGGCGTGCCGTGGGCTTTGTTTTACGAATGTATTGGGCCGCGCTGGCGTGATCCGCCAGTCTCCCCACCTGAAAATCTCAAAACCGTCATCAGCGGTTCGCTGGCAAAACCCGGATTCGAAGTGGATAAAGATCCACGGGACCGGGCGGGAAAATGACTCCACCAGTGAAATGCGTATCAGGTTTTTAGGAGCGCTGTAATGCCTGACATCTATCACTTCTTCCAACAGCTGGTTAACGGCTTGAACGTTGGCAGCATGTATGCCCTGATCGCCATCGGCTACACGATGGTCTACGGCATCATTGGAATGATCAACTTCGCCCACGGCGAGGTGTACATGATCGGTTCCTACGTGGCGTTCATCGCCATCGCCGGGCTGACCATGATGGGACTCGAAAGCGTCCCGCTGTTGATGACCGTGGCGTTCATCGCCAGCATCGTCGTCACCAGTTCCTACGGATACAGCATCGAACGCATTGCCTACCGCC
The DNA here is from genome assembly GCF_002112885.1 of Pseudomonas sp. B37(2017). NCBI lineage: Bacteria > Pseudomonadati > Pseudomonadota > Gammaproteobacteria > Pseudomonadales > Pseudomonadaceae > Pseudomonas > Pseudomonas sp. B37(2017). The sequence goes on along the minus strand of NZ_NEIX01000002.1, from coordinate 170,618 downwards.
CGTTGCGCGGCAGCAACCGTCTGATCCCGCTGATTTCCGCGATCGGTATGTCGATCTTCCTGCAGAACACCGTTCTGCTGGCGCAAGACTCCAAGGACAAAGCAATCCCCAACCTGATTCCGGGCAACTTCGCCTTCGGCCCAGGTGGCGCACATGAAGTGCTGATTTCCTACATGCAAATCGTGGTGTTCGTGGTGACCCTGATCGCCATGCTCGGCCTCACGCTGTTCATCTCCCGCTCTCGCCTGGGCCGCGCCTGCCGCGCCTGCGCCGAAGACATCAAGATGGCCAACCTGCTGGGCATCAACACCAACAACATCATCGCCCTGACCTTCGTCATCGGTGCTGCGCTGGCCGCCGTCGCGGCCGTGCTGCTGAGCATGCAATACGGCGTGATCAACCCGAACGCCGGTTTCCTCGTCGGCCTCAAGGCCTTCACCGCCGCGGTACTGGGCGGGATCGGCAGCATCCCCGGCGCCATGCTCGGCGGGCTGGTGCTCGGGGTCGCGGAAGCCTTTGGCGCCGATATCTTCGGCGACCAGTACAAGGACGTCGTGGCTTTCGGCTTGTTGGTTCTGGTGCTGTTGTTCCGTCCGACCGGCATTCTGGGCCGTCCGGAGGTTGAGAAAGTATGACTAGGAATCTTAAACAGGCGCTGTTCAGCGCCTTGCTGGTCTGGGCCGTGGCCTATCCGGTACTGGGTCTGAAACTGACCATCGTCGGCATCAACCTGGAAGTGCACAACACCAGCCCGGCCATTCTGGCGACCATCGCCATCTGCTCGGTGCTGATGTTCCTGCGGGTGCTGTTCAACCAGCAGATCAGCAAGGCGTGGCGGTCTTCGCCGGGCATGCCGCTGATCCCGGCCAAGGCCAGCAACTTCCTGACCCTGCCGACCACCCAGCGCTACTTCATCATCGCGCTGATCATCGGTGCGCTGGTGTGGCCGTTCTTCGGCTCCCGTGGCGCGGTGGACATCGCGACGCTGATCCTGATCTACGTGATGCTCGGCCTGGGCCTGAACATCGTGGTCGGTCTGGCCGGTCTGCTCGACCTGGGTTACGTCGGCTTCTACGCCGTCGGCGCCTACAGCTACGCGCTGCTGTCGCACTACTACGGCCTGAGCTTCTGGATCTGCCTGCCGATTGCCGGCCTGATGGCGGCGACGTTCGGCTTCCTGCTCGGCTTCCCGGTGTTGCGTCTGCGCGGCGACTACCTGGCGATCGTGACCCTGGGCTTCGGGGAAATCATCCGCCTGTTCCTGCGTAACCTGACCGACATCACCGGCGGCCCGAACGGCATCAGCAACATCGAGAAACCGACGTTCTTCGGCCTGACCTTCGAACGTAAAGCCGCAGAAGGGATGCAAACCTTCCACGAATATTTCGGCCTGCAGTACAACTCGATCAACAAGGTGATCTTCCTCTACCTGGTTGCCCTGTTGCTGGCGCTGGCGGCGCTGTTCGTGATCAACCGCCTGCTGCGCATGCCGATCGGCCGTGCGTGGGAAGCGCTGCGTGAAGACGAAATCGCCTGCCGTGCGCTGGGCCTCAACCCGACCGTGATCAAGCTCTCAGCGTTCACCCTCGGCGCGGCATTTGCCGGTTTCGCCGGCAGCTTCTTCGCCGCCCGTCAGGGTCTGGTGACGCCGGAGTCGTTCACCTTCATCGAGTCGGCGATCATCCTCGCCATCGTGGTGCTGGGTGGCATGGGCTCGCAGCTGGGCGTGATTCTCGCGGCCGTGGTGATGATCCTGCTGCCGGAAATGATGCGTGAGTTCAGTGAGTACCGCATGTTGATGTTCGGCGCCCTGATGGTGCTGATGATGATCTGGCGACCTCAAGGTCTGCTGCCCATGCAACGTCCTCACATGGAGCTGCGCAAATGAGCCGCGAGATCCTGAAAGTCGAAAATCTGAGCATGCGCTTCGGCGGCCTGCTGGCGGTCAACGGCGTGGCCCTGACCGTGAAGGAAAAACAGGTGGTGGCACTGATCGGGCCGAACGGCGCCGGCAAGACCACCGTGTTCAACTGCCTGACCGGTTTTTACCAGCCATCGGGCGGCAGCATCCTGCTGGACGGCGAGCCGATTCACGGCCTGCCGGGCCACAAGATCGCCCTCAAAGGCGTGGTGCGCACCTTCCAGAACGTGCGGTTGTTCAAGGACATGACGGCGGTCGAGAACCTGTTGATCGCCCAGCACCGTCACCTGAACACCAACTTCCTGTCCGGCCTGTTCAAGACCCCGGCGTTTCGCAAGAGCGAGCGCGAGGCCATGGAGTTCGCCGAGTACTGGCTGGAAAAGGTCAACCTGAAAGAGTTCGCCAACCGCCCCGCCGGCACCCTGGCCTACGGTCAGCAACGTCGCCTGGAAATCGCCCGCTGCATGATGACCCGTCCGCGGATCCTCATGCTCGACGAACCGGCCGCCGGCCTGAACCCGAAGGAAACCGAAGACCTCAAGGCGCTGATCAGCGTGCTGCGTGAAGAGCACAACGTGACCGTGCTGCTGATCGAACACGACATGAAACTGGTCATGAGCATTTCCGACCACATCGTCGTGATCAACCAGGGCACGCCTCTGGCCGACGGCACGCCGGAACAGATCCGCGACAATCCTGAAGTGATCAAAGCCTACCTGGGGGAAGCGTAAATGCTGCAGTTCGAAAACGTTTCCACCTTCTACGGCAAGATCCAGGCCCTGCACAGCGTCAACGTCGAAGTCCGCCAGGGCGAGATCGTGACTCTGATCGGCGCCAACGGTGCCGGCAAGTCCACGCTGCTGATGACGCTGTGCGGTTCGCCGCAGGCCCACAGCGGCAGCATCCGCTACATGGGTGAGGAACTGGTCGGCCAGGACTCGTCGCAGATCATGCGCAAGAGCATCGCCGTAGTGCCGGAAGGTCGTCGGGTGTTTGCCCGTCTGACCGTCGAAGAAAACCTGTCCATGGGCGGATTCTTCACCGACAAGGGCGACTATCAGGAACAGATGGACAAGGTTCTCGGACTTTTCCCACGCCTGAAAGAACGCTTCAACCAGCGCGGCGGCACCATGTCCGGCGGCGAACAGCAAATGCTCGCCATCGGCCGCGCGCTGATGAGCAAGCCGAAACTGCTGTTGCTCGACGAACCGTCGCTGGGCCTGGCACCGATCATCATCCAGCAGATCTTCGACATCATCGAACAGCTGCGCAAGGACGGTGTGACGGTGTTCCTGGTCGAGCAGAACGCCAACCAGGCGCTGAAAATCGCTGACCGTGCGTACGTTCTTGAGAACGGCCGGGTGGTGATGCAAGGCACCGGCGAAGCGCTGCTGACCGACCCGAAAGTGCGCGAGGCATACCTCGGCGGTTGATGGATCGCTTCAAACAAAAAACGGCCTCTGGGCCGTTTTTTTGTGCCCGGCAAAAAAACTTTATTGATCGCTGTAACGCATCGCCGAGTCGTTTCTCTAGTGGAGCAAGCAAGCGCAATCGCTTGTTCAAACCCAAGTTCAAACCGGAGAAACATCATGACTGCTACTACCCGCACCCTGTCCGCCACCGCCCTGGTTCTGGCCCTCGGTTCTGCTCTGAGCATCGCTGCCGTCTCCACCGCCCACGCCGCTGACGACAACATGGAAAAATGCTTCGGCGTGGCCATGAAAGGCAAGAACGATTGCGCCGCAGGCGCGGGCACCACCTGTGCCGGCACCGCGAAAATGGATCATCAGGCCAACGCCTGGAAACTGGTTCCAAAAGGCACCTGCGCCACCACCGAAAGCAAAACCTCGCCGACCGGTTTCGGTCAGCTCGAAGCGTTCAAAGCCAAGTCCTGATCCGGGAGCCGCCCGAGTGTCGATCATGATCACATCCTGCGACCATGCCTTGCGCCGCACTCGGGCAGCCCTCTCCGGGCTCCCGTCCCGTGCCGGGCTGGGGCTCAAGAGCGAGCACTTCAGCGAAGTGCTCGATTCACGTCCGGACATCGGTTTCTTCGAAGTCCACGCCGAAAACTACATGGTGGCCGGCGGCCCGTTTCATCATTTTCTGGGATTGATTCGCGAGGCGTATCCGCTGTCGCTGCATGGCGTCGGGCTGTCCATCGGTGCCGAAGGCCCGCTGGATGTCCAGCACCTCAAACGCCTGGCGGCGCTGATCGAGCGCTATCAACCGCACTCCTTTTCCGAACACCTGGCCTGGTCGAGCCACGGCCCGGTGTTTCTCAATGACTTGCTGCCCCTGGCGTACGACAAGCCGACGCTGAACCGCGTCTGCGACCACATCGATCAGGTGCAAAACACCCTCAAGCGTCCGATGTTGCTGGAAAACCCGGCAACCTACCTGGCGTTCCAGCGCTCGACCATCGACGAAGCCGATTTCATCCGTGAAGTCATCCGGCGCACTGGCTGCGGTCTGTTGCTGGACGTGAACAATGTCTACGTCTCGTGCATCAACCATCAGCGCGATCCCCTGGCTTATCTCGACGCACTGCCGCTGCACGCGGTGGGCGAGATTCATCTGGCCGGGTTTGCCGAAGACTCCGACAGCCTCGGTGATCGCTTGCTGATCGACGATCACGGCGCGCCGATCGATCAAGCGGTCTGGTCGTTGTACCGGCAAGCGCTGGAACGCGTCGGCCCGGTGGCGACGCTGATCGAACGGGACAATCAGGTGCCGGCCTTCAACGTGCTGTTGACGGAAGCGCAGCAGGCCGATGAGCTGTTGCTGTGCGCGGGAGGTCGGCCGTGAGCACTCAAGCCGCGTTCAGCGCAGCGTTGCTCGATACCGACCTGCCCTGCCCCGACGGTTTGTGCAGTGCAAACGGTGCCGACCCGGCCAGCCGTTTCGCGGTGTACCGCAACAACGTGCAGGGTTCGCTGATCAATGCATTGGCCGACAGTTATCCCGTGGTCATGCAGTTGGTGGGGGACGAATTCTTCCGAGCCATGGCCGGCATTTTCGTGCACAGCCATCCGCCACACAGTCCGTTGATGAGCGACTACGGCAGCGGGCTGGCGGACTTCATCAGCGGCTTCGAACCTGCTGCGAGCGTTCCCTATCTGGCCGATGTCGCGAGCCTGGAACGCTTGCGCACGCTGGCCTATCACGCTGCCGATGCGTTGCCTGTGAGTCAGGAGCGGATTGCTGCTGTATTCGCAGATGCCGATGCGCTCAACGAACTGCGCATCGGCCTGCACCCTTCGCTGCATCTGCTCGATTCAAGCTTCGCCGTAGTGGACATCTGGGCCGCGCATCAGCACGACGCGACGCTGGCCGGGATCGATCTGCATAACGCCCAACACGCGTTGATCCTGCGCAATGGACTGGAAGTCGAGGTGTTCACCGTGGATCGCGGCGCCAGCCAGTTCATTCGCCAGCTCAAGGCCGGCCAGTCACTCACGCAGGCGCTGGAATCCGCTGGGACCTTCGACCTCAGCCAGACCCTCGCCCTGCTGATCAGTCGCCAAGTCATTACTCATTTGCACCCAAAGGTGTCGTCATGAACAGCCTCGTTGCCCGCGCCATCGCGCTGCTGGAAAAAATCCCTCACAGCCTGATCGCCTTCATCGCGCGATTTTCCATCGCCGCAGTGTTCTGGAAATCCGGGCAGATCAAGGTCGAAGGGCTGGCCGTCGACCTGATCGATGGCACCTTCGAGCTCGGCTGGCCGCGTCTGGCGGACTCGACGATTCCGCTGTTCAAGAGCGAGTACCACGTGCCGCTGCTGTCGCCGGAAATCGCCGCGCATCTGGCGGCGTTTGCCGAGCACTTCTTCCCGATCCTGATTCTGATTGGCTTCGCTACGCGTTTTTCGGCGCTGGCCTTGCTGGGCATGACCCTGACCATTCAGCTGTTCGTGTATCCGGATGCCTACCCGACCCACGGCACCTGGATGGCGGTGCTGCTGTACCTGATGGCGACCGGGCCGGGCAAAGTGTCGATCGATCACCTGATCGCCCGGCACTACAACCGGTCCAGCGCCTCGCCACTGAGTTTGAACCAGCCAATCAGGTAGTCCGCCAGCACCTGGGTACGTTTCGGTAGACCGCCCTGATACGGATGCACCAGGTACATCGGCATGCGCCGGGTCTGAAAATCCCGAAGGAGCCAGCGCAATCGGCCGTCAGCCAATTCCGCCTGCAATAGATAGGACGGCAGGCGAGCGATCCCGGCGCCGGCCAATGCGGCTTTCTTCAGCAGGTTGTAATGATTGCTGGCGAACGGTCCCGACACCCGCACCCGCAGCAGCTCGTGCTGCTGGTGATAAAGCCATTCCTCGCGACCGCTGTAGTGACTGTTGAGCAGGCAACGGTGTTCGGCCAATGCTTGCGGCGTCAGCGGTTCGCCAAAGCGCTCCAGATATTCAGGACTGGCACAGGTCATTTCCTGCCAGGCCAGCAGGGGCTTGGCCACCAGTCGCTCGTCATTGGCGACCTCGGTGCGGATCGCCAGATCGAAGCCGTCGCGGGACAGGTCGCGGTAGCTGTTGTTCAGCTCCAGTTCGATCTGCACCTCGGGGTATTTCTGCGAAAAGTCCAGCAGCAGGCCGTCGAAGAAAGTTTCCCCCAGCGACACCGGAACCGTCATACGCACCGGGCCGGCCATGTCGTCCTTCAATCGCGCCAATGCCTGACGCGCTCTTTCAACCTGGACTACAAGCGCCTGAGCCTGTGGCAACAACGCCGCACCGGCCGCCGTCAGGCTCAACCGACGCGTCGTGCGTTGCAGCAACACCATGGAAAACCGTGCCTCCAGCTGGCTGATGCGCTTGGACAACTGCCCCTTGCTGCAGCCCAATTGTTGCGCCGCCAGGGTAAAACTGCCGGCTTCGATCAAGACCGCGAACGCTGCCAGATCATCCATCTCGCTCATGGATTGTTTCCATTTGAAAACCAAAGGTTGCCCATTAGTGCGCTTATCCGCAGAAAAAACCACTCTAGACTGAAACCTCGTTCAATCACTTGAGGCAATCACGATGAAAATTCTGTTGATCGGCGCGGGCGGTACCATCGGTTCGGCCGTGGACAAAGAGCTGTCGCAGCGTCATGAAGTCATTCGTATCGGTCGCAGCAGCGGCGATTTCCAGGTGGATATCAGCGACAGCGCATCGATCCGCAAGCTGTTCGAACAGACCGGCAAGTTCGACGCACTGGTCTGCGCCGCTGGCAACGTGACCTTCGCCCCGCTGGGTGAAATGACCGAAGACAGCTTCGCCCTCGGCCTGAAAGACAAGTTGATGGGCCAGGTCAATCTGCTGCTGATCGGCCGTGAATTCGCCAACGACGGCGCATCGTTCACCTTCACCACCGGGGTGCTCAGCCACGATCCGATCCGCAGCGGCGCCTCGGCTGCACTGGTCAACGGCGCGCTCGACAGCTTCGTTCGAGCCGCCGCCATCGAGCTGCCACGCGGCCTGCGCGTGAACTCGATCAGCCCGACCGTGCTGGTCGAAGCCATGGGCAGCTACGCCCCGTACTTCCGTGGCTACAAGCCGGTTCCTGCGGCGGATGTGGCATTGGCCTACGCCAAAAGTGTCGAAGGCTTGCAGACAGGTCAGACATTTCACGTGGGCTAAACCCTTGTGATGAACGGTCAGCCTGCGTAACGTGGCGACACTTGTCTGGAGAGCCAAAGATGCGTGTTGCCCGTTCCCTGATCGTTGTTGCCCTGCTCCCGTTGTTTGCCGCGTGCCAGTTGTTCGATGGCGCGCGGGAAAGCGCCTCCCACGTCGGCCAGACGCGGATGCAGGGGCAACTGACCGCTGCCGACGGCAAACTGGTGTTCCAGGCCTGCGGCGAGCAGCGTCAATACGTGGTCAACGACATCGGCGGCACCAGCGTCCTGCAAGAGGCCGCCACCCTGGCCGATCAGCAGGGCAAGCTGTTCGCCGACGTGCGCGGGAAGATCGCCGGCGACCGCCTCGACCTGACCCAGCTTTATCGCGTCGAACGCTCCGGCACCGCCTGCGACGATCCCAACTTCAAACAGCTGATCCTGCGCGCCGCCGGCCATGGCCCGGAATGGAATGTAAAAGTCAGCGGCAAGGGCCTGGTCATCGACCGCGAAGGCCAGCCACCGCTCGCCGTGCCCTATGTCGAAGAGCAACTGGGCGACGGCCGTTTCAACCTCAGCAGCGAAGCCAACAACCAGCGCATCGAGCTGTGGGTGGCGCCGCAGCGCTGCATCGACAGCAGCACTGGCAGCGTGCAGCACATGAGCGCCGAGTTGCGTATCGACGGCAAGGTGCAGCGTGGTTGCGGGTATTTCGGCGGTTCGCGTAACGACTGATCGTTTTACCCTCACGGGATCCGGCCGTTGCGGCTTATAATCGCCGCCTTCAAACGCCCTGGCGCAGTTGTGCGCCCCGCGAACCGGATCCTGTCATGTTACGAATCACTGAACTCAAGCTGCCGATCGACCATCCCGACGAAGACCTGCGCGCTGCCATCGTGCAACGCCTGGGCATTGCCAGCGATGACCTGCTCGATTTCACCTTGTTCAAGCGCAGCTACGATGCGCGCAAAAAGTCCTCCGAACTGTGCTTCATCTACACCATCGACCTCGAAGTGCGCGACGAGGCCAAAGTGCTGGGCAAGTTCGCCGACGACCGTAACGTCAACGTCGCGCCGGATGTCAGCTACAAATTCGTCGGTCAGGCGCCCAGCGACCTGAGCCAGCGCCCGATCGTGGTCGGTTTCGGCCCGTGCGGGATCTTCGCCGGCCTGTTGCTGGCGCAGATGGGCTTCAAGCCGATCATCCTTGAGCGCGGCACCGAAGTGCGCCAGCGCACCAAGGACACCTGGGGCCTGTGGCGCAAAAGCGTGCTCAATCCCGAGTCCAACGTGCAGTTCGGCGAAGGCGGCGCGGGCACGTTCTCCGACGGCAAGCTGTACAGCCAGATCAAGGACCCGAAATTCCTCGGCCGCAAGGTGCTGCACGAATTCGTGAAGGCCGGCGCGCCGGAAGAAATCCTCTACGTCAGCAAACCGCACATCGGTACGTTCCGTCTGACCGGCATGGTCGAGACCATGCGTGAAGAGATCCGTGCACTGGGCGGTGAAGTACGCTTCCAGGAGCGCGTCACCGACGTGCTGATCGAAGACGGTCAACTGGTCGGCGTCGAGCTGGCCAGCGGCGAAACCCTGCATTCCAAACACGTGGTCCTGGCCCTCGGCCACAGTGCCCGCGACACCTTCCGCATGCTCCACAGCCGTGGCGTGTTCATGGAAGCCAAGCCGTTCTCGGTGGGCTTCCGGATCGAGCACCCGCAATCGCTGATCGACCGTGCGCGTCTGGGCAAGTACGCCGGCCACCCCAAGTTGGGAGCCGCCGACTACAAACTGGTGCACCACGCCAAGAACGGCCGTTCGGTCTACAGCTTCTGCATGTGCCCGGGCGGCACCGTGGTGGCGGCGACCTCCGAGCCGAACCGCGTGGTCACCAACGGCATGAGCCAGTACTCGCGTAACGAGCGCAACGCCAACTCCGGCATCGTCGTCGGCATCACCCCGGAAGTCGATTATCCGGGCGGCCCGCTGGCGGGGATCGAGTTGCAGGAACGTCTGGAGTCCCACGCCTTCATCCTCGGCGGCAGCGACTACAAGGCGCCGGCGCAACTGGTCGGCGACTTCATCAACGACATTCCTTCGACCGAACTGGGCGAAGTCGAGCCGTCGTACAAACCGGGCGTGGCACTGGGCGATCTGGCCCTGGCCTTGCCGGACTTCGCCATCGAAGCGATCCGCGAAGCACTGCCGGCGTTCGAGAAGCAGATTCGCGGTTATTCGCTGCACGATGCGGTGCTGACCGGCATCGAGACCCGCACCTCTTCGCCGCTGCGCATCACGCGTAACGAGACGCTGCAGAGCATGAACGTCAAAGGCCTGTTCCCGGCCGGTGAAGGCGCGGGTTATGCGGGCGGGATTCTGTCGGCGGGTGTCGATGGTATTCGCATCGCAGAAGCCGTGGCGCGTGACATTCTCGGTCTAGAGGCCTGACACCGCAAAATTGTGGGAGCGGGCTTGCTCGCGAATGCGGTGTTACATTCAACAATTATGTTGACTGATCCAAAGCATTCGCGAGCAAGCCCGCTCCCACATTAGGTTCCGGGTGTATCAAATATTGGCGCGCAGAACCGAGGTCGGCAGCGCCTTACCCTGCTCGGCACTCGCCGCTACGGCCGCTATCAATCCATCCAGCTCATAGCCCTGCGCCTTGAGCCACGCCTGATCGTAATACGTGTCCGCGTAGCGCTCGCCGCCATCGCACAGGATCGCCACGATCGAGCCCGACTCCCCCGCCGCTTTCATCTGCTGGGCCGCCATCAGCGCGCCGATCAGGTTGGTCCCACTCGAACCGCCCACATGTCGGCCCAGACGCTGCGCCAGGTAATGCATGGCCGCCAGCGACAAAGCATCCGGCACCTTGACCATCGCATCGATTACCTTCGGCAGGAACGACGCTTCTACCCGCGGCCGGCCGATGCCTTCGACGCGTGAACCGTGGTCCAGACGCAAACTCGCGTCGCCGGTCTGGTAAAAGTCGAAGAACACCGAACGCTCGGCATCGGCGCACAGCACGCGGGTGCAGTGCTGGCGATAACGCACGTAGCGACCGAGGGTCGCGGTGGTGCCGCCGGTGCCGGGACTGGAAATCAGCCAGGCCGGGCACGGGTGCTGCTCGTAACGCATCTGCTGGAAGATCGACTCGGCGATGTTGTTGTTCGCCCGCCAGTCGGTGGCCCGCTCGGCGTAGGTGAACTGGTCGATGAAGTGACCGTCGTGCTCGCGGGCCAGGCGTTCGGATTCGGCGTAGATCTGGGTCGGATCGGCTACCAGGTGACTCTGGCCACCGTAGAACGCGATCTGCGCAATTTTTTCCTTGGAGGTGGTCGCCGGCATCACCGCAATGAACGGCAGCCCGAGCATCCGCGCGAAGTACGCCTCGGAAATCGCCGTCGATCCGCTGGACGCCTCGATCACCGGCGCGCCGGGCTTGAGCCAGCCGTTACACAAGGCGTAGAGAAACAGCGAGCGGGCCAGCCGATGCTTGAGGCTGCCGGTCGGGTGACTGGACTCGTCCTTGAAGTACAACTCGATGCCTGGGAACCCCGGCAGCGGCAAGGGGATCAGGTGGGTGTCGGCGCTGCGCTGGAAGTCCGCTTCGATGATCCGGATGGCTTCGCGGGCCCACTGTCGGTTGTCGCTCATGGCTGTCGTTCTCGTTGAATCGGGCAGAAGTGCCTTCACAGGCTCAGCCCCCAAGCTTAGGAAAAATCCCACGGCACCGACAGATACAGCTGAGCTTCAATCCCTTGGGCAACTGCTAGGCTCTGCTGCATGTCGGCCTGGCGCCCTGTAACCACATATAACAAAAAAGAATATAACTTTTGTTTTAACAACTAACGGTACGGGTTAGGGTGTGCCACCTTTTGACTTTATCGATGGAGAGCGACCTTGCCTCTGCGTAGCACTTTCACGCGTTTCTTTCAGTTGGAAGCTGCCAGCGGTCTGTTACTGATCGCCGCGGCCATCCTGGCTCTAATCATCAACAACTCGCCGTTGTCGTGGTTGTACAGCGGCCTGCTCGACACCCCGGTGGTGGCGCAGATCGGCGCGTTGAAGATCGCCAAGCCCCTGCTGCTGTGGATCAACGACGGCCTGATGGCGCTGTTTTTCCTGCTGATCGGCCTGGAAGTGAAGCGCGAAGTCCTCGACGGTCAGCTGTCGAAACCGTCGCAGATCGTCCTGCCCGGCGCGGCGGCCATCGGCGGCATGCTGGTGCCGGCGCTGATCTACTGGTTCCTCAACCGCGACAATCCGGCCGCCCTCGACGGCTGGGCGATTCCGACCGCCACCGACATCGCCTTCGCCCTCGGCGTGCTGGCCTTGCTCGGCAAGCGAGTGCCGGTGTCGCTGAAGCTGTTCCTGATGACCCTGGCGATCATCGATGACCTCGGGGCCATCGTGATCATTGCAATCTTCTACTCCGGCGAGCTGTCGACCCTGTCGCTGGGCCTGGCGGCGGCGTGCATCGCGGCGCTGGTGGCGATGAACCGACTCGGCGTGGTCAAGCTCGGGCCGTACATGATCATTGGTCTGATCCTCTGGGTCTGCGTACTCAAGAGCGGCGTCCACGCGACGCTGGCCGGCGTGACCCTGGCATTCTGTATCCCGCTGCGCACCAGGAATGCCGAGCCTTCGCCGCTGCTGACCCTCGAACACGCGCTGCACCCGTGGGTCGCCTACGGCATTCTGCCGCTGTTCGCCTTCGCCAACGCCGGCCTGTCGTTGACCGGCGTGACCGCCGAAAGCTTCACCCACCACGTCCCGATGGGCATCGCCGTCGGCCTGCTGCTGGGCAAGACCATCGGCGTGTTCGGCCTGACCTGGCTCGCCGTCAAGACCGGCATCGCCGCCCTGCCCCAAGGCGCCAATTGGGGCCAGGTGTTGGGCGTGGCGATCCTCTGCGGGATCGGCTTCACCATGAGCCTGTTTGTCGGCTCCCTCGCCTTCGTGCCGGGCGCCAGTGAATACGCCGGGATGGACCGGATGGGCATTCTCACAGGTTCAGTGTTTGCGGCATTGATCGGTTATGCGGTGACATTGGCGGCGAGCAGAAAAGGATCCACACAAGGAAGTTAACACGCTCATTACGCGCCTCTCACTGGAAGGCCCAAGACTCAATGAAAGATTCACACACATGATTGGGCTCCAGAACCCTGCAAAGCATTGATAGTCTCCCGTTGGCGCTGCTCGCAGCGCTTAACCTGAGCCTTTCAAGTGTGCTATATCTCCTGTTGACAGCAGCGTCACCTCAGAATGTTTTTTCGGAGCCTTCCATGTCACGCAAAGCAGAAAAGCGCCCAATGACGGACAGTCAGATTGCCGTGCAGGAGTCTTATATTCCGGACATTGCCCTGAAAGCGTTCAACAACGCCTACAAAATGGCGCTTGCCAATGGGGCTGCTGTGCTTGTCGCCAAAGATGGTCAATTGTTTGAAGTTACAGAAAAATCTTCGGTTGCACTGCGCTCGATCGGCACCTATGGAAACCTGAAAAGCGGGACTCGCCTGCAAATCAGCAAACTGCCTAAACAGGTCGTTTCTTGAGCACACCGAGGGTACGTATATTCGCCGGACCAAATGGCTCAGGAAAAAGCACCTTTAATCGGCTGGTTCCTGCGCATCTATTGGGAAATTACATAAACCCGGATGATATAGAGCGTGCAATCAAAGACACTGGTTATTTTGATTTCACCACCTATCGCATCGAATCTCACAAAAATGACATTTTCGATTTTTTCCGCAACCACGCCCTGCTGAAAAAAGCTCCAGAGTCATTGGCAAAAATGGATTCGATTACGATTGAAGGTGACAGGCTCAGCTTCTCGGATACTCAGATCGACTCCTATGTAGCCTCCGCTCTTTCCGACTTCATACGGCGCTCTCTGATCAAAGAGAAAATCAGTTTTACGTTCGAAACCGTCATGTCCTCATCAGATAAAGTCGATTTGCTCTACGAAGCCCAGAGATCCGGGTACAGGGTTTACGTCTATTACGTTGCAACAGCCGACCCGGAAATCAATGTCGCCAGGGTTGCCTATCGCGTATCACAGGGTGGGCACAACGTTCCTCCTGAAAAGATACGAAAGCGTTATTGGAGGTCTCTGGCGCTCCTATCGGATGCAATCCTCACCTCGAACAGAGCCTATATCTTTGATAACTCCGACGAAGGTAGCGAAGGACTGACACAGGTTGCAGAGATCACAGACGGGGAGCTGATTGAAATCAAATCTGACGTACAGCCACCTTGGTTTAAAGAGTTCCTGCTCGATAAACTGATCTAGATCACAAGCCTACGACTTCTCTTAATGTCGGCCTTTATTCACGTCGAACAATCACCCACGCCTTTAAAGATACGTCCTACCCAATCGCATTCGTCTATCGCGATCACTGGTGAACACCAAACAAAAACCCCGACCAGTCACCTGATCGGGGTTTTCTTTTACCGCTTGTTCGCGATTAGTGCGAAACGCGGCTGGTGCCGCCAACAGTCGAAATCCGTACCCGCTCACCCACGCGGAATACTTCATTCTCCTGCACTTGCTGCACATAGGCACGCATGCTGCCGTCGTCTTCGCGCACGGTGATTTCAACGCCTTGAGTGCGGGTCAGGCCTTCTTCAGTGGCCGAACCGATCAGGCCGCCGGCCACGGCACCGATAACGGCTGCAACGATGCTGCCTTTGCCGCCGCCGATGGCGCTGCCGCCGACACCGCCCACCGCTGCACCGGCGAGGCCGCCGATCGGGGTCTTGGTGCCTTCGATTTTCACCGGACGCAGGGATTCGATGGTGCCCATGCGAATCGTCTGCACGCGACGCGCTTCGTCACGGGAGTAGGAGTCACCGGTCAGGCTCGACTGGCAGCCGGTCAGCAACATCGCCATCGTGGAAAAGGAAGCAACCAGTAGAACAGACTTACGCATAGCATCAACTCCAAAGGACAGGTATTCATTAAACTCCGCAGCTTGACGCCTGTCACGGCGTCGCCCGGATAAAGTTGCTTTCATTCAGGCCCGGTACAGGCGCCCGCGAACTCACCCAACAGTAGCGCCAAAATCCGTTTCCTGCGCCGCCGACCCAAGGATTTCCATGGATTACTTCATCATTGTCGTCACCACCGCCGCCGGTCTGTACTTCCACTGGTGGCTGTATGTGCGGATCAAACGCTGGATGGATCGCGACCTGGCCCTGTCACTGGCCGGCAAGGATGAAGGCAAACGCGCCTTCATGCTCGAACGGCTGAAGCAGGCTCAGGCGCAGAAGATCAAGCGCCGGGACCTGCCGAAGTGGCTTGAGGCCGCTGCGGCAGGCTATCCCGCTCGGTAGACTGTTTACGGTGCCAGACGTTCAAGAATCCAGTCGGCGCCCTGCACACGGTAGTTGAGGCGATCGTGCAGACGGCTGGCGCGGCCCTGCCAGAACTCGATGCGCTCGGGGAGCAAGCGGTAGCCACCCCAGTGTTCCGGGCAATCGGGCTGGGTGTTGGTGAAACGTTGCTCGGTGGCCTTGAGCAAGTCTTCCAGTTCACCCCGGCCGTTGATCACCCGGCTCTGCGGGGAGGCCCAAGCGCCGAGACGGCTGCCCAGCGGTCGCACCTGATAGTAAGCGTCGGACTCTTCAGGCGTGACCTTCACCACCCGCCCTTCGATCCGTACCTGGCGCTCCAGGGTCGGCCAGAAGAACGTCATGGCAGCGAACGGGTTCGCCGCCAGATGCTGGCCCTTGGCGCTTTCGTAGTTGGTGAAGAAGGTGAAGCCCTGCTCGTCCAGCCCCTTGAGCAGCAGAATGCGGCAATGCGGACGGCCGTCCGCATCCACCGTGGCCAGGGTCATCGCGTTGGCTTCCACCGGCGCCTGTTCGGTTTTCACCGCTTCGGCAAACCACTGGTGAAACAACGCAAAGGGCTCAGCCGGGGCTTGCGCCTCGGTCAGGCCGTCCCGGGTGTAATCACGACGCATATCTGCCAGAGACTGGGTCACGGCGCATTCCTTTTCGTTAGCGGATCACTTTTTAGTGGTATCGGTCGCAGCGACTTTCTTGTCGGTTGCGGCAGCTTTGGCGGGCGCGGTCTTTTTCGCCGGAGCCTTGGCCGGGGCCTTCTTCGCTGGAGCCTTGGCAGCAGCTTTCTTGGCCGGAGCCTTTTTGGTGGCCGGTACAGCGGCTTTCTTCGCAGCCGGTGCCGGGGTCACCGGTTTGGCGGCAGGCTTGACGTCCTGAGCAGCGACCATGGTCACTGGCTTCGGTGCTGGCATGTTGTATTTGCTCAGCAGTGCGACCATGGTGTTTTGCGGCGTCACCAGCAGTTCGACACGACGGTTCAGGGCACGGCCTTCAACGCTGTCGTTGGCAGCACGCGGGGCTTCGGAACCCATGCCGCGCAGCATCAGACGATCACGCTGCAGACCGCTGAGGCGGAAGATCGCCGCCACGGCTTGGGCGCGTTCCTGGCTCAACTTGACGTTGGCCGGAGCGGCGCCGGTGGTGTCACTGTGACCGAGCACCAGCACGGCGGTTTTCGGGTCGGCTTCGAGGATTTTCGCCACGCGGGTGAACGGGCCGAGGGTCACTGGCAGCAGCATCGCCGGGCGGTCCGGGTTGAACGAGCCTTCCACCGGCGCGGTCACGACCAGCACGTTTTCACGGCGCTCGAGTTGGAGGTTGCTGTCCTTGATCGCGGTGCGCAGGCGCGGCTCGTAGTCATCCAGCCAGGCTTGAGTCACTTTTGGATCGGGCATCGGCACGACTTTGGCCGTGTCCTGCTCCTTGCCGCCAAACGGCCACCACCATTTGCCACCCTTGTCGGCCTCAGCCTTGGCGACTTCGACCGGCTTGGCTTCGGGTTTGGCTTCAGCCTTCACCTCAGCCTTGGCCGCCGAGTCGTCGGAGCCAAACGGCCAGTACCACGGACTGCTGCTCTCGGCCTTGGCAACCGGCGCGGTGGCGGCCGGTTTCAACGGGGCAGGCGCCGGAGCCGGCTCCTTGGCTGCGACTTTGTCGGAAGAACCGAACGGCCACCAGCTGCCGCCATCGGCGTCGTTCTTCGGAGTCTGTGCACAACCGGTGATTGCGAAACACAGGGCCAGGGCGAGAGTTTGTTTGGACGACATTGGAAACCCACAAAAAGAAGTAGTGAACAATCAGAGGACTTTCGCCCGGATAAACAGACGCTTTGAAACGAAATTCGCCATGAGGTTCCGGCCCTGGAGCCTCGTGCGATGCTTTACAGACAAGTGGCTAGTACCCGCGCCAGCTTCTGCGCGCGCGGATCCATCAAGACGTACGGCCCCAGGGTATTTGTCACAAATCCGAAGGCCACATCGTGCTCCGGATCAGCAAAACCGATGGAACCGCCCGCACCCGGATGGCCGAATGCACGCGGGCCGAGGCCGTAAGTGGCGTTTGGCACGTCGGGTTGATCGAGCATGCAACCGAGACCGAAACGGGTGCGGGTCAGCAAGGTCTTGTCCTCGCCGAGGCTGTGTTCGCGGGTCAGTTCTTCGAGCATTTCGCTTTCCAGCAGGCTGCCGTCGAGCAGACCGGCGTAGAACCCGGCCAGACTGCGCGCATTGCCGTGGCCGTTGGCCGCCGGTTGCTGCATGCGGCGCCATTCCGGTTTGTTGGTGCTGGTGAGCACCGACGGCGGATTGGTGAAGGCCCGGGTGGTCATGGCCGTCGGCTCGCGCATGGTCACTTGCAGCAGGCGCTGGGCAGCGGCGTCGCCGGTGTTGCCCTTGCCCCGCGCAATGTGCGCCACGCGATGAAACTCTTCGTCGGCCAGACCGACATGGAAATCCAGCCCCAGCGGTTTGGCGACCCGCGCCACAATCGATTCCCCCGGCCCGCGACCGTCGGCACGCCGCAGCAATTCGCCAATCAGCCAGCCGTAGGTGATCGCGGCATAGCCATGACCGGTGCCCGGCGTCCACCACGGTGCTTCGGCGGCGAGAGCGTCGACCATGGTTTGCCAGTCATACAGCGCTTCCGGCGCCAGCAATTCGCGCAGGGCCGGCAGACCGGCCTGATGGCAAAGCAGTTGGCGCAGGGTGACGGATTCCTTGCCGGCGGCGGCGAATTCCGGCCAGTAACGGGCGACCGGCGCATCGAGCTGCAACTTGCCTTCGGCAACCAGTTGCAGCGCGGTGACGGCGGTGAAGGTCTTGGTGCAGGAGAACAGATTGGCGATGGTGTCGCTGTGCCAGGCCTCGGCGCCGTCCTTGTCGGCGGTGCCGGACCAGAGGTCGAGGACGGTTTCCCCGCCGACCCGGATGCACAACGCGGCGCCGCGTTCCTGGGGATCGTCGAACAGTGCGGCGAAAGCTTCGCGCACCGCTTCGAATTGAAGCTCGTAATGTCCCTGAATCTGCACCCGCAACTCCCCCGCGAAAACGCTCTACAAAGTGGCCCGCATTGTTCCAGCCCGTGAGGGTTTTGGGAACCGCTGCGGGCCGGGCGGTCTTCAGGTTTCGTAACGATCAGTGACCGTTGCCCGAATGCCCGCCGGTGTGGCCGGCCCCCTGCCCCGGGCCTTTGCCGGCGTCTGCCTTGCGGCCGCCTTCGGCTTCGTGGCCGGTCTTGTCCGCAGCGGCAGCCGCTTTCTGCGCCTCTTTGTTCAACTGATCGACGGTCGCCAGGTTGCTCTTGCGCACGGCTTCGACAAAACCCTGGAACGGCAGATCGGTGACGCCAACCAGACCAAAGTGGCCGTTTTCGCCATCGAGCAGACGCCCGGTCACCGGTTGATCCAGATACTGGAACCAGTGCACGCCGACAATCGACGGCTCGCTAAGCGCCTGTTTGAGGAAGTTGGCGTAGGCCGGGCCGCGGTCTTCTTCCTTGCTCAACGGAGTCACGCCGCCCCAGAACGGGCCACGGTCGGTGGAGCCGAAGTTGAATTCGGTGATCAGCACCGGTTTGTCGAGGTTGCGCAGCGCGGCGAAGTCATAACCGTCCTGCGGTTGCAGGGTGTACATGTTGAAGCTCAGCACGTCGCAATACTGGGCGCAGGACGCCACGGCTTCCGGGGTGCTGGTGGCGAAACGGCCACCAAGCAGCAACTGGTTCGGCGCGTGCCATTTCAGCGAGTCGGAAATGGTCTTGAAGTAGGTGTCGGCGAACACCTTCTGGAAGTATTTGAAGTCGGCCTCGATTTCCGGATGCTCCGGATTCGGCAGCGGCGCCTCGAAACCCGGGTCTTCCATCAATTCCCACGCCGGCAGATCAATGCCCCAGGCCTTCGACAGCCCCGCCTGATTGCGGTACTTGTCGCGCAACTGCTTGAGGAACGCGCGTTTGGCCGGAACGTCGGTGGTCATTTTCAAGGTGCCGTAGGCCAGCGCGTAACGGGATTTCGGATCATCACCGGGGCCGGCCCAAGCCAGCTCGTTGTCGGCGAAGTAGCCGATGAGCCACGGATCATCGCGATGATCACGGGCGGCAATCGCCACGGCGCGTTCGGTGGCCATGGCGAAGCGCGGATCGAACGGGTCAGGCATGCCGCCCCACCAGTCGGTGCCGGTGCTGATGCTGGTGTAATCGCCGACGATCGACAGCGGCAAGGTGTACGGCATGCGCTCGGCGTCACCGAGGGCAGGCGCGCTCCAGTTACCGACCGTGTTGAAGCCCCAGGCTTGCAGGCGATCAAGGGTGTGGCTGGCCCACTTTTGCTCGTCGACCGTGTTTTTGCACGGCTTCGCAACGCTTTGCCCGCTGGTGGCTGCCGACTCGGCGACCCCGGCTTTCGGCTGTTCGGAGGCGGCTACCGGTGCACTGGCGTTGGTCGCGGCTTCTTCTGCGGCGCCAGCCTTGGCGGCTTCGGCCACTCCGGCCTTGTTGCCGCTGTCCGGAATGCATGGCTCGCCATACAGACGCTGAAGGTTGGCGCCGTAGAAGTCGTACCAGCGACCGAAGTTGTAGCCACGACCCTGATCGACACCGTTGCCGCCACGGTTGTCGCCTTCGCCGAAGTGGCTGGCCAGCGGCTCTTCCGGTTTGGGCAGGGATTCGAACATGTACTCGCGGCCGGCCACGTAGGTCTGGTTGACCTCCGGGCTGACGGTGTTCACGCCGAGGGAATAGAACGGATGGCCCTCGGGCGTCACCAGATACCAGCGGCCGTCACGTTTTTCGGTGCGGAAGAAACCGCTGGCCTTGAACGCCGGGCCTTTGCTCCAGCCACCGAACTTGTCCAGCGACGACTTTTCGCGCTCGGCCAGCCAGGTGTTCAGTTGTTGCTGTTCTTTGGCGGCGGCGGATTTCAGTTGTTCGTCATTGGCGACTTTCTCCGGCCACTTGCCGCGAGTCGACTGGCCATAGGCATCCACCAGATTGCCGTAGGCGGATTTGATCACCTCGCCTTCGTCCTGCACGCCAAAGCGCTCGAGCAACAGACTTTGCGCGGCTTTCGGCTGATCCATCGACAGGCTGACCGAAACCACCTGGCTGCGATCCAGCTCACCGCTGCTGCTCGCCAGCAAGATGCGCTGCCCATCAATCGTCATTGGCATCACCGGCCCGGCTTTCATGCCCTGGCTGAGTGGCGAGGTTGCGGTCAACGGCACCAGCAAGGTCTGCGCCGGGCCCGCCGGCAGGTCAACGCGGCTGACCAGAGTCTTGCCGTCGTTGCTCTGGATTTGTACGTAGACGGTCACCGCCCAGTTCATCGCGCTCTGGATGCGCAGGCTCATCATGCCGGACTGCGACCAGTCCCAGGCACCGGTCTGCGGGGACAGACGCAAGGTCGGGCGGGCCGTCGGGTTGAACGTCACCCGGCGCAGCACTTCGCCCTCGGGGGTCTGCTCGGCGTTGGCTTGCGGCAGGTCGGCGTTTTCGGTCGCCACTTTCACCACGTCGGCGGGGCGGACAAAGTTGAACAGGGTCTGCTGGCCGGCAGGTGCCGCCAGCAAGGGGCCAGCGAAAACCAGGGCAAAAATGGCAGGCAACGAACGACGAATCATGAGAACGGATTTCTCCCTAACGACCCACGAGGGCCAATGGAAAAGCGATAGCAGAGAGATAGACAGCGCGGCGGGCAAAACTGCCCACCGATGTCTCAGGATATTTCACGACGGAAAGGAGGCAACGCATTGAGGATCGCCTTGCCGTAGCGCTGGGTGACCAGCCGCCGATCCAGCAAGGTGATGGTGCCGCGGTCTTCTTCGGTACGCAGCAGTCGGCCGCAGGCCTGAACCAGCTTCAGCGAGGCGTCGGGCACCGAGATCTCCATGAACGGATTGCCGCCCCGGGCTTCGATCCATTCCGACAGTGCGGCTTCGACCGGATCGTCCGGCACCGAGAACGGGATCTTGGCGATCACCACGTGTTCGCAGTAGGCGCCGGGCAAGTCCACGCCTTCGGCAAAACTGGCGAGACCGAACAGCACGCTGGAATCACCGCCATCGACCCGCGCCTTGTGCTTGTTCAGGGTTTCCTGTTTCGACAGGTTGCCTTGAATGAACACTTGCTTGCGCCAGTCGCGGTCGAGGCCGTCGAACACGTCCTGCATCTGTTTGCGCGACGAGAACAGCACCAGACTGCCGCGAGAGCCTTCGACGAGTTCCGGCAGATCGCGGATGATCGCGGCGGTGTGGGCGGCGGCATCGCGCGGGTCGGCCTTCAGGTCCGGCACCCGCAACACACCGGCATCGGCGTGATGGAACGGGCTCGGCACCACTGCGGTGACGGCTTTTTTCGGTAGGCCGGCGCGCATGCGAAAGCGGTCGAACGTGCCGAGGGCGGTCAAGGTCGCGGAGGTCACCAGACAGCCGTAGGCCACGTTCCACAGGCTGCGGCGCAGGGTTTCGGCGGCGAGGATCGGGCTGGCGTTGACCTCGATGTCGAACAGCGAACCGCTTTCCGCCAGGGTCAGCCAGCGGGCCATCGGCGGGTTGTCTTCCGGGTCTTCGGCGGTGAATGCGGTCCACAGCTCCCAGTTGCCGGACGCCCGGGACAACAGGCTGCCGAACAGCGGATACCATTCTTCGGCCTGGTTGCTGGCGATGCCGATGTTGACCTCGCCGTCCATGCCTTCCTTGAGCAGATCCGTCAGGCGGGTGAACAGGTCATTGAGGCGGGAGAAGCCTTTTTTCAGCTCGATGCCCATCTCGCGCATGTGCTCGGGAATCACCCCGCCGATGAAGCGATGACGCGGGCGCTCGCGACCTTCGACGTCTTCACCGGGTTTGAAATCGGCGATCTGTTCGCAGGCGGTGAACATGAACTGCTGCTGGGTCTTGATCTCCCGCGCCAGCTCCGGCACCTGCTCGATCAGCTTGCCAAGGTCGCCTGGCAGCGGGTGCTGGGCCAGCAGTTTGGTGAGGTTCTTGGCGGTGGTTTCCAGCCAGTCGGCGGTGGAACGCAGGCGCGTGTAATGGGCGAAGTGGCCGATGGCCTTGTCCGGCAGGTGGTGGCCTTCGTCGAACACATAAATGGTGTCGCGCGGATCCGGCAGAACCGCCCCGCCGCCCAGTGCCAGGTCGGCCAGCACCATGTCGTGGTTGGTGACGATCACGTCGACCTTGCCCATGCCTTCGCGGGCCTTATAGAAGGCGCACTGGCCGAAGTTCGGGCAATGACGGTTGGTGCACTGGCTATGATCGGTGGTCAGGCGCGCCCAGTCGGCGTCTTCCAGCGCGTTGGGCCAGCTGTCGCGGTCGCCGTCCCATTTATTGCCGGCGAGCTTCTCGATCATGCTGGTGAACAGCTTCTGGCTGGCCTCATCGACCTCGATCTTGAAGCCTTCTTCTTCGAACAGCTGCGCGGTGGCGGTCTGCGCGTGGCCTTCCTGCAACAGCATGTCGAGCTTGGACAGGCACATGTAGCGGCCACGGCCCTTGGCCAGGGCGAAGCTGAAATTCAGCCCGCTGTTGCGCATCAGGTCGGGCAAGTCCTTGTAGACGATCTGCTCTTGCAGGGCGACGGTGGCGGTGGCGATCACCAGGCGTTTGCCGGCCAGTTTGGCCGTCGGGATCGCCGCCAGGCTGTAGGCCACGGTCTTGCCGGTACCGGTGCCGGCTTCCACCGCGACAATCGCGGGGTCGCCACTGCGCCGGCCTTCGTCGTCGGTGTCGATATCACCGAGGACCTTGGCGACTTCAGCGATCATCAGGCGCTGGCCGTAACGCGGTTTGAGGCTCTTGGCCTCTAGAAAACGCGAGTAGGCGCCCTGGATCGTGGTTTTGAGTTCAGTGCTGATCATTGAGTGTCGGGCGCAAAAAACGCTGGATAAATTTTCAGTGGTTCGGTTCGGCGGCTATCATACCCCGCGAATCGATCCCGCGCAGAACGGAGTACCCCAATGACACCTTTTAGCCTCGTTTACCCCATCCATGTACTGGCCGCACTGGTGTGGGTCGGCGGTATGTTTTTCGCCTGGATGGTGCTGCGCCCCGCGGCCATGAAGGCACTGGACGGCCCCGGGCGCCTGACGCTCTGGGTGGAAGTGTTTCAAGGTTTTTTTCGTTGGGTGTGGGGGGCGGTGATTCTGCTGCCGGTCACCGGGGTGGGCATGCTGCATCTGCAACACATCGCCTTCGACAACGCGCCGCGTTATGTGCAGGTGATGATGGGGTTGTATGTGGTGATGACCGCGCTGTTCATCCGGATTCAGGCCTTGATGCTGCCGGAGTTGCGCACGGCGGTGCAGGCGAAGGACTGGCCGGCGGGTGCGGCAGTGCTGGGGCGGATTCGCAAGGTGGTGGGGTTCAATCTGCTGGTCGGGGTGGTGCTGGTGACGGTGGCTGCTGCGCGCCCCTCGTTCTGACGAGCGCGTTTTGCCTGATCGTTCCCACGCTCTGCGTGGGAATGCAGCCCGTGACGCTCCGCGTCACTGGACGCAGAGCGTCCCTTGAGGCATTCCCACGCGGAGCGTGGGAACGATCAACGAAGGTGAGAGCAATCGGTTACAAGCGCTGTACAGTGACAGACCCCGCCGCACCCGCAGGCCCCGGCTGCCCGTCGGCCCCCGGCTTGCCGCTCTTGCCGCCATCGGCGCGATAGACCAGGCAGCCCTTGGACTTGCCACCCGCCCCCGGCTTGCCGCCAGGACCGGCCGGGCCACCGGCACCGCCGGCGACTTCGACCTTGATCAGCTCGACCGGAAACTCGCGCGGCACTTCAAGACGCACCAGCGCGCCCGGTGCACCCGGCTGGCCATCGCTGCCGTTGCTGCCATCAAAACCGTGTCCCGCCTGGCCCCAGGTGCAACCCGGCTCCTGACCGTTGGCGCCATCAAGCCCGACAAAACCCGGCGCGCCGGTGCCGCCACGGGCATCGACCACCAGTTTCGGCGCATTCAACGCCTTGAATTGCAGATTCAGATTGCGCCCGGCGCGGGCGGCTTTTTCGTAAGTGCCCGGTGCACCACGGGCGGTGATCTGGCTGCCCTCGCCGAGTTCGGCGCGGCTCACTTTCATCTCCAGCGCCTGTTCGCTCGGCACGATGGCGATGCGCGCTTCGTGGCCCAGCTGCAATTCGCCGACACTCAGCTCGGTCACGTTCGAAGGAATCAGCAAAGTGCCGTAATCGGCGACTACCAGTTTCTCCAGTTGCAGAGTGCTGGCGGTGTTCGGCAGACGCATCAGCGAGTTGGTTTCGACGCTGACCACCTGGGCGCAGGCCAGGGGACTGATGAATGCAGCGAGCAGGCAGAGTTTACGCATGGGAAGCCTCCGGAGCGGCCGGGGCCGGGATGGTTTGCAGGTGGAATACGCCGAACAACAGGATACGGCCACGATCACGCCAAGGGTGCGGACGCCCCTTGAGACTGCGGTTGCACAGCAGCACTTCGAGTACGTGGATCGCCAGCAGCAGACCGCCCGCCAGATTGACCAGCAGGTGCAGCGGATGAACAAACGGCACCAGCTGATTGGCCAGCACCACGCAGCAGAACAGCAGGGTCAACAATCGCCCCAGCCCACAGAACACCTTCATACGCTCCCCCGTGTTGCGAATTATTCTTTGGGCGCACAGTAACGGCTTCTGCAGGGGATAAGCCAGAGGGGAAAATGAAAAAAACCGGACCGCCGCCGGATGGCTGCCGGTTCGACGACGTTCATCGACCGACAGCTCTAGCCTGCGGACTACAGACTCATCCTAACGATTGATGTGCAGTTCCACCCGACGGTTCTGCGCACGCCCCTCGTCCGTGTTGTTATCGGCGACCGGTTCGCTTTCGCCGCGCCCTTCACTGGTGAGTTTGTTTGGCGCCAGGCCCTGGCTCAGCAAATACTCCGCCACGCTGCTGGCGCGACGTTCCGAAAGTGCCTGGTTGTAGGCATCCGAACCCTTGCTGTCGGTGTGGCCTATGACCTTGATGCTCACCACATCGGCATTGCGCAGTTTGTCCATCAGCGTGTCCAGCTGGCTTTTCGCGGCCGGTTTCAGATCGGACTTGTCGAAGTCGAACAGCACGTTGCCGGCATCGTTGAGGGTGATGACTTCGGTTTGCGGGGCCGGTTCGGCCGGTTTCTCGGTGACCGGGTATTGCGGCAGCGGACAGCCACGGTGGTCGACCGGGGTATTGGCCGGGGTATCGGGGCAACGGTCGCGGCGATCGAACACGCCGTCGTCGTCTTCATCGCCATCCTGGGCATAGCAGATCAATCCGCCGGTGAGGATCCCCAGCGCAGCGCCACCGCCGGCCCAGCCGCCACTTTCGAGCGCGCCGAGACCGCCGCCGACCAGTCCGCCAATAAGGCTGCAGATCGGCCAGGTACGTTGATTGAGGGGAGCGGTGCCATCGCTGTGGGTGGCGCAACCGGTCAACAGGCTGCCCAGCAGCAGAACCGGCAAGACGGACCTTGTAAGAACACTCATCGTTAAAGCTCCTGTGTCACCGGCCCATACCGGTTACACAGGAGTAAAGACCCGCATCCGCGACTGCACAAGCCGCGGATGCGAGGGGGCTAGCGGTTGATTTTGATTTCGGTACGACGGTTCAGCGCACGTCCGTCAGCAGTTTTGTTGTCTGCCACCGGCTGGCTTTCACCGGCACCGGTCACCGACACGAAGCTGCTTTGCGGTACACCGCTCTCGACCAGGTACTTGACCACGGAGTGCGCGCGGCGATCCGACAGTTTCTGGTTGTAGGCATCGCTGCCGACGCTGTCGGTGTGGCCGGTCACGGTCAGTTGCGCGGTGCTGGATTCCTGTTTCAGGCGCGAAGCGACCTTATCCAGGACCAGTTTGTCGGCCGGGGTCAGCGTGGCCTTGTCGAACTGGAAGTGAACATCGCGGATGACAATGGTTTCTTCCTTGACCACTACAGCTTCTTCGACCACTGGCGCAGGGGCTGGTGGAGGGCAGCCGTCAGCATCGACCTGTACGCCTTTAGGCGTGCCCGGGCACTTGTCGCGACTGTCCGGCACACCATCGCCGTCTTCATCGCCATCACCGTGAACCCAGCAATAGGCTGCTGCCGTACCGCCGACGAGTAACGCGCCATACCCCGCCCATGCGGAGCTTTCGGTTGCACCGAGACCCGCACCGACGACACCACCGACTGCCGCACAGGTCGGCCAGTCGGTTTTCTGCAAACCTGCGCAACCAGTCAACACACTGGTTAGCAGAACCAAGGGTAATGCTGTCCGAACTATGCTCATCTAGTTTTCTCCTGAGGGATCGGCTTAGAACCGATTCAGGGAGTAAAGACCGGAGTTTTAATCTCCGCCAGCAATAGGCCATTGCTGTTTGTGCGCCTGTTCACGGGACTTCGACGAATTTGCCGCAAACCCGCAGAACAGAGATCTAGGCCTTGGCGTCCTGGCAAGCTAGTCTTGGCGCTCTGATTGAGGAGCTTCGATGAACGTCGCCATTTCTTCCCGCACGCCGCAGCAGGCATTGGCCGCCCTGCTCGACCGCTATGCCCCGGCACGTCTGCTGCTGATCGGCGCCAGCGAGTTCCCGGCGCTGGCTGCCTTTAAGGAAGCGCACCCGGACACCTGCGTCGCGCACGCCGCGCCCGGTGCATTGCCGGCAGAACTGGCGGCCCGCCGTTTCGACCTGGCGCTGGTGGTCGATTGCCTGGAACATTTGCCCAAGCGCGACGGCCTGAATCTGTTGGGCGGGATCCGCAACCTCAACGCCAGCCGCATCGCGGTGCTGGCGGATCTGCCGGCCAGCGGCTGGCAAGAAACCGATTTTTATTCCCTGGCCCTGCAGGCCAGCGAACGCTTCGCCCGGGATGAACAGGTGCTGACCCTGTTCACCTACGATCTGCTTGACTACAAACAAGTCCCCGACTGGCTCAACTCGCGGTTCTGGGCCAATCCGGAAAACTTCGGGAAATACTGGTGGTAATGCAATGAGTACAGCCATTTGCCCTTGCGGCAGCGGCAACCTGCTGGATGCCTGCTGCGGTCACTATCACGCCGGCCACCCGGCCCCATGCGCCGAAGCCCTGATGCGCTCGCGCTACAGCGCCTATGTGCTGGGTCTGATCGATTATCTGGTGGCCACGACCCTGCCCGCCCAGCAAGCGGGGCTGGATCGCCAGTCGATCAGCGACTGGAGCGCCCAGAGCACCTGGCTCGGCCTGGACGTGGAAAGTTCGGAAGTGCTCGGAGGCCAGCCGGAACACGCGTTCGTCACGTTCACTGCGCGCTGGCATGACGGTCAGGGCGAGCACAGCCACCGCGAGCGCTCCTCGTTCGTGCAGAACACCGGGCGCTGGTACTTCATCGACCCGACCGTGCAACTGAAGCTGGGCCGCAACGACGCCTGCCCGTGCGCCAGCGGCCAGAAGTTCAAGAAATGCTGTGCGGGGTATTTCGGCAGCTGAAGCTAGACTGGGCAGCAAAGGGAGTTAAACCATGCTCGGTCATTGGCGCACATTCCAGGTCTTCTCACTGCTCGTGTTTCTGGGGCTCGGCGGCTGCGCGTCATGGTTTACCGACGACGCCCGCGACCCCGCCGTTCACCTGGTGAAAGTCGAAGTGGTGCGCGCCAAGCTGCTGGAACAGAAATTCATCCTGCACTTTCGCATCGACAACCCCAACGACAGCGATCTGACGGTGCGCGGCCTGGAATACCGCATACACCTGGCCGACATGTTGCTGGCGGAAGGCGAGCACGAACACTGGATCACGGTGAACCCCAAAAGCAGTGCGTTTTACAACGTGCCGATCCGTACCAACCTGTGGCCGAAGGTGAAAGAGGTGGTGAAAATGCTGAAAAACCCGCACCAGCAGATTCCCTACCGACTGGAGGGCGAGATGGAAACCGGTTTATTCATCGCTCACTACGTGCACCTGGCGCGCAATGGCGTGATAATCCCCGCCGATTTGATTACGGAGTGACCCCGATGACCCAGCAACCTCATGTCCATGGCCCAGACTGCAACCACGATCATGACCATCACCACCATGATCACGACCATGGCCATGTCCACGGCCCGAACTGCGGCCACGCCCACCAGGAACCGGTGCGCAACGCCCTGAAAGACGTTGGCCGCAACGACCCTTGCCCATGCGGCAACGGCAAGAAATTCAAGAAGTGCCACGGCGCTTGATGTTTCAGGCAATTATCTTCTTCGCCTGAGATACCGCCTTCGCGAGCAAGCCCGCTCCCACATTCGACCGTATTCCTTCTGACGGAATGCAGGCAAATGTGGGAGCGGGCTTGCTCGCGAAGGGGCCTGCCCATTCACTGGAAGCTTTTCAGCCTGCCGCCAGAATGTGCTCGGTGCCGACCACCGTCGCATACTCCCCGTGCAAGTTCCCCAGCGACATCGCATGCACCTCTTGCGCCGAACGCAACGTGCCGAAATAGTCGGCCTTGTCGAAGGTAAAGCACGCATCCTCCGCTACCCACGCGTCAAACCCCAGATTGCCTGCCGTGCGCGCCGTGGACTCCACCGAGTTGTTCGTCGCCACGCCGACGATGACCAATTGCCCGATCCCCGCCTCACGCAACTTCGCCTCAAGGCCTGTCGCACAAAACGCATCCGGTACCTGTTTCTGGATCAGCCACTCGCCGTCCTGCGGCAAAAACCTTTCCTGAAAATCCACGCCTGACTGCTCGGGCCAGAACACCGAATCCGGCGAGCGCGACAGGTGCTGCACGTGGATCACCGGCCGCCCGCTGCGTCGCCAGAAACTCAGCAAATCGAGAATCCGCTCTTCGGCCGACGGATTGTTCCGCCGCCCCAGACGCGGTTCCAGAATGCCTTTTTGCTGGTCGATGATGATCAGTGCAGCGCTGGCCTTGAGTTCCATGGCGATTTTTCTCACGCGGGGTCATTGAATTTCCCGTACTTGAGCATCACCTCCTGTGACTAAGCAAGCTATCGAACGCACACAGGACAACCTGAAGCCGGCGTTTGCTGTCCGCATGTAAGCCATTTTCCTGATTTGGAGCTTTCCATGATCGACCTGTATTACTGGACCACGCCCAACGGCCACAAGATTTCCCTGTTCCTCGAAGAAGCGGGCCTGCTCTACGACGTGCACCCGATCAACATCAGCCAGGGCGAGCAGTTCCAGCCGCACTTTCTGAAAATCGCACCGAACAACCGCATCCCGGCCATCGTCGATCATGAACCGGCTGACGGCGGCGAACCGTTGTCGCTGTTCGAATCCGGGGCGATCCTGCTGTACCTCGCGGAAAAGACCGGCAAGTTCCTGCCCAAGGATCTGCGTGGCCGCCAGGTGGCGCTGCAATGGCTGTTCTGGCAAATGGGCGGTCTGGGGCCGATGGCCGGGCAAAACCATCATTTCAGCCAGTTCGCCCCGGAAAAAATCCCCTACGCGATCAAACGCTACATCGATGAAACCGCACGCCTGTACGGGGTGCTGGACAAGCAACTGGCGAACAACGAGTTCGTCGCCGGCAGCGAATACAGCATCGCCGACATGGCGATCTACCCGTGGATCGTCTCGCACAAGTGGCAGAGCCAGAACCTGGAAGACTTCCCGAACGTGCAGCGCTGGTTCAACCACATCAAGGACCGCCCGGCGACCGTGAAGGCCTACGCGCTGGTGCAGAAGATCAATCCGCCGAAGTCTTGAGTCACCTGGCCTGATCGTTCCCGCGCGCGGGAACGATCAACGGGAAGAAATAACCGCTCGCCCCGCTTGCGCGGCCCCCTCCTGCTCACTAACGTAGCGGCTTTATTGCGCCCCCAGCCTCTACACCCCCGCAGGAGCTTTGCCATGGCCTCGCCAGCCCTTTCACATTTTCTTCCCCGGTTCGGCGTTGCCGCAGCAGTGGCCGGTGTTCTGAGCCTGACCGGTTGTCAGACCTGGAACGCCCAGGACACCCTCCCGCCGACCTCCGGTGTGCAGCCGCTCAAGGGCCTGGCGCAGAACGTTTCGGTGCGCCGCAATGCCATGGGCATGCCGCTGATCGAAAGCAACAGCTTCCACGACGCGTTATTCGCCCTCGGTTATGTGCACGCCAGCGACCGGATCAATCAGATGGTCACCCTGCGCCTGCTGGCCCAGGGCCGTCTGGCGGAAATGTCCGGTTCGTCGATGCTCGACGCCGACCGCTACATGCGCGCCGTCAATCTGAAGAAAAGCGCCGGCGAGCTGTACAAGGCTTCGTCGCCACGGCTCAAGCGCTTCTTCGAGGTCTATGCCCGGGGCGTCAACGCCTACCTGTTCCGCTACGCCGACAAACTGCCGGGGGATCTGGCTTCCAGCGGCTACAAGCCTGAATACTGGAAACCGGAAGATTCGGCGCTGATCTTCTGCCTGCTGAACTTCAGCCAGTCGGCCAACCTGCCGGAAGAAATCGCTTCGCTGGTGCTGGCGCAGACCGTGACCAACGACAAACTGGCGTGGCTGACCCCGTCCGCTCCCGACGAAAACCTGCCGCTGGCCGAAGCCGACAAGCTGCAAGGCATCAAGCTCAACGGGCAGATTCCGGGGCTGACGGAGCTGAGCAACGCCAGCGAACAACTGGCCGCCATCAACCTGCTGGGCACTCAGTCATCGAACAACTGGGCCATCGCCCCGCAACGCAGCCGCAGCGGCAAGAGCCTGCTGGCCAGCGACAGCCATGGCCCGCTGGCTGCGCCGTCGCTGTGGAGTTTCGTGCAGATCCGCGCTCCGAAATACCAGGCCGCCGGCGTGACCGTGGCCGGTCTGCCGATGGTGCTCGGCGGTTTCAACGGCAAGGTGGCGTGGAGCCTGACCAGCGTGCTCGGCGATAACCAGGACCTGTTCCTGGAAAAAATCCGTCGTCAGGGCAGCACGTTGTCCTACGAGGTCAACGGCAAGTGGCAACCGGTTGCGGTGCGCAACGAAACCTACTTCGTCAAAGGCCAACGGCCGATTCGCGAAGCGGTGTACGAAACCCGCCATGGCGCGCTGCTCAACAGCACCCAGGCTGCCGCTCAGGGCGCGGGTTTTGGCCTGGCCTTGCAGACGCCGAGCTTCACCGACGACAAATCCCTCGATGCGTTTTTCGATCTGAGCCGCGCGCAGAACGTTGAGCGCGCCTCCGACGCCAGCCGGGAAATCCGCGCCATCGCGCTGAATCTGGTGTTTGCCGACGCCAGCAACATTGGCTGGCAAGTTACCGGGCGGTTCCCGAACCGCCGTGAAGGTGAAGGTCTGCTGCCGTCGCCGGGCTGGGAAGGTCGCTATGACTGGGACGGTTACGCCGACCCGATGCTGCACCCGTACGATCAGGACCCGGCCCAAGGCTGGCTCGGCACCGCCAACCAGCGGGTCATCCCTCACGGCTACGGCATGCAACTGTCCAATTCCTGGGCGGCGCCGGAGCGTGGCGAGCGCCTGGCCGAACTGGCCGGCAGCGGTAAACACGACGGTCGCAGCGTGATCGCCATGCAGTACGACCAGACCACCACCTTCGCCGCCAAACTGAAGAAAATGTTCGAGGCACCGGGCATGGCGCAGCCGCTGAAACAGGCGATCGACGCACTGCCGGAAGCCGAGCGCAGCAAGGCCCGCGAGGCCTATACCCGCTTGATGGCCTTCGACGGCAAGCTCAGCCCGACTTCCGCCGATGCGGCGATCTACGAGCTGTTCCTGCAGGAAAGCATGAAGCAGATTTTCCTCGACGAGCTCGGCCCGCAAGGCAGCCCGGCGTGGAAAGCGTTTATCTCCAATGGCGATATGTCCTACGCTGCCCAGGCTGATCACTTGCTGGGCCGCGAAGACAGCCCGTTCTGGGACGACGCCCGCACCCCGCAAAAAGAAGACAAACCGACGATCCTCGCCCGTAGTCTGGCGGCAGCGATCAGCGCCGGCGACAGCCAATTGAGCGGCGACCGCCGGGCCTGGCAGTGGGGCAAACTGCACCGCTACGAGTGGAAGAATGCCAACGGCCAGACCGTTCGCGGCCCGATCGCGGCGGGCGGTGACCACACCACGCTCAACACCGCAGCGTTTGCCTGGGGTCAGGACTTCAACACCACCCGTGCGCCGTCGATGCGCTTCATTGTCGATTTCGGTCAGAGCGAACCGTTGATGGGGCAGAACGGGACGGGGCAATCCGGGAATCCGGTGAGCCCGAACTACCTGAACGGCATCGATCCGTGGCTCAAGGGCCAGTACATCGGCTTGCCGATGCAGCCGCAGAACTTTGACCGGGTGTATGGCAAGACGCGGTTGACGCTTACCCCCGGCAAATAACCCCCCATGATCGTTCCCACGTCGAGGCGTCGAACCGTCCGCGTGGGAATGCAGCCCGTGACGCTCCGCGTCACTGGACGCAGAGCGTCCCTTGAGGCATTCCCACGCAGAGCGTGGGAACGATCGTGCGACAGTTCAGAAAATCAATAGAACTTCTGACTTCGCGCCAACCTCATAGCTAACAAGTCCCTCCATTCCGGTAACGCCATGGACCTTGTTATCGCCCGCCCCGAAGGCCTCTACTGCCCCGCCGGGGATTTCTACATTGACCCGTGGCGGCCCGTCGAGCGCTCGGTGATCACCCATGCCCATGGCGATCATGCCCGTGGCGGCAACCAGCATTACCTGGCTGCCAGCGCCGGCGAAGGGATTCTGCGCGCGCGTCTGGGCGCGGACATCAACCTGCAAACCCTCGACTACGGCCAGCGCCTGACCCACCACGGCGTCACCTTAAGTTTTCATCCCGCCGGCCATGTGCTTGGCTCGGCTCAGGTGCGGCTGGAATATGGCGGCGAAGTCTGGGTCGCGTCCGGCGACTACAAGATCGAACCCGACGGCACCTGCGCGCCGTTCGAACCGGTGCGCTGCCACACCTTCATCACCGAATCGACCTTCGGCCTGCCGATCTACCGCTGGCAGCCGCAGGCGCAGGTGTTCGCCGAGATCAATCAGTGGTGGCAGGCCAACATCGAGGCCGGCAAGGCCAGCGTGCTGTTCTGCTATTCGTTCGGCAAGGCCCAGCGGATTCTCCACGGCATCGACGAAACCCTCGGGCCGATCCTCAGCCACGGAGCGGTCGAGCCACTGAACCGCGTGTACCGCGAGGCCGGCGTCTACCTGCCGCCAACCCTCTACGCCGGCGATGTGAAAAAGAACGACCCGATGATGCGCCAGGCGCTGGTCATCGCCCCGCCCTCGGCCGGCGGCAGCAGCTGGATGCGCCGTTTCGGCGATTACAGCGACAGCTTCGCCAGCGGCTGGATGCGCCTGCGCGGCACCCGCCGGCGGCGCGGGGTCGATCGCGGTTTCGTGCTTTCGGATCACGCCGACTGGCCCGGCCTGTTGTGGGCCATCGAACAGACCGGCGCCGAGCGGGTCATGGTCACCCACGGCTCGATTGGCGTGCTGGTGCGTCATCTGCGCGAAAAAGGGCTGGACGCACAAGGTTTCAACACCGAATACGGTGACGATGAAGAAGAGCTGTCCACCGCCACGCCCGCCGTTGCCGAGGTGCAACCATGAAAGACTTCGCCGGGTTGTACGCCGAACTCGACGCCACCACCTCCAGCAACGCCAAACTGGCGGCCATGCAAACCTACTTCGCCCAGGCGCAACCGCAGGATGCCGCGTGGGCGGTGTACTTTTTGTCCGGCGGGCGGCCTCGGCAACTGGTGCCGGTGCGGATCCTGCGAGAACTCGCGGTCGAGATGTCCGGGCTTTCGCCATGGCTGTTCGAGGAGAGTTATCAAGCGGTGGGCGATCTGGCGGAAACCATCTCGCTGGTGCTGCCGGAACACCCGCACACTTCCGAGGCCGGACTCGCCGAATGGATTGAAGACAAACTGCTGCCCCTGCGCGGTGAAACCCCGGAATACCTCGCCCATCAGTTACCCGCATTGTGGGCGCAACTGGATCGGCCGAGCCTGATGCTGTGCATCAAACTGATCACCGGCAGCTTCCGGGTCGGCGTCTCCAAACTGCTGGTGACCCGTGCCCTGGCTTCGATGGCCGGGCTGGACAGCAAACGCGTGGCGCAACGATTGGTGGGTTATACCGACCTGTCCAACCGGCCGACCGCTGCCAGTTACCTGAAACTGATCGCCCCCGAATCCAGCGACGAGCACGCCCAGCGTGGCGGCCAGCCCTACCCGTTTTTCCTCGCCCACGCCCTGGCGCAACCGGTGGAAACCTTCGACGCACTGCTCGGGCCGGCGAGTAGCTGGCAGGTGGAATGGAAGTGGGATGGCATCCGCGCGCAGGTGGTCAAGCGCGACGGAAAACTGTGGATCTGGTCCCGGGGCGAAGAACTGGTCACCGAACGTTTTCCCGAACTCGACACGCTGGTGCACGGTTTGCCCGACGGCACGGTGATCGATGGCGAGATTGTGGTGTGGAAAAACCAGCGCCCGGTCACCGAAGACGCGTTCGATCCGCAGTCGACAGAAGCGCCGGCGGTGCAACCCTTCGCACTGTTGCAACAACGGATCGGCCGCAAGTCGCTGGACCGGAAAATCCTTGAAGACGCGCCGGTGGTGGTACTCGCCTACGACCTGCTCGAATGGCAGGGCGAAGACTGGCGCAACCAGCCCCAGGCCAAGCGTCGTGAGCAACTGGAGCAGGTCATCGCCCGCTGCAACAACCCGGTGCTGTTGCCTTCGCCGATCCTGACAGGTGACGACTGGTTCGACCTCGCCCGCCAGCGCGAAGCCTCCAGACGCTTGGGGGTCGAAGGCATGATGCTCAAGGCTCGGGACGCGATGTACGGCGTGGGCCGAACCAAGGACATGGGCGTGTGGTGGAAATGGAAGGTCGACCCGTTCAGCGTCGACGCGGTGCTGATCTACGCCCAGCGAGGGCATGGTCGCCGCGCCAGCCTCTACAGCGATTACACCTTTGCGGTGTGGGACGGCCCGCCCGGTTCCAGTGCGCGAGCGCTGGTGCCCTTCGCCAAGGCCTATTCCGGGCTGACCGATGCGGAAATGCGCGAAGTCGACAGCATCGTGCGCAAGACCACAGTCGAAAAATTCGGCCCGGTCAGCAGTGTGAAGCCGAGCCTGGTGTTCGAACTGGGCTTCGAAGGCATCGCCCTCTCCCGCCGACACAAGAGCGGCATCGCCGTGCGCTTCCCGCGCATGCTGCGCTGGCGCCAGGACAAGACCGTGGACGAGGCCGACAGCCTGACGACCTTGCAAAACCTGTTGGTCTGATTCCCTTCCCCTGACGCCCGGAAATCCCTGCACCGAACCAACCTGGTGCAGCTTTTCCGGCGCGCCCGTTTTCGTGCACTGACCGGCCCCCGCCTGCACTTCCTATACCTTTTAAAACACTTGTTCGGGACTCTGGTTCGGAAATTGCTACTTTCTATAAGTCGTAAGCGCTCCAGTAACAATCATTCCGCGCCACAAGCGCTCATATTGGTTCTTAGGGATTGAATAATGAAAAAAGCATTGCTGACCCTTTCTGCACTGGCGTTGTGCATGGCCGCCGGCTCCGCGCTGGCCAAGGAATACAAAGAACTGCGGTTTGGCGTTGACCCTTCCTACGCACCGTTCGAGTCGAAAGCGGCAGACGGCAGCCTGGTTGGCTTCGACATCGATCTGGGCAACGCGATCTGCGCCGAGCTGAAGGTCAAGTGCAAATGGGTCGAAAGTGACTTCGACGGTATGATTCCGGGCCTCAAGGCCAATAAATTCGACGGTGTGATCTCGTCAATGACCGTTACCGAAGCCCGCGAAAAAGTCATCGACTTCTCCAGCGAGCTGTTCTCCGGCCCGACCGCCTACGTGTCGAAAAAAGGTTCGGGCATCACCGACGACGTCGCCTCGCTGAAAGGCAAAACCGTCGGTTACGAGCAAGGCACCATCCAGGAAGCCTACGCCAAAGCCGTGCTGGACAAGGCCGGCGTGAAAACCCAGGCCTATCAGAATCAGGACCAGGTGTATTCCGACCTGACCTCCGGCCGTCTCGATGCGGGCATTCAGGACATGTTGCAGGCCGAATTGGGCTTTCTGAAGTCGCCCCAAGGCGCCGAGTATGAAGTCAGCAAGCCGGTCGACAACCACCTGCTGCCAGCCAAGACCGCTGTCGGTATTAAGAAAGGTAACACCGAGCTGAAAGCGCTTTTGGATAAAGGTATCAAAGCGTTACACGATGATGGCAAATACGCAGAGATTCAAAAGAAACACTTTGGCGATCTGAATCTGTACAGCGGCAAATAATGCCCCGGCGCCCATCCTCGATGGGCGCCTTTTTCATTCAGTCAGGTTGCTGATTTATGTTCGAAAACCTCTTACAAAATCTGGGGCTCTCCGCCTTCAGCCTCAAGGGTTTTGGCCCTTTGCTGTTGGAGGGCACCTGGATGACCATCAAATTGTCGGCGTTGTCGCTGCTGGTGGCCGTGTTGCTCGGCCTGCTCGGCGCCAGTGCCAAGCTGTCAAAAGTCAAACTGCTGCGCCTGCCCGCCCAGCTCTACACCACGCTGATTCGCGGAGTGCCGGACCTGGTGCTGATGCTGCTGATCTTCTACAGCCTGCAAACCTGGCTGACGACGCTCACCGACTACCTGGAATGGGAATACATCGAGATCGACCCGTTCAGCGCCGGGGTCCTGACCTTGGGCTTCATTTATGGCGCGTACTTCACTGAAACCTTTCGCGGGGCGATTCTCGCCGTGCCGCGCGGTCAGGTCGAAGCCGCCACCGCCTATGGCCTCAAGCGCGGCCAGCGCTTTCGTTTCGTGGTGTTCCCGCAAATGATGCGCTTCGCCCTGCCGGGCATCGGCAACAACTGGATGGTGATGCTCAAGGCCACCGCGCTGGTTTCGATCATCGGCCTGGCCGATCTGGTCAAGGCCGCGCAGGACGCCGGCAAGAGCACCTATCAACTGTTCTACTTCCTGGTTCTCGCCGCGTTGATCTACCTGCTGATCACCAGTGCCTCGAACATCATCCTGCGCTGGCTCGAACGCCGCTACGCCGCCGGTGCCCGGGAGGCCGTACGATGATCGAACTCCTGCAGGAATACTGGAAAGCCTTCCTTTATACCGACGGCCAGAACATCACCGGGCTGGCGATGACGATGTGGCTGCTCAGCGCCTCGATCTTCTTCGGTTTCCTCGTGTCGATACCGCTGTCGATCGCCCGGGTGTCGCCGCACTTCTACATTCGCTGGCCGGTGCAGTTCTACACCTACCTGTTCCGTGGCACGCCGCTCTATATCCAGTTGCTGATCTGCTACACCGGGATCTACAGCCTGGCCGCCGTGCGCGCGCAACCGGTGCTCGACAGTTTCTTTCGCGATGCGATGAACTGCACGATCCTGGCCTTCGCCCTCAACACCTGCGCCTACACCACGGAAATTTTCGCCGGGGCCATCCGCAGCATGAACCACGGCGAAGTCGAAGCGGCCAAGGCCTACGGCCTGACCGGCTGGAAGCTGTATGCCTACGTGATCATGCCGTCGGCGCTGCGCCGTTCGTTGCCGTACTACAGCAACGAAGTGATCCTGATGCTGCACTCGACCACCGTGGCTTTCACCGCGACCATCCCCGACATCCTGAAAGTCGCGCGGGACGCCAACTCGGCGACCTTCCTGACCTTCCAGTCGTTCGGCATCGCCGCGCTGATCTACCTGACCATCACCTTTGCGCTGGTCGGCCTGTTCCGCCTTGCCGAACGCCGATGGCTGGCCTTCCTCGGCCCGACCCACTAGGACCCTTTTGAGATGCGCCACCAGATACATGACCTGCTGGCCCCGCTGCCGGGGACCGCACGACAGATCCACAGTTTTCACTTCGGCCCGGACAAGGCCCAGGGCAAGATTTACATCCAGTCCTCGCTGCATGCCGACGAACTGCCCGGCATGCTCGTGGCCTGGCACCTCAAGCAGCGTCTGGCGGAGCTGGAAGCCGCCGGCCGCTTGCGCAGCGAAATCGTGCTGGTGCCGGTGGCCAACCCGGTCGGCCTCGAACAGGTGCTGATGGACGTGCCGCTGGGCCGCTACGAGCTGGAGAGCGGGCAGAACTTCAACCGCTGGTTCGTCGACCTCAGCGAAGAAATCGGCAACGAAATCGAAGCGCAACTGAGCGATGACCCGCAGCGCAACCTCGAACTGATCCGTTCCAGCCTGCGCAACGCCCTCGCCCGCCACACCGCCACGACTCAGCTGCAATCCCAGCGCCTGACCCTGCAACGGCTGGCCTGCGATGCGGACATGGTTTTGGACCTGCACTGCGATTTCGAATCCGTGGTTCACCTGTACACCACGCCCGAGGCGTGGCCGCAGGTCGAGCCGCTGGCGCGTTATATCGAATCCCAGGCGAGCCTGTTGGCCACCGACTCCGGCGGCCAGTCGTTCGACGAGTGCTTCACCCTGCTGTGGTGGCAATTGAAGGAGCGCTTCGGCGAACACTTCGAGATTCCGCTGGGCAGTTTCTCGGTCACCGTCGAATTGCGTGGCCAGGGAGATGTCACCCATCCGCTGGCCAGTCGCGATTGCCAGGCGCTGATCGATTACCTGATCCATTTCGGCGCTATCGTCGGTGAGCCCAAAGCCTTGCCGGCGCTGCCACATCCCGCCACACCGCTGGCCGGCGTGGAACCGGTAGCCACTCCCGTCGGCGGCCTGCTGGTCTACAGCGCCACACCCGGACAGTGGCTGGAAGCCGGGCAGAAAATCGCCGAAATCATCGACCCGATCAGCGACCGGGTCACACCAGTCCATTGCACCGCTTCCGGTCTGCTCTATGCCCGCTCGCTGCGGCGCATGGCCACCGCCGGTATGGTGATCGCCCACGTCGCGGGCGCCGAAGCCTATCGCAGCGGCTATCTACTTTCGCCTTGAGGATGCCTGTCCCATGTACAAATTGACCGTTGAAGGCCTGCACAAAAGCTATGGCGACCATCAGGTGCTCAAAGGCGTCTCGCTCAAGGCCAAGACCGGCGACGTGATCAGCCTGATCGGCGCCAGCGGCTCGGGCAAAAGCACATTTTTGCGCTGCATCAACTTTCTCGAACAACCCAACGACGGCGCGATGAGCCTCGATGGCCAGGCGATCCGCATGGTCACCGACCGCCACGGCATGCACGTGGCTGACGCCGATGAACTGCAACGCCTGCGCACCCGGCTGGCGATGGTGTTCCAGCACTTCAACCTGTGGAGCCACATGACCGTGCTGGAAAACATCACCATGGCCCCGCGCCGGGTGCTGGGTTGCAGCAAGCAGGAAGCCGACGACCGCGCCCGGCGTTATCTGGAAAAGGTCGGTCTGCCGGCGCGGGTGGCGGATCAGTACCCGGCGTTTCTCTCCGGTGGTCAGCAGCAACGGGTGGCGATTGCCCGGGCATTGGCGATGGAGCCGGAAGTCATGCTGTTCGATGAACCGACTTCGGCGCTGGACCCGGAGCTGGTCGGCGAAGTGCTCAAGGTGATTCAGGGCCTGGCCGAAGAAGGCCGGACCATGATCATGGTCACCCATGAAATGAGCTTTGCGCGCAAGGTCTCGAGCCAGGTGCTGTTCCTGCATCAGGGGCTGGTGGAAGAAGAAGGCGCGCCCGAAGAAGTGCTGGGCAATCCGAAAAGCGAACGCCTGAAGCAATTCCTCAGCGGCAATCTCAAGTAAAACTATTGCCCGGCCGGCGCGGTCACTGAAGGAACACCTTCAGAGCACACGTCGCCGGCATGGGCACTTCCACCGACTTCGCCAAACACTGGTTCAGCGCCCGCGACTGGAAGCCGTTCGCCTTTCAGAAGCAGGTGTGGGCGGCGGTCAAACGTGGCGAATCCGGCCTGCTGCACGCCAGCACCGGTGCCGGTAAAACCTATGCGGTGTGGTTTGCCGCGCTCAATCGCTTTGCCCGCTCCGGGCCTGTTGCTGAAACCACTCGCAAACGCCCACCACCCGCCGAACCGCTGACCGTCTTGTGGATCACGCCGATGCGGGCGCTGGCCGCCGACACTGCGCGCGCCCTGCAAACGCCGCTGGACGATCTGCAGATTCCCTGGAGCGTCGGCCTGCGCACCGGCGACACCGGCAGCAGCGAGCGAGCCCGCCAGAACCGACGCCTGCCGACCACGCTGATTACCACCCCGGAGAGCCTGACCCTGATGCTCGCCCGCGCGGACGCGCAAACGGCGCTGTCGACATTGCGCATGGTCGTGGTGGATGAGTGGCACGAATTGCTCGGCAACAAGCGCGGCGTGCAATTGCAACTGGCCCTCGCCCGGTTGCGGCGCTGGCAGCCGGGGCTGATCGTCTGGGGAGTTTCCGCGACGCTCGGCAATCAGTCCCACGCCGAACAGGTGCTGATCCCACAGGGCGACGGCGTCAGTATTCAGGGGCAAAGCGAAAAGTCGCTCAAGGTCGACACCCTGCTCCCACCGGCGATCGAACGCTTTCCTTGGGCCGGGCACATCGGTCTGAAGATGTTGCCGCAGGTGGTTGCCGAACTGGACGTCTGCGCCAGCAGCCTGGTGTTCACCAACACCCGGGCGCAATCGGAAATCTGGTATCAGGCGTTGCTGGAAGCGCGACCGGACTGGGCCGGCCTGATCGCCCTGCACCACAGCTCGCTGTCCCGCGACACCCGCGACTGGGTCGAGCAAGCGCTGAAGAACGGCCAACTCAAAGCCGTGGTCTGCACTTCAAGTCTGGATCTGGGGGTGGATTTCCTGCCGGTGGAGCGCGTGCTGCAGATTGGCTCGGCCAAAGGCGTCGCGCGGCTGATGCAGCGCGCCGGGCGTTCGGGCCATGCGCCCGGTAGAACGTCGCGGGTCACCCTGGTGCCGACCCACAGTCTGGAACTGATCGAAGCCGCGGCGGCCCGCGATGCCGTGGCGCAGCGGCGGATCGAGCCTCGATTGTCACCGCACAAACCGCTGGATGTGCTGGTGCAGCATCTGGTCAGCATGGCCTTGGGCGGTGGCTTTGTTCCCGATGAGCTGTACGAAGAAGTCCGTGGTGCCTGGGCTTATCGCGACCTGACACTCGCGGACTGGTCGTGGGCGCTGGCGTTCGTACGCCACGGCGGAATGTCGCTGACGGCGTACCCGGATTACCGCCGGGTCGAGCCGGATGAGCACGGGATCTGGCGCGTCCCCGATGCCCGTCTGGCGCGCCGCCATCGCATGAGCATCGGCACCATCGTCAGCGATGCCGCGATCCATTTGAAGTTCTGGAGCAAGGGCGGGGGCGGCAAACAACTGGGCAGCGTTGAAGAAGGCTTTATCGCCCGCCTCAAGCCCGGCGATGGCTTCCTGTTCGCCGGGCGCTTGCTGGAGTTGGTGCGGGTGGAAAACATGACCGCTTACGTCAAACGCAGCACCGCGAAAAAAGCCGCCGTACCGCGCTGGAATGGCGGGCGCATGCCGCTCTCCAATGAATTGGCCGAAGCGGTGGTCAGCCGGTTCAGCGCGGCGGCACACGGCGAATTTGTCGGCCCGGAAATACAGGCGTTGCGACCATTGCTGGAAACGCAGATGCGCTGGTCGGGCCTGCCGACCGTCAACAATCTGCTGGCCGAAGTGCTGAAATCCCGCGAAGGCTGGCACCTTTTCCTCTATCCGTTTGCCGGACGTCAGGTGCATCTGGGGCTGGCCAGCCTGCTGGCATGGCGGGTCAGTCAGCGCCTGCCTGTGACTTTCTCGATTGCGGTCAACGATTACGGACTGGAATTGCTCAGCGCTACGCCCGTTGACTGGTCTGTGCAACTGGATGATGCCCTGCTCAGCCCCGAGGATTTATTGAGGGATGTGCTGGCCAGCCTCAACGCGGGGGAGCTGGCGCTGCGGCGCTTTCGGGAAATCGCGCGGATTGCCGGACTGGTGTTTGCCGGTTACCCCGGCGCGCCGAAAAGCACCCGTCAGGTGCAGGCCTCCAGCGGGCTGTTCTTCGAAGTGTTCAAACAATACGACGCCGACAACCTGCTACTGGCGCAGGCCGGGGAAGAAGTACTACGAGAAGAACTGGATATTCGTCGACTGGAACAGACACTGGAGCGAATCAACCGGATGAAACTGAACCTGCACCTGATCAAACGTCCTACACCGCTCGGGTTTCCATTGCTGGTGGAACGCATGCGCGAAAGCATGAGCTCGGAAAAACTCGCCGACCGGATCCGCCGAATGGTCGGCGATCTGGAGAAAACCGCTGACAAGGGCCAATCCTGATGAACACGCCCTACCCCGTGCGTCTGGCAGGCGAAGACCTCTGGTTGCTGCCGGAAAAGGCGCTGTACTGGCCGGCGCAACAGGCGCTGCTGATTGCCGATGTGCATTTCGGCAAGGCTGCCGCTTATCGGCGCCTGGGGCAGCCGGTGCCGCAGGGCACGACAGCGAGCAACATCGCCGTGATCGAGCAGTTGCTGGCGAAACTGCCGTGTCGGCAACTGATCTTTCTTGGGGACTTTCTGCACGGGCCGGGTTCGCATGCCCCGGGCACTTTGAGTGTTTTGGCTGAGTGGCGCTCACGCTATGCCGATCTGCCGATCACGCTGATTCGCGGTAATCACGATAAACGTGCCGGTGATCCGCCGCAGTCGCTGAACATTCGGGTGGTGCCGGAGCCGATGCTGCTGGGGCCCTTCGCGTTGCAGCACGAACCCGATCCGCACGCTGAACGCCACGTGCTTGCTGGCCACGTCCACCCGGTCTATCGGTTGAACGGCAAGGGACGTCAGCGTTTGCGTCTGGCGTGTTTCAGACTGGGAGAACGCATCAGCCTGCTGCCGGCGTTCGGGGCCTTCACCGGCGGTTATCCGGTGGAGAAGGAAGACAGCTGTCGGATCTTTGTCATCGGCGACAACGAAATATGGCCCGTCGGCTGAAGTCCTGTTGAGGATTCAGCCGACGAGCCATGCATTCAATCAAGCGACGGGGGCGGGTGGCGGTTTGTCCGGCAGCGTCGGTTCGCCGGGCTCGGTTGGTTCTTCGTTGGGGGTATCGGGATCGGGCTGGTGAGGAATTCCGCCAGCCATGGCGATGGGCGGGTGTGCCAACAAGGACCAGGCCAATACGCCAATCTGATTGGGCTCGAGCCTTGCCAGTTCGGCAGTGATTTGCGGATCGATCTTCATGGAGCACTCCTCGGCGAAGGCCCGTCCCGCTGTTCGCGAAACGGGCAGTACACCCCATAGAGTGTCTACCCGCCGAAGAATTCCCGGTAACTGCCGGATGGACGGATCAGGTGCGAGGCAGGGTCACGCCACGCTGGCCCTGGTACTTGCCCGCACGATCCTTGTAGGAGACTTCGCATTCCTCGTCGGATTCGAGGAACAGCATCTGCGCCACGCCTTCGTTGGCGTAGATCTTCGCCGGCAGGTTGGTGGTGTTCGAGAACTCCAGGGTCACCTGGCCTTCCCACTCGGGCTCGAGCGGGGTGACGTTGACGATGATGCCGCAGCGAGCGTAAGTGCTTTTGCCCAGGCAGATGGTCAGGACGTTGCGTGGAATACGGAAGTATTCAACGGTCGTGGCCAGGGCGAAGGAGTTCGGTGGAATGATGCAGACGTCGCTGTGGACGTCGACGAAGCTGCCGGCGTCGAAGTTTTTCGGATCGACGATGGCCGAATTGATGTTGGTGAACACCTTGAAATGATTGGTGCAACGCACATCGTAGCCATAGCTCGACACACCGTAGGAGATCACACGGCTGTCGTCGCTGCCACGTACCTGGCGCTCGACGAACGGCTCGATCATGCCGTGTTCCTGCGCCATGCGGCGAATCCACTTGTCCGATTTGATGCTCATGGCGGGTGTCCTGAATAGCGAGGTGGAAAAAATCTGTCCGGCATCTTACCGGGCGCGCCGCCGGGTTCAAAGTCCGGGCTGCAAATCTCGCCGAACGTGCAGGAATTACGCGGCCTGGCGACGAACCGTCACACCGCCGATCCCTAAAACAGAGAAACCTTCGCAAGAAGCATTGGCACGTTCCGGAAAAAGGGTTAAGGTGGCGCCACTGTGCTGCTTGTGTCACTGAGAATCTCTACACGATATGTTGAATTTCGATCCAACCATCTACAAGAATTTTTCCTGCTCTTTGCACTCAGTCTCGGCCAGGGTTCTTCCTGAGTCGCAGTTATCTTTGTTCAAGGAGTTACACCATGTCTAATCGCCAAACCGGTACCGTTAAGTGGTTCAACGATGAAAAAGGCTTCGGCTTCATCACTCCACAATCCGGTGACGACCTGTTCGTTCACTTCAAAGCTATCCAATCCGACGGCTTCAAAAGCCTGAAAGAAGGCCAACAGGTTTCTTTCATCGCTACCCGCGGTCAGAAAGGCATGCAAGCTGAAGAAGTACAAGTTATCTAACTTGTAGCTTCTTTAGTAAAAGGCCCCGCCCTCAAAAGCGGGGCTTTTTTGTGGGCGTCTGTTTTTCCGGGCGCAAAAAAAGATCGCAGCCTGCGAAGGCTGCGATCTTTTTTGTTGCTTACCAGGCGACGCCGAAGCCGGCGGTGTAGCGGGTCTTGCTCAAGTCCGCATCCTCGGTGCCGCTGATGATGTCGCGCTCAGCCTTGAGGTTGAGGGATGCCCAGTCGGTGACCTTGTAGCGCAGGCCCATTTCCGCATCCAGCGCATAATCGGCCACACCGGACAGCGGCTTGCCGACTTCGCCATTGGTGAAGAACTCTACCTTCTTGCCGATCAGGTAGCGGTTGTAGTCCCACTTCATGGCGACTGAATAGAAGTTGTCCTTGCTGCCATCGCGATACTGGTAGTCGGTGCGGTTGAGCAGCGAGCCCAGGGAGAATGCCCCCAGCTCGTCATCCCAGAACTGGTAACCCGGACCGGTACCGACCACGCGCTGGCGCGCCAGCTCTTCGATGTGATCGCGCTTGTAGTTCAGGCGGCCCTGCCAGAACCACTTGTCCGTCAGGAAGCGGTCGAGTGCGTACTCGGCGCGCC
This sequence comes from Pseudomonas sp. B37(2017), assembly GCF_002112885.1. NCBI lineage: Bacteria > Pseudomonadati > Pseudomonadota > Gammaproteobacteria > Pseudomonadales > Pseudomonadaceae > Pseudomonas > Pseudomonas sp. B37(2017). Next base: position 125,857 of record NZ_NEIX01000002.1, on the reverse strand, counting down.
AGTTGTCGGTGGTGGTCACGTCGTCCTGCACTTCGCGGTTGTACTCGCCCTCGGCGGTGTGCCGCCAGCGACCATGGCGGGCGGACGTCTTGAAGCCGATGTCGTAGTCGTCGGTGTCCTTTTCCGCACGCTGATAATCCAACGCCAGGTCGACATTGCCCTTCCACACCAGGTCCTCGACCACCGGTTTGGGCTTGAGAATCTGCTGAATGCTCGCCAGCTCCACGGTTTTCGGCGCTTCGCCGTTGGCCAGAGTGACCTTGCCGTCTTCGGCGGCGCTCAGCGACTTGGCCTTCTCGCCGTTGTAGGCGTCCTGCTTGACCAGCAACTCCTGATCGCTCTCCAGGGTCTTGACCTGCTTCCAGTCGATGGTCACGGCACCCGCGTACTGGGTCTGGACCAGCAACTTGCCACCGTCGAACAGCGTGATTTTGCCGCTCAGCTTGTCACCGTTCTTCAACCAGACGGTATCGGCAAGCAAGGGTGTGGACGCACTGAAGACAGCAAGGCACAGCAGGGTTCTGGACAACATAAGCGAATCGGGGACTCTGGTTTGCGAAAAAGGGTCGGCATTATCCGTAGGAATAATTCCCTGACAAGGAGTGACCCGGCTATTTCTGTTGAGTTCATTTCTCAATTGCCCCTCCACCGATTACGCTTAAGGACATAACGCGATCAAGCTCAGGAACCGCGCACGTGACAGACCCGATGCATGCCTGCGAAAACGATCCGCAAATCCGACGCACGGCACTCTATTCCACCCTCGCCCAAGTGCCTGAGGGCAAGGTCGTCAGCTATGGTCAGTTGGCCGAACTGGCGGGGTTGGGGCGCGCCGCCCGCTGGGTCGGCCGGACCCTGAGCCAATTGCCCGGCGACACCAAGCTGCCGTGGCACCGCGTACTCGGCGCCGGCGGTCGGATCAGCCTGCCGGCGGGCAGCCCGTCCGGGGACGAACAGCGGGCACGATTGCGCATGGAAGGCATCACCGTCCTGAACAATCGTGTGGATATTCGGCGCCATGGCTGGCGTCCGGTAGAGCACAGCGGTTAGAGTGCGCGCTTTGTTTTCGCAATCTTGAGGCAGACTTCAGCCCATGCCCCGTAAAACCTGGCGCGCCGCGCTCGCCGCCTATGCCAGTCCTTCGACGCTCGTGCTGTTGTTGCTGGGTTTCGCCGCCGGCCTGCCGTACATGCTGGTGTTCTCGACACTTTCGGTCTGGCTGCGTGAAGCCGGTGTGGCCCGCGAGACGATCGGCTACGCCAGCCTGATCGGTCTGGCTTATGCCTTCAAATGGGTCTGGTCGCCCCTGCTCGACCAATGGCGCCTGCCGTTGTTGGGCAAGCTGGGGCGCCGCCGTTCGTGGCTGGTACTTTCACAGACGCTGGTGATCCTCGGTCTGATCGGCATGGGCTTTTGCGACCCGCAGAAACACCTGTCCTGGCTGATCGCTATCGCGGTGGTCGTTGCATTCGCCTCTGCCACCCAGGATATCGCCGTCGACGCCTATCGACTGGAAATCGCCGAAGACAACCGCCAGGCCGCACTGGCCGCCAGTTACATGTCCGGTTATCGGGTTGCTGCGCTGCTCGCGACGGCCGGTGCACTGTTCTTCGCCGAGGGCTTCGGCTCCACCGGCTTCAACTACCAGCACTCCGCCTGGACCGGCACCTACGTGCTGTTCGGCGCTCTGATGGTCCCTGCCCTGCTCACCACCCTGCTGATGCGCGAGCCGCCCGTGCCGCTGCGCACCCAGTTGCAGGCCGGGCGCTACACCTTCATGCATCAGTTGATGTCGGTGTTCGTGCTGATCATTTTGCTGGTGTCTGTGCCTGCGATGTTCACCCAGCTCTACAACACCGATTTCGCCAGCGTGCTGTTCGGCGACATGAGCCCGCTGGACCTGCTGCTGGAAGACCGGGCGTTCCTGCGTGCGATTCTCTACACCACGCTGACTTGCCTGTGCCTCTCGGCCATGGGGCGTCGCGGTCTGGCGCCAGTGCTGACGCCGGTCAACGACTTCATCCTGCGCTACCGCTGGCAGGCGCTGCTGTTGCTCGGTCTGATCGCCACCTATCGGATGTCCGACACGGTGATGGGCGTGATGGCCAACGTGTTCTACATCGACCAGGGCTTCACCAAGGACCAGATTGCCAGCGTCAGCAAGATCTTCGGCCTGATCATGACCCTCGTCGGCGCCGGCATGGGCGGCCTGCTGATCGTGCGTTTCGGCATCCTGCCGATCCTGCTCATCGGCGGCGCTGCGTCGGCGGCCACCAACCTGCTGTTCCTGATGCTGGCCGACATGGGTCCGAACCTGCAGATGCTGGTGGTGACGATCTCCCTCGACAACTTCAGCTCGGGCCTGGCCACGTCGGCGTTCGTCGCCTACCTGTCGAGCCTGACCAACCTGAAGTTCTCCGCGACGCAGTACGCCCTGCTCAGCTCGATCATGCTCCTGCTGCCACGCCTGATCGGCGGCTACTCCGGGGTCATGGTGGAGAAATTCGGCTATCACAACTTCTTCCTGATCACCGCGCTGCTCGGTGTTCCGACCCTGGTGCTGATCGCCCTGCACTGGTTCCAGGAAAGCCGCCGCGAAGGCCCGACACCGACGCCGGAACCTGCACCGACCTCCGTCGCGGAAGAATCGTAAGACATCTCGCACCCGGCGAGAGGGTTCGCGCCGGGGTTGCACTTCTGTACGTCGGCGGATCTCGCCGTTACACTGCTCCGTCATTTCCAGTCATAGCAACCGACAACGGCCAACCATGCGCACCAGTCAATTTTTGCTCGCCACACAGAAAGAAACGCCTTCCGACGCGGTCGTGATCAGCCATCAGCTGATGCTGCGCGCCGGCATGATCCGCAAACTCGCCTCGGGCCTGTACACCTGGCTGCCGATGGGCTTGCGAGTGATGCGCAAGGTGGAAGCCATCGTTCGCGAAGAAATGAACGCCGCCGGCTCTCTGGAAGTGTTGATGCCGAGCACCCAACCGGCCGAGCTGTGGCAGGAATCGGGGCGCTGGGAAGAATACGGCCCTGAGCTGCTGCGCATCAAAGACCGCCACGGTCGTGATTTCTGCGCGGGCCCGACCCACGAAGAAGTGATCACCGATCTGATGCGCAACGAGTTGAGCAGCTACAAACAGCTGCCGATCAACCTGTACCAGATCCAGACCAAATTCCGTGACGAAATCCGTCCACGCTTCGGCCTGATGCGCGGTCGCGAATTCATCATGAAGGACTCGTACTCCTTCCATGCGGATCAGGCGTCGCTGCAGATCACCTACGACCGCATGCACGAAGCGTACTGCAACATCTTCACCCGCCTGGGCCTGAAGTTCCGTCCGGTGGAAGCCGACAACGGTTCGATCGGTGGCGCTGGCTCCCACGAGTTCCACGTGCTGGCCGAGTCCGGCGAAGACGATATCGTCTTCAGCAACGGTTCCGATTACGCGGCGAACATCGAAAAAGCCGAAGCCGTGCCGCGTGAAACCTCGCGCGCCGCGCCAAGCGAAGAGCTGCGTCTGGTCGACACACCAGACACCAAGACCATCGCGGCCCTGGTGGAGAAATTCAATCTGCCGATTGAAAAGACCATCAAGACCCTGATCGTGCACGCCGAAGAAGAAGGCAAGCTGATCGCGCTGATCATCCGTGGCGACCACGAGCTGAACGAAATCAAGGCTGCCAACCAGCCAGGCGTTGCCAGCCCGCTGGTCATGGCCTCCGATGCCGAACTGCGTGACGCCATCGGCGCCGGTGCCGGCTCCCTCGGCCCGCTGAACCTGCCGCTGCCGATCATCATCGACCGCTCGGTCGAGCTGATGAGCGACTTCGGCATCGGTGCCAACATCGACGACAAGCACTACTTCGGCGTGAACTGGGAGCGTGATCTGCCGGTTCCGACCGTGGCCGACCTGCGCAACGTCGTGGCCGGCGACCCGAGCCCTGACGGCAAGGGCACCCTGGAAATCAAGCGCGGCATCGAAGTCGGGCACATCTTCCAGCTGGGCAACAAGTACAGCAAGGCGATGAAGTGCGAAGTGCTGGGCGAGAACGGCAAGCCGGTAACCCTGGAAATGGGTTGCTACGGTATCGGTGTTTCCCGCGTGGTGGCTGCCGCCATCGAGCAGAACAACGACGAGAACGGCATCATCTGGAGCGACACCCTGGCGCCATTCCAGATCGCCCTGGTGCCGCTGCGCTATGAAACCGAGCAGGTGCGCGAAGCCACCGACAAGCTGTACGCGGAACTGACCGCGGCCGGCTTCGAAGTGCTGCTGGACGACCGCGACAAGAAAACCAGCCCGGGCATCAAGTTCGCGGACATGGAGCTGATCGGCATTCCGCACCGGATCGTGGTCAGCGACCGCGGCCTCGCCGAAGGCAACCTGGAATACAAGAGCCGTACCGAAGGCCAGGCGCAAGCGCTGCCGGTTGCCGACGTGCTGTCCTTCCTTCAGGCCCGTATCCGCCGCTGAAACCAGATAGAGACGTCATGTTCAAGCGAAACACCTTAGGCCTCGGTGGTGCCGCCCTGTGCGGCACCCTACTGGTCAGCGGCTGTGCCAATCACATGTCACAACGCAGCGAGCACGAGGAACGTGTCGAGCGCAAACTGCTCGATCACAGCCTGCAGATCGATGTCGGCGAGCCCAAGGTGCTTGAGCTGCCGCAACGGCGCGTGAAGATCAACGAACAGAAGACCTTCGAAGTCACCGAATTCGAGGTCACGCGCCATTACGACCGTTACACGCCTTACCAGCCATGGCGGGAGATCTACGAGATTCCGCTGGGCGCGGTGGCGGTGGTCGGCGGCGTCGGTGCGAACGTGGTCAACGTGTTTGCCCTCGGCAATCTGCCCGACAGCGTGACACGGGACTGGCTCAGCTACGGTTTCGCCGGGCTCAACCCGTTCATGAACGTGCAATCGAACGGTCGCGCGCAACAGAATCTGGCCGGCATCGACGAAGTCCAGCGCGACAAGCGCACGGAGTATTCGAGCCTGCCGTGGAGCGAGCGCCCGGTTCAGGTCAAGGCCGGCAAGCAGACCTTCGACATGACCACCGATCGCAACGGCGTGCTGCGTCTGAACCTGCTGGACAGCCCGTTCGCCGAAAACGACCTCAATCATGTAGGCAAACTGCAGATCAGCGTCGAAGACAGCAAGGATGACGTGCATTCCGATTCGTCTCTGGCGATCAGCACTCACCTGCGCGGCAAGCTGCTGGAGGCTCACGGGCTGATCTACGACGATCTGGAAGACGACGAAGTGAGCCAGTGGGTACACCGGGTGAAGCGTCTGTCGGAACTGGGTCTGGAAGAAGAAGCCAGTGAACTGGAACAAAGCCTGATCGAACTGACCCGCAACGATCCTGAGTTGCAGGCCGAATTCCTCAAGTCCCTGACCCGGGATGCGGGGCGTCTGGTGGCGGATCCGGGGCCGAACTGAACCCCCCTGAAAAAATGCCCGAACCTGGTTCGGGCATTTTTTTGTCCGTCTATCGCTCGAACAACTCCATTTGTTCGAACCCGCCGCGTAAATCCTCCAGCCGCACGCCCACTCCCAATAGCCGCACCGGTTTGCCACCGCGGTTGAACGCCTGCGTCAGCATCAACTGGTAACTGCCCAGATCCCGCCCTGCCCCGGCCTGCTCCAGTGTGGTCTGGGTGAAATCGTGAAACTTCACTTTGACGAATGGCTTGCCCGGCCGGTAGCTGCTGTCGATCCGCGCCATGCGGGTTTTCAGGGTTTCCAGCAGCTCGGGGAGCTTATCGAGGCAACTGCGCAGATCCGGCAGATCGACGTCGTAGGTGTTTTCGACACTGATCGACTGACGGCGGCTGTCGTTATGTACCAACCGCTCATCGATCCCACGGGCGAGACTCCACAAGCGCTCGCCGAAACTGCCAAATTCCCGCACCAGCGCCAGCTTGTCCCAGTCGCGCAATTGCAGACAGTCACTGATACCCAGCTTGCTCAACTTGTCGGCCGTGACCTTGCCGACCCCGTGCAACTTGCTCACCGGCAAGCTACTGACGAACTCCTCGACCTGATCTGGAGTGATCACGAACAAGCCGTTGGGCTTTTTCCAGTCGCTGGCGATCTTGGCCAGAAACTTGTTCGGCGCCACGCCGGCGGAGACGGTGATATGCAACTGATTGGACACCCGGCGGCGAATGTCCTGGGCGATCCGCGTGGCGCTACCGCCGAAATGCGCGCTGTCCGAGACGTCGAGGTACGCCTCGTCCAGCGAAAGCGGCTCGATGAGGTCGGTGTAATCGCTGAAGATCGTGTGAATTTCTTTCGACGCCTCGCGATAGGCGTCCATTCTCGGCTTGACGATGGTCAGGTCCGGGCACAGCTTCAAGGCGTGTCCAGAGGACATCGCCGAGCGAACCCCGTATGCACGCGCCTCATAGTTGCAGGTGGCGATCACCCCGCGCCTGTCCGCCGAGCCACCGACCGCCAACGGCTTGCCGGCGAGGCTCGGGTCATCCCGCATCTCGATGGCGGCGTAGAAACAGTCACAGTCGACGTGGATGATTTTTCGCTGAGTCATGACAGAAAAGGAAACATGGCGAGCCGGACCGGCAGTATCTCACTGACACCTGTATATAGCACCAGTGGTATGAAGGTTCTTTTCAGTTTGTAGGAAACGGCCTTTGAATTTATTTTCTCAATCGAAAACCAACCTCCAATAGAGCTGAAACCCTTGCCCTGCCTGACCTGCAGCCCCTGAAAAGACCGTCCGTCAGCGCTAACCGATTGAAGCTGAAGAGGTTTTATCCAAATTGAAGGTTGACACCCCGGCGTTCCTCTGTAGAATGCCGCCACACAGACGCGGGATGGAGCAGTCTGGTAGCTCGTCGGGCTCATAACCCGAAGGTCGTCGGTTCAAATCCGGCTCCCGCAACCAAACATCAGAAAAGGCCAATCGAAAGATTGGCCTTTTTTGTGCGTGTCTGTTTTTCACGACGATGCACGACGTTCTGCAAACAGGAATCCGTTTCAATTCCGAAACTTAAGCAGCCACCTGCGACCGTTTGCCGCGATTGCACACTTATTTGACCCTTCTCGGGATTATCGGTTGACACCCCGCCGTTCGCCTGTAGAATGCCGCCACACAGACGCGGGATGGAGCAGTCTGGTAGCTCGTCGGGCTCATAACCCGAAGGTCGTCGGTTCAAATCCGGCTCCCGCAACCAAACATCAAAAAAGGCTACTCGAAAGAGTGGCCTTTTTTGTATCTGTGGAAAAAGTCCTTTCGCAACAATGATCTGTCACTGTGCAGTGAACCGTTCAGGATCTTCAGACCCGCCAAGTTGCGACTATGCTTGAAGTCGCAGGCAAGGCGTCTGCAATCCAGGAGCTGCCCTCGCCGATCCCCGGTGAGAGGCGTAGTATTTTGTGATTATTTTTTTCTACAGGGATTGGTTACTTGGCTGGATACCTCCATCCTGTCGCGCACAATCCAAGAGGTGATTGATGCGCGCCAACTCGTCTGATTCACAAGACACCGTCACAGCGACCCCACCGATCAAGCCTGAGCGTCTGCGCCTGCTGGATCGGATCAGCAAATACCGGCAACCGATCGGTCTGGCGGTCACGTTGCTGCTGTTCGCCATCGCGCTGATTGCCTGTCGCCATCTGCTCAGCGAACTCGATCTCGACGCCCTGCACGACTCGATTCTCGACGTGCCGAAACCGGCCCTGCTCGGCGCCCTCGGTGCGACAGTCGTCGGCTTCATCATTCTGCTCGGCTACGAATGGTCGGCCAGTCGGTATGCCCGCGTGACGCTGGCACCGAAAACCCTGGCTCTCGGCGGTTTCACCGCGTTTGCCATCGGCAATGCCATTGGCCTGTCGATGCTGTCCGGTGGCTCGGTGCGTTACCGTTTATATGCACGGCATGGCCTGGGCGCTTCCGAAGTCGCGCACATGACCCTGTTCGCCAGCCTGTCACTGGGCTGCGCCCTGCCGCCGCTGGCTGCACTTGCGACCCTGAGCAACCTGCCCGCCGCCTCACAGGCACTGGGGCTGTCCGAGACTTTATTGGGGACGATTGCCGGCGTAGTGCTGCTGCTCGGCGCGATTCTGGCCATCGGCATCTATCGCCGTCGCCTGCCGGAACAACCTTACCCGGACAACCTGCTGGTCCGAGCCGGTCGTCGCACCCTGCGCCTGCCGGGTCGCCGCCTGACGTTCCTGCAACTGGTCATCACCGCCCTCGACGTCGCCGCCGCTGCAACCGTCCTATATCTGCTGCTGCCGGAAGCGCCGCCCTTCGGTGCCTTCCTGCTGGTTTATCTGCTGGCTTTGGCGGCCGGCGTACTCAGTCACGTTCCGGGTGGTGTGGGTGTCTTCGAGGCGATTCTGCTCGCGGCGTTCGCCGACAAACTCGGTGCCGCTCCACTGGCTGCCGCCCTGCTCCTGTATCGCCTGATCTATGTGGTGCTGCCGTTGCTGGTGGCCTGCGTGCTGTTGCTGCTCAACGAAGGCCAGCGCCTGTTCCAGTCGCAGACCATGCGTGCGGCGTCCGGTCTGGCGGCACCGATTCTTGCGGTGCTGGTGTTCCTGTCCGGCGTGGTGCTGCTGTTTTCCGGCGCGACGCCAGAGATCGACACCCGCCTGGAGCACATCGGCTTTCTGATTCCTCACCGTCTGGTCGACGCTTCGCACTTTGGCGCCAGCCTGATCGGCGTGCTGTGCCTGATGCTCGCCCAAGGCCTGCGTCGCCGGTTGTCGGCGGCGTGGATGCTGACCACCATTCTGTTGCTGGTGGGCGCCCTGCTCTCGCTGCTCAAGGGTTTCGACTGGGAAGAAGCGACCCTGATGACCCTCACCGCCGCACTGCTGGGGGTGTTCCGTCGTTCGTTCTACCGCCCGAGCCGTCTGACCGAACTGCCGTTCTCGCCGCTCTATCTGGTGGCCAGCCTGTGCGTACTCGGTGCTTCGACCTGGCTTTTGCTGTTCGCTTATCAGGACGTCCCTTACAGCCATCAACTGTGGTGGCAGTTCACCCTCGACGCCGATGCCCCGCGCGGCCTGCGCTCGCTGCTCGGCGCCGCCGTGCTGCTGCTGGTGATCGCCCTGACCTGGCTGCTGCGCACCGCTCGCCCGGTGATCCATCTGCCGACACCGGATGAACTGGAACGCGCCTCGAAAATCCTGATGGCCTCCTCGCAACCGGACGGCGGCCTGGCCCTGACCGGTGACAAGGCGCTGCTGTTTCATCCCAACGACGAAGCCTTCCTGATGTACGCCCGTCGCGGCCGCAGTCTGGTGGCCCTGTACGACCCGATCGGCCCCGGCCAGCAACGGGCCGAGATGATATGGCAGTTCCGCGACCTGTGCGACATCCATCACGCCCGCCCGGTGTTCTATCAGGTGCGCGCCGAGAACCTGCCGTACTACATGGACATCGGCCTGACCGCGATCAAGCTGGGCGAGGAAGCCCGGGTCGATCTGCATCGCTTTGACCTGGAAGCCAAGGGCAAGGAGATGAAGGACCTGCGCTACACCTGGAACCGTGGCACCCGCGATGGTCTGTCACTGGAAATCCACGAGCCGGGCCAGGCGCCGATGGATGAGCTCAAGGTGATTTCCGATGCCTGGCTGACCGGCAAGAACGTGCGCGAGAAAGGCTTCTCCCTCGGCCGTTTCAGCGACGATTACCTGAAGCATTTCCGCATCGCGGTGATTCGCTTCGAAGGCCGCCCAGTGGCGTTCGCCAACCTGCTCGAGACCTACAGCCATGACCTGGCCAGTCTCGACCTGATGCGCGCGCACCCGGACGCCCCCAAGCTGACCATGGAATTCATGATGGTCGGTCTGATTCAACACTATAAGAGTCACGGATACGCGCGCTTCAGCCTGGGCATGGTGCCGCTGTCGGGGTTGCAACCCCGGCGCGGTGCACCGCTGACCCAGCGTCTGGGCTCGATGGTTTTCCGCCGTGGTGAGCAGCTGTACAACTTCCAAGGCTTGCGCCGCTTCAAAGACAAGTTCCAGCCTGACTGGGAACCCCGTTATATGGCCGTGCCCGCCGGACTCGATCCGCTGGTGGCGCTGGCCGACACTGCTGCCCTGATCGCGGGCGGCTTGACTGGATTGGTGAAACGCTGATGATTCAACGCTCCCTGAAGTACATCCTGGTCGCACTGCTGGTGCTGGCCGCGATTGCCGGTGGCGGTTTCTGGTACCTCAAACGCCCGGCACCGGAACCGACCCTCGAACAGCTCACCCCGGCCGATGGCGCCGCCATGACCCGGGTCATCCCCGGCACCAAGCCCAAGGCGCAGGTGCTGGTGGCGGTCAACGACGACCAGAAACTCAGCGACAAGCAACTGAGCACCCTGAGCCGCAGCGCTTCGGCGCAGATCGTTCAAGTGATCCTGCCCAAGGACTGCCTGCTGCAAAGCCGCGCCCTGCAAGCCGGCCTGCGCGAACTGAACGGCCCGGCGACGCTGGTCAGCGGTATCGGCCCCGGCGCCGTCCTGGCATGGCGCTGGTTGTCCGAGCAGAAAGACGACAAGGCCCAGGCCGTCTCCGTCGACCTGGCCCTGGAAAAACCCGGCTGCACTCACCTGTTGCCAAAAGCCGCCGCCCACGGCCACTGGCTGGTGGCGTGGAACGACAACCCGGACGACACCAGCGCGGGTTTCGTGCGCGATCAACCGAACGCCGAAACCAGCATCAGCGACTACGACATCAACCTGCCGCAAGTGCTGAACAACGAACTGCGCAAGATCCTCGTCGGCGGCGACAAGGCCAACGGCGGCCTGCAGATTCCGGTCGTGGAAGTCCCGGCCGGCCAGGCCAAGGACACCGTCACCCTGTTCCTGTCCGGTGACGGCGGCTGGCGCGATCTGGACCGCGACGTGGCCGGTGAAATGGCCAAGATCGGCTACCCGGTCGTCGGCATCGACACCCTGCGCTACTACTGGCAGCACAAGAGCCCGGAACAGAGCGCCCTCGACCTGACCGAACTGATGCAGCACTACCGCCAGAAATGGGGCACCAAGCGCTTCATCCTGACCGGCTACTCGTTCGGCGCCGACGTCCTCCCGGCCATCTACAACCGCCTGCCGGAAACCGAGCAGCAACGCGTCGACGCAATCATCCTGCTGGCCTTCGCCCGCACCGGCAGCTTCGAAATCGAAGTCGAAGGCTGGCTCGGCAACGCCGGCAAAGAAGCCGCCACCGGCCCGGAAATGGCCAAGCTGCCCCCGGCCAAGGTCGTGTGCATCTATGGTGAAGAAGAAACCGACGAAAGCGGCTGCACCGACAAGACAGCGGTGGGCGAAGCGGTGAAACTGCCTGGCGGCCATCACTTCGACGAGAACTACCCGGCGCTGGCCAAGCGTTTGGTGGATTTGATCGAGAAGCGTCAGAACACGGCGCAGGTGGCGGAAGAGTGATCTGAAGCGCACCAACGAAAAGCCCCCGCAACCTTAGGGTTGTGGGGGCTTTTTTACGCAAACTTGAAACACTTCCTGCCAGTCAAACCTTATATCGATGCCAAGACTAAAACTGAACATCTATCCATGTGATGTCATCTTCAACTTCGATACAGCTGCCATCTGGCTCTGCTAACAAGCTGCTTTGCTGCGACTCGGTTAGCTCCGCCCAAAAGCCATCGGTTGCAAACACCAGTCGCTCACTTAAAGCCAATGGATAAAACACAAAATCAGGGTTCGGCGCGCGACTCACCTTCAAGCATCGAGTCACCCGGTGCCGAGCGGGATCTTGCGCCAGCTCGAAGTGGGAACGGTCACGTCTCCAATTGGCTTTACAGTGCGGCGACGTCATCCATTCGATCGCGCCTGCCGAGGTCACAACACCGCATGAACAATCACCCTCATACGCAAGCGTGAGTTTGCCATGAGCAGCGACACCCACCACATAACAAGCGGCGCCTGTCTGGCTTGCAAACAAGACGGGATGGAGGTCGGCCAGCATAGAAACCAGTACCTGTTCAACCGCTCCGTACTCAGTGATATCGAGGCCCTGATCAAAATGTTTTGACCAGATCGCTAAAACACCTTCCACAAAGGATTCAGCCAACTGGCCACTGCCAACCCTCGAAGTACCGTCTGTGATAACAAATACGCCGCTCTCTCCATCACAGAGCGCTCCAGCAAAGTCATGATTGGTTTGCCTGGCTCGCCCCGTTACCGATCTGGCGTGGTATTTCATGCGCTGCCCAGTTCTTTCATGCGCCCATGAATGATTTGCCCTCTTCCTGGATTGGCCTGTACCGAGCCCGAGCTTTCAATCACATAGTCGATGCCACCGAGCCGCCTGAGTGCTCGAACTCCAGTCGTGATGAACTCCTTGAGCTCGGACTCCGCTTGGCGAACCTCTTCTAAAAGCTCTGGACGTCCATCAATCAAGATAATGATGTCTTCGACATCTTTATGGTATGGATCGCCACCGCCCCGACCGCCGAAGGCTTCCAGTTTTGTCGCGAGAAAATAGGTCGGTTTGAATATCTGGATGACGGTACCGCTGGGCAACGTAAATTTATCAGCCCGTGCCAACCCCTCTACAAACCAGCGGTTGGCGTATCCGAGAACTTCGGGATCAGAAGGCATCACGTCAACGACGATATCGTTGAAGCGGAAACGACAGTTGACTTCATCCTCGCCGGTAATCTTGAAATTCCTGGCTGCCAACCGTTCGGTAAGCTGCTGCCAGGCGCTAATACCTGCCAGCTCGATCACCAGGTCAACGTCATCGGTGAAACGAATGTCGTCCAGCACAACAGCATCCGTTACCAGCATGGCTGTGGTGCAACCTCCGACAAAGGCAACCTCAGCGAGAAACGCCTCTCCCAAGCCTTCGGCGACAAACTCTATTAGCTCGTAGTTGTGATCAGCGTTTGATGACATGTTATTTCAGTCCCATTCCTGCTTTTAGAATGTTGACTGCGACACCGCACTCTCGCGGGCCTCCAAGGCGGATCGCATCAGCAAGCGCAAGATAGTGATAAAGAATCCTGTCCTTCTTCACCGCTTCCGGCACTGTCTTGTAGAGCGGCTCTATTGCCTGACCACGCTCCGTTCCAAATGCATCAGGCCAGACCGGAATCAGTCCACCAGCACTTTTGATGCTTTTGGACAGTGCCGGTGCTGCGAAACCCGTCGGGATACCGCGAACCATTGCACCGGGCTTTACAGGAAAGAAGTATTTCAGAGCGTGCTCGGTGATGCTCAGTAGCTGCCGCCGATTAACCTTCGCCAGCCCTGTCTCATAGTCATTGGTGAGCAGGCCGGACTCACGACACCTGGCGATGGAATTTGAAACCTCGCTTTTGCTTAGCCCGAGAGCAGCAGACAACGCACGCAACGAGTAACCCTCACTCCAGCTTGTCAGGGGCGGAACAGCCACAGGCTCCGACCACCCCTCCCATCCTGCCTCATCGTTCAAGGCCGAATCGAAATCCTGTCGCCGGAAAACAGTATCTTCACCGTCAGTGGAGTAGGTGACCAATGGCTGCCCCACCCGCCCACCTGCGGTCATTTGGCTGACCACATAAGGCTTCAACAACTCCTCAACCCTGTTCGAATTCGACTCTGACTCCATTACACCAAGGAGGTTTTCCTCCTGAGCGTGAAGGCTGGCCATCTTGAATAAAAGCAAAATATCTTGACTCTTCATGAAGCGTAAAACTCCAAGTGTCCACATTCCATAAAACGTGGACACTTGTCTCATTCAAAATATCTGATCGTCAAGCCCTTTGTTCGGCCTCACTTGCTGTAGCGCCCGTACAAAATCCGCCGTCCCTGAAATTGCTCGTCACCTTAGTTTCGCTGACCGGTGTCGCAATATCAGATGACGTCCGCATACCTTGTAGGCAAACTCCTAATCTCGTGCTTGAGCACTTTGCCGCCCTATTACGCTGTTTTTCGACGGGATACACAGCAACGAAAAAGCCCCCGCCAGCCGTGAAGCTGACGGGGGCTTTTCAGTTGTGGCGGGACCTACATCTCCACCTGCGTCCCCAACTCAATCACCCGGTTCAGTGGGAGATTGAAGAACCGCAGGTTCCCGTTGGCATTCTTCAACATGAACGCAAACAGCGCTTCACGCCAACGGGCCATGCCTTCGAGTTTCGAGGCGATGACCGTTTCGCGGCTGAGGAAGTAGGTGGTGCGCATCGGGCTGAAGTCCAGATCATCCAGATGGCACAGCTTCAGTGCCTGCGGCACGTCCGGCTCGTCGGTAAACCCGAAGTGCAGGATCACCCGGAAGAAGCCTTCGCCGTGGGCTTCGACTTCGAAACGTCGGGATGGCGGGACGCGCGGGATGTCTTCGTAGACGACGGTCAGCAACACCACTTGCTCATGCAGAACCTGGTTGTGCAGCAGGTTGTGCAACAGCGCGTGCGGCACCGCGTCGGAACGGGCGGTGAGGAACACGGCGGTGCCCTGCACGCGGTGCGGTGGCTGGACGCGGATGCTGCTGATGAAGATCGGCAGCGGCAGTGCGCCTTCGTCGAGGCGCTCGACCAGCAGTTGCTTGCCACGTTTCCAGGTGGTCATCAGCACGAACAGCGCGATACCGGCGATCACCGGGAAGGCACCGCCCTGCACGATCTTCGGCACGTTGGCGGCGAAGTACAGGCCGTCCACCAACAGGAAGCCGAGCAGCACCGGCACCGCCAGAATCGGTGGCCATTTCCACAGCAGCAGCATCACTGCCGACACCAGGATCGTGGTCATCAACATCGTGCCAGTCACGGCCACGCCGTAGGCCGAGGCCAGCGCGCCGGAAGATTCGAAGCCGATCACCAGCAAGACCACGCCGACCATCAGCGACCAGTTCACGGCGCCGATGTAGATCTGGCCCTGCTCGTCGCTGGAGGTGTGCTGGATGTACATGCGCGGGATGTAACCGAGCTGGATCGCCTGACGGGTCAGGGAGAACGCGCCGGAAATCACCGCCTGGGAGGCGATCACCGTGGCCAGGGTCGACAGACCGACCAGCGGAATCAGCGCCCAGCTCGGGGCCAGCAGGTAGAACGGGTTGCGCGCCGCTTCCGGGTTGTCCAGCAGCAAGGCGCCCTGACCGAAGTAGTTGAGCACCAGCGCCGGCAGCACCAACAGGAACCACGCACGGGCAATCGGCTTGCGGCCGAAGTGGCCCATGTCGGCGTACAGCGCTTCGGCACCGGTCAGCGCCAGCACCACGGCGCCGAGGATCGCCACGCCCATGCCTGGATGAACGGTAAAGAACCGCACTGCCCACACAGGATTCATCGCGTGCAGCACTTCCGGGGTGTGGCTGATGCCGTAGACGCCGAGGGCGCCGAGGACCAGGAACCAGGTGACCATGATCGGCCCGAACAGAATGCCGATCCGCGCCGTGCCGTGTTTCTGGATCAGAAACAGCGCCACCAGCACCACCAGCGACAGCGGCACCACCCAATGGTCAATGCCGTCGAAGGCCAGGCCCAGACCTTCAATGGCCGAGAGCACGGAAATCGCCGGGGTGATCATGCTGTCGCCATAGAACAGCGCCGCGCCGATCAGCCCGCAGACCACCAAAAGCGTGCGCAACCGCTTGCGCCCCGCCGCTGCCCGGCGAGCCAGCGCGGTGAGCGCCATGATCCCGCCTTCGCCCTGGTTGTCGGCGCGCAGGACGAACATCATGTACTTGATTGAAACGACCCAGATCAGCGACCAGAAAATCAGCGACAGAATGCCGAGCACTCCGTCGTGATTGACGGGCACACCGTAAGCGCCGGAAAACACTTCTTTGAGGGTGTACAACGGGCTCGTGCCGATGTCGCCGTAAACTACCCCGACCGCCGCGACCAGCATGCTCAGCGGCTTGGTGGCCGAACCTTCGGCGCCCGCCGCGTGACTACTTGCCTGACCCATCCAACACTCCTGATTCCCAGACCGGCTTCTTATATGAAGCACTATGCTTTGTGTGCAGCATGCGCGTTTTTACGCCCTGTAACAGACGTTTTCTTGACTGTAAAAATTCAGTAAAGCGCAACGGCGCGAAGCATAGCGCAGCACTCGTCGTATTTCCCTGCATAAAGCTGGTCAAGAGCGCTGCTCGTCGCTAGAATTGCGCACTTTTTGATCAGAGGCGCAGTTCAAGCGCCCGTCCGTCGGCTTCTGCCATCAGGCAAGCGGCGTCACAAAACACCGAGGTTAGACATGTCCACCACTCCTGCGCCGGCCAATCCAAAGGTTGGCTTCGTTTCTCTGGGTTGCCCGAAAGCACTGGTCGACTCCGAGCGCATCCTGACCCAGCTGCGCATGGAAGGCTATGACGTGGTGTCCACCTATCAGGACGCCGACGTGGTCGTGGTCAACACCTGCGGCTTCATCGACTCGGCCAAGGCCGAATCGCTGGAAGTCATCGGCGAAGCGATCAAGGAAAACGGCAAGGTCATCGTGACCGGCTGCATGGGCGTGGAAGAAGGCAATATCCGTGACGTGCACCCGAGCGTGCTGGCCGTCACCGGTCCGCAGCAGTACGAGCAAGTGGTCAACGCGGTGCACGAAGTCGTGCCGCCGAAGCAGGATCACAACCCGCTGATCGACCTGGTGCCACCGCAAGGCATCAAGCTGACCCCGCGTCACTACGCGTACCTGAAGATTTCCGAAGGCTGCAACCACAGCTGCAGCTTCTGCATCATCCCGTCGATGCGCGGCAAACTGGTCAGCCGCCCGGTGGGCGACGTGCTCGACGAAGCCCAGCGTCTGGTCAAGTCCGGCGTGAAGGAACTGCTGGTGATTTCCCAGGACACCAGCGCCTACGGCGTTGACGTCAAATACCGCACCGGTTTCTGGAACGGCGCGCCGGTGAAAACCCGCATGACCGAACTGTGCGAAGCGCTGAGCACCCTCGGCGTCTGGGTCCGTCTGCACTACGTTTACCCGTACCCGCACGTCGACGAACTGATCCCGCTGATGGCCGCCGGCAAGATCCTGCCGTACCTGGACATCCCGTTCCAGCACGCCAGCCCGAAAGTCCTGAAGTCGATGAAACGCCCGGCGTTCGAAGACAAGACCCTGGCGCGGATCAAGAACTGGCGCGAAATCTGCCCGGACCTGATCATCCGTTCGACCTTCATCGTCGGCTTCCCCGGCGAAACCGAAGAAGACTTCCAGTACCTGCTGGACTGGCTGACCGAAGCCCAGCTCGACCGCGTCGGCTGCTTCCAGTACTCGCCGGTCGAAGGCGCACCGGCCAATGACCTGAACCTCGACATCGTTCCGGACGACGTCAAGCAGGATCGCTGGGAGCGTTTCATGGCGCACCAGCAGGCCATCAGCTCGGCGCGCCTGCAAATGCGCATCGGCCGTGAAATCGAAGTGTTGGTCGACGAAGTCGACGAGCAAGGCGCGGTCGGCCGTTGCTTCTTCGATGCCCCGGAAATCGACGGCAACGTGTTCATCGACAACGGCAGCAACCTCAAGCCGGGCGACAAGGTCTGGTGCAAGGTGACCGACGCCGACGAATACGACCTCTGGGCCGAACAGATCTAAGCGTGAAAAATACAGAAAGCCCCGCTCTCTTTTACGAGATGCGGGGCTTTTTTACGGCTATCGTTTGGGGTGGGAAGGACTCCCTCATCCATGACAAAGAGGCTATCGGGCATGCGTCACCACTCGGTCATCCACACGCCGAAACTCAGCGATTATCAGGAACTGACCCGGGTCTGGGAGGCCTCGGTCCGCGCGACTCATGATTTCCTGCCGGAATCCTACATCGAGCTGCTGAAGAATCTGGTGCTGACCCGCTACCTCGATGCGGTGATGCTGATTTGCACCCGGGACAGCCACCAGCGCATCACCGGATTTGCCGGGGTTGCGGCCGGCAAGATCGAAATGCTCTTCATCGACCCGGCCCATCGCGGTCAGGGCCTTGGCAAGAAACTGCTGAAGTACGCGATGGAACACCTGAACGCCGACGAACTGGACGTCAATGAACAGAACCCGCAGGCCCTGGGGTTTTACTTCAAGCAAGGGTTCGAAGTGATCGGCCGCTCGGAAGTCGATGGCATGGGCCAGCCGTATCCGCTGTTGCACATGCGCTTGCGGCAGAATCAGCAACGCTCGAACCATGCCTGACACACAACAAAACTACTGTGGGAGCGAGCTTGCTCGCGAATGCGGTGCAACAGCCACTGCAGAAATAGACTGAAAGGACGCCTTCGCGAGCAAGCTCGCTCCCACATTGAATTCAGCACCTGTAAATGCAATCGGGCTTAACCGGCCCCACGCAGGTACAATGCCCACCCCTTTTTTGTTACGGCCCCTGTCATGACTGACCCGATTCGCCTCTCCAAACGCCTCATCGAGCTGGTCGGTTGCTCCCGCCGGGAGGCCGAGCTGTTCATCGAGGGCGGCTGGGTCACCGTGGACGGCGAAGTCATCGACGAGCCGCAGTTCAAGGTCGGCGACCAGAAAGTCGAGCTCGACAAGGACGCCAAGGCCACCGCGCCGGAGCCGGTGACCATCCTGCTCAACGTGCCGGCGGGCATGGATGTCGACAGCGCCATGCAGTCGCTGAACGCCGACACCCTCAGCGAAGAACACCGCTACGGCAAGCGTCCGCTGCGCGGGCATTTCCTGCGCCTGACCGCCAGCGCCGACCTGCAACCCAAGGCCAGCGGCCTGCTGGTGTTCACCCAGGACTGGAAGGTGTTGCGCAAGCTCACCGCCGACGCGGCCAAGATCGAGCAGGAATACGTGGTCGAAGTCGAAGGCGACATGGTTGCCCACGGCCTGAACCGTCTGCAGCACGGACTCACTCACAAGGGCAAGGAGCTGCCGCCGGTCAAGGCCAGCTGGCAGAACGAAAACCGTCTGCGCTTCGCCATGAAAAACCCGCAGCCGGGGATCATCGCCCAGTTCTGCGAAGCGGTCGGCCTGAAGGTGATCGGCATTCGCCGCATCCGCATCGGCGGCGTGTCCATCGGCAAGGTGCCGGTCGGCCAGTGGCGCTACCTGTCCGGTAAAGAGAAATTCTAAGGCTCGCAAGCCACCCTACATTCCGGCATCGCGTCCCGCTCGGTGCCCACAGCGAACAATCAGGATTGCACACATGGTTCACAACGACGTTCTGCGCAGCGTGCGCTACATGCTCGATATCAGCGACAAGAAAGTGGTCGAGATCATCAAACTCGGCGGCCTGGACGTCACGCTTGCCGATGTCGTGACGTACCTCGACAAGAAAGAAGAAGACGAAGAAGGTTTCGTGCGCTGCCCGGACGAAGTCATCGCGCACTTCCTCGACGGTCTGGTGATCTTCAAGCGCGGCAAGGACGAAAGCCGTCCGCCGCTGCCGATCGAACTGCCGGTGACCAACAACATCATCCTGAAAAAGCTGCGCGTGGCCTTCGAGCTGAAAGAAGACGACATGCACGCGATCCTCAAGGCCGCCGAGTTCCCGGTATCCAAGCCTGAGCTGAGCGCGTTGTTCCGCAAGGTCGGCCACACCAACTACCGCCCGTGCGGCGATCAGTTGCTGCGCAATTTTCTCAAGGGCCTGACCCTGCGCGTTCGCGGTTGATCCACTTGAACACGGCGACTTCGGTCGCCGTTTTCATGCATGCCCCTCCATTCCTTGCAAAAATAGTGGCTCCGCTTTTCGCGGCCGGCGACTAGGGTGTACTGAACCCTAGCCCTCAGGATTCGCCATGCACCCGTATTTCTCCCTGCAAGGCCGCACCGCCCTGGTGACCGGCGGCACCCGTGGTATCGGCAAAATGATCGCCAAGGCCTTTGTCGAAGCCGGCGCCCGCGTGTACGTCTGCTCCCGTGACGCTGAAGCCTGTCATCAAACCGCTGAAGAACTCAGTGCTCTGGGCACGTGTCATGGCGTGGCGGCGAATCTGGCGACGGAAGAAGGCGTGAAAGAGCTGGCCGCGCGACTGGGCGAACAGATCACCCACCTGGACATTCTGGTGAATAACGCCGGCACCACCTGGGGCGCGCCGCTGGAGAGCTACCCGGTCAAGGGCTGGGAGAAAGTCATGCAGCTCAACGTGACCTCGGTGTTCAGTTGCATCCAGCAATTTCTGCCGTTGCTGCGCCAATCCGGGTCGGCGGCCAATCCGGCGCGGATCATCAACATTGGTTCGGTGGCGGGGATTTCTTCCTTTGGTGAACAGGCCTATGCCTACGGACCGAGCAAGGCTGCCCTGCATCAACTCTCACGGATTCTGGCTCGGGAACTGGTGAGCCAGCACATCAACGTCAATGTCATCGCGCCGGGGCGTTTCCCGAGCAAGATGACCCAGCACATCGGCAGCGACCAGCAGGCGCTGGCCGAAGACACTGCGCTGATCCCGATGAAACGCTGGGGTCGAGAGGAAGAGATGGCGGCGCTGGCAATCAGCCTGGCGAGTACTGCCGGGGCGTACATGACCGGGAATATCATTCCGCTGGATGGCGGGTTCAGTCTTTAGGTCGGCGACGCGGCCGGACGGGTTATCATGCCCGCCCTGCTCCGCTTCGAATGCACACCATGACTTACAGCGTCTCCCCCATCGGCTTCGTCCGCTCCTGCTTCAAGGAGAAGTTCGCCATCCCGCGCCAGCCGCAACTGGCCCCCGCCGCCCGTGGCGTGCTGGAACTGGTGGCACCGTTCGATCAGGGTGACGCGGTGCAGGGGCTCGAGCAGGTCAGTCATGTCTGGCTGCTGTTCCTGTTCCATCAGGCGCTGGAAGAAAAGCCGCGCCTCAAGGTCCGCCCTCCGCGCCTCGGTGGCAACAAGTCCATGGGCGTGTTCGCCACCCGCGCCACGCACCGGCCGAACGGCATCGGCCAGTCGGTGGTGAAGCTGGACAAGGTCGTAGCCAATCGCCTGTTCATCTCCGGCATCGACTTGCTGGATGGCACGCCGATTCTCGACATCAAACCCTACGTGCCGTACGCCGACATCATTGCTGACGCCTCCAACAGCATCGCCAGTGCCGCGCCGCACCTGATCGACGTGCAATGGACGGACACGGCGCTGCAACAGGCGCACACGCACGCTCAGCGCCTGGCCGAGCCGCTGGTCGAGCTGATCGAGCAATGCCTGGCCCAGGATCCGCGCCCGGCGTATCAGACGCCCGCGCCAGAGCGCGAATACGGCGCGCAGTTCTGGGATCTGGATGTGCGCTGGCACTACCCTGTGCCTGAGCAGATCCGCGTTCTGGAAGTCATCCCCGCCGCTGACTGAATCGCGAAAACGAAAAAGCCCGCGCTGCCTTCTCAGGCAACGCGGGCTTTTCTGTGTGCATCGTCGGGATTTACTTCTCGACGAATGCGCGCTCGATCAGGTAGTCACCCGGCTCGCGCATACGCGCCGAGATCTTCAGGCCGAAGCTGTCGAGCACTTCGCTGGTCTCGTCGAGCATGCTCGGGCTGCCGCAGATCATCGCGCGGTCGTCCTGCGGGTTGATCGGTGGCAGGCCGATGTCGCTGAACAGCTTCCCGCTGCGCATCAGGTCGGTCAGACGGCCCTGATTCTCGAACGGTTCGCGGGTCACGGTCGGGTAGTAGATCAGCTTGTCACGCAGCGCTTCGCCGAAGAACTCGTTCTGCGGCAGGTGCTCGGTGATGAATTCGCGGTAGGCGACTTCGTTGACGTAGCGAACACCGTGAACCAGGATCACTTTCTCGAAGCGCTCGTAGGTTTCCGGGTCCTGGATCACGCTCATGAACGGCGCCAGACCGGTGCCGGTGCTCAGCAGGTACAGGTGCTTGCCCGGGTTCAGGTCGTCCAGCACCAGGGTGCCGGTCGGTTTTTTCGAGATGATGATCTCGTCGCCTTCCTTCAGGTGCTGCAGCTGGGAGGTCAGCGGACCGTCCTGCACCTTGATGCTGAAGAACTCGAGATGCTCTTCCCAGTTCGGGCTGGCGATCGAGTAAGCGCGCATAAGCGGGCGGCCGTTTGGCTGTTGCAGGCCGATCATCACGAACTGACCGTTCTCGAAGCGCAGGCCCGGATCGCGGGTGCACTTGAAGCTGAACAGAGTGTCGTTCCAGTGATGAACACTGAGGACACGCTCGTGGTTCATGTTGCTCATGTACGTGGGACTCCTGGAGATTGATCTGCGCCTGCCCGGCTCGTGTTGAAGAATGCCGACGGTGCGCAATTGCATCGCATTCTAATAGCGCCGACAATATCTGTTAACTGGATTATTAAGATAAGGGTTATCGGTTATATCGATATGCGATTTACTCTTCGTCAACTGCAAGTCTTCGTCGCTGTCGCCCAGCAGGAGAGCGTGTCCCGTGCTGCGGGTCTGCTCAACCTGTCACAATCGGCCGCCAGCACTTCCATCACCGAACTGGAGCGCCAGTCCAGCTGCCAGCTGTTCGATCGCGCCGGCAAACGCCTGAGCCTCAACGCCCTCGGCAAACAGTTGTTGCCGCAAGCGGTGGCCATGCTCGATCAGGCCAAGGAAATCGAAGACCTGCTCAACGGCAAATCCGGTTTCGGCTCGCTGTCGGTGGGCGCGACCCTGACCATCGGCAATTACCTGGCGACGCTGCTGATCGGCGGTTTCATGCAGCGCCACCCCGAAAGCCAGGTGAAGCTGCACGTGCAGAACACTGCCAATATCGTGCAACAAGTGGCTCATTACGAAATTGATCTGGGTCTAATCGAAGGCGATTGCAGCCACCCGGACATCGAAGTGCAGAGCTGGGTCGAGGATGAACTGGTGGTGTTCTGCGCCCCACAGCATCCGTTGGCCAAGCGCGGCAGCGCGACCATGGAAGAGTTGACGCACGAAGCGTGGATTTTGCGGGAACAGGGTTCGGGGACGCGCCTGACCTTCGATCAGGCGATGCGGCATCACCGCAGCGCGCTGAACATCCGGCTGGAGCTGGAGCACACCGAAGCGATCAAACGCGCGGTGGAATCAGGTCTGGGGATTGGCTGTATTTCACGTCTGGCGCTGCGTGACGCCTTTCGCCGCGGCAGCCTGGTGCCGGTCGAGACGCCGGATCTGGATCTGGCGCGGCAGTTCTACTTCATCTGGCACAAACAGAAGTATCAGACCTCCGCCATGCGCGAATTCCTCGACCTGTGCCGCGCCTTTACCGCCGGGGTGCAGCGCAGCGACGAGATCGTTCTGCCGAGCATCGCTTAAAGCAGAATCACCGCCCACACCAGGGCGATCATGCTCAGTGCCACGAATTGCGCGGCACTGCCCATGTCCTTGGCGTTCTTGGACAGCGGGTGCAACTCCAGCGAGATACGGTCGATAGCCGCCTCCACCGCCGAATTCAACAGCTCGACGATCAGCGCCAGCAGGCACACGGCGATCAGCAGCGCCTGCTCGACCCGGCTGACATTGAGGAAAAACGTCAGTGGAATCAGTACCACGTTAAGCAGCACCAGTTGGCGGAAAGCCGCTTCGCCGGTGAAGGCGGCGCGCAGGCCGTCCAGCGAGTAACCGGAAGCGTTGAGGATGCGTTTCAGGCCCGTCTGGCCCTTGAAAGGTGACATAAAGTAGATAACCGACCGAAAGGAAGTGGGGAAGCTAGATCAACGAAAGTCAAAAAAGCGTGAAGACGCCAGTGCTTACTGGCTCGGAATTGACTCAAGTTGTTGCAGCAGTAAAGCTGCCTGGGTCCGGGTCCGCACGTTCAACTTGCGAAAAATCGCCGTGACGTGGGCCTTGATGGTCGCTTCGGACACACTCAGCTCGTAGGCGATCTGCTTGTTCAACAAGCCTTCGCAGACCATGGTCAACACCCGGAACTGCTGCGGCGTCAGGCTCGCAAGACCATCGCTGGCGGCTTTGGCTTCATCCGAAACGCTGACCGCTTCGAACGCCTGGGGCGGCCAGAACACGTCGCCATCCAGCACTTTGCGCACCGCTTCCTGAATCACGCTCAGGTCGCTGGACTTGGGAATGAAGCCACTGGCGCCGAATTCCCGGGACTTGACCATCACCGAGGCTTCTTCCTGGGCCGAAACCATCACCACCGGAATCTGCGGGTACTGACCGCGCAGCATCACCAGCCCGGAAAACCCGAAAGCGCCCGGCATGTTCAGGTCCAGCAGCACCAGATCCCAGTCAGCCTTTTCGGTCAGGCGGGTTTCCAGCTCGGCGATGCTCGCCACCTCCACCATGCGTACGTCCGGGCCAAGGCCCATCGTCACCGCTTGATGCAGTGCGCTACGAAAAAGAGGGTGATCATCGGCAATCAGGATGTCGTATGTGGCCATTTTTCAAATGATCCTGTTTTTGATGGCGGGCCCGCGCATTCGGGCCTCACCAAAGCAAATCCAGATACCGCCCGGCAGCGGCATCCACAGGGGCACGTTCAACGCCAATCACGAACAAAAACGGCGTTTCAAACCTTGGCCGCACCCCAATCGGCGCCAAGCATGACCAGCGAAGCCTAGGTGGTCAAGCCGCACGGCCACTGCTTTAGCAGTATGGGCCAGGATCAGGCCGGTACTGGCGCCGCGTTTCGGATATAGGGCAGCAATTCAGCGTGGGCGGGCGTCGACACGTTGACCTCCAGTTGCTGCTTGGCCCCCAGGTAATGCTGGCTGAACACATCGAAATAGGCATCCAGCGCCGACGCCGCGTCCGAATCGCCGGCCAGTTCCAGGCACAGCGCCGCCACTTCGGCGGTGCACAGGTGCTCGCTGCGGGTCGAGCGGCGCAGGCGATAGCGCGACAGCTTGTCAGGCAACAGGCTGAGGATCGGCAAACGATCGAAATACGGGCTCTTGCGGAAAATCTTCCGGGCTTCGGTCCAGGTCGCGTCCAGCAGGATGAACAGCGGACGCTTGCTGCTATCGAGATCCACGGTGTTGGTCACCCGCGAAGGCTCGACGTACTCGCCGGGGAACACCAGATACGGCTGCCATTGCGGGTCGTTCAGCAGCGCCAGCAGTTGTTCGTCGGGCTCTGTCCGCGACCAGATGAAGGCATGGTTGTCGCGCACGATGTCGGCGATCAGCCAGCCGGTATTGCTGGGTTTGAACACTTCCTTGCCGGTCATGATCAGGCAAACGCCCGAGCGTGTATCGACGGTTGGCCGCCAGGCGCACAGGCAATGGCTGATGATCACCCGGCAATCGCGGCAACGCGGAGAGCGAAAACCACGGGCCTGGATCGGCTTGATGCCTTCGTCCTCGCGCTGGTCGCGCAGGCGGGCCACGGCGTTGGGGGCATGATTCATCGCAGGCGGCACCGGCAGACAGGAAAACTCGACACGAACGACACTCGGCAGGGCAATAAAGGCCGGCAGTTTACCAGAGCGAGGGGCACAAGCCTGTACCCTCCCGACCGGCTCCCCTATAATTCGCCGCCACTGAACGCACAGTCACGTGGCTGGTCGAACCACCAGTCACTGAACCAGGAGAGTTTCATGCTGCGCCTTATCGTTCCCACCGCTGCCATTCTGCTGGCCTCGTCCTTCAGCGCTCAGGCTGCATCCCTGAGTGAGCAGAATCTGAACCGAGAGCTGCGCAATGTCGCCGCACAAAGCAGCGTCGGCACGCCACGGGCGATCAACGAAGACATTCTTGATCAGGGCTACACCGTCGAAGGCACCACGCTGGTCAATCACCTGAGCGTGCAAAAGAGCCACGCCGACAAAATGCGCGCCGATCCCAAAGCCGTGTATTTCCAGCTGGGCGCCTCGGTCTGCAACAACCCGTCGTACCGCAAGCTGATGGCCAAGGGCGCGATCATGCGCTACGACTTCACCGAAGTGAAAAGCAACAAGGCGATCGGCTCCGCCAGCTACCAGGAATCGGATTGCCCGAAAGCGGCTCCAGCGAAGAAGAAGTAATCATCGCGACGTAGCGCGCCGCTGTTCATCCTCGGCGCGCAGTTCGGCCAGCAAGGCCTGCAAGTAACGCGAGCGGCGATCCCCTCCCGCCAGGCGTCGGCAGCACTCCTCTTCGAGACTCACATGGTTGGTCTCGGCCGATGCTTTCAACAACCGATACAGCTGCGTATCGATCTCCAGAATCACTCTGGTCATGTGTCCCGCCTCCTTGCCACCCGCAAATCCTTGAATAGCGTGCACCTTGCGTACGGTCGTTGACGCAAAGTTGTCGTACGGCGCCTTTAACTTAGTAAATCAGAGCATTCAGCCCTCGACGTGGCATCGGACGAGCGGTGAAAACACTTCGCAAAACGGCAATAAGCAGTTGCCAGGAAAGACTTTGCGGCGCAATGCTCAATGAGCGAAAAATGCTTCGAGGGTCTAGATTCAACGTATTCCCGATCATTTCATTAACGGCAGGAAAGGAGCTGCCGGCTGTTTGTTTTCTTGCAGCGCGGCACTGACGCCGCACGTCAGGGCCGAAAGCTCTGTGCAGAAGGAGAAGTTGCATGCCTTACCAACCGAATGACCTGCTCAGCCGTCATTTTCAGGAAAGCGGCCACGACCTCATCAGCAAGGTCGAAGAACAACTCAACCTGGTATCACCCAACAGCCCGAATTCCCCCATCTACCGCGACATGATCCTGACCGTGCTGCGCATGGCCCAGGAAGACCATAATCGCTGGAACGCCAAGATCACCCTGCAAGCCCTGCGCGAACTGGAGCAGGCGTTTCGCACGCTTGAACAGTTCAAGGGGCGACGCAAGGTC
Organism: Pseudomonas sp. B37(2017); assembly: GCF_002112885.1. Lineage (NCBI taxonomy): Bacteria > Pseudomonadati > Pseudomonadota > Gammaproteobacteria > Pseudomonadales > Pseudomonadaceae > Pseudomonas > Pseudomonas sp. B37(2017). The sequence goes on along the minus strand of NZ_NEIX01000002.1, from coordinate 99,254 downwards.
ACAGTGTTCGGTTCGGCTCGCACCCCGGTCGAACATCCCCTTTACGCCATGGCTCGGGAACTCGGAGCCTCGCTTGCCCGCTCGAACATGATGGTCATCACCGGTGCCGGCGGCGGAATCATGGCCGCCGCCCATGAAGGTGCCGGTCGCGATCACAGCCTGGGCTTCAACATCACCCTGCCCTTCGAACAACATGCCAACCCCACCGTGGACGGCACCAACAACCTGCTGCCGTTCCATTTCTTCTTCACGCGCAAGCTGTTCTTCGTCAAGGAAGCCGATGCGCTGGTCTTGTGCCCAGGAGGGTTCGGCACTCTGGATGAAGCACTGGAAGTGCTCACGCTGATCCAGACCGGCAAAAGCCCTCTGGTGCCAGTGGTTCTGCTGGACGCACCGGGCGGGACGTTCTGGCAAGGCGCGCTGGACTTCATCCGTCAGCAACTGGAGGAAAACCGCTACATCCTGCCGACCGACCTGAAGCTGATCCGCCTGGTCTACAACGTTGAAGAGGCGGTGGAGCAGATCAACCAGTTCTACGGCAACTTCCACTCCAGTCGCTGGCTCAAGCGCCAGTTTGTCATTCGCATGAACCACAAATTGAGCGACCAGGCCCTGGACCATATGCAGGAAGCCTTTGCCGATCTGTGCCTGAGCGACCAGTTCCATCAACACGCCTACGCCGGCGAAGAACACGACGAGGCTCAATTCAGCCACCTGACGCGCCTGGCATTTGCCTTCAACGCCCGGGATCACGGGCGTCTGCGGGAGCTGGTGGACTACATCAACCTGCCGGAAAACTGGGCCCAGTCAAAACCCCAGACCGCGCAACGCACCCGCGAACCGTCAAAGGTAACGTGAAGGCAAAAAAAAACGGCCCGCTATCGAAATAGCGGGCCGTTTTTTATTTTTTAGATGAAGCTGAGCTGAAGCTGGAGCGATTTAATCGTCCATCCCTCTGCCGCTGAACAAGCGGTTGATCATCTCCATCGAGAATCCCCGGTACGCCAGGAATCGACCTTGTCTGGCGCGTTCCTTGGCATCGCCGGGAAGCTGTCCGGAAAACTTCCGTCGCCACGTGTCCGTTAGCTGCTCCTGCCAGTTGATACCGCTCTCGCGCAAGGCGAGTTCTATATCGGCGCGTTGCAACCCGCGCTGGCTCAGTTCTTCGCGAATCCGCAGTGGGCCGTAACCGGAACGGGCGCGATAGGAAACAAAGCTTTCAAGATAACGGGCTTCGGAAAGCAGCCCTTCTTCCGTCAAACGGTCGAGGGCAGTTTCGATCATCTCGGGGGGAGCGCCACGCTGACGCAGTTTGCGCGTCAGCTCGACTCGACCATGCTCGCGGCGTGCGAGCAGGTCCATGGCGGTTCGCCGCACCGCGACGAGGGTATCGAGTACGGCGGTTGTCATCGGTGCAATCAGATGTCAGCGTCAGCCAGGTCGTCTTCGGTCTCTTTGACCGCAGAAGCCTTGGAGTCGGCGATCACTGCTGGCGACAGCAGTTTGTCACGCAGTTGCTTCTCGAGCTTGGCCGCGACTTCCGGGTTGTCCGCCAGGAACTTGGCCGAGTTGGCCTTGCCCTGACCGATCTTGGTGCCTTCGTAGGCATACCAGGCGCCGGACTTCTCGACGAAACCGTGCAGTACGCCCAAGTCGATCATCTCGCCGTTCAGGTAGATACCCTTGCCGTAGAGAATCTGGAACTCGGCCTGACGGAACGGCGAAGCCACCTTGTTCTTCACAACCTTGACGCGGGTTTCGCTGCCGACCACTTCGTCGCCTTCCTTCACCGCGCCAGTACGGCGGATGTCGAGACGAACCGAGGCGTAGAACTTCAGCGCGTTACCACCGGTGGTGGTTTCCGGGCTGCCGAACATCACGCCGATCTTCATGCGGATCTGGTTGATGAAGATCACCAGGCAGTTGGCGTTCTTGATGTTACCGGTGATTTTACGCAGCGCCTGGGACATCAGACGGGCTTGCAGGCCCACGTGCATGTCACCCATTTCGCCTTCGATTTCAGCCTTTGGCACCAGAGCGGCCACGGAGTCGACGATGATCACGTCAACGGCGTTGGAGCGCACCAGCATGTCGGTGATTTCCAGGGCCTGTTCGCCGGTGTCCGGCTGGGAAACCAGCAGGTCGTCAACGTTGACGCCCAGCTTGCCGGCGTACTCAGGATCGAGGGCGTGTTCGGCGTCGACGAAGGCGCAGGTCGCACCGGCTTTTTGAGCCTGGGCGATCACGGACAGCGTCAGTGTGGTTTTACCGGAAGATTCAGGACCGTAGATTTCAACGATACGGCCTTTTGGCAGGCCGCCGATGCCGAGTGCGATGTCCAGACCCAGAGAGCCGGTGGAAATGGCCGGGATCGCCTGACGGTCCTGATCGCCCATACGCATTACGGCACCCTTGCCGAATTGACGTTCGATCTGACCCAGGGCCGCAGCCAAGGCTTTCTTCTTGTTGTCGTCCATTAAAGTCCTCACGTAATCAATAAGGCCTGACGGCCAACACCTGTATAAGTAGCCAGTATTATTCCACAGCGTTCACGGATCGCCTACCCCTGATTTTCGATTTCTCGTGCCGCTAGTCGCAGCAAGCCCTCTAGCGCGGCCTTCACCGTTTGTCGGCGGACTTCGTCGCGGTTGCCGGGGAAGTGTTGAACCTCGCTGGAAACCTGGTCGCCCACGCCCCACGCCAGCCAGACGGTGCCCACCGGTTTGTTCGGCGAACCACCGTCCGGCCCGGCCACGCCGCTGACCGCCACGGCAAACCGCGCCAGGCTTTTTTCCTGGGCGCCGCGCACCATGGCCTCGACCACTTCGCGACTGACCGCGCCGACGGTGCCGAACAACTCCGTCGGTACATTTAGCTGCTGGGTTTTCTGGCGGTTGGAATAGGTCACGTAACCCGCCTCGAACCATGCCGAACTCCCCGGAATGCGGGTGATGGCTTCGGCAATCCCGCCACCGGTGCACGACTCGGCCGTCGTGACGTGGGCATTGAGCAATTGCAGACGTCGGCCAAGTTCGGCCGCCAGTTGGGTGATTTCTTTCACGGCGCGCTCCGGATCGGATGGAATGAGTACCACCGTACACGAGCCGGTTGCGCTTTCAATACACAAGCTTATTCAAAATGTGCAGGCGCCAGCGCTCTGATATAGGCCTGACAGGCCTGCAAGGCGATCAGTCCACGGTCGCCTTCGCCGGTGATGGCGACAATTCGTCGAGCATGCGCCGGGTCAAGTCGGGCGCGTACGGCTGCATGATCCACGCCGCCGGTGCCGGAGGCGGCTGGCACACCGCAGCCTTGGGCAGCGTCGCCTGCGTCGATGAGGACTGACAGGCGCAGATCAGCAGTGGCAAGACGATCGCGCAGGCGATCCTGATCACGTTGGGCATCGTTCAGTGCTCGGTAATGGGTTTGTTCACTGGCCGTGAGCCGTTGCTCCAGGGCCAGACGCTTGTCCTGCTCGGCCTGCTGCGCGGTGGCGGCAGCCGAAGTCAGTTGATTGAGGGCTTCGGCGTGCAACCGCGCCTGTTCGGCCAGTTGGCGGCCGTAGCGCCAGTCCTGAAACTGCCACGCCAGCGCCGCCGAACCTGCGGCCAGCAGCATCAGGCCGATCAGCCGCCAGACGCTCAGACCGAAGGCAGGCATAACACCGCCCTCGCCCGCCCCCAGAGTTCCAGGCGATCCTGCAAGCCGTTCAACCCGCCGTTGATCCGTCGGGTAATGCTGTTGAACTGATCCTGATCCGCCAGCGCGTTCAGGCCGTTCTGCGCCCAGAACCATGCGGCGGACTCGGCCGCCCATTGCGGTTGTTCCAGCAGTTCCGGCAGCGCCAGCAAGCGCTCGTCACCGAACAGCCCGAGGCTGCACTGGCGATAGTTGGCGCGGCCGGTAATCTGGATCAGCCCGCGCCCGCGATACTTCTGCCCGTCGCCATCGGCCTCGGGCGTATTGCCCAATCGCAAGGCCAGCGTACCGGTGTCGTACTTGCTCAGGTATTGGTTGTTGCCCAGTTCACGCACGTACTGCAATTGCCCCGATTCGTGTCCGATCTGGGCGAGAAACGCAGCCACGCGTTTAGGTGTGTCGATGCGATGGCGAGCCATGGCATCGTTGAGTGCAGAAACAAAAACGCCCGCTTGGCGGCGGGCGTTGGGCATGATGTTGAGTAGGTTGTCTTCAGTGATTTGCATGATGCTCGGTCCTCCCTGGATGCTCCGATTGAATCACGGTTGGCGACCAAAGCTGATCAGCCATTGTTTACCTCAGTTTTCAGAGTGCTGTCCGGGGAAACCTGGATCATTCGCTTGAACAAACCCAGCATGCCTTGACTGGCCGTCGCATTCGGCGGATCCAGTGGCAGTACCTGTCCCCCGGACACCAGCCACTCCTGGTACTCCACCCAGTCACGGTTGCTTGATTCCTGTGGAATGAACGCTGAATCACTCAGGCGCAGAACGCCAGACGATGTGAGCTGATAACTCATGGACTTGCCTCCTAGATTTCCGCGTCCGCGGTCCAATCGACCTGCAAGGCCTGCCCGGGAAAGCTGCCTGGGGGCGTCACGGTGGCAAGCGCAAACCCTCGCTCGCTCACACTTTGCAGGATGGTTCCTGTGCAGGCCTTCGCCAGCGATGAATGCCAGACTTGATTGCTCACCTCCCCCGGGCAATACGTCACGACCGTAGGCTGTACACGCTTGGGCACCTGCATGTCGATACACATTCCATACTGGCCGGAATTGGCTGCCGCCACTTGGGAAAAGGTGGCGATACAGGTTGCTGGACCGTTGTTCGAACGGACCGGCAGACGATTTACAAAAGATTTTTCGAAATAGCGCTGACAGAGAGTCAACTCTTCGGCCAAGGGACGGTATTCAAACGGCGTTGCAACCGGCCCCTCTTCCAACTGCATCTGTGCCAGATCGACGGTTTGCAACACGTTGAGCGGCAGATCGAACGACAAGGTCAGGCAGTCATTCACGCCGAGCATTTTTCCGGCGATGGTTGGTACCTGAAACGTTGCGCTGTATTTCTTCCACGACGTACTCAGTTGAAAGACGTCGACAACCTTCACCACACCTTCCGAGCCCCCCGCCCCGAACTGCTGGGCAATCGTGACGCGCAAAGGACGCGTCGCATCGGACCGCGCCCAGAAGCTGACCGTCGCCGTTCGCCCGGCCAGGTTCCTGACCGATTCGATGCTCTGGGAGACTCTATGCACCGTTGCCCCGGTGCCCGCAGTGGCCTGCTGCCAACGCAGGAAGAAAGCGGGTTCGCCAGTGACCTCGGTTTGACCGAGGGCAAAATCCTGGCGCGAAATGCTGACACCTGCGTTGCCGTTCCAGTCGCAGCGGAAGCGATCCGCCACATACCCACCGATGTTCGGCGCCTGATTGGTCGTGCCGCGTTGCCAGATATTGAATCCGCCATTGATCAACAGATTCTTGCGATACACCTGCACAGGAAACTGCTGCAACGGATCCGGTTTCGCCAGTTGCCGGATGGCCTGGGCCAGTTGATCGGTCTGCTCCTCATCCGGCGTCAGGCCGGCGGCCGTGATCGCATTGAGAATTTCCTGGGTCACACTGTTGCCCCAGCTGGCCGGGATCAACGATCCCGGTTTTCCGGCGATGGGGTCTTCATCGACGAACTTGCCATTCTCCAGGCCTGAGCCGGGAACGCTTTTCGGATAATCCATTTTAGTTTCCTTGGTCCACTAGAGCGCCGGGGCCAACCAGCGCGGCGCTACCGGGCGATGCTCGCTGAACGGGAAAAACGACGCCTGGGGCCAGTCGCGCAGCGCTCGCCGAAATGTTTGCAGTTCGGCGTATTGCTCGGTGGTCAGGGTGGTGCCGCCGCCGTCCTCCAGCTCATCGCGGTCACGGGCCACCAGACCGTCGGTTGCGGCCAGTTGCGCCGTGCGCCAGCGGCGTTCTGCGTCAGCCGCTACTTCGGCAGAGGGAGGCGGTGGATCGACCAACACCGGATAACCGTTGTCCGCACGCACGCCGATCACTTTTGCAGACACCGTCAGTTGTTGCAGCAGCGATTCCCAGTACGCCTGGGGAATTTCGATGACGTCATCGGGAATGTCCGACGAATTGATACCCGGTACATAAACGCCCCGGGTGCTGGCGCTGAACAGAACGTTGAACGGATTCATTCAATAGCCCTTTGCGTGATAGAGGACAGTCCAGTTAGCCGCAACATCGCCGGTGTAACTGCGGATTTTCAAAGTGCATCCCTGTTTGCTCGGGGACGGATTGCCAGTGAGAATGACCATGGCACCATCGCCCCCCGAATGAATCGCCACGATCGAGCTGAAAGCGTTGGGGAAGGAAATAGGGAAGACAACTTTGATATCGCCATTTGCATCCGAAACAGCCATGCCCCACTGATCGATGTTGCCGGTCGCATGCCGTTGATAACCGCTATTGCCGCTGGATCCGCTCAACAGCGACGAGTAACGGTTGCTCATTGTTCCGCCAATCAACCGCCATTGGTTGTCGAGCTTGATGAACTCGGCGCAATCGCCAAGCCCGAGGACGATCGGCCCGCCAGCGCCATTGGAGGCCTTGATAACATCGCTGCCGACCGTTGCGATGGTCAAAACGCCGGTGCCGGCATTGATCACCTGAAGGGTGCTGCCGTGGGCAATGTTGCTCGTGGCCGGCAACGTCGTGGAAATCGCTGTCGCACTGGAAAAGCTGGCGACTCCACCGACGTTGGCCGCGGTCAGCGCAACACTTGCTGCATACGAAGCAAACCCCGAATACTGCAGTCCGCTGCGGGTCACGAACTCGGTGGTGGCAACTGACTGATCGCTGTCGAACTGCGGTGGGGTCACGAACAACTTGTTGCCACGCAATGCGGTCAGCAACTGATCGTTGGCGGATTCAGACGGAGTGAGTCCGGCGCTCTGGATGACCTTCAATATTTCCTGCGTGACACCATTGCCCCAACTCGCGGGAATCAATGATCCCGGCTTGCCCGTGATCAGGTCTTCATCGACAAACCGGCCGTTGACCAGACCGGCACTGGGAACACTGTTTGGATAGTCCATTACATTTCTCCTTGCTTGGAAATCAGGTGTTCAACGTTGTACCGGGTACAACGGGCCAAGTAATTTCCTCGGGGAAACCGGCCTGTTTTTCGATGCGGTTCAGCTCGACGCTGTAGAGCTTCCATTCGAGCAATTGCAGTTGCTCTTCGTGGGAGGCGTCGCCGATGTCTTCGGCGTATTGCAGAGGGGCGATGCGCAGGACGGCGTCGCGCAGCAGCGTGTCGCGCTTCTCCAGAATCTGCTGGCTGACGCTGTGCAAACGGGCTTGCTCATCCAGTTGCCATGCGTTGTCGCGCCACACATGGAATTCCCCGGGCCAGGGCTGGGTTGTCAAGGTTTCGGGCAGCTCGCCCAACTCACTCCAGATCTGCTGCCCGCCACCGTCCTTGCGAAAAACCGGACCGCGCCGGTCAATCACTTCTCGCGGTACACCGTTGATCAGGGCCCAGGTACGACCAGCTTCAGGCGCGGGTAACTCGAACGACAGTTCCACCGCGTTGCCGGGCAATTGAATACCGATGCCCGGGGTCACGAAAAACTCGACAGGCCCGGACAAAACGCCCGCGCCGTCAAACAGATAATTGAACATAGGCACCTCAGATGAGTTTGATACGGCCGGGATAGGCGATATTGCGAGGGCGGGACTTGAAGGCCAGCAACAGGGTGTTGGCAGCATCTCGTTGGTAGGTCGTATTGGCAGGGAAGACAGGGCCGCCGTTGACCAGTCCGGACACGTATTGCGGCTCTTCACGAGACTCGGCACCGAAGCCGGTCAGGCTGTCCGACCACCACGCGCCCACCGCACCGGCACCATTGGCACCCATGGCATACGAGTGAATCGATCCGGCCTGAAAGGCCCCCGTGGCACGGCCGGAGTCCACGCCCCTGCCCTCGTCCAAAACCCGCAGAAACTCGCCTCGCCCTTCAGGGCCACGGAAGGTTGACGCACCATCACCCGACGTCCATTTACCTTCGTTTCCCGCACGCGCGGCCTCGGTGCCCAACATTCCGGACAGCTGGGCGTGGTCCCACAGCCAGGGCCACTCGACACGCTTCATGACCGTACCGTTGAGCGCACCGTAGCCACCAGGACTGAGCAAGGTGGTCGTCTCGAAAAACGGTCGGCCAAGGGGAATGTTGTCAAACCGACCGACTGGCCACCAGCTACCGGCGGCATCGCTGCGCAACTGCCACCAGTCGCCGCCGCCCATCAACACCAGAAACGGATAGCCGCTGGGTGACAGGTGTGTGTGAAAACGAATGCGGTCGGAACCCGACGCCTGAACGATCAATCGGTTGCCGCTGTTATCCATGCGCCGAACAATCACATCGCGCACACCCAGCGCCGCGTTTGCCGGCGGCAACGTCACCGTCACGGCACTGGATCCGCCATCGATCAGCACCAGGCCCAGCTCCGGGTCGGTCAGCGTCCTGGATGCAGTCAGCCGCGTTACCACCGAACGCATCGGACTGCCATTGCCGACAATCGATTGAATGGCTTTGAGCAACTGGCCGGTATCGGCCTCGGCGGCTGTCAGCCCAGCGCCGGTAATCACGTTGAGAATTTCCTGTGTAACGCTGTTGCCCCAGACCGCCGGAATCAAAGAGCCAGGCGTTCCCGCCACCGGGTTTTCATCGACGAACCGGCCATTGACCAGGCCGACGCTGGGGACGCTTTTTGGGTAATCCATAGTTCAATCCTTTATCTGAAGCACCGATTGCAAATGTCGAGAACGCGGTATCCGTTCACTCGGCAGCCATCCATGCCGGTTTCTTCGGTCGAGAGCGTTTGGAAGGAAATTTTTTGGCTTGCGGCCATTTGCGCAGGGCCTGCAGATAGACGAGCAGGGTCTGATAGTCGGCATCGGAAATTGTCGTGGCCTTCATCAACTCCACTTCATCCCGATGCCGGTCGCGCAGCCAGACCACTCGTTCGAACTCTTTGTCGCGCCAGGCCTTGGCGTCCCTGGCAGCCTGTTCATCCGAAACCGGAGCGAACTCCACCAGAATCGGCAAGCCATGCTCATCGTGGGATCGATCCATGCCAGCTGCCGGATTGGCGATCACCGCCTCGTAGCGTTCATCGTCAATTTCGACGGCATCGTCAGGCAGGCTTGTGTGATAACCCGCCAGGTAGGTATTGCCGGTAGCACGGCTGTAGAAACGTTTCATGTCAGTTCCCCACACTCAGGACACTGACATAACCCGTACCGCCGGAATTACTCAGTATCTGAACCTGGCTTGCGTCGAAGTAGGTCACCAGCGGAGGTGTGGTGATATCAAAAAAGGGGGCGTTTCCGCTGTGCGAGTAGCTTGCCCATGCCCCGCGACATTGGTTCCTGAACGCCAGTGGCCAGGGCTTGGATACATAAGTCTTATCGACGCCAACCGTGATCAGCACCCACTGGATCGTGAAGCCACCCAGCCAGGTCGGGAAGACGACGTAGCCGTTTTCGCCAAAGCTGTAGGACACGCCCAGCCCCAGTTTTTTCGGCGTCACAATCGTGGTGTCGTCCGAGACGGCATTGACCTGCGCCTGGGAGGCGACACGCGCCCAGCCGAAAACCGTTTCCGTCGCTTGCACCAGTTTCTTTTCAATCGCCTGAAACACTCGCAAAGGAGACATCAGCCGATTGCTGCTGGCACCCGACTCGGCTTCTTCCTTGCTGGCAAAAGATTCATTTCTGTTCTTTTCGACGAGCGTCGATATCGCCGCTTTCAGTTGAGTGTTGTCACTTTCATTCGGCGCAAGACCCGCAGCGCTGATCACATTGACAATCTCGTCCGTCACGCCATTGCCCCAATCTGCCGGAATCAGCGATCCCGGTTTACCGGTCAGCGGGTTTTCATCGATAAATTTCCCGTTTACCAGACCGGCACTGGGAACACTTTTTGGATAGTCCACGTGCGGACCTCCCGTTATTCAGAGGGATGATTTTCAGGGTTGGTTTTCAGGGATCAGGCCAGTGGCGGCCTCAGGCAGGCAGTTCGGGCCAGACTACGTGTTGCGGGTAATCCGGCTGTTTTTCGATCTTGTTCAGTGCCAGCTTGTAAGTGGCGTAAGCCTTGAACCGCTGCATGTCGTCGGCATCCAGCAAGCCTGCGATGTAGGCGTCCGCCATACCGACAGTCTGTTGGTCAGCCTCTGCCAGCAGCTCATCACGTCGTGCCAGCGCAGCCGCTCGCCGTTCGGCATCGACTTGCTGCGAGGTATTCGGCAAGGCGTGCTTGGTGACCTTGCCTTCGGTGTATCGCCAGATGCCGTCACGTTCATCGATCGTGCGCAGGAATAGTTCGTCGGAAATTTCCACCGCGCTGGCCGGAATCTGCGTGTGAATCATCGGGTCATAGCGCCCAAGGAGTTCACCCTGGGCGTCAAAATCAATAAATTTCATCGTCTTTACCTTTGATTTCAGAAGCCCATGGCAAACCAGTTCCAGCCACCGGGATCGGAGTTTGAAAATCGTTGAAACTGGCTTAACGAGAGTCTGTAAAAGGAAAAACGCAGGTCTGCGAAACTCGGGGAAATATCGCCACCGGACAGAAACAGCACGGCGTTGGGAAAGGCAATCGGATAGGTGATGGTTTCACTGAGGCCGCCGCCCCCGGCCAGACCCCATTGCAGAATCAGGCCGCTGGGAAGGCGCTGATAACCACCGGCAGTGCCCAGTGAAGCACCGAACGCCGGAGAGTATTTGAGCGCACCGTCCCCCGAGTCCAATCCCCACCCGCCGCCCAATAGGAGGCGCCTGAATGTCACGTAACTGCCGCCGACAAATGAAAGGGAGGTACCCGAGACCCCATTGGTGGTGCTCAGGGTTTCGCCCGTTCTGGCTTTCACTGTCAAACCACCGGAGCTGGCGACAAGAGATACCAGTCCACCCGCAGGAACGCTCGACCATTCAGGCAATGTGGCCGTGCTCGGTCCAGTGAAGATAGAGAGTTTGCCGACGTCCGCGGCCGTCAACGTCACTTCACCGACGTAGTTGGTTTGCCCCGCCAGACTGCCCAGTGCGCGCTGGACAAACTCCGTCGTCGCAACCTTCTGACTGGAGTCGAACTGTGCAGGCGTTTCAAAAAGTCGCTTGCCGCGCAACGCCTCCAGCAATTGCGTGTTCAACCCCTCGGTGGGCTCGATGCCCGCCGCCTTGATGACCGTCAACACTTCCTCGGTCAGCGCATTGCCCCATTCGGCAGGAATCAACGATCCCGGCGTTCCCGTGATCGGGTTTTCATCGACGAATCGGCTGTTGACCAGACCCACACCGGGCATGCTTTTCGGATAATCCATCCCGCTACTCCCTAGTCATAGTTGATGTGCACCTTGGTATGCGCCGGTGCCGCCCGATGGATCAGGCATTCCAGCGCCGAGCCCGGATTCACGCCGAAGCGCTCGCCCCAGTAGCTCGCGCCATAACGCCGACCGAGCAACAGCCGGCCGCCGGTGTTGAGCGTCCACATGAACTGCGCTTCCCAGGTGCCCCAATGCGCTGCGCCGAAACGCGAACGCCCCATGCGCGGGGCTTCGAGCTCGGTGATGGTGGCGTTGGGATAACCCTGGCTTTTGGCGATTTCCAGGTAGTAGCCGACAGCCTGGCTGCCGACCGCCAGCAGGCGGCGGCGCACGGCAAGGCGACGGTCGTCGAACAGCGGCGTAGCGCCGAGGCACGGGTCGGGCAGGTTCATCACCTGTTCCCAGTCCGGCACCAGTTCGCTGACGCCGGCCGGGTCCATCTCGTTGAGCAGATCGGCGGCACGGGCGTCGAGGCGCGCCAGTTCGACGGCGACGCCTTCCAGCACCTCCTCGAGCTCCGGCACGCGCTCCGGATCCCATGCCGGGCCACTGGGCAGCAGTGCGCGAAGCTGCGCCTGATATTGCGCAGCGGATCTTATGCCCCCCATACGCAACCTCCGAAGGTGAGCAGTTCGCTTTGACCGGCAGGCACGTCAGCGGCCGGCGCGGTCAAGGTGTGATCGTACTCACCGCCGGCGCTGCTGATGGCTTCGCGGATATGGCTGATCAGCAACGGCACACCCAGATCGGCTTCACGGTTGTGCAGGTCGCGCAGTTGCGCTTCAACGGCGGCGCGCACAGCGGTGGTGTCCGGGTTGACACTCTTGAAGCGATACACCACCGGCACTTGAATCGGTCGCTGCACCTGCACTTGCGCGGTCACAGGACGCAGCGGTTCGATGTAGTCCTGAACTTCCGCCAACTGTTCGTCGTTGGGCACCGGTTGCGGATCTTCATCACGCATGATGAACACCGTCACGGTGCCCGGCCCGAGCAGGCCACCCCGACACCAGGCTCGCGTCACGCCCGGCACTTCCAGCGCCCAGGTTTCATAGTCGCTGGCGGAACCGCCGTGGGGGATCACGCGATAGGAACGGATCACCCGCGAGCGCAACGACTCCAGGCTTTCACGTGCCACGCCACCGTTCAGTCCGGGCGCCAGCACCACAAAACTGTTGCTGACCACACCAGCGATCGGCTGCACCGGCGTCAACGCCAGCCCGGCCTCGGCGTTACCCAGACTGCCGGCATCCAGCGCGGCGATGCTGGTGCTGTTGACGCCATTGACGGTGGTGCGCGCGGCAGTGACTTTGAACGTGCGGCCATCACTCGCCTGCAGCAACGTATCGGCGTCCAGCACCGCGCCCGCCGTCGCGTTGAAGCTGACGTTGCCGGTGGCGACCTGCGCCGGTTTGCGCGGCTGGTTCAGGCGCAGCGCGGCGATGCGTTCCAGGGTCGACTCGTCGGCGGTGTCGGGCAGGATCTGCTCGGCAATCCAGTCGAGGTAGCCGTACAGACCATAAGCGGCGCCGCCGAGTGTGCGGGCCAGGACTTGCGCATCGGACTGGCGCAGCGAATCGCCGGCCAGGTCGCTTTGGGTGCGCTTGATCAGCACCGGCAGCGAAGGGGTTTCAAACGGCATAGATCACCTGCCAACTGTTATCGGGGTTGATGTCCAGGCGTTCGCCGTCGGCCAGGGTCAGGACCGTGCGCAGGTTCAGGCGCTGGGCGTCGAGGCGTTCGCTGATGATGTCGATGGCGCTGCAATGGCCGTCGTCGATCAGCCACTGCAAGGCTTCGCGGGCATAGAACTCGGCGTCCATCTGGGTCTGGCGGGTCAGCTTGACCCGGCGCAGCAGCCACAGCCGCGAGCCGATACGATCGTCGGCCACGGTGGGAAAGGTGTCGCCCCACCAGCCGAAACGCTCCTCGTCGTCGAGGGCATCGTCGTCGGCGGCGCGGCGCCAGGTGAACAGGCTGATCAGCACCGCACGGGTCAGCGCGGCGTGGAGGTTCTGACTGAAAAGCATCACTGACCTCCCGCCGGCGCGCCGGTCTGGCCACTGCCCGCCTGCACGCCAACGTGCACGTGCTTGATCTGACTGATGCCGCCGGCCACTTGATCGCCTTTGGAAACGATCTTGCCGGTCTGGTTGATCACCGGCGTCTCGAAGTTCACGGCGGTGCTGGCGCGGATGTTAAGCGTGGCGGTTTCGATGTCGATGATCCGCCCGCGCTTGAAGTGAATTTTGTCGCCCTCGTCGGTGTAGATCGCCACCTCGCCGGCCGCCAGCGATTGCAGGCGGTAACGGCGGTCGGCGACCACCAGAGCGATGGCGTGAGAACGGTCGCCGCCGAGAAACGTGACGACGCCTTCGGCACCGGCCAGCGGATGGCTGGTGAAACCGTAGGGTTCGAAGTGCTCCATGTCGTCGTTCACTTCACCGGCGGTGAGGCGCATTTGCAGCGATTGCAGTTTGGATGCCGAATTGGCGAGCACGACAGTGCCGCGCGCCAGCAGGCGTGTCAGTAGGCTCATAGGGTTTCCTTGGAGGGAGGTGCCGGCTCAGGCTTTTTTCGGTGGGGTCGGATTGGCGTCGAAGGTATGCGGCGGTGCCACTTGCAGCGTGGTCACCGAGCCTTGCGCCGACAGCGAATACGTCACTTTGGAGATCAGCATGTCGCCATCGAAACCGAGTACCGGATCCTTGACCTTCACCAGCGTGTTGTGGCGCCACAGATCGCCGTTGGACTGGCGCCAGCCCTGTACCTGATAAGTGGTGGTCAGCGCCCGCCCCATGCGCGTGGCGCTTTCCCACTGGGCTCGTTGCTGGGCCAGTTCGAACGTCAGTTGCGAGCCTTCGTTGATGATCGTGGTGCGACGACGCTTGAAGCTCAGGTCGGTCGCGCTGGATTCAACCTCGCTGACCGCTGCCCCGCTCTTCTTGTCGTTGCCCTTTTGCTGGCCGATCACCCGGTATTCGGAGAACACCTGGCTGTGATCCATCGGTGCGTTGGCCGAGAGAATGTTCTTGCCCAGCTCCAGTGCATCGCTGGCACGGCCGCCGCTGCCCGGTTTGGCCAGCACCAGCCGACCCTCGGCGTCGTCGGTGGAAAACACCCGGTACAGCGAGAGCAGACGGTCGATCGACTGAAACACCGTTTCACCTGGAACGATGGTGTGTTTGCTCAGGCGTGCGGTCTCGGGAATTTCGTTGACCACAAACTGCGTGTATTCCCCGGCCAGGGCCTGGACGATGTTCAACAGCGGCTGTTCCTGCCATTGGCCGGGAATGTTTCGCGCCGCACAATCGACCAGATCCTGGGTCTTGGAACTGCCTTCGATGCTCAGGCTGATCTGCCGCCCGTCATAGCTGATCGGGGCCTTGAACACATAACCGGTGAGCACCAGGTCCTTGCCGATCCGCACCTCGCACGGGTCGCCGGCCTTGATCCGCTGATCCACGGTCTGCCCCGGCCATTGCCAGGTGATGTCGAGTTTGAAGGTGCGGAACTGGCGCTCCAGGTCCGCGGTGATCTGCACGCTTTTCCAGCCGCCGTATTCCATGTTGTTGACGGTCAGTGTGACGCGGTTGTCAGTCTCGTTCATGGCTCACTCGCTGGAAACTTTGACTTCGTTGGGTGAGAAGCTCGGATGAGACAGACCGTTGCGCTGAATAACCTCGGTCACCCGGGTGGCGTCGCCAAACTGCTTGTAGGCCACGACCACTGCCGGAAAGGTTTCCTGGAAAGTTTTGCTGACCAGTCGCACACCGGACGAAGCCACGGCCTTGAGGTGCGCGATCAGCGCCTCCTTCACATCGGCGATGGCTTGATAGTGCTCGGGGTCGGCCTTGTCCTGAGCCTTTTGCAGCGCTTCGCTCAACTCTTTTTGCAGGGCTTGCAGATCGTCGGTGACCGGGACTTCCTGACGGCTGATCGGCTGCTTCGATTGCTGATCCAGCGAAGGCGTCGAGTTGAGTTTCACCGGCGTCGACGCCACCGGCATCGAGGCAACCCACTGCGCCACTTTGACGATCAGCGTGTCCTGCACCAGGTTGGCCATCGCTTGCGCGGCGGCGTTAGTGTCCTTGCCGGTGGTGATTTTCGGCGCATCAGCCTTGCGGATGGCTTCGAGTTGTTGGGACACGTCGGCAATCACGCCACGGTAGCCCTCCTTCGCGAATGCCTTCAGCTCCTTGATGTCGCCGAGCAAGCCCTTGAACTCCGCCGCCACGTCCTTGGGCAGTTCCTTGACGGCCCTGACCAGCTCGGTGATCTGCTTGTACTGCGCGATCAGCGGCTTGAGCTGCTCCTTGATCACGTCGTACACGCCGGTGAGGCTGTTGCGCAGATTGGCGATGCCGATCCGCGCCGCCTTGATCAGGGTCATCGCCTGTTCGAAGCGCGCCACCGCCGAACCGAGCAAACCTTCGGCCTTGATCAGCAGGACTTTTTGCGTGCTGACCGTCGCCGTCGGAAACGGCAGCGGTCGGTCCGGGTAGAACTTCAGGCTGAACGTCACCATCCCGCCATCCTGGCGGGTGTGAGTCATGTCGCACTCGCCGACCTTGACCTGCAAGCGCCCCAGCCACGGATGCACCAGTTCGCCGCTGCCCTGCTCCAGGGCCTGGAGCAGCTTGTCGCGCTGCTCCAGGCAATCGGCACCGATGATGAACGCCGTCAGATCGTGGGTCTTGGCCTGCTGGCCGAGGTCCTCGAAAAACGGCAGGTCGCGTTGCGGGTATTCGTGCAACTGCCCCTTGCGACCGACCGGGGTTTTCGCCTGGTCGATCCAGAAACCGACACCGCGAAAGGATGCCGGCAACAAACGGTCACGCCAGTTCATTGGAACCTCCCATGGAGAGCGAGCGATAGCCGATGCGCGAACTGAGCGCCAGCCCCGGTTGATTGGTTTGCGGTTGATCGGTGCGCAGCCCCGCCGGCGCATTTTCGAAGCGGACCGTCAGGCCGCCTTCGAGTTGCGTGCGGTTGTTGGCGGCGCTTTGCTGGATCAGGGCGCTGGAGGATTGCGGCAAAGAACTGGTCATTGTCGACGAGGCGGAAGCAGCCGCCGGGGACTGTCCGGTAATCGTCGCCACAACGCCGGAAAGATTGCCATTGAGCAATTCCCGGATGGGTGCGACGACACTTTGCAGTTTTGCCCACAGTTCGCTGAACCAGCCGAGGATCGGCTCCCAGGCTTGCTTGATCGACTCCATCGGCGATTGGCTGAACAGCGTGCCGAAGGCGTTCGCGACCGATAGTGCCTCTGTGGTCAACGATGCCCACAAACCGGAAAAGTAGCCTTTCAAACCGTCCCACTGCGCCACCGCCGATTCCATCGGCGAGAAGTTGAACAGGTTCTGGAACTCGCTTTTCAGCGTCAGCGCACTCGCCCGCAGCACATCCCAGAGCGCAGAAAACACCTCGCCCAGCGGTTGCCAGTTACTTTGAATCAGGCTGAACGGCGACCAGGAGAACGTTGACTTCAGTTGTTCCCAACCGGCTGAAGCCGTTGCTCTCATGTTGTCCAGCACACCGGAGAACATCCCCAGAGCCGAACCCCACACGCCGGAAAATCTGTCGGCCAGCGAGCCGTCGAACGTTGCCTTGAGCGTGGCCCAACCGGTGGTCGCGCTGGTAGCTGCACGGTTCCAGAACCCGCTGAACACCGTTTGCGTGGAATCCCAGACTTCGGCCAGTTTTGCCTTCGGCGAGGCGTACAGATTGGCCTTCAGCGCTTGCATGCCAGTCGCAGCTTTTGCTGCCGCGCTGTCCCAGAACTCGCCGAACACCGCTTGCGTTCCCCCCCAGACTTCGGCCAGTTTCGCCTTCGGCGAGGTGTACAGATTGGCCTTCAGCGCTTCCATGCCGGTCGCGGCTTTTGCTGCCGCGCTGTCCCAGAACTCACCGAATACCGTTGCCGTCGCACCCCAGACCTCGGCCAGTTTCGCCTTGGGCGAGGTGTACAGATTGGCCTTCAGTGCTTCCAGGCCGGCGACGCTACCGGCGACGGCGTCGTTCCAGTAATCCTTTACGACAGCGCCAGCCGAATCCCACAGCTCGCCCATCATCGCCCCGAACGCATTCAGGCGCGCGGTCGCGCCCTCTGCAAGACGACTCGCACCGGCAACGGCGTCAGCCTTCATTTCTTCCCACTTCTGTTTGGCCGAGGCTTGCATCGAGTCGAATTTCAGCTTCGCGCCCGATGCCATTTCGTCCCAGCCTTTTTGAACCTTGTCGATACCGCGACGGGTCGAAGCGCTGAGCGATTGCCAGGTCTCGCTGAAGAATCCGCTGATCGATCCCCAGTTGTCGGTAATCAGCCGCGCGCCAATCACGATGACTGCCACCGCTGCAGCAATGGCCGCAGCGATCAGGCCGATCGGTGACGTCAGGATCCCCAGCACCGCAACCAGCCCCATCGCACCGACCGTCACTACCGTGAACGCCACGGCCGCAGCCGCCAGTCCTTCGACAAGATACGGGTTGTTCGCGACGAACTGGCCGATCGAGGTGATCACCGGCGTCAGCGCCGTGACGATACCGTTGACGGCCGGCAATAGCGCCTGACCGATATTCAGCGAAATCTTGTCCAGCGCCTCGTTGAATTTCTCGAGGTTGGCCGAGGTTTCGCCGTGGACAACCTTGGGGACTTTCAGCCCCTTGTTCGCCCTTGCTTTTTTCGCCAGTGCATCCTGCGCTTCGATGGCCTTTTTGATGCCGTCCTGGAACGGCTTGAGCAGCCCACCTTCGGAGATGAATCCGGCGACGTCCAGCGGCTCGAGGCCGCTGTCTTCCATGCTTTTCTTGAATGCTGCGACCTTGCCGCGCAGCCCCTTCATCTCGGCCTCCATTTTCTCAGCGCCCTTGAGCACCACGAGCATGTTGACCGTGACGGGGAAGTTCTGCGGGATCAGGCTCAATTGTGTATTAGCCATCACTGCACCTGCTGCATCGCATTGATCCGTTGCGCGTGCTCCAGCGATTCGCGAAGCACATCCAGTGGCCTGGCCATCATCTGTTCGGGGTCAACCTTCCAGAACCAGGCCAGGTCATAGGCGACCGAAATCAGGTCGGTGATGGCTCCGACGCCGCACTCATGAAAAAACTCGCAACGGCCCAGCTCAGCGCGTTGAGGTCAGCCAGATCCAGCTGGTTGACCGACGACGGCGGAATGCCGGCGCACACGGCGATGTATTTGGCCGCCACGTCCATGTCGAGGCTGACCTCTTCGCTCTTGTCGATCTTGTACGGCAGCGCCTTGATCGCTCGTACCTCCTGCACCGTCGGACGGCGCAGGACGAGTTCGGTCAGGGGCTCGCCGTGAGCTTCGATCGCAACCTGAAGCTTCACGGCGCAGCTCATTGCCAGGTCCCCTTGATGCCTTCGAATTTCAGTTCGATGGTGGCGTCATCGCCTTTGGAGACGGGTTCTTCGACCAGGTAGGCACCGGCCAGTACGTAGACTTTGCCGTTGCTGAATTCGCAGGTGACGGTGATGTCGGTGCCTTCGATCAGCTTCTTCAGCGGGAAGTCGGCGGTGTGCAGCGCGGTCACCTTGAACGATGGCGCGATGTCGGTTTCCTTGTAGAAACCCGGCACGACGGTTTCGCGTTTGACGGCCATCAGCGGGGCTTCGCAGCCGCCATTGATAGTCAGTTGTGCACCGTCGACCTTGACGTAGCAGGTGCCTGCAATCAGTTGACCCATGGTGTTACTCCCTTCAAATAAAAAGCCCACGCAAGGTGGGCTGAAATCACAGTGTCAAACGAGCCGATCAGGCGACGTCGTCGTACTGCAGACGGAACTGGTTGAGCAGTGCGAACACGCGCAGACCGTTGATGTAATCCGGCGGGAAAAGCACGTTCACGCGGCTCGGGTCCTGCACGTCGCGCTCGACGATCAGGTGCTCGGCGAACAGCTCGGCGTTTTCCACGTGGCCTTCGAGTTCGAGCTTGGCGTACTGGGCGATCAGCTCGCCGCGAATGGTCGCCGGGGTGACGATCGGCTGGCCGGCGCCGAAACGGGTGCCGTCGGAGGCCAGTTTGTGGCGACCGTATTTGCTGGTGATCACGCTTTGCAGACGACGCACTATGAACGCCGACTGGTGCATGGTTTCGCTGTCCAGGTACGAGTTGTCAGCCTGGCCGTAAGCGTTCTTCTGGTAGGTGGTGATCGAGCGCTGGATGCGCACGTAGCCGCCTTCGTAGTACGCGGTGGCGATGCCGTAGTTGAGCAGCGACTGACGCTCGGTCAGGGTGAAACGCTCGCTCGCCGGAGCCGGATCGACGCCTGGCAGGCTGCCGCTCTGGGTCGGACGGCTGGCGTCGGCGGAGATGAACACCGAAGTGCGCGCAGCCAGTGCGGCAGCTTGTACCCACACCGGTTGCGGAACGCCCGGCTCCAGCGCCTGAATGGTCATGTGCTGGTCGTTGCGAGCCTGACCGGCTGCCACCAGAGTGCCGACGGTGCCGCGCTTGGCGCTGTAGACGTGACCGAACAGTTGCTTGGCCCACGACCAGCGACCGGTGCTGTCATCCATCACCGCTTGCCAGGTGTTGAGGGTGGCCAGGTCGGACCATGGCAGCGCGATGAATTCGAACGGCTCGTCGCCCAGTGCGGCAACCGCTTCAACCTGGTCAGGCACACCGACGCCGCCGGTCATGGCGGTGATGGCGGTGGTCAGGCCGGCCGGGGTTTCTTCGCCATTGCTCTTGCCCAGGCGATTGAATTGCAGGCTGATGTCGTTGCCGCTCTCGCCGGTCCATTTGGCGTTCAGAGTGACGACGCCTTCGGCGGCGGCTGCGCTCACCGGCAGATCGGCGGTGGCGTTGATTTTCTGTGCCAGAGCGGTGGCCGCCTGGGCAGCAGTGGCACCGTTGACCACGGTGGCCTGGACGCGGACGCCGCCGACATACAGATTGAGCACGCCAGCCTGAGTCGCGGTGCCGGTCAGGGTCAGCACGCCTTTGGCGATGGCGCCGGTGGCGTTGTGCAGCGGCAGGCACCAGATCTCACCGATCGGGTCGGCCTTGCGGAAGGTCTCGTACATCGAGGCCAGCATCGAACCCTGGCCGCCAATGCTCTTGGCCAGCGCCACGCTGGAGACCAGCACCAGTTTGCCGACTTCAGTCGGAGCGATGTTGTCGTTGACCTGCGCCACGATCAGGCGACGCATGGACGAGGACGCGCTATTGGCGGCCGAGTTGTCCATTTCGGCATAGAACAGCGGTACACGAATGTCCGCAGGAATGTTGCTGAATCCGATCGCCATTATTTGGCTCCCTTTTGTTTAGCTGTTGCGGTTTTGAGGGTGATATCGCCGTCGGCCAGGCGCCGGCGCCACCAGGCGCTGTCCAGCACTTCACGGCCTTCCAGTGGCAGCAGGTCGCCGGCTTCCGGGTCCGGCACGGCACGGCCGGCGGCCGGCACTACGGTGATGCGGTTGCTCATGGGGTTACGTCTCCAGAGAAAGTCATTTCCACGCGCCCGTCAGGGCCCGGGCGTTTCAGGTTGGGGTCGGCCGGGTCGATCGCATCGACCCGCACGGTGACCCCGGTAAAGGACGACAAACCGTCCAGTTCACGTTCGTGCCAACTCTCCGCAGGCTGACTTGGCAGATTGCGGCCGAGCTGGAACTCGGCAAAAAAGCGCAGCCGGTAGAACGCGCGGCTGCTGTTGATCGAGACCGTTTCGCCGCCGTCATAAACGATGGCGCTGTAGTCGTTCGCGGGTTTGAACCCCACCAGCGCGCGCCACAGTTCGGCGCGCAGGTCGTGCAACAGATCCAGCGCTTTTGTGGCGTCCGTGGCATCCAGTGCCAGGATGATTTCGAAGCGGTCGCGGATCGGTTGGCTGGGGGAGTTCTGTGCAGTGCTGACGCTGGCCACGTCGGCCAGCGGTAAAACATGGGCCGAGGGCATCGGCAGATTCGGGTCGCCTTGCAGCAGCGCCAGGTCGACACCTGTCGCGATATGGCCGGCAAGGCTTGGGCATTGCGCACGCAGCTGCGTGAGGATCGGGGAGATCTTCATGGGGAGCGTTCCAGGATGTGTGAGTGGCCACAGTGATGCGTGTGGCGGTGAGACCGGGGGGATCAGTCCTTGGCTTTTGCCTCGGGATCCCGGCCGTTGGCTTCGATCAGGCAGCGATAGCTTTCTTCGGGCTTGCCGCTGGCAGTGACCTTCTCGATCGACCAGCGACCGCGCATGAAGTCGGGCCAGGTGTCATCGAGCACCAGCAGGCCTTCGGCAACCAGCAACGGATCACCCGGGCAGGTGACCTTCAGCTTGTATTTCTCGCGCAGCATCTTGCGCACTTCGGCTTCGCCGATGGCCTTGGCTTCTTCCACACTGGCCTGTTTCTGACGAATGACCTTGTAGGGCGCCGAGCCGGTTTTCACTTCCACTTGCTTGCCGGCATTGGCGTCCCAACAGCAGACTTTGCAACCCTGATTCTGGGTGCGGGCGGTCTCTTCCAGCGTGGCGCTGATGAAGGCGTGATCGCCCGGCCGATTGTTGTGGGTCACCGACAGCCTGACGTTCGGTATCACCTGACCCGACAGGGTTTTGAGCTGCGCTGGTTTCGCCAGTACGTAGAGGTCGTTGAACGGTTTGGCCACCGCGTCGTACTTTTTCGCCAGGCGTGTGATGAAGCCCATGTCGGTTTCGTTCGACTGGTCGACATGAGCGATCCTGATCAGCGCCAGTTCGGGATCGACCCGTGGCGAGAAACCGTGCGGCTCAACCAGTTTGCGAAACAGCCCGCCAAGCGTCGTGGGGCCATGACTGGCCGTGCGCCGTTCCTTGAATCCGGTTTCGTCCTTGCCGCTGAAAGGCGCTGCAGTTGCGACCAGTGTCAGGCGCAACGGGAACAGCGTGGGTGTCAGTCGAGTGATCTTGAACTGGCCCTTTTCGACCAGCCCGGTCTCCAGATACCCCACACGCAGGCCGATGGTTCCGCCCAGGCTCGGCAAGCCTTCAAGGCCTTCCAGGTCGAGCACCAGCGTCAGTTGATCGGACTCCATCCCGGCCGCATCGATGTGTTCCCAACTGATCAGGCGCTGGTTCAGCAGGTCCTTGTGGGCGCCGTAGATTTCGATCGCCGGCGTAAATCCCTGTGCCATGCAGCCTCCTTAATCCCAGGCCAGAACCGGTTTGATTGCGGCCGGTCTGCTGTCGAGCTCCGGCAGCGTCACCCAGACACCTGCCGGCAGGATCGGGCCGTGCTCGGCCAGGGTCGGGTTGAGTGTCCAGAGGGCTTCTTCGGCGCTGTCATCGCTGCGACCGGTTTCGCGGTACAGCAAAAGATTCACCGAATCACCGGCCACGCTTCGTACCTTACGCATTGTTGAACTCCGACAATCCGATGACCCACTTGATCACCATCGCGGTGCCGTCATCGATGACCTCGCTCTGGTTTTCGTCGATGCTGTTGATCCGCCACAAACCCCAGTTGCGGCCGATGCCGTCAATCAACGGCAGCGGTACTCGCAACGCTTGCAGCGCACGCAGTTCATCGAGCCGCTCCATCGCCACGGCGTACATCGAGGTGCCGGAAATGGTCAGGGTTTCAGGCTTCTGTCCTGTCTGATGGGATCTGGGTTTGCTGTTGAGGATCTGCAACTCGGTCCAGCCACCCTCGGATTTTCGCGACAGCGTGCTGTACGCAAAATCCCGGGACAGTCCGAAGATGAAACTGCCCAGTGCCATTTGTTGTTTCATCGGGCGACTCCATCGGTCAGGGCTGCGTCACGGCGGGTGGCGAGCGGGTTGTTGGTCAACAGCGGCAGGAACTCGCCGTGGAATTGTCCGCTCAGTTGTTGCCCGATGATCGAGCGAATCTGCTCGGCAGTGTCCGGTGCCGGACAGGTGACCTGGATCAGTGGGGAGAAGGTGACTTGCTGGTTTTGACTTTGGGTGGGAGCGTTGACCAGATTTTTCGCGACATCTCCCGGCGCAGCGAGTTTGTCGGTGGGCGGGTCCGCGAATTTTTCTGATAGCCATGAGCCCGCCATTCCGCCCAAGGCACTCCCGATGCCTATGCCGACACCTGGAAAAACAAACCCGCCGATCACAGCGCCAATGGCTGCCCCTGCCAGCTCGGCTTTTGCGCTTCCCACCGCTTTTTCATCACCTTCACGCAGGCCTTTCAGGCCTGTGTAAGCGGCGTGCGCCACCACTAACGGGCCAGCGACCTTACCCACCAAAGGTTTCATCCGGGACAGCATCGGCATGATCTTGGCTCCGAAGCTCCGCACCGCAGGCAAGACCTTGGCTCCGGCGCTCCGCACCGCAGGCAAGACCCTGGCAGCCGCACGCTTGATCGAAGGCATGACCTTCATCGCTGCACCGCGCAGGCGATTGCCCAGGCTTTGACGAACCGCAGGTTTGTTGGGCTGAGCACTTTTCGCAGAAGCTTTGGCCTGCTTGCCCTGACCCGAATTGCGAGACGATCGTTTCTTTTTACGACCGCTGCCTTTGTCTTCGTCACCGGTGATCATATCGCCGATTTCGGACGGTAACCGTGCTGCGGCCAGGCGCAGAAGTCTCGTGGAGACCGCATCAAGCACTGCAGACACACCGGTTTTCAGCGCACCCGCCACGAACGGCGTGGCAGCCACTCCAAGCAGTGTCAGTGCAGCGGTGACGAACGGGAAGGTTTCGGCCGCTGCGCTCAGTCCATTGATCACCGCAGTAAGCCCGATGGCAATGCCGTCTGTCACCGGGGCCAATGCATTGCCGACTGCCGTGGACAGCCGGTTTAGACTCGCATCCAGCGCATTCCAGCGCCCCTGCGATGTATTGCCATAAGCCTCTGCGGTTTTTCCCGTCGAGCCTGCATACAGGGACTTGTCAGCAACCAGCTTGAACGCCGTTTGAACATCCTCAGGCTTCTTCAACAACTCGAGGATTGCATCATTGTTGCCAAACAGCGTTTTAATCAGCGAAGCCTGTTTCTCTTCAGGCTGTTTTTTGAGTTGTTCCAGAACCAGCTTGATCGTTTCGGGTGCATCGCCACTCATCCCGTGCGCGAGCGACTCAGGGTTCAGACCTATGTCGGCCCAGGCCGAGCGCTGCGCCGATGACGCGGATTCTCCCTTGCCCAGAACCGTCGTGAAACTCTTCAGCGCCGCTCCGGCATCGGTCTTGTTAGCGCCGCTGTTGAGGAACGCCGCCGCAAGTGCAGCCACTTGCTCGGGTGTCATCCCGGCAGCCTTGGCGCCCTCACCGGCGCTTTGAACGACGGTGCCGATGTCCGCGGCTTTGACGTTCAGGCCACTGTTGCCAAGGTAGTTGGTTGCGTCTGCCAGATCCTGGCTCTGCACCCGATCAAGCTTCAGAGTGGTGCGCCAGCCCGACAACATTTCGCCAGCCGCCTTGACATCCATCCTGAAGGCCGAGGCATTGATGGCGGCATCACGGGAGAAATCCTGTAACGCCTGCGTTTTCTGCTCGCCCTTCAGACCATCACTGATGCCGGACCGCAGCCCGGCGAGTTGCACTTGCAACAGATCCGCGCCGGTAGCCCCGCTGGGGGCAACCCGTTTATCACTGGCGATTTCCAGGTTCTTTTCCGAAAGAGCCTGAAGCGATTTCGTGCTCAGGTGCAGCACCTGATTCAATTCAACCAGCGCCGTCTCGTTGGCCATCGCCGATTGCAGTCTTTTCGGTGGCGGGCGCTGCTCGATTTCCGCCTTGAGTTTTGACTTCGGCTCACTATTGGCGGCTGGCGGCGCCGTGACGACCTTGAACAACGACTGCTGGCTGACCAGCAGTTCCCGCAGCTTGATCTGCTCCTGCGTGAGCAAGCGAATATCCACGCTCGCCAGCGCCATAGTCAGATTCAAGTCCTGCAGCGGTTTGCCAAAGCCATCGGCCACCACCAACCCGGCTGCTGCGTTGCCACTCTCATTGGCGTATGTGAGCGCAAATTTGCTCTCTGCCATGCCGCTCTACTCCTTTTTCACGCCAAGGCGAGTGATCGCTATGTCGTAGCGGCGCAACGCCTTTTCGGCGTCCCACTCCAGAATTTCCGCTTCACTTACCGGGTAAATGAGCGGCACGATATCGAGGATTACTTCGATGTCGCGTTCTGAAAGAAGGCCGCCGGCTGGTTTAAAAAATCGTCGATGCGCACCTGCAATTGCGTCCAGTCCGGCACGCTCAACAGGGCCAGATCGGGGATCATCAGGCCGGTGCAATGGGCGGTGATGAACTCGGCGCGTTCCTTGGCCGTTTTCAGTTTCTTCATCACTTTGGTGGCCCGCAGCGTCGGCATTTCCAGGCTCAGCGAAGTCACGGTGCGGCCGGTGACGGCAAGCGGCAACAGCAGTTGCACCTGATCGGGATCATCGGACTGTTCCGCGTCTTCGACCTGTTCGAGAAAGAACGACGCCGGACGGGTCGAGAATTCGTGCACGTACTGCGCGATGGTCACGTAGTCCGGGCGCTTGAGCTGGTCGAGTTCCTTGACCGACAAGCCGGTGGCCAGCAGCGCCAGTTCGAAGAACTGGTCGTCTTCATCGTCGCCTGCGCGTTCCAGCGCTTCTTTCTGGGCGGCGTAGAACAGCGGCTTGAGCTGAATCGATTCGATCTGCGAGCCGTCGTCGCCGGTAATCGGCGACAACAGTTCATGCTTGGGTGGCATCCACGACATGTATGAATTCCTTGGTGATTCTTGAGGGGTGTTGCAATCCCTTGCGGGAGCGGGGTTTACCCACTCCCACAGGGTTTTGTGATTGCCTTTGGCCGAGGCTTACGGCATCAGCACCGCACGACGGGCATCACCGAGGATGTCGACGCCGTTGAGCACGAACTTCTGGGTGCGCACGTCGATGTCGATCACCGGCACGCCGTTTTCCAGGCGGTTGTAGGTGCGGCAGGAGAGCTCCAGGTTGGTCTTAGGTTTTTCACCCATCTTCACCGCGGTTTCCTCCAGGGATTTCAGCTTGCCGCCGACGGTGTGGTAGGTGAACCAGGTGTTGCCGTCCTGATCCTGACCGCCTTCACGCACGTTCAGCAGGATGTCGTCGCCCAGCTTCACACCCAGTGCGAGCATGACTTCGGTGCCCATGCCTTGCAGGGTCAACTTGGCATTGAGCGCTTTGCCGCCCTTGGCCATTTCTTCGACGATGAAACGGCCGCCACGCATCTCTTCCACATCGAATTCGATCTTCGGCGGAGTGAATTCCTCAACGGTCGCCGACAACGGCAGGCCTTGCAGGGTGGCCGCGATGGCCTGTCTTACGCGGTTGGTAAACATTAGAGAACGTCCTCCAGGAACTGCTCGATGATTTCATCGCGGGCGTTGAGTTGATAAACCATGTGTTCGTTCGGCGCGTAGCGGCCGTAGTCGATGACCACGTACCAGGTGCCGTTCTTGTACTTCTCGACGCTGTTGAGTTCCGGGTGCAGATACACGCTGCCGCCGGGAATGGTTTCGTCGGCGACCAGGGTTTGCAGCCAGTCGTTGATACGTTTGACTTCCTGATCCATGAACGACTTGGTCAGGTTCTTGGCCATGGCTTTCTGGCCGGCCTTCACCAGCTTGCGGCTGATGGCGTCTTCCAGACCGACGTAGCTGATGAACTTGCCGGTGATCGAACGGTTGCCCAGCAGCGAGAAGCCGCCAAGGATGGTGCGGGCGTAATAGCTGACGCCGTAGCGGTTGAGCAGATCGCCTTCGGTGGAGGTGTCGAGGATGTTGTACTCAACGACCCGCGACACGTCTTCGGCGTAGGTCACCTGGTTGCCCGGGCTCTCCCATTGCTTGACCTTGGCCAGTGCGGCAATTGCCAGACTGGATGGCGCGAGGAACACGTTTTTCTTCGCGGCTTTCGAGTACACGGCCGGCATGTTGTGCACCACCAGGCAGCGGTCGAAACCGAGGTCAGCGCCGCCCAGTTCCTGGCTGTACAGCACCTGATCGGCGACCGAGGCGTCCTTGCCGTCCAGCACCACACGGGCCTTGATGCGCTTGCCGAACGAGGCGAACTCGCTGGCCACAGCCTTGGTGCCGGTAAAGCCTGGCGCGCCGATGATGGTCAGGTCTTCCGGGACGCTGCCCAGTGCCGCCAGACCGAGCTTGCGGCCGGTCACTGGCTCGACGCCGCCGATCACTGCGTTGACGGTGTCGGTCGGGGTTGCGCCCGCTTCGACGATCACCACGTACACCGGCACCTTGACCACTTTGAGGATCTGGTAGACGGCGTGGTACAGGGTGCCCTCTTCGGAGCCGGTCGGATCGAGCAGCGCGTGGGTGGTGAAGCTGTTGATGCGAAACGGTGCGTTACGCGGAATCAGCGGATCGGCTTTCGGCGCGGTGCCGACCAGACCGATGACGTTGTCACCCAGGCCACCCATGGCCTCGGGGGATTCGGTGGCATTGACGGTAATGCCGTTGTGCTCGAAGTTCAGAACCTCAGCCATAGTCAGTCAGCCTTCTTGGCAGCGGCCTTCACGGCCTTGGTGGTAGGTGTTTTCAGCTCCAGTCGACCGGCGCTGTGCAATGCGCTGGCTTCGACGTCGAGCAGATCGAGTTCCTGGCCGACGCTCGACCAGTGCCCACCGCCGGTGGGGAATGGAACGAGCACGGTGTAGGTTTGGCGGGTTGCCATTTTTCGTTTCTCCATAAACGGGAAAGCCCCTCAAAGGGAGGGGCTTGGCGGGTGTTGAATGTGTTGGGCGGACAAGCAAATGCCCCGGGGTGCGGGGCGTTTTATTGAGGGTCGGTGGTCGGTGAAACTGGCATGGAATCGGGCCAGCCTTCCTTGAGCATTTCATCGGAGTACGTGCCGTCCTCGATTGCCTGGAGCAATTCCAGTTCGCGGTCGAAACAAGCCTGCACGTGCGCCCTGACAGCTTTGGCAATCGCGAGAATCTGCTGCGCGCCGATCTCGACAAAACCCTCGAGCGTTTTGAAGTTGCAGCGGTAATCAGGATCGAGGATCGCCGAGATGCCAGCGCCATAGATCATCCCCGCGCTGTCACGGGAGGTTGCAACAGTCAGACCTTCCACAGAAACGACCGCGTCCTCCCGCTCATAGCGCTCATCGGCGACCCGTTGCGCATAATCAGGAGTTAATTGCGGGAAAGGCGTTTTGACAATTTCATCGCCTACTCGACGCCAGATGCCGTCGGCTTCCTGGGTCAACCTGATAAACAACTTGTCATCGACTTTGACTGCCGACGCGGGGATCGGGTGAACCCCCTCAATCAGGCAGGTTTGCAAGTTCGAATTCTCGCCAAACAGTGCGTATTTCATGATCTCTCCTTAACTGCCCACCGCGACCCAATGAAAGACCGTGACCCCGGGAAAGGTATGTTTTCCATAAAACGAGGTGAGACTTGACACACCGACATCCACATACCCGTTCACTGCCGCCCCTGGCGTGTAGTTCAACGTCGCGTTCAGGCTGTACATGCCATTTGGAAAAGCAATCGGGAAGGCAGTGGCGATGTCCGTACCACCATTTCCGGATACCCTGCCCCACTGAATGATCAATCCACCGAGCCAGGACGGGAAAACGATGTAACCGTTGATGGCCTTGAGGATCTGGAATCCCCAACGAAGTTTTTTCGGCGTCACGATTGTCGTGTCGTCGGTACCGGTGTCGGTCAACTCCTGGGTTGCAACCTTCGCCGTCCCTTGCTTGATTTCGGTCGCTTGCTGGGCCAGAGGAGCCAGCGCTGCGACATCAATGCTTCCCTGATTGACCGGAGCGTTCCAGGCCTTGATGCACCACATGACGGCTAGGTTGCGTGGGCGCACGGTTTTCCAGTACGAGCCGGTATTGAGTGCAGTGACACCGGTGGACGTGTAGTAGATGTCACCTTTGAAACCAGGCGCCGGATCGGCATCGATCGCTTCGGAGTTGCCAATGCCCTGAACGGCTGGCGCCTCGGCATTGTCACCCTGGATCTTCGTACCGGCCTGGTAGCTGCCGACAGTTCGCCCGGCGTCTATTCCACGTCCGTGATCCCAGCCGCGCAGAAACTCACCGCGAGACTCCGGCAAGCGGAAGTTGCCCGCGCCCTCATCGCCCTTGTTGAACTTTGTGCCGAGATACGCCGCCAGATCCGGATAGGTCGCAATGCTCTGCACACTGCCATCCAGTTCCAGATAACCGGCAGGAACGACATCCGTTGGAAACGACAGGACAGCACCGACCGGAACGGAGGACTTGAGCTGCGCGACTTCATTGGCCAACGCGGCTACGTCGATGTTTCCCTGATTGATCGGTGCGTTCCAGGCCTTGATGCACCACATGACCGCGAGGTTGCGTGGTCGAGCCTCGCTCCCTCCCGACGTGTTCATGTAGCTGGCGAAGTTGGAACTGCCTGTCTGCGTTCCATTGTCGGCAACGATACCCGCGGCGTTGGCGCCACCGGTATTGCCGAAAACGGGAATCCGGGTGTAGGTGTGGGCGTGAGCCTTGTTGTCATCCGCCTGCCAGCTACCGATCCCTCGGCCGACATCGGTCCCGCGACCATGATCCCAGCCCCGCAGGAACTCACCGCGAGACTCCGGCAACCGGAAGTTACCGGTGCCCTCATCGCCCTTGTTGAATTTTGTGCTCAGGTACGCCGCCAGATCCGGATAGGTCGCAATGCTCTGCACGCTGCCATCCAGCTCCAGAAAGCCAGGTGGAACGATCCCCGTCGGGAACGCCATGACGGCACCCACCGGAACGGCAGATCCCAGGCGTGACACTTCCTTGACCAGTGCCGCTACGTCGATGTTTCCCTGATTGACCGGAGCGTTCCAGGCTTTGATGCACCACATGACGGCGATGTTGCGGGGGCGCGCCTCTGAACCGCCTGCCGAGGAAGTAGTGACATTGGAACTCTGAAAGTCACGCCCTGGACCAGCCGCCAAATGACCATACGAGTAAATCGTACCAACGGCTGTATGCGTATGTGCCTTGTTGTCATCAACCTGCCAACTGCCAATGCCACGCCCCGCATCCACCCCACGCCCATGATCCCAACCGCGCAAAAATTCCCCGCGCGCCTCAGGCAGCCGGAAGTTCCCGACGCCCTCATCCCCCTTGTTGAACTTGCCGCCCAGATAGGCGCTCAAGTCCGGGTAGGTCGCGCTGCTCTTGACGCTGTTGTCCAGCTCCAGAAAACCCGGCGGCGGTGTATCAACGGGGAAGGCAACAATCGAACCCACCGGCAACGCCGAGGCCTTGGCAATCAGCGCCTCGACTTCAGCCTTGGTGTACGAATCCTTGATGCCGAAACCGGCCAGAGTGTCAGGGTTCGAGCCGGCCGTCGCGCGGCCATATTCGTCGACGCTCAGACTTTTGTAGGTGCCGGCAGCAATCCCGGTACGCCCCGCGAGCATCTTGAATGTCAGCGCGGTTGTGCCAAGGGTGATCGGCGCGTTGGTGGTCAGGTGCCACAGTGAATCGCCGTTGAGCGTGCCCTCTTCCACCATCACCGTCAGGCCCGGCGTGACCTTGGCGCTGACGTTGGCATCGTTGGCCCGAATCCAGTCGCCGTTGGCCACGATCCACAGGCCGTTGTCCTTGGCCAGGGTCTGGTTCGGCAGCAGCACGCGGTCACCGGCGATCACCGCCACGCCGTCGATCTGCTGCGCACCTTTCAACACCACGCTGGTGGTGGCCGCGACACGTACCGATTGTTTGCCGTCGAGTTTGCCGAGTTCTTCGGCGAGGTAACTCATGACCCAGGCGCGGGTGGCCTTGACCACGGTGTCGTCGATCAGCAGCGTCACCAGTGAGGCATTGCTGGTCTCGAAAATCGAGCGGATGTAGAACTCTTTGCCCGAGCCGGAGTTAGCCAGAACCGGCTTGAACGACTCCGGGTATTTGACGATGGCGTAGAGGATGCCGGTGTCGGTCCACAGCCCGGCTTCACGCACATACCAGCCGCCGACGTCCGGCGGGATGGTGACTTCAGCAAGCAGCCAGCTCGGATTCTTCTCGTCCTGGAACAACGCGTTGAGCGGACTGCGCCAGACTTCGCGCTTCAGCGCGGTGGCGGTTGCGGCCGGGTTGTAGACCCCGCCCTCACCACCGTCGCCGACGGAAATCTGCGTCAACTTGATCGGCGTGCCCGCTGCCTTGCAGGCGGTTTCGTAGGCAATCCCTGCGTTGGTGAGCAGGGTGTAATAGTCAGCCATTCAGGCCCCCTGAGGATAAATAGTGGATGTTTCGACGGTGTACAGCGCAGCCGCCATGAAGGCCTCGCCGGATGTCTCGAGCCCTTCAAGAAAAACCGGATAAACCGTGGTCAGCTCACCGCAGAAAGTCGCGGCGCCGATGACGTGATTGCCGAAGGCGCTGAGGCCGACCGACACCGACAGCACGTCCCGCTCGCTCTTGGCATCAGCCAGGCGCCGGTCGAGACGGGCGTCGATTTCTTCGCTGTAGGGTTGTTCGCTGAAGGCTCGCACGGAAAAACTGTAAGGCTCGCCGGGCGGGGTCTGTTCGTACCAGGCGCGGATTTCCGGCCTGAGCTGTAAACCCTTGGCGGCGTTCTCCAGCGCCCTGCGAGTGCCGGCCTGGCGCGCGGTGGGCCAGGCCAGTTCGACGGTCAGGCGCTTTTCCGCTTGTGGTGCGTCGGTGCTCCATTCGGCAACACCACGATCTGCCGCGAGATACGGCAGGAACGTGACGGGTGTCGAGGCCGGGTTCATCAGCTCGGGAAACGGCGGCGCGACGCGATCAAGCAATGCGCCGAAGCCGATGTCGAGTGCCCGTTCCAGCGCCGAGCTGTTGGCCGGCAGCAGGGTCGGACGCGGTGTCTGATCGGTCATAGCGTCTGCACCTCGACTTCGACCGCCGTGCAGTACGGCGCTTGAAACGCCGAGCACACAACGGAATCCAGAGGTTCAAGAATCTGCAATTGCACGGCGCCGGCGCTGTGCAGCGTGTAGTCGATCCAGCTCGGATCGACCCGGCCTTCCAGGCGATGGCAGCTGTCGGCGTAGGCCTGCAAGTGTTGCTGCGCGGCGACCTTGGTCAGGCCCGAATCCGGGCCGGAATTGATCTTCGCCACGACGCGGATTTTGTAGCGCTGAATCTCGGCGCCTTTGACTGTGACCTTGTCTGTCTCCGGACAAACATCGGGCCGGGCAAAGTGTTGGCGTACACCTTCGAGCAGCGTCGGGGACGGTGTACCGTCGCCCTCGCGGGCAAGCACGGTGACTTGCACTTCGCCGGGCGCGGTGCGGCGACCATTGCCATCCTTGACCTGCGCGGCGAGGCCGTCCGGATCGAAGGTGTAAGTGACGTTCACCACACCGGCATCGGTGGATTCGACTTTCACCGCCGGCCGTTCACCGAGGGTGAACACCTCACGGCGATACTGCATCCGCGAACCTGCCGCCGGCGCATGGGGCGCCAGGTAATAGCGCAGCCGGGCGTCATCGTCGCTCTCGTAAATCGCCGGTACCGGCGGGAATGCCGCCGGGTCGCCCGGATCGAGCAACTGTCGCTCCAGGCCCATGTCCGCCAGCCGTGCATCAAGGTTGCTGCCGGTGGCCCACCACGCCAGCATCTGCTTGATCCGGGCGTTGTATTTGCGTTCGTGGGTTTGCAGGCGGACGCAAAAAGCCTCAAGCGCGAGGGTCAGCAGTTCGCTTTCGTTTTCCAGACTGGTCTTGAGTTTTTCCGCGCTTTGCGGCGAGCGTGCGCCGACGTACTCGATGACGAAGGTCTTGAACTCGGCGAGCAGATCCTCGAAGGCATCGACCTTGATCAAGGAGGGTTCGGCCAATTGATTCTGGCCGGGGATCAACATGCTCATGTCACGACCTCGAAAGTCTGTTGGCGGTTTTTCCAGGTGCCGGCAAACCGCAACAGCAATCCCGCGCCCTGTCGGGTGGCGACGATCACGCCGGGCTGGAAATCGCCGATGCCGTTCTGCGGGTTGTAAAACGCCTGGGCTGCGTGGCTCTGGGCGAGCAACAGGATGTCGTCGCCCAGGTTTTGCCCCAGCAGCGTGGGGATCAGCGAACCGTATAAGGGCCGTTTTTGCCGGGTGCCCAGCGGCGTGGTCAGGGCCCGGGTCGCGCGCTGCACGAATTGCAGCCAGTCGTCGACCGTGGCCCCGCTGTCTCTATCGATTCCGATCATGGGAAGCTCTTGATTCAGGGGCTGATGACGCGGCCCTGGTGATCCACCAACGGGCCGCTGAAATGCACGCCTGAGGCGTCGATGGTCAGGCCGGCGGCGCCCAGTTGCAGGTTGATCGCTTGCGGGGTCATCGCCAGCCGTGCCGGACCGATGCTCAGCTCAAGCGATTCGCGAGAACCGTTGAAGGCGGCCGGACCGTTTTGCCAATGCAGCGTGTGCGTGGCGTCGTCGTAGCCGCTTTCGCTGCCGTCCTGATGGACGCGACGAGTCAACGTCGGCACCGTCGAGGTCGGCGGAAAGCGGTCACTGTTCAGGCCGAACAACGCCACGCTCTGCGCACCGCTTTCGCCACTGCCGTAGTTGAACAGCAGACACTGTTCACCCACCGTCGGGATCCGCGACTCACTCTGCGCGCCGGCGCTGGGGTTGAAGAACTTGATGGCGGGTGTCAGCAATCCACCGTGGCTGACCCGGCAGGTGTTACTGGCGGCATCGACTTCCTGACAGATGCCGATACGGCAATAACTCTCGGCACGCCGGTGCAGGTCTTCGATCTCCGCTTCCATTTCCGCCAGGCGTTCAATGATCGGGCCCAGCTGCATTCGCAGTAACGCGTCGAACATCGGTCAGGCCTCCAGCGAGGTGTATTGGTCGGGGTCGTCGATGTCGCTGACTTCCCAGGTGCGGGCGAATTTCGGCGTACCGAGCGGGTCGTCCAGCAGGGTCGGGCCCAGATAGAGGGTCTGGTTGAACGACAGCGTCCAGGCTTTGTTCGGCTGATCGGCGCGGATGAGCAATGACGGCATTCCATCGATGTTCATCGGCAGATCGCATTGATCGCCGGGCAAGCCCCAGCGGTTGTCGGTGATCAGGTTCTTCAGGGCCGCAATGAGATCGCACGCGGCAAATGCTGTAGCGGAAACCGCCGGAATCACTTGCAGCGACAACGTGAGCACATGAGCGATCCGTCCGTTGGCGGCGCGCTCTCCCGGTGCATTTCGCTCGATGTCGATCAGCACCCAGGCCTTGTCGCCGGGAGCCGTGAAGTCATCGTGATTGCCGACTTGCACGTTCAGCTCGGCGCTGTTGCGCAAGGCTGTCGCCATCGCCGTGAACAGCTGCGAAGGCTGCTGGATCGGTGTGGGCATGCTTGACCTCCTTTTCTGATGTCCACGCGAAGTCCCGCCGCACAAGGTGCAGCGAGGCAGGAAAGTGAAGGATTTACTGTGAGTCGCGGGGCGGGACTTCGCAGACACCGATGCGCTTGGCGGCCCAGCGTTCATACAGACCGATGGCCACGTCGGCACCGGCCATTGCTGTCAGGCAACCGATCGCGCACGCGGCCCAGATGGACATACCGGCGGCATACAGCAGCATGATCGCCGACACCCCGCAGATAACGCAGGCCCCGGAACGCAACGCCAGACGTCGGATCAACGCCCAGCCGCGGGCGCCCTCCTTGTCAGCGCGCCACATTTCGCCGGATACGCCGCCCACCAGGGCGAGCAGAATGACCAGCCAGATCGGCATGTCCGCCAACGCTTGTTGCTCGTTTGTCATGTCACGCCTCCTGGTGTGATGGATGAGTGGTGTGTGTTGGATTCAATCGTTTTCTCTTTAGGCAGGCATTCCAAAAAGCCCGGCGACAGGCCCGGGCTTTTCAGTAATGCGCTCCCGATGACTTAACTGGCTGAGCGCCTGGGACAGTCGCATCCGGTCAGTTGATATCGCAGGCTGTCAGTAAGGAGCTACTGGCCAGACAATATTTGCCGGATAACCCGGCTGCTTATCGATGTCGCTGACGGCAATCGAATACTGCTTGTGCGCCAGCAGCTGAGCCTCGTCCGCGGCCGAAGCGACGCCGAGGTCAACTTTGAACTGCAGGGAATTCAGCAGAAGCCAGTTGGCGGCAAAATTCAGCAATTGCCATTTCTGTTGCTCGGCTTCGTTACGCAGTTCTTCGTCGGACGGCGGGGTAAATGTCCAGACCTCATTAAAGGTCGCCGACCAACCCACACGAATTTCGCTGTTACCGGTGACATCAACCCAGAAGGACGTCGGCGAAGCCGGTGCGTCCGGGATGACCTCACTTTCTCTCAGCTGGGTGACTTTGCTGTATTCAACCAGTGCATAGAGATTCATGGTTTAACTCCTTGGTTTGTTGTTGATCCAGATGCGTGCGGTGATGAAACCTGGCAGGCATTCCAAAAAAAGCCCGGCAATCCGCCGGGCTATTCAGTCATGCACTGCGGTCACTTGCGAACGATCAAACGGTGTTTATGGAACTTCAGGCCAAGTGATTGCCAGCGGATAACCTGGCTGCTTGTTAACGTTGCTCATATCAACGAAAAACTGCTTATAGGCCTGCAACCCCGCGATATCGGCAGGCGTCGCCAGGCCCAGTTCAACCTTCTGCTCCAGCGCGGTCGCAACCAGAGTGGCGTTGACGCGATCAAACCGGCGGGCTCGTTCGGCGCGCAGTTGCATGGACAACTGCGATGGCTGCCCCCACATATCGCTGTCGGTAAAGGTCCAGACGCCATCGGTATTTACCGCGTTCCAGGAGTAGTCGATCTTGGGCAATGCGGTGACATCCACCCAGACCTGGCTTGCCGGAAAATCGTCGGTGATCGGATTGTTGGTTTCGAAAATGTTGTCGACCTTGCCATCCACAACACGCACGTACTTCTTCATGGTCATCATCCCTTTTGATTGCCGGTCTCCCGGCATTTCTGTTCCTGCCCAGAAGGCATTCCAAAAAGCCCGGCAACTCGCCGGGCTTTTCAGCAATGCATTCACGGAAACGGGATTTGATCGGTGCTGCGAATCAGAAAGGAGCAACCGGCCAAATGATCTGCGGAAACACTGCGTTGTTTTTCACTTCACTCAACGCAATGAAATACTGCTTGTAGGCAACCAGTGCCGCTTCCTCTGCCGGGGTGGCAACTCCCAGATCCAGCTTGTATTGCAGTGGGTTGAAATCCAGCCAGCGTGCGGCTTCGTCAAAGCGCAGTTGCATGCGACCGTTGGTGAATTGCTCCTGCTCTGCGGCCGTTGTCTCGAGATACTCTTCACCGGCAGGCCCCCACTGCATCTTCATCCCCGGTTGCACAGCATCGTTACCGGTGATGTTCCGCCATCCCGCGCTCGGTTCGGCAGCCGGGCCGGCTGGCGCTTCACCTTCAGTGTCCAGAACCTGGAGAACGACGGTGTAACCCATCGCAGTCAGTGTCAGTGCATATCGATTCATTCCAATTTCCTTATAAGCAGTTCTGAAGCGAACCCGGTTTGTGGATGTCTGTCAGTGCGAGACGACTGAACAGACTGTTTGCCGGATAGTCCGGCTGTTTTTTCCAACCTCCTCGGCCTGCTATTTTTCAGAGGAGGTTCGCGATGACATCTGGCAGGCATTCCAAAAAGCCCGGCAACTCGCCGGGCTTTTCAGTAATGCACTCCTTTGCCTTCCTTCAATCCTGTGTTTCTGAAGGAAGCTGACTTTTCGGCGCTACTGGCGCGGTACGAGTCCATTCAAATTGTTTTTCCGACCGCGGTCCCTGCCCGCCGGATAACTGCTTCTGGTGCTTTACGCTGCACACCCGGGTCAGTTGCCAACCCTCTGAACCGTTGAGGCCGGTTCATCGCTGCCTGTTCTTGTGGAACTAAAGAGCTGTTGTTGCCAGCCGCTTTGTCGAGCGGCTTGGTGGCAAGAATATGCATGGATGCATATACAGTCAATGCGTAAATGCATTTATTTATGCACAAGAAATGCGCAGATGCATGAAAGCCCCGCCCTTCAAGGGTTGGCCGGTTTTCAAAAGGCAAAAAAAAACCCGCCGAGGCGGGTTTTGTCAGAAAGGAATTAGGTTATCGGGCGTACATGCCCCACCAGAAGACATGACCGAGGATGACGATCTGCTCTTCCTGCATATCCTGGAAGCTGTAGTCCTCGTCCGGGTGTTCATCGCGATTGAAGCTGCGCAGACGGATACCGGTAGGCAGGCGATAGAGCTGCTTCACCCGCAATTGACCGTTGTGGTTGATCGCATAAAGATCGCCATCAATGATGTCGCCGATCCCGCACTTGCCGGCATTGACGCCGACCGTGGCGCCGTCGCGCAGTACCGGCAACATGCTGTTGCCCCGTACCGTCACGCATTTGGCCTGATCGAACTGCACACCGTTATGGCGCAGGCTGCGCTTGCCGAAGCGCAGGCTGGAGCGTTCGCTCTCTTCGATGACGAATCTTCCTGATCCAGCAGCCAATTCAACCTCGCGAAGAAAGGGCACCGACACCTCATCGTCATCGACGGGGGTGTCGTCGTCCCACAGGCTTATGTCCTTGAGTTCGGAATGCAACTCGTCGCGTCCGACGTTGGCGGCGGGCGCAACATCTGCGCGCCCGCGCAACTGATCGGTGCTCACGGCAAAGTACTCGGCGATCTTCGAGATGTGCTTATCCGAAGGATCGACGATCTTCCCGCTGAGAATCCGCGAGAGCGTGGATTGAGGCACGCCGGTGCGACGGTGGAGCTCCGTGGGGGAGATCCCGTGCTGGTCGAGCAGTGCTCTTAAGACGGTAGATACGTTGCGTTTTTGCATAACGCGCATAGTGCTTGAAGTTTTTAGCGAAGACAAATGCTGATTTGCATAAATCGTGCATAGTCGACCTTTTTAAGCCAGATAGCCGTCACCCGGCCGCGATGCCTGCGTACCACAGACTGCCCATGGTAATCTTGCGCCCATCGCGGAAATGCCCGGCCACTGCCGCGCTTTTGCCCCACACCTTTGAACGAGTTGCCTGACAATCCGATGAATAAAGCCGTCTCCGACCTGTCCTCCCACACTCCGATGATGCAGCAGTACTGGCGCCTGAAGAATCAGCACCCGGACCAGCTGATGTTCTACCGCATGGGCGACTTCTACGAGATCTTCTACGAAGACGCGAAGAAGGCGGCCAAGTTGCTGGACATCACCCTGACCGCGCGCGGGCAATCGGCGGGTCAGGCGATTCCGATGTGCGGGATTCCGTATCACGCGGCGGAAGGCTACCTGGCGAAGCTGGTCAAGCTCGGCGAATCGGTGGTGATCTGCGAACAGGTTGGCGACCCGGCGACCAGTAAAGGCCCGGTGGAACGTCAGGTGGTGCGGATCATCACCCCGGGCACCGTCAGCGACGAGGCGTTGCTGGATGAGCGTCGCGACAACCTGATCGCGGCGGTGCTGGGCGACGAGCGTCTGTTCGGTCTGGCCGTGCTGGACATCACCAGCGGCAACTTTACCGTGCTGGAGATCAAGGGCTGGGAGAACCTGCTGGCGGAGCTGGAGCGGGTCAACCCGGTCGAGTTGCTGATCCCGGATGACTGGCCAAAAGACTTGCCGGCAGAAAAACGCCGTGGGGTACGTCGTCGTGCACCGTGGGATTTCGAGCGCGACTCGGCGCTGAAAAGTCTCTGTCAGCAATTCTCCACCCAGGACCTGAAAGGCTTCGGCTGCGAGACCTTGACCCTGGCCATCGGCGCCGCCGGTTGCCTGCTGGCGTATGCCAAGGAAACCCAGCGCACCGCCCTGCCCCATCTGCGCAGTCTGCGTCATGAGCGGCTGGACGACACCGTGGTGCTGGACGGCGCCAGCCGCCGTAACCTGGAACTCGATACCAACCTGGCCGGCGGCCGCGACAACACCCTGCAATCGGTGGTCGACCGTTGCCAGACCGCCATGGGCAGCCGATTGCTGACCCGCTGGCTCAACCGTCCGCTGCGCGACCTGACCGTGCTGCTGGCTCGCCAGACCTCGATCACTTGCTTGCTCGACCGCTATCGCTTTGAAAACCTGCAACCGCAGCTCAAGGAAATCGGCGACATCGAGCGGATCCTGGCGCGGATCGGCCTGCGCAATGCCCGCCCTCGCGACCTTGCCCGCCTGCGCGATGCGCTCGGTGCGCTGCCTGAACTGCAAGTGGCGATGACCGATCTGGAAGCACCGCATCTGCAACGTCTGGCGACCACCACCAGCACTTACCCGGAACTGGCGGCGCTGCTGGAAAAAGCCATCATCGACAATCCGCCGGCGGTGATCCGCGACGGCGGCGTGCTGAAAACCGGTTACGACAGCGAACTCGACGAGCTGCAATCGCTGAGCGAGAACGCCGGCCAGTTCCTGATCGATCTGGAAGCCCGGGAAAAGGCCCGCACCGGCCTCGCCAACCTGAAAGTCGGCTACAACCGCATTCACGGCTACTTCATCGAGTTGCCGAGCAAGCAGGCCGAGTCGGCGCCGGCAGATTACATCCGCCGCCAGACCCTCAAGGGTGCCGAGCGCTTCATCACGCCAGAGCTGAAAGAGTTCGAAGACAAGGCGCTGTCGGCCAAGAGCCGCGCTCTGGCTCGCGAGAAAATGCTCTACGAGGCGTTGCTGGAAGATCTGATCAGCCAGTTGCCGCCGTTGCAGGACACCGCTGGCGCGCTGGCCGAACTGGACGTGCTGAGCAACCTCGCCGAACGTGCGCTGAATCTCGACCTGAATTGCCCAACGTTCGTCAGCGAACCGTGCATGCGCATCTCCCAGGGTCGTCACCCGGTGGTCGAGCAAGTGCTGACCACGCCATTCGTGGCCAACGACCTGAGCCTGGACGACAACACCCGCATGCTGGTGATCACCGGCCCGAACATGGGCGGTAAATCCACCTATATGCGCCAGACTGCACTGATTGTGTTGCTGGCACACATCGGCAGCTTCGTGCCGGCGGCCAGTTGCGAACTGTCGCTGGTGGACCGGATCTTCACCCGGATCGGCTCCAGCGACGACCTCGCCGGCGGACGCTCGACCTTCATGGTGGAAATGAGCGAAACCGCGAACATCCTGCACAACGCCACCGAGCGCAGCCTGGTGCTGATGGACGAAGTCGGTCGCGGCACCAGCACCTTCGACGGTCTGTCCCTGGCGTGGGCAGCGGCGGAGCGTCTGGCGCAGCTGCGCGCCTATACTCTGTTTGCGACGCACTATTTCGAACTGACCGTTCTGCCGGAAGCCGAACCGCTGGTGGCCAACGTGCACCTCAACGCTACCGAGCACAACGAACGCATCGTGTTCCTGCACCATGTGTTGCCGGGGCCGGCGAGCCAGAGTTATGGCCTTGCGGTCGCACAGCTGGCCGGCGTGCCGAGCGAGGTGATCGTGCGCGCTCGTGAGCACCTGAGCCGCCTGGAAGATACCGCGCTGCCGCATGAGGCGCCGAAACCGGCCGCCAAGGGCAAACCGGCGACACCGCAGCAGAGCGACATGTTTGCCAGCCTCCCGCATCCGGTGCTGGATGAGTTGGCGAAACTGGATCTGGATGACGTGACACCGCGTCGTGCACTCGAAATGCTCTATGCACTAAAGAACCGGATCTAAGCACCGACGAACCGGATATAACGCAAACGGCTTCAAGCTGTTAGAATCTCGCGCGGTTTGGGATGCTGCTGGCTAATAGCCTGGCTGGCAGACATCGCTCCCGAACCTGGCGACCCCAACCGTGAAGGGGCAACGCTGCCGCCGCCTGAGGAGAAAATTAGAAATGACCTTCGTCGTCACCGACAACTGCATCAAGTGCAAGTACACCGACTGCGTAGAAGTCTGTCCGGTGGACTGCTTTTACGAAGGCCCGAACTTCCTGGTGATTCACCCGGATGAGTGCATCGACTGCGCCCTGTGCGAACCGGAATGCCCGGCCGTCGCCATTTTCTCCGAGGACGAAGTTCCGGAAGAGATGCAGGAGTTCATTCAATTGAACGTCGAGCTGGCCGAGATCTGGCCGAACATCACCGAGAAAAAAGAATCGCTGCCGGATGCTGAAGAGTGGGATGGCGTCAAAGGCAAGATCAAAGACCTCGAACGCTGATCTGTCCCGCGTTTGAAGAAAAGGCCCCTCGCGGGCCTTTTTGCTTTTCCGGGTTTTGCTTTTCTTCAGGCAAAAAAAGGGGCGGTTTGACCCGCCCACATTTTTTCCCTATTCCCTGTGTTCCTTTTCATCGTCCTGATGAATCGCTTCCTGCGATGTCCGTTCCCCTCTTCCTTGATGGGCGTGTCTATCCGTCGACACAACCCAGATACTAGAGATTTCCCCGCCGGGGGCAACCGGCCTCCAGCGCACGAACCTGTTGTCATAAGCCCTTCACATTAAAAAAAATAACCATATAAATCATTATCTTATGAATCAGAAATGTGCGTAATCGCCTTCAGCGGCAGTGTAAAAATAACGAACACTTACGATACAGTCAGCAAAGGCTTACAACGCAAACCTACAAGCTGGGAACGTATCCCGCTTTCAGTGCGCCAACAAAAAGCCCCGAACCAGTCGGGGCTTTCTGCATAGCGGTCATGCGGGTGGCTTATTGAAACAGCGACTCGCTCGACAGGCCGTTTTTCTCGAGAATTTCACGAAGGCGCTTGAGGCCTTCCACCTGGATCTGTCTCACCCGTTCCCGGGTCAGGCCGATCTCCAGGCCTACATCTTCCAGCGTACTGCTCTCATGGCCGCGCAGGCCGAAGCGGCGCACGACCACCTCGCGTTGCTTGTCGGTCAGTTCCGAGAGCCATTGATCGATGCTCTGCGAAAGGTCGTCATCCTGCAGCAGTTCGCACGGATCGGTCGGACGGTCATCCGTCAGGGTGTCCAGCAGGGTTTTATCCGAATCCGGACCCAGCGAGACGTCGACCGAAGAAACCCGCTCGTTCAGGCCCAGCATGCGCTTGACCTCGCCCACCGGTTTTTCCAGCAGGTTGGCGATTTCTTCGGGTGAAGGTTCGTGGTCGAGCTTTTGCGTCAGCTCCCGTGCAGCCCGCAGGTACACGTTGAGCTCCTTGACCACATGGATCGGCAACCGGATGGTCCGGGTCTGATTCATGATTGCGCGTTCGATGGTCTGACGGATCCACCAGGTCGCGTAGGTCGAGAAGCGGAAGCCCCGCTCGGGATCGAACTTTTCCACCGCGCGGATCAGTCCGAGGTTGCCCTCTTCGATCAGATCCAGCAGCGACAGCCCCCGATTGACGTAACGCCGGGCGATCTTGACGACCAGCCGCAGGTTACTTTCGATCATGCGCTTGCGCCCGGCAGGATCGCCACTTTGCGACAAGCGCGCAAAATGAACTTCTTCTTCCGGGGAGAGCAGTGGGGAAAAGCCGATTTCGTTGAGGTACAGCTGCGTGGCATCGAGTGCCCGAGTGTAATCGATGTACTTGTGTTGTTTAAGTGAAGCGGAGTGTTTGGATTTGGCACGAACGGAAGGTGGAGCAGCCCCTTCATCATTCGACATCGAATCCGAATCGATGCCGGTCTCCATCAGGAGAACCTCATCGTCGATGTCAAACTCCGGCACTTCTTTACTGAGAGCCATTGTTATAGTCCTTTGGTGAGTTCGACCCCAAGCTCAAGCGACGCCTTCATCCTTGGCAACGCTGGAGCCTGTCCCCTCTACGCGACGGAACAGGCTGGTCTGCAAATCAACGTCTTGGCAGGAACTGCAGCGGATCTACAGGTTTACCTTGTCGGCGAATCTCAAAATGCAGTTTCACCCGGTCTGTACCCGTTGACCCCATTTCGGCAATTGTCTGTCCGACCTTGACCTGCTGTCCCTCCCGTACCAACAGCCGACGGTTGTGTCCGTAAGCACTGACGTAGGTTTCGCTGTGTTTGATGATGACTAATTCGCCGTAGCCCCTTAAGCCACTCCCGGCGTATACCACCGTCCCATCAGACGCAGCTAAAACAGGCTGTCCCAAATCTCCGGCGATATCAATTCCTTTATTCAAACTACCGTTTGAAGAGAATTTACCAATCAGAATGCCATTAGATGGCCATCCCCAGCCGGTCGGGGCCGGGCCCGGTGGAGGCAGCGGAGCGGGTGTTTGCTTGTTGGCGACGGACGGTACAACCGTAGTGGAAGCCGCACCGGAACCCGT
Organism: Pseudomonas sp. B37(2017); assembly: GCF_002112885.1. Taxonomy (NCBI): domain Bacteria; kingdom Pseudomonadati; phylum Pseudomonadota; class Gammaproteobacteria; order Pseudomonadales; family Pseudomonadaceae; genus Pseudomonas; species Pseudomonas sp. B37(2017). Next base: position 55,828 of record NZ_NEIX01000002.1, on the reverse strand, counting down.
GGTTGTGGTCGTTGTCGTGCCATTTGCCTGGCGCCGGATAACCGTGGTTTTGCTGGACGAAGACGCTGAGGAACCGGAGTTGGTGACGACCGCCGTCGACGTTGAACCGGTGCGGCCATCGAAGCGAATCGTCTGACCCGGATGGATCGTGTATGGCGTAGGAATATTGTTCCGGGCGGCGAGGGCTTTGTAGTCCCAGCCGTAGCGAAAAGCGATGGAAAACAAAGTATCGCCCGGACGGACTACATACTGCCCGGTCGTCACGACCGGACGCTGGGCCACCGCATTGTTGCGATCGACGACCCGAACGTTGTTCGATTTTGTGCTGGAGCAACCGACCAGCAAGGTGCTCAAGACAAGGCCAGTCACCAGGCGCTGAAAGCTCGTGTTACCCATACGCTGCGCAATGACTGTGAGACTCACCCGCCGCTCCCTTTGTGGTGGCTGAAAAATGTGGAATGCCGATTCCGGCATGAAACTTCGCAAGTATAACGGGCGCAACCGGCTTTACCTTTATAGAAGCGCTATGGCTCGGCGCACACGTTTGCTTGTAGACGATCCATCCTGTTTAAACATTCGTTGCCGCTGTAAGACAGGCGCGCTCGACAGGAATTCAGCGGCCCCGAACAAATGCTCAGGCCAGCGGACCGTTGAGCAATGGCACGAAACGCACCGCCCCGAGAACGTGTCGGGAGAAGCCGTTTTCTTCGCGCACGATCAGCATCAATTGCTGCACTTCACCGGAGCCGACCGGAATCACCATCCGCCCGCCCGGTGCCAGTTGATCAAGCAGAGCCTGAGGCACATCGGTCGCCACCGCCGTGACGATGATGCCGTTATACGGCGCCAGCGCCGGCCAGCCTTCCCAGCCATCGCCCCAACGAAACACCACGTTGCGCAAGTTGAGCTCGACCAGGCGTTCCTTGGCCCGATCCTGCAGCACCTTGATGCGCTCCACCGAGAACACCCGCTCGACCAGTTGCGACAGCACCGCCGTCTGGTAACCGGAACCCGTGCCGATCTCCAGCACCTTATCCAGCGGCCCGGCCTCCAGCAGCAGCTCGCTCATGCGCGCCACCATATAAGGCTGGGAAATGGTCTGGTTGTTGCCGATCGGCAGCGCGGTGTCTTCATAGGCACGGTGCGCCAGCGCTTCATCGACGAACAGGTGTCGCGGGGTGCGGCGGATCACTTCCAGCACGCTGGCGTTGGAAACGCCCTCTTCGTACAGACGCTGGATCAGGCGCTCACGGGTTCGTTGGGACGTCATCCCGATGCCGCTGCGCAGCCTGTCGTCTTGTTCACGAGCCATCAGTTGAGCCCCTCCAGCCAGCCGTCGAGACTTCTGAAGGCATCATTGAAGGTGCGATCGAGCTGCAACGGAGTGATGGATACGTAACCTTGCATCACGGCATGGAAATCGGTGCCCGGCCCGCCGTCTTCCGCATCACCTGCCGCTGCGATCCAGTAACCGGCCTTGCCGCGCGGGTCCACGACTTTCATCGGTGCCGCCGCACGGGCGCGATGGCCGAGACGGGTCAGTTGAATGCCGCGAATGTGATCGATCGGCAGATTCGGAATGTTCACGTTCAACACCGTGCGCGGTGGCAGATCGAGCCCGGCGTGGGCCTCGACCAGTTTGCGCGCAAAGTAGGCAGCCGTGGGCAGGTTGTCGACCTGGCGCGAAACCAGCGAGAAGGCAAACGACGGGCGCTCGAGAAAGCGGCCCTCGAGGGCGGCTGCCACCGTTCCGGAATACAGCACGTCATCACCCAGGTTGGCGCCCAGGTTGATACCCGAAACCACCATGTCCGGCTCTCGTTCGAGCAACCCGTTGAGCCCCAGATGGACGCAATCGGTCGGTGTGCCATTGAGGCTGATAAAGCCGTTGGCCAGGTATTGCGGATGCAGCGGACGGTCGAGTGTCAGCGAGCTGCTGGCACCGCTCTTGTCCTGTTCCGGGGCGATAACCACGCACTCGGTGTAATCCGCCAGCGCAGCATAAAGCGCGGCAAGACCGGGCGCAGTCACCCCATCGTCGTTAGAAATCAGAATACGCATGGGCTGTCCGTCTGCCCCACCGGCACCAGATCAACGAGTTCGCGCACCAATACGGTGGCGAAGCATCCGGCCGGGAGGACGAATTCCAGTTGCAGAATGTCAGGCTCGGGATAATGCCACGTCAACCCGCCAATGGGCAGCCGCAGGATGCGACGTTCGTGGCTCATACCGGCATTAATCAACCAATCGCGCAGATCCGCCTCGCGTGCGGCAATTCCCTGCTCCAGATCATGGACAACCCCGGCCGCCGGCGAGTCACCTTCGCCCCACTGCGGGCCGGTCGGATGCAGGTCGAGAATCGCCAGGCGCGGGTCGCTGCACTCGGCCTCACCGGCCGGGAAAAAGCTGCGGCTGTCGGTAAACGCCAGCAGATCGCCGACCTGGGCACGCTGCCAGGTGCCATCGGCGACCCGCGCCGCGAGCACCTGATTGAACAGAAAACTGCGCGCGGTCGACAGCAGGCGTGAACGCACATTGCGTTGTTCCGGCAGTGCCTTGCGCGCGGCCCACGAACGGGCATCGACGACGTTGCCGCCGTCATGGCCAAAACGCTGGGCGCCGAAGTAATTCGGGATGCCTTGTTTGGCGATCAGTTGCAGACGCTCGTCGATGGCAGCCTTGTCGCCATTGAACTGGGTCAGGCGCAGGGTGAAACCGTTGGCCGAATGCGCACCGCGCTGCAGCTTGCGCTTGTGGCGGGTGGTCTTGAGGATTTTCAGCGTGTCGTTTTCCGCCGCCGACAGATCCGGATCGGCCTTGCCCGGGAGTTGCACGCTGAACCACTGACGGGTCAGCGCCTGACGATCCTTGAGCCCGGCATAGCTCACCGTACGCAGCGGCACACCGGCGGCCTTGGCGATACGGCGCGCGGCTTCTTCAGTATTCAGGCCGCGCTTTTCCACCCAGATCCACAGGTGCTCGCCGTCACCGCTGAACGGAATGTCGAGGACTTCATCGACCTGGAAATCTTCGGCGATGGCTTTCAGTACCGCGGTGCCGAGGGCGTCACCATAGGCCCGCGGGCCGAGCAGTTGCAGTTCGTTCATGCGCGCAGCAACAAGGCAACGGAATGCACGGCGATGCCTTCTTCGCGACCGACGAAGCCAAGCTTCTCGGTAGTGGTGGCTTTCACGTTCACTTGATCCAGTTCTACTTGCAGATCCGCGGCAATCAGCGCGCGCATCGATTCGATATGAGGGGCCATCTTCGGTGCCTGGGCAACGATGGTGTTGTCGACGTTGCCGACCTTCCAGCCTTTGGCGTGGATCAGACTGACCACGTGACGCAGCAGCACTCGGCTGTCAGCACCCTTGAATTGCGGGTCGGTGTCCGGGAAATGCTTGCCGATATCACCCAGCGCAGCGGCACCGAGCAAGGCGTCACTCAAGGCATGCAGCAGGACGTCACCGTCGGAGTGAGCGAGCAGCCCGAAGCCGTGTGCGATTCGCACGCCGCCCAGAGTAATGAAATCGCCTTCAGCGAAACGGTGCACATCATAGCCGTGGCCAATACGCATAAAAAAACGCCCCGAATTTTGTCAGGGCGTGATTCTACCTGCATTAACCCTTCAGAGCGCGCGCGTGATGCTGCAAGTGGTCGTCAATGAAGCTCGCGATGAAGAAATAGCTGTGGTCGTAGCCCGGTTGCAGGCGCAACGTGAGCGGATGACCCGCTTGTTTTGCCGCTTGTTGCAGGGCTTCCGGTTTGAGTTGGGTGGCGAGGAAATCGTCGCGATCACCCTGATCGACCAGCAGTGGCAGTTTCTCGTCCGCTTCGGCGATCAGTGCACAGGCATCCCACTCGCGCCACTTCGAACGGTCTTCGCCCAGATAGCGGGTGAATGCCTTCTGGCCCCACGGGCAGTCGATCGGATTGTTGATTGGCGAAAACGCCGAAACCGACTGGTAACGACCCGGATTGCGCAACGCACAGACCAGCGCACCGTGACCGCCCATGGAATGGCCGCTGATGCTGCGCTTGTCCGACGCCGGGAAATGCGCTTCAACCAGTGAAGGCAATTCCTGCACGACATAGTCATGCATCCGATAGTGCCGCGACCACGGTTCCTGCGTGGCATTCAGATAAAACCCGGCACCGAGGCCGAAATCCCAGGCGCCATCAGGATCGCCCGGGACATCCGGACCACGGGGGCTGGTGTCCGGCGCCACGATGATCAGGCCGAGCTCTGCCGCCATGCGCATCGCGCCGGCCTTCTGCATGAAGTTCTCGTCCGTGCAGGTCAGGCCCGACAGCCAGTACAGCACCGGCAACTTGCCGCCCTGCTCTGCCTGCGGCGGCAGATACACGGCAAACACCATGTCGCAACCCAGCACTTCGGAACGATGGCGATAGCGCTTGTGCCAACCGCCGAAACTTTTCTGACAGGAGATGTTTTCCAGACTCATGTAGGACTCCTACGCAGCCACGGCTGCACATCGGCAGCCGTGGCATCGCGATTGATCAGAAATGAATGACGGTGCGAATGCTCTTGCCTTCGTGCATCAGGTCGAAGGCTTTGTTGATGTCTTCCAGGCCCATGGTGTGAGTGATGAAAGTATCCAGCGGGATTTCGCCGCTTTGCGCCATGTCGACGTAGCTTGGCAATTCGGTACGGCCACGCACGCCACCGAACGCCGAACCACGCCAGACGCGGCCGGTGACCAACTGGAACGGACGGGTAGCGATTTCCTGGCCGGCACCGGCCACACCGATGATGACCGACTCGCCCCAGCCTTTATGGCAGCACTCGAGGGCTGCGCGCATCAGTTGCACGTTGCCGATGCATTCGAAGGAGAAATCGACGCCGCCATCGGTCATGTCGACGATCACTTCCTGGATCGGACGATCGAAGTCTTTCGGGTTCACGCAGTCGGTCGCACCCAGTTGCTTGGCGATTTCGAACTTGGCCGGGTTGATGTCGATGGCGATGATGCGCGAGGCCTTGGCTTTCACCGCGCCAATCACGGCAGACAGACCGATGCCGCCGAGACCGAAGATGGCCACGGTGTCACCTGGTTTGACCTTGGCGGTGTTGATCACTGCGCCGATACCGGTAGTCACGCCGCAACCGAGCAGGCAGACCTTTTCCAGCGGCGCATCCTTGGAGATCTTGGCCACGGAGATTTCCGGCAGCACGGTGTACTCGGAGAACGTCGAAGTACCCATGTAGTGGAAAATCGTTTGTCCCTTGTAGGAAAAGCGCGAAGTACCGTCCGGCATCAGGCCCTTGCCCTGAGTGGCGCGAATGGCCTGACACAGGTTGGTCTTGCCCGACTTACAGAATTTGCACTGGCCACATTCCGGGGTGTACAGCGGAATCACGTGGTCGCCGACGGCCACCGAGGTCACGCCTTCGCCGATCGCTTCGACGATGGCGCCGCCTTCATGGCCGAGGATCGACGGGAAGATACCTTCCGGGTCAGCGCCGGACAGGGTGTAAGCGTCAGTGTGGCAAACCCCGGAAGCCACCACGCGCAGCAACACTTCACCGGCCTTGGGCATGGCGACATCGACTTCTACGATTTCCAGCGGCTTCTTGGCCTCGAAGGCAACGGCGGCGCGCGACTTGATCATGCTGACTCTCCAGTGAATCCATTGAATAAAAACCAGACAGGGAGTGTAGTCCAGCGCTGCTTGATGAATAATCCGGACAAAAGCAAAACATTATTGCCATACAGGGATAATCCCGATGTCTGAAAACCGCTGGGAAGGTATCGACGAGTTCGTCGCCGTTGCCGAATGCAGCCAGTTCACTGCCGCTGCCGAACGCCTGGGCGTTTCTTCCTCGCACATCAGTCGACAAATCGTACGACTGGAAGAGCGTTTGCAAACGCGACTGCTGTATCGCAGCACCCGGCGCGTCACGCTTACCGAAGCCGGCCAGACCTTCCTGCAACATTGCCAGCGTCTGCAGGATGGTCGCGAAGAAGCGTTGCGCGCAGTCGGCGACCTGACCAGCGAACCCAAAGGCATGCTGCGCATGACCTGCGCCGTGGCGTATGGCGAACGCTTCATCGTGCCGCTGGTGACCCGGTTCATGGGGCATTACCCGCAACTGCGCATCGATATTGAACTGACTAACCGGCAACTCGATCTTGTGCATGAAGGCCTGGACCTGGCGATTCGTCTTGGGCGCCTTCAGGATTCCCGTTTGGTGGCGACTCGCCTGGCACCGCGGCGCATGTATCTGTGTGCATCGCCTTCCTACCTTGAACGGTACGGACGCCCACACAGTTTGTCGGAACTGGGACGACACAATTGCCTGATCGGCAGTTCGGACATCTGGCAGCTTGAACAAAACGGGCGGGAATTTTCCCAGCGGGTACAGGGAAACTGGCGCTGCAACAGTGGGCAAGCGGTGCTCGATGCGGCACTACAAGGTGTCGGCTTGTGTCAGTTGCCGGACTATTACGTGCTGGAGCATCTGCACAGCGGTGCGTTGATTTCTTTGCTGGAGGCGCATCAACCGCCGAATACGGCGGTGTGGGCGCTGTATCCGCAGCAACGGCACTTGTCGCCGAAGGTGCGCAAACTGGTGGATTTTCTCAAGGAAGGTTTGGCCGAACGGCCGGAGTACCGGATTTAACGACGATTGGTCCAGCGCTGACGCAACCATTCGAGGTCTTCGGGGCGGGTGACTTTCAGGTTATCCGCACGGCCTTCGATCAGGCGCGGCGCCATGCCGGCCCACTCCATCGCCGAGGCTTCATCGGTGATCACTGCATCCGCCACCAGACTGTCGGCCAAAGCCCGGTGCAGCGCACCGAGGCGGAACATCTGCGGCGTATAGGCTTGCCAGATCACACTGCGATCGACGGTTTCCACCACCCGACCGTGCTTGTCGACCCGTTTCAAGGTGTCCTTCGCTGGCACGGCCAACAGGCCGCCGACCGGATCGTTCGCCAGCTCAGCGAGCAATTTGTCGAGATCGTCACGGCTCAGATTGGGCCGTGCCGCATCGTGCACCAGCACCCAGTCCTCGTCGTCGGCACCTTGGGCATGCAGATGAAGCAAGGCGTTGAGCACCGAGCCGGAACGTTCGGCACCACCGTCAACACGCTGAATTCGCGGATCGCTGGCGCTGGCCAGGTTCGGCCAATAGGGATCATCGACGGCAAGACTGACCACCAGGCCCTTCAGGCTCGGGTGATCGAGGAAACAGCCGAGGCTGTGTTCGAGAATTGTGCGCCCGCCCAGTTGCAGGTATTGCTTGGGACGGTCCGCGGCCATACGGGCACCGACGCCCGCGGCAGGAATCACGGCCCAGAAGGCCGGCAGGGAATCGATCATTGGGCCAACTGGTAAAGGGTTTCGCCGTCCTTGACCATGCCCAGTTCGTGACGAGCCCGCTCTTCAACGGTCTCCATGCCTTTCTTCAACTCGCTGACCTCGGCGTCCATCACCCGGTTGCGCTCCAGCAGGGCTTCGTTCTCGGCGTGTTGATCAGCAATCTGCTGATTCAGTTCGGCGACTTGCGCCAGACTGCCATTGCCCACCCACAGGCGGTACTGCAGACCGGCCAGCAGCAAGAGCAAAACGAGAAACAACCAGTAAGGACTGCGCATCGAATATCAGGTATCCAGTGAAAAAAGACAGCCACGCCAAAACTTTGAAGCATCTGATAGCACGAAGCCTGGAATATCCAGGCTTGTGCATATAAGGCATCAGATTAGTGGCAAATCCATCGCTGTCACGACTTTTCCGACACAATCCGGTGTCTTTCTATCATTTACTGCTCAGCCGCGAAACTCGCTGCGACCGTTGTACTTGGCCTTGCCATTCAACTGCTCTTCGATACGCAGCAGTTGGTTGTACTTGGAAACGCGGTCGGAACGGCACAGCGAACCGGTCTTGATCTGGCCAGCCGAAGTACCCACAGCCAGGTCGGCAATGGTCGAATCTTCGGTTTCGCCCGAACGGTGCGAGATCACGGCGGTGTAACCGGCAGCCTTGGCCATCTGGATGGCTTCCAGGGTTTCAGTCAGGGTGCCGATCTGGTTGAACTTGATCAGGATCGAGTTGGCGATCTTTTTATCGATGCCTTCTTTCAGAATCTTGGTGTTGGTCACGAACAGGTCGTCGCCTACCAGTTGGGTCTTCTCGCCGATCTTGTCGGTGAGGATCTTCCAGCCAGCCCAGTCGGACTCGTCCAGACCGTCTTCGATCGAGATGATCGGGTAACGCTCGGTCAGACCTTTCAGGTAGTCGGCGAAACCTTCAGCGGTGAACACCTGGCCTTCGCCGGACAGGTTGTACTTGCCGTCTTCGAAGAACTCGCTGGCCGCGCAGTCCAGAGCCAGGGTCACGTCGGTGCCCAGCTTGTAACCGGCGTTGGCAACAGCTTCGGAGATCACTTTCAGTGCGTCTTCGTTGGAAGCCAGGTTCGGCGCGAAACCGCCTTCGTCACCAACAGCAGTGCTCAGGCCACGGGCCTTCAGCACAGCTTTCAGGTGATGGAAAATCTCGGTGCCCATGCGCAGACCTTCCGAGAAAGACTTGGCGCCAACCGGCTGAACCATGAATTCCTGGATGTCGACGTTGTTGTCGGCGTGTTCGCCACCGTTGATGATGTTCATCATCGGAACCGGCATCGAGTACACACCCGGGGTGCCGTTCAGGTTGGCGATATGAGCGTACAGCGGCAGGTCCTGATCCTGTGCAGCTGCCTTGGCCGCAGCCAGGGACACGGCGAGGATGGCGTTGGCGCCCAGGGTCGCTTTGTTTTCGGTACCGTCCAGCTTGATCATCGCGTGATCCAGCGCTTTCTGGTCGCTTGGGTCGGTGCCCAGCAGCAGATCGCGGATCGGACCGTTGATGTTGGCTACCGCCTTGAGCACGCCCTTGCCCAAGTAACGGCTCTTGTCGCCATCACGCAGCTCGAGCGCTTCACGCGAGCCAGTGGATGCACCGGACGGCGCGCAAGCGCTGCCGATGATGCCGTTGTCGAGAAGCACGTCCGCTTCCACGGTGGGATTGCCACGGGAGTCGAGAACTTCACGACCTTTGATGTCGACGATTTTTGCCATTGTTGTAAACACTCCAAAGTTGACGAAAACGACGCAGCTAGAGGAAATCTTTTTACCGTCGGCAAGTGGTGTGCAGCGGGCAGCTTGCAGACGACAACGCTCATACCCGAGGGCATGAGCGACAAATCGTGCGGTACTTTACCGGAGAATTGAGGTTTACGCGGTTTCTACCGTCGGAAAACTCTTCACCAGTTCGTCCAGGGCTTTGAGCTGGGCCAGGAATGGCTCCAGTTTGTCCAGACGCAAGGCGCAAGGGCCGTCGCATTTGGCGTTGTCCGGATCCGGGTGCGCTTCGAGGAACAGGCCCGCCAGCGACTGGCTCATGCCAGCCTTGGCCAGGTCGGTGACCTGGGCGCGGCGACCGCCGGCGGAGTCGGAACGACCGCCAGGCATTTGCAGCGAATGGGTCACGTCGAAGAATACCGGGTACTCGAACTGCTTCATGATGCCGAAGCCGAGCATGTCGACCACGAGGTTGTTGTAGCCGAAGCTCGAACCGCGCTCGCAGAGGATCAACTGATCGTTACCCGCTTCCACGCACTTGTTCAGGATGTGTTTCATTTCCTGAGGCGCGAGGAACTGGGCTTTCTTGATGTTGATCACAGCGTTGGTCTTGGCCATCGCGACGACCAGATCGGTCTGGCGCGACAGGAAGGCCGGCAGCTGGATGATGTCGCAGACCTCAGCGACGACCGCGGCCTGGTCAGGCTCGTGGACGTCGGTGATGATCGGCACGCCGAAGGCTTGTTTGATGTCCTGGAAGATGCGCATGCCCTCTTCCAGGCCAGGACCGCGATAGGAGGTCACAGAAGAACGGTTGGCCTTGTCGAAGCTGGCCTTGAAAACGTAAGGGATGCCGAGCTTTTCGGTGACCTTCACGTACTCTTCGCAAACCTGCATGGCCATGTCACGGCTTTCCAGCACGTTCATGCCGCCGAACAGCACCATGGGTTTGTCGTTGGCAATCTCGATGTCGCCGACGCGGATGATCTTCTGTGCCATCGGGGTTACGCCTTCTTCTGGTGTTGAGCCAATGCCGCTTTGACGAAGCCGCTGAACAGCGGATGGCCATCGCGTGGCGTCGAGGTGAACTCTGGGTGGAACTGGCAAGCGACGAACCATGGATGATCCGGGGCTTCGACCACTTCAACCAGCGCAGCATCGGAAGAGCGACCGGAGATTTTCAGGCCGGCTTCGATGATTTGCGGCAGCAGGTTGTTGTTCACTTCGTAACGGTGACGGTGACGCTCGACAATCACATCCTTGCCGTAGCAGTCGTGCACCTTGGAGCCGGCTTCGAGCAGGCATTCCTGAGCGCCGAGGCGCATGGTGCCGCCCAGATCAGACGCTTCGGTACGGGTTTCGACTGCACCGGTAGCGTCTTCCCACTCGGTGATCAGACCGACAACCGGATGGCCGCTGGCACGATCGAACTCGGTGGAGTTGGCGTCTTTCCAGCCCAGCACGTTACGGGCGAACTCGATGACCGCCACTTGCATGCCCAGGCAGATGCCCAGGTACGGAACCTTGTTTTCGCGAGCGTACTGAACGGCAGTGATCTTGCCTTCCACGCCACGCAGACCGAAGCCGCCCGGTACGAGGATCGCGTCGACACCTTCCAGCAGCGCAGTGCCCTGGTTCTCGATGTCTTCGGAATCGATGTAGCGCAGGTTGACTTTGGTACGGTTGGTGATGCCGGCGTGACTCATCGCTTCGATCAGCGACTTGTAGGCGTCCAGCAGCTCCATGTACTTGCCGACCATCGCGATGGTGACTTCGTGCTCCGGGTTCAGCTTGGCATCAACGACCTTTTCCCACTCGGACAGGTCGGCGCCATTGCATTGCAGGCCGAAACGCTCGACGACGAAATCGTCCAGACCCTGAGCGTGCAGCACGGCCGGGATCTTGTAGATGGTGTCGACGTCTTCCAGGGAGATCACCGCACGCTCTTCAACGTTGGTGAACAGCGCGATCTTGCGACGCGACGACACATCCACCGGATGGTCGGAGCGGCAGATCAGCACGTCTGGCTGCAGACCGATCGAACGCAGTTCCTTCACGGAGTGCTGGGTCGGCTTGGTCTTGGTCTCGCCCGCAGTGGCGATGTACGGAACCAGGGTCAGGTGCATCAGCATCGCGCGCTTGGAACCGACTTCCACACGCAGCTGGCGGATGGCTTCGAGGAACGGTTGCGACTCGATGTCGCCAACGGTACCGCCGATTTCCACCAGGGCCACGTCGGCATCGCCGGCACCCTTGATGATGCGACGCTTGATTTCGTCGGTGATGTGCGGAATCACCTGGATGGTTGCACCCAGGTAGTCACCACGGCGCTCTTTGCGCAGCACGTGCTCGTAGACACGGCCGGTGGTGAAGTTGTTGTTCTGGGTCATGGTCGTGCGGATGAACCGCTCGTAATGGCCCAGGTCCAGGTCGGTCTCGGCGCCGTCGTGGGTGACGAACACTTCACCGTGCTGGAACGGGCTCATGGTGCCCGGGTCGACGTTGATGTACGGATCCAGCTTCAGCATGGTGACCTTAAGCCCCCGCGCCTCCAGGATGGCCGCCAATGAAGCCGATGCAATGCCTTTCCCCAAAGAAGAAACAACACCGCCCGTGACGAATATGTAGCGCGTCATGAAAAACCCTAGAAGTCTGCGTTAAAGCGGTCCGAGCCGCCGGGGAAAGCGAAGGAAGGCCGAAGCCCCCGATCACCTGCATTAATCACAGTGCACCTTTCAAAAAAACCGCCGCGTTGGGACAGACCGGAAGTGAAAACACCGGTACGTTGCTCGCTACACATTTTTTGGAATCGCCCAGCAAAGACTGCTTGGTAATCGGCAACTCCTGCAATTCAGGCGAATCCACAGAAGTTGTATCAAGAAGGGAGCGTAGTCTACCGGAATGCCCCCTTCATCTCAAACCTTGATCTTCGTCCAAAGGCTGCCAATGCAATCGCCAGCCTTCCAGCGCATTGCCGTCGAGCCCCGGCAGGTTCGCCACGGCGAGCAATTCTTCACCGCGAAACAGCAGCGGCAATCTGCCACGCACGAAGCCCGGCACCGCGCGCTCATTGAGCAGGCGCTTGAGATCGCGATGGCCGCGATCCGCCAGATGCATCACCTCGCCGCCCTGCCGGTAGCGGATGTGCAGCGGCCCGGCGGGAGTCTGACCGCTGAACATGACACGTCCGTTATCGGGCAAGCGTAGCGCTGACGACAGGTCATGCCAGTCGCCGCTGACCACCGGTGCGCGTAACCATTGCCCGCTGAGCCACCACAAGCGACCGGCGCTTCGATGCAACTCGCCATCCGCCAGACGCCAGACAGGAGAGGCATCGTTGCCGGCATCACGCAGATCCGCCCAACCCGACCAATGGTCGGTATCCGGCAGTCGGGTCAAAGGTTCAAGCCAGTGACTGAGCGCGTTTCGCTGACGGGCATCAGATAAGCCCGCAATCGCCGCGAACTCCAGTGAGGGCAATCCCGACCACTCGAACTCGCCGGGCAAGTTCGCTGTAGTCAGATCGATTTGCGCCAGCTCATCGAGCAAGCCTTGCGCCTCACGCAAATGCGCCGCACTGCGAGCCATGCTGGCGTGCGCCTGCGGCCAGCGACCGGTCAGCAGCGGCATGACCTGATGGCGCAGATAGTTGCGTGAGAACTGCCGATCCTGATTCGACGGGTCCTCGACCGAACGCAGGCCATGGCTCTGCGCATAGGCTTCCAGCTCCGCACGCGTGACGTCGAGCAACGGCCGCACCAGACTGCCCTGCCCCAGTGCTCGCATAACCGGCATTCCAGACAATCCACGCACGCCGGCGCCACGCAGCAGACGAAACAACAGCGTTTCAGCCTGATCGTCACGGTGCTGACCGGTCAACAGCACATCATTGGACTGAGTCGCTGCACTGAACGCTGCATAACGCGCATCCCGCGCCGCCCGCTCGACACTCGCCCCCGGCTGCACCTGTACACGTACCACTTGCAACGGCACCGCCAGCTCATCGCAAATAGCCTGACAATGCGCCGGCCACGCGTCGGCCGCAGCTTGAAGGCCGTGATGAACATGGATGGCGCTTAGCGCCGGAATGGATCGGGTTTTGGCGAGACTGGCCAGAAGGTGCAGCAGAACGGTGGAATCGAGCCCACCGGAGAAGGCGATGCGCCAATGGGAAGCACCGAGCCAGGGCTTGAGATTGCGCAGAAGCCTGGAAGGCAAATCAATCGAGGGCTGACCCATTTTTCTACCTTTTCACAAACCAAATGTGGGAGCGGGCTTGCTCGCGAAAGCGGTGAAACAGCCAACACAGTCGTTGAATGTTACATCGCATTCGCGGGCAAGCCCGCTCCCACAGTGTTTTGCATCGTTGGCCGAAACGGCTCGACTTAGAGACCGTAGCTCATCAGACGATCGTAACGACGCTTGAGCAGCGCTTCGTTGTCGAACTTCTTCAACATCGCCAGTTGCGAGCTCAGCTCGGCGCGGATCGATGCAGCGGCAGCGGCCGGATCACGGTGGGCGCCGCCCAGAGGCTCGCCGATCACCTTGTCGACGATACCCAGGCCTTTCAGACGCTCGGCGGTGATGCCCATCGCTTCAGCAGCATCCGGCGCCTTCTCTGCGGTTTTCCACAGAATCGAAGCGCAACCTTCCGGCGAAATCACCGCGTAGGTGGAGTACTGCAGCATGTTCAGCTGGTCGCACACGCCAATCGCCAGTGCACCGCCGGAACCACCTTCACCAATCACGGTGGCGATGATCGGGGTTTTCAGGCGAGCCATGACGCGCAGGTTCCAGGCAATCGCCTCGCTCTGGTTGCGCTCTTCAGCGTCGATGCCAGGGTAGGCACCCGGGGTGTCGATGAAGGTCAGGATCGGCATCTTGAAGCGCTCGGCCATTTCCATCAGGCGGCAAGCCTTGCGGTAGCCTTCCGGACGCGGCATGCCGAAGTTGCGGCGTACCTTTTCACGCACTTCACGACCCTTCTGGTGACCGATCACCATCACTGGCTGGTCTTCCAGACGTGCCACGCCGCCCACAATGGCCGCGTCGTCGGAGAAGTGACGGTCACCGTGCAGTTCGTCGAACTCGGTGAAGATGTGGTCGATGTAGTCCAGGGTGTAAGGACGTTTCGGGTGACGCGCCAGACGTGCGATCTGCCAGCTGGTCAGCTTGCCGAAGATGTCTTCGGTCAGCGTCTTGCTCTTGTCCTGCAGGCGGGAGATCTCATCGCCGATATTCAGCGAATTGTCATTACCGACCAAGCGCAACTCTTCGATCTTGGCTTGCAGGTCGGCGATCGGCTGTTCGAAATCTAGAAAATTCGGGTTCATAGGCGTCCGTCTTGGGTCGTGTCCCAAATGAGCTTGGGCCGGCCGGTTGTCTATTCGCGCCCTACCTTAAGGGAGAGGCGCGCTGAGGTCGAGATTAAAAATTCAGGTTGTGGGCAGGCGCTTTGATGGCACCTGCCGGTCAACGGTATTGGAGGAAGACGTTGTCTCGCCCGAACTGGTCACGCAGGGCTTGAATCAAGGTATCCGCCGGGTCGATCCGCCAGGTCTCGCCGAACTGCAGCAAGGTCTTCGCATCGGGGCTGGTGTATTCCATGGTGATCGGGCACGCCCCGCGATGACGCTTGAGCAAATCCCCCAACCAGCGTAGCTGATCGCCTTTCAGGTCCTGGGTCTGCAACTTCAGGCGCAGGCTCTCGGCCAGGTTGGTGCGCGCATCTTCCATGCTCATCACCCGCTTGACCCGCAGGCGCAGGCCGCCGGAGAAGTCATCGTTGCTGACCTCGCCTTCGACCACCACCATCGCATCGGTCTGAAGCAGCGATTGCGCGGAGTGGAACGCATCGGCGAACAGCGACGCCTCGATCCGCCCGGAGCGGTCGTCGAGGGTGATGAAGCCCATCTTGTCGCCCTTTTTGTTCTTCATCACCCGCAGGGCGATGATCATCCCCGCCACGGTCTGGGTGTCCCGGGCCGGTTTCAGGTCGATGATGCGCTGACGGGCGAAACGGCGGATTTCACCTTCGTACTCGTCAATCGGGTGACCGGTCAGGTACAGGCCCAAGGTGTCTTTTTCACCTTTGAGCCGCTCCTTGAGGGTCAGCTCTTTCGCCTTGCGGTGGATTGCATAAACGTCCGCGTCTTCCTCGACGAACAGCCCACCGAACAGGTCGGCGTGACCGCTGTCACGGGTGCGCGCGGTCTGCTCGGCCGACTTGATCGCCTCTTCCATCGCCGCCAGCAGCACGGCGCGGTTGCGGTCGATGTTGGCCTGATAGGCCTTTTGCTCGTCATGGAAGTACGGGCCGAGGCGATCCAGCGCGCCGCTGCGGATCAGACCGTCCAGCGTGCGCTTGTTGATGCGTTTGAGGTCGACCCGGGCGCAGAAGTCGAACAAATCCTTGAACGGACCGGCCTGACGGGCTTCGGTGATTGCTTCCACCGGGCCTTCGCCGACGCCTTTGATCGCACCCAGGCCATACACGATGCGGCCTTCGTCGTTCACCGTAAACTTGAACTCCGAAGTGTTCACGTCCGGCGCATCGAGGCGCAGCTTCATCGTGCGCACTTCCTCGATCAAGGTCACGACCTTGTCGGTGTTGTGCATGTCCGCCGACAGTACCGCGGCCATGAATGGCGCCGGGTAGTGAGCCTTCAGCCAGGCAGTCTGGTACGACACCAGGCCGTAGGCGGCGGAGTGGGATTTGTTGAAGCCGTAACCGGCGAATTTCTCTACCAGGTCAAAAATGTTACCGGCCAGATCCGCGTCGATATTGTTCGACGCGCAACCCTCAATGAAACCGCCGCGCTGCTTGGCCATTTCCTCGGGTTTCTTCTTGCCCATCGCCCGACGCAGCATGTCCGCACCACCGAGGGTGTAACCGGCCATGACCTGGGCGATCTGCATCACCTGTTCCTGATACAGGATGATGCCGTAGGTCGGCGCCAGCACCGGCTGCAAACCTTCGTACTGGTAATCCGGGTGCGGATACGCAAGTTCTGCGCGACCGTGCTTACGGTTGATGAAGTCATCCACCATGCCGGACTGCAGCGGGCCCGGACGGAACAGGGCTACCAGTGCGATCAAGTCTTCGAGGCAGTCGGGCTTGAGCTTTTTGATCAGCTCTTTCATGCCACGGGATTCAAGCTGGAACACCGCAGTGGTTTCAGCTTTTTGCAGCAGCTGATAGGTCGGCTTGTCATCCAGCGGGATGAACGCGATGTCCAGCGGCGGCTCGTTGACCTTCGCGCGGTCGCGGTTGATGGTTTTCAGCGCCCAGTCGATGATCGTCAGGGTCCGCAGGCCGAGGAAGTCGAACTTCACCAGACCGGCCGCCTCAACGTCGTCCTTGTCGAACTGGGTCACCAGACCGTCGCCGGCCTCGTCGCAATAGATCGGCGAGAAGTCGGTCAGCTTGGTCGGCGCGATGACTACACCACCGGCGTGTTTACCGACGTTACGCACCACGCCTTCGAGCTTGCGCGCCATCTCCCAGATTTCCGCCGCTTCTTCATCGACCTTGATGAAGTCGCGCAGGATTTCTTCCTGCTCGTAGGCTTTTTCCAAAGTCATGCCGACTTCGAACGGAATCATCTTCGACAGGCGATCCGCCAGGCCGAACGACTTGCCCTGGGCCCGAGCCACGTCGCGAACCACAGCCTTCGCCGCCATGGAACCGAAGGTGATGATCTGGCTTACGGCGTTACGGCCGTATTTTTCGGCCACGTAATCGATTACCCGGTCGCGACCGTCCATGCAGAAGTCGACGTCGAAGTCGGGCATCGATACCCGTTCCGGGTTAAGGAAACGTTCGAACAGCAGGTCATATTCCAGCGGGTCGAGGTCGGTGATCTTCTGCACATAGGCCACCAGCGATCCGGCACCCGACCCCCGGCCAGGGCCAACCGGCACACCGTTGTTCTTGGCCCACTGGATAAAGTCCATCACGATCAGGAAGTAACCGGGGAACCCCATCTGGATGATGATATCCAGCTCGAAATTCAGCCGGTCGACGTAGACCTGACGCTTGGCCTCGTAGTCTTCGGTGGTGTCCTTGGGCAGCAGCACGCTGAGGCGATCTTCCAGACCGTCGAACGACACCTTGCGGAAATACTCGTCGATGGTCATGCCATCGGGAATCGGATAGTCGGGCAGGAAGTGCTTGCCCAGCTTCACGTCGATGTTGCAGCGCTTGGCGATCTCGACGGTGTTCTCGATCGCATCCGGCAGGTCGCTGAACAGCTCGGCCATTTCTTCGGCGCTTTTCAGGTACTGCTGATCGCTGTAGTTCTTCGAACGCCGCGGATCGTCGAGGGCCCGGCCCTCACCGATGCAGACGCGGGTTTCGTGAGCGGCGAAGTCTTCCTGCTTGATGAAGCGCACATCGTTGGTGGCGACCAGTGGTGCGCCAAGCTTGTCGGCCAGGGCCACGGCGCCGTGCAGCTGTTCTTCGTCATTCGGACGGTTGGTGCGCTGGACTTCCAGATAGAAACGATCCGGGAACACCGCCATCCATTCGCGCGCCAGGGTTTCGGCCTCGGCAGGGTTGCCGCCGATCATGGCCATACCGATCTCGCCTTCTTTGGCGGCGGACAGCATGATCAGGCCCTCGTTGGCCTCGGCGACCCATTCACGCTCGATGATGATCATGCCGTTGCGCTGACCTTCGATGAAGCCACGGGAAATCAGCTCGGTCAGGTTGCGATAGCCCTGGGCATTCATGACCAGCAGGCTGAGGCGGCTCAACGGACCATCCGGGTCCTTGTTCGACAGCCACAGGTCGGCGCCGCAGATCGGCTTGATCCCCGCGCCCATGGTGTTTTTATAGAATTTGACCAGCGAACACATGTTGTTCTGGTCGGTCACCGCAACGGCCGGCATGCCCATGCCGGTCAGGGCCTTGACCAGCGGCTTGATCCGCACCAGCCCGTCGACCAGGGAGTATTCAGTGTGCAGGCGTAGATGAACGAATGAAGCCGGCATAGTGATCCTGTCCAGTTACATAGAGACAACAAGGCCCGGATTGTACCGGGCCCCGAACAAAACATCAGCCTCGCCGCTAAACCTGCGCGAGACCTTCCAGCGCTTCATAAGCCTGCCGAACCGGGGCAAAGGAACGCCGGTGAATCGGCGTCGGCCCGAGACGCACCAGCGCTTCCAGATGAACGGGCGTCGGGTAGCCTTTGTGGCCGCCGATGCCGTAACCCGGGTAGATCAATTCGAACGCCGCCATCTCGCGGTCGCGGCTGACCTTGGCCAGAATCGAGGCCGCTGCAATGGCCGGGACCTTGCTGTCGCCCTTGACCACCGCTTCGGAACGCATCGGCAGTTTCGGGCAGCGGTTGCCGTCGATCATCGCCAGTTTCGGCTGGATGTGCAGGCCAGCGACGGCGCGCTGCATCGCCAGCATGGTGGCGTGAAGGATGTTCAATTCGTCGATTTCTTCGACTTCGGCGCGGGCGATGCACCAGCTGAGCGCCTTCTCGCAGATTTCGTCGTAGAGCTTTTCGCGCTTGGCTTCGGTGAGTTTCTTCGAGTCGTTGAGACCGAGAATCGGCCGGTTCGGATCGAGGATCACCGCTGCGGTGACGACCGCGCCGCACAACGGGCCGCGCCCGACTTCATCGACACCGGCCACCAGTTCTTCGACTTCGGCGACCAGGGTGAAATCCAGGCCCATCTGCATGCTTGTCTTGCTCATCGTGTTTGCCCGATCAGGTTCAGAACGGCGTCAGCCGCCTGATTGGAAGCGTCCAGGCGCAGAGTGCGATGAATTTCGTCGAAACCGCGGGTCTGTTCTTCGCCACCGTCGATCAACGGCGACAAGGTCTGGGCGAGCGCCTCGACCGTGGCATCATCCTGCAACAATTCCGGGACCAGCAATCGCTGGGCCAACAGGTTCGGCAGGGACACGTACGGGCTCTTGACCATGCGTTTGAGAATCCAGAACGTCAGCGGAGCAAGACGATAGGCCACGACCATCGGACGCTTGTACAGCAGCGCTTCCAGGGTCGCCGTACCCGACGCGATCAGAACCGCGTTGCACGCCGCCAGGGCCAGATGGGATTTGCCATCGAGCAGAGTCACCGGCAGGTCGCGGCCGGCCAGCAGCTCTTCGAGCTGGGCACGGCGCTCGGGGTTGGCGCACGGTATGACGAAACGCACGCCCGGGCGCATGGCCCGCAGGCGTTGGGCGGTATCAAGGAACAGCGCACCCAGACGACTGACTTCGCCGCCCCGGCTGCCGGGCATCAAAGCCACCAGCGGGCCGTCCGGCAGACCGAGTTCGGCCCGCGCAGCGGCGCGATCGGCCTCCAGTGGAATGGTGTCGGCCAGCGTGTGGCCGACGAACCGCACCGGTACGCCCTTCTCTTCGTAGAATCTGGCTTCGAACGGCAACAGCGTGAGCATCAGGTCGCAGCCTTCGCGGATCTTCAGCACCCGCTTCTGCCGCCATGCCCACACCGAAGGGCTGACGTAGTGCACGGTCTTGATCCCGGCCTGACGCAGCTTGAGTTCGATATTGAGGTTGAAATCCGGCGCATCGATGCCGATGAAGACATCCGGCTTTTCAGCGATAAGCGTGGCGATCAGGTCCTTGCGGCGCTTGAGCAATTCACGCAACCGACCGAGAACTTCCACCAGCCCCATGACCGACAGACGCTCCATCGGAAAATAGGAGGTCAGGCCTTCGGCCTGCATCAGCGGGCCGCCGACACCAATGAACTCCACCGCAGGATGCTGTGCCTTGAGGGCACGCATCAGACCGGCGCCCAGAATGTCACCGGAAGCCTCCCCCGCCACCAGCGCAATACGCAGATTGGCCATGGTCAGCGGGTGATGCCGCGGGTCGACGACTGGATGGAGTCACGGAACATCGCGACTTCCGGGAACTGTGCAGACGGCTCGGCCAGTTCGGCCAGCGCCTGTTCGACGGTGAGGCCCTGGCGATACACCGTTTTGTACGCACGGCGCAGGGCGTGAATGGCGTCTTCGCTGAAACCGCGACGGCGCATGCCCTCGAAGTTCATGCTGCGCGCTTCGGCCGGGTTGCCGAATACGGTGACGAACGCCGGAACGTCCTTGCCGATCGCCGTGCCCATGCCGGAAAAGCTGTGGGCGCCAATGTGGCAATACTGATGCACCAGGGTGAAACCGGACAGGATCGCCCAGTCATCAACGTGCACATGGCCGGCCAACGCAGTGTTGTTGACCAGGATGCAGTGGTTGCCGATGACGCTGTCATGTCCGATGTGGGCATAGGCCATGATCAGGTTGTGATCACCCAGGGTCGTTTCGGAACGATCCTGAACGGTGCCACGGTGAATCGTCACGCCTTCGCGGATGACGTTGTGGTCACCGATCACCAGGCGGGTTTCTTCTCCCTTGTATTTCAGGTCCGGCGTATCTTCGCCTACCGAGGAAAACTGGTAGATGCGGTTGTGCTTGCCGATACGGGTCGGACCTTTGAGGATCACGTGTGGCCCGATGACCGTACCCTCGCCGATTTCCACACCTGCACCGATGATCGACCACGGGCCGACCTCGACGCCATCAGCCAGGACGGCCGACGGATCGATGATTGCGCGAGGGTCAATCAAACTCATAGCTTGCGTTCCGCACAGATGATTTCAGCCGAGCAGACCGGTTTGCCATCGACCGAAGCCTGGCATTCGAACTTCCAGATCTGACGCTTGCAGCTGATGAACTTGGCTTCGAGGATCAACTGATCACCCGGCAGCACCGGCTGGCGGAAGCGCAGCTTGTCGGAGCCGACGAA
The DNA here is from genome assembly GCF_002112885.1 of Pseudomonas sp. B37(2017). Classification (NCBI taxonomy): domain Bacteria; kingdom Pseudomonadati; phylum Pseudomonadota; class Gammaproteobacteria; order Pseudomonadales; family Pseudomonadaceae; genus Pseudomonas; species Pseudomonas sp. B37(2017). The sequence goes on along the minus strand of NZ_NEIX01000002.1, from coordinate 34,948 downwards.
GTAGTAAAGCGTGCCGTCGGCCGGTTTCACGTCAAGCATCTTGAAACCGAGGATCCCGGCAGCCTGAGCCATGGCTTCGATGATCAGCACGCCCGGCATGATCGGATGCGCAGGGAAGTGACCATTGAAGAACGGTTCGTTGATGCTGACATTCTTGTAGGCGCGAATGCGCTTGCCTTCAGTATCCAGCTCCACTACCCGGTCCACCAGCAGGAACGGGTAACGGTGAGGCAGGTATTCGCGAATCTCGTTGATGTCCATCATTTCGGGGGGAAGCCTATGTAAAGATTGGGAGCGCGACTGACGCGCACTCCTCTAGCAAATCAAGGAGGCAGTCCAGAGGCTGTGCACACTTGATATGGAAATGGTATCAGCCTTCAGATGAAGCATTACCGTCGGGGGTCACTTCCCCGGACCGCTTTTCCAGCTGTTTCAAACGTCGCGCGATGTCATCGAGCTGACGAATACGGGCCGCGCTTTTGCGCCATTCGGCCGCAGGTTGCATGGCTGTGCCGGAAGAATAGGCACCCGGCTCGGTAATCGAGTGGGTCACCATGGTCATCCCGGTCAGGAATACGTTGTCGCAAATATCGATGTGCCCGACCAGGCCAACACCCCCGGCGAGCATGCAGTGCTTGCCAATCTTGGTGCTGCCGGAAATCCCCACGCACGCTGCCATGGCGGTATGGTCACCGACCTGCACGTTGTGGGCGATCTGAATCTGGTTGTCGAGCTTCACGCCGTTACCGATCACGGTATCGGCCAACGCACCGCGGTCGATGGCGGTATTCACGCCAATCTCCACATCGTCGCCGATGGTCACGCCACCGATCTGGGCAATTTTCTGCCAGATGCCCTTCTCGTTGGCAAAGCCGAAGCCTTCACCGCCGAGCACGGCCCCGGACTGGATCACCACACGCTTGCCGATCCGCACATCGTGATACAGCGTGACCCGCGGGGCCAGCCAGCCGCCCTCGCCAATTTCACTGCGCTCACCGACGACGCAATGCGCGCCAAGTGTCACGCCTGCACCGATTCGGGCACCGGCTTCGATCACCACGAAGGGACCAACACTGGCACTCGGATCGACCACGGCATCCTCGGCGATCACCGCCGTCGGATGAACGCCGGCAGTTGCCTTGGGCTTCGGATCGAACAGATGGGAAATGCGTGCGTAAGCCAGGTAAGGATCCGGCACCACCAGCGCATCACCGGCATAACCTTCCGCGTCGGCAGCCTTGAGCAACAGGGCTGCAGCTTGCGAGCCTGCCAGATATTTACGGTATTGGGGGTTTGCCAGAAAGCTCAACTGAGCTGGGCCAGCCTCCTGCAAGGTGGCTAGCCCAGTAATTTGCTTCTCGGGGTCGCCACTCAGGGTGGCGCCGAGGAACTCGGCCAACTGGCCGAGCTTGATGGTCACGGTCATGGGTTACTTCAGCTGATTCATGCGCTCGATAACCTGGCGCGTGATGTCGTACTGAGGTTTGACATCGATCACTGCGCCACGCTCGAACACCAGGTCAAAACCACCTTTCTTGATGACTTCTTCCACTGCGCTATCCAGTTTCGGCTTCAGTTGCTTCAGCATTTCGCGGTCGGCAACAGCCTTGGCTTCGTTCAGCTCCTTGGACTGGAACTGGAAGTCACGAGCCTTTTGCTTGAACTCAAGCTCCAGACGCTCGCGCTCGCCTTGCTGCATCTTGTCGCCACCGGCCATCAGACGATCCTGAATGCCCTTGGCGCTGCTTTCCAGGGTCTTGAGTTTGGTCAGTTGCGGGCCGAACTTCTTCTCGGCATCCACGGCGTACTTCTTGGCCGCGTCGGATTCCAGCAGAGCCATCTGATAGTTCAGAACGGCGATTTTCATGTCGGCAAATGCCGGGCCTGCCACCAGTACGGAGGCCAGGAGAACCAATTGAGTCAACTTACGCACGATGCACTCCTACAAAATCCATTGTCGTTATCTTGGGTCAGACGCTTAGAACGTCTGGCCGAGGGAGAATTGGAACACTTGAGTTTCAGCGTCATCCGGTTTCTTGATCGGCATCGCCAGTGCAAAACTCAGCGGGCCCAGTGCGGTAACCCAGGTCACGCCGACACCGACGGAGCTGGCCATGTTGCTGAGGCTGATGTCGTTGCACTGAGTGTTCGATTTAGTACCGTTGGCGTTCGTAGTATCGGAACACTTGGAGTCGAATACGTTACCGACATCCCAGAATACCGAAGTACGCAGGGAACGCTGATCCTTGACGAACGGCAGCGGGAACAGAACCTCGACACCGCCCTGGATCAGGACGTTACCACCGAACGGCAGCGGATCCTGGTCCGGGTCAGCCAATGTGCCCGGGTTGGTGCCTCGGCTCGGCGTACTGCGCGGGCCCAGGGTGCTGTCCTTGAAGCCACGAACCGAGTTGAAACCACCAGCATAGTAGTTTTCATAGAACGGCAAGCCGTCGGTCGAACCGTAACCGTCGCCATAACCCAGTTCGGTGTGCAGGCGCAGGGTGTAGTTTTCGCTGATCGGCTGGAACAGCTGACCACGGTAATCAAGTTTGTAGAACGACAGATCGCTGCCTGGAACGGTGGTTTCCAGCGTCAGGCTCTGGGAGCGACCACGGGTCGGCAATACACCCTTGTTCAAGGTGGACTCGGACCAGCCGGCCGAGGCCTTGAAGTTCAGGTACTTGTCGCCTTCTTTGTTAACGAAGTCGAAAATCTCGTCAACGGTGTAGGTACCGGTCTTGATCTCATCCTGTTGAACGGACAGGCCGAAGGTCAGACGCGAAGTCTCGCTGATCGGGTAGCCCACATTCACGCCGGCGCCCAGGCTGTCTACCGCATAGCTCGCTACGTCGACGTCGAGGTCTTTGTAGTCGGTGGTGCGGTAGAAGGCGTTGTAACCCAGGCTCACGCCATCGGCGGTCCAGTAGGGGTCAACGTAACCGAAGTTGTAGCGGCTCTGGTATTCGCTGCGGGTCAGGCCGACGCTGACGCGGTTACCGGTACCGAGGAAGTTGTTCTGGGTGATCGAACCACCGAGGATCAGACCGGCACTCTGGGCGAAACCGACGCTGGCGGTGATCGAACCGGAAGCCTGCTCTTCAACGCTGTAGTTCACGTCAACCTGGTCATCGACACCTGGCACGGCCGGAGTCTCGACGTTGACTTCCTTGAAGAAGCCCAGACGCTCCAGACGGGTCTTGGACTGGTCGATCAGGTAGGTCGAAGCCCAGCCACCTTCCATCTGACGCATTTCACGACGCAGCACTTCGTCCTCGGACTTGGTGTTGCCACGGAAGTTGATGCGGTTGACGTAGGCACGCTTGCCCGGATCGACAGCAAACAGGATATCGACGGTGTGATCTTCGTCGTGCGGTTGTGGCACGCCGTTGACGTTGGCGAAGGTGTAACCCTCGTTACCCAGACGACGGGTGATCAGCTCGGAGGTGGTGGTCATCAGCTTGCGCGAGAACACCTGGCCTTTCTGCACCAGCAACAGGGACTTGACCTGATCTTCAGGAACCTTCAGGTCACCGCTGAGCTTGACGTCACGAACGGTGTACTTCTCGCCTTCGTTGACGTTGACGGTGATGTAGACGTGCTTCTTGTCCGGGGTGATGGACACCTGGGTCGAAGCGATATCCATGTTGATATAGCCGCGGTCCAGGTAGTAGGAACGCAGACGCTCCAGGTCACCGGACAGTTTTTCACGGGCGTACTTGTCGTCGTTCTTGAAGAACGACAGCCAGTTGGTGGTTTTCAGTTCGAACAGGTCGGTCAGGTCTTCCTCGGGGAAAACCGTGTTGCCAACCACGTTGATGTGCTGAATGGCAGCGACGGTGCCTTCGTTGATCTTCACTTTCAGGCCGACACGGTTGCGCGGCTGCGAGACCACTTCGGTATCGACGGTAGCCGAGTAACGACCTTGTGCAACGTATTGACGTTGCAGCTCGTTACGCACGCCCTCGAGGGTCGCGCGCTGGAAGATCTCGCCTTCGGCCAGACCGGATTGCTTGAGGCCTTTCATCAGGTCTTCGGTGGAGATCGCCTTGTTGCCTTCGATCTCGATGCTCGCGACCGAGGGACGTTCGACGACAGTGATCACCAGAACGTTGCCTTCGCGGCCCAGCTGGATATCTTGAAAGAAACCGGTTTTGAACAACGCACGAGTGGATTCCACCAGGCGACGATCATCCGCCTGCTCGCCGACGTTCAACGGCAAGGCACCAAAGACGCTACCCGCGGAGACCCGCTGGAGGCCATTGACGCGAATATCAGAGATAGTGAAGGACTCGGCGTGAACTTCGGCGATCATCAATACGGTGAGAACCGCAGTTAGCAGCAGACGTTTCATGAAGTCCTTTCTTATTCCAACTGGCAATAAACAAACTGCCGCAAAATGCGGCAGATTCGCAATTCAGCGAAGCGTTACAGACGACCCAGATCGTTGACCAGAGCAAGCAACATCACCCCGACCACCAAACTGATACCGATCTGTATCCCCCAACCTTGCACCCGATCCGACAAGGGACGACCACGCGCCCACTCGATCAGATAAAACAACAAATGCCCCCCATCCAGTACAGGAATGGGCAGCAAATTCAGAACCCCCAGGCTAATACTCAGATAAGCAAGGAAATTCAGGAAATCAGCGACGCCCGACTGGGCAGAAGCGCCCGCCACTTTAGCAATGGTTATCGGTCCACTCAAGTTTTTTACCGAGAGCTCGCCGAAGAGCATTTTCTTCAGTGAATCCAGCGTCAGGACGCTCATGGTCCAGGTGCGACGGGCACCCTCGCCAATTGCCGCCAAAGGCCCGTAACTGACCTCGCGGATCATTTCCGGCGGCCAGTCGACAGCCTTCACACCCGCCCCCAGGTAACCGCTTGGAGACTTTTTATCGCCACGCGCGGCCAGTGTCACAGGGACGTCGATTTGAACACCGTCGCGCTCGACGCGCAGCACGATTTTGGTATCAGGACGCGTACGAACGGTGTCGACTACTTGCTGCCAGTCATCCAGCGCCTTGCCATCCAGCGTCAGCAGACGATCGCCGGTTTTCAGCCCGGCTGCCTGGGCCGGACCTTTCGGGTCGAGTTCGGCCAGCACCGGCGGCAATGCCGGGCGCCAAGGGCGAATGCCGAGAGAGCGAATCGGATCCGGCTCGTCAGCCCCCTTGAGCCATTTATGGAGTGCCAGTTCACGAGGCGTATCCGCCGTAGAGCCCTGCTCGCGCACCAGTACCTGCAAGGAACCGCTTTCCCCGAGACGTCGCACCAGTTGCAGGTTGACCGCAGCCCAGCCCGAGGTCGGCTCGCCATCGATCGCGACGATCTCCTGACCGGCGCTCAGCCCAGCCGTTGCGGCGATGCTGCCGGACTCCACCGAACCGATGACCGGGCGAATCTGCTCGCTGCCGAGCATGGCCAGCACCCAGAAGAACACCAGCGCGAGCAGAAAGTTGGCCACAGGGCCGGCCGCTACAATGGCGATACGCTGACGAACAGACTTGCGATTGAATGACTGATGGCGCTGATCGGCCGGTACTTCGCCTTCGCGCTCATCGAGCATCTTGACGTAACCACCCAGCGGAATGGCCGCGACCACGAACTCGGTACCCTGCTTGTCATGCCAGCGTAGCAGCGGCATGCCGAAGCCCACGGAGAAACGCAGAACCTTGACGCCACAGCGACGCGCGACCCAGAAATGGCCGAATTCGTGAAAGGTGACCAGCACACCCAGAGCGATCAGGGTGCCGGCAATCATATAGAGCGCGCTCATCTACTTTCTCCGCAATCCTGTCCAGTGCCGCGTGAAGCCATGTGTTGCAAGACCTATCGGCCGTGACGACTCAACCACTGTCCGGCCAATGTCCGGGCAGTCGCGTCAGCGGTGAACACCGCATCGAGATTGTCCAGGGCCACCACAGGCTCGAGGTTCAAGACTTCCTCGATGATACTCGCGATTTCCAGGTAGCGAACCCGTCCGTCGAGAAACGCGGCAACCGCCACTTCATTCGCCGCATTGAGCATGGCCGGGGCGCTATTTCCCGCCTCAGCCGCCTGGCGCGCCAGACGCAGACACGGAAAGCGCTCTTCGTCGGGGGCTTCGAAATCCAGGCGCGCAACAGCGAACAGATCCAGCGGCGCCACGCCCGAATCGATGCGCTCAGGCCAGGCCAGAGCATTGGCAATCGGCGTACGCATGTCGGGATTGCCCAACTGCGCCAGCACCGAGCCGTCCACGTAATCGACCAGCGAATGAATCACGCTTTGTGGATGGATCACCACTTCGACTTGCGAAGGCTTGGCATCGAACAACCAGCAGGCCTCGATCAACTCGAGCCCCTTGTTCATCATGCTGGCCGAATCGACCGAGATCTTGCGGCCCATCGACCAGTTCGGGTGTGCACACGCCTGGTCAGGTGAAACATGCGCCAGTTCGGCCATCGGCGTCTGCCGGAAAGGGCCGCCAGAGGCTGTCAGCAAAATCCGGCGGACCCCAACCTTGCTCAACCCGCGAGCAAAGTCTTGCGGCATGCACTGGAAAATCGCGTTGTGCTCACTGTCGATCGGCAGCAGGACCGAACCACTCTTGCGCACGGCCTGCATGAACAAGGCGCCGGACATGACCAGCGCTTCCTTGTTGGCCAGAAGAATCTTCTTGCCCGCCTCGACAGCCGCGAGGGTCGGACGCAGACCGGCGGCGCCGACGATGGCGGCCATGACAGCATCCACCTCGGGCGCAGCAGCGACCTGACACAAGCCTTCCTCGCCAACCAGCACCTGCGTCGACAGGCCTGCCGCACGCAAATCGTCCTGCAGATTGCGGGCAGCGCCGGCTTCCGGCACTACCGCAAATTTCGGGAGATGGCGAACACACAGGGCAAACAGTTCGCTCAGACGGGTAAAACCGCTCAGGGCGAAAGCCTGATAACGCTCCGGATGCCGGGCGATGACATCCAGGGTGCTCAGACCGATCGAACCGGTCGCCCCCAGGACGGTAATCTGTTGTGGGCGACTCACGACGCCGCCATCCACAACAGCACCGCAAAGACCGGAATCGCCGCCGTCAGGCTGTCGATGCGATCCAGCACGCCACCGTGGCCGGGCAGCAGATTACTGCTGTCCTTGATGCCGGACTGACGCTTGAACATGCTTTCGGTCAGATCGCCCACCACCGAGATGAAGACAATCACCGCAGCGCCGATCAATCCTTTGAAAAGTTGCGCCACCGTCCAGTCACGGAACAGCGCGACCAGGGTGGTGATGACCAGACTCAGCGCCAGACCGCCATACACGCCTTCCCAGCTTTTGCCGGGACTGACTTGCGGCGCCAGCTTGCGCTTGCCGAACGCGCGGCCGGAGAAATACGCCCCGATATCAGCACCCCAGACCAGCACCATCACGGCCATGATCAGCCAGTTGCCGAGCGGGTATTGCTTGATCTGCACCAGCCCTTGCCAGGCGGGCAACAGAATCAGCAAACCGATCACCAGCTTGCTGGCGGCACTGGACCAACGCTCGCTGGAACGCGGGTACGTCAACACCAGCCACGTCGCCAGTGCCCACCAGATCACCGAAGCGCCCAGCACCCAAGGCGCCAGCCCCGGCAGGATGTACATGACGAACAGCATCAGCGCGACCACTGCCGCGTAGCCGACACGAAATGCCTGCGCGGTGAAGCCAGCCAGACGCGCCCATTCCCAGCCCCCCAGACTCACGACCAGCCCGATGAACAGGGCAAAACCTGAGCCTTCGAGCAGGAAAAAACCGCCCAGGGCGATCGGCAGCAGAATCAGTGCAGTGATGATGCGTTGTTTAAGCATTAAACCCGGGCTCCAGCTTCAACCTGCTCACTCGTTTTACCGAAGCGACGCTGGCGCAAAGCGAAATCGGCCAGCGCATTGCGCATGGCTTCGTGTTTGAAGTCCGGCCAGAACAGGTCGGAGAAGTACAACTCGGCGTAAGCCAGCTGCCACAAAAGGAAATTGCTGATGCGGTGCTCGCCACCGGTGCGGATGCACAAGTCGGGCAACGGCAGATCACCGGTGACCAGACAGGTCTGCAGCAGATCCGGCGTGATGTCTTCCGGCCGCAGATGACCGGCCTGAACCTCGCGCGCCAGACGCTGCGCCGCTTGCGCAATGTCCCACTGACCACCGTAGTTGGCGGCGATCTGCAGGATGAAACGGTTGGCACCGGCGGTCATCGCTTCGGCCTCACGCATGGCTGCCTGAAGCTCCGGATGGAACCGCGTACGGTCACCGATGATGCGCAGACTGATGTTGTTGTCGTTCAGGCGCTTGGCCTCGCGACGCAACGCCTTGAAGAACAGATCCATCAAGGCGCTGACCTCATCGGCCGGGCGCTGCCAGTTTTCACTGGAAAAAGCGAACAGGGTGAGCACCTCGACCTTGGCCTCGGCACACACCTCAATCACCGCCCGTACAGCATCCACGCCCGCTTTATGCCCGGCGACACCCGGCATGAAGCGTTTTTTCGCCCAGCGATTATTGCCATCCATGATGATCGCGACATGGCGCGGCACCGCGGACGGCGCAGTCTGCTTGGTCTTGTCCATTTAAAACTCGACCCTTATACGGCCATCAGGTCTTTTTCTTTCTCGTCCGTGGCCTTGGTGATCTGGGCCTCGGATTCTTTGGTCAGCTTATCGATATCAGCGATGGCACGACGCTCTTCGTCTTCGCTGATTTCCTTGTCCTTGACCAGTTTCTTGAGCTCGCCCAAGGCATCACGACGAATATTGCGCACGGCAACACGCGCGTCTTCAGCAGCGCTACGCGCCTGCTTGGTGAAGCCTTTACGCGTTTCCTCGGTGAGGGCCGGCATAGGGATCAACAGCAACTCACCCAGGTTGGTCGGGTTGAGGTTCAGACCAGCGCTCTGGATTGCCTTGTCGACGGCAGCGAGCATGTTGCGCTCGAACGCCACGACCTGCAGGGTGCGCGAGTCTTTCACGGTGACGTTGGCAACGCCGCTCAGCGGGGTGTCGGTGCCGTAGTAAGGCACCATGACACTGCCGAGGATGCTCGGGTGAGCCTTGCCAGTACGAATCTGGCCGAACGCGTGGTTCAGAGACTCCAGGGATTTCTGCATACGCGCTTGGGCGTCTTTCTTGATTTCGTTGATCATTGTTGGCCTTCCTCGATCAAAGTCCCTTCTGCGCCGCCGTGCACAATGTTCAGCAGGGCACCGGGCTTGTTCATGTTAAATACGCGCAGCGGCATCTTGTGATCGCGGCACAGGCAGATAGCCGTCAGATCCATTACACCCAGCTTGCGATCCAGTACTTCATCGTATGTCAGATGATCGAACTTCTCGGCATGCGGGTCTTTGAACGGGTCAGCGGTGTAGACGCCATCGACCTTGGTCGCCTTGAGCACGACATCAGCGTCGATTTCAATGGCGCGCAGGCAGGCTGCCGAATCCGTGGTAAAGAACGGATTGCCGGTACCGGCCGCGAAGATCACCACGTCCTTGGAGTTCAGGTGGCGCATGGCCTTGCGACGGTCATAGTGATCGGTCACACCGACCATGGAGATGGCCGACATCACGATGGCCGAGATATTGGCACGTTCCAGCGCGTCGCGCATGGCCAGGGCGTTCATCACAGTGGCCAGCATGCCCATGTGGTCGCCCGTGACCCGATCCATACCGGCCTTGCTCAGCGCTTCACCGCGGAACAGGTTGCCACCACCGATCACCAGACCGACCTGGACGCCGATGCCGACCAGCTGGCCGACTTCCAGCGCCATGCGATCCAGCACCTTCGGATCGATCCCGAACTCTTCCGAGCCCATCAGGGCCTCGCCGCTAAGCTTGAGTAGAATGCGTTTATAGCGAGCCTGATAACCACTGCCCTGCTGAGCCATTGCGAATCTCTCCTGCGGCGTATTTTAAAAATTCTTTGCGAGCTGTTTACAGCTGGCGTTCACTCTAGCTTGGCGCTGCTTCAGCGCCATCGGAACATGGCTTTGTAAGTCAGTTCCAAGGGGAAACCAATTAAAAATTGGTAACCCTATCTGAAAAGAGGCTGCGCGCGTGAGCGGGCAGCCTCTTTCGGGCGACAGTTGAAAAACCGTCTTATTGCTTGGCGGCAGCCAGCTGGGCAGCAACTTCTTCAGCGAAGTTGTCGACCGGCTTCTCGATGCCTTCGCCTACTTTGAAGTAGGTGAAGGAAACGATTTCAGCGCCGCCTTTCTTGGCCAGCTCGCCAACCTTGATTTCAGGGTTCTTGACGAACGCCTGCTCAACCAGGCTTGCTTCTGCCAGGAACTTGCTGATACGGCCTTTGACCATGTTCTCAACAATGTTTTCTGGCTTGCCTTTGATTTTTTCTTCGTTCAGCTGCAGGAACACAGCTTTTTCACGCTCGATCGCTTCATCGGAGACTTGCGAAGGCAGCAGGAACTCAGGGTTGCTTGCAGCAACGTGCATTGCGATGTCTTTGGCCAGCTCGACGTCGCCGCCTTTCAGGACAACAGCAACACCGATTTTGTTGCCGTGCAGGTAGGTGCCGACTACGTCGCCTTCTACGCGCACCAGGCGACGGATGTTGACGTTCTCGCCTACTTTGGCAACCAGTGCTTCGCGAGCGGCTTCTTGAGCAGCGATCAGCGGAGCTGCGTCGGTCAGCTTGTCAGCGAATGCTTTGTCAACGCTGGCAGCAACGAAGTTTTTGAAGTCGTCCTGCAGAGCCAGGAAGTCGGTCTGCGAGTTGACTTCGATCAGAACGGCAGCCTTGCCGTCGTCCTTGATGGCGATAGCGCCTTCAGCGGCAACGTTGCCAGCTTTCTTGGCAGCCTTGATCGCGCCCGAAGCACGCATGTCATCAATGGCTTTTTCGATGTCGCCGCCAGCCTTTTCCAGGGCTTTCTTGCAATCCATCATGCCTTCGCCGGTACGCTCGCGCAGTTCTTTGACCAACGCTGCAGTAATTGCTGCCATTTTCAAATTCCTCTTGGATAGGTTTTCAACCATTCCACCCGATCGAACGGGCGTTCAATTCTTCCCGAGCCACCTTGTAGCCGCTGCACGTTACAGATGCTGTAGCTGCGCTGCCGACAAATGGTTTTCGAGGTGGCAAAAAGGGGGCCAAGCCCCCTTTTTGCTTACTGAGTCAACGCCAGGGCGTCAATTACTCAGCTGCAGCCTGAGTTTCTTCAGCTGCGAATTCTACAGTACCGCCAGCAACGTTGTTGCGACCGCGGATGACTGCGTCAGCCATCGAACCCATGTACAGCTGGATAGCGCGGATTGCGTCATCGTTGCCTGGGATGATGTAGTCAACGCCTTCCGGGCTGCTGTTGGTATCGACAACGCCGATGACCGGGATGCCCAGCTTGTTGGCTTCGGTGATCGCGATGCGCTCGTGGTCAACGTCGATCACGAACAGTGCGTCTGGCAGACCGCCCATGTCCTTGATGCCGCCCAGGGAGCGATCCAGCTTCTCAAGATCGCGAGTGCGCATCAGCGCTTCTTTCTTGGTCAGCTTGGCGAAAGTACCGTCTTCGGCTTGTACTTCAAGGTCACGCAGACGCTTGATGGAAGCACGAATGGTCTTGAAGTTGGTCAGCATGCCGCCCAACCAGCGGTGATCGACGTACGGCGAACCGCAACGTGCTGCTTCTTCAGCAACGATCTTGCCAGCGGAACGCTTGGTGCCGACGAACAGAATCTTGTTTTTGCCCTGGGCCAGACGCTCTACGAAAGTCAGAGCTTCGTTGAACATTGGCAGGGTTTTTTCAAGGTTGATGATGTGAATCTTGTTACGCGCGCCGAAAATGTATTTACCCATTTTCGGATTCCAGTAACGGGTTTGGTGACCGAAGTGCACACCGGCCTTCAGCATATCGCGCATGTTGACTTGGGACATGATAGTTCCTTGATAAGTCGGGTTGGGCCTCCACGTATCCCAATGACCAACCATTGATCCGAGGATCAACGGCACCCAGGCCATCGTGTCGACACGTGTGTGGGTTAATGCTCTCGGGGCTATCCCCGGAAAGCGGCGCATTTTATACCACAGGGACGACGCAAACGGAACCCGGAATCTGCAATCGCGTCAGGGACATGCGCGCCAGCCCCTTGGAATCGGGACAATGCACCGCATTGTATAGAGAGAAGCGATGCACGCAGGCGCGGATTTGCGCCTTTGGTCTGTTAGAATCGCGTTTTTCGGGGCCGCCATATCAACAGCCGCGCCCCTGTTCGTATCAGCAAGCGCCGCCGAGCGCAGAGAGAGCCTGTATGACCGTCACCCTCAAAACCCCCGAGGACATCGCTGGCATGCGTGTCGCCGGCAAACTGGCCGCCGATGTGCTGGAAATGATTGCCGAGCACGTCAAGCCGGGCGTGACCACCGATGAGCTGAACCAGATCTGCCACGACTATATCGTCAACGTGCAGCAGGCCATCCCTGCCCCGCTCAACTACAAGGGCTACCCGAAGTCGATCTGCACCTCGATCAACCACGTGGTCTGCCACGGTATCCCGAACGACAAGCCGCTGAAAAACGGCGACACCCTGAACATCGACGTCACCGTGATCAAGGACGGTTACCACGGCGACACCAGCCGCATGTTCCACGTCGGTACCGTGCCGGTCTGGGCCGAGCGCCTGTCGCAGGTCACCCAGGAATGCATGTACAAGGCGATCGAAATCGTCAAACCCGGCTGCCGCCTCGGCGACATCGGCGAAATCATCCAGAAGCACGCTGAAAAGAACGGCTTCTCGGTGGTGCGCGAGTTCTGCGGTCACGGCATCGGCAAAGTGTTCCACGAAGAGCCGCAGATCCTGCACTACGGCCGCGCCGGCACCGGCATGGAACTGAAGGCCGGCATGACCTTCACCATCGAGCCGATGATCAACCAGGGCAAGGCCGACACCAAAGTACTGGGCGACGGCTGGACCGCGATCACTAAGGATCGCAAGCTGTCGGCACAGTGGGAACACACTTTGCTTGTCACAGACACCGGCTACGAGATTTTCACCCTGCGCAGCGACGACACCATCCCGCGCATCTCGGCCTGATCCAGACACCGTTCCCAGCCTATAGAAGGAAAGCCAATCGATGCCGCAGGTGGATCCCGAACTCTTCGACCGCGGTCAGTTCCAGGCTGAACTGGCCCTGAAAGCGAGTCCCATCGCGGCGTTCAAGAAGGCGATCCGCCAGGCCCGCGAGGTGCTCGATGCACGTTTTCGGGCCGGTCGCGACATCCGGCGACTGATCGAAGACCGGGCATGGTTCGTCGACAACATCCTGCAAAAAGCCTGGGACCAGTTCGACTGGAGCGAAGACGCCGACATCGCGCTGGTCGCGGTCGGCGGCTACGGTCGCGGCGAATTGCACCCCTATTCCGACATCGACCTTCTGATCCTGCTGGACAGCGCCGACCACGAAATTTTCCGCGATTCCATCGAGCGCTTTCTGACGCTGCTGTGGGATATCGGCCTGGAAGTCGGTCAGAGCGTTCGCTCGGTCGACGAATGCGCCGAAGAGGCCCGCGCCGACCTGACGGTGGTCACCAATCTGATGGAAAGCCGCACCATCTGCGGCCCCGAGCGCCTGCGCCAGCGCATGCTCGACGTCACCAGCACCGCACACATGTGGCCGAGCAAGGATTTCTTCCTGGCCAAGCGCGCCGAGCAGAAGGCCCGCCACCACAAGTACAACGACACCGAATACAACCTGGAACCCAACGTCAAAGGCTCGCCGGGCGGACTACGGGATATTCAGACGATTCTGTGGGTGGCCCGTCGTCAGTACGGCACCCTGAACCTGCGCGCCCTGGCCGGCGAAGGATTCTTGGTCGAGAGCGAAAACGCCCTGCTGGCCTCCTCCCAGGAATTCCTCTGGAAGGTGCGTTACGCCCTACACATGCTGGCCGGTCGCTCCGAAGACCGCTTGCTGTTCGATCACCAGCGCACCATTGCCGGGCTGCTGGGTTTTGAAGGCGACGACGCCAAACAGGCTGTCGAAAACTTCATGCAGCAGTATTTCCGGGTGGTGATGAGCATCGCCCAGCTCAGCGACCTGATCATCCAGCACTTCGAGGAAGTCATCCTCGCGCCGGAAGACGAAGCGCCGCCGCAGCCGATCAACTCGCGTTTCCAACTGCACGACGGTTACATCGAGGCACGCAACGACAACGTATTCCGCCGCACGCCGTTCGCCATGCTCGAGATCTTCGTGCTGATGGCCCAGCAGCCGGAAATCAAAGGTGTGCGTGCCGACACCATTCGTCTGCTGCGGGAAAACCGTCACCTGATCGACGACAACTTCCGCAACGACATCCGCAATACCAGCCTGTTCATCGAACTGTTCAAGTGCAAGATCGGCATCCACCGCAACCTGCGGCGGATGAACCGCTACGGCATTCTCGGGCGCTACCTGCCGGAGTTCGGCTTTATCGTCGGGCAGATGCAGCACGACCTGTTCCACATCTATACGGTCGATGCGCACACGCTGAATCTGATCAAACACCTGCGCAAGTTGCAGTACACCCAGGTGTCGGAGAAATTCCCGCTGGCCGCCAAGCTCATGGCCAAACTGCCCAAGCCTGAACTCATCTATATGGCGGGCCTGTATCACGACATCGGCAAGGGCCGGCATGGCGATCACTCGGAGATCGGCGCGGTCGATGCCGAGGCGTTCTGCCAGCGTCACCAACTGCCGGTGTGGGACAGCCGCCTGATCGTGTGGCTGGTGCAGAACCACCTGGTAATGTCGACCACTGCCCAACGCAAGGACCTGTCCGACCCGCAGGTGATTCATGACTTTGCGCTGGCGGTCGGTGACGAAACCCGTCTCGACTACCTGTACGTGCTGACCGTGGCCGACATCAACGCGACCAACCCGACCTTGTGGAACTCGTGGCGCGCCAGCCTGTTGCGCCAGCTCTACACCGAGACCAAGCGCGCCCTGCGCCGTGGCCTGGAGAATCCGGTGGATCGCGAAGAGCAGATCCGCCAGACCCAGAGTGCGGCGCTGGACATCCTGGTACGCGGCGGCACCGATCCGGATGACGTCGAGCAATTGTGGGCGCAACTGGGCGACGACTACTTCCTGCGCCACACCGCCGGCGACGTGGCCTGGCACACCGACGCGATCCTCCAGCAACCGGCCGACGGCGGTCCGCTGGTGCTGATCAAGGAAACCACCCAGCGCGAATTCGAGGGCGGCACGCAGATCTTCATCTACGCGCCGGACCAGCACGACTTCTTCGCCGTGACCGTGGCCGCGATGGACCAGCTCAACCTGAACATTCACGACGCCCGGGTCATCACGTCCAGCAGCCAGTTCACCCTCGACACCTACATCGTGCTCGACACCGATGGCGACTCGATCGGCGACAATCCGGTCCGCGTCAAACAGATTCGCGACGGCCTGACCGAAGCCCTGCGCAACCCGGCCGACTACCCGACGATCATCCAGCGTCGGGTGCCGCGCCAGCTCAAGCATTTCGCGTTCGCCCCGCAGGTGACGATCCACAACGACGCCCAGCGCCCGGTAACGGTGCTGGAGCTCACGGCACCGGATCGCCCGGGCCTGCTGGCACGGGTCGGCGGGATTTTCCTCGAGTTCGATCTGTCGCTGCAGAACGCCAAGATCGCCACCCTGGGCGAGCGGGTGGAAGACGTGTTCTTCATCACCGACGCCCACAATCAACCGCTGTCCGACCCGCTGCTGTGCAGCCGTTTGCAGGATGCCATCGTCGAACAGCTGAGCGTCAATCAGGAACCCGATATCAAACTGTCGCGCATCAGCATTTGATTGCGCGCCCGGATTCAACCGCTTTGCACGAGATCCCGCACCGATGAACAACGCTCTGTCCCAGCTTCAGCCCTACCCGTTCGAAAAGCTCCGCGCCCTGCTCGGCAGCGTAACGCCAAACCCGGACAAGCGCCCGATCGCGCTGTCCATCGGCGAACCGAAGCATCGCTCGCCGAGTTTTGTCGCCGAGGCTTTGGCGAACAATCTGGATCAGATGGCGGTGTACCCGACCACCCTCGGCATTCCGGCCCTGCGCGAAGCCATCGCCGCCTGGTGCGAGCGTCGCTTCAGCGTGCCGGGCGGCTGGATCGACCCGGCGCGCAACGTGCTGCCGGTCAACGGCACCCGTGAAGCGCTGTTCGCCTTCACCCAGACCGTGGTCAACCGTGGCGATGACGCGCTGGTCGTCAGCCCGAACCCGTTCTATCAGATCTACGAAGGCGCAGCGTTCCTCGCCGGCGCCAAGCCGCACTACCTGCCATGCCTGGACGAGAACGGCTTCAACCCGGATTTCGACGCCGTTTCGCCGGACATCTGGAAACGCTGCCAGATCCTGTTCCTGTGCTCGCCGGGCAACCCGACCGGCGCGCTGATTCCGGTCGACGTGCTGAAAAAGCTGATCGCCCTGGCCGACGAATACGACTTCGTGATCGCCGCCGACGAGTGCTACAGCGAACTGTACTTCGACGAACAGACTCCGCCGCCGGGCCTGCTCAGCGCCTGCGCCGAACTGGGTCGCAAGGACTTCAAGCGTTGCGTGGTGTTCCACAGCCTGTCCAAGCGCTCGAACCTGCCGGGCCTGCGCTCCGGTTTCGTTGCCGGCGACGCCGACATCCTCAAGGGCTTCCTGCTGTACCGCACCTACCACGGCTGCGCGATGCCGGTTCAGACCCAATTGGCCAGCGTCGCCGCGTGGAATGACGAAGTGCACGTACGCGCCAACCGTGCGCTGTATCGCGAGAAGTTCGATGCCGTGCTGGCGATCCTCAGCCCGGTGATGGACGTGCAGCGTCCGGATGGCAGCTTCTACCTGTGGCCGAATGTGCAAGGCGACGATGCCGCGTTCTGCCGCGATCTGTTTGCCGAAGAACACGTGACCGTGGTGCCGGGTTCGTACCTGTCCCGCGACGTCGATGGCGTCAACCCGGGCGCCGGGCGCGTGCGCATGGCACTGGTTGCGCCGCTGGCGGAATGCGTCGAGGCTGCCGAACGCATCCGCGATTTCGTTTTGCGCCACAAGTAATGCCTGAACGCCCGTGCCGGGCAATCCGGCACGGGCGATCAAATATCACGTAACAGTTCCCCTCCTTTTCTACCCCACTCCCCTGCCCGCCAGACGTTAGTCTTGAGCGGCACCGTTCGCTGCGCCTCACTAAAAACCGACCTTTGACTTCATGGAAGAAGTGAAAAATGACAGAACTGCTCGATTGCCAACTCAACCAATGGCCCGACGATCAGGCGGCGTATATAGCCGCCATCAACGAAAATCCGGCCAATGCCGGCACCGCGACCGGCACTCGCCGCAAGCGCTCCGTCGTCAACTACTCAAAATTGTGGGCCAATGGCCGCACACTGAAGATCGCCTTTCTGGATGCGCCCGATACCGATCACAAAAAGAAGATCATCGACGCCGCCAGCCAGTGGTTGCCGTACATCAACCTCACGTTTGAATTCGTCGATGACCTGCTGGGCGACATCCGCATCGCCACTAAAAACAACGACAACAGTTCGATGCTCGGCACCGATGCGCTGCTGATTCATCCGGACTATCCGACCATGAACCTGGGCGTAAAGCCGGATCACCAGGACTTCGAAGTGATCGTGATGCACGAGTTCGGGCATGCACTGGGCGCGCTGCATGAACATCAGCACCCACAGGCAAAGATTCCGTGGGATAAACCCAAGGTGTATGAGTTCTACAAAAATCGCGAGATGAACCCGCTGACCGAGGAGCAGGTCGACAGAAACCTGTTCGCCTCCTTCGACACGCTGGACGCGATCTACACCTCCTACGATCGCAGGTCGATCATGCACCACCCCGTGGCCAACACTTTGACGGTGGGCAACTGGGAAGTGCCGATCAACCGCACGATCAGCAAGAAAGACAAACGCCTGATGAGATTGCTCTACCCCGGTTAACGCTTTGCCTATTTGACCTGCCCCAGGTTGGCCTCACTCAAGTCGAGCTCACCCAAAACTTCCCTCAGCACGTCATCACCGATCTGGTGCTGACGGCTGAGGCTGTACAACTCGAGGCGTTGCGCGCGCAGTGCCTTGAGCCGCAGACGGCGCTCGAGCAGATCCATCTGGAACGCCAGCGCCTGGGCTTCGGCCGAATCGTTGAAGACCTCAAGCTGATGACGATATTCAGACATGATCCGCGCCTTGAGCTCCGCTGCCAGTGCGGCTTGCGCGGCGTCCTGCGGGTTGACCTCTTCGGTTTCCAGCGCATGAATCGCTGCTTCCGCGGTCTTGCGCCAGGCGTCGCGCACTTCCTGCCGGCGTTTGTCGTCCGGGCTCTTTTCGATGCCGCGCAACAGCAACGGCAGCGCAATACAGGCCGCCACCAGCGACAACAGGATCACCCCGGCGGCGATGAAGATCAGCAGATCGCGCTCGGGGAACGCCTCGCTGCCCATCAGCATCGGCACCGACATCACGCCCGCCAGGGTCACCGCACCGCGTACGCCACCGACAGTCAGCAGCCAGCAGGAACGGGCGGTCGGTACTTGCGTCAGATCACCCTTGCCCCGCAGACGGCGCAATAGCACCGACAGACGCCAGATGCTCTGTACCCAGATGAAACGCAACAGCACCAGCGCCAGGAAGATCGCCACCACATCGAGACAGCGATAGAACAGGGTCGGCCATAACGAGGTCTCGTGGCTGACCACCGCCTTGATAATGTCCGGCAGTTGCAGACCGAGCAGCAGGAAGATCAAGCCATTGAAGGCGAATTCCAGCAACGACCACACACTGCGGTTGAGCAAACGCGTGCTGGTCTGGCGCGGCAGCAGGTCGAGCCAGCTCTGCATCATCCCCGCTGCCACTGCCGAAAGAATGCCCGAGGCGCCAAGCCGTTCGGCCAGCACGTAAGCGGCAAACGGCAGCAACAACATGAACACCACGTGGGTCGCCGGATCGTCCCAGCCCCGGGCAATCATCCAGGCGCGTAACCGGCCGACCAGCCAGCTCAGCGCCACACCCACCGCCAGTCCGCCGACCGCCACCAGCACGAATGTCAGGCTGGCATTGGCCAGTGAAAATGCACCGGTGATCGCCGCGACCAGCGCGAACTTGAACGTCACCAGGCCTGACGCATCGTTCATCAACGCCTCGCCCTGCAACATATGCATCAGCGGCGTCGGCAAACGGTTTTGCGCGATGGCCGAAACCGCCACGGCGTCGGTCGGCGACAGCACCGCCGCCAGCGCAAAGGCCACCGGCAATGGAATTGTCGGCAGCAGCCAATGAATGAAGTAACCGGCACCGACCACGGTAAACAGCACCAACCCGACCGCGAGCGTCAGCACCGGCCCGCGCAGGCGCCACAATTCGCGCTTGGGCATGCGCCAGCCATCGGAAAACAGCAGCGGCGGCAGGAACAGAAACAGGAACAGTTCGGGATCGAGGGCCACGTGCAGGCCGAGGGTCGGCCAGGCCAGCAAGGCGCCAGCGGCGATCTGTACCAGCGGCAATGGCAGCGGAATCACCCGTCCCACCAGGCGCGAGACACTGACCAGCATCAGCAGGATCAGGACGGTATAAGCAGTTTGCATAAAGCGGAAATCCCGGACAATCGACAGCGTTGAACTGCCATATTAGCCGCTTAGGCTGTGGCTGACCGTTGCACCTATGTCGCAGGCGCCCACAGCAATAGCAACCTCGGCGCCGCGAAACCGTCTGGTCATGGCATAATCCGACACCATTTTTTTCCAGCACCTGTAAAGGGGGCAATTCCTTGACCGTTTCAAGCAAAACGTTGCACCTTTTCGGCATCAAAGCCTGCGACACCATGAAAAAGGCGCGCACCTGGCTCGATGAACACGCTGTCAGCTATGACTTCCACGATTACAAGACCGCCGGCATTGACCGCGAGCACCTGACCCAATGGTGCGACGAGCATGGCTGGCAAACGGTGTTGAACCGCGCAGGTACGACCTTTCGCAAACTCGACGACGAACGCAAAGCCGATCTCGACCAGTCGAAAGCCATCGAACTGATGCTCGCTCAACCCTCGATGATCAAGCGCCCGGTGCTCGATCTCGGTGACCGAACCCTGATTGGCTTCAAGCCAGATATCTACGCGGCCGCCCTCAAGTAAGCAGCCCGTCACTTTTTGTAGAGGTATTCACATGTCCAACTCCCTGTTCAGTATTGCCTTCGGCGTCGGCACCCAGAACCGTCAAGGCGCATGGCTGGAAGTGTTCTACGCCCAGCCGCTGTTGAATCCTTCGGCCGAATTGGTTGCCGCTGTTGCACCGATCCTCGGCTACACCGAAGGCAACCAGGCCATCACCTTCACCACCGCACAAGCTGCGCAACTGGCTGAAGCCGTGAAAGGCATCGACGCGGTACAAGGCAAGTTGCTGACCCGTCTGGCCGAAAGCCACAAGCCACTGGTCGCCACCCTGCTGGCCGAAGACGCTCAGCTGACCTCGACTCCTGAGGCTTATCTGAAGCTGCATCTGCTGTCCCATCGTCTGGTCAAGCCGCACGGCGTGAGCCTGGCCGGGATCTTCCCGCTGCTGCCAAACGTGGCCTGGACCAGCCAGGGCGCGATCGACCTGAGCGAACTGGCCGAGCTGCAACTCGAAGCCCGTCTGCGCGGCGAGCTGCTGGAAGTGTTCTCGGTGGACAAGTTCCCGAAAATGACCGACTACGTGGTACCGGCCGGCGTGCGTATCGCTGACGCTGCACGTCTGCGCCTGGGCGCCTACGTGGGCGAAGGCACCACCGTGATGCACGAAGGTTTCATCAACTTCAACGCCGGCACCGAAGGCCCGGGCATGATCGAAGGCCGCGTATCCGCTGGCGTATTCGTCGGCAAGGGTTCGGACCTGGGCGGCGGTTGCTCGACCATGGGCACCCTGTCGGGCGGCGGCAACATCGTGATCAAGGTCGGCGAAGGCTGCCTGATCGGCGCCAACGCCGGTATCGGTATCCCGTTGGGCGACCGTAACACCGTCGAGTCGGGCCTGTACGTGACCGCCGGCACCAAGGTGGCGCTGCTGGACGAGCACAACAACCTGGTCAAAGTGGTCAAGGCCCGTGAGCTGGCAGGTCAGACTGACCTGCTGTTCCGTCGCAATTCGGAAACCGGCGCTGTGGAATGCAAAACCCACAAATCGGCGATCGAACTGAACGAAGCGCTGCACGCTCACAACTAAGCGCCGCTGTGACCTCCTGTGGGAGCGGGCTTGCTCGCGAAGACGGTGTGTCAGTCACCCTTGATTTCGACTGACACGACGCTTTCGCGAGCAAGCCCGCTCCCACAAGGTTCGGTTTACACCCGCCCAAGTTCACAGGGCTGAACAGATGATGATTCCCTCCCCCTGGCGCGCCGATTTCCCGGCCATCGCCGCCCTGCAACGGCAAGACCAGACTTACCTGGACAACGCCGCCACCACGCAAAAACCCCAGGCCCTGCTCGACGCGCTGGCGCATTACTACGCCAATGGCGCGGCCAACGTGCATCGTGCGCAGCATCTGCCCGGCGCCCACGCCACGCAGGCGTTCGAGGACAGCCGCCTGAAGGTTGCCCAGTGGCTGAATGCCGGTGACAGCGGGCAGATCATCTTCACCCACGGCGCCACCAGTGCGCTGAATCTCCTGGCGTATGGCCTGGAACATCTTTTCCATCCGGGCGATGAAATTGTCATCAGCGCCCTGGAGCATCACGCCAACCTGCTGCCGTGGCAGCAACTGGCGCAACGTCGCGACCTGAAGCTGGTGATCCTGCCGCTGGACGATGACGGCGTGATCGACCTCGCCGCCGCCGTTCACCTGATCGGCCCGCGCACCCGTTTGCTGGCAGTCAGTCAGTTGTCCAACGTGCTTGGGGCCTGGCAACCGTTGCCGGCGCTGCTGGCGATGGCCAAGGCGCACAACGCGCTGACCGTGGTCGATGGCGCTCAAGGCGTGGTTCACGGCCGGCATGACGTGCAGGCGCTAGGTTGCGACTTTTACGTTTTTTCCAGCCACAAGCTGTACGGCCCCGATGGCCTTGGCGTGCTGTTCGGGCGCAACGCAGCGCTGGAGCAACTTCGCCCGTGGCAGTTCGGCGGCGAGATGGTGCTGGAAGCCAATTATCACGACGCGCGTTTTCGCCCGGCGCCACTGGGCTTCGAGGCCGGAACGCCGCCGATTGCCAGCGTGATCGGCCTCGGTGCGACTCTCGACTACCTCGCGGGTCTGGATCAGGACGCGGTGTCCGCCCACGAAGCTGCGCTGCACGATTATTTGTTGCGCGGCCTCGCGGCCCGCAACGGCATCCGTCTGCTGGGCAAGCCGCAACTGGCGCTGGCCAGTTTTGTCGTCGAAGGCGTGCACAACGCCGATCTGGCGCACTTGCTGACCGAACAGGGCATCGCCGTACGTGCCGGGCATCACTGCGCGATGCCACTGCTCAAGCGTTTCGAACTGGCCGGGGCGATCCGTGTGTCGCTGGCGCTGTACAACGATTCCGAGGATCTGGAGCGCTTCTTTGAAGCGCTGGATCAGGCGCTGGAGTTGTTGCGATGAGCCTGCCGGTCGAAGCCGCCGAGGCGCTGCAAACGTTTCAGAACGCCGCCGGTTGGGAACAGCGGGCGCGACTGTTGATGCTGTTTGGTGATCGCCTGCCACCGTTGAGCGATGCAGACAAGTGCGAGGCCAATCGGGTGCACGGCTGTGAGAGTCAGGTATGGCTGGTCGGTGAATTGCGCGACGGTCACTGGCAGTTCGCGGCCAGCAGCGATGCGCGGATGATTCGCGGGTTGGTGGCGTTGCTGTTGTTGCGGGTCAACGGTTTGACCGCCGGCGAATTGCAGTTGGTTGATCTGCCGGACTGGTTCAATCAGCTGGGACTGTCGCGGCAGTTGTCGCCTTCGCGCAGCAATGGCTTGAATGCCGTGCTGCAGCGGATGCGTGAACTCGCCCCTAACTGATCGTTTAATGATCGTTCCCACGCTCTGCGTGGGAATGCCTCAACGGACGCTCCGCGTTCGGCTCTTGATTTGGGACGCAGAGCGTCCCGGGCTGCATTCCCACGCGGAGCGTGGGAACGATCGATCACGCAGCCCTGGGCTTCAGGCCTGCGGCTTGACCCGATCCGCCGGGCGCCGAACGCCCGCTACAATCTTGTCCACGGCCTTGGTCGCCGCGACCATGCCGAACGTCGCCGTCACCATCATCACCGCGCCAAACCCGCCGGCGCAGTCCAGCTTCACACCGTCGCCGACAAAACTCTTCTGCAGGCAAATGCTGCCGTCCGGTTTCGGATAGCGCAGCTGTTCCGTGGAGAACACGCACGGCACGCTGTAATGGCGGGTCACGGTGCGCGAGAAACCGTAGTCGCGACGCAGCGTCGAGCGCACTTTCGAAGCCAGAGGATCGTTGAACGTACGGTTGAGGTCGCAAACCTGAATCAGCGTCGGATCGATCTGCCCGCCCGCCCCACCGGTGGTGATGATCTGGATCTTGCGCCGTTTGCACCAGGCAATCAGCGCGGCCTTGGCGTTGACCGCGTCGATGCAGTCGATCACGCAGTCGATGTTCGGCGTGATGTATTCGGCCATGGTGTCGCGGGTGACGAAGTCCGCCACGGCGTGCACCTTGCAGTCCGGGTTGATCCCGCGCAGACGCTCGGCCATCACCTCGACCTTGGGCTTGCCGACGGTGCTGTCCAGCGCATGCAGCTGCCGGTTGGCGTTGCTGACGCAGACGTCGTCGAGGTCGAACAGCGAAATCTCGCCCACCCCGCAACGGGCCATGGCTTCCGCCGCCCAGGAACCGACGCCGCCGACGCCGACAATCGCCACATGGGCTGCACGCAGGCGCTCAAGGCCCTCGATGCCATACAAACGGGCGATGCCTGCAAACCGCGGATCTTCTGTACTCATGACCATTACCCTAAAAACCGGCGCGCATTATAGGGCCGTCGGCGGCCAAGAGCATCTTTGCGCTATGAACGGCGGACGCGCCTGCTTTAATTAAAGCTGCACGTAACAAAGATTTGTCTTACACGCTGAAACGAAAGAACTTAAGTCAGGTTGGATTGCCCAACGTCCAGCATTTCCCTGTCTCTTGTAGGACTCGGCGAACTGCCGGTGTAGGATGCGCGCCCTCCTGGCGTCAACCAGCCGACCCTTCGTTCCACAGCCTTTGGAACCCGACACAGCTATGTCATCGCGTAAATTTGGACTCAACCTGGTGGTGGTTCTGGCAATCGCCGCCCTGTTCACCGGTTTCTGGGCGCTGATCAACCGCCCCGTCTCCGCGCCGAACTGGCCGGAGCAGATCTCCGGTTTCTCCTATTCACCGTTCCAGCAGGGACAGTTCCCACAGAAGGATCAGTATCCGTCCGACGATGAAATGCGCCGCGACCTGGAGATCATGAGCAAGCTGACGGACAACATCCGCATCTACTCGGTCGACGGTTCCCTGCAGGACATCCCGAAACTGGCTGAAGAGTTCGGCCTGCGCGTGACACTGGGGATCTGGATCAGCCCGGACCAGGAACGCAACGAGCGGGAAATCACCCGCGCCATCGAACTGGCCAACACCTCGCGCAGCGTGGTTCGAGTGGTTGTCGGCAACGAAGCGATCTTCCGCAAGGAAATCACCGCCCAGGAACTCAGCGCGCTGCTCGACCGCGTGCGCGCGGCCGTAAAAGTGCCGGTGACCACCTCCGAACAGTGGCACGTCTGGGAAGAGCACCCGGAGCTGGCCAAGCACGTCGACCTGATCGCCGCCCACGTTCTGCCCTACTGGGAATTCATTCCGGTGGACAAGGCCGGGCAATTCGTTTTCGACCGCGCCCGCGACCTGAAAAAGATGTTCCCGAAAAAGCCGCTGCTGCTGTCCGAAGTGGGCTGGCCGAGCAACGGTCGCATGCGCGGTGGCGCCGATGCGTCGCCGGCGGATCAGGCGATCTACCTGCGCACGCTGGTCAACAAACTCAATCGCCAGGGCTTCAACTACTTCGTGATCGAAGCGTTTGACCAGCCATGGAAGGCCAGTGACGAAGGTTCGGTCGGCGCTTACTGGGGCGTGTTCAACGCCGCGCGCCAGCAGAAATTCAACTTCGAAGGCCCGGTGGTGGCGATCCCGCAATGGCGCGTGCTGGCCATCGGCTCGGTGGTGCTGGCGCTGTTGTCGCTGACCCTGCTGATGATCGACGGCTCTGCCCTGCGTCAGCGCGGCCGTACCTTCCTGACCTTTATCGCATTCCTGTGCGGTTCGGTGCTGGTGTGGATCGGTTACGACTACAGCCAGCAATACAGCACGTGGTTCAGCCTGACGGTGGGCTTCCTGCTGGCGCTCGGTGCGCTCGGGGTGTTCATCGTGCTGCTGACCGAGGCCCACGAACTGGCCGAAGCGGTGTGGATTCACAAGCGTCGCCGTGAATTCCTGCCGGTGGTCGGCGATTCGGACTACCGCCCGAAAGTCTCGATCCACGTGCCCTGCTACAACGAGCCGCCGGAGATGGTCAAACAGACCCTCAACGCCCTAGCCAACCTCGACTATCCGGACTTCGAAGTCCTGATCATCGACAACAACACCAAGGACCCGGCGGTCTGGGAACCGGTGCGCGACTACTGCGAAACCCTCGGCCCGCGCTTCAAGTTCTTCCACGTCTCGCCCCTGGCCGGTTTCAAGGGCGGCGCGCTGAACTACCTGATTCCGCACACCGCCAAGGACGCCGAAGTGATCGCGGTGATCGACTCCGACTACTGCGTGCACCCGAACTGGCTCAAGCACATGGTGCCGCACTTCGCCGACCCGAAAATCGCCGTGGTGCAGTCGCCGCAGGATTACCGCGACCAGAACGAGAGCACCTTCAAGAAGCTCTGCTACGCCGAATACAAAGGCTTCTTCCATATCGGCATGGTCACCCGCAACGACCGCGACGCGATCATCCAGCACGGCACCATGACCATGACCCGTCGCTCGGTTCTGGAAGAACTGGGCTGGGCCGACTGGTGCATCTGTGAAGACGCCGAACTCGGTCTGCGGGTGTTCGAGAAAGGCCTGTCGGCGGCGTATTACCACGACAGTTACGGCAAGGGTCTGATGCCGGACACCTTCATCGACTTCAAGAAGCAGCGTTTCCGCTGGGCCTACGGTGCGATCCAGATCATCAAGCGCCACACCCGCAGCCTGCTGCGCGGCAAGGACACCGAGCTGACGCGCGGCCAGCGTTACCACTTCCTCGCGGGCTGGCTTCCGTGGGTCGCGGACGGCATGAACATTTTCTTCACCGTCGGCGCGCTGTTGTGGTCGGCGGCGATGATCATCGTGCCGCAACGGGTCGATCCGCCGCTGCTGATCTTCGCGATCCCGCCGCTGGCGCTGTTCGTGTTCAAGGTCGGCAAGATCATCTTCCTCTACCGTCGCGCCGTGGGCGTGAACCTCAAGGATGCGTTCTGCGCGGCACTGGCCGGACTGGCGTTGTCGCACACCATCGCCAAAGCGGTGCTGTACGGCTTCTTCACCAGCAGCATTCCGTTCTTCCGCACCCCGAAAAACGCCGACAACCATGGCTTCTGGGTGGCGATTTCCGAGGCAAGGGAAGAGCTGTTCATCATGCTGCTGTTGTGGGGCGCGGCGCTGGGGATCTTCCTGGTGCAGGGCATTCCGAGCAACGACATGCGCTTCTGGGTGGCCATGCTGCTGGTGCAGTCGCTGCCGTACGTGGCGGCGCTGATCATGGCGTTCCTGTCGTCGCTGCCAAAACCATCGGCGGCGCCTGAACCGGCACCGGTGGTCTAAATCCTTCCGGATGCACTAAACGGCGGCCAATGGTCGCCGTTTTGCTTTAAGATAACCGCCATTTTGCGCGCCTTGCCCCCCAGCTTTCGGAGTTTTCCATGACGGCCCACGCCGACCTTTCGCCGACCCTCCAACTCGCCATCGACCTGATCCGCCGTCCGTCCGTGACGCCGGTCGACGCCGATTGCCAGAAGCAGATGATGCAGCGCCTGGGCGATGCCGGTTTCCAGCTGGAACCGATGCGCATCGAAGATGTGGATAACTTCTGGGCGACTCACGGCAAAGACGACGGCCCGGTGCTGTGCTTCGCCGGCCACACCGACGTGGTGCCGACCGGCCCGGTGACTGCCTGGCAGATCGACCCGTTCAACGCGGTGATCGACGAACACGGCATGCTCTGCGGCCGTGGCGCTGCGGACATGAAAGGCAGCCTGGCCTCGATGACCGTTGCGGCCGAGCGCTTTGTCGCCGACTACCCGGATCACAAAGGCAAGGTTGCGTTCCTGATCACCAGCGACGAAGAAGGCCCAGCGCATCACGGCACCAAGGCAGTGGTCGAGCGTCTGGCAGCCCGTAACGAGCGTCTGGACTGGTGCATCGTCGGCGAACCGTCGAGCACCACGCTGGTGGGCGACGTGGTGAAAAACGGTCGTCGCGGCTCCCTCGGCGCCAAACTGACCGTGCGCGGCGTGCAGGGCCACGTGGCCTATCCGCACCTGGCGAAGAACCCGATCCACCTCGCTGCCCCGGCTCTGGCCGAACTGGCCGCCGAGCATTGGGATCACGGTAACGACTTCTTCCCGCCGACCAGCTTCCAGATTTCCAACGTCAACTCCGGCACCGGCGCGACCAACGTGATTCCGGGTGATCTGGTGGCGTTGTTCAACTTCCGCTTCTCCACCGAATCGACCGTTGAAGGTCTGCAGAAACGCGTCGCCGACATCCTCGACAAGCACGGCCTGGACTGGCACATCGACTGGGCGCTGTCCGGTCTGCCGTTCCTCACCGAGCCGGGCGCACTGCTCGACGCGGTGTCGTCGAGCATCAAGCAGATCACCGGCCGCGAGACCAAGGCGTCCACCAGCGGCGGCACCTCCGATGGCCGTTTCATCGCGACTATGGGTACGCAAGTGGTTGAACTGGGCCCGGTCAACGCGACCATCCACCAGGTCAACGAGCGCGTGCTGGCGGCCGATCTCGACGTGCTGACCGAGATCTACTACCAGACCCTGATCAAGTTGCTCGCCTGATGCTCGCGTGCCCGATCTGCAGTGAACCGCTGACCGCGGTGGACAACGGCGTGGTCTGCCCTGCCGGCCACCGCTTTGACCGCGCGCGCCAGGGTTACCTGAACCTGCTGCCGGTGCAGCACAAGAACAGCCGCGATCCCGGCGACAACCAGGCCATGGTCGAGGCCCGCCGCGACTTTCTGAACGCCGGGCATTACGCGCCGGTGGCCAAGCGTCTGGCGGAGCTGGCGGCGGGTTATGCGCCGGCGCGCTGGGTCGATATCGGTTGCGGCGAGGGTTACTACACCGCGCAGATCGCCGAAGCTTTGCCCGATGCTGACGGTTACGCGCTGGATATCTCGAAGGAAGCGGTCAAACGCGCCTGCAAACGCAATCCGGCACTGACCTGGTTGATTGCCAGCATGGCCCGCGTGCCACTGGCTTCCGGTAGCTGCCAGTTTCTGGCCAGTGTCTTCAGTCCGCTGGACTGGGAAGAAGCCAAGCGTCTGCTCAGCGTCGGCGGCGGTCTGATGAAAGTCGGCCCGACCAGCGGCCATCTGATGGAACTGCGCGAGCGCCTGTACGACGAAGTGCGCGAATACACCGACGACAAGCATTTGGCCCTGGTGCCGGAAGGCATGGCGCTGGCGCACAGTGAAACCCTGGAATTCAAATTGACGCTGGACAAGCCCGAGGATCGCGCCAACCTGCTGGCGATGACGCCCCACGGCTGGCGCGCCAGTGCCGAGCGCCGCGCGGCGGTGATCGAACAGCCCGAGCCGTTCGTGACCACTGTCTCGATGCGCTACGATTATTTCGTTCTTCAATAACTTTTGGTCTCGGGCAAACGACCCGGGGCCGGCTAAATCCGCGAATGGATTTTTCAGACCCGCAGTGAGGACATCCATGCGCCAACCGGACATCGAGATTTACCTGAAAGACGCCGACGTCGACCACAAGGCCATTTCCGCCTGGCTGGGCGCCGCCCTCGGCCCGTGCAGCGACTGGGTACAGAAAGGCCAGACCTACAAGTGCAAGGCCGGCAACATCCCGGTGACCTGGCTGCCGAAAGCCGTGGGCAAGTGGAACAGCCTTTACCTGGAAAGCGATGCGACCCCATGGGACGACGACATCGCCTGCGCCCGCGCAGCCTTTGCCGCGCTGAACGTCGAAGTGCGCTGCGCGCCGGGGACATGGGTCGAGGAAGAAGGTGAAGAGACGGCGGATCGCTGGATTCGCATCAGCGAAGACGGTGAAGAAGAGATCACCTGGAAAACTGCGTAAAAATCAGCAACACAATGCCAATGTTGATCGTTCCCACGCTCCGCGTGGGAATGCAGCCCGGGGCGCTCCGCGTCCCAAAGCGGACGCAGAGCGTCCATTGAGGCATTCCCACGCAGAGCGTGGGAACGATCATTACAGGCCTACAACGTCTTCAGCCTGCAAGCCCTTCTGCCCTTCCACCACCGCGTATTCAACCTGCTGACCCTCGGTCAGCGAACGGTGGCCTTCGCCGCGGATCGCGCGGTAGTGCACGAACACGTCCACCCCGTCTTCGCGCTGAATGAAGCCGTAGCCCTTGGCGTCGTTGAACCACTTCACGTTGCCGGTTTCACGTGTTGCCATCTGTTCATACTCCTTTTTTATTATTGAACAGGCTTTTCGCAGGAAAGCCTTTGAGGAACGTCAGCCTGCGTCCGACGTCCATAAAAGGGCCCCGGCGACAGATCGCCGAGTATATGACAGGCGGCAAAACTCTCAACAGGAGATTACTTCGCCGCTTTTTTGCCGATTTTCCATGAATCCGGCACACTATCGACCGCCCGAGCAAACGCTC
The DNA here is from genome assembly GCF_002112885.1 of Pseudomonas sp. B37(2017). Classification (NCBI taxonomy): domain Bacteria; kingdom Pseudomonadati; phylum Pseudomonadota; class Gammaproteobacteria; order Pseudomonadales; family Pseudomonadaceae; genus Pseudomonas; species Pseudomonas sp. B37(2017). The sequence continues at coordinate 5,110 of NZ_NEIX01000002.1, read as the reverse complement.
GGTTTATCCACTCACGCAGAAGCCGTATGACCCGTTCCCCGTTCCGCCGTCTTGTGTTTGGCACCTTGCGCCGACTGTTGTATCTCTGGGTTCGCTCCGAGACGATCAACCAGTCGTCGTTCACCCTCAACCTCGACCGCAGTCGTCCGGTGTTCTACGTCCTGCAAAATCCATCGCTGACTGATCTGGCGGTGGTCGACACCGAGTGCACCAAGGCCGGCCTGCCGCGCCCGGTGCTGCCGGTATCCGTGGGTTCGCTGATCGAACCGGCGGCGTTCTTCTACCTGACGCCGGACCCGGACTGGCTCGGTCGCCAGGACAAGCGCGGTGCGCCGCCGACCCTGACCCGACTGGTCAGCGCCCTGAGCCAGAACGCTGCCGAAGACGCGCAGATCATTCCGGTCAGCGTGTTCTGGGGCCAGTCGCCGGACAGCGAAAACAGCCCGTGGAAACTGCTGTTCGCCGACAGCTGGGCCGTCACCGGGCGTCTGCGTCGCCTGCTGAGCATCATGATTCTGGGGCGCAAGACCCGCGTGCAATTCTCCGCACCGATCCACCTGCGCGAACTGATCGAACACAACAAGGGCCACGAACGCACCGTGCGCATGGCCCAGCGGATCCTGCGGGTGCACTTCCGCAATCTGAAAGCTGCGGTGATCGGCCCGGACATTTCCCACCGCCGCAACCTGGTCAAAGGCCTGCTCAACCAACCGCTGGTCAAGCAAGCGATCCTCGACGAAGCCGAGCGCGAAAACATCTCCCCGGAAAAAGCCAAGGCCCAGGCCCTGCGCTACGGCAACGAGATCGCTTCGGACTACACCTATACCGCGATCCGTTTTCTGGAAGTGGTGCTGAGCTGGTTCTGGAACAAGATCTACGACGGGATCAAGGTCAACCACATCGAAGGCGTGCAGAAGGTTGCCCAGGGTCACGAAGTGATCTACGTGCCGTGCCACCGCAGCCACATCGACTACCTGCTGCTGTCGTACTTGCTGTTCCGCAACGGCCTGACCCCACCGCACATCGCCGCCGGGATCAACCTCAACATGCCGGTAATCGGCAGCCTGCTGCGCCGTGGCGGTGCGTTCTTCATGCGCCGTACGTTCAAGGGCAATCCGCTGTACACCTCGGTGTTCAACGAATACCTGCACACCCTGTTCACCAAAGGCTTCCCGGTCGAGTACTTCGTCGAGGGCGGGCGCTCGCGTACCGGGCGCATGCTGCAACCGAAAACCGGGATGCTGGCGATCACCATGCGCAGCTTCCTGCGTTCGTCGCGGATGCCGATCGTATTCGTGCCGGTGTACATCGGTTACGAGCGCGTGCTCGAAGGCCGCACCTACCTCGGCGAACTGCGTGGCGCGAGCAAGAAGAAAGAATCGATCTTCGACATCTTCAAAGTCATCGGCGCGCTCAAGCAGCGCTTCGGCCAGGTGGCGGTGAACTTCGGCGAGCCGATCAAACTCGCGGAATTCCTCGACAGCGAACAGCCGGACTGGCGCCAGCAGGAACTCGGCCCGCAGTACAAACCGGCCTGGCTCAACGAAACCACCAACCGCCTCGGCGAGAGGGTCGCGCAGCATCTCAACGAAGCGGCGGCGATCAACCCGGTCAACCTGGTGGCGCTGGCGCTGCTGTCGACCACCCGGCTGGCACTCGACGATCGAGCCATGGCGCGGGTCCTCGATCTGTATCTGGCGCTGCTGCGCAAGGTTCCGTACTCACCGCACACCACCTTGCCGGAAGGCGATGGTCGGGCGCTGATCGAGCACGTGAAGGACATGGATTTGCTGTCCGAGCAGAACGATGCGCTGGGCAAGATTCTGTATCTCGACGAGCAGAACGCCGTCCTGATGACCTACTACCGCAACAACGTGCTGCACATCTTCGCCCTGCCGGCGCTGCTGGCGAGCTTCTTCCAGAGTGCATCGCGCATGAGCCGCGAACAGATCCTGCGCTACACCCGCGCGCTGTATCCGTACCTGCAATCGGAGCTGTTCATCCGCTGGACCCTGGATGAACTGGATGCGGTGATCGATCAGTGGCTGGACGCGTTCGTCGAACAAGGCCTGCTGCGTTTCGAGAAAGACGTGTACCTGCGCCCGGCGCCGAGCTCGCGGCATTTCGTGCTGCTGACACTGCTGTCGAAGAGCATCGCCCAGACCCTGCAACGCTTCTATATGACCGTGTCGTTGCTGCTCAACGCAGGCCAGAACACCATCAGCGCCGAAGAGCTCGAAGACCTGTGCACGGTCATGGCCCAGCGCCTGTCGATCCTGCATGGCCTCAACGCCCCGGAATTCTTCGACAAGAGCCTGTTCCGCCACTTCATCCAGACCATGCTCGATCTGGACGTGCTGCGTCGCGACGAAGCCGGCAAGTTGAGCTATCACGAACTGCTCGGCGAACTGGCCGAGGGTGCGGCCAAACGGGTGTTGCCGGCGGAGATTCGCCTGTCGATCCGTCAGGTGGCCCTGCATCGCAGCGAAGATGCGGCCGATCAGGTCGCCGCCCCTGTGCAAAGCGACTAAATTCCTACAGGCGCCAGGCTTCTTCTGGCGCCGTCGATACGGAGATCTCCGATGAAAAAACTTTCCCTTCTTGCCGCCGCCACCCTGCTCAGCGCTTGCCAGTCGACCTCTCCGGCCGGCAAGGTCAGCCTCGACGGCGAAGTGTTCTACCTGCAACGCATCGCCCTGCCGCCAAGTGCGACCTTGAGCGTAAGCCTGCAGGACGTTTCGCTGGCCGACGCGCCGGCCGTGGTACTCGACGAACAGAAAGGCCCGGTCAAAGGCCAGGTGCCGCTGCCGTTCCACTTGAGCTACGATCCGGCCCAGGTCAAACCCGGCCACCGCTACTCGGTCAGCGCACGCATCGAAGTCAACGGCGAGCTGATGTTCATCACCACCGAAAACCACGCCGTGCAGCTCGATGGCAAGGATCCGCAGCCGCTGAAGATCCGCGTCGACGCCGCCCGCTAACTCTCTCCGAACAAGGAAGCCGCCATGCTCCGCCCTACCCTTCGCTTCGCCGGCCTGTGCGCGGGCCTGATGATCTCCGCCAACGCATTGGCCCTGTCCCTCAGCGACCTGTCGCAAGGCGACGCCACCGGCGGCCTCAAGGATGCCCTGACCCAGGGCGCGCAACTGGCCGTCAAACAACTCGGCACCCCGGGCGGCTTCAGCAACAACCCGGACGTGAAGATCGAACTGCCGGGCAAACTCGGCAAAGTCGCCGGCAAGATGAAAGCCTTCGGCATGGGCGCCCAGGTCGACGAACTGGAAACCGCCATGAACAAGGCCGCGGAAACCGCCGTCACCCAGGCCCAGCCGATCCTCGTCGACGCCGTCAAGAAAATGAGCGTGGAAGACGCCAAAGGCATCCTCAGCGGCGGCAACGACTCGGCCACCCAATACCTGGACAAATCCAGCCGCGAACAGATCCGCACAAAATTCCTGCCCATCGTCAAACAGGCAACCGACAAAGTCGGCGTAGCCCAGAAATACAACGCTTTCGCAGGCCAGGCCGCGACCTTCGGCGTGGTGGATGCGAAGAGCGCCAACATCGAAAGCTACGTGACCGAACAAGCGCTCAATGGCCTGTTCGAAATGATCGGCATACAGGAAGAAACCATCCGCAAGAACCCGGCCGCTGCGGCGACGAGTCTGGCGAAAAAGGTGTTCGGTACGCTCTAAGCCGACACGATACGGGAGTGAGCTGTCTCACTCCCGTTATTCAATCCGTTCCGCCGTCCAATATCGCTGTACGCCACACTCTTGCGATACACATCGGTAAACCCCTCCACCGCCCGCAGAATCACCGAACACTGAAACTCGATGAAGTACGTCAGATCGAGCTCATCGGCTTCGCTGTGCAAATACGACCGCCCGTACTTCACCGGCGCGTTGCGCAGTAAAAGACTGATCGCGATATAGCGAAACGCCGAAAACTCGTGTTTGAACATGAACCAGTAAAACAGCGCCCTGGCGACCCGCCCGTTACCGTCACGAAACGGATGTTCGTAACCCAGGGCAAAGTGCAGCGTGATCGCCTTGATCAGCGGATGCAGGTAGTTTTTTTGCCGAGGTGAACCCTGTGGTTGATTGATCCACTGCGAGAGCAAATCCAGTCGCCTCACCAATCCGGCGGCAGGCGGTGGCGTGTGTACGGTATTCCCTTCGCCGTCCTGCACCACCACTTCATCGTTGGTCCTGAAAAGCCCAGGGTCATACTGCTCGTCATCAATGCCTTCGACACCGACTCGATGGATCGCCGCAATCAACTCCACGCTCAATGGCTCGTAACGTTTTTCCCAGGCGAAATTCATCATCCGGTAATTACCCATGACCATCCGCTCATCCGGCGTACGCGGCTGACGCCGTTGCTTGAGCATGTCCTTGGCAACACGAGTGGTGGTCGCGGCGCCCTCCAGCTGACTGCTGCTGATCGCCTCATCCTCGATCAGATCGTTAAGCAAATAACTGAAATGCGCCCGCTCGCCTATCTGGCTGGTCATGTACTCCAGAGACGCCGTCGTGGTTTGCCGATCAACCACTGAAAGGGCCTTCTGCGCGGTGGGCGTCGGCACAAACTTCCCCCACTGCGCCGGCTCCCCCAGCGGCAGAAGATGAATGTACTGAGCGACCCGCGCCTTCTTAACCAACGCCCAACACAAACGCGCATCCAGCCCGCTGGCCCAGCGATACCGCAAATCCTCAAAAGGCAGATACCGCCCCTGGTCATCCAGCGGCTTGAGCAACGCAAGATAATCCGCCAGACGCTGCTTGTGAGGCGCGCGCATCAACAACTCAAAGACCGGATCGGCCCGACCCTTCAATACCGGCGGTTTCTTCATCAAAGCTGACTCAAACAAGGCTGAAAAACAGCCTCGAGTACAGCACCGCCAACACAGCGACTCAATATCGGAGCCGTCTGAAAAACATGTAGGAAGCGACGCAGGGTCCTACACCATTGTTTTGCTCAGCTGTCAGGCCGCCTTCGCTAGCAAGCTCGCTTGTATGTTTAGACTTGAAGGGGTGGGCGGGACTAAAAGCTCGATTCCGACTCTAGCCAGTACGGACCGTGGGAGACTTCTCGTCCCGCCCTTTCT
>NZ_NEIX01000019.1:0-59961 GCF_002112885.1 Pseudomonas sp. B37(2017) | reverse complement strand
AAGTCAGCGTGTAATCGCGTTGACTGCGTTTTGCGCCCGAATCCATTGCACACTCCTGAAAAGAAGCCAGAAGGTGTAAACCTTATTCAGGACGAGACATAAAACCCAAAAAGGCCGCGAATTCGCAATTCGCGGCCTTTTTGGTTTGTGCGCTTTCTGAAGTTTGTATTTGTTTCAATAGCGTTTGTTTGAATGGTCCAGTGTTGTTGGATGTTTCGTTGGACATTGTTTGAATGGCTTTGTGTTTGTCTTTGGATATTGTTTTGCACTAGTTTCGGTTATGTGAAGTTTGTTCGGGTTTTAGTGTTTGCTTGTTGCAAGTTGTTTGCTCTCGCGGCGTCGGCGCGCGCGTGTAATTTATTATGTCGAGGAAATGTTTCAATGCAGGAAGCTAAAGTTGATGGCGGGTATGTAAAGTTTGTCAATCTGTTCAAATTGTCTGATCTAGAACAAGCGCTGTTACCCTACAAGAATACCGTTCGTTATGACGAGGTGATCCGTTACTACTTTGCCTGTGTCGGTTTGCTCGACTCGCCACGGCTCTTGCAACCCCTCGCGCTGTTAAAGCGGGCGCTTGGAGAGTTCGACGGGCATCGGATGCGACGTGAAGTTGAAAAAGCACCTGCGCCGAGCCCGAAGACGGAAACAGCGCCCGATCTTTCAGAAATCAGCGCCAGGGTCAGCGACTTCGAGTCGCGGCTGAACTACAGCGTTGAACTGATGAAAACACCTGCTACGCAGGTGCCGAAGATCCTGCACTTCGTCTGGCTGGGTGGCGGAGTCGGTGACATCCAGCGCGATTACATCAATGTCTGGAAACAGGTATTGGCCGGTCAGGGTTATCAGATCAACGTCTGGTATGACAGTGATGCGTTGCTGGCCTGGCAGGCCAATCGCTTGATGGTCGAGGCGGCCAAGGCGGACGCCATGGAGCACGGGGGCGTCGACAGCCTCTCCGACAAGGTTTTGGGCGAGCTGTATGTCGCCCGCGCTATCGCTTTGAAACAACAGATGAGCGAACACATTTATGCGGCGGTTGCGAGAGGCGAATCCGCCGATGAAGCAAGATTGCAGTTGTTGAGCCGTGCTTATGGGCAGAACGTTCAGGATTTAAGGGCGTTGAAAGCAAAGAACCGTGAAAGTATCGATGCGCTGGTCGGAGGTAATATTCGAGTGCGCGATCTGGCGGGTTCGGAAATACCTTTGAAGTTGCGGGATGTTTACCAGCGGGAAATGCGCATGCGGGGCAACCTGGCGGCTGCGTCGGATATCGTAAGAGCAGAGGTCTTGCACTTCGAAGGTGGCAGCTACAGCGATGTTGATAATTTGCCGCCGTTGCTGAAGGAAATTGCAGGTATTGATATCAGCGACTTTGGTGCCGATGCGCGCCTCGGTGTCTTGCAGTTGATGCTGGATCAGAATCCCGACTGGATGCCCGGTCGACAGGCGCTACGGGGGCGGTACAGAGACAAGCTGCTGCAAATACCCGAAGAGCATCGCCCGGTGCTGCAGGCGTTTGCCAAAAGCCGGCCGCTTTTGACTCAGGTGTTTCAGCCTCCGCAGGATCTGCTTGTCCGACCGTATGCGCTGCGCGCAGTGGCAATGGAAAACACGATCAGCAATGCCTACATGATGGCTCATGCCGGTTCGGCGGTTCTTGAGTCCGTGCTCAAGCGCTTCAGGTTCAACTACGAACTGCTCGATGACACCACCCGGTTGGCGATTGAAAGAGGTATCAGACTTCAAGAGCATGAAGCGATGAGTACGCTGGCCAATGAAGTGCTGGAAAAATCCTACGGGCCTTTGGTTGAGTTGCCGGGAATGGAGTCCCTTTTTGCGGCTTATCTGGCGGATGCCGTTGCCGGATACCACAACGAAGGTATCCGTCCGGGAAACGAGGGGACGATCTATTTGACCGGGCCCGCCGGAATCAAGGATGGCACCAGCGATTTCGAAAAGACATTTTTAACGCCCGAAGGGGCGCAGGCGTCACGGCGGGAAATGGCCATCGCACCTCTGCAGACGGTCAATCAAGTCACTGAAGAGGAGCTGGATCACTCCTGGAAAGAAAACGAAACCGATACCCGAAAGTGGCTCGATACCGAACAGCAAAGCTGGCGCGACGGCCGATACAAAACCCGCTACGCCGGGAATGTCGCCGAATTGCTCAAGCAGACCACCGTCGAATTCGAACTCGGCTGGCCACTGGTCGAAGGACGTCATGTCCTGAATACCGAGCTGTTGCAGCGTATGGCCGATCACCTCGGCGAACCGTTTACCAAGGCGATGATGAGCGGCCATGATGGGCCGGTCGTGTTCGCCGACAGATTGCCGCTGAGCTTCGATGATCGTCAGGCCATACGTCATCAGGACACTCGCCTGCGGCCACCGGCATTCCCGAAAAATCCGATTGCCCAGAGTATCGCGCTGGATGAACTGCTGATCGGGCTGGGTACCCGTTCCTGGCAACTCGCGCAGCTCAACCCGCTGCAGCGTTTGACGATCGGCGCGTTGCTGGGCGCCGATTCACTGGATGCCCAGCGATTCTCCGCATTGAACGGTGCGCTGGACAATCTGATCAACAGCGTCAGTGAGCGCGGTACGTCCGGGCGTTACGCGGTAATTGAACAGCAGCTCTATCAGCACCGGGCACCTGCGTTCATGGCAGGCATGTCCAGTGTGGGTGATGAATTGCCCGCACATTCGGTCAACGCACTCAGCCTGAAAAAGAACGCGCTGGCCAACGCTGCGACGCTGTTTGACTGGGGGCGCCGGGTAGCGCAGATCCAGCGGCTGGCCACTCAGGAGCATCGCGATCAAATCCAGGAAAGGGCGGAGCAGGTGCTCAATCAGTTCGCGGCCGGCACCGTCAAACTGGTGCCTCAGGATTTGTTGATGCACGGGCTGGGTGATACCGCCGCCGGACGTTGTTTTCCGCTGGCGCTGGCGATGAGTGCCGCCCTCACTGAGGGCGAGGGGGCCACCCGACAGTTGCGCGAGCGATTCTATCTGGCGGTACTTGAGCCGGAGCATTCGGACTCGAAGGCGTTTCTGGCCGCACTGGAGGAGATGCGTGGTGTGAACGCCGCAGAGGTGGGCACGGCGCTGGGGCGGGTCGATCTGGACAACATGGTCGCGACTCTCGAGGCGTCCGCGGGGCCTCGAACCCTGATGCTCAACTCGGACAACCACTCGATGCTGGTGGCCCGGACCGTAAACGGGAGTACGGCCGTTTACCACTTCTACGATCCGAACTTCGGCCTGTTCGAATTCGACAGCCCGGCGACCTTCCGGATGGCCCTGAAGCAATTTTTCAAGAACACGCATATCGCCCGTCATTATGCCGTGTACGGCAAACCCGGCCGACCCCAGTTCGATCTGATCGATGTGCAAGGCGAAAAGGTTGCCGCCCTGAACCTGTCGAACGGCATCAAGGTAAGTCAGTTGCTCAGGGATGAACCGCTGCCGGACAAACCGTTCAGGTCCGTTCGCCAAAGGGTGAACAGCGCTCACGGTCGATCGCTCATGGAGAATTCGCGCCTGGGCAGTGCATTGCTGTCTTCAGAAAATGACTGGTGGGCCGAGCAGATTGCCGACGTCACCGCACGCTTGCAGGAGGGCCATGAGTCGGTCACTCCAATGGTGCCGTTGTTCGACTCGCTGGAGGTGACCCCCGAAGGCGGTTACCGGGTACACATGCTCGACCCGCAAAGTGGCGAGACGGTCGCCGTGGTCACCAGCCGGGATGATCGCCTGCTGCGGATCAGGAATTACCTGACGGATCTGTTTTCGACGCTGGGGCACAAACCTGCGACCGGCGCTGTGGTGGATCCGACGGAGGCGGCGGCCGTGCACACGCTCAATGCCGGTTTCGCGGTACAGGCGCTGATGAACGCATTGCGCGGGCGCGAGGGCGAAGATCGCACTGTGAGCACCGCGGTGCAGTGGCATGCCTACGTCAACTACGCACAACTGGTGCATGGCAACGTGGTCGATGCGGCGGGGCTGATCGGCCTGGTGCAAGCCGCATTGCGTGATGAAAAACTGATCGCCCGCACCACTGCGAAGGTCGTCGGCGAGGCGCTCGAGCCGTTGACCGCCAGAACGCTGGGAGCTGTGGCCGGGCATGTGGCCAACGAGGGCGTCGGTGCCGTGCTGGGGCTGGCGAATGTCGGCTTCGATATCTATCAGTTGGCGAATGCACGCAACGATGTCGAGACCGCCACCTACGCCACCCAGCTGACGTTCGACGCCAGCAGTCTGGCCCTGACCGGTGCGGGACTTGGCGCAGCGGCCGCTGGCGCGGGTACGGCGGCTGCGGTGCTGGGAGGCGCCGGGGTGATTCTTGGAGGGCTGGCCGTCGGCGTGACTGCGCTGGCGCAGAATTTTGCGACCATCGCTGAAGAAGCGAAGGCGGTCGGACTGTTTTTCGCGGAGCTGGAGCAGGCACATCACGGCGCCGGATTTCACTACAGCGACGAGCAAGGTGCCTGGTTGCCGCGACCGTCGCTGATCATCAACGGACTGGATCTGAGCACCGGCAAACTGCTGCTCGACAGTTCCCGGCTGTATCCGCTGCGTGATCATTTCGGTGTGCCGGACTTCGAGGTCGACTACCCGCGAGCCATCCACCTCAGTAAAGAACTTGGCTACCCCGCCGAAATGACGTTCGCACCATCGGCCGAGCAGGCCATTGTCCTGCCGTGCACGCCGCTCACTTGCTACGGCTACGAGTACCAGATCCTGCCGTTTTCATCGCGACGCCACGACAAGGGTTTCGACATCGCGCGGCGTCTGGAGAAGAAAAAAGCCGACGGCCAATGGCTGTTCCTGTTTTCGTTCTACTCGTTCCCCAGCCATTACATTGTTCATCGGATGTGCCCCGATTATCGCCCGACCGAGATCAGCATCACGCTCGATGCACAGGCGCGCAAACTGGTTGTGCCGGTGATTCCCAAGCCCTGGCACGAGCAGATCAGTTATCGGATTCAGGGTGGGGGAGGCGATTGCACGCTGGTGCTCAATCCAGGTGTCAACGTCGAACTGGTGTCCGTGGGGGCGCAAAAGAACCGCTGGACCATCGTCGCACCCTGGGCCCGAGAGTCGGAGATCGTGTTCAGCCAGGACGGGCAGTTCAGTGTCAAAGGCTGCCAGTTCAAGGTGACGGCGAACAGTGCGCCGGAGATCTCCCTGCTGATCGAAAATGGCCGGCTCTTCAGGATCGCCGGCGGCAAACGGCACGAGCTGGAGCTGCTGCAGGAACAGGCACCCAAAGGGCTGGATGACCAGACCCTGCAGGATCATCTGCAAGCGCTGGCACGGGCGCATCGACTGGCGCTGCGCTATACGCCGATCCACAACTACCGGGTTCCTTTTGAAAACCCCAAGGCGCCGCGTTACACCAACGGCTGGTACGACGCCATGGAGGATCGGGTTCTCTATATCCGCAATGATGAAGTGTTCGACGATGAGGGATTGTTCTCGGTGGTGGCCGGCGGCTCGGCGTTTTTCCATGATTCGAGTGGCTACGATATCTGCCAGGTCGATGCCGACACCGGGTTGCTCAGCCATCGTTATCGTTTGATCTTCCGGCATAAGGGCGCGAGCTCGATTCGCAGCGTTGAAGCTGATGGCCAGGGTGTCATCCATGTGGTCCAGGAATACGCGTATGAAGACGGCACGCTTGAGCGCTTCAACTACCTGATGCACCAAGGTGAGCTGTGGTTGAGCTCCGTCACTCGCGGGCTTGAACCGACTTACGCAGCGCTGTTCGATGACAGCAAAAGCCTGGCAGATTGGGCTCCGGTGTTGGGTGATCGGGCGAAGCGCATGCCGGTTCATGCGGACAAAGACTTTGCCACGGTCGACTGGCAGTTCGCGCCTTATGTTTCGGTCTGCTGGATGATTGAAGAGAACGAGCGGGACATGGCCTGGGTCCGTACCCGTGACAACCTGATCGTGCGCCCGGTACCGCGACGTCACCATGCGCGCGCCTGGCCCGATTCGATCCAGAACCTGAACGAGCTGATGCTGCTGACGCCGGCCGATGACGGCGACGTGTTTGTCATTTACGACCGACCGTTCCAGAGCCTGTGCCGGGTGCAGCGCACTGTGGCGCAGGAGCAGAATCAATGGTCGCACCGCTGGGTGCAACCCGAGCGCCTGAAGCAGGTGACGGCTGAGCACAATGGCTATCAGGCCCGCACCGAGGACGGGTTGTCATTCGGGATCGGCGCTGATGGTGAGCTGCATTTTGCCGGCCTGGCAGAACCCTGGCTCAAGGGACGCAAGCAATGGTGGCTGGCGCTCGAAGCGATCGCCCGGCAATACGCCGTCGAGCAATTCCCTATTGTCGGCATTGCCAATGCTGCCGGGGATGCGCGCTTGCACGCCTGGTACGTGGACAACCGCTTGTTGTTGTGTGAAGCGCAGCAGACGCAGCTCCGGTTGCTGGGCATGACACCGGACAATCAGTCGGCATGGCTGTTCGAGCCCGAGAGTGGTGAGGTCTGGCGCCAGACGTTTATCGATCCGCAACATCTGCAGTCGGCATTCGGAGAAGGCACGCAGTTGTTGCAGACCCGGATGCTGACCAGGCCAGAGCGACTCTGGACGGCGTGGCGCTTTGCCGATGTGCGGGTCGACGGTGCCGGTCTCGTGGGCACGACGCGCGAAGGTGTGGTGCTGCAACTGGAACATCAGGAGCCACCGCAGATCATCGGTGTGCAACAGAATTGGCTGGCGGCCCATGGCGAACATCTGATCAGCGACTTGCAGGCCTTGCTGGCGAACGAAGCGCATCGTCCGTTCATTTCGATCGCCGCACAGGACGCCAGTGTGCAGTGGTACATCGCTGACAGCGCGCGGCTGGTTCAGATCCCCGCGGCCGACCTGCCTGAGGATTACCAGCTGCTCGGAACCCGGCGGCATGCCGATGTCTTGCTGCATGAGCCGCAGGATCGAGTTGTGCAGGGTTATCCGAGCCTGCGCCAGATCAAGCCGCTGGATTACGTCCAGCGCACGGGTGACGTGCTGGTGCTCGAAGGACGGGTGGATGCCTACGATCTTCTGCCGGTGATCCCGGACGATGTGCGCACGCTCGTTTTGCGGGTAGGGCGCGGTGCGATGAAATGGCACCTGTCGGAGGCGCTCATGCGCAAGCTCGACTCGCTGGTGGTGGACTGTCGTTATCCGCTGGGGGCCCGCCCGCTGGTCATGAGCCGTTTGATCCTGACGCTGACTGTCCCTCAGAAGCTGGAGGTGGCGATGGTCGAGGATCATCTGGTACTGATCGACCCCGACAGTGAGCACTGCGTTCTGGTGCGCAATGCGGATGCGTCAGATCCCTCGCAGCGGGGCGATGCGATGCTTGAGGTCAATGGCCTGCGTCCGTGCCAAGTGTCGACGCTGGTGCGCTGGTTGAAGGCGCGCAAGGAAGGCGCCGAGGGCGTGACGCTGAAAGCGTTGATCGATCAGGCGGATGCGAAGAAAGCCGTCGAGTCTGCGGGTTGACGATCCGCGGTTACTGACGAAAAAAGACCGCCGACGTTACCGTCGGCGGTCTTTTCGTTTCAGGGTTCAAGGCACCAGATAGCCTTTGACCCCGGTAAAGATGATCTGCGCCGCCAGTGCGCACACGAACAACCCCATCAGGCGGCTGACGATCTGCAAACCCTGATCGCCGAGAATGCGTTCGATGCGGTTCGACAAGTAAAGCACCACGCCCACCGTGAAGCTGGCGAGGGCGATGCTCATGATCGCGAACAGCTTGTCGTCCCAGTGCGGCTGGCTGACGCCCATCACCAGCAGTGCACCGATGGTGCCGGGGCCGACGGTCAGCGGAATGGTCAGCGGAACAATCGTCACGTCCTGCTGCACGTTGTCGGTCTGCACGGCCGACTTGCCCTGCGCCATGCCCAGCGCCGAAATGAACAGCACGCTGCCGGCACCGATGCGGAAGGCGTCCACCGTGATGCCGAACACATCGAAAATCACCCGCCCGAACAGATACAGCAACACGCTCGAGACCAGCGTGGCGACCGCCACTTTCCAGGCCAGGCGGCGTTGTTCCTTGCGCGAGTAACCGCGGGTCAGGCTGATGAAGCAGGACAACACGAAGAACGGGCTGTAGAGCACCAGCATCTTCAGGTAAACACTGAATAACACGTGGAGCATGGCGCGGGCTCGCTGGCGGGGAAAGTCGGGGGAGTCTAACAGGCGCTATCGTGTCTGTCGGCTCACGACGGTTGCGTCGTCGCGCGGTTCTGTTGATCACGCTGGGCCACCCAGTGCTCGATCAGCTCACGCAGTTGCGACAGCTCCACCGGTTTGGCCATGTGCCCGTCCATTCCGGCCTGGCGCGCGCGTTCCTTGTGCTCGGCGAGGATGTGCGCGGTCAGCGCCACGATCGGCGTGCGGATGCGCTGATTGCCGACTTCCCACGCCCGCAGTTGCTGGGTGGCGGAGAAGCCGTCGAGGATCGGCATTTCGCAGTCCATCAGCACCAGGTCGTAGCGCTGGGCTTTCATCGCCTGCAAGGCTTCTTCGCCGTTGCTGGCGGTGTCTGGCTGCAGGTTGAGTTTGCCGAGCATGCCCCGGATCACCTTGGTCGAAATGGTGTTGTCTTCGGCTACCAGAATGCGGAAATCGCTCGGCACCTTGACCGGCGCGGCGGGGCTCGCAACTTGCGGCTGGAACACCACCTGGCCACGGTTGCGCTGGTTGAGTTCGTCGGCGAGCGTGGTCTTGAGGGTGTAGCCGGCCACCGGTTTGGCCAGGATGCGTTTGATCCCCGAGTTGCGCGCGATGATCTTGCTCGGCGCATTGCTGATGCCGGTGAGCATGATCAGCAGGATGTCGTGGTTCAGGCTCGGGTCTTCCTTGATCTTGGCGGCCAGTTGCATGCCGGTCATGCCGGGCATGTTCTGGTCGAGCAGGACCACGTCGAAGTAATCACGCAAATGCGCCTTGGTGCGCAGCAGGGCCAGCGCTTCCTTGCCCGACGGCACGGCGCTGACGTTCAGGCCCCAGGCGCTGCATTGCTGCACCAGCACCTTGCGGCAGGTGTCGTTGTCGTCGACCACCAGCACGCGTGCGCCTTGCAGCGGGCTGTCGAGGTCCGAGGTCGGATGCTCCAGACGATCAGGGTCCAGCGGCAGGGTCAGCCACAGCGTACTGCCTTGGCTGGCGCCGCTCTTGATGCCGAACTCGCCCTGCATCAGACGGATCAATTGGCGGGCGATCACCAGACCGAGGTTGCCGCCCAGGCGGTTGGCCGACAGGAAGTGCTTGCTGTGCAACTCGGCGTGCATCAGCGCGTCGCGTTCTTCCTGATCCATCGGCTGGCCGCTGTCCTGCACGGCAATGCGCAGGCGTGGCCCGGCGCTGCGTTCGTCGAGGGCGACGACTACCAGCACTTCGCCTTCCTCGGTTTTCTTCAGGGCGTTTTCCAGCAGGCTCAGCAACGTCTGGCGCAGGCGCGTCGGGTCGCCGCTGATGACCCGTGGCACTTGCGGCTGGATAAAGCTGATCAGCTCGACGTTCTGCTGTTCGGCCTTGGCGCGGTAGATACTCAGACAATCGTCGATCAGCGCGTTGAGGTCGAACTGCACGTCGTCGAGTTCGATCTGCCCGGACTCGAGTCGCGAGATGTCGAGGATCTCGTTGATCAGGGTCAGCAGTTCGTTGCCGGCGCTGTGGATGGTTTGCACGTAATCGCGCTGCTTGACCGACAGCGGCGTGCCGAGCAGCAGTTCAGTCATGCCCAGTACGCCGTTCATCGGCGTGCGGATTTCGTGGCTGATCTTGGCCAGGAACTCGGCCTTGGCGTTGATCTCGGCGTTGCTCGCCGCAAGGTCGCGGCTGATGCTGAAACGGCTTTCGGTGATGCTGCGCTGACGCTCGCCGAGGGCGATGCTCATCAGCAGGCCACTGATACAGATGAAACCCATCAGGGTCATGATCAGGCCTTGCGGCGCGACCAGGGTCAGCCCCAGCAGGGCCGGGAGGATGATCAGCGTGCCGATGTTGAACACCACCATCGCGGCGACGAACAAGCGGGCAGGGCGGTAGCCTTTCTGCCAGTGATAGAACGCCACCAGCAACATGCTCAGCCCGGCCAGGGCCACCAGCGCGTAGGTGATGATGTTCAGCGGCAGGGTGTTGACGAACAACAGCAACAGACTGCAGATCACGATGAACAGGATGTCGCCGATCAACAGCTTGTTCAGCGGATGCGGGCCGAGCGGGGCGAAGAAGCGGTAGGCGAACATCAGGCCGGCCGGAGCGGTCAGCAGCAGGGCCAGATAGGCGCCGGGAGTCTGGATCGCATGCCAGTTCGGCAGCCACGGACCGGCGAGGTTGAGCAACAGCAACAGGCTCAGGCTCAACAGGCCTTCACACACCGCGAGCCACAGGCTGCTGCGCGAGCGGGTGTAGGCGTAGCGGATCAGGTTGTGCAGGATCAGCATCGCCAGACAGCCGAACAGCAGGCCGTAGATCAGCGTCTGGTTGTGATTGGCCGCGGCCATCACTGCCGATTGCAGAGTGATGTACGGGCGTAACTGGTGATCGGAGACCAGTCGCAGGTAAACGTCGAGGGGTTTGTCGCTTTGCGGCAGCGGCAGCATGAAGTCGCTGCTGGGCAGCGGTCGTTCCACCTGGGGCTGGGTAGTGCCGGTGTCGCGTTGTTCGATCAGGCGATCGCCGTCGAGGACATACAGATTGAGGTGCGACAGGTCGGGGGCGAAGATCCGCAGCACTTGTTCGTGCTTGCCGGGCGCCAGCCTGAAGCGCAGCCACAAGGCGCCATCGGGTTCGGCCGCGGTGAGGCGGTCAAGCTCGATAGGGCTGAATTGATTGGTGTAGCGGGCGGAGCGGATGTCGCTCAGCTGGAGGTTGCCCTGATCGTCAAGCAATACCGACCAGCCACTGCCTTGCGCGGCCTGGGCCGGGAGCATGCAGAGCAAGGTCAACAGCGTGACGGTGAAGCCTATGGCAATCCTGAGCCAGCGCACGGCGAAATCCCTTCGTAGGTTGATGCCAGAATATAACGATGCGCAGCGTCGGAACAGTCCGGCAAGGGCGATGAGCCCCTGCCGGAAACACAGCGTAGCTTATTACTGAGACTCACCGCGTTCACGGGCAATGGCGCGGTAGCCAATGTCGGTGCGGTAGAAGCAGCCTTCCCAGTCGATGGCCTTGGCCAGTTTGTAGGCCTGCTCCTGCGCAGCGCCAACGCTGGCACCCATGGCGGTGGCGCAAAGCACCCGACCACCGGCCGTCACGACGTTGCCGTCCTTGAGCGCAGTACCGGCGTGGAAGACCTTGCCTTCCAGTGCGGCGGCTGCGTCCAGACCGTTGATCGGCGCGCCCTTGGCGTAGTCGCCCGGGTAACCGCCGGCGGCCAGCACGATGCCGACGCTCGGACGTGGATCCCACTGCGCTTCAACCTTGTCCAGCGCCTGAGCCAGTGCCGCTTCGACCAGCAGCACCAGGCTCGACTGCAGACGCAGCATCACCGGTTGGGTTTCCGGGTCGCCGAAACGGCAGTTGAACTCGATGACCTTCGGATTGCCGGCCTTGTCGATCATCAGACCGGCGTACAGGAAACCGGTGTAGACATTGCCTTCATCGGCCATGCCGCGCACGGTCGGCCAGATCACCTGGTCCATCACGCGCTGGTGCACGTCGGCGGTGACCACCGGAGCCGGGGAGTAAGCACCCATGCCGCCAGTGTTCGGGCCGCTGTCGCCGTCGCCGACGCGTTTGTGGTCCTGGCTGGTGGCCATCGGCAGGACGTTCTTGCCGTCGACCATGACGATGAAGCTGGCTTCTTCGCCGTCGAGGAATTCTTCGATGACGACACGCGAACCGGCGTCGCCAAAGGAATTGCCGGCAAGCATGTCGCGCACGGCGTCTTCAGCTTCGGCCAGGGTCATGGCAACGATCACGCCTTTACCAGCGGCCAGGCCGTCGGCCTTGATCACGATCGGTGCGCCCTTTTCACGCAGATAAGCCAGGGCCGGCTCGATCTCGGTGAAGTTCTGGTAGTCGGCGGTCGGGATCTTGTGGCGTGCCAGGAAATCCTTGGTGAAGGCTTTCGAGCCTTCCAGCTGCGCGGCGCCGGCGGTCGGACCGAAGCAATCCAGGCCACGGGAGCGGAACAGGTCGACGACGCCGGCCACCAATGGCACTTCCGGACCGACGATGGTCAGGGAAACGTTTTTCTCGGCGAAGTCAGCGAGCTGCTCGAGGGCCAGCACGTCGATGGCGACGTTTTCGCACTTGGCTTCAATCGCAGTGCCGGCGTTGCCCGGTGCCACGAAAACTTTCTGCACACGCGGATCCTGAGCCACTTTCCAGGCCAGTGCGTGTTCGCGGCCACCGCTGCCAATGATCAAAACATTCATTTCAAAAACCTCAAAATTCTGTCAGGCGCTGCTGGAGCGCTTTATGTGGGAGCGAGCCTGCTCGCGAAAGCGGTGTGTCAGTCAACGTCAACGTCGCTGGCAGATTACATTCGCGAGCAGGCTCGCTCCCACATTTGAATCTGTGTATCAGTGACGGAAGTGGCGCATTCCGGTGAACACCATCGCGATGCCGGCTTCATCAGCAGCAGCAATCACTTCAGCATCACGCATCGAACCACCCGGCTGGATCACCGCCGTGATACCGACCTTGGCCGCATTGTCCAGACCGTCGCGGAACGGGAAGAACGCGTCCGACGCCATCACCGAACCAGCCACTTGCAGACCGGCGTGCTCAGCCTTGATCGCCGCGATACGCGCGGAGTTCACGCGGCTCATCTGGCCGGCGCCGACACCGATGGTCTGACGGTTCTTGGCGTAGACGATGGCGTTGGATTTGACGAACTTGGCCACTTTCCAGGCGAAGATCAGGTCGTGGACTTCCTGTTCGGTCGGGGCGCGCTTGGTCACCACTTTCAGGTCGTCGGCGCCGATCATGCCGATGTCGCGGCTCTGTACCAGCAGACCGCCGTTGACGCGCTTGTAGTCCCAGGCCGGAACGCGATCGGCCGACCACTCGCCGCAGGCCAGCAGGCGCACGTTGGCCTTGGCTGCAACGATGGCGCGGGCTTCTTCGCTGACGCTTGGGGCGATGATCACTTCAACGAACTGACGCTCGACGATCGCCTTGGCGGTCTCGGCATCCAGTTCACGGTTGAAGGCGATGATGCCGCCGAACGCCGATTCGGTGTCAGTGGCGTAGGCCAGTTCGTAGGCCTGACGGATGCCGCCTTCGGCGTCCGGGCTGACGGCCACGCCGCACGGGTTGGCGTGCTTGACGATCACGCAGGCCGGTTTGACGAAGCTCTTTACGCATTCCAGCGCGGCGTCGGTGTCGGCCACGTTGTTGTACGACAGTTCCTTGCCTTGCAGCTGGGTGGCGGTGGCAATGCCGACTTCAGCAGGCTTGGCTTCAACGTAGAACGCCGCGCTCTGGTGCGGGTTCTCGCCGTAGCGCATTTCCTGGGCCTTGATGAACTGGCTGTTGAAGGTGCGCGGGAATTCGCTGCGACCTTCGGTGCTCAGAGTTTCGGCAGCCTGGTTCACGGTGCCCATGTAGTTGGCGATCATGCCGTCGTAGGCGGCGGTGTGTTCGAACGCCTTGAGCATCAGGTCGAAACGCTGAGCGTAGGTCAGGCCGCCGGCCTTGAGGTTTTCCAGGACGTTGGCGTAATCGCTGGCATTCACCACGATGGCCACGTCTTTGTGGTTTTTCGCCGCCGAACGGACCATGGTCGGACCGCCGATGTCGATGTTCTCGATGGCGGTCGGCAGGTCGCAGCCTGGCTTGCTGATGGTGGCTTCGAACGGGTACAGGTTGACGGCTACCAGATCGATCGGCTTGATGCCGTGCTCGTTCATGATGGCGTCGTCGATACCGCGACGACCGAGGATCCCGCCGTGGATTTTCGGGTGCAGGGTTTTCACCCGACCGTCCATCATCTCTGCGAAACCGGTGTAATCCGCGACTTCCACTGCGGCCACGCCGTTGTCCTGCAGCAGCTTGAAGGTCCCGCCGGTGGAAAGGATTTCCACGCCCAGGGCTTCCAGCTCCCTGGCGAATTCGAGGATCCCGGTCTTGTCGGAAACACTGATCAAGGCGCGGCGGATCGGCAGGCGGGTAGTCTGGTCGGTCATCTCAATTTCCATCAAAAGCAAGGGAAGTCAGCAAAAAAGGCGACCGGTTTTACGCGGGCGCCTTTCTGGTTTGATTGAATGCTTACAGCAGATCGTACTGCTTGAGTTTCTTGCGCAGCGTGCCGCGGTTCAGTCCGAGCAGCTCGCTGGCCTTGGTCTGGTTGCCCTTGACGTAGTTCATCACGCTTTCGAGCAGGGGAGCCTCGACTTCGGAGAGCACCAGGTTGTACACGTCCGTGACGGACGCGCCCTCAAGGTGGGCGAAATAATTGTGCAGCGCCTTCTCGACACTCCCGCGAAGGGTCTGGCCTTCTTCGCTCGGGGTATTGAGGTGCTGTTTCAAATTCACGTTGTCGCTCACGGGTGTTGTTCCACTCACTAAAGTCTCGGTCATCATCGTCATGCGGCCACCCCTTCTCCGTCCCCTGTCAGGCTCTTGTAACGTTCGGCGAAGAACTCCCGAACGTTGGCGCATTGTGTTTCCGTACCATCCAAACGATTGAAGTGGGCGCGAAATTCCCTGGCGCCCGGCAAGGTTGCGAGATACCAGCCCACATGCTTGCGGGCAATTCGCACGCCCATCACGTCCCCATAGAAGGCGTGAAGGGCGGCCAGATGCTCAAGCAGAATGCGTTCCACCTCGATCAGCTCCGGCGCCGGCAGTTTTTCGCCGGTACGCAGGAAGTGTTCGATCTCGCGAAAAATCCATGGCCGCCCCTGGGCAGCCCGGCCGATCAACAGGCCATCGGCACCGGTCGCGTCGAGCACGTAGCGGGCCTTTTCCGGCGATACGATGTCGCCGTTGGCAAAGACCGGAATCGACACCGCCTGCTTGATCGCGGCAATGGTGTCGTACTCGGCTTCGCCGGTGTACAGGTCGGCGCGGGTGCGGCCATGCACCGCCAGCGCCGTGATCCCGGCCTGCTCGGCGATCTTCGCCACGGTCAGGCCGTTCTTGTTGTCGCGATCCCATCCGGTGCGGATCTTCAGGGTCACCGGCACATCAACTGCCGCCACGACGGCGTTCAGGATCTCGGTAACCAGTGCCTCATCCTTCAACAACGCGGAGCCGGCGGCCTTGTTGCAGACCTTCTTCGCCGGGCAACCCATGTTGATATCAATAATCTGTGCGCCCAGTTCGACGTTGGCCCGGGCTGCATCCGCCAGCATCTGCGCATCGCCACCGGCGATCTGCACCGAGCGTGGCTCGGGATCGCCTTCGTGGATCATGCGCATGCGCGACTTGCGGGTGTTCCACAGGCTCATGTCACTGGTGACCATTTCCGAGACTACAAGCCCTGCGCCCAAACGCTTGCACAACTGACGAAAGGGCTGGTCGGTGACACCCGCCATCGGGGCGAGGATCAAGCCGTTCTGCAATGTATATGGGCCGATGCGTACCGCCGACATAGGACTTCCCTGAAGTGGGGCCGGATCATGAGAGTTCGAAAAAGGGTTGGCATGATACCCGCTCTCGATGACTGGATAAAGGCTGAATTGAACAAAATCTGAACAGTTATTCTGTTATTACCGCCGGTTTGGTCGTGCGCTGCGCAGTCAGAAAACTGCCGTCAATCCGGGAGCGGTGAAGCGTTTCACTCGGGCGAGTGGAAACTCAGGCTGTAGTTCACGGCTTTCGGGCCTGGATCGAGGATGTCCAGGGCGATGTGGATCGGCGTCTGCGGCGGCATTTCCGCCATGCCTTCGAGGTCGCCGTTGAGGTATTCGCCGGGTTTGAAGCGACGACTGGCGATCAGGTGACCGTTGAGGTCGGCGAAGCGCAGCTCCAGCAGCGGAAACGGCTGCGAGAACGGCGCACGGTTGTAAATGATCGCGTCCACCACCAGCGCACCGCTGAATTCCGGGTGGCTGCGCACCACCAGATTGCTGCTCTTGATCTTGGCGATATCGACCTTGGACGGCACCGTGCAGCCGATTTGCGGGCACAGTTGCTGGAACCACGGCCGGTATTGATCCTGACGCGCCAGTTCATCGAAGTGATAGGCGATGTACTGTCCGCCCAGGCCGGCAGCGGCGAGTACGATCAGCAACAGCCAGAGCAGGCGGCGGCCCCAGGGCGAGCGGCGTTTCTGCCAGTCCAGTTGCAGCGGATCATCGGTCAGATCCTGCAAGGCTTCGGCGCGAACACTGGATTCGACACGTTCGCGTTTTTTGCGCGCAGGTTCGATCAGTGGCAGTTCGTCGTCGACGTCGTCGCTGGCCGACAGGCGTTCGCGGCGGGCATTCGGGTCGATCGGATCGTGCAGACGCAGTTGCGGGATCGGCGGTTCGTCATCGAGATCCACCGGCTCCAGCGACAGCGAAGGTTCAGTGCGCTCCGGTTTGATCGGCTCGGGCTCGACGACGTCGGGTTCATCTTCGACTTCGGGTGCGCGCTCATCTGCCGGTTCGCTGAACAGGCTGTCCGGCCACGTCGTGTCTTCCGGTTCGTGGCTGTCGCGGCGAGCGCTCAGGGCATCTTCGCGTGGGCGGCCGAACTCGGTCGTTGGCTGGATTTCCCGTTGCTCGAGGCGGGCCAGTTCTTCGTCCAGATCCAGACTGTCCAGATCCAGCTCGGCGGCGCTCCATTGCTTCTGGCTGATGGCGCGCGGCTCGGGCGTTTCGACGATGGCCGGTGGTTCGACAGGCGCAGGCTCGCTGATCGGCGGCTCGCTGATTAGCGGCGCCACCGGCGTGACCGCTTCCTTGCCTGCGTGTTGCTCCAGCAATTGCTTGGCGGCATTGAACACTTGCAGGCAGGAGCCGCAACGAACCACCCCGCGGGCCACGCTCAACTGAGCGTGGCTGACACGGAAACTGGTTTGGCAATGCGGGCACTGGGTGACGAAGCTGTCGGTCATGCGGCGATCCGGATTGAACAGGCGGTCATTCTAGCGCCGACGGCCGGTGATGCGCACCCAGCCATCACGATTGGCGATCGGGTCGAGATCGAAGTCCTGCGCGTAGGCGGCGGCGACTTCGTCACCTTGTTCGGCGAGGATCCCGGACAGTGCCAGACGCCCGCCGGACTTGACCAGGCCGGACAGTTGCGGCGCCAGGGAAACCAGCGGCCCGGCCAGAATGTTGGCCACCAGTACGTCGGCTTTGACCTGCGGCAGGTCTTCCGGCAGGTACAGCGGGAACAATTCGTCGGCGATGTTGTTGCGCCCGGCGTTGTCGCGGGAGGCTTCGAGTGCCTGCACGTCGATGTCGGTGCCCACGGCTTCTTTCGCGCCGAGCAGCAGGGCGGCAATCGCCAGAATCCCCGAGCCGCAGCCGAAATCCAGCACGTTGCAGTCTTTCAGGTCCTGGCCGTCCAGCCATTCCAGGCACAGGGCGGTGGTCGGGTGGGTGCCGGTGCCGAACGCCAGGCCCGGATCCAGCAGCAGGTTGACCGCGTCCGGCTCCGGTGCGGCGTGCCAGCTCGGCACGATCCACAGGCGCTGGCCGAAGCGCATCGGCTGGAAACCATCCATCCAGCTGCGTTCCCAGTCCTGGTCTTCGATCACTTCGCTGTGGTGCTCGGGCAGCGGGCTGCCGGTCAGCAGTTCCAGATGGGCCAGTACCGGGGCGGCTTCGGTGCCGCCCTCGAACAGGGCCAGCAGGTGGGTGTGCGCCCACAGCGGGGTGGTATTGAGTTCCGGTTCGAAGATCGGCTGATCTTCGGCGTCCATGAAGGTCACCGAAACGGCGCCCACTTCAAGGAAAGCGTCTTCGTAGGTTTCGGCTTGTTCCGGGCTGATGGCGAGTCTTACTTGCAGCCAAGGCATGGCGGGCACCTGTGAAAAAGATTGATTGCAGCCTAGCGGCCTGCGAGAAGCGCGCAAGTTTACGCGAGCTCAAAGCTTTTGTGGGAGCGAGCTTGCTCGCGAAAGCGGATTGCCAGTCACTTTGATGCTGACTGATGCGCCGCCTTCGCGAGCAAGCTCGCTCCCACAGGTTTTTTGCAATCTGCAGAAACAACAAAGCCGCCCGAAGGCGGCCTTGTCAGGTGCGGGCTGAAGCTTAGTGCTTCTCGCCAGCCAGCTTGTGCTCGAGGTAGTGAATGTTCACGCCCCCTTTGCAGAAGCCTTCGTCGCGGGTCAGATCACGGTGCAGCGGGATGTTGGTCTTGATCCCGTCGACCACGATTTCGTCCAGGGCATTGCGCATGCGGGCCATGGCTTCGTCGCGGGTCGCGCCGTAAGTGATCAGCTTGCCGATCAGCGAGTCGTAGTTCGGCGGAACGGCATAACCGCTGTACAGGTGCGAATCGACGCGAACGCCGTTGCCGCCTGGAGCGTGGAAATGCTTGACCGTACCCGGGCTCGGCATGAAGGTTTTCGGGTCTTCGGCGTTGATCCGGCATTCCAGTGAGTGACCGCGGATGACCACATCATCCTGGGTATACGACAGCTTGTTGCCAGCGGCGATGCTGAGCATCTCCTTGACGATGTCGATACCGGTGACCATTTCCGAAACCGGGTGCTCCACCTGAACACGGGTGTTCATTTCGATGAAGTAGAAACGACCGTTCTCGTACAGGAACTCGAAGGTGCCGGCGCCACGGTAGCCGATGTCGATGCACGCCTTGACGCAGCGAGCCAGGACTTCCTTGCGCGCGTTCTCGTCGATGCCCGGTGCCGGCGCTTCTTCGAGAACCTTCTGGTGACGGCGTTGCAGCGAGCAATCGCGGTCGCCCAGATGGATGGCGTTGCCCTGGCCGTCGGACAGAACCTGCACTTCGACGTGACGCGGGTTGGTCAGGAATTTTTCCAGATAGACCATCGGGTTGCCGAACGCCGCGCCAGCTTCGGAGCGGGTCAGTTTCGCCGAGGCGATCAGGTCTTCTTCCTTGTGCACCACACGCATGCCGCGACCACCACCGCCGCCGGCGGCCTTGATGATCACCGGGTAGCCGACTTCACGACCGATACGCAGCGCCGTTTCCTCGTCTTCCGGCAGCGGGCCGTCGGAACCAGGAACGGTTGGCACGCCCGCTTCGATCATCGCGTGCTTGGCCGATACCTTGTCGCCCATCAGGCGAATGGTGTCGGCTTTCGGGCCGATGAAAGCGAAGCCGGAGTTCTCGACCTGCTCGGCGAAATCAGCGTTTTCCGCGAGGAAGCCGTAGCCTGGGTGAATGGCGGTAGCGCCAGTCACTTCAGCGGCAGCGATGATGGCCGGGATGTGCAGGTAGGACTGAGCGGCAGAAGCCGGGCCGATGCAGACGGATTCGTCTGCCAGACCCAGGTGCATCAGCTCTTTGTCGGCCTTGGAGTAAACGGCGACGGTCTTGATGCCCATCTCTTTGCAGGCACGCAGAATCCGCAGGGCGATCTCACCGCGGTTAGCGATCAGAACTTTTTCCAACTTCGCAGTCATCAAAGGCTCTCCGCAGTTCAAACGATGGTGAACAGCGGTTGGTCGTACTCAACCGGCTGGCCGTCTTCGACGAGGATGGACTCGATCACACCGCTGGTTTCAGCTTCGATGTGGTTCATCATCTTCATGGCTTCGACGATGCACAGGGTGTCGCCTTTCTTCACGGTCTGGCCGACTTCAACGAAGGACGGCGAGGTTGGCGAAGATTTGCGATAGAAGGTGCCGACCATCGGCGAACGGGCAACGGTGCCGTTCAGCGCTGGAGCAGCAGCGGCAGCTGGAGCTGCGGCAGCAGCAACCGGAGCGGCAGCGGCGGCAGGTGCAGCGGCCGGAGCCTGCATCGGAGCCGGAGCGTAGTACTGCTGCGCCGGGGTCTTGCTGTGACGGCTGATGCGTACGGACTCTTCGCCTTCCTTGATCTCGAGCTCGTCGATGCCGGACTCTTCCAGCAATTCGATCAGTTTCTTAACTTTACGGATATCCATGAATCATCAACTCCCAAGGGTCGGTCAGGGGCGTATAGCTTGTTGTTCAAGCTGCTCTAGTGCAGCCTCCAGGGCCAGTCGATAACCGCTGGCGCCAAGGCCGCAGATCACTCCTACCGCTACGTCGGAGAAGTAAGAGTGATGGCGGAAAGGTTCGCGTTTGTGCACGTTGGACAAATGCACTTCGATGAATGGGATGCTCACTCCCAGCAGCGCGTCACGTAATGCGACACTTGTGTGTGTAAATGCTGCCGGGTTGATCAGAATGAAGTCCACGCCCTCGCCGCGTGCGGCGTGGATGCGGTCGATCAATTCGTACTCGGCGTTGCTTTGCAGATACAGCAGATGATGGCCGGCTTCACGGGCGCGGCGTTCCAGATCCTGATTGATCTGCGCCAGGGTGGTCGACCCGTAGGTCCCGGGTTCCCGGGTGCCGAGCAGGTTCAGGTTGGGGCCGTGCAGCACCAGTAGCGTTGCCATCTGCGTGTTCCTTGTTATGGGTGAGCCTTCGTCAGAACCCGGCGACTATGCCGCAAAGACTTTGTGACTGTCCAGTTCTCTGCAATAGCCAGCACGATGTCCGATGTTTGCGCAAAATATGTGACTGACTGATTAAATCCGGTCATTCGCTTTGGCGACACGTTCGGCGAAGTCGCTGGTGTTGATCTCGCCGATCACCCGCACATCGCGACGTTCCACCCCGTCCTTGCCGAAGAACATCAGCGCCGGTGGGCCGAACAGGCTGTAGCGGTCGAGCAGGGTGCGCTGTTCGGCATTGCTTGCGGTGATATCGAAGCGGATCAGCCGATAGCCCTTGAGCCGATCCACGACTGTCGCGTCATTGAGCACTTCGTGTTCGATGACTTTGCAGCTGATGCACCAGTCGGCGTACCAGTCGAGCAGCAACGGGGTGCCGGCGGATTTCGCTTCGAGCAGCACCCGATCCAGTTCCGCCGGGGTGCTGACGGTCTGCCACGAGCCGCTGTTTTGCGCGATCGAGCCGCTGTCGGCAAGACGTGCCGGGGCTATCGGATTCAACGGATCGGTCTGCCCGCTGAACGCGCCGTACCAGCAGGCCAGCGCATAAAACAGCAGGAACATGCCGAGCAACTGGCCGAGCCGTTTGCGCGGCGGTTTGTAGGCGAATTCCAGAGCGCCGAGGAACAGGCCGACGCCGCCGGCCAGCAAGCCGATCAGCAGCAGCGTGACCTGTCCCGGCAATACCCGGCTGAGCAGACCGATCGCCAGCCCGAGCAGCAACACGCCGATGCCGTTCTTCACGTACATCATCCACGGGCCGCTTTTCGGCAGCCATGCCGCGCCGCCGGTGGCCACCAGCAACAGCGGCGCGCCCATGCCCAGGCCGAGCATGAACAGCTTCAAACCGCCGCCCAGCGCGTCGCCACTGGCGCTTATATAAAGCAGCGCGCCGGCCAGCGGTGCGGAAACACACGGGGATACCAGCAGACTCGACACCACACCCAACACCGCCGCGCCCCACAGCGAGCCGCCTTCGGTGCGCCCGGCGATCCGGTCGAGGCGGCTGCTGATGAAGTGCGGCAGTTTCAGCTCGAACGCGCCGAACATCGCCAGCGCGAACACCGCAAAGAACATCGCAAACGGCACCAGCACCCACGCCGATTGCAACCGCGCCTGCAAATTCAGTTGCGCGCCGAACAGCCCCATCAAGGCCCCGAGCAGCGCAAAGCACGCGGCCATCGGCAGCACATAAGCGAGGGACAGATTGAAGCCGCGCCAACCGCCGACCTGCCCGCGCAACACCACGCCGGACAGGATCGGCAGCATCGGCAACACACAAGGCGTGAAGGTCAGGCCCAGGCCCGCCAGGAAGAACAGCGCCAGATCACGCCAGTCCCAACCCGTCACCGGAGTAGACGCGTCACTTGCCGCTGCGTTGCCCTCGATGCTCAGGCGTTCGGTTTCCGGTGGATAACACAAACCCTTGTCGGCGCAGCCCTGATAGGTGACGGCCAGCGTGAACGCCCGGGAATCATTGCGCGGCAGTTCTACATCGAGAATGCCGTGGTAGACCTCGACGTCGCCGAAATACTCGTCGTGTTTCTGTTCGCCTTGGGGCAGTTGTGCGGCGCCAAGTTTTACCTCGGCAGGCTCGGCACGAAACTGGAAGCGATGGCGGTAGAGGTAATAGCCTTCGGTGGCGACGAAGCGCAGTTTGACCGATTGCGGCGTGCTCTCGACCAGGCTCAGTTGAAAGGCTTCGCGCACCGGCAGGAAATCGGCGCTGTTGTTGACCGAGCCCAGCGTGGCGCTGGGTTTGCTGTCGAACAGACCGGCGGCGCCGGCCGGCAGGGCGAAGACGAAAAACAGCAGGCAGAGCAGACGGCGCATGACAATCTCGCGAATCAAAGGTGCGGGAATGATAGCGGACTTGGCCCTGCGCTGTGTGTCACACGCGGAACGCCTGCACGGCGGTGTGCAGCTGACCGCCCAGTAACAGCAGGTTCTCGCCCTGCTCGCGGCCCTGACCGATGCGCAGCAGATTGTCCCCGCCCAATTGGTGAATCCGTTCGCTGTGATCGCGGATCTCGCTGACCGCGCCGCTCTGTTGCGCGGTGATGTCGGCGATGCGGATCGCGGTGTCGGAGATGGTCTGGATCGCGCCGACAATCTTGTCCAGCGCCCCGTCCGCCGATTGCGCCTGATTGGCCGTGGCCTCGGCGTGTTCGACCTGCGCGCGCATGCCCTCGACCGATTGCCGGGCGGCGGTTTGCAGGCCGGCAATCAGGGTCTGGATTTCCGCGGTGGCGCCGGCGGTGCGTTGCGCCAGTGATCGGACCTCTTCGGCCACCACGGCAAAACCACGGCCCATCTCCCCGGCGCGGGCGGCTTCGATCGCCGCGTTGAGCGCCAGCAGGTTGGTCTGGTCGGCAATCGAGCGGATCACCGTCAGCACGCCGCCGATGGTTGCCGACTCTTCGGCCAGGTGTTCGATCATCTGCGCGTTGCCTTGCACTTCGCCGACCAGTGCGTGCAGACCAGTGAGGCTCTGGCCGATCACTTGTTGCCCGTGTTCGACGGCCAGCCCGGCATGGCGACTGGCGTCGGCGGCCTGCCTTGCATCGCCGGCCACTTGCTGGATGGTCGCTTCCAGTTCGCCGAGGGAATCACGGATCAGCGCGGTATCGCCGGCCTGATGTTCGGCGCCGCTGTGCAAGTCATTGCTCAGTTCGGCGAGGGTGCGGCTGCTGCCGGCCACTTGCTCGGCATTGCCGCGAATCGTCCCGACCAGATCCACCAGATAGGCACGCAGACGATTGAGCGAGGCTTCGATGTCGTGCAATTCGCGGTTGGTCTTGCCCAGATGAATGTCGCGGCTGAAATCGCCTTCGGCCCAGGTCGACAGCGCTGGCGCGAGGTTGGTCAGGGTGCGGGCCAGGCGCCGTTGCAGGGTGTCGATCAGCAGCGCGATCAGCAGAATCAGGCCGATCATCACGCCTTGCATCAGCCGCACTTCGCCCTGGATCTGCCCGTGCTGGGCGCGCACCACGGGTTCGAGACCAGCGATGGCCTGCTGCACGGCGGCGATTTTCTGGTGGGTCGCGGTGCTCAGGTCGGTGCGTTTCTGGATCTGCTCGCGGGTGCGCGCCAGCTCTGCCGGGTAACGACCGAGCAGACTGTTGAGCTCGCGTTTGAGGCCGACGCCGGCGTCTTCGGCAGCGGCTTTTTCCGTGCTTTCAATGCCCATCATCGCGGCGAAATCGTCGCTGCCGGACTCACTGCTGGCGACCACGCCGAGCAAGGGCAGGGCGTCGATCGTCTGGGCCTGGGTGCGGATGTTGCTGACTTCGCGCTCGACATCGGCGGCCAGTTCACTGCGTCCGCTGCTGACCAGTTTGTCCCGGGCCAGCGACAGTTTGCCCAGATGCTGAGATGCGACCAGCAGGGGCGTCAGGTAGGTCGCGTTGCCGCCGGCGTAGGTGCTGAGCTGGTCGAGGCTGGCGCTCAATTCGCGCTCAGCCTGCAACAGCAGGGCCTGTGGATCGCCGGCCAGTTTGCCGGCGGCCAGCAGGTCGGTCTTGCTGAATTCGTCGAGGCCGGTGAGGCTCGGGCGCAGTGTGTCGGCCAGCGCGGGCGGCAGCTCGCCGAGTTCTTTCTGCAATTGATCGATGGCCTGGCTGGCGCTGCTCAGGCGCAGGGCGTCGCCGCTGGCGAGGTAATCCTCGACGTTGCGTGCCACGTCATTCTGAAATTGCTGCGACAGTCCCAGGTAACGCTCCATCAACAGATACGGGCGCTCCAGGGCTTTTTGCGACCACCACAGCGTGGCGCCGAGGGCCACGCAGACGGCGACCAGCAACAGAGTATTGAGATTGGTGAGCAACTTCAGGCGCATGACGGCTACCAACGGCAGAATGGTAAGCGCCTGAATTTATTGCGGTTCTGTTACAGGGTTATGACCGATTGGGTCGAATCCGATGAAAAAGTGGCACTTTGCTTTGAGTCGCGCGCGGTCTGCACCCGGTTGCGTCCTTCGCCCTTGGCGCGGTACAGCGCCTCGTCGGCCTGGCTGGCCATCATCAGGCTGTCGGAGTCGTCGTGCATTTCCACCACGCCGGCACTGAAGGTGCACCACAGATCCTGCGGCTGGGCCGGATAGTGAATTTCGGCAAAGCGCTGGCGGATTTCGTCGAGCACTTTGTGCGCCGCTTCTATATCGGTGTCCGGCATGACGATGGCGAATTCCTCGCCGCCGTAACGGCCGATGAAGTCGGTCTTGCGCAGACGCTGCTTGAGAAACAGCGCCAGGCTCTTGATCACCCGATCGCCCATGGGATGGCCGTGGCTGTCATTGACCCGCTTGAAGTGGTCGATGTCGAGCATCGCAAAGCTCAGCGGCTTGTTCTCACGGCGGGCGCGGAACGAGCAGTCTTCGAGCAATTGCAGAATGTGCGTGTGGTTGTACAGGCCGGTGAGGCTGTCGCGGACCATCCGTGCCTTCAAGTTGCGCGCGCGGGCGGCGCGGTTGCGCACAGTGGTGATCAGGTGGCGCGGCTTGATCGGCTTGGTCAGGAAGTCATCGCCACCTTCGCTCATGGCGTCGAGTTGCTTGTCCAGATCGTCTTCGGCCGACAGGTAAATGATCGGCACGCTGACGTAGCGGTCGTTGTGGCGGATGACCTTGGCCAGCTCGGTGCCGGTGCAAGCCGGCATGTACATGTCGAGGATGATCAGATCCGGCTGGAAGTCCGCCAGCTCGGCCATGGCCTGGATCGGTTCGATCAAGGTGCGGGTGACGATCCCGGCGCTGTTGAGCAGGCGTTCGGTGTGCAGGGCCTGGGCGCGGGAGTCGTCGATGATCAGCACTTTATAGGGTTCGTACTGGGCGACGCAGGTCAGGACTTCGATCTTCTCCAGCAGGCTCGAGGCTTCGAGGGTGCCGGTGAGGAATTCCTGGCCACCGGCGCGCACCGCCGCGAGGCGGGTCGGGGTGTCGGTTTCGTGCAGGCTGAAGAACAGCAGCGGCAGCGGTTCTTCCAGACCTTGCTGAGCTTCGGCGGCCAGTTTCAGGCCGACGCCGGCGCCGCTGAAATCCACGTCCATGACAATCGCGGCCGGCAGGCGCTCGACCATCGAGGAGCGAAACGCCGACACGCTGTCCAGCGCCTGGGCGCTCAGACCGAAAAACTCCAGCTGCTTGGCCAGCCGCTCGGCGCGGTCGTGATCCTGCAGCATCACGTAGATCGGTTTGCGCAGGGGCGGCAGAAAGGTCTGATCAAGCTGATCGCCATGGCGCAGGCCGGTGCGCGACAAGCGCTGCATCAAACGGTTGAGATCGGTGATCAGGCCGCTGCTCAGGCGCCCGCGATTGGCGTCCACCGCTTCCAGCGACTGGCTGATGTGGCGGGCCAGCTGCGTGTGTTCGGGCTGTTCGAAGCGCTCGGCAAAACGCAGCAGGCGCAGATTGGCCTCGCTCAGTTCGGCGAGATCGGCAGTGGACCACTCACTGCGTTGCAGGCGCTGCCATATCTCAAGAATCTGACGTGCCTGATGAATTACCCGCTGGGCAAAGTGGTGCTTGAGGCGCTCACGGCTGGGGTCTTCTGGCTCGGTCATATCCTGACTACTAGTTAGGGTGCATGCTGAGATCGACTGGTGGCTCTATGCTAGCACCTCTTTTCCCTTACATGAGTGTCGTACGTCAATAATCTGCGGTACGACGTCATTCAGTTTCTGACTGTCGGGTTTCAATTTGAACCTGATCGTCGGGGAAGTCCCCATCTACCGGGCATTTGCCGATCTGAATGCCGGTGAGTTTATCGGAGGATGAGAAAGGTGGAGCAGGGTGTTTGTGCTGTCGCGTTACGGGTATTGGCGGCGAAATGGCGATGAATCCGCTATCGGGGAATCCCTTAGGGCGGTCTGTCCCGGCCTCGTGTCGGGTGGCGAGACAACGCCTGTCAATATTGACGGGTGCCCGGTCGAGGCACGTTGTTGTATGGTTGTGGTCGAACCGTTGAACCCAAGATTGAAAGGATATCGCCATGCTGGACTGGAAGAACCGCGCGGGCAGCGCGCCTGAACGTGCCGCCGAGCCCAAGTCGGCCGCCCGCAGCTATGTCGGCGGGCTGTTGTTCAGCCGGGCGCTGGCCACGCTGGTCGCCATTTACCTGTTGGTGACCATCGGCCTGGGCTGGTACTGGAGCCAGGAGCCGGCGCTGTTTCCCGTGGCGCAGAACGCTCAGGTTGCCGCCGAGAAAGAGGGCAAGCAGATGGTGGTCGGCTACACCACCGTCGAAACCCTGAAAACCGTGGCCGGCACGTTGCTCGACAAGCCGGGCGGTTACATTTCCAACGACCGTTTCCCGCCGGGCCTGTGGATGGACAACATGCCGAGCTGGGAATACGGCGTGCTGGTGCAGGTGCGCGACCTGACTCGTGCCCTGCGCAAGGATTTCGCTCGTTCGCAGTCGCAATCGGCTGAAGACGCCGACCTGGCCAAGGCCGAGCCGCGCTTCAACTTCGACAACAAGAGCTGGATCCTGCCGTCCAGCGAGTCGGAATATCAGGAAGGCATCAATTCCCTGAGCCGTTATCAGGCGCGCCTCTCCGACCCGACCCAGAAAAACGCGCTGTTCTACGCCCGCGCCGACAACCTGAACAACTGGCTGGGCGATGTCGGCACCCGTCTCGGTTCGCTGTCGCAACGCCTGTCGGCCAGCGTTGGCCGGGTCAAGCTCAACACCGCGCTGAAAACCGAAGTGCCGGCGGTGGGTGAAGTGCCGCAGGTCGACGAGGAAGTCGTCGAGACTCCGTGGATGCAGATCGACAACGTGTTCTACGAAGCCCGCGGCCAGGCCTGGGCGCTGTCGCACCTGCTGCGCGCAATCGAGGTCGATTTCGCCGACGTGCTGGCGAAGAAGAACGCGACCGTCAGCGTGCGTCAGATCATTCGTGAGCTGGAGGCGTCGCAGGAGCCGATCTGGAGCCCGATGATCCTCAACGGCAGCGGCTTCGGTGTGCTGGCCAACCACTCGCTGGTCATGGCCAACTATATTTCCCGAGCCAACGCCGCCGTGATCGATTTGCGTCAACTGCTCAATCAGGGCTGAGTCATGGACGAGAGCGCCAAAGAGGCGGCCCACCGCGCCGCCTCGGATGCCGAACAGATCGCCTGGGTCGACGAGCAGGACAACCTGCTCGGCGCCCTGGTGCGCTCCGACCTGCGCGAGCGCGGGCTGATCGGCCGTGGCACCTACATCATGCTGTTCAACTCCGCCGGTGAACTCTGCGTCCATCGGCGCACGTTGAGCAAAGCCATCTATCCCGGTTACTGGGATGTGGCGGCGGGCGGAATGGTGCAGGCGAACGAGACCTACGCCGAGTCGGCAGCCCGTGAGCTGGAAGAAGAATTGGGAGTGAGTGGCGTCGAGCTGACGGCCCACGACCATTTCTACTTCGAAGACACCGGCAATCGCCTCTGGTGTTCGGCGTTTTCGGCGGTGTGGGACGGGCCTCTGATCCTGCAGCCTGAAGAAGTGCTCGAAGCGCGCTTCATTCCGGTCGAGCAGGTCATGCTGGAAATCCAGCAAAAGCCTTATTGCCCGGACTCTCTGGCCGCGTTGAAACGCTATCTGAAGGCTCAGCAAAGCGACGTCGCAAAGAACACATAAATTGGCGCCGATTGGCACTTAGCAATCGGCGTTTTTGCCGTTACACTGCGCGACCTTTTCAAGCTGTGCCGGCCTGCTTACAGGATCAATCGGCACAGTAGCGCTGCCCCTGCCTGAGTGGGGCTTCGCGGTCGATAGCCTTGCCCAAGGCTGCGATCAGTCTTTGTCCTCCCGAGAGGATTGCCGGTGGCCAAAAAAGCCGCATCCTTCGCCGCCCTGGGCGGCCTGGTATTTTCCACCGACGCAGGTCGTCATTGCCCGGAATGCAGCAAGCCGGTGGACGCCTGTATCTGCAAACAAACCGTGATCCCGGCCGGCGACGGCATTGCCCGCGTGCGCCGCGAGAGCAAGGGCCGTGGCGGCAAGACGGTGACCACCATCACCGGCGTGCCCCTGGCCGAAGACGCACTCAAGGAGCTGGCGACAACGTTGAAGAAACGTTGCGGCACCGGCGGTGCGTTGAAAGACGGGATCATCGAGATTCAGGGCGACCATGTCGAGCTGCTCCTGGCCGAGTTGGTCAAGCACGGTTTCAAGGCGAAGAAGTCCGGCGGCTAGCAGCCTCTGTGAAACCCACCGGCGGCTTGATTCAGCTCCAGAGTCCCTGGGTCTGACGTCGTTTCCATGGTTTTCACAGAGCCTGTTCATGACCGGTTTCTAAACTCAACGCTGTCAGCGCGGTCTACCGCCCCGCTGACGAACCGTCATTTTCATTCTTTAGACTGCGCCGGCCTGAGATCAGGCGACGCACTATGACTTCTTTATAGGGGACTTCGATGTCCGTACGACGCACACGCAAAGACGATGGCAGCCAATGGACAGTTGCGGACAGCCGCAGTGTTTACGGGATTCGCCATTGGGGGGCCGGGTATTTCGCGATCAATGACGCCGGTCGCGTCGAAGTTCGTCCGAACGGCCCGAGCAGCTCGCCTATCGATCTGTTCGAACAAGTCGACCAGTTGCGCAAGAGTGGCTTGTCCCTGCCGCTGCTGGTGCGTTTCCCCGACATCCTGCAAGACCGCGTCCGTCAGCTGACCGGCGCTTTCGATGCGAACATCGAGCGTCTGGAATACCAGAGCAAATACACCGCGCTGTACCCGATCAAGGTCAACCAGCAGGAAGCGGTGATCGAAAACATCATCGCCACCCAGAACGTTTCCATCGGTCTGGAAGCCGGCTCCAAGCCTGAGCTGCTGGCGGTGCTGGCGCTGGCGCCGAAGGGCGGCACCATCGTCTGCAACGGTTACAAGGACCGCGAGTTCATCCGTCTGGCGCTCATGGGCCAGAAGCTCGGTCACAACGTGTTCATCGTGATCGAGAAAGAATCCGAAGTCGGTCTGGTGATCGAAGAAGCCGCCTCGCTGAAGGTCAAGCCGCAGGTCGGCCTGCGCGTGCGTCTGTCGTCGCTGGCATCGTCGAAGTGGGCGGACACCGGTGGTGAGAAATCCAAGTTCGGCCTGTCGGCGGCGCAACTGCTGTCCGTGGTCGAGCGCTTCCGCGCGGCGGGCCTGGATCAGGGCATCCGCCTGCTGCACTTCCATATGGGTTCGCAGATCGCCAACCTCGCTGACTACCAGCACGGCTTCAAGGAAGCGATCCGTTACTACGGCGAGCTGCGCAACCTCGGTCTGCCGGTCGATCACATCGACGTCGGTGGCGGCCTGGGCGTCGACTACGACGGTACCCACTCGCGCAACGCCAGTTCGATCAACTACGACATGGATGACTACGCCGGTGTCGTGGTCGGCATGCTCAAAGAGTTCTGCGACGCGCAGGCCTTGCCGCATCCGCACATCTTCTCCGAAAGCGGCCGCTCGCTGACCGCGCACCACGCGATGCTGGTGGTGCAGGTGACCGACGTCGAGAAGCACAACGACGATGTGCCGCAGATCGAGAACAAGGAAGCACTGCCGGAAACCGTGCAGTGG
Organism: Pseudomonas sp. B37(2017); assembly: GCF_002112885.1. Classification (NCBI taxonomy): domain Bacteria; kingdom Pseudomonadati; phylum Pseudomonadota; class Gammaproteobacteria; order Pseudomonadales; family Pseudomonadaceae; genus Pseudomonas; species Pseudomonas sp. B37(2017). The sequence goes on along the minus strand of NZ_NEIX01000019.1, from coordinate 29,866 downwards.
CTGGTTGACCTGCTCGGTCCGACCGACATCGAAATGGTCACCGAAACCTACTGGCGCGCCACCCACTACATGAGCGACGTGGCCGCCCAGTACGCCGACGGCAAACTGACCCTGGCCGAGAAAGCCCTGGCCGAACAATGTTACTTCGCGGTGTGCCGTCGCCTGCACAACTCGCTGAAGGCGCGTCAGCGTTCGCACCGTCAGGTGCTGGACGAACTCAACGACAAGCTGGCCGACAAGTACATCTGCAACTTCTCGGTATTCCAGAGCCTGCCGGACACCTGGGCGATCGATCAGGTCCTGCCGATCATCCCGCTGCACCGTCTCGACGAAGAGCCGCTGCGTCGTGCCGTTCTGCAAGACCTGACCTGCGACTCCGACGGCAAGATCAACCAGTACGTCGACGAGCAGAGCATCGAGACCAGCCTGCCGGTGCATGCGCTGAACGAAGGTGAAGACTACCTGCTGGGCGTGTTCCTGGTCGGCGCCTATCAGGAAATCCTCGGCGACATGCACAACCTGTTCGGTGACACCGACTCGGTGAACATCTACCAGAACGCCGATGGCAGCGTGTACCACGCCGGTATTGAAACCCACGACACCATCGAAGATATGCTGCGTTACGTGCACCTGTCGCCGGAAGAGCTGATGACCCACTACCGCGACAAATGCGCCAGTGCCCGCATCAGCGCCAGCGAGCGCACCCAGTTCCTCGATGCATTGCGCCTGGGTCTGACCCGTTCCTCCTACCTGTCTTCCTGAGGCCAGGTTCCGCTTTCATCGGGTTGTCTGAAATTGTTCCGCTCACCGCGGACGTTTCAGACAACCAGGTGAGACGCTTCTTTTTCTCTTCGCGAAACGGCTTGCTTCCAGGCGAGCAAAGTGACGTCGTCTGCTTTTCGCGTAGGTCATTTCCGAATTTGTAGTTCGGCCCTCTACTCGGCCATGGGTCTCGGCGAGAATCCCCGCCCGCCCCCCTGTAGAGAATTCCCCCATGTTCGATCCAGCCGACGAGCCGTCGTTTCGTCTCGATGTAGCGGGCCTGTCCGACTCGCTTGAAGTCCTGGCATTCACGGGTTGCGAAGCCATCAGCGAGCCTTTTTCATTCGAGATCGACGTGCTGGTCGATGATCCGCACCTGGACCTTGCCGGCCTGATGTACCGTTCGGCGCGCCTGTGTTTCGGGCCTTGTGGCAATGGTGTTCACGGGCAGTTGCACAGTCTTGTCCAGCATGAACAGGGGCGCGGTGCCCGGTTGTTTCGGGCGCGACTCGGGCCTCGGTTGAGCTGCCTGGGCCTGCGTTACAGCCAGCGCATCTTCAGTGATCTTTCGATACCACAGATTCTTGATCAGGTGCTCAGGGAGCACGGCATCAGTGGCAACGGGCGCCGGTTCGATTTGCAGGACGCCTATCCGCCCCGCACGTTCTGCACCCAGTACGGCGAGTCGGATCTGGAATTGGTGCAGCGGTTGTGCGGCCAGGCACGCATTCACTATCACTTCGAACATGGGGGCAGGGGGCATTGCCTGGTGTTCGGCGATGATCCGGCCCGGCTGCCACGCGCCGGAAACCTGCGATGTGAGGGCGAGGATGTGAGCCGCTGGCAACTGGGCGAACACGCGCGCCTGCATGCAGCAGGCTCGCGGCGGACACGCACGGCGCAGGGGCATTCCCACTCGCCAACCCTGCGCAGTGGTCACTGGCTGACGATTTCCGGCCAGCCCCTGGCAGACGCGAATGCGCACTGGCTGGTGAGCCGAATCGAGCATCGGGCCGATCAGTCGCTCGAGCCGCCCTACAGCAACCGGATCTTTACCGCTGACCAGTTGCCGATGTCCCGATCATCCGTTGAATACCGGGGTGCGCGCATGTGCAGCCCACAACGCGCGTGGGTGGTCTCGGTCGAGGAGGCGCAACCGGATGCCGTGCGGCCGGTGGCCGTTCAGTTCGACTGGCTCTATCAGGGAGAGGGGGCCCGCCCCAGCCACTGCTGGCTGCCGCTGGCTCCGGCGTTGGCCGATACGCCGATGGCATCATTGAAGGACGGGGTGGAGGTGGTGGTGAGCTTTCTGGAAGGTGACCCAGAGCAGCCCGTGATCAGCGGCGTCTTGCAGGTTCCGTCACTCACCGAAGCCATTGGGGATGATGCACCGTCAGCACTGCCCGAGCATCTGGCGAGCGCGGGCCTGCCTCAATGGCTGAAAGCGGCCGAGCCGTTATTGTTGTTGTGCCTGATACCGGGAGGCGGCAGTTATCGGCATTGCGCGGCGTCACTGTGCAGCTGTCGATTGGTCGCCGGGCTCAAAACGAGCGACGGAAGATGAGCGTCGCGGCCCCCGGACAGCGCGCTCAATGGTTGTTGCTGGATATCGCACAGGCACCACAGGCCGTGCAGACGTTACGCCAGGGATTTGCCGGTGTGCACAGCCTGAAGCTGTTTGACGGTACGGAGTTCCAGCCGGTCAGTGAACAAGGCCCGTGGCTGATCGACCTGCATGACAGCCCGGCGCTGTCGGCGCTTTGCCACGCCGACCCGCAGACCTGGCAAGGCCTGCTGCTGGGCAGCGAGGCCTCGGCACAGGTATTGCGCGAACACTTGCAGCGGATGCTGACCGTGTCCGTCGGCCTCAATCATCGGGCACTGCTCAATTTCTACAATCGCCAGACCGCCAGCTACTTTTTCGATGCCTGCGATGCCCGGCAATTGAGCTGCTGGCTCGGGCCGATCGGGTGGCTGCGCTGGTTCGGCGGGACCTGGGCCGATCTGGCCGGTGGCAGTCAGGGCTGGCAGCAACTGCGCAATCCGGGGCTGGCCGTGGAGTCGCTGCGGATCGAGCAAAGCCTGACCCGTCGCCAGCGCGAACGCCTGCACCGCTGCCTGCTGGATCAGCATGTCTGGCGCTGGAGTCAGGCGACAGGAAGCGACTATCGGCTGATGTCTTCCTTTCAAGAGCAAGGCCTGGAACTGGGGTTCAGCGAGCAGGCGCTGCTGGACGACTGGTTGTGGCTGCGTTTGCAGCATCCGCGTGCCGAGCTGACGCCGCTGCCGCAAGGATTGACCCCACGGGAGCGGCTCGAACTATTGCGTCGGCGCTGGCTGAGCGATCCGTCGTGAAGCACCGGTTCAGTGAGCGGCACCGTTGAACCAGCCATCGGTGCGCCGCAGCCACCATGCCAGTCCCCCGAGGGTCAGGCTGCGCAGCACCATGAACAGCAGGAAAGATATCCACAGGCCGTGATTGCCCAGACCTTGCAGCGCCCAGGCGACCGGCAGCAGCAGGATCACGGTCGCCAACATGCCGTTGCGCATTTCCCGGGCGCGGGTGGCACCGATGAACAGGCCGTCGAGCAAGTAGCTCCAGACCGCGATCAACGGCAGGACGGCCAGATAGGGCAGGTAGATGAAGGCGGTGTCGCGCACGCTTTGAATGTCGGTCTGCATTTCGATGAACAAGTGGCCGGCCAACAGAAACAGCGCGGCAAAGCCCAGGCTGGCCAGCAACGACCAGCCACCGGCAACCACCAGCGAACGGCGCAGGGCCAGCCGATCGCGGGCGCCGATGGCGTGCCCGCACAGGGCTTCGACGGCGTGGGCCAGACCGTCCAGCGCGTGAGCGGTCAGCAGCAGGCCGTTGAGCAGCAGCGCGTTGGCCGCGACCGTGGCATCGCCGAGTCGCGCGCCCTGCACGGTGATCAGGAAAAACACCGATTGCAGGGCCAGGCTGCGGATGAAAATGTCGCGATTGACGGCCAGCAACGGGCGCCAGCTCTGCCAGACTTTCAGGGCGGCCCAGGCGATGTGGCCGGGATAGGCGCGCAGTGCCTTGCGAGTCATCCACAGGCCGAGCAGGGCGCCGCTCCATTCGGCGATCACCGAGGCCCGCGCCGAACCGACCACGCCCCAGTCCAGGCCGATCACGAACCACAGGTTGAGCACGATGTTGATCAGGTTGGTGCTCAGCAGAATCGCCAGCGGTGCCCGGGCGTTCTGCGTGCCGAGGAACCAGCCGACCAGCGCATAACTGGCCAGCGCTGCCGGCAGCCCGAACAGCCGGGTGTGGAAGAAGTCGCGGGTCAGCTGATCCAGTTCTGCCGATGGTTGCATGAAGTGCAGCGCGACGCCGCTCAGCGGTACGCCCAGGGTGCCGAGCAGCAGCGCCAGCCCCATTGCCAGCAGCAGGCCCTGAAGCAGAATCTGCCGCAAGGCTGCACCGTCGCTGCGCCCGGCCGCCTGCGCGGCGAAACCGGTGGTGCCCATGCGCAGAAAACCCATGGCCCAGGCCAGAAAGGTGTACAGGCTGGCACCTACCGCCACCGCGCCCAGTTGATGGGCGTGGGGCAGATGCCCGATGACGGTGCTGTCGACCAACGCCACCAGCGGCACGGAAATGTTGGAGAGGATCATGGGGGCGGCGAGGGCCCAGACCCGGCGATGGGTCGGGCGGTCGCGCCAGTCGGCGATCAGGTTGGACATGCGGGCTCCTTGGGGAGCGGCATTGTAGCGGGAGGTGTCAGTGAATGATCCAGCTCAGCAGCCACAATCCCAGCAGCAACCAGATAATCCCGGCAATGATCGAGGCATTCATGAACGCGCGGATCGCCGACCACAGCAGCATCAGGCCGACGATCAGCGCGATGATGCTGATGATCGACGTGTCCATGCCCAGCGCCTTCGACAGCCCGTCGACAAAGTTGCCGCCGGCGTTGCCCAGCAGATTGAACAGGCCGCTGAGGCCATCGACGATGAAGCGGATGATCGAGCCGAGCGCCTGGCCCAGCCATTCGAAAAAGCTTTCTACCTGCATGTCTGTTTCCTGATGAAAGAGCTGAGCCTTGGGCCGCAGCGGGTGCGGTCGAGTTCCCTGCAAGCATAGAGGGTTTTAACGGGCGACTGGCGCTTGCCTTCGCGCAGCTTCCCCCCGAAGCTATACGCCTTCAGGAGAGCCCGATGAACCTTGTTGAACTGACCGAACGCCTGCACGCCATTCGCGACCGCAATGACTGGCGGCAATTTCACAGCCCGAAAAACCTGGCGATGGCCGCCAGCGTGGAAATGTCCGAACTGGTGGAAATCTTCCAGTGGCTGACCGAAGACCAGTCCCGCCAATTGCCGGCGGACAAACTCGCCCACGCCGGTCAGGAAGTCGGCGACATCGTTCTCTATCTGTTGCTGCTGTGCAGCGAACTGGGGCTGGACATGAATGAAGTGGTGCGCAGCAAGCTCGCCGACAGCGAACGGCGGTTCAGCTGATGAGCGACCGTCATTTCGATCAGTTGGCGACCCGCTTCGCCGAAAAAATCTACGGCGGCGCCAAAGGCGCGATCCGCCTCGCCGTGTTGCAGGCCGACCTCGCCGAAGCCCTGCCGGATCGTCCGTTGCGGGTGCTGGACATTGGTGGCGGGCTGGGCCACATGTCGCTGTGGCTGGCCGAGCGCGGGCACCAGGTGACCTTCACCGAGCCGGCCGAACCGATGCTCGAAGGCGCACGCCAGCGTTTTGCCGACGCCGGGCAAACCGCGACGTTCATTCAGGCGTCCTGGCAGGAACTGCTCGGCCAGCTCACCGAGCCCTACGATCTGGTGCTGTGCCATGCGGTACTGGAGTGGCTGGCCGAACCCCACGCGATCCTGCCGGTGCTGCATCAGTTGACCAAGCCCGGCGGCTGGCTGTCGCTGGCGTTCTACAACCGCGATGCGCTGATTTACCGGAACCTGCTCAAAGGCCATTTCAAGAAAATGCGCAAGAACGACATGGCCGGCGAAAAGCAGAGCCTGACCCCGCAGCAGCCACTCGATCCACGGGAACTGGCAACGCAACTCGCCGGGTTGTGGCAGGTCGAAACCCAGAGCGGGGTGCGGGTTTTCCACGACTACATGCCGGTGGAATTCCAGGCCCGCGCCGAGTTGATTGATTTGCTCGAGATGGAGCTCGCCCACCGTCGTCACCCAAGCTTCGCCGGGCTTGGGCGCTACTTGCACTGGATCTGCCGGCCGATCTGATCGGAGCGAGAAATGAAAGGTCATTCAGGTTTACTGCTGATCTGTCTGGGGTTGGCCGCCTGCCAGGGTAGCAACCCTTACGTGGCGCAATCGCGACCGTTGCCGCCGGCGCCACCGCAAGCGGCGACCACCTTCGACCGCAGCGCTTATCCTGCGCCGCCTCGTGACTACGGGCGCTATCGCAGTTGGGCGTGGCTCAACGGTCAGCTGCCGCCGGGCACGGCCTGGGCGGATTCGGCACAAGTGGCCGAGGCCGTCAGCAGTGCGCTGGACCAGCGCGGCTTGCGCCCGCTGCATGACAATCGCCCGGCCGATCTGCTGGTCAGCGCCAACCTGAGATTGGAAACCCGCCTGCGTCAGGTGCAGGACGATTACGGTTACTACGGCGGCGGCTACGGCGGTTATGACCGTTATGGCCGGGGTTACGGGATGTACAACACGGTGCCGATCGTTCGTACCTATCAGGAACAGGTCGTAGTGGTGCGGGTCGATCTGTTCGACGCCGGCAGTGGCCAGCCGGTCTGGAGCGCCAGCGCCGAAACCGGCACCCAGGGCAAACAAGGTGATCGCACCGATGCGATTCGCGAGGCTGTCGAAAAGGCCATGTCGGCGTATCCTCCCAGTTAGCTTCCTGCAATTGAAAAGCTCCCTCAGGTTCATGTCTTCCACCGGAGAAAAACCATGTTCCGCCGTCTCGCTTTACTGGCCGTGGCCGCACTGCTCAGTGCCTGCGCCGCCAACCAGGTCAATCATGACTTCGACGCCAGCCGCGACTTTGCCGCGTACCGCAGCTGGAGCTGGAAAGACCCCGCCCTGCAATACCGCCCCGACGATCCACGGATCAAGAGCGACCTGACCGAACAACGCATCCGTCAGGCGGTCGCCGACCAACTGGATCAGCGTGGCCTGCGCCCGGCCGCTTCGGGTGCCCGAGGCGATCTGTTTGTGCAGACCTACCTGATCGTCGAGGACCGGCAGCAACAGGTGACCACCAACTACGGCGGCGGTTGGGGTGGCCCGTGGAACGGTTATTGGGGTGCGCCGATGTACAACGAAACCCGCAACATTACCTACAAGGTGGCGACCATCCAGGTCGATCTGCTCGACGGCAAGGACGGCAAACTGGTGTGGCGCGGCAGCGACGAGCAGATGCTCAGCCGCACGCCGAACCCGGCGGATCGCAGCAATGCCATCCGCGAGACGGTGGCGCGGATCCTGTCGAATTACCCTCCGCGCTGAGCCTGTACAAAAAAACGGGAGCCTATGGCTCCCTTTTTTTATGGACGGGTGAAACTGGCGCGTTGCCAGCAGTGTCGGTGCAGCGCGTCTACACTCAAATCCACCAATGGAGGTTGCGCCCGGCCGTGCGCCGGCAAAGGAGTGCGCCATGTCGCGTCATCCGCAGTGCGGCGGGCCAGCCCGGCAGCGGGGGGCCATCGGCCTGATGGCGGCCGCCACCCTCAGCCTGGCGCTGGTGTTGATGTTGCTGGTCGTGGACAGCAGCCGCTTGTACATGGAGCAACGCAAACTGCAGCGCCTGGTGGACACCGTCGCCCTCGAAACCGTCAGCCGTGGCGGCAATTGCCTGCCCGGCCTCACCGCCGCCAGTTACGCGGGGCAAAGCGCGACACGCAACGGGTTTGTCGCTAATGCCAACAACGTGCTCGTGATCGATTGCGGAAAGTTGGCGACAGCCGCCACCGGCTTGCGCACTTTTACGGTGGACGTGACGCAATCAGAGGCGGTCAAGGTCGCGGCCAACCGTACTGTCACCACCAGTTTCGCCGGGGGTGTGCAGGCGCTGTTCAGTGGCACACCCGTCAGCCTCAACACCGTGCTTTATGCTTCGGCGGTGGCGGCCAAACCCAAGCCGACCGTCGCCCAATTGAACATCCGCAGTAACCTGGCCAGCATCAACACCGCCCAATCGAACATCCTCAATCCGCTGTTCTCGGGGCTGCTCGGGGGCAACGTCAACCTGACGGCCCTGGGCTGGAACGGTCTGCTTAACACCGACATCAATCTGCTCAGCTACCTGAATCAACTGGCGATCAACCTCAACGTCGCCGCCGGCAATTACACCCAGCTGCTCAATACCCAGGCCACGGTGACCCAATTGATCCAGGCCGCGATTACGGCGGTGCAGCTCAATGGCGCCACCGCTGAAGTGATTACCGCGCTGGGCCAGCTGCAAGTGGCGGCGATCAATGCCGCACCGGTAAAACTCGGCGACATCCTGCAATTGCAGACCGGCACCACGGCCGCGGGGCTGGATGCCAATCTGCAGTTGTTGCAACTGGTCCAGGGCGTGATTCAGCTGGCCAACAGCAAGAGCGCGGTGGCCGCGACCCTGCCGATCAGCGTGCTGGGACTGGCGAATGTCACAGTGCGGGTCAAGGTCATCGAGCCGCCGCAGTTTTCGGCGATTGGCGATCCGGCGCTGGCGAAGGCCAACCCCACCGGGCCAAACCGGATTTATGTGCGCACTGCGCAGATTCGCACGCTGCTTTCGGTAAATCTGCCGGTGTTGTCCGGGGTGACCGGGCTGGCCAATGCGGTACTAGGGTTGGTTGGCACGCTGACGCCGACGCTCAATGCGCTGTTGAGCCTCAATCTGGTCGCCACATTGAACTCGGTCGGTTGCCTGCTCGGTGCCGGTTGTGAACAACTGGACCCGAAGCTGTTGCCCTCGCCGCAAATCGACATCAGTCTGGATGCCGGCGGCGCCATCAGTTACGTCACCGACTACAGTTGCCCGACCGGCAACACCGGTACCAAAAGCCTGACGGCCCGCACCATCACCTCGATTGCCGATCTCAAGCTGGGCAAGATCGACCCGACCAACGCTTTTTCATCTGCCGCCGAACCCACCGTCACACCCTTGCCGCTGGTGGACCTGGGCACGGTGACCTGCCACAAGATTCTGGGGATCGGCAGCTGTGACCCGAGCACTCACGTGCCATACGGCGCCGGCGGCATCGCGATCATGGTCAACACCAGCGTGGCCCAGAACACCCAGAACCTGGTGTTTTCCAGTGGCACACCGTTCGCCACACCGCCCAACCTGAAACTGCCGCCAAGCGTGATTGCCGCCGCGCCCTCAACCAATATCGTCAGCAGCCTGGCAAGCACCCTCGCCGGGATCAATCTGATCGTCTACAAACCCCAGGGCAGCAACCCGCTGGGGGCGATTGTCACCGGCGTCGCCAGCCTGATCAGCGATGTCACGACGATCCTGCAACCGCTGATCACCAACCTGGTGAGCCCGCTGCTGGATCCGCTGCTGAACAATTTGCTCAAGGGGCTGGGGATCAATCTGATGGATGTCGACGTTGGCGCCAACATGACCTGTGGCCAGACCGGCAAGGCGTATCTGGTGATCTAGTCGTCGGGGGCGATCGGCAGTTCGATGCAGAACCGTGCACCGTCCGCCGAGTTGCGCACGCTCAAGTGACCGCCCATGTTCTCGATGATCCCGTAACTCACCGACAACCCCAGACCGGTGCCGACGCCTATCGGTTTGGTGGTGAAGAACGGTTCGAAAATCCGCTCCAGCAGCCGCGGGTCGATACCCCCGCCGTTGTCCTCGACCCACAGCCGCACCTTCTGCTCGTCGCGCTCGGCGTAGATCGAAATCCACGGCTTGAACGTTGGGTCGCACTCGCGTTTGCCCAGCAGCGCATCCCGGGCGTTGACCATCAGGTTGATCAGCACCTGTTCAAGCTGATCGACGTACCCGCGCACCTGAACCTCGAACGCGGTTTCACTGATGCGCAAATCCACGCCTTTGCCGCGCATGCCTTCGGCCAGCAGCGACAGCGTGCCTTCGATGGCGCTGGCCGGGTTGAACAGCTGCTGCTCGATCTCGGAACGACGACCGAACACCCGCATGTGGTCCACCACTTTGGCGGCGCGCTGCACTTGGGCGTCGATGCGATTGAGTTTGTCGGTCAGGTAGTCGATCTGCGCATCGCCGTTGCTCAGGCGCTTCTGCACGTTGACGATGGCCATGCGCATGACGTTCAGCGGCTGATTGATTTCGTGGGCCAGGCCGGTGGCCATTTCGCCAAGGGTGGCCATTTTTGCGCTTTGCGTGAGTTGCTGCTGGGAGCGGCGGACTTCAGTGTTGTCGCGGCCAACGGCTTGGACTTCGATCAGTTTGCCGTGCTCATCGAACACGCCGCGATCCGACCACACCCACCATGCATGTTCGCGCCCCGGCAATTGCAGGTTGATTTCGGCGGTGCTGACAGGAGATTGCGGGGTCAACTGCGCCAGGCGCTCAACGAAGGCCGCGCGCTGAACGTCGGACATCCAGCTGCCCAGATCGACCCCGGCCAGGTCTTCGGGAGCGCATTCCAGATAGGTCGCCAGCGGCCGGTTGCCGAACGTCAGGATCAGGTCCGGGCGGTAGCGGCAGATCATCGCCGGCGAGTCCTCCACCAGAATCCGGTAGCGTTCCTCGCTCTGTCTGACCTGCTCGGCGGCCAGCGTCGCTTCGGTGACGTCCAGCCACAGACCGACGGCCTCCACCGGCAGGCCGAGGTCATTGCGCAACAGCCGGGCTTCGTCGAGCAGCCAGTGGTAATCGCCGCGATTGTCTCGCATGCGATAGCGGGCGTGCACCGAGCCTTCGCGCAGCAGTTGCCGGGTGCGCTCGAAATACAGGGCACGGTCATCCGGATGAATCCGCTCTGCCAGCGCACTGGCGTCACAGTCCTCCAGGCTCCAGCCCAGCAGCGGTTGCAGGCTGGCGCTGAAAAACGCCGGCAGCAAGGCGCCTTCGACGTAGTGCTGGACGTAAATCACCGCTGGTGAACTGGCGATCAGGTTGTCCAGCCGCGCATGGGCGGCGGCGGCCAGTTGCTGCTGGTTCTTGATGTCGCTGATGTCGAGCATGAAACCCACCAGACGCCGATGCTCGCCGGTGCCGGTGACCTGCCCCTGAAGCCGATACCACGCCGGCGTCTGGCTGGCGTCGCGAGCATGCAGGCGCACGCACAGGTTAAGGATTTCCCCGTGCAGTTGCAGGGCTTGCAGGCGGCTGCGGACTTCTTCGCGATCGGCAGGATGGATCAGCGTCAGCCAGGTGTCGAGCGTCAGCGTCGAGCTGTCCTGTTGCAGCGTGGCGGCCAGCGTCGGGGCCAGTTGAATCTGCTCGCTACTGCTGATTTCCCACCAGCCTGTGCCGAGCAGCGTCTGCAACGACTCCAGTCGTTCCAGTTGCAGTTGATGCTGTTGTTCGCGCAAGCGACCGAGCAGGGGGCCGGCCAGTGCACTCGCCAGCATCAGCCAGTCGCGGTCGGTCAGATACGGCGCGGTCTTGTCCACCGCGTAAAAACCGCAGAGCAGCCACGCCATCACGCCTCGATCATCGCTATAAGGCACGGCGAAGCCTTCGGCATTGCCGAACAGGCCCTGAACCCGCGAGTGTTCATACTGGCCGTAATGCTCACCCAAACGTTGCGGGCCGGTGCCGTTGAGACTGTCGAGCGGCGTGCCCAGACGCTGGCCGTCGTGCCACAGCGCCGGGGCGTCATGAGCGTGGAATTGTTGATGGATCTGCCAGCCTTGTTCCTGTTCATCGAGCAGGGCGAGCGCCAGGCACGGGATCTGCCAGCGCTGTGCGATCACCTGCAATTGTTCGCTGACAAGCATCGGTAACCGGCCCAGGCTGCAGCTGCGCACCTGTTTGCTGATCTGCTCGGCGAGCATGTGGCACGCCTCGCGCTGATGCGCTTGCTGGCGTTCAGACAACAGGTCGGCAATGTCGATCAGTTGCAGCAGCCAGCCATCGCCCAGCGGCTGGACCCAGCCGCGCAGGTGCAAGGTCTGGTCGCCCAGGCCGGGGAAGTCCAGGTCCAGCAGTTGGCCTTGCCAGTCCTGCGGCCGGCCCTCGATGGCCAGCGTGCTGTGTGCCAGCAGGTAGTCGTGCAACGGCAACGGTTTGTCACGGGGCGTCTGTTGCGCCAGCAGCAAGCGCAGCGGGCCGGCCATTTGCAATACGCCGCCTTCGTTGTCGAGGTGGATGTGCAGGCCCGTCAGCGGGGTACCGAGCACGTCCGGCAAATCGCTGGCGACCATGCTTCGCTTGAGCAGGCGGCCGAGCAGGTTGTCACCCGGAGTCAAAATTTAAGGCTCGAAATGGCGGTCAGGTTGGTGGGCAGGCTGGGGACAGCGCCGATGCCCGGCAACACCAGAAACGGGATGACCCGATTGAGTTTGCTCACCGGGTAATTGACGCTGACGGTGAGCGTGCCCTGAGTCGGGTCGTAGACCGTTGTCGTATCCGTGCCGACCACCACGTTCAGCGACGACGGCAGCACCGACAATTGCTGGGTCAACGCGGTATTCGCGGTGCTGACCAGCACGCTGGAATAGTTGGGAATCGCGGGATCGACCGCCACGGCGCGGCGGATGGCTTCGGCGGTGACCTGGTTGAACGTCTGCATCAGCACGAACGGCAGGCTGTAGCTGACCAGGCCATAAAACACCGCGAAAAAGATCACGAACACCAGGGCGAACTCGATCGCCACCGCACCTTTTTGCGCCTTCCGAGAGCCGGTTTTCATCCGTGCGTCTACCCTGACAGTCAATGCGTAGTATCAGCATAGAATCATTCAGCAAAAACGGACGGTTTTTACCGCATGCAAAGCCTTGTCCTTCTGATCTGGTTGACGGCGTGCGCGGCTCAGGATGCCCGGCAACGAAGGATTGCCAACGTTCTGACGCTGGGTGCCGCCGCTCTCGCGCTGGTCTATCTGCTGTCTTTCGGCACCACCTGGATGGGCGCCGAAGCCGGGCAGGGCGGCTGGGCCTGTGTCGTGGCGCTGGCGTTCACGCTGCCGGGGTATTTCATGGGGCGAATGGGCGCCGGCGATGTGAAATTAATGACAGCTCTCGGTCTTTCGACGGACGGCTTGTCGCTGCTCGGGATATTCATCGGCGCCGGTGCAGCGAGCCTGCTCTGGATTCTTCTGGCGCCAAGACTCTGGCTGCATATGAGTCAAGGGCTTAGGCATCGTCTTCGATATATGGCGCCATCCATGTCAAAAAAGCTGCCATTTGCGCCGTTCGTGCTGATCGGTTTTGTGCTTGCGCTACCTTGGATCCATTAGTCGCCGAACGCCACTAGTCTTATGTACATAGTCGGAAAGTGGGTCTACTTTCAAAGGTACTGGTTATACAGCCGACGGCTGACGGTACAGGAATGGTCAGCTTTGGCCTGGGCATGGAGTGGCACGTGAACAAGCTTACATCTGCGGTAAAAGTCCTCGTTGTCGACGATCAGCCTCTGATCGTCGAAGAACTCTGCGAATTTCTCGAGAGCAGCGGCTACCGCTGTGTGCCGTGCGAGTCCAGTAAAGAGGCGATCGAGCGTTTTTCGGACGACCTCGCGATCGGACTGGTGCTGTGCGATCTGCACATGCCGGACATGGACGGCATTCAACTGGTGCAGGAACTGCAACGGCTGGCCGGCAAACACCGGGCGTTCGAAGCGATCATGCTCACCGGCCGCGCCGACAAGCAGGACGTGATCAAGGCCTTGCGCGCCGGGATTGCCGACTACTACCAGAAACCGGTCAATCTCGATGAATTGCTCGAAGGCCTGCAACGCCAGGAAACGGTGCTGCAGGAGCGGCAGAAAACCCTGCAACTGGGCCATCTGAACCAGAAGCTTCAGGACCTGTCGTCGTCCATCGACGATCTTTATCAGGATCTGGACAAGGTGCGTCGAGGGCCGGCGCCCGTCACTGACGAAGCCACCCGCGAGACCGGTGAGCTGGAAATCCCGGCGATCTTCAATCAGCTGTCGCCGCGGCAACTGGACGTGGCGCGCCTGGTGGGCAAGGGGCAGACCAATTATCAGATTGCCTGTGAGCTGGGCATCACCGAAAACACCGTGAAGCTGTACGTTTCGCAGGTGTTGCGCCTGACCCACATGCATAACCGCACGCAGTTGGCGCTGGCGTTATCGCCGGGCAATTCCGGTTTGCGTCAGCGGGTGACTGCCCACTGAATCACACTGCCGGGCATTCTCTTTACCCGGCATTCACCTTTGGCTTGGGAAACAGGTTGTCGAGGGTTTCCAGCAGCCGCACGTGATAGATCGGCTTGCGAAACAGGTCCAGCACCTGCAACCGCAGCATGTCGCTCACGTCCTCCATGTCCGCATGTCCCGACGTCACGATCACCGGCAGATGCTGGCGCGAGGTGTGCTCGCGCAAGCGCTTGATCAGCGACATGCCGCTCTCTTCCGGCATGCGCAGATCGGTGATCACCAGGGCGATATCGGGATGGCGGGTCAGGTGATGCAGGGCGAGTTTGACCGATGTGGCGGTATGACAGACGAAGCCTTCGCCTTCCAGCAACTCCGCCAGCTCCAGCAACGCGTCCTCTTCGTCGTCAACCAGAAGCAACTGTTGGCGTGGGGAAGAAGACACGTTCATGGGCAGTACCTGAAAGCTGAATGGAAGATCGAGTGTAGCCCGACATCAGCAAGGTGCTGGCGCAACTTCGATTACGGAGTTGGCCGGGTTTGCGCAGTGCCGCCCAGCGACACCAGGACGTTGTTGAAGATCGCCAGCATACGATCACCCAGCGGGGTGACAAAAACGACAACCACCACGGCGACCATGGCCACGACGATGGCGTATTCGATCGCCGAAGCACCGTCTTCACGTTTGTACAACATCAGGGCTTTGGCCATTAAATAATCAACGATCATTCGAAACATGTGCCCACTCCTTTGCGCTCCTGGCGCCGATGAAACGGCAGCGGCAAAGCGTTCGCCGTGCCATTTGAGCATTGTCAACAAACCCCCTCCCAACAACTGTAAGAACGGATTAGTCATAAAGGATTAGTCGCTTCGTCTCTCCCGGTATTTCGACTGCTAATTGGCCAACACCCATACTTTCGTGGGTTATTTGCCTGTCAGTAATGGCGTTTTGGCTTGTTTCAGCTAGCGTGGAAATAGCGAAATAGTTGGATGTTCATAGCTGCCTGATTGCGATGTTCCCTTGGTAGGAAGTGCGGGCTGGTAGTGCAGCAGGAAAGGGAGAGCCGTCATGAACAGTCGTGTGACCATGGGCCTTGCAGCGGTGCTTTTACTGGGCGCCATCGTTGTCGGATATTGGGGCCTGGTGCTCAGCCGCCAACCCGCTCCGGTGGCCGAGGCTCCCGCGCCGACGGTGGTCACCGTCGAAAAAACCGTCGCTGCCGCCGAAGACCAGACCCGTCAACCTGTCGTGGTGCTGGTGCGTGACGTCCCGCCATTCACCCCCCTTACTGCCGCCGATCTGGCCGTTGAAAAACTGCTCAGCGCCCCCGCCGGCAGCCTCGGCACCATCGAGCAGGCCGTGGGCCGCACGCCGTGGCGCCACCTGAGCGCCGGCACCTGGCTCAACGAAGAAAGCTTCGAGGCTGGCGGCACACTGGCGCGCATGATCCACAGTGACGAGCGCGCACTGGCCGTGTCGGTCGATGAAGTGATCGGTGCGGCCGGGCAGTTGATCCCCGGGGATTACGTCGACGTGCTGTTGTACCTGCGCCAGGACGCCAGCAATCCGCAGCAGTCGGCACAGATTGTGGTACCGGCCATGCGCGTGCTGGGAGTCGGCGAACAGTACGGCCTGACCAACGACGGTCAGCCGTCCGCTCCCGCAATGAGTGCCGACGACAAGATCAAACAGGACCAGCGCCGGCTCACCGCGCGCACCGTGGTGCTGGCGGTGCCTGAACAATTGTTGAGTCGACTGATGCTCGCCACCCAGGTCGGGACGTTGCGCCTGGCCGTGCGCAGCAGTGAAGAACAGCGCCTGGCCAAGTACTGGGCCGGCGAAAGTCAGGCACCGGACAAACTGGTTGCCGCCAACAGTCAACTCTTCCAGTTCACGCAGCTGGCGCTGGGGACAGCGCCGAAAGCGTTGTCGAGCGGCGACCAAGCTGTGGCGGCACGGCCCGCAGTGGAAGTGATTCGCGGCAATCAGACCAACCAACAAAACCCATGACTGAGCAAGGATCCAAGTGCATGCAGAGTCGTTCCTGGCCGACCTTCAATCCCGTGCTCCGGGCCTTGCTGCTGATGGGACTGTCAATCAATGCCGCGCACGCGGCTACCGGCAACTGCGCGGCCCTCGGGCGCTTGCCGCCGGTGATCGAAATCAACGAAGGCTGGCAGCAGGACATGCAATCACCGGTGGCGATCACACGCCTGGCCATCGGTGATCCGAAAATCGCCGACGTGCATGCCAATGGCAATTCCTCGTTCCTGCTCACTGCCGTGGCGCCGGGCGCGACCAGTCTCATGGTCTGGACCGGCTGCTCCAGCGAGCCGCGTCAGAGCATGGTCTTCGTCAAGGGCGCCGCCACTTCGGCCCTCACCAACACCAGTGCGCTGCCGTCGGATGATGCGCTGTTGCCCTCGCAGGTCCAGACCGACATTCGCTTCGTCGAAGTCAGCCGCACCAAGCTCAAGCAGGCGTCGGCTTCGCTGATCGGCACCCGCGGCAACTTCCTGTTCGGCTCACCCGGAACCCTGCCGCCCATCGACGGCGTCCCGCAACCGCGATTGCCGGTGGACAACGCGCTGTTCAACTTCTCGTGGATCGGCGGCAAGACCATGGCGATCATCAATGCCCTCGAGGGCAGCGGCTTCGCCTACACCCTGGCGCGGCCAAGCCTGGTGGCTCTCAATGGGCAAAGCGCAAGTTTCCTCGCGGGCGGGCAGATTCCGATTCCGGTGCCCAGCTCCGGTAGCGACAACGTGTCGATCGAATACAAGGAATTCGGCATCCGCCTGACCCTGACGCCCACCATCATCAGCCACGATCGCATCGCCCTGAAAGTGGCACCGGAAGTCAGCGAACTGGATTTCAGCAAAGCGGTGAACATCGCCGGCACCACGGTGCCGGCCCTGGCCATCCGTCGCACGGACACCAGCATTTCCCTGGCCGATGGCGAGAGTTTTGTCATCAGCGGTCTGATCAGCACCACCAACTCATCCCAGGTCGACAAGTTTCCGGGGTTGGGCGATATCCCGGTGCTCGGGGCCTTTTTCAAAAGCTCGCAGATCAAACGCGAAGAGCGTGAGCTGCTGATGATCGTCACCCCGCATCTGGTGCGCCCGCTCTCGGCGGAGGCACAACTGCCGTCGTTGCCGGGTGAAAAACTGCGCAACTACGATCCGAATTTCTACCGCATGTTCTTCCTGGAAAACGGTAACTTCGACAAGCGCAGCGGGTTGTCCCAATGAGCCAGAGCCTGAGTCAGACCTTCCTCGCCATCACCCGCAACAACACTGATCTGGAGTGGCTGCAAAGCGCGCTTGCGCCGTTGGGTCAGGTGGTCAGTGCCGGTGGCGGCAGCCTCGACGAATTGCTCGCGCTGGTGGACGTCACCTTCGCCAGCCTGGTGTTCGTCGGTCTCGACCGTGAACACGTGGTGGCCCAGAGCGCGCTGATTGAAGGCGCGCTGGAGGCCAAGCCGATGCTGGCGATCGTTGCCCTCGGCGATGGCATGGACAATCAGCTTGTACTAAATGCGATGCGCGCCGGGGCACGGGATTTCGTCGCCTATGGTTCGCGCTCCAGCGAAGTGGCCGGGCTGGTGCGGCGCTTGAGCAAGCGCCTGCCGCCGGTGACTCATAACGCACAACTGGGCGGTCTGACGGTGTTGTACGGTGTACAGAGCAGTTCCGACGGCGCGCTACTGGCCAACCATATGGCACTGGTGGTGCAAAAGAGCGGACAGCAGACGCTGCTGCTGGATCTAGGTCTGCCCCGTGGCGACAGCCTGGCGTTGCTGGGGCTGGAGAGTTCGTTTCACTTCGGCGATGCCTTGCGTCACCTGCGCAGGCTCGACGCCACGTTGATCGACAGTGCGTTCACCAGCGCCGAAGCGGGGCTGCGGATTCTGGCGTACGCCGACAACGACGAGCCGCTGGAAAGCACCAGCGCCGCCGAGCTGTACATGTTGCTCAGCGCCTTGCGCCAGCACTTCCAGCACATCGTCGTGAACCTCACCGGCCAGCCCGACAGCGAAGCCCTGCGCACCTTCGTCAGTCATTGCGACAAGCTGCTGTGGTACACCGACCAGAGCGTTCTCGATTGCCGGCGCAATCTGGCGGTGTTCAATCTGTGGCGGGAAAAAGGCATGAAACTCGATCACGGACGCCTGCTGGTCGACCGCTATCTGAGCAACGTCGCGCCGGATGCGGACACCCTCGGCAAGACCTTCAACCTGGAAGTGATCGCCGTGCTGGCCTTGAGTCCGGAGCTGCGCATGAACGCCAAGAACCAGGGCGTCAGCCTGTTTGAACTGGCCCCCCGGGAGAAACTCACCCAGAGCCTGCGGGTGCTCGGCGAACGGCTGGCCAAACGCTCCGAAGGCCTGGCCAAACCCAAGGTCACCTGGTTCGACCGGTTGCGAGGCACCTCATGAGCCCGGAAAAACTCTTCGGTGCGCCGGCGCGTGGCCAGTCGGGCAACACCGACCACGAAGGCCTGAAACTGGTCCTGCATCGGTACATCATCGATGCCATCGAGGAGTCCGGGAAAAACCTGCTGGAAGGTTCGCGGCAGTTGCTGGCGCAATTTGTCACCGACAAGGTCGCCGAATACATCGCCCGTTTGCATCTGGCGATTTCACGTTACGAGATGGAGCGGCTGGCGGAAGAAATCGTCGATGAACTGACTGGATTCGGCCCGCTGGAAGTGTTGCTGCGTGACAGCGCCGTGACCGAGATTCTGGTCAACGGCCCGCACCGGGTGTTCGTCGAGCGCGACGGCGTACTGCATCAGAGTGACCTGCGTTTCATCGATGCCCATCACGTCGAACGGGTCATGCAGCGCATTCTGGCGCCGCTCGGGCGCCGGCTGGACGAGTCTTCGCCGATGGTCGATGCACGCCTGCCGGACGGCAGCCGGGTCAACGCGATCATCCCGCCGATTGCCCTCGACGGTCCGTGCCTGTCGATTCGAAAATTCCGCAAGGACATGCTCAAGAGCAGCGACCTGATTGCGATGCAGACCATCGACCTGCCGATTTTCGAGTGCTTCCAGGAGGCCGTGGGCAAACGCTGCAACATCCTGATCAGCGGCGGCACGGGCACCGGCAAGACCACGCTGCTGAACATTCTCAGCCAACTCATCAACCCCCACGAACGGTTGGTGACCATCGAAGACGTCGCCGAACTGCAACTCGGCCATCCTCACGTGGTGCGCCTGGAAACCCGGCCGCCGAATGCCGAGGGCCATGGCGAGGTCAAGGCCAGCGACCTGATCCGTAACGCCCTGCGGATGCGTCCGGACCGGATCATTCTCGGCGAGATCCGCGGCGTCGAAGTGCTCGACGTGTTGACGGCGATGAACACCGGTCACGACGGCTCGATGAGCACGGTTCACGCCAACAACGCCCAGGATGCATTGCTGCGTCTGGAAACGCTGGTCGGCCTGACCGGGCGCACGGTGGCCGAACGCACCCTGCGGCAGATGATCTGCGCGGCGCTCGACGTGATCATTCAATTGACCCGCATGCCCGACGGCCGCCGCTGTGTCAGTGAGGTGGTGGAAGTGGTCGGCGTGCGCGAAGACGTGTACGTCACCAACACCCTGTTCCGTCTGGATCGGCGCACCGGTTTCGGCTTCCTGCGCGAGGCGGTCAACCCGGCCGGCGACAAGTTGCGGCACGAGTCGAGTCTGGGCTGAGCGCATGGAGCCTTCGTCATGATCGGACCGGTGATCCTGATCGTCCTCTGCCTGCTGTTGTTGGGGCTGTCGATTCGCCTGTTCCTGCAAGGTGTGCGCAAGACTGCCAACGAACGGGTGCTCTCGCGCCTCGCCGCCGGGCAGCCCCAGGGCGTTGCCGAAAAAACCTCGTGGACCGGGCTGGAGCGGATGTTTTTGCGGGCCGGCCTCGGCCGGCCGAACGAGCACTTCGGGCTTTGGCTGTCGTTGTGGGTTGTGGCCATGATGCTGGGTTACCTGCTGGCCGACTGGATCGGTCTGCTGGTGCTGATACTCGCGCCGCCGCTGATTCTGCGGCTGTACATCGCGTGGCGATATCGGCGTCGGCTCAATCGGATGATCGAACAGTTGCCGCAGTTGCTCGACCACACCGTGCGCAGCCTCAAGTCCGGCCGGACCCTGAGCGATGCAGTGATGGGCGGCATCGAAACCAGTGAGGACCCGTTGAAAGCCGCGATGGGCCGGGTGCAGCGCAACGTGCAACTGGGGGTGAACCTGCCGGACGCGGTCAGTGATTTCGCCGAGCTCTACGAGCAGGACGAATTGCGCATGTTCGCCCTGGGCCTGAAGGTCAACCACCGCTACGGCGGCAATGCCAGCGAGTTGCTGGAGAACCTGATCAAGCTGATTCGCGAACGCGACCAGGGTGCCCGGCAACTGCGCGCGCTGACCGGCGAAACCCGGATGACCGCGTGGGTGCTCGGATCGCTGCCGGTGATCCTGGTCAGTTACTTCATGCTGACCAATCCCGGCTACATGCTCGGCATGTGGAACGACTCGGGCGGTCGGACCATGCTGATTATCGCGGTGGTGTTGCAGGTCTCCGGTTGCCTGGCGCTGTGGCGCATGTTGAGGAGTGTCTGACATGCTGATGCTGGCCAGTCTGATGCTGTTGCTCGGGGCGCTGTTGCTGGTCGGCAATCACCTGCTGACCGAGCGGCGTCGGGTGCGTCAGGTCAACCAGCGTCTGCAGGGACAGTTGGTGCGCGAGAACCGTTTCGGCAACTGGCTGCGGGCACTGGGCAGCAGTCGGTTCGGCCAGCGTTCGGTGAGCATCGACAGTGAAACCCAGACCCTGCTCAGCCGCCTCGGCTGGCGCCGGGCCAGCGAGCGCTCGCTGTTTGCCGCCTGCCAGATCGGCACGCCGCTGCTGACACTGGGGCTGGGCCTGTTTCTGAAAGAAGTGTTTTTTCCCCTCGCCCCCAACGGCTGGCTGGTGCCGATGATCGCCACAGGCGTTGGTTATCTTGTACCCAAACGCCTGCTGGCGTACGTCGCTGGCCGGCGGCAGAAAATCATTGCGGTGGAAGTGTCGACGTTCATTCCGCTGCTGCGGATCCTGTTCGAATCCGGCATGGCCGTCGAACAGGCGCTGCGTGTGCTCAGCCTCGAAGGGCAAAAATTGCTGCCGGAGCTGACCAGCGAACTGCGCCTGATTCTGGCCCGCGTCGACTCGGGCCTGGAGCTCGGACAGGAGCTGAACAAGGCGGCCGCGATGCTGGCGGTGGATGAGTTCACTGACACCTGCGTGATCCTGCAACAACTGATTCAACAGGGCGGCGGCGCGATGAAATCGCTGCTGACGCTCAAGCAACTGCTGGATGACCGACGCCTGACACGCTTGCAGGAATACATCTCGAAGATGTCGGCGAAGATGTCAGTGGTCATGATGCTGTTGCTGTTCCCGGCCTTGCTGATCGTTTTGGCGGGCCCGGGTTTTACCGCAATCACCCGGGCGTTTGCGTCCTGACAATGAAAATGACTATGGCGATGGAGAGCGATGGATGAAAGCACTGATGGTTGTGGCAAGTCTGTTGCTGCTCGGCGGTTGCGCAACGGACGGTCAGGCGCCGTGGACGACGATGCTGGCGCCGGCCAGTTGCAGCAAGCTGAGTTCCGAACAGGAGCTGTCGCTGAACCTGGCCGATGATCTGGTCAACGATGGCAAGCTGCACGCCAGCCTGGCCAACCTGCAGGGGCTGCCCGACAACCTCGTCGAGGTACGCCTGCGCAAGGCCAAGGTCTATCGCCTGCTGGGCCGCAGCGAAGCCGAGCCGTTGTATCGCAGCCTGCTCGGCACGTGCCTGAACGCCGACGCCGAACATGGTCTGGGCCAGTTGTATGCCGCCCGTGGCGACAACGGTCAGGCTCAGGCCCATCTGCAACGGGCCGCGCGATTGGCGCCGACCAATGAAGACATCCGCAACGATCTGGGCGTGGTGTACCTCAATCAGCTGCGGCTCGAAGACGCTCGCTTCGAGTTTCTGACGGCCATCGAGTTGAAGCAGAACAATCAATTGGCGACGCTGAATCTGGTGACCCTGCTGCTCTACCAGAACAACTGGCAGCAAGCTGCGGAAGTGGTCAGCCGCGCGCACCTGACCCCGGAACAGTTCACCGATGCCCAGGAACGCGCGGAGAAACTCAAGTCGCCGGTCAAGGCCAGACCTGTCGCTGGCAATCAGGTTGCCGTGGCGGTTGATGCGCAACCGGCGACGATCAAGTGAGCCTCAAGGAGCTGCCATGAATACGTTCAAGACGCTGTGCTGCCTGAGTCTGCTGAGTCTGCTGAGTCTGCCGCTCGGCGCACTGGCCATCGATGCCGGCCCGGCCTCGGCGCAGCAGCAGGAAACCGAAGGCTGGCTGTTGCTGCAAAGCCGCAACAAGGCTGCGTCCCCCGATCCGCAGGCGGCCACGGCCACCGAGCGTGAACTGGCGATGCAGCGCTGGCTGAAGAAGTACAAATATGAGATTCCCGATTTCTACGACCCGGATGCGGGTGGCAAGATCGAGAAGCAATAGTCGCGCTTCGCAGGCCACCGCAGTTGCCTGCGGCAGCGGCCTATAACTGATAGCTGAAACTGATGCTGTAGCGCGGCCGGCGATTGAAGGTGTCCAGCGCTTCATCCGACATTGCCTTGGCGGCTTCCAGGGCGATGTTGTAGTACTTCGCATCGCCAAATCTCAGACCGAACGCCGCCGATGACAGGTTGTTGGCCTGCACCGGCAATTCATTGAACCAGCTGCGCGAGCGGTCGAGCACGAAATACGGTTGCAGGATGCGCACCCAGTTGCCGTCGCGGTTGAAGCTGTAGTTGATCTCGTAAGCCACGCCCCAGCCCTTGTCACCGGACGCCTGATCGTCGGGATAACCGCGACCGAAATTCTGCCCGCCGAACACCGCGCGCTCGCTGTCGGGCAGGGTGTCGCTGGTCCAGTACAACGCGGCCGACAGTACCCCTTGCCAGTTATCGAGGAACTTGTTGCTCTGTACCCCCGACAGACGCACCCGGAAGAAGTCGAGGTCGATGGCGCTGTTGTTGGTGTGCGCACCCATGCTGTCGAAGCCCTGATAGACGCCGCCACTGAGGATCCGCAGTTGCCGGGCATCGGCCTTGCGCCAGTCGCTTTCGAAGGCGAGGGCGCGGATGTCGGTGCGTTCTTCGACGCTCAGCGGGTAGCCGATCACCTTGTAGCGGGTCTTGTCGTTGACGGCGTACAGGCGCGATCCGGCGGTCAGCAATTCATCCGAGGCGGCAATCAGCGGGAGGGTGAAACCGAGCGAATAACGATCGTTTTCACGGTGCGGCTTGAGTTCCAGTCCGTTGTTCAACAGCACGTTGGTGCCGGGGTCGGCGCGATAGCGTGAGGCCGACAGACTCAGTTGTGCGCCTTCATCGTTGATGAACTGGTTGTAGTCCAGCCGGTAGTAATGCTCGTGATCATCCCCCGGTGGAAACAGGCCGCTGAGGCTCAATTGTTCGCCCATCGACGTTTGTGAATTGCTGCTGACGCCGAGCAGGGCCTGGGTGCCGTTGCGGTTGTCTTCGGTGGTGCTCAGGGTGCTGGTGAACGGCTTGCGACTGGCCTGGGCCACCAGCGTCGTCGCGCCGTCGGTGGTGCCGGGCGGCGGCACCTGGGCCTGGATCGTCACGCCGGGAATGCGGGTCATCAGCGTGGTGTAGCGCTCGAACGTCTTGCGCGTCAGCGGGCGTTCGGCCTGGAGCTTGGCGGCCAGCCGGTCGAGCAGGGCTTTGACCCGTCCGACGTCGCCGGCGATCTGCACGTCGCGCACGTAACCTTCCACCAGCACCACGCGCGCCACGCCGTCATCGAAGGTTTGTTGTGGCAGGAAGGCGTAGGACAGCAGATAACCGTCCTGTTGATAACGACGGGTGATCGTGCGGGTGGCTTCGATCAGGTCGGCGAGGCTGCTCTCGCGGCCGATCAGGGGTTTGTAGATTTCGGCCAGTTCGTTCAGTGGATAGAGCGTGCCGCCTTCGATCTGCACGGTCCTGAGGTTGATCTTCGTGCCCATCAGCAACGGCTGGGCGGCCGTGGCGCCGGGCTCCGGCACTTGCAGCGGCGCGGCGTTCGGCCGGTAGGCGTCGGCGGGCAGGTTCGGCACCGGCAGGTTGCGGATGGTTTCGTTGCTGTTGAGAAAGCTGGGCAGGGTGTCGGCGAGGGCGGTGGAACTGAGACTGAGCAACAGCAGGGATGCCATGACGCGCATAGGACACTCCATGTTCAAACCCGCAGCACGGGGCAGGGTTTCTCCTAAGAAAAAAGCGGAAGACTCGTGGGAATCTTCCGCCCTCAACCAAGCGTAGGCGCTGTAGGTAAGGCCGTCGAATCGGCCAGGTGCAAATCAGCGATTGTTCCCTCCCAGGGCGCCGGTCAGGCCGCCGAGAACGCCACCCAGTCCGCCGCCGGTCCCGGTGGCAGTGCCACCGTTGACCAGTCCGCCGACTGCTGTGACCGTGTTGCCCACCGTGGTGACGGTGTTACCGACCGCGGTGACGACAGGATTGGCATTGGTGCTGGCAATCGTGTTGCCGAGATTGCCGACGGCGCCGCCAACCTGGCCGGTGAGACCGGCGACTGGAGAGCCGAGCCCGGTGGCGGCACCGACATTCTGGGTCAGGCTGGTGACCGCAGTGGTAACCGGTGCAAGTCCCGCACCCACGTTGTTGCCCAGGGTGGCCAGTGGAGTGGTCGGGCTGGTGATCGGCGATCCCGAGCCGCCAAGCACGGTGTTGAGCGAGGCTACGGTATTGCCCGCCGCTGCCAGCACACCACCCGGTGCGGCGAGGCTGCCATTGCCGCTGCTCAACCCGGCGCCGACGTTCACGACTGCGCCGCCGACGGTTTGCAGCAAGCCATTGTTGCCCAGACCACCACCGACGCCCGTTCCCGAACCGGTGCCGTTGGCGACCAGTCCACCGGCCTTGCCGACAGCAGTGCCGACATTGCTCAAGGCACCGCCGACAGTGTTGGTCAGGGCGTTGCCGTTGCCGGCGTCGGTGACTTTGTCGCCTACTCCATCGACGGTGCTGCCGACTTTCTGCAGCAGGCCGTTTACGGGAGCACCCAGCCCCGTAGCGCTGCCGAGTTTGTCCGTGGTGCTTTCGACCATGGCAATCACCGGTACCAGTTTGCTGCCCACTTCTTTGGTAACCGAGCCGAGCGGGCCGGTGGTGGTAGCGGTGCTGAGCGTGTCACCGAGCATGGTGACTTTTTCACCGACTCCGTTGAGCAGTGGAGCGACTTTGGTCACCACACCGCCGACCACTGGAACGCTGCCGGTGGCAGTCGCCAGTTTGCCGCTGAGGTCGGACACGCCGTTGCCCACATCCTGCACCACGCCGCCGACAGCCGAAGCGGTGACGCCCAGACCGTTGTCGGTGGTCGCCAGTTTGCCGATGCCGTTGGCTACGCCGTCGCCCAGCGTGGTCACCACGTTGCCGGCGGTTTTCGCTGCGCTTTGCACCACACCGCCAACGACCGGCACGCCGCTCAGGGAGTCACCGACCTGGCCGACACCATTACCCACTCCGCTGACGGTATTGCCGACGTCCTGCACCAGTGTGGTGGTAACCAGAGGCGTCGGAGTGCCCGGATTGGTGGGGTTGGTCGGGTCCGTCGGGTCGGTGGGATTGGTCGGATTGGTTGGATCCGTCGGGGTCGTCGTGCCGCCAGTTCCGCCGGTGCCACCCGTGCCCGCCGTATCACCGGTGCCTCCGGTACCGCCCGTGCCGCCAGTACCCGCAGTCGAACTGTCGGGGGAAGAGCTGCCGGAGCTGCTGTGATGACCGCCGCCGCCACTGCTGCAACCGGCCAGACCGAGAGAGAGAATAAGGGCCAGTGCTGTTGCCGATTTGCACCACGCCTGAGCTTTCATGTGGGTTTTCATGAGGGTTATTCCTTGCACCTGTCACAACGTTCGTTGACTTCGACGGCTCGCCGGTTCTGTTGCCGGCAATGCCTTCGTCCGTTGTGCTCATATCAGTCGCAAGGCTGGATCCACGCCATTCTCAAGTTGGTATTAACGCCTTTATGCAGGGGGCGGCGAGTGCCGCCTAACGACTAATACCGAGGATATAGGCGCGCAAAAAAAAGCCTTGAAAATCAAGGCTGGGTTTCGGCGAGGGACGTTTGTGCGGCGCGGGAAAACTTAAGTGATATATACACAATTGAGCAGGTTTTCCCGGCCTCGATGTCAGGCTACCGGCTGCCAGTTGCCCACCATGTGCTCCAGATCCCCGGCGCCGATCAGGCGTAACTCACCGCTGGAACCGGCAGCGCTGGCGAACAGACTCACCTCGCTCGGCAGGCGCACCGGTTTGCGAAAGTGCACGGTGACCTCAAGGTTGGCCTTGGGCAGATGATCCGCCAGTGCCGCCAGCGTCCGGGCCTTGTTCCACAAACCATGAGCGATGGCGGTTGGGAAACCGAACAGTTTGGCGCTGGCCGCACTCAAGTGAATCGGATTGTAGTCGCCGGAGACTTTGGCGTACTGCCGGCCGATGTCCGTCGGCGCCTTCCATTGCGCCACTTGCGCGAGGGGCAGCGTCGGCTCCCAAGTCTGTTCGACCGGTTCGCCTTCGAGCTTCACGCCGCGACAGAGCATCCGGCTTTCGGCTTCCCACAACGGGCCGAGTTGATCGTCGAGAGTGGTCAGCAGATCGAAGGTCGCGCCCTTCGGATGCGGTTGCAGGTTATGCACCCGGACGCTGACTTGCGCACGACTGATCCCGCCCATCGGCCGCAATACGCGGATGCGGTTGCTCAGATGAATCAGCCCCAGCAAAGGGAACGGAAACTCTTTGGCCGTCAGCAATTGCATCTGCAGGGCGAACGCCAGGATATGCGGATAGGTCGGCGGCAGCAGACCGTCATCGGTGAAACCGCAGACCTTGCGATACGCCGCCAGCCGTTTTCCATCCACCTCGACGGCACAGCGCAAGCCGCTGTCGGGCAGAGTGGTGCCGGTGATTTTGCGTCGGGTCGCCGCCCGGGCATACAGCCCCGGCAGGCTCGGCTCGTGGTGCAGCGTTTGCCATTCGATGGTCATGTTCAGGCCCCCAGAACGCTTTGGCCGCACACCCGCAACGCTTGCCCGGTGAACGCGCCGGTGCCCGGTTGGGCCAGCCAGGCCACGGCTTCGGCGACGTCTTGCGGCAGGCCGCCCTGGCCCAGCGAACTCATGCGCCGGCCGGCTTCGCGCAGGCCAAAGGGGATGTGCGCGGTCATCTGGGTCTCGATGAACCCCGGCGCCACGGCGTTGATGCTGATGCCGCGTTCCAGCAGCGTCGGCGCCCAGGCCTGGGCCAGTCCGATCAGGCCGGCCTTGCTCGCCGCGTAATTGGTCTGCCCGCGATTGCCGGCGATGCCGCTGATCGAGGCCAGCAGAATCACCCGCGCGTTATCGCGCAAAGTGCCGCTGTCGAGCAGGGCCTTGGTCAGCACTTGCGGCGCGTTGAGATTGACCGCCAGCACCGCGTCCCAGAACTCGGGCGTCATGTTGGCCAGGGTCTTGTCGCGGGTGATGCCGGCGTTGTGCACCAGAATATCGAGGCCGTCCGGCAACTGTTCGATCAGTTGCGTAGCGGCGTCTTCGGCGCAGATGTCGAGGGTGATGGCGCGCCCGCCGAGGCGAGCGGCCAGGGCTTCGAGATCGGTTTTCGCGGGCGGCACGTCGAGCAGGACTACCTCGGCGCCGTCACGGGCCAAAGTTTCGGCGATGGAGGCGCCGATGCCGCGCGCCGCGCCGGTGACCAGCGCCTTGCGCCCGGCCAGCGGGCGGGTCCAGTCGGTGACCTGAGTGGCGCAGGCCGTCAGACGAATCACTTGCCCGGACACGAAAGCGCTTTTCGGCGAGAGGAAAAACCGCAGCGGCCCTTCGAGCTGATCCTCGGCGCCTTCGCCCACGTAGATCAGTTGCAGCGTGCCGCCGCTGCGCAGCTCCTTGGCCAGTGAGCGGGAGAAACCTTCAAGCGCTCGTTGCGCGCTGGCGGCAAACGGTTCGCGCAGGGTTTCCGGGGCGCGGCCGAGAATCACCAGGTGCGCGCTGCTGTCGAGGTTCTTCATCAGCGGCTGGAAGAATTCGCGCAGCTGCTTGAGCTGGTCGGTGTGCTGCAAATCGCTGGCGTCGAACACCACGGCCTTGAGTTTCGGGCCATGGCCGGGAATCCATTGGGTGGCAGTTGCCGGCTGGTCGCCGTAGCGGTAGATCGCGTCGGTCAGGCGATTGGCGAATGCACTGACCCGTTCGGCCAGCGGCCCGCCGCCGATCAGCAGCGCACCGTCCACCGGCCGCAGGCGCCCGGCCTGCCAGCGTTCCAGCCGCACCGGCGACGGCAGGCCCAGGGCCCCGACCAGACGGTGGCCGATGGACGAGTTGGCGAAGTCGATATAGCGGTCAGACATGGAACGCTCTCCAGAAGATGGGGTTCAAAGTGTGGACTGCGAAGGGCAATCAATCGTTCGATCCACGCAATAAGGCCTACGCTAGAACAGCAGAGTAGTTTGCCCTCGGCGCTTTTGTGGCCCGACCGGGTTTTCAGCGCTCGATTTTCAGACCGGATATTTCACAAGGAGCATTTCATGAGTCAGCTGCGCCGCGTCGCGATCATTGGTGGCAACCGCATTCCGTTCGCCCGTTCCAACGGGCCGTATGCCACCGCGAGCAATCAGGTGATGCTCACCGCTGCCCTCGAAGGCCTGATCGAACGCTACAACCTGCACGGCCAGCGCATCGGCGAAGTGGTCGCGGGGGCGGTGCTGAAATTGTCACGGGATATGAACCTGACCCGCGAATGCGTGCTCGGCTCGCGTCTGTCGCCAGCCACCCCGGCCTATGACATTCAGCAGGCTTGCGGCACCGGCCTGGAAGCCGCTTTGCTGGTGGCGAACAAGATCGCCCTCGGCCAGATCGATTGCGGCATTGCCGGCGGCGTCGACACCACGTCCGACGCGCCGATCAGCGTCAGCGAAGGCCTGCGCAAGATCCTTCTGCAAGCCAACCGCGCCAAGACCACCGGCGACAAGCTCAAGACCTTCCTGCAATTGCGCCCGAGACACCTGATCCCCGAGTTTCCGCGCAACGGCGAACCGCGCACCGGCCTGTCGATGGGCGAGCACTGCGAGTTGATGGCGCAGACCTGGAACATCCCCCGCGAGGAACAGGATCAATTGGCCTTCGAAAGCCATCACAAACTGGCGGCGTCCTACAGCGAAGGCTGGCACAACGACCTGATGACCCCGTTCCTCGGCCTCACCCGCGACAACAACCTGCGCCCGGACCTGACCCTGGAGAAACTCGCGACCCTGAAACCGGCCTTCGAAAAAAGCGCCAAGGGCACGCTGACCGCCGGCAACTCCACGCCGCTGACTGATGGCGCCTCGGTGGTGCTGCTGGGTAGCGAGGAGTGGGCGAAGGAGCGTGGTCTGCCAATCCTCGCGTATCTGCGCGACGGCGAAGCGGCGGCGGTGGATTTCGTCAACGGCGCCGAAGGGCTGCTGATGGCTCCGGTATATGCGGTACCACGGTTGCTGGCGCGCAATGGTTTGACCTTGCAGGACTTCGACTACTACGAAATCCACGAAGCCTTTGCCGCGCAAGTGTTGTGCACGTTGAAGGCCTGGGAAGATCCGGAATACTGCAAGACCCGGTTGGGGCTGGATGCGCCGCTGGGCTCGATTGATCGCAGCCGTTTGAACGTCAAGGGCAGCTCGCTGGCGGCGGGGCATCCGTTTGCTGCGACGGGCGGGCGGATCGTGGCGAACCTGGCGAAGTTGCTGGATGCGGCGGGGCAGGGGCGGGGGTTGATTTCGATT
>NZ_NEIX01000018.1:0-63875 GCF_002112885.1 Pseudomonas sp. B37(2017) | reverse complement strand
TAAGCTTTGCCGGGTGGCATTCGCCCTTATGAAAAATCAGAGCGAATACCAACCCAATTTAAGGTTGCAGGGTTCCCCTGCAACATAGAATCTCCCACAGAAAAGCGCAAAACCCTGCACTCCAATGCGCTTCGCTTCTAACCACTCAACACGATGAGCGTTAGCTCGAGTACCGCTTTTGACGTGCCGGCCCCATCGGCAGGCTGAGTGGAGGGATTTATCCGGGGGTAGGCGCGCAGCGCCGTTCGACGAAGTCGAACACATCGAGAGGAGGTGCAGCGAAGCAAACCGGAGGCGATGCCCCCGGATGAATCCCGGAGCGAAGGAACCCCGAGCCCCAGCGAGGGGCCGAACGCCGGGGCCCAGCCTTTTGGTTCCTTTTTGGCGTTTGAAAAAGGGACTCGCCGTAAGGGCGAAACCGCCAGCCGCAACACCCGCAGAAATGGATATTCACCCAAAACCCCAAGAGCATGGCCGGCCCAAAGGCCGCCACGCTCAAAGAACCTCAAGCCTCCTTGCGAACCCTGAACCAAGCCGCATACAACGCCGGCAAAAACAAAAGCGTCAAAGCAGTAGCCACAATCAACCCCCCCATAATCGCCACCGCCATCGGCCCGAAAAACACACTGCGTGAAAGCGGAATCATCGCCAACACCGCCGCCAAAGCCGTCAACACAATCGGCCGGAACCGCCGCACGGTCGCCTCGATAATCGCCTGCCAGGGCCTGAGCCCCGCCGCGATATCCTGCTCGATCTGATCCACCAGAATCACCGAGTTACGCATGATCATCCCCGACAGCGCGATCGTCCCGAGCATCGCCACAAACCCGAACGGCTGACGGAACACCAGCAGAAACAGCGTCACCCCGATCAACCCCAAAGGCGCCGTCAGAAACACCATCGCCGTGCGCGAAAAACTGCGCAACTGCACCATCAGCAACGTCAGTACCACGACAATGAACATCGGCACCCCGGCGTTCACCGACTTCTGCCCACGCTCCGAATCTTCCACCGTACCGCCGACATCCAGCAGATAGCCGTCCGGCAATTCGGCGCGGATCGGATCAAGCGTCGGCATGATCTGCTTCACCAGCGTCGCCGGTTGCTCCTTGCCATAGATGTCCGCGCGCACGGTCACGTTCGGCAGGCGATTGCGGTGCCAGATGATGCCTTCCTCGAAGCCATATTCCAGCGTGGCAATCTGCGACAGCGCGACGCTGCGACCGTTGTCGGTGGGCACCGCCAGACTCGGCAGCAACGACAGTTCGGTGCGCTCGTGCACGGTGCCGCGCAGGAGGATTTCGATCAGTTCGTTATCCTCGCGGTACTGGCTGACGCTGGAACCGGTCAGCGAACTCTGGAGGAATTTCGCCAGATTCGCCGTGCTCACACCCAACGCTCGGGCGCGATCCTGATCGATGTTCAGGTACACCACCTTGCTCGGCTCTTCCCAGTCCAGATGCACGTTCACCACATGCGGGTTCTCGCGCACTTTGGCTGCGACTTTCCGGGCCAGTGCACGGACTTCCTCGATGTGCTCGCCGGTGACGCGGAACTGCACCGGGTAACCGACCGGCGGGCCGTTTTCCAGGCGCGTGACCCGCGAGCGCAGGGACGGGAACTGCTCGTTCAACGTGTCGATCAGCCACGTGCGCAGCGCTTCGCGCTCCTCGATGGTTTTCGCCAACACGACGAACTGGGCGAAGCTCGCCGCCGGCAGTTGTTGATCCAACGGCAGGTAGAAACGTGGCGAACCGGTGCCGACGTAAGCGACATAGTTGTCGATGCCGGCGTGATCCTTGAGCATCGCTTCCAGGCGTTTGACTTCGCCCGTGGTATTGGCCAGCGAGGCGCCTTCGGCAAGCTTCAGATCGACCATCAATTCCAGTCGCCCGGAGGCCGGGAAGAACTGCTGCGGCACAAACCGGAACAACGCCACCGACGCCACGAACAGCAGCACGGTGAGCACGATCACAGTTTTGCGCCGACGTACGCACCACTCCACCAGACGCCGCACACGTTGGTAGAACGGCGTGCCATAGGGATCGGTCTGGCCGTCAGCCGTACCGTGTTTGGCTGCATGAATTTTCGCCAGATCCGGCAGGAGCTTTTCCCCCAGATACGGCACGAACACCACGGCCGCCACCCAGGATGCGAGCAAGGCGATGGTCACCACCTGGAAGATCGAGCGGGTGTATTCGCCGGTGCCGGACTGCGCCGTGGCAATCGGCAGAAAGCCTGCCGCAGTGATCAGCGTACCGGTGAGCATCGGGAACGCGGTGCTGGTCCAGGCGTAACTGGCGGCCTTGATCCGGTCGAAACCCTGCTCCATTTTGATCGCCATCATTTCCACGGCGATGATCGCGTCGTCCACCAGCAAGCCCAGCGCCAGCACCAGCGCACCGAGGGAAATCTTGTGCAGGCCGATGCCGAGGTAATACATGCAGGCGAATGTCATCGCCAGCACCAATGGAATGGTCAGCGCCACCACCATGCCGGTGCGCACGCCGAGGGAGAAGAAGCTCACCAGCAATACGATGGCCAACGCTTCGACCAGCACTTGGACGAACTCACCGACACCGGTTTTCACGGCGGCGGGCTGGTCGGAGACCTTGCGCAACTGCATGCCGGCCGGCAGGTTTTTCTGAATCCGGGCGAACTCGATTTCCAGAGCCTTGCCCAGCACCAGAATGTCGCCGCCGTCCTTCATTGCCACCGCAAGACCGATGGCGTCTTCGCCCATGAAGCGCATGCGCGGCGCCGGAGGATCGTTGAAACCGCGCCGCACGTCAGCGACATCGGAGATGCGGAACGTACGATCACCGACCCGGATCGGGAAGTTCTTGATCTCGTCGACCGTCTGAAAATTCCCCGAGACCCGTAGCTGCAATCGCTCGCTGCCGGTTTCGAAGAAGCCGGCGGTGGACACCGCGTTCTGTTCTTCCAGCGCCTGCTGCACTGCTGCCAGCGGCAAGCCGAGGGTGGCGAGTTTGACGTTGGACAACTCGACCCAGATCTTCTCGTCCTGCAAACCGAGCAGGTCGACCTTGCCCACATCCTTGACCCGTTGCAGCTGGATCTGGATGCGGTCGGCGTAATCCTTGAGCACCGCGTAGTCGAAGCCGTCACCGGTCAGCGCATAGATATTGCCGAATGTGGTGCCGAACTCATCGTTGAAAAACGGTCCCTGAATCCCCGGCGGCAGGGTCTGGCGAATGTCGCTGACTTTCTTGCGCACCTGATACCAGAGATCCGGAATCTCCACCGAATGCATGGAGTCGCGGGCGATGAACGTGACCTGGGATTCACCGGGGCGCGAGAACGAAACAATCCGCTCGTACTCGCCGGTTTCCATCAGCTTCTTTTCAATGCGCTCGGTGACCTGACGCGAGACTTCCTGCGCCGTGGCGCCCGGCCAGCGGGTCTGGATGACCATCGCCTTGAAGGTGAACGGCGGGTCTTCACTCTGGCCGAGCTTGGTGTAGGACAAGGCGCCGACGATCGCCAGCAAAAGCATCAGGAACAGTACGATCTGGCGATTG
Source organism: Pseudomonas sp. B37(2017) (assembly GCF_002112885.1). Classification (NCBI taxonomy): domain Bacteria; kingdom Pseudomonadati; phylum Pseudomonadota; class Gammaproteobacteria; order Pseudomonadales; family Pseudomonadaceae; genus Pseudomonas; species Pseudomonas sp. B37(2017). Next base: position 60,333 of record NZ_NEIX01000018.1, on the reverse strand, counting down.
CGCAGCGCCCAGGCGGAAAGATTGAAACCCATCGGGGATTACTCCTTGTCCGCCAGATTGACCACGCGGTTGGAGCGATCCACCGGACGCACCTGCTGCCCTTCCAGCAGCACGTGAACGCCGGCGGCGACCACCCAGTCGCTGGCGTTCAGGCCTTCGAGCACCGGCACGGTTTTCTCACCGAACGGGCCGGTGCGCACCGGGGTCTTTTTCAACGTGTTGTTGGCGCTGACGACCCAGACGTAAGTCGCGCCGTTTTCGGCCGTCAGCGCCGAGAGCGGCACCGACAGCGGGATGACATCTGCGGTCTGCACGAAGACCCGCGCGCTCTGGCCCAGTTCTGCCGGGACCTTGCCGGAGGTGAATGAAATGCGTGCGGCGAAGGTGCGGGATTTCGGATCGGCGGCCGGCGACAGCTCGCGGATCTGCCCGGCGAAGCGCTGGTTCTGTTGCGTCCACAGCTCCACCGAGACCGGCTGACCGACCTTGAAGCGGCCGAAACTCTGCTCCGGCAGGCTGATCAGCACTTCCCGTTCGCCGTCAGTGGCGAGGGTGAAAACGGTTTGCCCGGCGGCGACCACTTGCCCGACTTCCACCGAACGCTTGGCCACCACGCCATCCTGGGGTGCACGCAGCACGGCGTAACTGGCCTGATTGGTCGAGACGTTGAATTCGGCTTTGATCTGTTTGAGGCGGGCTTCGCCTGAGCGGTAGAGGTTCTCGGCATTGTCGTAGGCCGAGCGGCTGACCATCTGCCGCTCCATCAGGGTCTTGTAGCGATCACGTTCGGCGCGCACCAGGTTCAGGTTGGCTTCGGCGGCCGCGACCTGGGCCCGGGTGGCTTCCAGTTGCAGGCGTACATCCTGCGGATCGAGTTCGGCGAGTGGTTGATCGGCTTTCACGCGCTGGCCTTCCTCGACCAGTCGTCGGCTGACTTTGCCGCCGATGCGGAACGCCAGATCGGGTTCGTAGCGGGCGCGAACCTCGCCCGGATAACTTTCCATCGCCTGCGCCGAAGGCTCTGGCTGCACCACCATGGCCGGTCGCACGCTGACTTGCGTCACCTCTTCCTTGCCACATGCCGACAATAAAAACGCCAGACTGACTGGCACCGCAAAGGACAACGCATGGCGGAACATGGTGAAGGACCTTTCGCTAAGGAGGCTTGGAATAATTATACTGGCCGGTATGTTATTAATAGCAAACTCACCAGTCCAGTATTAAAAGCGAAGAATGTCGAACAATCTTTCCACTCCAAACGGCCCGGGCCGACCGAAGGATCCGGCCAAACGCCAGGCGATTCTCGAGGCGGCGAAAATCCTGTTCCTGAGTCATGGCTATGCCAACACCAGCATGGACGCGGTGGCCGCCGAGGCCGGGGTGTCGAAGCTGACGGTCTACAGCCATTTCAACGACAAGGAGACGCTGTTCTCCGCCGCCGTGGTGGCCAAATGCGAGGAGCAATTGCCGCCGCTGTTCTTCGAATTGCCGGACGGCATCGCGGTGGAAAATGTGTTGCTGAACATTGCGCGAGGGTTTCACCACCTGATCAACAGCGATGAATCGGTGAACCTGCATCGTTTGATCATGGCGCTGGGCAGTCAGGATCCGAAGCTGTCGCTGATCTTCTTCGAGGCCGGCCCGCAGCGCATGGTGCAGGGGATGGAACGGTTGCTGCGGCGGATTCACGAAACCGGCGTGCTGAGCATCGATAACCCGCACAACGCCGCCGAGCACTTCTTTTGCCTGATCAAGGGCGCGGGGAATTTCCGCCTGTTGTACGGCTGCGGTGAACCGCTGACCGACGAGGCGGCGGAAAGTCATGTGCAGGAAGTGGTCGGGCTGTTCATGCGGGCCTTTCGACCCTGAAAACAAAAATCCCACGCCATGCGTGGGATTTTCTTATGCGACGGCTCAAGCCTTGAGCGCTTTCTTCGGATAGATGTCATAGCGACTGGATTTGCCATCCAGCGCGTGACTCGGTTTCGGCCCTTCGATGCACGGTGCCTTGCGCGGACGCTTGACCACCACCCGGTGCGTGGCCAGTGCCAAGGCCGCTTCCAGCAAGGCCGGTGCATCCGGATCATCGCCTACCAGCGGGCGGAACAGGCGCATTTCCTTCTTCACTAGCGCGGTTTTCTCACGATGCGGGAACATTGGGTCGAGGTAGATCACCTGCGGCGGCTCGCCCTCCCAATTGCGCATCACCTCGATGGAGTTGCCCTTGAGCAATTTCATCCGCGCCACGATCGGCGCCACATCGAAGTCTTCCGCCGCGCGGGCCAGACCATCCTCCAGCAAGGCGCCGATCAATGGCTGGCGCTCGATCAGGCTCATCTCGCAACCAAGACTGGCCAGCACGAACGCATCTTTCCCGAGCCCCGCCGTCGCATCCAGCACCCGTGGACGCACGCCTTGGGCGATGCCGACCGCCTTGGCGATCATCTGCCCGCTGCCACCGCCGTACAACCGGCGATGGGCCGCGCCACCCTCGACGAAGTCGACCCGCACCGGGCCCGGCGCATCCGGCCCCAGTTGTTGCAGCTGCAAACCCTGCTCGCCGACCTGCAGGGCGAACTCGCCGTCAGCCACCTGCAACGGCAGGTTCAGGCGCTGCGCCCACTGCTCGGCCTGCGCTTCGAACGTCGGGCCGAGGGCCTCGACATGGATGCGGCAGGCCGCGGGTTGCTCAATCATGGAAAACACGCTCAAAAAAGTTAAGGATCGGCAAAAACCGCCGATAACCCAATCAACGCGCATTTTGCCAGAGCTGAGCGTCAACCGAAAAAAATGTCAGGCATTCTTCCCACATCGATTGGCTACATTTCGCCCACAGGCGACTTCAGCCGTCATAACACTCAAGCATTGGGCGGCGTCAGCCACCTGTGGCAGGATTTCTTTGCCCAGGCACTGGCCGAACAATCGAGTGATGTGGTGCCGGCCTGCGGCACTTTCCCGCCGGTCGATCTGCAAAGCCCTGAAGAACCGACCGTCGGCAGCGAACTGCACGCGCACATCGTCAGCCAGCGTGAATGCGATGTGGTTGAAACCGAGGTGCGTCCGCCGGAGCCGCTGTTCCTGCCGATCGCCGAAATCGACATGACACTGGCCGAGCCGTACCCTCCGTTCCCGGCAGAAGAAATCAAGACTCAGCAAAAGCAGCAGGATTTCGACAGCAGCTGGGTTCGTCCTGTCGTGATCAACAACGGCCAGCCGATTCCGGAACCGGGCCCTGCCCCGCAGAAAAAACCGCTGTACCTGCCGATTGCCGAGTTCGACCTGGACCTGCTGCAGCCTTACCCGCCATTCCCGCCGGAAGAAATCGTCGAGCAGCAGAAAGCCCTGGACTTCGATAACGGCTGGGTGCGCCCAATCGTTCAGCAGAACCTGCGCATCGCCGCCTGATCCCTCAGCGACACACGCTCCAGCGCCCGACATCGACATGAAAGTGATTGCGATGGGCTGTGTTGTAGTCCGGACTCAACACCACACTGAACGCCTCGCAGGCGCCATCGCGCACCTGACGTAGAAACTGCGCGTCCTGATTTTGCTTCGGCCAGTCCTTGAGCACGCTGATCGCACGACCATCCGCCAGGCGGAAGCCGGCGATGTCCAGCGCATCGGCACTGGCATGGCGGCTGAGCGCGCCGCTCTCACGGTTGTAGACGTTGCGGCAGGCGAAGCTGCCGAGGTGATCGACCCGCGCCACTGACTGTCCGTAGGCCTGCTGCGCCGCCGGTTGCAGCGTGTGGTGCTCGAACATCGCAAACGCCACGGCCAACGGGCAACTGGCGAGAAAGCTGCTGCTGAGCCCCACCCCGCCACCCTGCACGCGCAAGGCGCCGATCAACGGGCATTTGGCATCGGGGCTGTCGGCCTGTGGCGAAACCCGCAGGCCGGAGCTACCCAATGCCTGCTCACACAAGGCCGGATCGCTGCGCAGGCGCATCAACTTGTAGCCCGTGAGCCAGTTGGGCATCGCCTGCACGTCCAGCGGCGCCCACGGGTTCCACTGCGGCGGCACATCGAGCCAACCGCGCCAGACGCCAATCAGGCTGCCACCGATGATCAGCAGTCCTGCCAACAGCAGCCAGCGCCCCATGCTCATCCCTTGAAGAATTGATTGGCCTTGGCGTACGGCATCGAACGAGAGGTAAAGGTGAACGCGCCGGACTGCTGGATTTCTTCAGCCGCGCGGAAAAACTCGCCGAACGCCGCCAGTGCCAGCGCCGAACCGGTGCTGATCCGCTTCACGCCCATTTCTTCGAGCTGCTGCACGGTCAGTTTCAAGCCGCCGGACATCAACACATTGACCGGTTTCGGCGCCACCGCGCGCACCACCGCCAGAACTTCTTCGGCGGTGCGCAGGCCCGGCGCGTACAGCACGTCGGCGCCGGCTTCGGCAAAGGCCTGCAAGCGGCGGATGGTGTCGTTGATATCGGGATTGCCGTGCAGGTAGTTTTCCGCACGGGCCGTCAGCATGAAGGGAAACGGCAAGGTGCGCACCGCAGCGACAGCGGCTTCGATCCGCGCCACCGCGTGTTCGAAGCAGTAGATCGGCGAGTCTTCCCGGCCGGTGGCATCTTCGATCGAACCACCCACGGCGCCCGCCTCGGCTGCGCGGATCAGACTTTGCGCCGATTCGGCCGGGGCGTCGGCGAAGCCGTTTTCCAGATCCACCGCCACCGGCAGATCGGTGGCCGCAACAATCGCCCGGACATTGGCCAGCGTATCGTCGAGACTCAGGCCGCCATCGGGCTTGCCCTGGGAGAACGCATAACCGGCGCTGGTGGTCGCCAGCGCCTGATAGCCGAGACTGGCGAGCATCTTCGCGGAACCGGCATCCCACGGATTGGGAATCACGAAAATCCCGGGGCGTTCGTGCAGGGCTTTGAAGGTTTCGGCTTTACGGGCTTGTTGTTGACGGGCTTGAGCGTCCATCGGCAGGCTCCTGGGCAGGAAAGAAATCCGCCTCAGAGCAGGCCAAGTTGCTCGGCGGCGGGTTCTCTGTATAGCTCAGGCAAGGGTCGCAGGCCAGGCAAACGTTGCATCAGTTGTGCGTGAAAACGTTGCGCCAGCTTCGCCGCGAGGAGGTTGTCGGCGGTGTGCAGGAAGATGTACGGCGTGCGGCCCTCTTCGATCCACTCGGCGATTTTCGCCACCCACGGCACCAGGAACGGATCGTTGGCCTCAAGCTCCGGATGGCCGATGAAGCGCACCTGCGGGAATTGAGTGAACGCTGCCGGACGCGTCGGTACGCGGGGCTTTTTCGATTGGGCGTGGATCACCGACGACTCGGTCGACAGGCAACTGAACAAGGCGCGCGGATCGAGACAGATGCGCTCCACGCCACGATCCAGCAATAGCCGGTTGAGCAGACGCTCACTCTCACCCTTGGCGAAAAACTGTTCGTGGCGCACTTCCACCGCCAGCGGACAATCCAGCGCATCGATGAACGCGGCAAGCTCCGGCAAGCGGTGCGGCGTGAAGCTTTTCGACAGTTGCAGCCACATTGGCGAAACGCGCTCACCGAGCGGCTTGAGTAACTGGAGGAAAGTTTCGGCGGCAGTCAGCTGATCGCGCAAGTCGCCGCTGTGGCTGATGTCACCGGGAAACTTGGCGGTGAAGCGAAAGTGCTCCGGCATCACCTCGGCCCAGCGCTGCACGGTGGCCGGCGACGGGCTGGCGTAGAAGGTCGTGTTGCCTTCAACAGCATTGAATACTTGGGAATAGAGTCCGAGGAAATCCGAGGTCTTGGCGTCTACCGGATACAGATACTCGCGCCAGGCGTTTTCGCTCCAGGACGGGCAACCGAGGTAGTAAGGCAGATCCATCAGATGTACAGATCGAGGCCCAGCACGTCTGCATCCCAATCGACAAAACCGGCGGTGCTCAGGTAGCTGGCCAGGGCCATGGCCACGCTTTTCTTCATCGCGCGGTGATAAATCATGTCTTGTTGGCGGGCGGGCAGATTGCTCAGGCGTTGCGCGGTGGCTTTGGCGGCACGGGCAGCCAGTTGCTCTTCGGTCGGGAATTCCAGCTCGCCGTCGATATCGTCGACGGACTCATCGAGCGCCGGATTGCCTTTGCGAGGCTTGCGCTTGATGGGGTAGGAATGAGTGGAAACGCCGTCTATACGCATAAAGTCATGCTCGGTATCGATGATGGCAATTTAGCGGCACCTGACCGACTTAGCAAATCGCCGAGTGATAACTAGAACACATAAAAGACAAAAGGTTTAAAGCGCGGGGTTAGAAACGGACGATTGGCTTTGTTGAGGCAATCACTGAACTTGTGGGAGCGAGCTTGCTCGCGAAAACATGGATATGGTCACCATTGATGGTGACTGACCCACCGCATTCGCGAGCAAGCTCGCTCCCACAGGATCTCACATGGATCAGCGGGCTTTCGGGGTGGCCACTTTGTCACGCAGGTAAACCGGCTGGGCATCGTCTGCCGGAATCGCTTCGCCACGCTCCCAGGCAAATCGCGCGAGGGTCAGCAGGTCTTCGGCATGGGGCAGCATGCCGGCATCGGACCCGCTCAGGTTTACAGCGATGCGTTCGCCATAACCCCAGCCAGTGCCGGCACCGAACCAGTCACCCGAAGCATCGTCCGGCAATGCGGCGACTTCCGGCGGCAGCACCGCCTCGGCGCCGACCAGACGCATCTCCCCGGCCGTCTCGCGGTAGCAGCCCCAATACACCTCATCCATCCGCGCATCGATGGCAGCCGCGACCTGGCTCACGCCATGCTCGCGATAAGCCCGTTGCGCCAGCACGGCCAGGTTCGACACCGGCAACACTGGGCGATCCAGCGCAAAGGCCAGGCCTTGCACCACGCCGATGGCAATCCGCACGCCGGTGAAAGCGCCCGGGCCACGGCCGAAAGCGATGGCGTCCACCGCTTGCAGGGTGGTGCCGGCGTCGGCCAGCAGTTGCTGGATCATCGGCAGCAGTTTCTGCGCATGCAGGCGCGGGATCACCTCGTAATGGCTCGTGACCTTGCCGTCATGCAGCAAGGCAACGGAGCAAGCTTCAGTCGCGGTGTCCAGGGCCAGCAAGGTGCTCATCGATGTGTCCGTAAATCAGGTGGGGAAAAAGTGCGCCAGTATAAACAACTACGGCCCGCAAGCGGGCCGTGGATGATGCAGCGGATCAGGTTTTTCAGCTCAGCGCTTCAAGCACCTTGGCGGTGATCGCTTCAACCGAACCGACGCCAGGGATATGGCTGTACTTCGGCTTGCCACCGTTTTTTGCGGACAGGTTCTGGTAGAACTCCACCAGCGGCTTGGTCTGCGAATGGTAGACCGACAGGCGATGACGCACGGTTTCTTCGGTGTCGTCCTTGCGCTGTACCAGCTCTTCGCCGGTGATGTCGTCTTTGCCGGCCAGTTTCGGCGGGTTGTAGACGATGTGGTAAACGCGGCCGCTGGCCTCGTGAACGCGACGACCGGCGATACGCTGAACGATTTCTTCGTCTTCAACGGCGATTTCGACCACGGCGTCCAGCTCGACACCGGCAGTCACCAGCGCTTCAGCCTGAGGAATGGTGCGCGGGAAGCCATCGAACAGGAAACCGTTGGCGCAGTCAGCCTGAGCGATACGGTCCTTGACCAGCGCGATGATCAGGTCATCCGACACCAGGCCGCCGGCATCCATGATGCTCTTGGCCTTGATGCCCAGCTCGGTGCCGGCCTTGACCGCAGCACGCAGCATGTCGCCGGTGGAGATTTGCGGAATGCCGAATTTCTCGGTGATGAACTTAGCCTGAGTACCTTTACCGGCCCCGGGAGCTCCCAGCAGAATGACGCGCATCGATGTGCTCCTCAATTTTTTATATAAAAAACAACGGATTCGCCTCGTGGGGCCAATCTCATAAAACGGGTCGTGGCCGCCCAAACGGCCAAAGGCTGATCAAGATACACAGCAGGCTGCGCCCACACAAGACGCCAAAAGTCGGAGAAACCGGCGCCCGCCGCGACCTTGCGACGCGGTTCCCCAAGTCGCAACCCCATCATTAACTGTCGCCTGACCGCATTTTTCCCACGGCCAATAAACGGCACCCGAGGTTCGCCCGGGGTGCCCCGCCCCACGCAGAAAACCTTAGCCGGTATTTCGCAAACCGGCGGCAATCCCCGCCACAGACACCAGCAACGCCTGTTCCACCGGGCTGCCCTGCTCGACATTCTGCTGCCGTGAACGCGCCAGCAACTCGGCCTGCAATAGATGCAGCGGGTCGAGGTAGGTGTTGCGCAGGCGGATGAATTCCAGGGTGTCTGGGCTATGTGCCAGTAGCTGCGACTGACCGGTCAGGCCGAGGACAACGGAACAGGCCTGCGACAATAGGTCGCGTAAGTGCGCACCCAAAGGCAGCAAGTCCGACTCCACCAGACGCTCGTCGTAGGACAGCGCAATGTCGGCGTCGGCCTTGGCCAGCACCATCTCCAGCATGTCAATACGGGTGCGGAAGAACGGCCACTGCTCCCGCATCTGCCCGAGCAATTCGCCTTCGCCGCGCTCCAACGCCTTGCTCAACGCGGTTTCCCAACCAAGCCAGGCTGGCAGCATCAGGCGAGTCTGGGTCCAGCCGAAGATCCACGGAATCGCCCGCAGGCTCTCGATGCCCCCCGCACGGCGCTTGGCCGGACGGCTGCCCAATGGCAAGCGGCCCAACTCCTGCTCCGGCGTCGACTGGCGGAAATACTCGACGAACTGCGGATTTTCCCGCACCACCGCACGGTAAGCGGCGACACCGTCGGCGGCCAGTTCATCCATCAGATGCCGCCATTCAGGCGTCGGTGGCGGCGGTGGCAACAGGGTCGCTTCGAGCACGGCAGCCAGATACAGATTGAGGTTTTGTTCAGCGATGTCCGGCAGGCCGAATTTGAATCGAATCATTTCCCCCTGCTCGGTGGTGCGGAAACGTCCGGCCACCGACCCCGGCGGCTGCGACAGAATCGCCGCGTGCGCCGGGCCGCCGCCACGGCCCACGGTGCCACCGCGACCGTGGAACAGCAGCAGTTCGACTTGCTGCTCGCGGCAGATTTCCACCAGCCGCTCCTGCGCCCGGTATTGCGCCCAGGCCGCCGCAGTGGTGCCGGCGTCCTTGGCCGAGTCGGAATAGCCGATCATCACTTCCTGCGGGCCTTGCAGCCGCGCGCGGTAACCCGGCAGCAGCAACAGACGTTCGATCACAGGTCCTGCGTTGTCGAGGTCGGCGAGAGTTTCGAACAGCGGCACCACGCGCATCGGCCGCAGGACGCCAGACTCCTTGAGCAGCAATTGCACCGCCAGCACATCGGAAGCGGCGCCGGCCATCGAGATCACGTAGGAGCCCAACGAAGCGCCCGGCGCGGCGGCGATTTCCTTGCAGGTGGCGAGCACTTCGGCGGTGTCGGCCGAGGGTTTGAAATGCGCCGGCAGCAATGGCCGACGGTTTTGCAGTTCGCGGGTCAGGAAGCTGATGCGCTGTTCTTCGTCCCACTCTTCGTACTTGCCGAGGCCGAGGTAATCGGTGATTTCGGTCATGGCCGCGCTGTGGCGGGACGAATCCTGACGCACATCAAGGCGCACCAGGAACAGCCCGAACGTCACGGCCCGACGCAGGCAATCGAGCAACGGCCCATCGGCGATCACGCCCATGCCGCATTCATGCAGCGAGTTGAAACACAGCTCCAGCGGATCGAGCAGGTCGCGATTGTTGTGCAGCACATCCGCCGGGGCCGGCGTAGTAGCGGTCAGCGACGCATGGGCCCAGTTACGCGTGGCGCGCAGGCGTTCGCGCAATTGCTTGAGCACCGCACGATACGGCTCGGCACTGTCGCCGGCCCGAGCCTTGAGCGCTTCGCTGGCCTGCTGCATCGACAGTTCGGCCGCCAGGTGATCGACGTCACGCAGGTACAGATCCGCCGCCATCCAGCGCGCCAGCAACAGCACTTCGCGGGTCACGGCAGCTGTCACATTCGGGTTGCCGTCACGGTCGCCGCCCATCCACGAAGCGAAGCGGATCGGCGCAGCTTCCAGTGGCAAGCGCAAACCGGTGGCCGCAAACAGCGCCTGATCGGCCTTGCGCATATGATTGGGAATCGCCTGCCACAGCGAGTGTTCGATCACCGCAAAACCCCACTTGGCTTCGTCCACCGGAGTCGGCCGGGTGCGGCGGATTTCTTCGGTGTGCCAGGCTTCGGCGATCAAACGTTGCAGGGTGTTTTGGATCTGCTCGCGTTCGGCCGTGGTCAAGTCGCGATGATCCTGGGCTGCCAGTTGCGCGGCAATCGCGTCGTACTTCTGGATCAGTGTGCGGCGGGCTACTTCGGTCGGGTGCGCGGTCAGTACCAGTTCGATTTCCAGCCGCGCCAATTGCCGGGCCAGGGATTCGGCGCTGTGCCCTTCGTTGCGCAGGCGGGCGAGCAGTTCCGGCAGCACGCGGGATTCGAACGGCGCGGCCTGGGTCTCTTCCCGGCGGTGGATGAGCTGGTACTGCTCGGCGATGTTCGCCAGATTGAGAAACTGGTTGAAGGCCCGCGCCACCGGCAGCAGTTCGTCTTCGCTCAATTGATTGAGGCTGGCGCTGAGTTCGGCGTCCATCGAGCCGCGCCGGTCGGCCTTGGCGCCCTTGCGAATCTGCTCGATCTTGTCGAGAAACGCCTCGCCGTACTGGTCACGGATGGTGTTGCCCAACAGCTCACCGAGCAGGTGAACGTCTTCGCGCAAGCGTGCATCAATATCGGTCATCAGCATCTCTCCAGCAGTAATCGGTGACGGATCGCAAGTGAGTGGATGAACAGAGAGTGCCGCTCTGGGACGCTTCTTACAAGCAGACGACGAAGGGACTTTAAACCTTGAGGGTTGAAGCTAGTCTCAACAGTAAGCCGCACAACGGCTTGCCGCCGGCTGACGCCGGACACTCACCAAGACCTGCCATGAGCAGGTGCGACATGAGGTTTTTATGAAAATCCGTGAACTCGCCCAGCATTGGGAAGAAACCGCCAAGGGTCGCCTGACCGATACCGGCTACACGATTCATCTGGATGTGGAAGCTGCCGCACGGCTGGCGGCGATCGCCGAGATGTACCCCAAACGCCACGCCGAAGAGCTGCTCGGTGAGTTGATCGGCGCCGCCCTCGAAGAGTTCGAAGCGAGCCTGCCGTATGTGAAAGGTTCGACCGTGGTCGCCACCGACGAGGAAGGCGATCCGTTGTATGAAGATGTCGGCCCGACCCCGCGTTTTCTCGCATTGTCGCGGCGTCATCTGCACGACTTGTCGGCTGCTGCCGGCAAGCAGAAACACTGACACAACAAAAATCGAAACGTGGGAGCGAGCTTGCTCGCGAAAGCGGTATGTCAGGCACTGTAGTGGTGACTGATCCATCGCTATCGCGAGCAAGCTCGCTCCCACATTGACTGTGTTCAGACTCAAAAAACGCACGCTTTATCACCCCGCGCGTACCACTCTCCCCCGTCAAAGTTCCCGGTTTAGAGTCTTGTCCAATTGGTCAGAATATTTTTTGGCGATGAGCCATCTTTTCTGAACTTTTGAAAAATGCCTTCGGTCGGAACAGGTAACCACGCCTGGAACGAGCGTTTCAAAACGCACTTGCACATGACGGTTGCGGCTCCGCTACCAGGATGGATTTCGAAGCTCTCAAGGAGTTAACCAATGGAGTTGAAGACCATGAAGACCCAAACCTCGTTTTCCCACCTGCGCGGTCTGAAACTGGCCGCTCTCGCCATCGGCACCAGCTTCGTGCTGGCCGGTTGCGCCGGCAATCCACCGACCGAGCAGTACGCCGTGACTCAATCGGCGGTCAACAGTGCGGTGAGCGCCGGCGGTACCGAATTCGCCGCCGTGGAAATGAAGCAGGCGCAGGACAAACTCAAACAAGCCGAAATCGCCATGCACGACAAGAAGTATGACGAGGCTCGCACATTGTCCGAACAGGCCGAGTGGGACGCCCGCGTCGCTGAACGCAAGGCTCAGGCGATGAAAGCCGAACAAGCGGTGAAGGATTCCCAGAAAGGTGTTCAGGAACTGCGTCAGGAAAGTCAGCGCACCGTGCAGTAAGCGCGCATCCCGACCGCAAGGCTGAAACTCTTATCGATAGAAAGGACGAACGATTATGCGTAAACAACTGATGATCCCCGCTCTCCTGGCCGCAAGCGTTGCCTTGGCTGCCTGCTCGACGCCGCCGAACCCGAACCTGGAACAGGCGCGCACCAACTACGCCGGCCTGCAGGCCAACCCGCAGGCCAGCAAAGTGGCAGCGCTGGAAACCAAGGATGCCAGTGATTACCTGGACAAGGCCGACAAGGCTTATCTGGACAAGGAAGACCAGCACAAGGTCGACCAACTGGCCTATCTGACCAACCAGCGCGTGGAAGTGGCCAAGCAGACCATCGCCCTGCGTACCGCTGAAGCCAATCTGAAGAACGCCGCCGCCCAACGTGCCCAGGCCCGTCTGGACGCTCGCGATCAGCAGATCAAGCAGCTGCAGGACAGCCTCAACGCCAAGCAGACCGATCGCGGTACTTTGGTGACCTTCGGTGACGTGCTGTTCGCCACCAACAAGGCCGACCTGAAATCCAGCGGTCTGGTGAACATCAACAAACTGGCGCAGTTCCTCCAGGAAAACCCTGATCGCAAAGTGATCGTCGAGGGCTACACCGACAGCACCGGCACCGCGAACTACAACCAGTCGCTGTCCGAGCGTCGCGCGACTTCGGTGCAGGTTGCACTGATCAAGATGGGCGTCGATCCGTCGCGCATCGTTGCCCAGGGTTACGGCAAGGAATACCCGGTAGCGGATAACACCTCCGTCTCGGGCCGTGCCATGAACCGTCGGGTGGAAGTGACCATTTCCAACGACAACCAGCCAGTGGTACCGCGTTCGGCCGTGAGCTCGACCACGCACTGATTCGCTGAGCTGTAAATGAAAAGCCCCGCCTGAGTGATCAGGCGGGGCTTTTTTGTCTGACGCAGATTTACTCTTCGAGCTTCTGCGGCGTCTCCTGGCCCATGCAGCGCACGGCCTTTTTCTGGCTGTTGACCAGCACCCCGGTCAGGCCTTTCTGTTCGGTGTCGAACAGCACCAGCACGCCATCGATGCACTGCGCCACTTGCGGCGCCGGGGTCAGGGAGACTTTGTAGTCTTCGCCGGGAATGGTCTTGAGCATGGTGAATTCGTTGAGCAGCAACGCATCCTCGGGTTTGGCGAAGTGCAGGTAGCCGTAGTACCACAGGGCGCCGACGGTGCCGAGGATGCTGCAGATGCCGGTGATGATCAGCGGGATGGCGTTACGTTCTTCACTCATTGCGGACTCTCTGGTGGTTCGTCTTCAGAATTCGGGGGTGTCGGATAATTCGGGATCTCGCCGAGGCGGCGCAGGCCGTTGAAGTGTTCGGGATCGTCAAGGTAGCGCAGCATCACCTGACGCCAGACCGGATCGCCGAAGGTCTGCACATGGCCGCCGCGAGTCAGTTGCAGCACGCGCGGTGGCGGCGCAGCTTGATACAGACGGATGCCGTTGGAAAGGGGCACCAGAGGATCGTCAAGGCTGTGGAAGATCAGTTTCGGCACGCCGTTGAGCTGCGGCATCGCGTTGATCGCACTGTCGCCATCCGGCACCAGCCACGACAGCGGCACCTGAAACGGCCAGGTCAGCCACGAAGTGCTGAGGGCGTATTGGCCGACGCTGCGGTAACTGGCAGGCACACCGTCGAGCACCAGGGCCTTGAGCTGTTTTTGTCTTTCCGGATGTTGCACCAGCCAATGCACGGCCATGGCACCACCCAAGCTCTGGCCGAGCAGGATCAGCGGTTTGCCTTTGACCTCAGGCGCCTTGTCCAGCCAGGCGAAGGCGGCATCGATGTCCTGATAGATCGCCGGCAGGCTCGGTTCGCCCTCGGACAAGCCGTAACCGCGATAGTCCACCAGCAGCACTTGATAGCCGTTTTTCGGCAGCCACCAGCTTCCGCCCAGGTGCATCGGCAGATTGCCGCCGTTGCCGTGCAGATGCAGCACCGTGCCCTTGACCTCGACCCCGGGCTTGGCCGGCAGCCACCAGGTGTTCAGCTTGAGGCCGTCCGCGGTGGTCAGGGTGACGGTGCGGTATTCGAGTTTGGCCTTTTCCGGGGTGAAGATCTGACCGGGCTCGGGATAGAACAGCAAGGAGCTGCAACCGCCGAGGGTCAGGAGCAGGCAAAGGATGCCGAGGATTCTCATCCGGTGAAACCTCGCGAAAGATTCGGGTTTAGATCGTTCCCACGCTCTGCGTGGGAATGCATCCCGTGACGCTCCGCGTCACAGTGGACGCGGAGCGTCCATGGCGGCATTCCCACGCAGAGCGTGGGAACGATCAACGGTGATCGGTGTGGTTACAGGATATTCGAGTAATCCGCCTCGATCCGGTCCAGGCTCAGGTGATTGAGGAAGTTGGAGAAGCACATCCACGCCGACAACGCGTTCATGTCGCGGAACTGATCCGGCAGGTACTTGGGCGGCACCACCAGGCCTTCGTCCACCAGCTGACGCAGGGTTCGCATGTCCTCAAGCGTGGTCTTGCCGCAGAACAGCAACGGGATCTGTTCGAGCTTGCCCTTGCGCACGGCCAACTGAATGTAGTTGTAAACCATGATGAAGCCCTTGAGGTAGGACAAGTCTTTGGTGAATGGCAGACCGGTCGGCGTCGATCCACGGAAAACCCGACTGGCGTTGCCGTAGCTTTCCGCCATCTCGAAACCCTGCTCGCGGAAGAACTCGAAGATCTGCAGGAAGTCCGCGCCCTCCTCGACCATATGAATGGCGCGGGTGCGGTTAGTCAGTTTGCGCAATCGGCTCGGGTAGGAGGCGAAGGTGATGATTTCCATCAGGATCGCCAGACCTTCCTGCGTCACCGTCGACGAGGGCGGGCCCTTGGACAGGAAGGTGCAGATCGGCTGGTTCAAACCGTTGAGCGTTGTGCCGACGTGCACCAGGCCTTCGTGGACTTCCAGCGCGCGCACGTCGCGGTCGTTGAACATCGCGTCGGTGCGAATCTTGATGTAGTCGGCGCCCGCCGCCGCGTCGGCGACGATGCCGTCGGACTCGAACACGCGAATGGTTTCCTCGGCCTCGCCGAACACCTTGTTCAGGCGAGTTTGCAGCAGGTGCACGGCGTCCTTGGCGGTGAGGATCTTCGGTTCGTCCTTCAGGTCGCCACGGCCGTCGATGTTGTTCAGGTAGTCGGACATCATTAGGCCAAGGTCGGCCAGGGTCGGGTCACCGGCGTGGAACGCGTCGGACGCGGCGCCGTACAGTTCCTGGGAAATCAGGCCGAAATCCTCGGTGCCGCGCGCTTCGAGCATGCGCACCACCATCCGGTATTCCTTGCACATGCGACGCATGATCTGGCCGACCGGATTGAACTGGCCGAGCTGACGGGTGATGTCGCGCTCGATGTTCTGGAATTCCAGTTTGACCTTGCTCGAATCGAAGGACAGCGGCCGGTTGAGGTAGTAGTCGCGATCCACCGCCGGCAATTCCTTGCCCTTGGCCTTGAGGAAACCCTTGCGGATGTTCTCGTCCCACTTGACCGCGTCGAGCACGCGGATCGGCGTCTGCGCCAGCACTATGCGATCGGACAGAATGCGTATCGTCTGCTGGTAATCGTCCACCCGAAACTCCTGTAGAAAACGTGACGAACTGAATTATTTGGCCTTGGCCTGATGCTGATAGCGCGCCGCTTCGACGAAAACGTCGGAATTGGCCGGGTCGTCGAGGTAAGCAAAGACCTTTTCAAGCGGGCTGTCGACCTGCACGCCCTCGCCGTCATCGGTCTGGAAGCCTTGGCCGTCGAGGGTCTTCTGGGCGATGGCCTGGTTGATCTGTTCGAGGTCGAGGTTGTAGATCACCAGTTCGCGCTTGTCGGTGATCTCGAAACCGGCAATGGTGAAGTGCCCGCCGTATTGCGCCGGCACCTTCGCCGACAGGTACCAGCGGTTGCCGTGGCGCGACACTGTGAACGGATAGGCTTCACGCTCGCGGGGTTTGGCTTTGAAGTACGCAACCGCCTGATAGCGATCGTTGCCCAGGCGCGTCAGCTCCAGATTCATCGGCTCGCCCCAGGCATTGGTGCTCGACCATTTGCCGAGCAGGCCCTTGGGCGCCGGTTCACTGGCGGGCAGCGGCTCGCGGAAGGTCACCAGACAACCGCTGAGCAGCAGGAACGACAAGGCGATCAGCACGCCACGCCAGGCTTTCATTCGACACTCCCTTGAACACCCGTTTCTTCTGATCGTTCCTACGCTCCGCGTGGGAATGCATACAGTGACGCTCTGCGTCACAGTGGACGCGGAGCGTCCATGGCGGCATTCGCACGCGGAGCGTGGGAACGATCAGGGTCGAGAATTACACCGACGCGAGTACCAGGTGCATATAGCGCGTCAGAATGCCGAGCATGTCCTCTTCGGCCAAAGGCTCGGCGTCGTTGAGCAGGCCCTGATATTCCATCCGTCCGATAATCGCCGTCAACACCTTGGCATCCTGCTGCGGCTCGCGCGAGCCCAATACCTGGAACAACTGGCAGGTGCCCTGCAACAGAATCTGCTGATGGGAGCGTACCAATACCGCCAGACGCGGGTTGAGCAGTGCTTCCTGACGGAACGCCTGCTCGGCCATCAAATGCTCGCGCCGGTTGACCAGTTGCCGGTGCACGTAGTCGGCCATCAACCGCGCGATATCGTCGGCCAGTTGCGACCGCGACTCCGGGCTGCCGTCACCGCTGACCACCATTTCGCGCAGCAGGCCTTCGTTGTTGATCCACAGCTTGGCCATGTAGGCCGCACTGCGTTCGACGTACTGGGCGAAGGTATCGGTGAGCAGGTCATCGATGTCCTTGAAGTAATACGTGGTGGCCGACAGTGGCACACCGGCCTCGGCCGCCACCGCACGGTGACGCACGGCCCGCACACCGTCGCGCACGACAATGCGCATCGCCGCATCGAGAATGTCCTGTCGACGCTGTTCACTGCCCTGCCGGCTGGCCTTGCGGCCCTGGTACTGAACACTTTCAGCGACCGCAGTGGCGATTCCCGCTGCACCCTCTTGAGCCATTGCACCGATCACGACAGGCATACCTCTGTTGTTTTCTTCAAAATTAACCATTTGATACGTTTGTACCAGACAGGCAATAAAAAGCCGCCCATTTCAGGCGGCTTTTTTATTGAAACACTTACGCTTGTGGCCGCATGTGCGGGAACAGGATCACGTCGCGGATCGACGGGGAGTTGGTCAGCAGCATCACCAGACGGTCGATGCCGATACCTTCGCCGGCCGTTGGCGGCATGCCGTACTCCAGCGCGCGAACGAAGTCGGCGTCGTAGTGCATGGCTTCGTCGTCGCCGGCGTCCTTGTCGGCCACCTGCGCCATGAAACGCTCGGCCTGGTCTTCCGCGTCGTTCAACTCGGAGTAGGCGTTGGCGATTTCACGGCCGCCGATGAACAGCTCGAAGCGGTCGGTGACGTTCGGGTTGTCGTCGTTGCGACGGGCCAGCGGCGACACTTCGAACGGGTACTGGGTAATGAAGTGCGGCTGTTCCAGCTTGTGCTCGACCAGCTCTTCGAAAATCATCACCTGCAGCTTGCCCAGACCTTCGAAGCCCAGCACCTTGGCGCCGGCCTTCTTGGCGATGGCGCGCGCCTTGTCGATGTCGTTCAGGTCATCGGCGGTCAGCTCAGGGTTGTACTTGAGGATCGAGTCGAACACCGACAGGCGCACGAACGGCTCGCCGAAGTGGAACACCTTGTCGCCGTACGGCACGTCGGTGCTGCCCAGAACCAGCTGCGCCAGTTCGCGGAACAGTTCTTCGGTCAGGTCCATGTTGTCTTCGTAGTCGGCGTAAGCCTGGTAGAACTCCAACATGGTGAATTCAGGGTTGTGACGAGTCGAAACGCCTTCGTTACGGAAGTTGCGGTTGATCTCGAACACTTTTTCGAAGCCGCCAACCACCAGACGCTTGAGGTACAGCTCCGGCGCGATACGCAGGAACATTTCCATGTCCAGCGCGTTGTGGTGGGTTTCGAACGGTTTGGCTGCGGCGCCGCCAGGAATGGTCTGCAGCATCGGCGTTTCGACTTCGAGGAAGTCGCGCTTCATCAGGAAGCTGCGGATGTGCGCGATCACTTGCGAACGGACGCGGAAAGTCTGACGCACGTCTTCGTTGACGATCAGGTCAACGTAGCGCTGACGGTAGCGCTGTTCGGTGTCGGTCAGGCCGTGGTGCTTGTCCGGCAGCGGGCGCAGGGATTTGGTCAGCAGGCGCACGCTGGTCATCTCGACGTACAGGTCGCCCTTGCCGGAACGGGCCAGGGTGCCTTCGGCGGCGATGATGTCGCCCATGTCCCAGGTTTTCACCGCGGCCAGGGTTTCTTCGGACAGGGTCTTTCGGTTGACGTAGACCTGGATGCGACCGGTCATGTCCTGGATCACCATGAACGAGCCACGGTTGAGCATGATGCGACCTGCAACCTTGACCGGGATCGCAGCCTCTGCCAGCTCTTCCTTGGTCTTGTCCGCGTACTGTTTCTGCAGTGCTTCGCAGTAGTTTTCGCGGCGGAAGTCGTTCGGGAAGGCATTGCCCTTGGCGCGCTCGGCAGCAAGCTTTTCCTTGCGCAGGGCGATCAGGGAGTTTTCTTCCTGTTGCAGGGCTTGCGGGTCGAGTTGTTGGTCGCTCATGTCTTTAAATATTCCATCACAGGTTCGTTGCCCCCGCCGATGACGGGGGACTTGAGGTCGGGTGAAAGCTTACAGGCCCGATTTCAGGCTGGCTTCCAGGTATTCGTCGATGTCGCCGTCGAGCACCTTGTCGCAGTCACTGCGTTCGATGTTGGTGCGCAGATCCTTGATCCGCGACGCATCGAGCACGTACGAACGGATCTGGTGACCCCAGCCGATATCCGACTTGGTGTCTTCCAGCGCCTGGGACGCCGCGTTGCGCTTCTGCATTTCCTGCTCGTACAACTTGGCCCGCAGCATTTTCATGGCGGTGTCCTTGTTGGCGTGCTGGGAACGTTCGTTCTGGCAGCTCACCACGGTGTTGGTCGGTACGTGGGTGATACGTACGGCCGAGTCGGTGGTGTTTACGTGCTGACCACCGGCACCGGAGGAACGATAGGTGTCGATCCGCAGGTCTGCCGGGTTGATTTCGATTTCCACCTTGTCGTCGATCTCTGGCGAGACGAAAACCGCGGAGAACGAGGTGTGGCGACGGTTGCCGGAGTCGAACGGGCTCTTGCGCACCAGACGGTGCACGCCGATCTCGGTACGCAGCCAGCCAAAGGCGTATTCGCCCTTGATGTGCACGGTCGCACCCTTGATCCCGGCGACTTCACCGGCCGACAGCTCCATGATGGTCGCGTCGAAACCGCGTTTGTCGGCCCAGCGCAGGTACATGCGCAGCAGGATGTTGGCCCAGTCCTGGGCTTCGGTGCCGCCGGAACCGGCCTGGATGTCCAGGTAGGCGTTGTTCGGGTCCATCTCGTGGCTGAACATACGGCGGAATTCGAGCTTGGACAGGGACTCTTCGAGACCTTGAAGGACTTCGACGACGTCGTTGACCGCGCCCTCGTCGTTTTCTTCAACAGCCATGTCCAGCAGCTCGCGGCAATCGGCCAGGCCACCGTTCAGTTCGTCGAGGGTGTCGACGATCTGCGCCAGCGCAGCGCGCTCGCGGCCCAGTTCCTGGGCGTATTCAGGTTTGTTCCAGACTGCAGGATCTTCAAGCTCGCGATTGACTTCGATCAGACGCTCATGCTTTTGATCGTAGTCAAAGATACCCCCGAATAGTTTCGGAGCGCTCGGACAGGTCCTTGATGGTGTTCAGGATCGGGTTGATTTCCATGACGGGCAGCACTCGTTGGCGAACTTTTGAAAGCCGGCGAGTATAACGTAATCAAGCTGTCACGGCAGCCCGTCTGGCGGCTGTTAAGGCGATTCACTTGACAGGGCCTGACGCAGATCCCCTGTGGGAGCGGGCTTGCTCGCGAAGGCGGAGTATCAGTCGACATCATTGCTGAATGACCCACCGCATTCGCGAGCAAGCCCGCTCCCACAAGGGTATCGCGTACCTATTCGATGCCGACCTGATTGCGCCCGTTGTTCTTGGCCAGGTACAGGCCGCGGTCCGCCGCCGAGATCAGCAGCCGGCAGTCGCTGCCCGACTCCGGCACCATGGTTGCCAGGCCGATGCTGATGGTCAGGCTCGAGCCTTCAGCGGGGGCATTGTGCGGAATCTTCAGCGCCGCGACCGTCTGGCGCAGCTTTTCCGCCACCAGTCGGGCCCCGCCCGGCGAGGTGTTGGGCAGCACCAGCGCAAATTCTTCGCCGCCATAACGCGCCGGCAGATCGGACGGCCGGGCACTGGCCTCGCGGATCGCCGTGGCGACCTTGCGCAAGGCCTCGTCGCCTTCGACGTGGCCGAAGGTGTCGTTGTAGGACTTGAAGTAATCGACGTCGATCATCAGCAGCGACAACTGGCTCTGGTCGCGCAGCGAGCGGCGCCATTCCAGTTCCAGGTATTCGTCGAAGTGCCGGCGGTTGGACAATCCGGTCAGGCCGTCGGAGTTCATCAGGCGTTGCAACACCAGATTGGTGTCGAGCAATTGCTGCTGGCTGACCCGCAACGCGCGGTAGGCCGCGTCCCGTTGCAGCAACGTCATGTAGGAGCGTGAGTGATAGCGGATGCGCGCCACCAGCTCGATGTTGTCCGGCAGTTTCACCAGGTAATCGTTGGCCCCGGCGGAGAACGCCGCGCTCTTGATCAGCGGGTCTTCCTTGGTCGACAGAACGATGATCGGAATGTCCTTGGTCGCCGGGTGATTGCGGTACTCGCGCACCAGGCTCAGGCCGTCGAGGCCGGGCATCACCAGATCCTGCAGGATCACGGTCGGCTTGATCCGCACCGCGTGGGCCACGGCCTGATGCGGGTCGGAGCAGAAGTGGAAGTCGATGTTCTCTTCATTCGACAGCCCACGGCGCACGGCTTCGCCGATCATCGCCTGATCGTCCACCAACAACACCATGGCGGCGTTCTCGTCGGTTTTGATGTCATCGATCTGTAAGTCATTCATGGGCGGTCACCTGAGTGCTGCGGGGGCCAGGATTGCGGATGGATGTGTTCATTTGGGGAAAATCTCCAGCAATCGTGGCGCTATCTTTTCCAGTGGACGGATTTCTACGGCCGCGTCGATGGCTGCGGCAGCCTTGGGCATGCCGTACACCGCACTGCTCTGCTGATCCTGCGCGATGGTCAGGTAACCCTGTTGGCGCATGAGCTTAAGCCCTTGAGCCCCATCGCGTCCCATCCCTGTCAATAAAACCCCTACTGCGTCACCGTTCCAGTAATTGGCAACGCTTTCGAAAAACACGTCGATCGAGGGGCGGTAGATCTCGTTGACCGGCTCGGCGGTGTAGGCCAGCGTGCCGTTCTTGAGCAAGCGAATATGGTGGTTGGTGCCAGCCAGCAGCACCGCGCCGGCCTGCGGCGGTTCGCCTTCGCGGGCCAGACGCACGTCGAGGCCACTGGCGCTGGCCAGCCATTCGGCCATGCCGGCGGCAAACACCTGATCGACATGCTGCACCAGCACGATGGCCGCCGAAAAGTGGCGTGGCAGGCCTTTGAGCAAGACCTCCAGCGCCGCCGGGCCACCGGCCGAAGAACCGATCGCCACCAGTCGCTGGCGCGAGGCGGTACTGCGTGGTGTCGCAGGCGCCGGGCGCGAGCGGGCGGTTTTCTCGCCGATCAGCCAGCCGATGTTGAGGATTTTGCGCAGCAGCGGTGCCGCCGCTTCCTGGGGATTGCCACCGCCGATGGCCGGGGTGTCGACCACGTCCAGCGCGCCGTGGCCCATGGCTTCGAACACCCGGTGCACGTTCTGCTGGCGGTCCACGGTGACGATGACGATCGCGCACGGGCTCTCGGCCATGATCCGGCGGGTGGCCTCGACGCCATCCATCACCGGCATGATCAGGTCCATCAGGATCAGGTCCGGGGTGTTTTCCGCGCACAGGCGCACCGCTTCGGCGCCGTTGTTGGCGACCCACACCACCTGATGCGCCGGCTCGAAAGCGAGTGCGCGGCGCAGGGCCTCCACCGCCAGAGGCATGTCGTTGACGATTGCGATCTTCATGCCCGCGCTCCTCCGATGAGCTCAACCACCGCGTCGAGCAGGGCGTCGTCATGAAAACTGGCCTTGGCCAGATAATAGTCGGCGCCGGCGTCCAGTCCACGGCGGCGATCTTCCTCGCGATCCTTGTACGACACCACCATCACCGGCAGCGATTGCAGACGGTTGTCGCGGCGCAGCAGCGAGACCAGTTCGATGCCGTCCATGCGCGGCATGTCGATGTCGGTGATCAGCAGATCGAAGTTCTCTGAGCGCAGGGCGTTCCAGCCGTCCATGCCGTCCACCGCGACGGCCACGTCGTAGCCGCGATTGAGCAGCAGCTTGCGTTGCAACTCGCGCACGGTCAGCGAATCGTCGACCACCAGAATCCGTTTGCGCGCGGCTTCTGCGGCCTGATGGCCGTGACGCGCGATGCGCTCCAGACGCCCGGTGTTGAGCAGTTTGTCCACCGAACGCAGCATGTCTTCGACGTCGACGATCAGCACCACCGAGCCATCGTCGAGCAAGGCACCGGCGGAAATGTCCTGCACCTTGCCCAGCCGCTCGTCCAGCGGCAGCACCACCAGCGTGCGCTCGCCGATGAAGCGCTCGACCGCCACGCCGTAGATTGCATCGCGCTCGCGGATCACCACGACTTTCAGCGTATCGCCGCTGTTCTGACTGGCCGGACGTTGCAACAACTGACTGGCCGCGACCAGACCGACATGTCGGCCTTCGTGCCAGAAATGCTGGCGCCCTTCGACCTGCACGATGTCCTCCGGCGCCAGATCGCACATGCGCTCGATGTGCGCCAGCGGGAACGCGTAGGCCTCGTCGCCGACTTCCACCACCAGGCTACGTACCACCGACAGGGTCAGCGGCACTTCCAGATGGAAGCGACTGCCCTCGCCCGCCGTCTGCTCCAGCACCACCGCACCGCGCAACTGGCGGACCATGTGCTGAACGGCGTCGAGGCCGACGCCACGGCCGGACACTTCGGTGACTTTGTCGCGCAGGCTGAAACCCGGCAGGAAAAGGAAAGTCAGCAGTTCTTCTTCACTCAACTGAGCGGCGGTTTCCGCTGGCGACAACTGGCGTTCAACGATGCTGCGGCGGACCTTCTCCAGATCCACACCGTTGCCGTCGTCGCTCAATTCCAGCACTAGCAGACCGGCCTGATGCGAAGCACGCAGACGGATCAGGCCTTCTTCGGACTTGCCTTTGAGCAGGCGCTCTTCCGGGGTTTCGATGCCGTGATCAACCGCGTTGCGCAGCAGGTGCGTCAGCGGTGCTTCGAGTTTTTCCAGCACATCACGGTCGACCTGAGTCTTCTCGCCCTCGATCTCCAGCCGCACCTGTTTGCCGAGGCTGCGACCGAGGTCGCGCACCATCCGCACCTGCCCGGACAGCACATCGGCGAACGGTCGCATGCGGCAGGCCAGCGCGGTGTCATAGAGCACTTGCGCGCGCTGACTCGCTTGCCAGGCGAACTCGTCGAGTTCGGCGTTTTTCTCGGCCAGCAGTTGCTGGGATTCGGCGAGCAAACGGCGCGCGTCTTCCAGTGCCTCTTGAGCTTCGAGGCTCAGGGCGTGTTCCTTGAGATGAACGTTGAGACTTTCCAGCGCCCGCAGGCCGTTGTTCTGCATGCGTTTGAGGCGCTGCATCGTGGCCAGGTGCGGCTTGAGGCGCTGAGTTTCTACCAGGGATTTGCTCGACAGATCGAGCAGGCTGTTCAGGCGTTCTGCCGTGACCCGCAGCACCCGCTCGCCGCCTTCAGTGGTGCGTTTGCTCTTGCGAGGCGCCGGCTCCGGCTCGGCAACCTCGACCGGGATTTCAACTGAGGTCGATTCAACCACTGGCGGTGGCTGAAGTTGCAACTCCGCCATCACTGGAGCACTCGGAGCGGCGGGCACCACGGCCGGTGCCGTCGGATCGAGCAACCCGCCCATCAACGCCACGTAAGCCTCGATGTCCGCCGGTTGTGGGCCGTTGGCCGGGGTGGCGATGCGCATCAGCAAATCGGTGCCCTGCAACAACGCGTCGATATGCTCCGGGCGCAGGAACAACCGGCCTTCCTGGGCGCTGACCAGGCAATCTTCCATCACATGAGCGACGCTGACGCCGCTGTCGATGCCGACAATCCGCGCCGCGCCTTTCAGCGAGTGCGCCGCACGCATGCACGACTCGAGCTGATCGGCCTGGGTCGGGTTGCGCTCCAGCGCCAGCAGCCCGGCGCTGAGCACCTGGGTCTGGGCTTCGGCTTCGAGGCTGAACAGCTCGAGCAAAGAGGCGTCGCGCATTTGCTCGGGGGTCATGTAAGGCTCCGGGACACGGCGGACAACAGCTGTTCTTCATCCAGCCAACGCAGGCTGCGACCTTTGAAAGGCAGCACGCCTCGGGTGTATTTGGCGCTGGCCTGTGCGCCGGAACGTGATGCGGCATCGAGGATTCGCTCATCGATGGCGTGAATCCCGTCGACTTCGTCCACCGGCACCACCACTGGCCCGCCCTGGGCAGAGATGATCAGCATGCGCGGCATGATTCGCACGCCGGTCGCCGGGGCAGCGTTGCTGTCGAGGTCGAGCAGTTCGACCAGCGACAGGCACGCCACCAGCGCACCGCGCACGTTCGCCACGCCGAGCAAGGCTCGGGAGCGCTGATGCGGCAGCGAGTGAATCGCCTGCAACGGCGCGACCTCCACCAGACTGCGCGTGGCCAGGCCGAGCCATTCTTCGCCGAGGCGGAACATCAGCAGCGAACGGGTCTTCAGCTCGGTCTCGACTTGGGTCGCCACCGGATCGCGCTCGTCCTGCTGCAACGCATATCGGTCGAGCAGGCGCGTGGCGGCGGCGGAATACACCGAGCAATTGCGGCAATGGATGTGCTCGTCCAGCAGCGGACAGGACTTGTCGCCGTGGATGCCGATGCGGTTCCAGCAATCGTCGATGGCCCGGGCGTCTTCGTGGGTGACGTTCAAGGTGTCGGACGGGATCATCGTTTACGCTCACTGTCGGCGGTGCGGTCGCTGCGGGCGGCGCGCTCCTGCAATCGTCTGGCGCCGGCCGTGTCGCCCTGGGCCTGCAGCAACGCAGCCAGGTGCATCAAGGCTTCGGGGTGTTGCGGTTCGAGGTACAGCGCCTTGCGGTAAAAGCCCTGGGCTTCGAGGGCGCTGCCGGAGACATCGCTCAGCAGGCCGAGCCAGTAAAACACCTGGGCCACCGGCTCATGGCTGCGCAAATACTGTTCGCACGCGGCCCGGGCCTCCGCACTTTTGCCTTCGTTGGCCAGGGCGGCGATGTTGGCCAGCAGGGTCGCGGCGTCGGGATTGGTGCTTTTAGCCGTCGCCGGCATTGGCGTCACGCCAGCAAACGGACGATTGCGCACCGGCGGCGGTGGCGTGCTGCGCACCGGGTGGCGCACAGGCAACGGCACCGGAATTGCGGTCGGCATCGGCAACGGTTCGGGCTGCGGTTCGCTGTGACGACTGAAGGCAAAGGACTGCGGAATCCCGATCGAGCGCATGCCCAGCCGCCCGAGCAGACTGCCCTCGGCCGGGCCGATAAACAGCACGCCATCGACATGGGTCAGGCGCTTCAGCACCGCGAACACCTGCTGCTGGGTCGGCTGATCGAAATAGATCAGCAGGTTGCGGCAGAACACGAAATCGAACGGCGGCTCGTTGACCAGCAATGAAGGATCAAGCACGTTGCCGACATGCAGGCGCACCTGCTCGCGGACGATTTCATTTACCTGATAGCCCTCGTTCTCGGCGAAAAAATGCCGCTCGCGAAAGTCCAGCTCCTGGCCGCGAAACGAGTTCTTGCCGTACAGCGCGCGCCGCGCCTTGTCCACTGACAAGGGGCTGACGTCCATGCCATCGACCTTGAACTGATGGGGCTTGAGGCCCGCATCGAGCAACGCCATGGCAATCGAATAGGGTTCTTCACCGGTGGAGCACGGCAGGCTGAGGATGCGCAGCGCACGCATGTTGTTCAGTTCGCCCAGACGTTTGCGCGCCAGTTTGCCGAGGGTGGCGAAGGATTCCGGGTAACGGAAAAACCAGGTCTCGGGGACGATCACCGCTTCGATCAGCGCCTGCTGTTCATCCCGCGAGCCTTGCAGCGTCTGCCAGTACTCATCGGCATTCACGGTTTGCGACAGGGTGATGCGCTGGCGCACGGCCCGCTCGATGATCGCCGGCCCGACCGAGGCAACGTCGAGGCCGATGCGTTCCTTGAGGAAATCGAAGAAGCGCTGGTCGCTGCTCATGGCTGCTCCTCAAGCCGCGCCGGATCCAGCGGCGGTGTCGGGAACAACAGCGTACGCACCGACTCGTCCAGCAAGTCGTTGACCCGCACCCACTGCACCAGCCCTTGGGCATCTTCACGTACCGGGCCGAGGTATGGCGCCTGACGATTGTCGAGGCCGTACGGCCGGAAATCATCCGGGTTGCAACGCAGGGTATCGGTGGCCTGTTCGAGGATCAGGCCCAGCCATTGCGAGGGTTGCGAGTCATCCGCGCGGTAATGCACCAGCACCAGCCGCGTGCTGGTGCGCGCTTCGGCAGGATGGCCGAACGTCAGGGCACTGAGGTCGATCACCGGCACCACCGTGCCGCGATAGGCAAACACCCCCGCCACCCAGTGCGGCGCCCGGGCAATCGGCTTCAACGGCAGGCGCGGCAGCACTTCGGCCACTTCCGTGGCGCGCAAGGCGTAGCGTTCGCTGCCGATGCGAAACAGCAGGAACAACGCCTGCTTCGCCACCGGTGCAGCGCTGCGTTTGGCGGTGATTTCGCTCATCAGACTTTGAATCGCGAAACGCCGCTGCGCAGGCCCACGGCCACCTGGCTCAGTTCGTCGATGGCGAAACTGGCCTGACGCAACGACTCGACCGTCTGGCTGCTGGCATCACCCAGCTGCACCAGCGCGTGGTTGATCTGCTCGGCACCGGTGGCCTGAGCCTGCATGCCTTCGTTGACCATCAACACCCGCGGCGCCAGCGCCTGCACTTGATGGATGATCTGCGACAGCTGCTCGCCGACCTGCTGCACTTCGGCCATGCCGCGACGCACTTCCTCGGAGAACTTGTCCATGCCCATCACCCCGGCGGACACCGCCGACTGGATCTCGCGGACCATCTGTTCGATGTCGTAAGTCGCGACAGCGGTCTGATCCGCCAGACGCCGAACTTCAGTGGCGACCACGGCGAAACCGCGACCGTATTCACCGGCCTTCTCCGCTTCGATCGCGGCGTTCAGGGACAGCAGGTTGGTCTGGTCGGCGACCTTGACGATGGTCACGACCACCTGATTGATGTTGCCGGCCTTCTCGTTGAGGATCGCCAGTTTGGCGTTCACCAGATCCGCCGCGCCCATCACCGAGTGCATGGTGTCTTCCATGCGCGCCAGGCCTTGCTGCCCGGAACCGGCCAGCACCGAGGCCTGATCGGCGGCGGTGGAGACTTCGGTCATGGTACGCACCAGATCACGGGAGGTCGCCGCGATCTCGCGGGACGTCGCGCCGATTTCAGTCGTGGTGGCGGCGGTTTCGGTGGCGGTCGCCTGTTGTTGCTTGGACGTAGCGGCGATCTCGGTCACCGACGTGGTGACCTGCACCGACGAGCGCTGGGCCTGGGACACCAGCGAAGTGAGCTCGGTCATCATGTCGTTGAAGCCGGTTTCCACGGCGCCGAACTCGTCCTTGCGGTCGAGGTTCAGGCGGCTGCTCAGATCGCCGGTGCGCATGATGTCGAGGATCTGCACGATGCGGTTCATCGGCGCCATGATCGCGCGCATCAGCAGCAGACCGCAGAGGCCGGCCGCCAGCACGGCGATCAGCAACGAGATGAACATGCTGACCTTGGCCGCCGATACCGCTTCGTCAATGTTGGCCATGGCCTGATCGGCGACTTTCTTGTTCTCGCCAATGATGTCGTTGAGTTTCATCCGGCCGCTGTACCAGGTCGGCGTCAGTTTCTCATTGAACAGCTTGACCGCATCGGCTTCCAGATTGCGCTTGTGCAGGTCCAGAACCGAGTTCTGGATCTGCATGTAAGCGTCGTGATACTTCTCGAAAGCAGCGAATTCGTTACGGTCTTCATCCGTCGCCATAGTGCTGCGGTAGTTGGCCATCTGCTCCTGCAAGCGGGTTTCGAACGCCTTGTAGTCCGCCGCATCTTCAGTGCTGATGCCCTCGCCCTGCTTGAGGCCGAGCAACTCCTGGGTCTGCAGATAACTGTCGACCCACGCGCCACGAATCATCGAGCTGTAATAGACGCCGGGAATCGCGTCGTCACGGACGCTGTTTTCACTGGCTTCGATCTTCAACAGCCGCGAATACGAGACGACCACCATCAGCAGCATGATGGCGATAATCACCGCAAAGCTCGCCAAAATGCGTTGGCGCAACGTCCAGTTCTTCACAGTCAGTCCTCGGGGCGGGTCGAAATGCGGGGGAGTATAGCTGAGGGCGGTGTTTCATTTATAAGACGGTTTGCCGCGCTCAGGCCTTTCGGTCATGAAACGCGATGGGCTCTGGACTGGGACTTTCCGGCAATCAGCGGTCGGCGTACCAGTGACGCAATGGCAAAAAGGGGCGATGGATTGGCCATTTCAGCTGCTGCAACGAAAGAACCCGCCATCCTGTGCGGGATCGCGGGTTCTGATATCGCTGACAGCGGCTTCACTGGGTAGCTACACGGACCTGCTTCTCCAGCTCCACCTTCAACCCCGGCTCCAGCTTCAACTGCCGCGCCAGTTCATCCAGATAGCTCTTCTCCATGAAGTTTTCCTCATCCACCATCATCACGCTCGCCACGTACATTTCGGCGGCCATTTCCGGCGTGCTCGCCGCGCGGGCGACGTCGGTGGGGTCGAGGGGTTTGTTGAGTTCGGCGTGGAGCCAGTGTTTGAGCTCCTGATCGTTGTCGAGTCTGGTGAATTCGCCTTCGATCAATTGGCGTTCGCGGTCGTCGATGTGGCCGTCGGCCTTGGCGGCGGCGACCAGGGCCTTGAGGATGGCCTGGCTGTGTTGTTCGACCTGGGCGGGTGGCAGGCGATCAAGGGTTTGCGGCTCGCTTTGTGGGGCGGTGCCTTTCTGGGCGTTCCAGTTGCCGTAGGCTTTGTAGGCGATCACGCCCAGTGCGGCGAGGCCACCGTAGAGGGCGACTTTACCGCCAACCTTGCGGGCCTTTTTGCTGCCCAGCAGCAGGCCCATGGCGCCGGCCGCCAAAGCACCGCCGCCTGCGCCTGACAGCAAACCGCCGAGTGCGCCATTACTGGAAGATCCGCCCAGCAAGCCGCCCAAACCACCGGCAGCCGGTTTGTTCTGCGCCCCGCCCGCCTTGTTCTGCAGCAGATCCTGGCCGGACTTGAGGAGTTGATCGAGCAATCCACGGGTGTTCATGTTCCGTCTCCAAACAGGGGTTATCCGGATCAATAAGGCCTTCAGCCTAGTTCGAAAGTGCCCGTCACCTGGGTGCGAGTGTGCTTCCAGATGTTGCCTGGCCCACCGCAGCCCTTCGCGAAAATAGATATACACTCGAGGCAATCTATAAAAACCGCCCACCGGGTAATCCTTCCATGATGACCTTGCGTCAGATCCGCCATTTCATCGCCGTGGCCGAGACCGGCTCGATCTCCGCCGCCGCGCAAACCGCGTTCATTTCCCAATCGACCCTGACCCTGGCTATCCAGCAACTGGAGGAAGAAATCGGCGTCAGCCTGTTCAATCGCCACGCCAAGGGCATGACGCTTACCCATCAGGGACACCAGTTCCTGCGCCAGGCGCACCTGATTCTGGCGACCGTGGACAACGCCAAACGCAGCCTGCAACAGAGCACCGATCAGGTCGCCGGGCAGTTGATCGTCGGGGTGACCAGTCTGGTGGCCGGTTATTACCTGGCGGATTTGCTCACCCGTTTCCAGCGCGCCTACCCCAATGTCGAGATCCGCGTGATGGAGGATGAACGGCCGTACATCGAGCATCTGCTGGTCAGCGGCGAGATCGATGTCGGTGTGCTGATCCTCTCCAACCTCGAAGACCGCCACGCCCTGCAGACCGAAGTGCTGACCCACTCGCCGCACCGGCTGTGGTTGCCGGCCCAACATCCGCTGCTGGAACACGACAGCATCAACCTCGCCGATGTCGCCCGGGAGCCGCTGATTCAACTGAACGTCGACGAGATGGATCGCAACGCCCAACGCCTGTGGCGCGGCGCGGGACTGCAACCGAAGATCACCCTAAGAACCGCGTCCACCGAGGCAGTGCGAAGCCTGGTAGCGGCGGGTCTCGGCGTCTCAATCCAGCCCGACATGACCTACCGCCCATGGTCATTGGAAGGCGACATCATCGAAGCCCGGCCGATTGCCGACCTCAACCAGACCCTCGACGTCGGCCTGGCCTGGCGTCGCGGCACCGCCCGCCCCGCGCTGGTCGATCCCTTCCTGACCGTTGCTCGCGAACAGCCGCACGGCGGACGCAAGCCATCTATTTAATCGAATGCCACCTTCAGTATTTAGAATTTGTCGACCCCGGAGCCGCGCACTAGTCTTGCTGCATCTATAAGACGGTCGGCTCCCGGAACAGGGAGCAACATGGCCATACAAGAAAAGAGATCACGGAAAATGGCTGGCGCGCAAACCCACATGCACACCGCGTTGCTGATCGACGGCGAACTGGTCGCCGGTCAGGGTTTTGTCGAGCCGATCCTCAACCCGGCCACCGGCGAAGTCCTGACCCAGATCGCCGAAGCCAGCACCGAGCAAGTCGAAGCCGCCATCCTCGCCGCCCACCGCGCCTTTGCCGAGTGGTCGCGCACCACCCCGCAACAACGCTCGAACCTGCTGCTGGAAATCGCCAACGCCGTCGAAAAACACGCCGACCACCTCGCCCGCCTCGAAGCCCTGAACTGCGGCAAGCCGCTGCACCTGGCGCGTCAGGACGATTTGACCGCCACCGTCGATGTATTCCGCTTCTTCGCCGGCGCCGTGCGCTGCCAGACCGGCCAGCTCAGCGGCGAATACGTGCCGGGCTACACGAGCATGGTGCGCCGCGACCCGATTGGCGTCGTCGCCTCAATTGCGCCGTGGAACTACCCGATCATGATGGCCGCGTGGAAGATCGCCCCGGCCCTCGCCGCCGGCAATACACTGGTGTTCAAGCCGTCCGAGCACACGCCGCTGTCGATTCTGGCGCTGGCGCCAGCGCTGGCCGAAATCCTGCCGCGTGGGGTGATCAACATCGTCTGCGGTGGCGGCGAAGGGGTTGGCAGTCATCTGGTCGGCCACCCGAAAGTACGCATGGTGTCGCTGACCGGCGATATCGTCACCGGCCAGAAAATCCTTCAGGCCGCGGCCAAAACCCTCAAACGCACGCACCTCGAACTCGGCGGCAAGGCCCCGGTGATCGTGTGCAACGATGCCGACATTAAAGCCGTGGTCGAGGGCGTTCGCACTTATGGCTATTACAACGCCGGGCAGGATTGCACGGCGGCCTGCCGGATCTACGCCCAGGCGGGGATTCACGACAAATTGGTCGCCGAGCTCGGTGCGGCGGTCAGCAGCCTACGCTTCGCCGGCAAACGCGATGCCGACAACGAAATCGGGCCGCTGATCAGCACTCGTCAGCGCGACCGCGTGGCCAGTTTCGTCGAGCGCGCCCTCGGCCAGCCGCATATCGAGCGGGTGACCGGCGCGGCGGTGCATTCCGGCGCCGGGTTCTTCTATCAGCCAACGTTGCTGGCCGGTTGCAAACAGAGCGATGAAATCGTCCAGCGCGAAGTGTTCGGCCCGGTGGTGACCGTGACTCGCTTCGACGAACTCGCGCAAGCGGTGGACTGGGCCAACGACTCGGAATACGGCCTCGCCTCGTCGGTGTGGACCCAGAATCTGGACAAGGCGATGCAGGTCGCCGCACGCCTGCAATACGGATGCACCTGGATCAACAGCCATTTCATGCTGGTCAGCGAAATGCCCCACGGCGGGCTGAAACGCTCCGGTTACGGCAAAGACTTATCCAGCGATTCGCTACAGGACTACAGCGTGGTGCGGCACATCATGGCCCGCCACGGCCAGCATCTCTGACTACGCTAATAACAAGCCGACCACGGCCATGCTTCACCGCGTTCACAACTGCCCCGACCATAATTTAAAGAAGAGGGTTCACCATGTTCGTGCACAAGACCGCACTGCTCAGTGCAATAACCACGGCCCTGCTGGCCAGCGCCAGCCTGCAGGCCGCCGAGCCGCTGAAAGCCGTCGGCGCCGGCGAAGGCCAGCTGGATATCGTCGCCTGGCCCGGCTACATCGAACGCGGTGAAAGCGACAAGGCCTACGACTGGGTGACCGGTTTCGAGAAGGAAACCGGCTGCAAGGTCAATGTGAAAACTGCCGCCACCTCTGACGAAATGGTCAGTCTGATGGCCAAGGGCGGTTACGACCTGGTGACAGCGTCGGGCGATGCCTCGTTGCGGTTGATCGTCGGCAAGCGTGTGCAGCCGATCAACACCGCGTTGATCCCGAACTGGAAATCTCTCGACCCGCGCCTGAAAGACGCGCCGTGGTACGTGGTCAACAACCAGACCTACGGCACCCCGTACCAGTGGGGCCCGAACGTGTTGATGTACAACACCAACGTGTTCAAGACTGCGCCGACCAGCTGGAACGTGGTGTTCGACGCGCAGAACCTGCCCGATGGCAAGCCGAACAAGGGCCGCGTGCAGGCCTATGACGGCCCGATCTACATTGCCGACGCGGCGCTCTATCTGAAATCCACCAAGCCTGAGCTGGGGATCAAGGATCCGTATCAACTCACCGAAGATCAGTACAAGGCTGTGCTGGAACTGTTGCGCGCCCAGCAGAAGCTGATCCACCGCTACTGGCACGACACCACCGTTCAGATGAGCGACTTCAAGAACGAAGGCGTGGTCGCGTCCAGCGCCTGGCCGTATCAGGTCAACGGCCTGATCAACGAGAAACAGCCGATCGCTTCGACCGTGCCGAAAGAAGGCGCCACCGGTTGGGCCGACACCACCATGCTGCACGCCGAGGCCAAGCACCCGAACTGCGCGTACAAGTGGATGGACTGGTCGCTGCAGCCGAAAGTCCAGGGTGATGTGGCGGCGTGGTTTGGCTCGTTGCCGGCGGTTCCGGCGGCGTGTCAGGGCAGTGAATTGCTCGGCGCTGAAGGCTGCAAGACCAACGGGTTCGATCAGTTCGACAAGATCGCCTTCTGGAAAACACCGCAGGCTGAGGGTGGAAAGTTTGTGCCGTATAGCCGGTGGACGCAGGACTACATTGCGATTATGGGCGGCCGCTGACACGCCGCTCTAGCCCGATCGTTCCCACGTCGAGGCGTCGAACCGTCCGCGTGGGAATGCATCACCGGACGCTCCGCGTCCATTCGCAAGAGCTGACGCAGAGCGTCACGGGCTGCATTCCCACGCAGAGCGTGGGAACGATCAATTCGAATACTGTTTTTCAGAAGTCCAGGCAGGGCCGCTGCGACGGCCCTCGTCTTTTTGGAGCACCGCACCATGACGCTTGCAGTCCAGTTCACCAACGTTTCCCGGCAGTTCGGCGAAGTGAAAGCCGTTGACCGGGTTTCCATCGACATCCAGGACGGCGAGTTCTTTTCCATGCTCGGCCCTTCCGGTTCGGGCAAGACCACGTGTCTGCGCCTGATCGCCGGGTTCGAACAACCGAGCGCCGGCTCGATCCGCATTCACGGCGCCGAAGCCGCCGGACTGCCGCCCTATCAACGCGACGTAAACACGGTGTTTCAGGATTACGCGCTGTTCCCGCACATGAACGTGCTGGACAACGTTGCCTACGGCCTGAAGGTCAAAGGCGTAAGCAAAACCGAGCGCCACAAACGCGCCGAAGAAGCATTGGACATGGTCGCCCTCGGCGGCTACGGCGCCCGTAAACCGGTGCAGTTGTCCGGCGGTCAGCGCCAACGTGTCGCCCTCGCCCGCGCGCTGGTCAATCGCCCGCGAGTGCTGTTGCTCGACGAGCCGCTGGGCGCCCTCGACCTGAAGTTGCGGGAACAGATGCAGAGCGAACTGAAGAAGCTGCAACGCCAGCTCGGCATCACCTTCATCTTCGTCACCCACGACCAGACTGAAGCGTTGTCGATGTCCGACCGCGTGGCGGTGTTCAACAAGGGTCGTATCGAACAGGTCGACACCCCGCGCAATCTGTACATGAAACCCACCACAACGTTCGTCGCTGAATTCGTCGGCACTTCGAACGTGATTCGCGGCGATCTGGCGCGTCAGCTCAGCGGCCATCCGCAGCCGTTTTCGATCCGCCCGGAACACGTGCGTTTCGCCGAAGGCCCGCTGGCCAGTCATGAAATCGAAGTCAGCGGCCTGCTCCACGACATCCAGTACCAGGGCAGCGCCACGCGCTATGAACTGACCCTGGAAAACGGCCAGACCCTGAGCATCAGCCAGGCCAATAATCAGTGGATCGACAGCAGCGCGCAGCACCAGACCGGTCAGCGCATCAGTGCGCGCTGGGCGCGGGAAGCGATGATTCCGCTGCACGACACCGTTGCGAGCGGGGTGTGACATGACCGCCCTCGCCCTCCCTCAATCGGCGCCGTTGCGCAGGTTTTCCAACCTGCTCTATCGCAAGCCGAACCTGTATCTGTCGATGCTGCTGATACCGCCGCTGCTGTGGTTCGGCGCGATCTATCTCGGCTCGCTGTTGATGTTGCTGTGGCAAGGTTTCTACACCTTCGACGATTTCACGATGGCAGTCACCCCGGACCTGACCCTGGCCAATTTCGCCGCGCTGTTTCAGCCGTCGAATTCCGACATCATCCTGCGCACCCTGAGCATGGCCGTCGTGGTGTCGATCGCCAGCGCCATCGTCGCGTTCCCGATTGCCTACTACATGGCGCGCTACACCACCGGCAAGACCAAGGCGTTTTTCTACATCGCGGTGATGATGCCGATGTGGGCCAGTTACATCGTCAAGGCCTACGCCTGGACGCTGCTGCTGGCCAAGGGCGGCGTGGCGCAGTGGTTCGTTCAGCACCTGGGGCTGGAGCCGGTTCTGCAGTTCATTCTGGGGATTCCCGGGGTCGGCGGCAGCACCTTGTCGACCTCGCATCTGGGGCGGTTCATGGTGTTCGTCTACATCTGGCTGCCGTTCATGATCCTGCCGATCCAGGCCTCGCTGGAACGCCTTCCGCCGTCGTTGCTGCAAGCCTCCGCCGACCTCGGGGCCAAGCCGCGCCAGACCTTCATGCAGGTGATTCTGCCGCTGTCGGTGCCGGGGATTGCGGCCGGTTCGATCTTCACGTTCTCGCTGACGTTGGGCGACTTCATCGTGCCGCAACTGGTGGGCCCGCCGGGCTACTTCGTCGGCAGCATGGTTTACGCGCAACAGGGTGCGATCGGCAACATGCCCATGGCTGCGGCGTTCACGCTGGTGCCGATCGTGCTGATCGCCATCTACCTGTCCATCGTCAAACGACTGGGGGCCTTCGATGCACTCTGACTCTTCATCACAAGGGCGTGCTTCTATCGGTCTGCGCATCGCAGCCTGGGGCGGGCTGGTGTTTCTGCACTTCCCGATCCTGATCATCTTCCTCTACGCCTTCAACACCGAAGACGCGGCGTTCAGCTTTCCACCGAAAGGCTTCACGCTGCACTGGTTCAGCGTGGCGTTTTCCCGGCCGGATGTGCTGGAAGCGATCAAGCTGTCGTTGCAGATTGCGGCCATCGCCACGTTGATTGCGATGGTGCTCGGCACCCTCGCTTCGGCGGCGCTGTACCGCCGGGACTTCTTCGGCAAACAGGGCATTTCGCTGATGCTGATCCTGCCCATCGCACTGCCGGGGATCATCACCGGGATCGCGCTGCTGGCGACCTTCAAGACGCTGGGGATCGAGCCGGGGATGTTCACCATCATCGTCGGCCACGCGACCTTCTGCGTGGTGATCGTCTACAACAACGTCATCGCCCGTTTGCGCCGTACCTCGCACAGCCTGATCGAGGCGTCGATGGACCTCGGCGCCGACGGCTGGCAGACCTTCCGCTACATCATCCTGCCGAACCTCGGCTCGGCGTTGCTCGCCGGCGGCATGCTCGCATTTGCGCTGTCGTTCGACGAAATCATCGTCACCACTTTCACCGCCGGCCATGAACGCACCTTGCCGCTGTGGTTGCTCAATCAACTGAGCCGCCCACGGGACGTGCCGGTGACCAACGTCGTGGCGATGCTCGTGATGCTGGTGACCATGCTGCCGATCCTCGGCGCCTACTACCTGACCCGGGGTGGCGAGAGCGTGGCCGGCAGCGGCGGCAAATGATTTCCCTGACCTTCCCCACCCTGAATTTGCAGTAGAAAGAGGACAACAACATGCAAACCAAACTCTTGATCAACGGCCAACTGGTCAACGGCGAAGGCCCGGCGCAACCGGTGCTCAACCCGGCGCGTGGCGAAGTGCTGGTGGAAATCAACGAGGCCACCGAGGCCCAGGTCGATGCCGCCGTGCGCGCCGCCGACAGTGCCTTCGCCGAATGGTCGCAGACCACGCCAAAAGACCGTTCGCTGCTGCTGCTCAAACTCGCCGACGCCATCGAAGCACATGGCGAAGAGCTGGCGAAACTGGAATCGGACAACTGCGGCAAACCCTACAGCGCCGCGCTGAATGACGAGATCCCGGCGATTGCCGACGTGTTCCGTTTCTTCGCTGGCGCCAGCCGTTGCATGAGCGGTTCGGCCGGCGGCGAATACCTGCCCGGCCACACCTCAATGATCCGCCGCGACCCGGTGGGCGTAATCGCCTCTATCGCGCCGTGGAACTACCCGCTGATGATGGTCGCCTGGAAAATCGCCCCGGCCCTCGCCGCCGGTAATACCGTGGTGCTCAAGCCGTCGGAACAAACCCCGCTGACCGCGTTGCGCCTGGCCGAACTCGCGTCGGATATTTTCCCGGCCGGCGTACTCAATCTGGTGTTCGGTCGTGGGCCGAGCGTGGGCAGTCCGCTGGTGACCCATCCGAAAGTGCGCATGGTGTCGCTGACCGGCTCCATCGCCACTGGTTCGAACATCATTTCCAGCACCGCCGACAGCGTCAAACGCATGCACATGGAACTGGGCGGCAAGGCGCCGGTAATCATCTTCGACGACGCCGACATCGACGCGGCAGTCGAAGGCATTCGTACCTTCGGTTTCTACAACGCCGGCCAGGACTGCACCGCCGCCTGCCGGATCTACGCCCAGCAAGGCATCTACGACAAGTTCGTCGAGAAGCTCGGCGCGGCGGTCAGCAGCATCAAGTACGGGTTGCAAGATGATCCGTCCACGGAACTCGGGCCGCTGATCACCGCCCAGCATCGCGACCGCGTGGCCGGGTTTGTCGAACGCGCTGTGGCGCAACCGCACATTCGCTTGATCACTGGCGGCAAGGCGGTGGACGGCAACGGTTTCTTCTTCGAGCCGACCGTGCTGGCCGACGCCCAGCAGGACGACGAAATCGTCCGCCGCGAAGTGTTCGGGCCGGTGGTGTCGGTGACCAAGTTCACCGATGAAGCCCAGGCGCTGGAGTGGGCCAACGATTCGGACTACGGCCTGGCGTCCTCTGTGTGGACGGCGGATGTAGGACGTGCGCATCGACTGTCCGCTCGGTTGCAGTACGGCTGCACCTGGGTGAATACACATTTCATGCTCGTCAGCGAAATGCCTCATGGCGGTCAGAAACTGTCCGGCTACGGCAAGGACATGTCCATGTACGGGCTGGAGGACTACACCACGGTTCGGCATGTGATGTTCAAGCACTAAAGGCATCCCCCGGCTTCAAGGCAGAAACCGGTCATCCGCATCACCAGGCATTCAAAACAATAACTACCGATCCGGGCGGCGCTCACCAAGCACCGCCACGGCTTCGGCCATCCGAAATCTGCCGATTTCACGGAGCAAACACACATGAGTGCATCACCCGATCTCTCAGCCGCCGTTGCCGACAGCGATGCCGAACAACTGCGCCAACTGGGCTACACCTCCAACTTCAACCGCAGCATGAGCCTGTGGGAAAACTTCGCGCTGGGCTTCACTTATCTGTCACCGGTCGTAGGGGTTTATACCCTGTTCGGCCTGTGCCTGGCCGCCGGCGGGCCACCGATGTTCTGGGCCTATTTGCTGGTCGGTTGCGGGCAATTGCTGGTGTGCCTGATCTTCGGCGAAGTGGTTTCGCAGTTCCCGATTTCCGGTGGCGTTTATCCTTGGGCACGTCGCCTGGTGGGCAAGAAATGGGCGTGGATGGTCGGCTGGATCTACTCCATCGCCCTGTGCGTGACCATCGCCGCTGTTGCGGTCGGCGCCGGCCCGTACCTCGCGGCTATGCTGGGTTTTGAGCCGAGCAACAACACCAACATCGTCATCGCCCTGGTGCTGACGCTGTTCGCCACGCTGGTGAACCTCAGCGGCACCAAAGTGCTGGCGCGGATCGCTATGTTCGGCTTCCTCTGCGAACTGGTGGGCGCGGTGATCGTCGGCGTGTACCTGCTGATTTTCGAGCGTCACCAGCCAATCAGCGTGCTGTTCAACACCTTCGACATCAGCGTCGACGGCTCCTACCTGCCGGCATTCCTCACCGCTTCGCTGGCGGGGATGTTCCTCTACTACGGCTTCGAAGCCTGCGGCGACGTGGCCGAAGAAACCCCGAACCCGAGCAAGAAAATCCCGGTGGCCATGCGCATGACCATCTACATCGGCGGCATCGCGGCGATGTTCGCCTGCCTGGCACTGATCCTCGCCGTGCCGGACATGCAAGCGGTGATCAACGGCACCGACAAGGACCCAGTCACCACCATCCTCAACAACGCGTTCGGCCCGGTCGGTTCGAAAGTGGTGATGGGTGTGGTAATGATTTCCTTCATCTCCTGCGTCATCAGCCTGCAAGCGGCGGCGAGTCGTCTGCTGTATTCCTACGCTCGAGATGAAATGGTCATCGGCAGCCGACTGCTGAAAAAGATTTCTCCTACGACCCAAGTGCCAGTTGCTGCGCTGTTCGTGTCCGGCGTCCTGCCCGGCCTGATCATCGCCCTCGGCTTCTTCCTGCAAGACGCCGTGGCCACCATCGTCAGCTTCGCCGCCATCGGCATCTACCTCGCGTTTCAAATGATCGTCCTCGCCGCCCTGTACGCCCGCAGCAAAGGCTGGAAACCGAGCGGCAAATTCACCCTCGGCGCCTGGGGCTGGCCGGTGAACATCGGCGCGCTGGTGTACGGCGTCGGCGCAATCATCAACATGGCCTGGCCACGCACGCCGGATGCAGCGTGGTACATCAACTACGCGATGGTGCTGAGCACGGCGATCGTGATTGGGCTGGGGTTGATTTACATGTGGATTGGCAAGCCGTATGACCATGGGAAGGCGCCGGCTGGGGATGCGTGGAAAGTTAGTCGCTAAAAGCGTTTGACCCCGGCACCGATAGAGTGCCGGGGTTCAAGAAAGCCGACGCAAAACATCAAAAGAAAAGCTCGGACTGATCGTATTTCAGTGAGGAAATACGATCGAACAGTTTGATTTTTTCGTTGGCTTTTTGCTTGGCGTGGTCAGACATGAATGCAATCAACTCTTCGAGCTGATTGACGTCTCCCACCACTTTGAATTCCTTCTCCTTGTTGACGAAGACAAGGGACTTCTTCTTTCTCGACAGCAGTTCTATGACGTTGCTGAGCGTACCGGTGCTCTTCGCATCCCATATCATCAAGCCGTAGTCAGCAGCTTCGGCCATCACCACGTCTTTCTCGGTGAAGAAGGCCCTCGATCCTTTGGAGTGTTTGGAGTCCACTGTTCTGGCGGGCCACTGTCCGAGGTTGTTCCGCGGCGCTGGACCGCTACAGAACACAGTGGTTCTGGATCGTTCGAGACTCAGCAGATATTCCTGAATGGAGGTATCGGCGCCACCCGCATCACCAACGACCACCTCGAATTCAGACGCAACGATATTACTGATACGCTCCTTAACCTTAGGATCAAGGTTCTTGATGTTGATAGAGCCAGCAATAAATACAGTCGTCATTGAATTCACTTCCAGGTTAGCGCCGCTACGTAGATCTTCCCCACCTTCGGATATTCACGCAAGACAGCACAAGCCGCGTCCATCGACGCTCCGCTGTCAAACAAATCGTCTACGACCAAAACATTCCAGCATCCCTCTGTCGTAATTTCGTCATTGACGCTGAAACTGTTTCCAATCGCAGCAACCTTTTCTGCTTTGGAGTGCAGATCCTTGAGCGACTTTCCCGTAGTCGCTTTTCGAAGCAAATCCGAGAAAACCGGCCGCCCGACAATTCGTCCCAACTCCAGAGCGACCTCAGTAACCGGTTGTCGCTGCCGGACATTTGAAGCTGGCATGGGCAGCACAAACCCTACTTGATCCAACATAGGGAACACATTTGTCGCTACCGCTTGGGCCAGCGGGCCGACCTGATTCCAGTCTTTCTGGTATTTGAGCTGGTATGTCGCCTCACCAATCTCTGTGCGCTGATTATCGAAACAGGGGTGTCCGCGATCATCGTTGGCGAGAAAGGTACTACTTACCATGTGCTTGTCCAGCACCCATCCCTGATCCCATGGGCCGTTGATCTGTTTGAGGGACACCTTCATTGAATTCTCCATTATTCACAAAAATCCTTTAAGCCCTGAGACCAAGGGCCGAGCACCCGGGGGATGCCTGAGATTCAAATAAATAAAGGAAAAATCACGCTTCAGGTGCAGTCTGGCTGACCGCCATACAAAAACAGGAATTTCCTACAGATGCAGGCTTCAAGAAGAAGCCACATTTCCTACGCTACGCGTCCACAGCGTAGACTTGGCGCCGCTAGCGCCTGACCGATAGGCTTTGTCCCGTCGCTGCCCAATCAGCGGCCCGGGGTCGAAGCCGGTACATCATCAACATGGCGCAACTGCGTCCTCCATAGAAACCGAGGCTTTTTTGCCTTTCGGATTCGCGTTATGGCGGACCGTGTGGCGCGGGCCTCTCGGCTTCCATGTTGATCGAGAATGTTCCGACTTCGAACGCCGCGCGGTTCGCCACCCAAATCTGTCGAAGGATTAGTGGCGGCTCTCATTTCAACATGGAGTAGAAATTGACTATGCACGCGCAAAATTCACCTGAGACCCAGACGCACTTCACCCCTACGGTCTTCACCCGCCACAACCGCTTCCTCCATGCTCTCCTGCTCGATCACCAAGCCTGGTTCTGCGCTCAGGATCTCGGCCGCATGATGGGCCATCCCTTGAACCTACGCGTCACCCTGAAACTCGACCCCGACCAACGCCGCATCGTCCGCCTGCGCAAGTACGGCAAAGTTGTCGAGACACCGATGGTCAGCGAATCCGGCATGTACGCGCTGCTCGTCCACCATTTCATCCCGGAAAACCGCAATCTGCGCCAATGGCTGAGCAATGAGGTGATTCCCATTTTGCGAGAAACCAGCTCAGCAACAGCGGAAAACTGCCCGAGCCTGAGCTCGATGCATTGGGCGGGCGTCACCGTGCCGCTGCTGCACTGGCAACAACAGGCTTGGGTGAAATGGCGTGATATGCCGGAGTTGGTGCTCGGTCAGCAGCCCTATCAGGTATCGGGGACATGTAGCTGACGGCCTCACTTGGCCCAATGAAAAAGGGGCGGACTCCAGAGCCCGCCCCTTCAATGTTCACCATCTACCTCGACCAATTTCTGACCGAGTCCCTAACAGATGCACAACGCCATCCCTGCACTGCCGCCCATTCTCGAAATCATCCCGAGCGACGAGGGTTTTGCTGAAGACTACCTGCAAAAATTCGTCAAACAATGCGCGGTCGCCAAGCATCTGGACGCAATCCATGTCGGCATCGCCGATGCTGACGCGGGTAAGTTGATTGATCTGGCCACCGTGAAAGCCAAATGGCTTTCACGGTGAACCTCCTGTTTCAAAACCGCGAAACACTCCTCATCGCATCCACCAGATACCGCATCGCAATCCGGTCGCTTTCCGACAACTCCCGGTAACGCTCCACCAGTTTCAGTTCGTCAGGACTGAGCCGGCGTCTTCGCCGGACGTTGGTGAGGCAGGGAAAGATGCCCAACATTTCGGTGATGCCTTGTCCTTTTGTCATGGACGATGTCCTTTTCCAGTACGTCAGAAATTTTCGAAAACCGCATCGCCCTGCTCCTTTAAGCAGCGATTTGAGCCCTGCCGGTCGGATGGGTCGTGACCGGCGATGCCCATAGAATAGAAATTAAATCGGCGCTGAAAAGCTGTTTTTAGAGTAATTAGTCGAAAAAAGCAGATATGCCCTATAAATCAGAAAAGGCTGTGGGATAAGTAACCGTAACGTCTTGTTTCATTGAGACGCTGTCGCGGTGCTATCAATGAATTTTGCAAAATCAGCGAACGGATTAAGCTAGCGGGCATCTGTTACTAGTCCTTAGCGTTTGGCCGAAGGCTTGTCCGAACCGTAATTTCTGATCCAGTACGTGCCAGGAACGGCGCGGGATTGTCCACGACAGGTTGTATCTATGCACCGCAGGAATTTGCTCAAAGCGTCCATGGCCATTGCGGCTTACACCGGCCTTTCCGCTTCCGGCCTGCTTGCCGCACGCGCCTGGGCCGCCTCTGGCGGTGCCGCCGACGGTGAAGCCCAGGCCTTCGACTTCGAGACGCTGAAGCGCCAGGCCAAGCAACTGGCCGGCAGCGCGTATCAGGACACCAAACAGGTGCTGCCGCCGACCCTGGCGACCATGACCCCGCAGAACTTCAACGCGATCCGCTACGACGGCGAGCATTCGCTGTGGAAGGAGAACAAGGGTCAGCTCGATGTGCAGTTCTTCCACGTCGGCATGGGTTTCCGTCAGCCGGTGCGCATGTACAGCGTCGATCCCAAGACCCGCACGGCCCGCGAGGTGCATTTCCGCCCTCAGCTGTTCAACTATGAAAACACTTCGGTCGACACCCAGCAGCTCAAGGGCGACCTGGGTTTTGCCGGCTTCAAGCTGTTCAAGGCACCGGAACTGGATCGGCATGACGTGGTGTCGTTCCTCGGCGCCAGCTACTTCCGCGCGGTGGATGCCACTGGCCAATATGGCCTCTCCGCCCGTGGCCTGGCCGTCGACACCTACGCCAAGAAACGCGAAGAATTCCCTGATTTCACCAAGTTCTGGTTCGAAACTCCGGATCAGAACGCGACCCGCTTTGTGGTCTACGCCCTGCTCGACTCGCCGAGCGCGACAGGCGCTTATCGCTTCGACATCGACTGCCAGGCCGAGCGCGTGGTGATGGAAGTCGATGCTCACATCAACGCCCGCACCGCCATCGAACAACTGGGCATCGCCCCGATGACCAGCATGTTCAGTTGCGGCACCCACGAGCGCCGGATGTGCGACACCATTCACCCGCAAATCCATGACTCGGATCGTCTGGCCATGTGGCGCGGCAACGGCGAGTGGATCTGCCGCCCGCTGAACAACCCGGCGACCCTGCAATTCAACGCCTTCGCCGACACCGATCCGAAAGGTTTCGGTCTGGTGCAGACCGACCACGAATTCGCCAACTATCAGGACACCGTCGACTGGTACAGCAAGCGTCCGAGCCTGTGGGTAGAACCTACAACCGCCTGGGGCGAAGGCTCTATCGATCTGCTGGAAATTCCTACAACCGGCGAGACCCTCGACAACATCGTTGCGTTCTGGACGCCGAAAAAGCCAGTGGCTGCCGGTGATTCGCTGAAATATGGCTACAAGCTCTACTGGAGCGCCCTGCCGCCGGTCGGCACGCCGCTGGCGCGGGTGCATGCGACCCGTTCGGGCATGGGTGGATTTGTTGAAGGCTGGGCACCTGGCGAGCATTACCCGCCGGTCTGGGCCCGTCGTTTTGCCGTGGACTTCACGGGTGGCGGTCTGGATCGCCTGCCGCAGGGCACCGGGATCGAACCGGTGGTGACTTGCTCCAACGGTAAGGTGCAGGATTTCAGCGTGCTGGTGCTGGATGACATCAAGGGCTACCGGATCCTGTTCGACTGGTACCCGACCAATGACAGCGTTGAGCCAGTTGAGCTACGACTGTTCATCCGCACCAACGACCGCACGCTGAGCGAGACCTGGCTGTACCAGTACTTCCCGCCAGCGCCGGACAAGCGCAAATACCCTTGATGTTTTGAGGCGCCTGCGCGGGCCTCTTCGCGAGCAAGCCCGCTCCCACATTGGATCTGGTTCGATCACACAGTTTGTGACCGACACGGAGCCAGGGTGGGAGCGGGCTTGCTCGCGAAAGCGTCGGAATATTCAACATCGGAAATTGAAGGTACTGCGTCAGGTCAGTGGGCAATACAGATGAATGTCTTTGGGCTCTTGATCAATCAACTCAGGATCCGGGTGATCAACCAACCGGCAACCCTGGCGCTGATAGAACTCCACGGTATTGCGCGACTCGGTCGCCGACACGTACAACGCCCCGGCGCCGACCTCTCGGCCATGCTCGCAAGCCAGTGCAAACAATCGCCCGCCCAATCCCTGCCCGCGCCAGGCACGGCTGATGT
This sequence comes from Pseudomonas sp. B37(2017), assembly GCF_002112885.1. Classification (NCBI taxonomy): domain Bacteria; kingdom Pseudomonadati; phylum Pseudomonadota; class Gammaproteobacteria; order Pseudomonadales; family Pseudomonadaceae; genus Pseudomonas; species Pseudomonas sp. B37(2017). Next base: position 15,649 of record NZ_NEIX01000018.1, on the reverse strand, counting down.
GCAAAAACTTCAACTGCCGCATCTTCAGGCCCTGATTGTGTATAACCCGGTTATCCACAACCACCGCCGCGACCAATAAATCTCCATCGAAAAGTCCGTGTAGCCAACCGCCGCTGCGCCAGCATTTTTCCAGTACCTGCGCATTCTCCTCCGCCTCCCCTTCGGGCCATCCGCGCATGTCGAAACGCGCCGGATACAGAACCAGCTCACCGTTTTCCACGCGATAACACTCTTCGACCAACTCACTGCGGTCGATCAGCGCCAGCCGCGGCAAGTCCGATTCAGTCAGTTCACGTTCGATCAACATTGCGGTCCATTCCTTTGCGATTCCAAACGACAGGCAAGAAAAAACCCGCCGGTTCAATGGCGGGTTTTATAGGCTTTGCGAGCGGTCGGAATCAATCCCGCAGATCAGACTCGTGAATCGGCTGATCCCGATGAGTCGCACGTTGATACTGCGCCGGCCACACCGCTTTGCGTCCGCCCAGGTCATCGTCGGCATGCAGCGGCCAGTACGGATCACGCAGCAGTTCACGGGCGAGGAAGATGATGTCGGCCTGACAGGTCCGCAGGATGTGCTCGGCCTGGGCCGGCTCGGTAATCATGCCCACGGTGCCGGTGGCAATGCCTGACTCCTTGCGTACCCGTTCGGCGAAGCGTGTCTGATAACCCGGCCCCACAGGGATTTCGGCGTTGACCGCCGTGCCGCCCGATGACACGTCGATCAGGTCGGCCCCCAAGGCTTTCAGGCGTCGCGCCAGCTCCACAGTTTCATCGGGGTTCCAGCCGTCCTCGACCCAGTCGGTAGCCGACAGGCGCACAAACACCGGCAGTTCTTCCGGCCACACCGCGCGTACCGCCTCGGTCACTTGCAGCACCAGTCGAATGCGGTTTTCGAACGAACCGCCGTATTGATCGCGGCGCTGATTGCTCAGCGGCGACAGAAACTGGTGCAACAGATAACCGTGCGCCGCATGCACCTCGACCACACTGAAACCGGCGGTCAGAGCACGTTTGGCTGCTGCCACGAAGTCCTGAATGACCTGGGCGATCTGACTCTCATCAAGTTGTTTCGGTTGGGTATGTTGCGGGTCGAAGGCAATCGGCGAAGGCCCCACCGGCGTCCAGCCGCCGTCATCCGGTTTGACGCTGCCATGTTTGCCGATCCACGGCCGATGGGTGCTGGCCTTGCGCCCGGCGTGGGCCAGTTGAATGCCGGCCACTGCGCCCTGCGCGTTGATGAAACGGGTGATGCGTTGCAGCGGTGCGATCTGTTCGTCGTTCCACAGGCCCAGGTCTTCGGCGGTGATCCGCCCGTCGGCCGTGATCGCCGTGGCTTCGGTAAATACCAGGCCAGCGCCCCCCACGGCACGACTGCCGAGGTGCACCAGATGCCAGTCGTTGGCCAGGCCATCGACGCTGGAGTACTGGCACATGGGCGACACGGCGATGCGGTTGGACAGGGTCAGTTGGCGAAGGGTAAAGGGTTCAAGCAGCAGACTCATGGGGCACCTCTCAAATCAGTGGGCAGGCTCCAGGGTTCTGTTTGAAAAGTCGACGAGTGACAGGAAAAAGGTGCAGCACCCGCCCCCGCGGGCAAAAAATTCGACAAGACGTCACAAGGCCAATCAAGCAGTGCTTAGAGCCTAGTCGACATCCGGGGATGAGGGAGGGTTCAGAAATGAAACAGCACAATTGAAGATGCCTGCACCCCTTGAGCAAGGGGCGCAACGACCTTTAGCGAGGTTCGATGTGGGCGATCATCAGTTGCACGGTCTCATTGCCGCGAAACTCGTTGAGATCGAGTTTGTAGGCCAGTTCGACCCATTTGATCGTCGGGTTCGGCCAGATATCGCGATCAATCCCGAAGGCGATGCCATCAAGCTTCACCGAACCGCACTCGGTCTTCAGCACCACTTTCAGGTGCCGCTCGCCGACCACCCGCTGCTCGACCAACTGGAACACGCCATGAAACAGCGGCTCCGGAAAGTGCTGGCCCCACGGCCCGGCATGCCGCAGGGCGCGGGCCAGCTCCAGATGAAACTCTTCAACAGCCAAGGTGCCGTCCGACAGCAGGCGCCCGGTCAGATCCTCTTCGCGAAGCTGCCTACGCACTTCGGCGTCAAATGCCTCGGCGAACAACGGAAAATTCTCCTGCGGCAAGGTCAGACCGGCCGCCATCGCGTGGCCGCCGTACTTGCTGATCAGATCCGGATGCTGCGCCGCCACCACGCTCAACGCATCACGGATATGAAAGCCCTGAACCGAACGCCCCGAGCCCTTTAGCAAACCGTCGCCAGCATCGGCGAAGGCGATGGTCGGGCGGAAATACCGCTCCTTCATCCGCGACGCCAGAATACCAATGACACCCTGGTGCCATTCCGGATCGAACAGACACAACCCGAACGGCATCGACTCGACCGGCAAGTCCTTGAGCTGGGCCAGCGCCTCACGCTGCATGCCCTGCTCGATGGATTTGCGATCCTGGTTCATGCCGTCCAGTTGCGCGGCCATTTCCCGGGCCAGCGCAGCATCGTGAGTCAGCAGGCATTCGATCCCCAGGCTCATGTCATCCAGACGCCCCGCCGCGTTCAGGCGCGGGCCGACGATAAAGCCGAGGTCGGTGGACGTGATGCGCGAAGCTTCACGCTTGGCCACTTCAAGGATCGCCTTGATCCCCGGCCGCGCACGCCCGGCGCGAATTCGTTCCAGCCCCTGGTGCACCAGGATCCGGTTGTTGGCATCCAGCGGCACCACGTCGGCAACGCTGCCCAGCGCCACCAGATCCAGCAGTTCGCCGATGTTCGGCTGTGGTTTGCTCTCGTACCAGCCGAGGCTGCGCAGGCGCGCGCGCAAGGCCATCAACACGTAGAAAATCACCCCGACCCCGGCCAGCGCCTTGCTCGGGAACTCGCAGCCGGGCTGGTTCGGATTGACCAGCGCATCGGCTTGCGGCAGTTCATCACCGGGCAAGTGGTGGTCGGTGATCAAAACCTTCAAACCGTGGCGCTTCGCGGCCGCTACACCTTCGACGCTGGAAATACCGTTGTCGACGGTGATCAACAGTTGCGGCTCGCGGGTCATCGCGACTTCGACGATTTCCGGGGTCAGGCCGTAGCCGTATTCGAAGCGGTTCGGCACCAGATAATCAACGTGCGCCGCGCCCAACAGGCGCAAACCGAGCACGCCCACGGTGCTGGCCGTCGCGCCGTCGGCGTCGAAGTCGCCGACGATCAGGATCCGCTGACGCTGCTCCAGCGCCGTCACCAGCAGGTCCACCGCCGCATCGATCCCTTTGAGCTGCTGGAACGGAATCAGCCGTGCCAGGCTCTTGTCCAGCTCCGCCTCGGACTGCACGCCCCGCGCCGCATACAGGCGGGTCAGCAGCGGTGGCAGTTCACCGAGAAACGGCAGAGTGGCGGGCAACGGGCGAGGATCGATACGCATGGGGTGACAGAAGCTTCTCTTGAATACGTGGGATTTTTCGGGAGTAACGCGGACTTAGCCGCGCTCGCCTTGCAGCCAGGTGAGCTGGACTTCGTGCTGGCCACGATCGTCGGTGACGAAGATCGTGCCTTCGCTGATCATCACGTCCCACTTGATGACGCGAGGCATGTCCTTGGCCAGGGTTTCCAGCACTTCCTGAGGAACAGCGGCAATATTGACGTTCTTCAGGTTCTTGATCGCCGGGATCACCTTGCCTTCCCAGACACGCAGGCTGCCGTAGGCCAGCAGGCTGGTGCGTTCCGTGCGACGGGAGCACCAGGTCAGGCGATCCGCATCTGGCTGGCCGACTTCGATCCAGTGCAGAACGCGGTCATCCAGGCTCTTTTCCCATAGCGCAGGTTCATCCACGTCCGACAGACCACGACCGAACGACAGTTGCTCGTTGTACCAGAGCGCGTAGGCCAACAGGCGTACGGTCATGCGTTCTTCGGTTTCCGAAGGGTGACGGGCGATGGTCTGCTTCACGTTCTCGTAGACGCTGCGGTCGAGATCGGTGAGGTTCAGTTCGAATTTGTAGGTAGTGGACGGCTGGGCCATGAACGGGCTTCTTGATACGAGGAAAGTCGGCAAGTCTAACCGATGCTGTAGGCAATCCACGAATTGATGGCGATCAACCTTGCGCGACTGACAGCCGGCTATGTTAAAACGCTGTATCTGCTCAGCCTTGTCCTACAGGATCTCGCATGCCGTTCGCCAACAAACCGCTCAGCGGTCTGAAAGTCATTGAATTGGGTACTTTGATTGCCGGGCCGTTTGCTTCGCGCATCTGCGGCGAATTCGGCGCCGAAGTGATCAAGATCGAGTCGCCGGACGGCGGGGATCCGCTGCGCAAATGGCGCAAGTTGTACGAAGGCACCTCGCTGTGGTGGTTCGTCCAGGCACGCAACAAAAAGTCCCTGACGCTGAACCTGAAACACCCCGATGGCCTGGCGATCCTGAAAAAACTGCTGGGCGAAGCCGACATCCTGATCGAGAACTTCCGCCCCGGCGTCCTGGAAAAACTCGGCCTGAGCTGGGAAACCCTACACGCGCTGAACCCGAAACTGGTGATGGTGCGCCTGTCCGGTTTCGGCCAGACCGGTCCGATGAAGGATCAGCCTGGGTTCGGCGCAGTCGGCGAATCCATGGGCGGCCTGCGTTACATCACCGGTTTCGAAGACCGGCCGCCGGTGCGCACCGGGATTTCCATTGGCGATTCGATTGCGGCTTTGTGGGGGGTGATCGGTGCGTTGATGGCCCTGCGTCATCGCGAGGTCAACGGCGGTCTCGGTCAGGTGGTCGATGTCGCGCTGTACGAAGCGATCTTCGCCATGATGGAAAGCATGGTGCCGGAGTTCGATGTGTTCGGCTTCATTCGCGAGCGTACCGGCAACATCATGCCGGGCATCACGCCCTCCTCGATCCACACCAGCGCCGACGGCAAACACGTGCAGATCGGCGCCAACGGCGATGCGATCTTCAAGCGCTTCATGCTGATCATCGGCCGTGAAGATCTGGCCAATGACCCGGCGCTGGCCAGCAATGACGGGCGCGACAGCCGTCGTGACGAGTTGTATGGGGTGATCGACCGCTGGGTGAATTCGCTGCCGCTGCAAACCGTGCTGGATCTGCTGAACCAGGCCGAAGTGCCCGCCAGCCGGATCTTCAGTGCCGAAGACATGTTCAACGATCCGCAGTACCTGGCCCGGGAAATGTTTCTGCACGCCAAACTGCCGGACGGCAAACCCTTCAAGATGCCGGGCATCGTGCCGAAACTCTCTGATACACCCGGCACGTCCGAATGGGTCGGACCGCAGCTCGGTGAACACAATGCGCAGGTACTCCACGATCTTGGCTACGACGAGAAGCAGATCGCCCGGCTGCGCGAAGACGGAGCCATCTGAGCTGAAGCGCCTGATGCCCTCGGCCTCGAACCGCGCCCACCATTGGTGGACCTGGCGGTTGTTCGGCCTGCTATTTCTGCTGGTGCTGCCGGCGTGGGCGCAGGCCAAACCGACGTTGATCTGGCTGCTTCGCGACCTGCCGCCACTGACGATCTTCGAAGGCCCGAAAAAGGGCCAGGGCGTTATCGATCAATTGATGCCGATGCTGATTGCCGGCATGCCGCAATACGATCACACCTTGATGCGGGTCAATCGCGCCCGTGGCATTCAAATGCTTCATGAGCATCCCTTCGCCTGCGATCCGTCGCTGATCTGGAACAAGGAGCGGGCACAGTGGATCGCGTTCTCCATCCCTGCGTTTCGCGCGGTCAGCAATGGTCTGGTGGTGCGTCAGAGAGATCGCGAAGTGCTGGAGCCGTTTCTGGTCGAGGATGAAGTCGATCTGTCGGCGTTTCTGGCCAACGGCGAGCGAAAAGTCGGAGTGGTGGCGGAACGCAGTTATGGCGAGTACATCGATACATTGCTGCATAAGGCACCAACCGGCGCGCTGACGCCCCACTACGGCAACGATGCGCTCAGCAGCCTGCTGTCGATGCAGCGTCTGGGGCGTTTGCAGGTGGTGTTGGGTTACTGGCCGGAAATCCGTTACCAGGCGCGCCAGGCCGAGATCGCCGAAGACGAACTGCTGTTCTTCCCGATTCGCGGCACGGGCAAGTACCTCTCGGGCCATGTCGGCTGCACCGACACCACGGCGGGCCGGCAGGCGATCACGGAGATCAACCAACTGTTGCGCACCCTGCCCCACGACCACCTCAACCAGCTCTACGCCGACTGGCTCGACCCCGAGCGGCGCCAGGACTATCTGGAACAGGCACGGATTTTCTTCGAGCAGCAAGCCGCGCAGTGAAATCCGGGCAAAAAGAAACCCCGAGAAGTGGGGAGACGACTCGGGGTTAAACGTGGTCTGTATCAAAGACCCGTAGCAGCAAGCGACAAGCACCGGAGCACAATGCTTGATCCTGCTGTTACGGGGTCTGACTGATCGGGATGCAGGAAGGTTCCCACAATTGAAAAATCAGTTTTCAGAGGGACGGGTGCTTGTCGAGGGCTGCGTTTCGCAACGCGGCGATCACACAGGGTTCCAGCCGGCCTTCTGCAATCAGGATGTCACGGTGCAGGCCGTCGACCACATCCGTCAGTTGGCGCTTGTCGCTCAATTGCGCCTGATTGAATTCGCGCTCCACCACGATCGCGCCGCTGCCGTTCTTCAAGGTCACCAGGCATTCGCCGTGGCGACCGCGAGGGGTCAACGTCACCTGATACGGGCTCAGAGCCTCACCGAGCAATAGACTGATACTTTCCATCTCGATCTCCACTCAATAGTCCGAAAACACAGTGTCTGGGGCGTGTTCACAGTAAATGACCACCGGCCCGAGAGGAAAGTTCTGCTCGTCGCCGGCCTCTCCCGGAGCGTCACCGGCCTATCGGAGCATGCATGGTGAAGATGACAGAAAAATAACCATGGGGCTCAAGCGTCGACGGAATGCCGGGGGATGGTCATGTAGGTGTCCAGCAACGCCCTCATCAACACCGCCGAGACCGGCGTGTGAAGGCGGCCCAGCAAGGTGATCCGGTGCTCGCCCAGCAAGGCTTCCAGATCATCCAGCATGGCGGGCGCCACAGCCCCCACCATAATCAGTGCCCGCGTTGCTTGCCGGTCGGCCAGATGCCGGATCAGCGCCAACCCGTCGCCGCTCTGCAACTGTGGATTACACACGGCGATGTCGACGGCCCCGCGGCGCTCCAGTGAACGCTTTGCCGAACCCAGCGACGGTGCGGTCAGCACATCGTAGATACCGATGGCGTTGAGCATCTGGTGCAACGCCATCAACTGGAACGGGTTGGGTTCGAGAATCAGGATCTTGAGCGAGCGCATGGGACGACCTCTGGAACGACAATCGCGGATTCACGCCGCAGTGGCTTGTCACTCTAGGGTGTTCGTCCTAAGCCTCCCATCAGAAAAGTAGCCGCGTTTTATAGGACTTTTCCCATCTTTAATGCAGACATCGACACCCGCTCTCCTTCCGCCGCTCGGTGATGTCCGTCCAGCCCCCGAGCAGGCCGCGCAGTTTTCCATCGACACTGTAAAACGGCACCGTCCATTGATAGATCTGACGGGGCCCGCTCTTGAACATCAGTTGCCGCTTGCTGAAGCGTGTTTTACGCGTACCCAGTTGCGCCATGAATTCGTCATGCAGCATCAATGCCGTGGCCTGTGGCAGTGCATCGAATTCGAACAGCATCCGGCCCTGCACCTGCTCCAGCCGGACCGACAGCGCATCTTCATAACTGCGGTTGCACATGATCAACCGGCCCTGCAGATCGCGAACGAACACAGGGTCAGGCATCGCATCGATCAATGCGTGTTGAAAGGCCAGTTGATCACCCAGGCCCTTTTCAGCCTCCCTGCGCTGTTTTATTTCGGTAGCGAGTCGACGATTCCACAGCAGCGAAAGCAGGCCTAACACCCCGAGTGCACCCATCCCCCAGCATCCCCACTCGATCAGCCGAGCGCGGAACGACGGTGCCGGCGCAGGTGAGACTCCGTCCAGCCACTTCAGGCGCATGGCACGCAGTTCGGCCGCCGAGAAAGCGCCCAAGGCTTTGTTGAGGATGCTCACAAGCTCGGGTAGCCCCTTACGTACCGCCAGATGGTCGGCCTCCCACTTGCCCTCGACGAGACCACCGACCCTGAGCAGGCCGGAGGGAAACAGCTGAGCGCCGATCTCGTTTTCGATGGTGGCGTAAGCCTCGCCACTTTCGACCAGCGCCCGAGCCTCGGCATAGGTCTTGACCGAGCGGATCTCGATCGACGGGTAGTCACGTCGAATGCTGTCCTCCAGCGCATGTCGGGCCGGCAGCACCAGGACTCGCTTGGCCAGCATCTCGAGCGACCGTATTGCCGGCTCGCCCGAATGACCGACGAACACCCACCCGGCACCGCCAAACGCGTGACTGAACTCCAGAAACGCCTTGCGCTCGTCGTTCATTGCCAACGTCGTGCTGATGTCGGCCACGCCACTCTGGAGTCGTTCCAGCATGTGGTCGGTGGAAAACGACTCCTGATGGACGAACTGCAATCCGGTCATGGCGCTGATGTGCTTGAGTACATCGTTGTTCAAGCCGCTCCACTGGCCATGCTCGTCCTGAAACAGATACAACGGGTATTGCACCGAGGCGACGGTCACCCGTGGGTTATCTCGAATCCACTGACGCTCATGCTCATTCAGCTCGATGGGCTGAACCGCCTCCAGCGCATCGGAATGCTTCGTCAGATGGGCTGCTTCGATCCACTGCGACAACCCGAAGCAACCCAATAAAAACAACCAGCACAGAGCTGGTTTCAATCCTGAAAAAAACCGCATTGCCACATCCTTCGTCATCGACTCGCCCGTCCTTGGTGGGCGAAACGCGCGCAGTGTGGCATGCAAAAACAAGAAAGCCCGTCAGGAGACGGGCTTCAAAATGTGACAGCTTTGCGGGCTTAAAGAGGCTTGCCGCGGTTGCCATGCTGGCTGACAAAGGCTTGCACGGCTTTGAGCTCGTTCGCCAGCACAGTGCAGCGCTCTTCTCTCTCAAACAAATCAGAAAGATGTGCAGGTAGTTCGAGAGCTTTTCCTACACCGGCTTTCTCCACCGCGTCCGGGAACTTGACTGGATGCGCCGTGCCCAGAATCACCATCGGGATGTCCAGGCTGCGGCGGCATTCGCGAGCGGCTTTGACGCCGATGGCGGTGTGCGGATCCAGCACTTCACCGGTCTGCTCGTAGACTTCGGCGATGGTTTCGCAGGTTTGCGCATCGTCCACAGCCAGCGAGTCGAACAGTTTGCGTGCCTCGGTCCAGCGTTCCTGTTCGACGCTGAAGCCGCCGCCCTGCTTGAACGAATCCATCAGGCCGGCAATCGCCGCGCCGTTGCGACCGTGCAGGTCGAACAGCAGGCGTTCGAAGTTCGACGAGACCATGATGTCCATCGACGGCGACAGCGTGGCGTGCAGGGTTTCCTTGACGTACTGGTTGCCGCTCATGAAGCGGTGCAGGATGTCGTTGCGGTTGGTGGCGACGATCAACTGGTTGATCGGCAGGCCCATGTTGCGCGCCAGGTAACCGGCGAAGATGTCGCCGAAGTTGCCGGTCGGCACCGAGAACGACACCGAACGCGCGGGGCCGCCCAATTGCAGCGCTGCGTGGAAGTAGTAAACGATCTGGGCCATGATCCGCGCCCAGTTGATCGAGTTCACTGCCACCAGACGGGTGCCCTTGAGGAAGCTCTGGTCGGCGAAGCTGGCCTTGACCATTTCCTGGCAGTCATCGAAGTTGCCTTCGATGGCGATGTTGTGGATGTTCTCACCGAGGATGGTGGTCATCTGCCGACGCTGCACTTCGGACACACGGTTGTGCGGGTGCAGGATGAAGATGTCGACGTTTTCGCAGTGCTTGCAGCCTTCGATGGCGGCCGAACCGGTGTCACCGGAGGTGGCGCCGACGATGACAACGCGCTCGCCGCGCTTTTCCAGCACGTAGTCGAGCAGGCGACCGAGCAGTTGCAGGGCGAAGTCCTTGAACGCCAGGGTCGGGCCGTGGAACAGCTCCAGCACCCATTCGTTGCCGTTCAGCTGACGCAGCGGCGCCACGGCGTTGTGGGCGAACACACCGTAGGTTTCTTCAAGAATCTTTTTGAAATCGGCGTCCGGAATGCTGCCGGTGACGAACGGGCGCATGACGCGAAAAGCCAGCTCGTGGTACGGCAGGCCGGCCCAGGAAGCGATTTCTTCCTGGGTGAAACGTGGCAGGTTTTCCGGGACGTACAGACCGCCGTCGGTCGCGAGACCGGCCAGCAGGACGTCTTCGAAATTCAGGGCCGGTGCCTGGCCGCGGGTACTGATGTAACGCATGACTGACTCCAATGGACAGTGTTCACGACACCGGCCCCGCTGGCGGGACCGGTGAAGGAGATCGGCTTAGTTCAAGTGCTCGACGCGGATCCGCACAACCGGACCGACCACGCCCGCCAGCGCTTCGAGGGCGGCGATCGCATCGTTGATGTGCTGTTCCAGCACGCGGTGGGTCAGCAGGATCATCGGCACCAGGCCGTCGTGTTCCTCGACTTCCTTCTGCATGATCGACTCGATGTTGATACCGCGCTCCGAGAGGATGCTCGCCACCTGAGCGAGTACGCCCGGGTGGTCCTTGGCCTGGATGCGCAGGTAGTAGGCGCTTTCGCAGGCTTCGATCGGCAGGATCGGATGGGCCGACAGCGAGTCCGGCTGGAAGGCCAGGTGCGGCACGCGGTTCTCCGGGTCGGAGGTCATGGCGCGAACCACGTCCACCAGATCCGCGATCACCGACGAAGCAGTTGGCTCCATGCCGGCGCCGGCGCCGTAGAACAGGGTCGAACCGGCAGCGTCACCGTTGACCATCACCGCGTTCATCACGCCGTTGACGTTGGCAATCAGACGATCAGCCGGGATCAGCGTCGGGTGTACGCGCAGCTCGATACCGGCGGCGGTGCTGCGTGCCACGCCCAGGTGCTTGATGCGGTAGCCCAGCGCTTCAGCGTAGTTCACGTCGGCGGTGGTCAGCTTGGTGATGCCCTCGGTGTAAGCCTTGTCGAACTGCAGCGGTATACCGAATGCGATCGAAGCCAGGATCGTCAGCTTGTGCGCGGCGTCGATACCTTCGACGTCGAACGTCGGATCGGCTTCGGCGTAGCCCAGCGCTTGAGCCTCGGCCAGCACGTCTTCGAAGGTGCGACCCTTCTCGCGCATTTCGGTGAGGATGAAGTTACCGGTGCCGTTGATGATCCCGGCGACCCAGTTGATACGGTTGGCGGACAGGCCTTCACGGATCGCCTTGATCACCGGAATGCCGCCGGCTACCGCCGCTTCGAATGCCACGATCACGCCTTTCTCGCGTGCCTTGGCGAAAATTTCATTACCGTGAACGGCAATCAGAGCCTTGTTCGCGGTGACCACATGCTTGCCATTCTCGATGGCCTTGAGTACCAGCTCGCGGGCAACGGTGTAGCCGCCCATCAGCTCTATGACGATGTCGATCTCAGGGTTCGTGGCCACTTCGAAGACATCGTTGGTAATCGCAATACCGGTCGTCTGGAACTGAGGCTTTGGCGTGCGCATGGCAATTTGTGCCACTTCGATTCCACGCCCGGCACGACGAGCAATTTCCTCGGCGTTGCGCTGAAGTACGTTGAAGGTTCCGCCACCGACGGTCCCTAACCCACAGATGCCTACTTTGACCGGTTTCACTGTGAACTCCCCATAAAACGGCCGACACGAGGCCGGCCGTGAAAACAACCGCAGGTTCGCGGCTCTCTGTTGATGGCCCGGCAATCCTGCCGCCGGACCACGCTCGTCAACGCCTGAGCGTGACGATGCGAATTACTTCGCGCCCAGCGCCAGTTTGGCGACTTGTGGCGCAGGCTGGTAGCCCGGAATGACTTGTCCGTCGGCCAAAACGATGGCCGGTGTGCCGTTCACGCCGATCGACTGACCGAGGGCGAACTGCTTGGAAACCGGGTTCTCGCACTTGGCGGCCTTGATTTCCTTGCCATCGACCATTTTGTCCATGGCGGCTTTCTTGTCTTTCGAGCACCACACGGCTTGCAGTTGCTCGTCACCCGGCGAGCCCAGGCCCTGACGCGGGAACGCCACGTAACGCACTTCGATGCCGCGCTTGTTCAGCTCGGGCACTTCGGCGTGCAGCTTGTGGCAGTACGGGCACGTGGTGTCGGTGAAAACGGTGATGTGCGATTTGGTTTCGCCCACGGCCGGGTAAACCACGGTCTCGGCCACCGGGATCGCATTGATCAGTTTGGAAATGCCCAGGCGCTCGGTCTTCTCGGTCAGGTTGACCGGTTTGCCGTCCTTGAGCTGGAACATGTAGCCCTGAACGATGTACTGGCCGTCGGCGCTGGCGTAGAGCACGCGGCTGCCCTTGAGCTTGACTTCATACAGGCCCGGCAGCGGGCTGGCGGTGATGGTGTCCACCGGCACATCGAGCTGGAGGTTTTCCAGGCTTTGGCGAATCGCTTTGTCGGCCGCGTCATCGGCGACGGCAAAGGTGCTGACCAACGCAATGGCTGCGGCGGCGAAAATCTGGGTCAGACGCATGAGAACTCCTGAAGGCGGGCAAATGGAACGATCAGAACGCCCGTGCCGGAACACCGGGTCATAACCGCCCATCGTGCAAACCGGCAAAGCCTACCACATAAGGCTCCCGTGGCCGAATGCGCCTGTCGCAAGACAAATGGCGCTCAGCCGCGCGGGTGATGTTTGGCATGCAGATCCTGCAAACGTGCCCGGGCGACGTGAGTGTAGATCTGCGTGGTCGACAGGTCGCTGTGGCCCAACAGCATCTGCACCACCCGCAAGTCGGCGCCATGGTTGAGCAAGTGTGTGGCAAACGCGTGACGCAGGGTGTGCGGCGACAGCGACTTGCCGATCCCGGCGACCTTGGCCTGATGCTTGATACGGTGCCAGAAGGTCTGGCGGGTCATCTGCTCGCCGCGCTGGCTGGGAAACAGCACATCGCTGGGGCGCCCGCCCAGCAGCTCGCCACGACCGTCGCGCAGGTAGCGCTCGACCCAGACGATCGCTTCCTCACCCATCGGCACCAGCCGTTCCTTGCTGCCCTTGCCCATCACCCGTAACACGCCCTGGCGCAGGTTGACCTGCTCCAAGGTGAGGCTGATCAGCTCGGTGACACGCAGGCCGCAGGCGTAGAGGACTTCGAGCATGGCGCGGTCGCGCTGGCCGATGGCTTCGCTGAGGTCTGGCGCCTTCAGCAGTGCTTCAACATCGGCTTCCGACAAGGATTTGGGCAGCGGCCGACCGAGTTGCGGCATATCCACGCGCAAGGTCGGATCGACCGAAATCAGTTTTTCCCGCAGCAGGTAGCGATAAAAGCCACGCACACCGGAGAGAAATCGCGCAGTGGAACGGGGTTTGTAGTTCTGTTCCAGACGCCAGGCCAGGTGATCGAGGATCAGTTCGCGACCGGCATTGATCAGCTCGAGACCTTTGTCCTGCAACCAGCCGTTGAACAGCGCGAGATCGCTGCGGTAGGCATCGCGAGTGTTGTCGGAGAGACCTTTTTCCAGCCAGAGGGCGTCGAGAAACTGGTCGATCAGTGGGTGGTCGATGGCAGGCATGGGCGCTCGAGACACGCAGGCTTGGCACTGCGCGCAAATAAAGAGTGAACGGTTGAAATGGCCGCTAGTCTTTCATAGCCCGCTATTTCAAGGAACAGGGAGCTTCAATGAACGAGCAGCAAATTCTGTTGGCTTTCGGTGGTATCGGTGCCGCCGCGCTGGGCTGCCAATGGCTCGCCTGGCGCCTGAAGCTGCCGGCGATTCTGTTTCTGCTGCTGACCGGCATTCTGGCGGGCCCCGTGCTGGGATGGCTCGACCCGCAGGAAATGTTCGGTCCGTTGCTGATGCCACTGGTGTCGCTGGCGGTAGCGCTGATTTTGTTTGAAGGCAGCCTGACCCTGCACCTGTCGGAATGGCGCGAGATTGGCAGCGTCGTGCATCGCCTGGTCACCATCGGAGCGCTCTCGACCTGGGTCGTGATTGCTGTCGCGACCCACTGGCTACTGGGCTTCGACTGGCTGCTCGCCATCCTCTTTGGCAGCCTGACCCTGGTCACCGGGCCGACCGTGATCGTGCCGATGCTACGGGTGGTGCGGCCAAAGGCTTCGATCGCCAACATCCTGCGCTGGGAAGGCATTGTGATCGACCCGATCGGCGCGCTGCTCGCGGTGGTGGTCTACAGCTTCATCATCGCTCGGGCCGAAGGCCATGGCCTGGAACAGAGCCTGCTGACGTTTGGCGGGGTGATTGTCTGCGGCAGTGCGTTCGGTGTCGCCGGTGGCTGGTTGCTCGGTACGATCATCCGGCGCCAATGGCTGCCGGAGTATTTGCACAATCTGGCATCGCTCGCCGCGGTGCTGGGAATATTCATCGCCGCCAACCAGGTCATGCACGAATCCGGTCTGCTGGCGGTGACGCTGATGGGCATGTGGCTGGCGAACATGAAGGGCGTGGACGTGCGGCACATCCTGCACTTCAAGGAAAATCTCAGCGTGCTGCTGATTTCCGGGCTGTTCATTTTGCTGGCGGCGCGACTGGATCTGAACGCGTTGATCGGTCTCGGACCACTGGTACTGATTCTGTTGCTGGTGATCCAGTTGATTGCGAGACCGCTGAACGTGGTGTTGAGTACCGCCGGTTCGAGTCTGAGTTGGCGTGAGCGCGCATTGTTGTGCTGGATTGCCCCGCGCGGGATCGTCGCGGCGGCGGTCTCGGCGATCTTTGCGATTCGCCTGGATGAAGCGGGCCATGAAGGTGCGCTGTTGCTGGTGCCGCTGACTTTCGCGGTGATCATCGGCACCGTCGTGCTGCAAAGCGCTACTGCCCGGCCACTGGCGCGTCTGTTGAAAGTAGCAGAGCCGGCGCCCAGTGGCTTCCTGATCGTCGGGGCGAACGGGCCTGCACGCTTGCTCGGCAAGTCGCTGCAACAGCTGGGCAGCCGGGTGCTGCTTACAGATTCAAGTTGGGAAAACATCCGCGCGGCGCGCATGGATGGCTTGCCGACCTACTTCGGCAATCCGGCATCGCAGCACGCCGACGCGCATCTGGACCTGGTCGGACTGGGGCATTTGCTGGCGCTGTCACCGTCGGGCGAACTCAATACGCTGGCAGCCATGCGCTTTCGTCATGACTTTGGCCATCAGCGGTTGTTCGGGCTGGCCAGCGGTCAGGAAAGCCGGCGCAGCGACAAGCACCGCGCCAGCCTCGAACATCGCGGCAATCAACTGGGGAGCGAGGCGCTGACTTACGCCAGACTCGCCAGCCAATTGGGTCAGGGTGCCGACCTGTACAGCACGACGTTGACGGACGGGTTTGGCTGGGACGATTACCGTGCGTTACATGGCAACCGCGCAACGCTGCTGTTCATGCGCGATGACAGCGGCTGGGTGCATGTGGTGTCGCCGGAAACCGTGCTAAAGCCGGGGCCGGGGTGGACGCTGGTGGCGCTGATTCAGCCGGAGAGTGGCAGCGCCTGACAGATCTAATCGCGGGCAAGCCCGCTTGTGTCTAGGTAAGGGAATAGACTCTGGGGTGAGAGGGGTGAATGGCAAGCTGTGAGTCCGCGGTGCTTTAAGCACGAGTGGGAGCAA
>NZ_NEIX01000017.1:0-87135 GCF_002112885.1 Pseudomonas sp. B37(2017) | reverse complement strand
ATCGCCGATGGTAGTGTGGGGTTTCCCCATGTGAGAGTAGGTCATCGTCAAGATTAAATTCCGAAACCCCAATTGCGAAAGCAGTTGGGGTTTTGTTTTGCCCGCAGGAAAATGGATTGTTTGAATTCTATGCAGCGGCCCGGTGCATGGCTATTATTCGGGCCTCATTCTGAGGCGAGACCTGCATGCTGACGTTGTTGAACCTTCTGAAGGATGGTCGATTCCATTCCGGTCAGGCCCTGGGCGTTGCTCTGGGAATTAGTCGAAGTGCGGTGTGGAAGCAGCTTCAGCATCTGGAGGCGGAGCTTGGGTTATCCATACATAAAGTTCGAGGGCGGGGCTATCAATTGGCCTCGCCGCTGGCGTTACTTGACTCGCTCGCAATAGAGGAAGGTCTTGTTGGCTGGTCTGTCAGTGTCTTCGATTCCATCGACTCAACTAATGCTGAATCGTTGCGAGCGGTAGATCGAGGGCGGGTTGCGCCTTTTCTAATACTGGCTGAGCGGCAGAGTTCCGGTCGCGGGCGCAGGGGGCGTAAATGGGTAAGTCCGTTTGCTGAAAACCTTTATTACAGCCTCGTGTTGCGTATCGATGGTGGGATGCGTCAGCTCGAGGGGCTAAGTCTCGTTGTCGGTCTCGCGGTCATGCAGACCCTGCGCGCGCTTGGGGTGCCAGGTGCGGGGCTGAAATGGCCCAATGATGTTTTGGTCGGGCGAAAAAAAATTGCAGGCATCCTGCTGGAGCTCGTCGGAGATCCAGCGGACGTTTGTCACGTAGTATTGGGCGTGGGCATTAATGTGAACATGCAGGCTACAGACGAAGTCGATCAGCAATGGACTTCAATGCGTCTAGAGTCGGGTAAATCTTGTGATCGCAATATTCTGGCGGTTGAGCTGAGTAAGCAGCTGCAACTCTATCTGCGACGTCACCAGTCAGGCGGCTTCTCTGCGCTTCAGGCAGAGTGGGAGGCTAGCCATTTGTGGCAGGGACAGCCGGTTTCTCTCACTGCCGGTGTCAATCAGGTAGAGGGTGTGGTGCTGGGAATCGATAATCAAGGCGCGCTGCGGCTAAAGGTAGATGGTGTGGAAAAGGTCTTTAGTGGTGGTGAGCTCAGCTTGAGGTTGCGTGATGATTCTTGAGCTCGATTGTGGAAACAGTTTTATCAAATGGCGGGTGCTGAGTGCAGGGTTGGGCGCCTTGGTCGCAGAAGGTGTGGTCGACTCTGATGGCGCCTTGGTCGACAGTCTTCGGTCGCTTGAGAAGATATCTCTCGGTAAATGTCGCCTTGTCAGCGTAAGAACTGAAGATGAGACCAATTTGCTGATTGGCTTGCTCAGGCGCGAGTTCGGCATTTCCGTTGTCTGTGCGTCGCCCGCTCGCGAGATGTCTGGCGTAACGAACGGTTACGACGACTATGAGCGCCTTGGTCTCGATCGCTGGCTGGCAATGCTTGGTGGTTTTCACCTGGCTAAAGGTGCTTGTCTGGTTCTTGATTTCGGGACGGCGGTGACTGCGGACTTTATCTCCGCGGACGGTGAGCATCTGGGAGGCTTCATTTGTCCTGGCATGCCGCTGATGCGTAATCAGTTGCGTACGCATACTCGAAAAATTCGCTACGGGGACCTGGCGGCGGAGCGGGCATTGACGAGTCAGGCTCCTGGGCGCAACACGGTTGAGGCTGTCGAGCGTGGCTGTTCGTTGATGCTAAGAGGATTCGTATTGACGCAACTGGAGATGGCGCGTTCCTACTGGGGTGATGATTACAGGGTTTTCATTACGGGTGGTGACGCCGAGCTGGTCTCAGATGTCGCCCCTGAGGCTCGGATTGTTTCCGATTTGGTGTTCGTGGGTTTGGCTATAGCGTGTCCTTTGTCCTGAGGTTTGTATGCGTTGGTTGTTCCTTCTGCTTCTGGTACTCAATGTGTTTTATTACGTCTGGCATCAGCAGGAGGCCCCGCTACGCGCAAAGGATGTCACGCCCCTCAGTCTTTATCGTGGTTCGCAACAGGATATTCGCTTGCTGAGTGAGGCTGGTGGTGATGCTTCCCGTGAAAAAAGGACTGGAGGAAAGCCTGATGGGGAGTGCCTTTATGTGGGGGGGGTGGCGCGCCCCGAGTCCGCTCAGGCGTTGGAGCAGCGTTTGACGGAGCTTGGAGCAAAAGCTCTTCCTTCGTCAAAAGAGTCTTCCGGCGGCTCATATTGGTTCCAGATTACGCCCGAAACCCAGCGTTTGCTGGGTGATGCTCAGCTACAAAACCTTTCCAAGGAATTCAATGAGTTAAAACATAAAATAATGCTGTGCGAGGGGGTTGCACCTACTGAATAGTTTGCATAGAATGGCGCCCGCTCCACAGCGAAGACCTGAAAAGGTTGCAGCAGCGGGGTGGTGTCAATGCAGCTAACCTCAGGTTTTTAAATGAGAAAATGCTTGACAGGGGTTTGGCATAGTATAGAATGCCGGCCTGATTAGGAGGGGTTCCCGAGCGGCCAAAGGGATCAGACTGTAAATCTGACGTCTACGACTTCGAAGGTTCGAATCCTTCTCCCTCCACCAGATTTTAGCGTGAGCTGCAGGCTCCGCGGGTATAGTTTAGTGGTAGAACCTCAGCCTTCCAAGCTGATGATGCGGGTTCGATTCCCGCTACCCGCTCCAAGTTTGCAGGTTGTGCAAAGTGTTACGCTCTTGTAGCTCAGTTGGTAGAGCACACCCTTGGTAAGGGTGAGGTCAGCGGTTCAAATCCGCTCAAGAGCTCCATATAACAAGGCAGATATGAAAATATCTGCCTTTGTTTTAATGGCTTGTGTTGTTTGCTCAATTTCTTCTGTTAGGGGTGATATCGATGGCTAAGGAAAAATTTGATCGTTCCCTGCCGCACGTCAACGTGGGCACCATCGGTCACGTAGACCATGGTAAAACCACGCTGACCGCTGCTCTGACTCGCGTCTGCTCCGAAGTTTTCGGTTCGGCCGTAGTTGAATTCGACAAGATCGACAGCGCTCCAGAAGAAAAAGCTCGCGGTATCACCATCAACACCGCGCACGTTGAGTACAACTCGAACATTCGTCACTACGCTCACGTTGACTGCCCAGGTCACGCTGACTACGTGAAGAACATGATCACTGGTGCTGCGCAGATGGACGGCGCGATCCTGGTTTGCTCGGCCGCTGATGGTCCGATGCCGCAAACCCGTGAGCACATCCTGCTGTCCCGTCAGGTAGGCGTTCCGTACATCGTGGTTTTCCTGAACAAGGCTGACCTGGTAGACGACGCTGAGCTGCTGGAACTGGTTGAGATGGAAGTTCGCGACCTGCTGTCCACCTACGACTTCCCAGGCGACGACACTCCGATCATCATCGGTTCGGCTCGTATGGCGCTGGAAGGCAAAGACGACAACGAAATGGGCACCACCGCTGTCAAGAAGCTGGTGGAAACTCTGGACAGCTACATCCCAGAGCCAGAGCGTGCTATCGACAAGCCTTTCCTGATGCCAATCGAAGACGTGTTCTCGATCTCGGGTCGCGGTACTGTTGTGACTGGTCGTATCGAGCGCGGTATCGTTCGCGTTCAAGACGCCCTGGAAATCGTTGGTCTGCGTGACACCACCACCACCACCTGCACCGGTGTTGAGATGTTCCGCAAGCTGCTGGACGAAGGTCGTGCTGGCGAGAACTGCGGCGTTCTGCTGCGTGGCACCAAGCGCGACGACGTTGAGCGTGGTCAGGTTCTGGTTAAGCCGGGTTCGGTTAAGCCGCACACCAAGTTCACCGCAGAAGTTTACGTTCTGAGCAAGGAAGAAGGCGGCCGTCACACTCCGTTCTTCAAAGGCTACCGTCCACAGTTCTACTTCCGTACTACTGACGTGACTGGTAACTGCGAGCTGCCAGAAGGCGTTGAAATGGTAATGCCAGGTGACAACATTCAGATGACTGTTACCCTGATCAAAACCATCGCGATGGAAGACGGTCTGCGTTTTGCAATCCGTGAAGGCGGCCGTACCGTTGGTGCTGGCGTCGTAGCCAAGATCATCGAGTAAATAGTTGTAATGTCTTTTTCAGGCCGGCATAATGGTCGGCCTGATTTTGTTTTAGGTCAGTAGCTCAATTGGCAGAGCGACGGTCTCCAAAACCGTAGGTTGGGGGTTCGATTCCCTCCTGACCTGCCAGATTCACTCGGTGTGTCTGGCTTTCTTTTCACAGGATCTTCATAGATGACTCCTAAAGCTGAAGCTCAAGGCTCTCGCTTCGATTTGCTCAAGTGGCTCGTCGTAGTCGCTTTGGTAATTGTTGGCGTTGTCGGCAATCAGTATTACGCTGCTTCGCCGATCCTGTACCGTGTACTCGCTTTGCTTGTTATTGCTTCTGTAGCTGCCTTTGTAGGTCTGCAGACTGCCAAGGGCAAGTCTTTCTTTGTACTGGTTAAGGAAGCTCGCACCGAGATTCGTAAAGTCGTATGGCCAACTCGCCAAGAAACCACGCAGACCACGCTGATTGTTGTGGCTGTTGTGCTGGTTATGGCGTTGCTGTTGTGGGGGCTTGATTCCCTGCTCGGCTGGCTTGTTTCCTTGATTGTCGGCTAAGGGTGTCCCGTGGCTAAGCGTTGGTACGTTGTGCATGCTTACTCGGGTTACGAGAAGCATGTCATGCGTTCGTTGATCGAGCGCGTAAAGCTGGCTGGCATGGAAGATGGCTTCGGCGAAATTCTGGTTCCCACTGAAGAAGTGGTTGAAATGCGTAATGGCCAGAAACGCAAAAGCGAGCGCAAATTCTTCCCAGGTTATGTGCTGGTTCAGATGGACATGAACGAGGGTACTTGGCACTTGGTCAAGGATACTCCTCGGGTGATGGGTTTTATCGGCGGTACTGCTGATAAGCCGGCACCAATCACAGATAAAGAGGCTGAGGCGATCCTGCGTCGCGTTGCTGACGGTAGCGACAAGCCGAAGCCGAAGACGTTGTTTGAGCCAGGCGAAACCGTTCGAGTCAATGACGGACCGTTCGCTGACTTTAACGGTGTTGTTGAAGAAGTTAACTACGAAAAGAGCCGGATCCAAGTGGCGGTGCTCATTTTCGGACGCTCTACTCCGGTAGAGTTGGAGTTCAGTCAGGTCGAAAAGGTCTAGCTGAGCAAGCATCCCAACCCCGCAGCCCTAGGCTGTGGGGTTTTGTCGTCACTGGGATAAACGCGCAAGTAACCGGGGAGCCTTTCGAGGCGTTCGAACCCGTAATTGGAGTGCCTCATGGCCAAGAAGATTACCGCTTACATCAAGCTGCAAGTGAAGGCCGCTCAGGCTAACCCAAGCCCACCTGTTGGTCCTGCTCTGGGTCAGCACGGCGTGAACATCATGGAATTCTGCAAAGCTTTCAACGCCCGTACCCAGGGTCTGGAAGCTGGTCTGCCGACTCCAGTGATCATCACTGTCTACAGCGACCGTAGCTTCACTTTCGAAACCAAATCCACCCCTGCTTCGGTTCTGCTGAAGAAGGCGGCCGGTCTGACCAGCGGTTCCGCTCGTCCGAACACCGTTAAGGTTGGCACTGTTACCCGTGCTCAGCTGGAAGAAATCGCGAAAACCAAAAACGCGGATCTGACTGCAGCTGATATGGATGCAGCCGTGCGTACTATCGCCGGTTCTGCTCGTAGCATGGGCCTTAACGTGGAGGGTGTGTAATGGCTAAGCTGACCAAGCGTCAAAAGGCTATCGCCGGCAAAATCGAAGCAGGCAAGGCCTACAACATTGTAGACGCCGCTGCACTGCTGGCCGAGCTGTCGACTGTCAAGTTCAGCGAGTCGTTCGACGTAGCTGTAAACCTGGGCGTAGACCCGCGTAAATCCGACCAGGTCGTTCGTAGCGCTACTGTGCTGCCACACGGCACTGGCAAGACCGTTCGCGTTGCTGTGTTCACCCAGGGTCCAGCTGCTGAGGCCGCTCTGGCTGCCGGCGCTGACCGTGTAGGTATGGACGACCTGGCTGCCGAAATGAAAGGCGGCGACCTGAACTATGACGTAGTGATTGCATCCCCGGATGCCATGCGCGTTGTAGGTCAACTGGGTCAGATCCTCGGTCCACGTGGTCTGATGCCTAACCCGAAAGTCGGCACTGTTACCCCAGACGTCGCTACCGCGGTTAAAAATGCCAAGGCTGGTCAGGTTCGTTATCGCACCGACAAAAACGGCATCATCCACACTTCCGTTGGCAAGATCGGCTTCGATGCCGTCAAGCTGAAGGAAAACGTTGAAGCCCTGATCGCTGATCTGAAGCGTATCAAGCCAGCTTCTTCGAAAGGTATCTACGTCAAGCGCGTTACCCTGAGCACCACTATGGGCCCAGGTCTGGTCATCGACCAGAGCTCGCTGGACGCGTAAGACAAGAATTGGCGCAGTTGACTGCGCCAATTGAAAGATTGGGGTCCCTGCCTGGCGGGGGCTATCCAAGACCGTAGGCGACGCAAGTCTTAAACCTCAAGCCTACGCAGATGGTGCTCCCGGTTCCTTACCGAATCAGACACCAAAACGACATTCGGTTTCGATCGAATGAAACGGTAACAAGCAGGAGTTAAACCCGTGGCAATTAATCTCGAAGACAAGAAGGCCATCGTCGCTGAAGTCAACGAGGCTGCCAAAGTCGCTCTGTCCGCTGTCGTGGTTGATGCCCGTGGCGTAACAGTAGGCGCAATGACCGGACTCCGTAAAGAGGCTCGTGAAGCTGGCGTTTACGTACGTGTTGTACGTAACACCCTGCTCAAGCGCGCTGTTGCTGACACTCCTTACAGTGTCCTCAACGACGTGTTCACCGGCCCGACCCTGATTGCATTCTCCAACGAACACCCGGGCGCTGCTGCTCGTCTGTTCAAGGAATTTGCCAAGGGTCAGGATAAGTTCGAGATCAAGGCAGCTTCGTTCGAGGGCAAGTTCCTCGCAGCGAATGAGATCGACGTGCTGGCAAGCCTGCCAACTCGCGACGAAGCTATTGCGAAACTGATGAGCGTGATTCAAGGCGCTACCAGCAAGCTGGCTCGTACTCTGGCGGCAATTCGCGATCAGAAAGAAGCAGCTGCAGCCTGAGGCTGAGCGTTTCCACTCTCGCGTTTTTTTGTTTATTTCGACGGCCGTACAGGCTGTCCACCAAATCAGGAATTGAGTCATGTCTCTGACTAACGAACAAATCATCGAAGCAATCGGCCAGAAAACCGTTCTGGAAGTTGTTGAGCTGATCAAGGCAATGGAAGAAACCTTCGGCGTGACCGCTGCTGTTGCTGCTGCTGGTCCAGCTGCTGCTGCCGCTGTTGTTGAAGAGCAAACCGAGTTCAACGTTGTTCTGCTGGAAGCTGGCGAGAAGAAGGTTAACGTGATCAAGGCAGTTCGTGAACTGACCGGTCTGGGCCTGAAAGAAGCCAAAGAGAAAGTAGACGGCGCTCCTCAGGTTGTAGCTGAAGGCGTTTCGAAAGAAGCTGCTGAAGACGCTAAGAAGAAGCTGGAAGAAGCAGGCGCTAAAGTCGAGCTGAAGTAAGCATCGACTTTGCTCCTCCAGCCCGAGCGTCAAGCGACAGGCTGATGGCTGGTGGCTCTTGCCACCGGCCTTTTTCCGTTATTGGCAGCCGACTGGGTTGGTGTTGATAACGAGCTGTAACCACCCGATGCGGTGGCGCAAACCATGGGGTTTGCACGATTTTCTGGCTGCTCCCGTCGGGAGGGGCCAAACAAGCAGGTGACCAAGCTGGGGAACGCTGATGGCTTACTCATATACTGAGAAAAAACGTATCCGCAAGGACTTTAGCAAGTTGCCGGACGTCATGGATGTGCCTTACCTCCTGGCCATCCAGCTGGATTCGTATCGTGAATTCTTGCAAGCGGGAGCGACTAAAGATCAGTTCCGCGACGTGGGCCTGCATGCGGCCTTCAAATCCGTTTTCCCGATCATCAGCTACTCCGGCAATGCTGCGCTGGAGTACGTCGGTTATCGCCTGGGCGAACCGGCATTTGATGTCAAAGAATGCGTATTGCGCGGTGTAACTTTCGCCGTACCTTTGCGGGTAAAAGTGCGCCTGATCATTTTCGACAAAGAATCGTCGAACAAAGCGATCAAGGACATCAAAGAGCAAGAAGTCTACATGGGTGAAATCCCATTGATGACTGAGAACGGTACCTTCGTAATCAACGGTACCGAGCGTGTTATCGTTTCCCAGCTGCACCGTTCCCCGGGCGTGTTCTTCGACCACGACCGTGGCAAGACGCACAGCTCCGGCAAACTGCTGTACTCCGCGCGCATCATTCCTTACCGCGGTTCGTGGCTGGACTTCGAGTTCGACCCGAAAGACTGCGTATTCGTGCGTATCGACCGTCGTCGTAAGCTGCCGGCCTCGGTACTGCTGCGCGCGCTCGGTTATACCACCGAGGAAGTGCTGGACGCGTTCTACACCACCAACGTATTCCACGTGAAAGGCGAAGGCCTGAGCCTGGAGCTGGTGCCTCAGCGCCTGCGTGGTGAAGTTGCTGTTCTCGACATCCAGGACGACAAAGGCAAGGTGATCGTTGAGCAGGGCCGTCGTATTACTGCCCGCCACATCAACCAGCTGGAAAAAGCCGGGATCAAAGAGCTGGACGTGCCTCTGGATTACGTTCTGGGTCGTACCACCGCCAAGGCGATCGTGCACCCGGCTACCGGTGAGATCCTGGCAGAGTGCAACACCGAGCTGTCGACCGAGATCCTGGCGAAAATCGCCAAGGCCGGCGTCGTACGCATCGAAACTCTGTACACCAACGACATCGACTGCGGTCCGTTCGTCTCCGACACTCTGAAGATCGACTCCACCAGCAACCAATTGGAAGCGCTGGTCGAGATCTATCGCATGATGCGTCCAGGCGAGCCGCCAACCAAAGACGCTGCCGAGACCCTGTTCAACAACCTGTTCTTCAGCCCTGAGCGCTATGACCTGTCTGCGGTCGGCCGGATGAAGTTCAACCGTCGTATCGGTCGTACCGAGATCGAAGGTTCGGGCGTGCTGTGCAAGGAAGACATCGTCGCGGTACTGAAGACTCTGGTCGACATCCGTAACGGTAAAGGCATCGTCGACGACATCGACCACCTGGGTAACCGTCGTGTTCGCTGCGTAGGCGAAATGGCCGAGAACCAGTTCCGCGTTGGCCTGGTACGTGTTGAGCGTGCGGTCAAAGAGCGTCTGTCGATGGCTGAAAGCGAAGGCCTGATGCCGCAAGACCTGATCAACGCCAAGCCAGTGGCTGCGGCGGTGAAAGAGTTCTTCGGTTCCAGCCAGCTGTCGCAGTTCATGGACCAGAACAACCCGCTGTCCGAGATCACCCACAAGCGTCGTGTCTCTGCACTCGGCCCTGGCGGTCTGACTCGTGAGCGCGCGGGCTTCGAAGTCCGTGACGTACACCCGACTCACTACGGTCGTGTCTGCCCGATTGAAACGCCGGAAGGTCCGAACATCGGTCTGATCAACTCGCTGGCTGCTTACGCTCGCACCAACCAGTACGGCTTCCTCGAGAGCCCGTACCGTGTGGTGAAAGAGGGTGTGGTCACCGACGACATCGTGTTCCTGTCCGCCATTGAAGAAGCCGATCACGTGATCGCGCAGGCTTCGGCGACCATGAACGAGCAAAAAGTCCTGATCGACGAACTGGTGGCCGTGCGTCACCTGAACGAATTCACCGTCAAGGCGCCGGAAGACGTCACCTTGATGGACGTTTCGCCGAAGCAGGTAGTTTCGGTTGCAGCGTCGCTGATTCCGTTCCTCGAGCACGACGACGCCAACCGTGCGTTGATGGGTTCGAACATGCAGCGTCAGGCTGTACCAACCCTGCGTGCTGACAAGCCGCTGGTCGGTACCGGCATGGAGCGCAACGTGGCTCGCGACTCCGGCGTTTGCGTCGTGGCTCGTCGGGGCGGCGTGATCGACTCCGTTGATGCCAGCCGTATCGTGGTTCGTGTTGCTGATGACGAAGTTGAAACCGGCGAAGCTGGTGTCGACATCTACAACCTGACCAAATACACCCGCTCGAACCAGAACACCTGCATCAACCAGCGTCCGCTGGTGAGCAAAGGTGATCGCGTTCAGCGTAGCGACATCATGGCCGACGGCCCGTCCACCGACATGGGTGAACTGGCTCTGGGTCAGAACATGCGCATCGCGTTCATGGCATGGAACGGCTTCAACTTCGAAGACTCCATCTGCCTGTCCGAGCGTGTGGTTCAGGAAGACCGTTTCACCACTATCCACATTCAGGAACTGACCTGTGTGGCCCGTGACACCAAGCTTGGCCCAGAGGAAATCACTGCGGACATCCCGAACGTGGGTGAAGCCGCTCTGAACAAGCTGGACGAAGCCGGTATCGTTTACGTAGGTGCTGAAGTCGGCGCAGGCGACATCCTGGTAGGCAAGGTCACTCCGAAAGGCGAGACCCAGCTGACTCCGGAAGAAAAACTGCTGCGTGCGATCTTCGGTGAAAAAGCCAGCGACGTTAAAGACACCTCCCTGCGCGTGCCAACCGGCACCAAAGGTACTGTCATCGACGTACAGGTCTTCACTCGTGACGGCGTTGAGCGTGATGCTCGTGCACTGTCGATCGAGAAGTCCCAGCTGGACGAGATCCGCAAGGATCTGAACGAAGAGTTCCGCATCGTTGAAGGCGCGACCTTCGAACGTCTGCGTTCCGCTCTGGTAGGCCACAAGGCTGAAGGCGGCGCGGGCCTGAAGAAAGGTCAGGACATCACCGACGAAGTACTCGACGGTCTTGAGCATGGTCAGTGGTTCAAACTGCGCATGGCTGAAGATGCTCTGAACGAGCAGCTCGAGAAGGCTCAGGCCTACATCGTTGATCGCCGCCGTCTGCTGGACGACAAGTTCGAAGACAAGAAGCGCAAACTGCAGCAGGGCGATGACCTGGCTCCAGGCGTGCTGAAGATCGTCAAGGTTTACCTGGCAATCCGTCGTCGCATCCAGCCGGGCGACAAGATGGCCGGTCGTCACGGTAACAAAGGTGTGGTCTCCGTGATCATGCCGGTTGAAGACATGCCGCACGATGCCAATGGCACCCCGGTCGACGTGGTCCTCAACCCGCTGGGCGTACCTTCGCGTATGAACGTTGGTCAGATCCTTGAAACCCACCTGGGCCTCGCGGCCAAAGGTCTGGGCGAGAAGATCAACCGGATGGTCGAAGAGCAGCGCAAAGTCGCTGAGCTGCGTACCTTCCTGGACGAGATCTACAACCAGATCGGCGGTCGTAACGAAGATCTGGACAGCTTCTCCGATCAGGAAATCCTGGATCTGGCGAAGAACCTGCGTGGCGGTGTTCCAATGGCCACTCCAGTGTTCGACGGTGCCAAGG
Source organism: Pseudomonas sp. B37(2017) (assembly GCF_002112885.1). Taxonomy (NCBI): domain Bacteria; kingdom Pseudomonadati; phylum Pseudomonadota; class Gammaproteobacteria; order Pseudomonadales; family Pseudomonadaceae; genus Pseudomonas; species Pseudomonas sp. B37(2017). Next base: position 75,788 of record NZ_NEIX01000017.1, on the reverse strand, counting down.
AAAGCGAAATCAAGGCCATGCTGAAACTGGCAGACCTGCCAGAAAGCGGCCAGATGCAGCTGACCGACGGCCGTACCGGCAACAAGTTCGAGCGTCCAGTTACCGTTGGCTACATGTACATGCTGAAGCTGAACCACTTGGTAGACGACAAGATGCACGCGCGTTCTACCGGTTCGTACAGCCTGGTTACCCAGCAGCCGCTGGGTGGTAAGGCGCAGTTCGGTGGTCAGCGTTTCGGGGAGATGGAGGTCTGGGCACTGGAAGCATACGGTGCTGCTTACACTCTGCAAGAAATGCTCACAGTGAAGTCGGACGATGTGAACGGCCGGACCAAGATGTACAAAAACATCGTGGACGGCGATCACCGTATGGAGCCGGGCATGCCCGAGTCCTTCAACGTGTTGATCAAGGAAATTCGTTCCCTCGGCATCGATATCGATCTGGAAACCGAATAACACGTGACGCGATCGAGAGCGGGGCAGGATTGCCCGCTCTCTGCTCCGCCAGGAGGAAAGGCCTTGAAAGACCTACTGAATTTGCTGAAAAACCAGGGTCAAGTCGAAGAGTTCGACGCCATCCGTATCGGATTGGCCTCGCCTGAGATGATCCGCTCGTGGTCGTTCGGTGAAGTTAAAAAGCCGGAAACCATCAACTACCGTACGTTCAAACCTGAGCGTGACGGTCTGTTCTGCGCCAAGATCTTTGGCCCGGTAAAGGATTACGAGTGCCTGTGCGGTAAGTACAAGCGCTTGAAGCACCGTGGTGTGATCTGCGAGAAGTGCGGCGTTGAAGTTGCACTGGCCAAGGTTCGTCGTGAGCGCATGGCGCACATCGAACTGGCTTCGCCGGTTGCCCACATCTGGTTCCTGAAATCGCTGCCGTCCCGTATCGGCCTGCTGATGGACATGACCCTGCGTGATATCGAGCGCGTTCTCTACTTCGAGAGCTATGTCGTTATCGACCCGGGCATGACCACTCTTGAAAAAGGTCAGCTGCTGAACGACGAGCAGTACTTCGAAGCGCTGGAAGAATTCGGTGACGATTTCGACGCCCGCATGGGTGCCGAAGCTGTCCGCGAACTGCTGCACGCTATCGACCTGGAACACGAGATTGGCCGTCTGCGTGAAGAGATTCCGCAAACCAACTCCGAAACCAAGATCAAGAAGCTGTCCAAGCGTCTGAAGTTGATGGAAGCCTTCCAGGGTTCCGGCAACCTGCCAGAGTGGATGGTGCTGACCGTTCTGCCGGTTCTGCCGCCAGATCTGCGTCCACTGGTCCCGCTGGATGGCGGTCGTTTCGCGACTTCCGACCTCAACGATCTGTATCGTCGAGTGATCAACCGTAACAACCGTTTGAAGCGCCTGCTGGATCTGTCCGCTCCGGACATCATCGTGCGCAACGAAAAGCGTATGTTGCAGGAAGCTGTCGATGCACTGCTCGACAACGGTCGTCGTGGCCGCGCTATCACAGGTTCCAACAAGCGTCCTCTGAAATCCCTGGCTGACATGATCAAGGGTAAGCAAGGTCGTTTCCGTCAGAACTTGCTCGGTAAGCGTGTTGACTACTCCGGTCGTTCGGTAATTACCGTAGGTCCTACCCTGCGTCTGCACCAGTGCGGTCTGCCGAAGAAGATGGCTCTCGAGCTGTTCAAGCCGTTCATTTTCGGCAAGCTGGAAATGCGTGGTCTCGCTACCACCATCAAAGCGGCCAAGAAAATGGTCGAGCGCGAGCTGCCGGAAGTTTGGGACGTTCTCGCTGAAGTGATTCGCGAACACCCGGTTCTTCTCAACCGTGCACCGACCCTTCACCGTCTTGGCATCCAGGCGTTTGAACCGGTACTGATCGAAGGTAAGGCTATCCAGCTGCACCCTCTGGTCTGCGCCGCGTACAACGCCGACTTCGACGGCGACCAAATGGCCGTGCACGTACCGCTGACGCTGGAAGCCCAGCTCGAAGCGCGTGCGTTGATGATGTCGACCAACAACATTCTGTCGCCAGCCAACGGTGAGCCAATCATCGTTCCGTCGCAGGACGTTGTACTGGGTCTGTACTACATGACCCGTGAAGCGATCAACGCCAAGGGCGAAGGTCGTGTGTTCGCGGATCTGCAGGAAGTTGACCGTGTGTTCCGTGCCGGCGAAGCCGCACTGCACGCCAAGATCAAGGTTCGTATCAACGAAACCGTGAACGATCGTGACGGCAACAGCGTGAACAACACCCGTATCGTCGACACCACTGTCGGCCGTGCGCTGCTGTTCCAGGTTGTGCCAAATGGTCTGTCGTTCGACGTCGTCAACCTGCCGATGAAGAAAAAGGCGATCTCCAAGCTGATCAACCAGTGCTACCGCGTGGTTGGTCTGAAAGAGACCGTGATCTTCGCTGACCAGTTGATGTACACCGGTTTTGCCTACTCGACCATCTCCGGCGTTTCCATCGGTGTTAACGACTTCGTTATCCCGGATGAAAAAGCCCGCATCATCGGTGCTGCCACCGACGAAGTGAAAGAGATCGAGAGCCAGTACGCCTCCGGCCTGGTAACCCAGGGCGAGAAGTACAACAAAGTGATCGACCTTTGGTCGAAAGCGAACGACGAAGTCTCCAAGGCGATGATGGCCAACCTCTCGAAAGAGAAAGTCATCGACCGTCACGGCGACGAAGTCGAGCAAGAATCGTTCAACTCGATGTACATGATGGCCGACTCGGGTGCGCGGGGTTCCGCAGCACAGATTCGTCAGCTGGCCGGTATGCGTGGTCTGATGGCCAAGCCGGACGGTTCCATCATTGAAACGCCGATTACTGCGAACTTCCGTGAAGGTTTGAGCGTACTTCAGTACTTCATCTCGACTCACGGTGCTCGTAAAGGTCTGGCGGATACCGCGTTGAAAACTGCGAACTCCGGTTACCTGACTCGTCGTCTGGTAGACGTGGCGCAGGATCTGGTCGTGACCGAGATCGATTGCGGCACCGAACACGGTCTGCTGATGACTCCGCACATTGAAGGCGGTGACGTTGTAGAGCCGTTGGGTGAACGCGTATTGGGTCGTGTCATTGCCCGTGACGTATTCAAGCCGGGTACCGAGGACGTCATCGTTCCTGCTGGCACCCTGGTAGACGAGAAGTGGGTCGAGTTCATCGAGCTGAACAGCATCGACGAAGTGATCGTGCGTTCGCCGATCAGCTGCGAAACCCGCTATGGCATTTGCGCCAAGTGCTACGGCCGTGACCTGGCTCGTGGTCACCAGGTGAACATCGGTGAAGCGGTCGGCGTTATCGCTGCCCAGTCCATCGGTGAGCCGGGTACCCAGCTGACGATGCGTACGTTCCACATCGGTGGTGCGGCAAGCCGTACTTCCGCAGCCGACAGCGTTCAGGTGAAGAATGGCGGTACCGTCCGTCTGCACAACCTGAAACACGTTGAGCGTGTGGATGGCAACCTGGTTGCTGTGTCCCGTTCCGGTGAGCTGGCAATCGCTGACGACTTCGGTCGTGAGCGCGAGCGTTACAAGCTGCCGTACGGTGCCGTGATTTCGGTTAAAGAAGGTGACAAGGTCGACGCTGGCGCAATCGTGGCCAAGTGGGATCCGCACACTCACCCGATCGTTACCGAAATGAAAGGTACCGTGACCTACGTGGGCATGGAAGAAGGCATCACGATCAAGCGTCAGACTGACGAATTGACCGGTATGACCAACATTGAAGTACTCGATGCCAAAGACCGTCCGGCTGCCGGCAAGGACATTCGTCCTGCGGTGAAGATGGTTGATGACAACGGCAAGGATCTGTTGCTGCCAGGCACTGACGTTATCGCTCAGTACTTCCTGCCAGCCAACGCCCTGGTCGGTGTTGCGGACGGTGCGAAGATTGCGATCGGTGATGTTATCGCTCGTATCCCGCAAGAAACTTCGAAAACCCGTGACATCACCGGTGGTCTGCCGCGTGTTGCCGACCTGTTCGAAGCCCGTCGTCCGAAAGAGGCGTCGATTCTGGCTGAAGTCAGCGGCACCATCGCGTTCGGTAAAGAGACCAAAGGCAAGCGCCGTCTGGTCATTACCCCGAACGACGGTAGCGATCCGTACGAAGAGCTGATTCCGAAGTGGCGTCACCTGAACGTGTTCGAAGGCGAACAGGTAAACCGCGGCGAAGTTATCTCCGACGGTCCGAGCGATCCGCACGACATCCTGCGTCTGCTGGGTGTGAGCGCGCTGGCCAAGTACATCGTCAACGAGATCCAGGACGTTTACCGTCTGCAAGGCGTGAAGATCAACGACAAGCACATCGAGACCATCCTGCGTCAGATGCTGCGTAAAGTTGAGATCTCCGAGTCCGGCGATTCCAGCTTCATCAAGGGCGACCAGATGGAACTGACTCACGTTCTGGTAGAGAACGAGCGTCTGAATGCGGAAGACAAGTTTGTCTCCAAGTTCACCCGCGTTCTGCTGGGTATCACCAAGGCGTCGTTGTCGACCGAATCGTTCATCTCGGCGGCTTCCTTCCAGGAAACCACCCGCGTACTGACCGAAGCGGCCGTAACCGGCAAGCGCGATTACCTGCGCGGCCTGAAAGAAAACGTGGTCGTGGGTCGTCTGATCCCGGCCGGTACCGGTCTGGCTTATCACAGCGAGCGCAAGCGTCGTCGTGATGCAGACAAGCCGTTGCGCGTAAGTGCCAGTGAAGTGGAAGCTGCACTGACCGAAGCGCTGAACTCGAGCGGTAACTGAGTTCTGCGAAAAATGAGCTGAGGCCCTGATCAAGCCGTTCATCGAATCGAGACAATTTGTCGAGGTTCGACGAGCGGGGAGGTCGGGGCCTTGCCTTGACTGGGGACAAGATCCTCTTTAGACTCTTGATCCCCTAAATTTGGCGGGAATTCGTTCCTGCCATTTTGCTTTTCTTGCAAGACAATAGCGTCGCAAGACAACAGTGGAGCTAGTAGATGGCAACTATCAACCAGCTGGTACGTCAGCCGCGTAAGCGTATCGTCGAGAAATCCGACGTGCCTGCGCTGCAGAACTGCCCGCAACGTCGTGGCGTGTGCACCCGTGTGTACACCACCACGCCGAAAAAACCTAACTCGGCACTGCGTAAAGTATGCCGTGTGCGTCTGACCAACGGTTTCGAGGTTTCCTCGTACATCGGTGGTGAAGGCCACAACCTGCAAGAGCACAGCGTGGTACTGATCCGCGGCGGTCGTGTAAAAGACTTGCCAGGTGTTCGTTACCACACCGTTCGCGGCTCCCTGGATACTTCCGGTGTTAAAGGTCGTAACCAAGGTCGTTCGAAGTACGGTACCAAGCGTCCGAAGTAATCGGCCGTTTTGCAGATTTTCATTTTATTGAGTCGATAAGAGTAAGGTCGGGCGCGCATCCACTGGGTCTGTCCCGAGCTAACCTGAAGACCGTTTGAGGGCTTATCAATGCCAAGACGTCGCGTAGCAGCAAAGCGTGAGATTCTGGACGATCCGAAATACGGAAGCCAAATCCTCGCCAAATTCATGAACCACGTTATGGAAAGCGGCAAGAAAGCCGTTGCCGAGCGTATCGTTTATGGTGCCCTGGAAACCGTTGCGGCTCGCAAGACCGGCACCGATCCCCTGGAACTCTTCGAAAAAGCACTCGACGCCATCGCTCCGCTGGTCGAAGTGAAGTCGCGCCGCGTTGGTGGTGCTACTTACCAGGTTCCGGTCGAGGTTCGTCCGTCCCGTCGTAACGCTCTGGCAATGCGCTGGTTGGTAGACTTCGCCCGCAAGCGCGGCGAGAAGTCTATGGCTCTGCGCTTGGCTGGCGAGCTGCTGGATGCTGCTGAAGGTAAAGGTGCTGCTGTTAAGAAGCGTGAAGACGTGCACCGTATGGCCGAAGCTAACAAAGCTTTCTCGCACTACCGCTTCTAATTTTAGCTTCACTAATTTTGCGAGGGCTTTATGGCTCGTACTACTCCGATTAGTCGCTACCGTAACATCGGTATCGTCGCTCACGTGGATGCTGGTAAAACCACCACCACCGAGCGCGTCCTTTTTTACACTGGCAAAAGTCACAAAATGGGCGAGGTGCATGACGGCGCCGCGACCACAGACTGGATGGTTCAGGAGCAGGAGCGTGGTATTACCATTACTTCTGCTGCCATTACCGCCTTCTGGAAAGGTTCCGAGAAGCAGTACCCACACGAGCATCGCTTCAACGTAATCGATACCCCGGGCCACGTAGACTTCACCATTGAAGTAGAACGTTCCCTGCGCGTACTCGACGGCGCTGTCGTTGTGTTCTGCGGTACTTCGGGTGTTGAGCCTCAGTCGGAAACCGTATGGCGTCAGGCCAACAAATACGGCGTTCCACGTCTTGTTTACGTAAACAAGATGGACCGTGCTGGTGCCAACTTCCTGCGCGTGATCGGTCAGATCAAACAGCGTCTGGGTCACACTCCGGTGCCGATCCAGCTGGCTATCGGTTCGGAAGACAACTTCCAGGGCCAGATCGACCTGATCAACATGCAAGCTGTCTACTGGAACGACTCTGACAAGGGTATGGTTCCGGTTCGCAAGGAAATCCCTGCGGACATGCTCGAGCTGGCTGAAGAGTGGCGCAACAACATGGTTGAAGCCGCCGCCGAAGCCAACGAAGACCTGATGAACAAGTACCTGGAAGGTGAAGAGCTGTCGATCGAAGAGATCAAGGCTGCTTTGCGTGCACGTACTATCGCCGGCGAAATCGTTCTGGCTGTTTGCGGTTCTTCGTTCAAGAACAAGGGCGTTCCCCTGGTTCTCGACGCCGTTATCGACTTCCTGCCTGCTCCGACCGACATTCCTGCTATCAAGGGTTCCAACCCTGATAACGAGGAAGAAGAGATGGAGCGTCATGCAAGCGACGACGAGCCGTTCGCGGCCCTGGCGTTCAAGATCGCTACCGACCCATTCGTGGGTACCTTGACCTTCGTCCGCGTTTACTCGGGCGTGTTGAACTCCGGCGACGGCGTGATCAACTCGGTTAAAGGCAAAAAAGAGCGCGTGGGTCGTATGGTGCAAATGCACGCAAACGCCCGTGAAGAGATCAAGGAAGTACGCGCTGGCGACATCGCGGCCCTGATCGGCATGAAGGACGTCACCACTGGTGAAACCCTCTGCAACGCTGACAAGCCAATCATCCTGGTTCGCATGGACTTCCCGGAGCCGGTTATTTCGGTTGCCGTAGAGCCTAAGACCAAGGATGACCAGGAAAAAATGGGTATCGCTCTGGGCAAACTTGCTCAGGAAGACCCGTCTTTCCGCGTTAAAACTGATGAAGAGACTGGTCAAACGATCATCTCCGGCATGGGCGAGCTGCACCTGGACATCCTGGTTGACCGGATGCGCCGTGAGTTCAACGTCGAAGCCAACATCGGCAAGCCGCAGGTTTCGTACCGTGAGCGCATCACGAAGAACTGCGAGATCGAAGGCAAGTTCGTTCGTCAGTCCGGCGGTCGTGGCCAGTTCGGTCATTGCTGGATTCGCTTTGCTCCTGCTGACGAAGGTCAGGAAGGTCTGCAATTCCTGAACGAAGTAGTGGGTGGTGTGGTTCCTAAGGAATACATCCCGGCTATCCAGAAGGGTATCGAAGAGCAGATGAAGAACGGCGTTGTTGCCGGCTATCCGCTGATCGGCCTGAAGGCTACCGTGTTCGATGGTTCTTACCACGACGTCGACTCCAACGAGATGGCGTTTAAAGTGGCTGCTTCCATGGCGACCAAGCAACTGGCCCAGAAGGGTGGTGGTGAGTTGCTCGAGCCGATCATGGCGGTAGAGGTTGTTACGCCTGAAGACTATATGGGTGATGTGATGGGCGACCTTAACCGTCGTCGCGGCATGATCCAGGGTATGGAAGACACAGTGTCCGGCAAGGTTATCCGTGCCGAAGTTCCACTGGGTGAGATGTTCGGTTATGCGACCGACGTTCGTTCCATGTCCCAGGGTCGCGCAAGCTACTCTATGGAATTCAAAAAATACGATACGGCTCCGTCGCACATCGTCGAATCCGTTACCAAAAAACAAGGCTGATTCAGCCCCTTTAGGCTAGGAGTTAATTGTCGTGGCTAAAGAAAAATTTGATCGTTCCCTACCGCACGTAAACGTTGGCACCATCGGCCACGTTGACCACGGTAAAACCACTCTGACCGCTGCTCTGACTCGCGTCTGCTCCGAAGTTTTCGGTTCGGCCGTAGTTGAATTCGACAAGATCGACAGCGCTCCAGAAGAAAAAGCTCGCGGTATCACCATCAACACCGCGCACGTTGAGTACAACTCGAACATTCGTCACTACGCTCACGTTGACTGCCCAGGTCACGCTGACTACGTGAAGAACATGATCACTGGTGCTGCGCAGATGGACGGCGCGATCCTGGTTTGCTCGGCCGCTGATGGTCCGATGCCACAAACCCGTGAGCACATCCTGCTGTCCCGTCAGGTAGGCGTTCCGTACATCGTGGTTTTCCTGAACAAGGCTGACCTGGTAGACGACGCTGAGCTGTTGGAACTGGTTGAGATGGAAGTTCGCGACCTGCTGTCCACCTACGACTTCCCAGGCGACGACACTCCGATCATCATCGGTTCGGCTCGTATGGCGCTGGAAGGCAAAGACGACAACGAAATGGGCACCACCGCTGTCAAGAAGCTGGTGGAAACTCTGGACAGCTACATCCCAGAGCCAGAGCGTGCTATCGACAAGCCTTTCCTGATGCCAATCGAAGACGTGTTCTCGATCTCGGGTCGCGGTACTGTTGTGACCGGTCGTATCGAGCGCGGTATCGTTCGCGTTCAAGACGCCCTGGAAATCGTTGGTCTGCGTGACACCACCACCACCACCTGCACCGGTGTTGAGATGTTCCGCAAGCTGCTGGACGAAGGTCGTGCTGGCGAGAACTGCGGCGTTCTGCTGCGTGGCACCAAGCGTGACGACGTTGAGCGTGGTCAGGTTCTGGTTAAGCCGGGTTCGGTTAAGCCGCACACCAAGTTCACCGCAGAAGTTTACGTTCTGAGCAAGGAAGAAGGCGGCCGTCACACTCCGTTCTTCAAAGGCTACCGTCCACAGTTCTACTTCCGTACTACTGACGTGACTGGTAACTGCGAGCTGCCAGAAGGCGTTGAAATGGTAATGCCAGGTGACAACATTCAGATGACTGTTACCCTGATCAAAACCATCGCGATGGAAGACGGTCTGCGTTTCGCAATCCGTGAAGGCGGCCGTACCGTTGGTGCTGGCGTCGTAGCTAAAATCATCGAGTGATCTCTTTATTGAGTCAGCTTTGATGAGTTGAAAAAGCCCCCGCTTAGCGGGGGCTTTTTTATTGGGTTGACACCTATCTGGGGCGTCTATAGAATTGCGCCTCCTTTTAACGGGCGTATTGCGCCCGGTGGGAATAGCAGCCGGAGTCTGAAATCCAATGCAAAATCAGCAAATCCGTATCAGGTTGAAGGCTTTTGACCATCGCCTGATCGACCAATCAACCCAGGAAATCGTGGAAACCGCGAAACGTACTGGTGCTCAAGTGCGTGGTCCAATTCCACTGCCTACCCGTAAAGAGCGGTTCACCGTTCTGGTTTCTCCGCACGTCAACAAAGACGCGCGTGACCAGTACGAGATCCGCACTCATAAGCGCGTTCTGGACATCGTCCAGCCAACGGATAAAACCGTTGATGCACTTATGAAGCTTGATCTTGCGGCCGGTGTGGAAGTGCAGATCAGCCTCGGCTAAGACTCGGTCTTGGTCGTGTAACGCTCTGAAATGGGCGGCCATAGCGGGTGAAAGCCCCGTACACTCATGAGGTTTACAACATGACTATTGGTGTAGTCGGTCGTAAAGCGGGTATGACCCGTATTTTCACCGAAGAAGGTGTCTCCATTCCGGTCACGGTCATTGAGATCGAGCCGAATCGCGTCACCCAGTTCAAAACTGAAGAAACCGATGGCTATCGTGCAGTGCAAGTCACTGTCGGCGAGCGTCGTGCTTCCCGTGTAACAGCTGCTCAGGCTGGCCACTTCGCCAAGGCGAACGTTGCCGCTGGTCGTACCGTAATGGAATTCCGCCTTGAAGAAGGCGAGTACCAGGCCGGCGATCTGATCAACGCTGAAATCTTCGCTGCTGGTCAACTGGTTGATGTAACCGGTCAGTCCAAAGGTAAAGGCTTCCAGGGTACGATCAAGCGTTGGAATTTCCGCGGGCAAGATAACACCCACGGTAACTCCGTATCCCACCGCGTCCCAGGCTCTATCGGCCAGTGCCAGACTCCTGGTCGTGTATTCAAGGGCAAAAAAATGTCCGGTCATATGGGCGCTGAGCGCGTGACCGTGCAGTCCCTGGAAGTAGTGCGCGTGGACGCTGAACGCAATCTGTTGCTGGTCAAGGGTGCTGTTCCTGGCGCTACTGGCGGCAACCTGGTTGTACGTCCAGCAGCCAAGGCTCGCGGTTAAGGGGAAGCTGACATGCAATTAAATGTAAATGACGCTCAAGCGATCGAAGTTTCCGAACTGACATTTGGCGGCGAATTCAACGAGACGCTGGTTCACCAAGCAGTCGTGGCCTACATGGCCGGCGGCCGTCAAGGTAGCAAGCAGCAAAAGACCCGTTCCGACGTTCGTGGTGGCGGTAAGCGCCCATGGCGTCAGAAAGGTACTGGCCGTGCTCGTGCCGGTACTATCCGTAGCCCAATCTGGCGCGGCGGCGGCACCACTTTCGCAGCTCGTCCACAGGATCACTCCCAGAAGCTGAACAAGAAGATGTATCGCGCAGCAATGCGTTCCATCCTTGCTGAGCTGGTGCGTACTGATCGTCTGGTCGTGGTTCAGGATTTCGCAGTTGAAACTCCGAAAACCAAAGACCTGCTGGGCAAACTGAACAACATGAGCCTGACCGACGTTCTGATCGTGTCGGACGCTGTTGATCAGAACCTGTACCTGGCTGCTCGCAACCTGCCACACGTAGATGTACGTGACGTGCAAGGTTCCGATCCAGTTAGTCTGATCGCATACGACAAGGTGTTGATCACCGTGTCGGCCGTGAAGAAATTCGAGGAGCTGCTGGGATGAACCAGGAACGCGTATTTAAAGTTCTGCTTGGCCCGCACGTTTCCGAGAAGGCTACGGTTCTGGCAGACAAGAAAGGCCAGTTCGTTTTCAAGGTTGCTACTGACGCAACCAAGCTGGAAATCAAGAAGGCCGTCGAAAGCCTGTTCAGCGTGAAAGTTGAGCGTGTTACTACCCTGAACGTTCTGGGTAAGAGCAAGCGCACCGCTCGCGGTCTGGGCAAGCGTAATGACTGGAAGAAGGCAGTTATCTCCCTTCAGCCAGGCCAAGATCTCGATTTCAGCAGCAGTGCTGAGTAAGGAAGGGGTGCATCATGGCAATCGTTAAATGCAAACCGACTTCCCCTGGCCGCCGTTTTGTGGTCAAGGTGGTCAACCAGGAGCTGCATAAAGGCGCTCCTCACGCACCGCTGCTCGAGAAAAAATCGAAGTCTGGTGGTCGTAACAACAATGGCCGTATTACCACCCGTCACATCGGTGGTGGTCATAAGCAGCATTACCGTATGGTCGATTTCCGTCGCAACGACAAAGATGGCATCGTCGCCACTGTCGAGCGTATCGAATACGATCCAAACCGTACTGCTCACATCGCACTGCTCTGCTACGCAGACGGCGAGCGCCGCTACATCATCGCCCCTAAAGGCGTGAGTGCTGGCGACACGCTGATCGCAGGTGCCCTGGCTCCAATCAAGCCAGGTAACGCTCTGCAACTGCGCAACATTCCAGTCGGTTCTACCGTACACGGCATCGAACTGAAGCCAGGTAAAGGCGCACAGATCGCTCGTTCCGCTGGTGCTTCGGCTCAGCTGATCGCTCGTGAAGGCGTTTACGTGACCCTGCGTCTGCGTTCCGGTGAAATGCGTAAAGTACTGGCTGAGTGCCGTGCGACCCTGGGCGAAGTCTCGAACTCCGAACACAGCCTGCGTTCGCTGGGTAAAGCTGGTGCCAAGCGCTGGCGTGGCGTTCGCCCAACCGTTCGTGGTGTTGCCATGAACCCGGTTGACCACCCACATGGTGGTGGTGAAGGTCGTACCTCTGGTGGTCGTCATCCGGTATCGCCATGGGGCTTCCCGACTAAGGGCGCGAAGACTCGTGGTAATAAGCGTACCGACAAAATGATCGTCCGTCGTCGCAAGTAAATAGAGGGATACGACAGTGCCACGTTCTCTGAAAAAAGGTCCTTTTATTGATCTTCACCTACTGAAGAAGATCGAAGTGGCGGCGGAAAAGAACGATCGCAAACCAATTAAGACTTGGTCGCGTCGTTCGATGATCCTGCCACAAATGGTCGGTCTGACCATCGCTGTACACAACGGTCGTCAGCACGTCCCAGTTCTCGTAAACGAAGACATGGTCGGCCACAAACTGGGCGAGTTCGCCGGTACCCGCACTTATCGCGGGCACGTGGCAGACAAGAAAGCCAAGCGTTAAGGGGTAAGGAAATGGAAGTAGCCGCTAAGTTGTCGGGCGCTCGAATCTCCGCCCAGAAAGCCCGCTTGGTCGCCGACCAGATCCGCGGGAAGAAGGTGGGCGAAGCGCTCAACCTGTTGGCTTTCAGCAGTAAGAAAGCCGCCGAGATCATGAAAAAAGTGCTGGAGTCGGCCGTAGCCAACGCCGAGCATAACGAAGGCGCAGACGTTGATGACCTGAAGGTCAGCACCGTTTTTGTCAACGAAGGGCGTTCGCTGAAGCGCATCATGCCACGTGCCAAAGGCCGTGCTGATCGCATCGTCAAGCGGTCTTGCCATATCACTGTCAAGGTTGCTGACAAGTAACGGAGTCGAAGAGATGGGTCAGAAAGTACATCCCATTGGCATTCGCCTGGGAATCGTCAAGGAGCACACCTCCGTCTGGTACGCAGACGGTCGGACTTATGCGGACTACTTGTTCGCTGATCTGAAGGTGCGTGAATACCTCCAAGACAAACTAAAAAGCGCGTCCGTAAGCCGTATCGATATCCATCGTCCGGCCCAAACTGCACGCATCACCATCCACACCGCTCGTCCAGGTATCGTTATCGGGAAGAAAGGTGAAGATGTTGAGAAACTGCGTCAGGACCTGACCAAGCAAATGGGTGTGCCTGTGCACATCAATATCGAAGAGATCCGCAAGCCGGAGCTCGACGGTATGCTGGTTGCGCAGAGCGTAGCTCAGCAGCTGGAGCGTCGTGTAATGTTCCGTCGCGCCATGAAGCGCGCTGTACAGAACGCCATGCGCATTGGTGCCAAAGGCATCAAAATCCAAGTGAGCGGTCGTCTCGGCGGTGCTGAAATCGCACGTACTGAATGGTATCGCGAAGGTCGTGTGCCACTGCACACCCTGCGTGCCGACATCGACTATGCCAACTACGAAGCTCACACCACTTACGGTGTGATCGGTGTAAAGGTTTGGATCTTCAAAGGCGAAGTAATTGGTGGTCGCCAAGAAGAGCTGAAGCCACAAGCACCAGCGCCTCGTAAAAAAGCTGCTAAGTAAGGGGTACGCCAAATGTTGCAACCTAAGCGTACGAAGTTCCGCAAGCAGATGACCGGCCACAACCGTGGTCTGGCACTGCGCGGTAGCAAAGTCAGCTTCGGCGAGTTCGCGCTGAAGTCTGTAGCTCGTGGTCGTCTCACCGCTCGTCAGATCGAGTCAGCGCGTCGTGCTCTGACCCGTCACGTAAAACGTGGCGGCAAGATCTGGATCCGTGTATTCCCGGACAAGCCGATCTCCAAGAAGCCTCTCGAGGTTCGTATGGGTAAAGGTAAGGGTAACGTGGAGTACTGGGTTGCCCAGATTCAGCCAGGCAAAGTCCTGTATGAAATCGAGGGTGTTTCTGAAGAGCTGGCGCGTGAGGCTTTCGCCCTGGCTGCTGCAAAGCTGCCGCTCGCCACCTCCTTTGTTAAACGGACGGTGATGTGATGAAAGCGAATGAACTTCGTGAAAAATCCGCACAGCAGCTGAACGAGCAACTGCTCGGCTTGCTGCGCGACCAGTTCAATCTGCGCATGCAGAAAGCAACTGGCCAGTTGGGGCAGTCTCATCTGCTCTCGCAAGTTAAGCGTGACATCGCTCGCGTGAAGACTGTGCTCAACCAGCAGGCAGGTAAGTGATCATGGCTGAAGCCGAAAAAACTGTCCGTACGCTGACTGGCCGTGTTGTCAGCGACAAGATGGACAAAACCATCACCGTTCTGATCGAGCGTCGCGTTAAGCACCCGATCTACGGTAAATACGTTAAGCGTTCGACTAAGCTGCACGCGCACGACGAAACCAATCAGTGCCACATCGGCGACAAAGTCACTATTCGTGAAACTCGTCCGATGGCCAAGACCAAGTCTTGGGCGCTGGTTGATGTTCTCGAACGCGCTGTGGAAGTCTAAGGGCTAGGGGTCGGAGAAATTATATGATTCAGACTCAATCCATGCTCGATGTGGCCGATAACAGCGGCGCTCGCCGCGTTATGTGCATCAAGGTGCTGGGTGGCTCCCATCGTCGTTACGCTGGTATCGGTGACATCATCAAAGTTACCGTAAAGGAAGCAATTCCTCGCGGTAAGGTGAAAAAAGGCCAAGTGATGACTGCTGTTGTAGTCCGCACTCGTCACGGCGTACGTCGTGCTGATGGCTCCATTATCCGCTTTGATGGCAACGCTGCTGTTCTTCTGAACAACAAGCAAGAGCCGATCGGCACCCGTATCTTTGGGCCAGTGACCCGTGAACTTCGTACTGAGAAGTTCATGAAGATCGTCTCGCTCGCCCCAGAAGTGCTGTAAGGAGATCCGACATGCAAAAGATTCGTCGTGACGACGAGATCATCGTGATCGCCGGCAAAGACAAAGGTAAGCGCGGTAAGGTGCTGAAGGTTCTTGCTGACAACCGTCTGGTTGTTGGTGGTCTGAACCTGGTCAAGCGTCATACCAAGCCTAACCCGATGTCGGGCGTACAGGGCGGTATCGTCGAGAAAGAAGCGCCACTGCACGCTTCCAACGTCGCCATCTTCAACGGCGAAACCAACAAGGCTGACCGCGTTGGTTTCAAAGTAGAAGACGGTAAGAAAATTCGTGTCTTCAAGTCGACCCAAAAAGCGGTTGATGCTTGAACACTGCTAGGTAGAAGACCATGGCACGACTAAAAGAGATTTACCGGAAGGAAATCGCTCCGAAACTTAAGGAAGAACTTAAGCTTTCGAACGTGATGGAAGTTCCGCGCGTTACCAAAATCACCCTGAACATGGGTCTGGGCGAAGCGATCGGCGACAAAAAAGTCATCGAGCACGCTGTTGCTGACCTGGAAAAGATCACCGGCCAGAAAGTCGTTGTGACCTACGCTCGCAAATCCATCGCTGGCTTTAAAGTCCGTGAAGGTTGGCCGATCGGCGTCAAAGTGACCCTGCGCCGTGAGCGTATGTACGAGTTCCTGGATCGTCTGCTGTCGATCTCCCTGCCTCGGGTTCGCGACTTCCGCGGCCTGAATGCCAAGTCCTTCGATGGTCGTGGCAACTACAGCATGGGCGTGAAAGAGCAGATCATTTTCCCGGAAATCGACTACGACAAGATCGATGCTCTCCGCGGTCTGGACATTACCCTGACCACCACTGCCAAGAACGATGATGAAGGCCGCGCTCTGCTGCGTGCTTTCAAATTCCCGTTCCGCAACTGATTGGAGTAGGAAAATGGCCAAGAAGAGCATGAAAAACCGTGAGCTGAAGCGTCAGCTCACCGTTGCCAAGTACGCCGTCAAGCGTGCAGCGCTGAAAGCTATCATCGTTGATCTGAACGCAAGTCCAGAAGCGCGTTGGGAAGCTACCGTAGCTCTGCAGAAGCAACCACGTGACGCAAGCGCTTCGCGCATGCGTAACCGTTGCCGCCTGACTGGTCGTCCGCACGGCGTTTACCGCAAGTTCGGCCTCGGCCGTAACAAACTGCGTGAAGCGGCAATGCGTGGTGACGTTCCAGGTCTGGTTAAAGCCAGCTGGTAATTGCTGTCAAAGCCTTGATGGTCGGGGTCGAAAGAACCTGACCATCGGTGGCCTTGAACTTGAATCAAGCCCCTTTTGGGGCTTGATTCATTTCTGGGGTATGTCTAGAATGACCGGCTCGCCTGAGCCCGTGTTTTTTATACCCGGAATTTCTCGGCGACAAGTAGTAGCCGCAAGGCTAATTTTTCTGTATTAGGAGCGTCTAGCCCATGAGTATGCAGGACCCGTTAGCGGACATGCTAACTCGAATCCGTAATGCCCAGATGGCTGAAAAGTCCGTCGTAAGCATGCCGTCTTCCACGTTGAAGGTGGCTGTAGCAAAAGTCCTGAAGGACGAAGGTTACATCGCGGGTTATCAGATCAGCAGCGAAACCAAACCACTGCTGTCCATCGAGCTGAAATACTTCGAAGGCCGTCCGGTCATCGAGGAAGTGAAGCGCGTTAGCCGTCCAGGCCTGCGTCAGTACAAGTCCGTCGAAGAGCTGCCAAAAGTACGTGGCGGTCTCGGTGTGTCTATCGTCTCCACCAACAAAGGTGTGATGACTGATCGTGCTGCGCGCGCTGCCGGTGTCGGCGGCGAAGTTCTTTGCACTGTGTTCTAAGGGGGGATAAGCATGTCTCGCGTCGCTAAGAACCCCGTTAAGCTGCCAGCCGGTGTCGAAGTAAAATTCGCAGGCCAACAGCTTTCGGTGAAGGGTGCCAAGGGTACTCTTGAACTGAACGTCCATTCGTCCGTTGAAGTCGTTGAAGAAGCCGGTGAGCTGCGTTTTGCTGCTCGCAATGGCGATCAACAGACTCGCGCAATGGCCGGTACCACTCGTGCGTTGGTAAACAACATGGTCCAGGGCGTAAGCCAAGGCTTCGAGCGTAAGCTCCAGCTGGTCGGTGTTGGTTACAAAGCGCAAGCAAAAGGTCAGGTGCTGAACCTGGCTCTTGGCTTCTCGCACCCAGTGGATTACGAACTGCCGGAAGGCATCACCGCTGAGACTCCTAGCCAGACCGATATCCTGATCAAGGGCATCGACAAGCAGCTGGTAGGTCAAGTGGCCGCCGAGATCCGCGACTTCCGTCCACCAGAGCCGTACAAAGGCAAAGGTGTGCGCTACGCGGACGAAGTCGTCCGTCGTAAAGAAGCCAAGAAGAAGTAGGGCATAGCAAATGACCGACAAAAAAGTTACTCGACTGCGTCGCGCTCGCAAAGCACGCCTGAAAATGCACGAACTCGAAGTCGTGCGTCTCTGCGTGTTCCGCTCTTCGCAGCACATCTACGCCCAGGTCATTTCGGCCGACGGCAACAAAGTCCTGGCAAGCGCCTCGACTTTGGATAAAGAACTGCGTGATGGCGCCACTGGCAACATCGACGCGGCCACTAAGGTTGGCCAGCTGGTCGCTACGCGTGCTAAGGCCGCTGGCGTCTCGCAGGTGGCTTTCGACCGCTCTGGCTTCAAGTACCACGGCCGCGTTAAAGCGCTGGCTGATGCTGCTCGTGAAGCTGGGCTGGAGTTCTAAGTTATGTCAAATAACGACCAAAAGCGCGACGAAGGCTACATCGAGAAGCTGGTTCAAGTTAACCGCGTAGCCAAAACCGTTAAAGGCGGCCGTATCTTCACTTTCACCGCGTTGACCGTGGTTGGTGATGGTAAAGGGCGTGTTGGCTTCGGCCGTGGCAAGTCGCGTGAAGTGCCTGCTGCGATCCAGAAGGCAATGGAAGCTGCTCGCCGCAACATGATCCAGGTTGATCTGAACGGCACCACTCTGCAGTACGCAATGAAGTCTGCCCATGGCGCTTCGAAGGTGTACATGCAGCCTGCTTCTGAAGGTACCGGTATCATCGCTGGCGGCGCTATGCGTGCTGTCCTCGAAGTTGCTGGCGTTCAGAACGTTCTGGCCAAGTGCTACGGCTCGACTAACCCTGTAAACGTGGTTCACGCCACTTTCAAGGGTCTGAAGGCCATGCAGTCTCCTGAATCCATTGCAGCCAAACGTGGCCTGCGTGTTGAGGAGATCAAGTAATCATGGCTACCGTTAAAGTTACGCTGATCAAAAGCATGACCGGCCGCATCCCTAACCACAAACTGTGCGTTAAGGGTCTGGGTCTGCGTCGCATCGGTCACACTGTAGAAGTCCAGGATACTCCCGAGAATCGCGGGATGATCAACAAGGCTTACTACATGCTGCGTGTCGAGGGTTAATCGATGAAACTCAATGATCTGAGTCCAGCGCCGGGTTCCCGTCGCGAAAAGCATCGTCCGGGCCGTGGTATCGGTAGTGGTTTGGGTAAGACTGGTGGCCGTGGTCACAAAGGTCAGACTTCCCGCTCCGGTGGCACCATTGCTCCAGGCTTTGAAGGCGGTCAACAGCCGCTGCATCGTCGCCTGCCGAAGTTCGGTTTCGTTTCCCTGAAAGCCATGGATCGCGCAGAAGTGCGTCTGTCCGAGCTGGCTAAAGTGGAAGGCGACATCGTCACCGTGCAGTCCCTGAAAGATGCCAACGTGATCAACGTCAACGTACAGCGTGTGAAAATCATGCTGTCCGGTGAAGTGACTCGCGCTGTCACTATCGGCAAGGGAATCGGCGCCACCAAAGGTGCGCGTGCGGCTATCGAAGCAGCTGGCGGCAAGTTCGAGGAATAAATGGCTAAGCAAGGTGCTCTCTCTGCGCTCGGCAAAGGCGGTATGTCTGAACTTTGGGCTCGTCTGCGTTTTCTGTTCCTGGCGATTATCGTCTACCGAATAGGCGCACACATCCCGGTTCCAGGTATCAACCCGGACCGACTCGCAGACCTGTTTCGACAGAATGAGGGGACCATTCTTAGCTTGTTCAACATGTTTTCCGGCGGCGCGCTGGAACGGATGAGCATCTTTGCACTGGGGATCATGCCGTACATTTCGGCATCGATCATCATGCAGCTGATGACCGCCGTCAGCCCGCAGCTGGAGCAGTTGAAGAAGGAAGGTGAAGCTGGCCGTCGCAAGATCAGCCAGTACACCCGCTACGGCACCGTCGTCCTCGCTCTCGTTCAGGCCATTGGCATGTCCATTGGTCTGGCGGGGCAGGGCGTTGCGTTCACTGGTGACTTTGGCTTCCATTTCGTCGCGGTCTCCACGTTTGTGGCTGGCGCGATGTTCATGATGTGGCTGGGTGAGCAGATTACTGAGCGTGGTGTAGGCAACGGTATCTCGATGTTGATTTTTTCGGGTATCGTCGCCGGTCTTCCGAGAGCAATCGGGCAGTCTTTCGAGTCTGCGCGTCAGGGCGATATCAACATCTTCGCTTTGGTTGCCATCGGTTTGCTGGCAGTAGCGATTATCGGTTTCGTGGTGTTCATTGAGCGTGGTCAGCGTCGTATCGCTGTTCACTACGCCAAGCGTCAGCAGGGCCGCAAGGTTTTTGCTGCGCAGACAAGCCACTTGCCGCTGAAGGTGAACATGGCCGGTGTTATTCCGGCTATTTTCGCGAGCAGCATTTTGCTGTTCCCGGCTTCGTTGGGTGCCTGGTTTGGTCAGTCTGAAGGTATGGGCTGGTTGCAGGACATCTCGCAGTCGATCGCTCCTGGTCAGCCGTTGAATATTCTGCTGTTTAGTGCAGGGATTATTTTCTTCTGCTTCTTCTATACGGCGTTGATGTTCAATCCGAAAGACGTAGCGGAAAACCTGAAGAAGTCCGGTGCCTTTATTCCGGGCATCCGTCCAGGTGAGCAGTCCGCACGCTATATTGATGGCGTTTTGACTCGCTTGACCATGTTCGGTGCTCTTTACATGACGGCCGTGTGCTTGTTGCCCCAGTTCCTGGTGGTTGCAGCAAACGTTCCGTTCTACCTTGGCGGGACCTCGTTGCTGATCGTGGTCGTGGTTGTGATGGACTTCATGTCCCAAGTACAATCGCACCTCGTTTCGCACCAGTACGAATCCCTGATGAAGAAAGCCAACCTGAAGGGTTACGGCAGCGGCATGTTGCGCTGAGTACCCATAAGGTTCGAGGAGTTGGTGATGAAAGTTCGTGCATCGGTGAAAAAGCTGTGCCGTAACTGCAAGATTATTCGCCGCGAAGGTGTTGTTCGAGTAATTTGCAGCGCGGAACCGCGTCACAAACAGCGCCAAGGCTGAGTGTGATTGTGCTTCAAGCCCGGTAGCTAGTGCGCTACCGGGTTGATTATTTGTTATTACAGCGATATTATCTCGCGCCCTATTTCTTGGCTTCCGGGGCGTAGGTAGCTGTCAATTGGAGTCCCACTGAATGGCCCGTATTGCAGGCGTTAACATTCCAGATAACAAGCATACTGTTATCTCGCTGACCTACATCTATGGTGTTGGTCGCACTACTGCACAGAAGATCTGTGCAGAGACTGGGGTAAACCCAGCCGCAAAGATCAAGGATCTGAGCGACGAGCAGATTGAACAGCTGCGTGGCGAAGTGGCGAAGTTCACCACTGAAGGTGACCTGCGTCGCGAAATCAACATGAAAATCAAGCGCTTGATGGACCTCGGTTGCTATCGCGGTCTGCGTCATCGTCGTGGTCTGCCAGTACGCGGTCAGCGTACCAAGACCAACGCGCGTACCCGTAAAGGTCCGCGTAAGCCGATCCGCAAGTAATCGCCCCAGCGAATCGACAGGAATTTAATCATGGCAAAACCTGCTGCTCGTCCTCGTAAAAAAGTTAAAAAGACAGTGGTTGATGGCATCGCCCACATCCATGCTTCTTTTAACAACACCATCGTGACCATCACCGACCGTCAAGGTAACGCTCTTTCCTGGGCTACCTCCGGTGGTTCGGGTTTCCGCGGTTCCCGCAAGTCCACCCCGTTCGCTGCTCAAGTAGCTGCTGAGCGTGCTGGTCAAGCTGCGCTGGAATACGGCCTGAAAAACCTCGACGTGAACGTCAAGGGTCCAGGTCCAGGTCGTGAATCCGCAGTCCGCGCTTTGAACGGCTGTGGCTACAAGATCGCCAGCATCACCGACGTGACGCCAATCCCGCACAACGGGTGCCGTCCGCCGAAGAAGCGCCGCGTGTAATCCAGGAGATTGTAAAGAATGGCTCGTTACATTGGTCCAAAATGCAAACTCGCTCGTCGCGAAGGCACCGATCTCTTCCTGAAGAGCGGCGTGCGCGCGATCGAATCGAAGTGCAACATTGAAGCAGCACCTGGTATCCACGGCCAACGCCGCGGTCGCCAGTCCGACTACGGCACCCAACTGCGTGAAAAGCAGAAGGTCCGTCGTATCTACGGCGTTCTCGAGCGTCAGTTCAGCGGCTACTACAAAGAAGCTGCTGGCAAGAAAGGTGCAACCGGTGAAAACCTGCTGCAACTGCTCGAATGCCGTCTGGACAACGTTGTATACCGTATGGGCTTTGGTTCGACTCGTGCCGAATCCCGTCAGCTGGTATCGCACAAGTCGATCAGCGTTAACGGTCAGACCGTAAACGTTCCGTCCTACCAGGTTCGTGCTGGTGACGTGGTTGCTGTTCGCGAGAAAGCAAAAAACCAACTTCGCATTGTCCAAGCTCTCGATCTGTGTGCCCAACGTGGCCGCGTAGAATGGGTAGAAGTAGACACTGAGAAGAAGTCGGGCGTTTTCAAGAACGTTCCTGCTCGCAGTGATCTGTCCGCCGACATCAACGAAAGCCTGATTGTCGAGCTCTACTCCAAGTAAGGGCTAGAAAATAGGTGCATCCATGCAGATTTCGGTAAATGAGTTCCTGACACCCCGCCACATTGATGTGCAGGTTGTCAGTCCAACCCGCGCCAAGATCACTCTCGAGCCTCTCGAGCGTGGTTTTGGCCACACCCTGGGCAACGCGCTGCGCCGCATCCTGTTGTCCTCAATGCCCGGCTGCGCAGTAGTCGAGGCCGAGATTGACGGTGTGCTCCACGAGTACAGCGCCATCGAAGGTGTACAGGAAGACGTAATTGAAATCCTGTTGAACCTTAAAGGTCTGGCCATCAAGCTGCACGGTCGTGACGAAGTTACGCTGACCTTGTCGAAGAAGGGTTCGGGGGTGGTTACCGCTGCCGATATTCAGCTGGATCATGATGTCGAGATCGTTAATCCCGATCACGTAATCGCTAACCTGGCGTCTAACGGCGCCCTGAACATGAAGCTCACCGTAGCTCGTGGTCGTGGTTATGAACCAGCAGACTCGCGTCAGAGCGATGAAGACGAAAGCCGCAGCATCGGTCGCTTGCAGCTTGACTCTTCGTTCAGCCCGGTTCGCCGTATCGCATACGTGGTGGAAAACGCCCGTGTCGAACAGCGTACCAACCTGGACAAGCTGGTTATTGATCTGGAAACCAACGGTACTCTGGATCCTGAAGAGGCTATCCGCCGCGCTGCAACCATTCTGCAACAGCAGTTGGCTGCGTTCGTCGACCTCAAAGGTGACAGTGAGCCAGTGGTTGTCGAGCAGGAAGACGAGATCGATCCGATCCTGCTTCGCCCGGTTGACGATCTGGAACTGACTGTACGTTCGGCTAACTGCCTTAAGGCGGAAAACATCTACTACATCGGCGACCTGATTCAGCGTACCGAAGTAGAGCTGTTGAAGACTCCGAACCTGGGCAAGAAATCCTTGACTGAAATCAAGGACGTTCTGGCCTCCCGCGGTCTGTCCCTCGGCATGCGCCTCGACAACTGGCCGCCTGCAAGTCTTAAGAAGGACGACAAGGCGACTGCCTGATCGTCGTAATCACCGAACGTAGTGTTTGGTAAGGAATGAACCATGCGTCATCGTAAAAGTGGGCGTCACCTGAGCCGCACCAGCTCGCACCGCAAGGCCATGTTCCAGAACATGGCGGTGTCGCTGTTCGAGCACGAGCTGATCAAAACTACTCTGCCAAAAGCCAAAGAACTGCGCCGCGTTGCCGAGCCGCTGATCACTCTGGCCAAGACAGACAGCGTTGCTAACCGTCGTCTGGCTTTCGACCGTACTCGTTCGAAAGCTATCGTTGGTAAGCTCTTCAACGACCTGGGCAAGCGTTACGCTACCCGTGAGGGTGGCTACCTGCGCATCCTCAAGTGCGGTTTCCGCGCTGGCGACAACGCGCCTATGGCGTACGTCGAACTGGTTGATCGTGCTGTCGGCGGTGAAGCTGTATCCGCTGAGTAAGACATCAGTCTGAAACAAGGAACCGGGCCTAGTGCCCGGTTTTTTGTGCCTGTAAGAAATGCGCGGTTCGTACAAGCTTCTACCCTGTTTGGGTCTGCACTATGTGCGGGGATTTGGTGTTAGTTTTTCTCTATTGATGACCATAAGTTAATGAATTTGTGGCTGTCATATTGATGATCGATACTCCCCAACAAGCCGATTAGCCGGCAGTTCAAGACCGATAGAGGATGAAGATCGCATGAGCCAGAACAAGACGCTTACGACCGCCAGTGGCGCACCTGTCGCTGATAACCAGAACTCTCGCTCCGCCGGCCCTCGTGGTCCGTTGCTGCTCGATGATTTCCACCTGATCGAGAAGCTTGCTCACTTCAACCGGGAAAACATTCCCGAGCGTCGTGTACACGCCAAGGGTTCGGGCGCATATGGCACTTTCACGGTCACTCGCGACATTACGCAGTACACCAGCGCCAAGCTGTTCTCTGCTGTCGGCAAACAGACGCCGACCTTCCTGCGTTTTTCAACGGTCGGTGGTGAGCGTGGCTCGGCCGACACCGAGCGCGATCCGCGTGGCTTCGCCCTCAAGTTCTACACCGAAGAAGGCAACTGGGACATCGTCGGCAACAACACGCCGGTGTTCTTCATTCGCGATCCGCTGAAATTTCCTGACTTTATCCACACCCAGAAACGCCTGCCGCAGAGCAACCTGAAAAGTGCGCAGATGATGTGGGACTTCTGGTCGCATTCGCCTGAAGCGCTGCACCAGGTCACCATTCTGTTTTCTGATCGGGGTATCCCGGACGGCTATCGCCACATGCACGGTTTTGGCAGCCACACCTACAGCCTGATCAGCGCTCAAGGCGAGCGTCACTGGGTGAAGTGGCACTACAAGACCAAGCAAGGGATCAAGAACCTCGCGCCGGCAGACGCGGCACGTCTGGCGGGCACAGATCCCGATTACGCCCAGCGTGATCTGTTCGAAGCCATCGAGCGTGGTGACTTCCCGAAATGGAGCGTGTGCATCCAGATCATGACCGAGGCCCAGGCTGCTGCTCACTACGAGAACCCGTTCGACGTGACCAAAACCTGGTCGCAGAAGGAGTTCCCGCTGATTGAAGTGGGTGAGCTGGAACTGAACCGTAATCCGCTCAACTATTTTGCGGAAGTCGAGCAAGCTGCGTTCGGTCCAAGCAACATGGTGCCTGGCGTAGGTCTGTCACCGGATCGCATGCTGCAAGGTCGTGTCTTCGCATACGCCGATGCCCACCGCTACCGTGTAGGCACCAACAACCAACAGCTGCCAGTGAATGCTCCGCGCAGCCCGGTGAATACTTACCAGCGTGATGGTTCGATGGCTTTTGGCAGCAATGGTGGTGCAGCGCCTAACTACGAGCCGAACAGCTACGTAGAGTCGCCGAAACAAGCGCCACATTATGCCGAGCCTGCGCTGGCCCTGAGCGGCGCGGCTGATCGCTACGATCACCGCGAAGACACCGACTACTACAGCCACGCCGGTGCGCTGTTCCGCTTGATGAGCGACGAACAGAAAGCGTTGTTGGTCAGCAACATTGCCGGCGCGATGGCGGGTGTGTCGAGTGATGTCGTCGACCGTCAGTTGCAGCATTTCCACAAGGCCGACCCAGCGTACGGAGAAGCAATCGCAAAGCTGCTCAACGTACAGCTTAACGAAGTCTAAACGAGAAGCAGAACCGCCCTCATTAGGGCGGTTTTTGCGTTATTTAGGCTGCTTTTCTCAGAATATCTTCGCTTTTATTGCGTGAAGTGAGTGACCTTCCAGTCAGGTTGGTTCAAACTACAGACTTTCAAGCAGGGAGATGTAGGGCGATGCAAGGCCACCCAGACGTTATCGATTACCTCAACACGTTGCTGACCGGCGAACTGGCCGCGCGTGACCAATATTTCGTTCACTCGCGGATGTATGAGGACTGGGGATTCACCAAGCTCTACGAACGAATCAACCACGAGATGGAAGAAGAGGCCGGTCACGCCGATGCGCTGATGCGCCGGATTCTGATGCTCGAAGGCACTCCGCGCATGCGCCCGGATGACCTGGATGTTGGTACCACGGTTGAGACCATGCTCGAAGCGGATCTGCGCCTTGAGTACAAGGTTCGTGCTGCACTGTGCAAAGGCATCGAGCTGTGTGAAAAGAATGGCGACTATGTAAGCCGCGATATCCTCAAGCTTCAGTTGCATGACACCGAAGAAGATCACACCTACTGGCTTGAAAAGCAGCTGGGCCTGATCAAACTGATCGGTATCCAGAACTACCTGCAGTCCCACGCGTCCTGATTGCAGCCGATACAAAAAAGCCCCTGTCACTGACGAAGTGACAGGGGCTTTTTCATGCCCGGCGATCAGGCCCGATCGCGGATCAACAGCGGCTTGAGGTAATGCCCGGTGTGAGACTGTTTCATCTCGGCCACTTCCTCCGGCGTACCGGTGGCGATGATCTGGCCACCTTTCGAACCACCCTCGGGGCCGAGATCCACCAGCCAGTCGGCCGTCTTGATCACGTCGAGGTTGTGCTCGATCACCACCACGGTGTTGCCGTGGTCGCGCAGGCGATGCAGTACGTCGAGGAGTTGCTGAATATCCGCGAAGTGCAGACCGGTGGTCGGCTCGTCGAGGATGTACAGGGTCTTGCCGGTGTCGCGCTTGGACAGCTCGCGGGACAACTTGACCCGCTGTGCTTCACCACCAGACAGCGTCGTGGCCGACTGCCCGAGCTTGATGTACGACAGGCCCACGTCCATCAGCGTTTGCAGCTTGCGCGCCAGCGCCGGCACCGCGTCGAAGAACACCCGCGCTTCCTCGATGGTCATTTCGAGGGTTTCGTGGATGCTCTTGCCCTTGTATTTGATCTCCAGGGTTTCGCGGTTGTAGCGCTTGCTCTTGCACACATCGCACGGAACGTAGATGTCCGGCAGGAAGTGCATTTCCACCTTGATCAGACCGTCGCCCTGGCAGGCTTCGCAACGACCACCCTTGACGTTGAACGAGAAACGCCCCGGGCCGTAACCACGGGAGCGGGACTCGGGAACCCCGGCAAACAGTTCGCGGATCGGCGTGAACAGCCCGGTATAGGTCGCCGGGTTGGAGCGTGGCGTACGGCCGATCGGGCTCTGGTCGATATCGACGACCTTGTCCAGATGTTCCAGGCCTTTGATGCTGTCGTGGGCTGCGGCTTCCAGGGTGGTCGCGCCATTGAGTGCCGTTGCGCTCAGCGGGAACAGCGTGTTGTTGATCAGCGTCGATTTGCCGGAACCGGAAACACCCGTCACGCAAGTCAGCAGGCCGATCGGGATTTCCAGGTCGACGTTGCGCAGGTTGTTGCCCCGCGCACCCTTGAGCGACAGCACCTGCTTCTTGTTGCGCGGTGTGCGCTTGGCCGGCACTTCAATCTTCACCCGGCCCGACAGGTACTTACCGGTCAGCGAATCTGGATGCGCCATGACTTCGTCCGGCGTGCCTTCGGCGACGATCTGTCCGCCATGAACGCCGGCGCCCGGGCCGATATCCACTACATAGTCGGCCAGACGGATCGCGTCTTCGTCGTGCTCGACCACAATCACCGTGTTGCCGATGTCGCGCAGGTGTTTGAGGGTGCCGAGCAGGCGATCGTTGTCGCGCTGGTGCAGACCAATGGACGGTTCATCAAGGATATAGAGAACACCCACCAGGCCCGCGCCGATCTGGCTGGCCAGACGAATCCGCTGTGCCTCGCCGCCAGATAGCGTGTCGGCACTACGATCCAGCGACAGATAGTCGAGACCGACATTGACCAGGAATTGCAGGCGCTCGCGGATTTCCTTGAGAATCTTGTCGGCGATCTCGCCACGGCGCCCGGTCATCTTCAGCGCGCCGAAGTAATCGCAGGCGTCGCCGATCGGCAGGTTGGTCACCGCCGGCAGGGTTTTCTCGCCGACCCACACGTGCCGCGCTTCGCGACGCAGGCGGGTGCCACGGCAATCCGGGCACGACTGGGTGCTGAGGAACTTCGCCAGTTCTTCGCGCACGCTCGCCGATTCGGTTTCGCGGTAGCGGCGCTCGAGATTCGGCACGATGCCTTCGAACGGGTGCGAGCGTTTGACGATGTCGCCCCGGTCGTTGAGGTATTTGAAATCGACGTTCTGCGAGCCGCTGCCGTGCAGGATGTACTTCTGCTGATCAGCCGGCAATTCGTTGAACGGCTGCTCAAGACTGAAGCCGTAGTGCGCGGCCAGTGAGCCGAGCATCTGGAAGTAATAGACGTTGCGCCGGTCCCAGCCGCGTATCGCACCTTCGGCCAGGGTCAGTTCACCGTTGACCAGTCGCTTGATGTCGAAAAACTGCTTCACTCCCAGACCGTCGCAGGTCGGGCAGGCGCCGGCCGGGTTGTTGAAGGAAAACAGCTTGGGTTCCAGCTCGCTGATCGCGTGGCCGCAGATCGGGCAGGCGAAGCGCGCGGAGAAGATCATCTCTTCGCCCGGCTCGTCGTCCATCGGCGCCACCAGCGCGATGCCGTCCGCCAGCTTCAGCGCGGTCTCGAAGGATTCCGCCAGACGCTGCTGCAGGTCGGCGCGAACCTTGAAACGGTCGACCACGACTTCGATCGTGTGCTTCTTCTGTTTATCCAGTTTCGGCAGTTCGTCCAGCTCGCAGAGCCGGCCGTTGACCCGGGCCCGGACGAAGCCCTGGGCGCGCAGTTCTTCGAACACCGACAGGTGCTCGCCCTTGCGCTCGCGAATCACCGGCGCCAGCAGCATCAGCTTGCTGCCTTCCGGCTGGGCCAACACCAGGTCGACCATCTGGCTGACGGTCTGGGCTTCCAGCGGAATGTCGTGATCCGGGCAGCGCGGCGTACCGACGCGCGCATAGAGCAGACGCAGGTAGTCGTAGATTTCGGTGATGGTGCCGACCGTGGAGCGCGGGTTGTGCGAGGTCGACTTCTGTTCGATGGAGATCGCCGGCGACAGGCCTTCGATGGTGTCGACGTCGGGTTTTTCCATCATCGACAGGAACTGCCGGGCATAGGCCGACAGGGATTCGACATAGCGGCGCTGACCTTCGGCGTACAGCGTGTCGAAGGCCAGGGACGACTTGCCGGATCCGGACAGGCCGGTGATGACGATCAGTTTGTCCCGTGGCAGGGTCAGGTCGATGTTCTTCAGGTTGTGGGTGCGGGCCCCACGAATCAGGATCTTGTCCAAAATGGCCTCGCTCGGCGGGCGTCGAAAACACAGGAGTATACGGCCAAATACTGGATGGATGCACACTATCAAGTGAAGGGTTTTTTGCCTTACATGAAGAGAGTTTCATCTGTACGCGTCAAAGCGTCGCGATATACCCCGTCTCTCGATGGGACTGGTAGAATCGCCGCCGGTTCACACGAGGTTTTTCCATGCACGATCCCCACAGCGAACGCATGAGTGGCAGCGAGACCCGCGCGGCGAGCGGTCTGGCCCTGGTGTTCGCCTTCCGTATGCTTGGCATGTTCATGGTGTTGCCGGTACTGGCGACCTACGGCATGGATCTGGCGGGAGCGACCCCGGCCCTGATCGGGCTGGCGATCGGCGCTTACGGCCTGACCCAGGCGATTTTCCAGATTCCGTTCGGGATCATTTCCGACCGCATCGGCCGGCGTCCGGTGATTTACCTTGGGCTGATCGTCTTTGCCCTCGGCAGCGTGCTGGCGGCCCAGGCCGATTCGATCTGGGGCGTGATTGCCGGGCGGATCCTGCAGGGCGCCGGCGCTATTTCTGCGGCGGTCATGGCCTTGCTCTCCGACCTGACCCGCGAACAGCACCGCACCAAAGCCATGGCCATGATCGGCATGACCATCGGCCTGTCGTTTGCCGTGGCGATGGTGGTCGGCCCGCTGCTGACCCGTGCATTCGGCTTGTCCGGCCTGTTCCTCGCCACCGGTGGCATGGCGCTGATCGGTATCGTGATCGTGATGTTCATGGTGCCGAAATCCACCGGGCCGCTGAGCCACCGCGAGTCCGGCGTTGCACGTCAGGCGTTGATGCCGACGCTCAAGCACCCGGATCTGCTGCGGCTGGACCTGGGCATTTTTGTGTTACATGCGATGTTGATGTCGAGCTTCGTCGCTCTGCCCCTGGCGCTGGTCGAAAAGGCCGGTCTGCCCAAGGAACAGCACTGGTGGGTCTACCTCACCGCGCTGCTGATTTCTTTCTTCGCCATGATCCCGTTCATTATCTATGGCGAGAAGAAACGTAAAATGAAACGAGTTTTGCTCGGCGCCGTGATGACGCTGATGCTCACTGAGCTATTCTTCTGGCAGTTCGGTGACAGCCTGCGGGCTCTGGTGATCGGGACGGTGGTGTTCTTCACCGCGTTCAATCTGCTGGAAGCTTCGCTGCCGTCGCTGATCAGCAAGGTTTCACCGGCAGGTGGCAAGGGCACGGCCATGGGCGTGTACTCCACCAGTCAGTTCCTCGGTTCGGCACTCGGCGGTATTCTCGGCGGCTGGATGTTCCAGCATGGCGGTCTGTCGGTTGTGTTCCTCGGATGTGCCGGGCTGGCTGCACTTTGGCTGGCCTTTGCTGTTACCATGCGCGAACCTCCCTACGTGACGAGCCTGCGCCTGCCGCTGTCGCCCGAAGCGATCCGCGAAGCGGGTCTGGTCGAGCGTCTCAAGGCCCTCGTAGGGGTAACTGATGCAGTGATAGTCGCTGATGAAGCGGCGATCTACATCAAACTGGACACCGAATTAATGGATCGCACCACTCTCGAACGCCTGGTGAACAACCCGGCGCAGACTGCGTGCGAAGCCTAGGAGAACGTTATGGCCCGTGGGGTTAACAAAGTCATTCTGGTCGGTACTTGCGGCCAGGATCCCGAAGTACGCTACCTGCCCAACGGTAACGCCGTGACCAACCTGAGTCTGGCGACCAGCGAGCAGTGGACCGATAAGCAGACCGGTCAGAAGGTCGAGAAGACCGAGTGGCACCGCGTATCGATGTTCGGCAAGGTTGCCGAAATCGCCGGCGAATACCTGCGCAAGGGTTCGCAGGTTTACATCGAAGGCAAGCTGCAGACCCGTGAATGGGAAAAAGACGGTATCAAGCGTTACACCACCGAGATCGTGGTCGACATGCAAGGCACCATGCAACTGCTCGGCGGCCGTCCACAACAGGGCGACCAACAAGGCGGTGGCAACAACTATCAGCAGCAGGCGCCACGCCAACAGGCTCCGCGTCCGCAGCAGTCGGCACCTCAGCAGCGTTCGGCTCCGGCTCCGCAGCAGGCCGCACCGCAACCGGCTCCGGATTTCGACAGCTTCGATGACGATATTCCGTTCTGATTCGCTGCTGTATCCGCGCTAAATAAAAAAGGCCCGTCGCTTAACACGACGGGCCTTTTTCATGCGCGCAGGTTTTTTCAGTCAAGAATCAGATGCGGCAGAAACCGGCTCGAATCCTTGGTAATCAGACTATTGTCTTCCCGCACACCAATCCCCGCCGCCTGATCACCGATTACCCACGAACCGATCAACGTGTAGCTGTCGTCGAACTTCGGCAAAGGGGCAAACTCCTGCAGGATGAAGGGCGCATCGGTGTAGGGCCCATCCTCTTTGACGATCAGACCTTCGGCGGTCTGCAATTCGATGTTGGCGCCTTCCCGGGAGAAGTACGGTTTGCGTACCCAACCCTTGGGCACCGCGCTGCCCGGGTTCGGGTCGAGGTGCGCGGCGAGCAGATTCGGGTGGCCCTTGTGAAACTCCCATAGCAGGGGCAGGGCGCCCTTGTTGGAGAGAATGGATTTCCACGCCGGTTCGAAAAACTGGGTGTCGCACTCGGCAATCGCCGCGCCGAACGGCTCGTGGAAGATGAATTCCCAGGCGTGCAGTTTGAACAGGTGCGGGATCCAGCGGTCTTCGAGATCCACGAAACGACCGTCAGCGCTCAGGCCGATGTCTTCGATGTCGATGTGCCGCGATTCGATGCCGACCTTTTCTGCGATCAGCCGCAGGTAATCCGTGGTGCCCTTGTCTTCGACCGAGTCTTTCATCGAGGCGAAGTAAAACGGCCGCGTGAGTTTCAGTTGGGCGAAGGCTTCGTGCAGCCGGGTGTCGATGCTGTTGAACTGGTCGGCATGGCGCGGCAGCAGCCCGCGCTCGATGCACTGCTCCAGCCAGCCCCACTGGAACGCCGCCGCTTCATAAAGGCTGGTGGGCGTGTCGTAGTTGAGTTCGAGCAGTTTCGCCGGGCCGTTGCCGCTGTAGGAGAAATCCATACGCCCGTACAGATGCGGATGACCTTCCAGCCAGGACGTTCGGATCATGTCGTAGTACGGCGACGGGATGCTCAGGCGATCCAGCAGTTCTTCGCTGTGCACGACGCGGTCGACCAGGTCCATGCACATCTCATGCAGCTCGGTGGTCGGATCTTCCAGGTCGTTTTCGATCTGCGCGAGCGTGAACTGGTAGTAGGCGCGCTCGTCCCAGTACGGCTCGTCGTCGATGGTGTGAAACAGAAAACCGAGGCTTTCGGCGGTCTGTTTCCAGTCGTGGCGCTCGGCGCAGTGGATCTTCTTCATGGTCAGCTGCTCGAACGGCCCCAGCCGCCCCAACCGCTGCGTGCGCTGGACTGGCTGCCGAAACCGCCACGGGAGGTGGAGGAGGCGACGTTGACCGGTTTGCGGTAATCGCTGTCGTAGTCCCGCTGACTGCGGCTTGGTGCCGACTCGATCCGACGGTTCAGCGTCGAGGTGTCGTAGGTCTGGCGGGTATTGCGCTCGCGATAAACCGGCCGCGAGTCGCTCGCGCGGTTGTTGCTCATGGCATTGCCGATCAGCCATCCGGTGAGCCAGCCGTTGCCTGCACCGCTGGACGAGTGCGAAGTGCTGGTCTGATTGCTCTGTACGGCAGCCGCATCGCCGGCAGGCATCTGCGCATTGGCGATCGCATCGAGGTTCTGCGCCGGCTCACCGTCCTGCGGCACCTTGAAGCCACCGAGTTTCGGCACGAAACGGCCGGCGGAATTTTTCTGACACCAGTCAGCGGCAAAGTCCGCGTCGCAGGCAGCCTTGTCGTCGTAGGCCGGGGAGATCCGCCGGTGTTCGGCCAGGGCCGCGACGTACGCGTTCGAGCAGACATCCGGTGCCAGTTCGGCGTCGACGCATTGTTCGACGCTCTGGAAGTTGCGTTGCTGTTCCTGGGCGGCCACTTCACCGGAAATCGCCAGGGCCACCGAAGCGGCCAGCGACAGTTGAACGTACTTGCTTCGTTTCATCTCAGGCTTCCTGCCGATCAGTAGGACGGGGTCATGCACGCGGCGTTCAGCATGCCGACGCTGATCGCCACCGCCGCCACATAGATGCCCGCAGCGATTTCACCGTTGGCGATGCGCTGGGACGTGCCCTTGAGCACCAGCCCGGTGGCCAGGAAGGCCAACAATTGCACCACCGCTGCGATCACCGCCCAGAGGACGAAGTCGAGGACGTTGATCGAATGGGCGATCACGTTGCTCGCCGGAATCGCGAAACCGATGATTGCGCCGGACAGGGCAATGGCGGCGGCGACGTTGCCGGAACGGATCAGCTCGAATTCCTTGTGTGGCGTGACGCGGGTGTAGACGAACTGAAACAGCATGAACAGCAGCACGGCGCCGATCAGGTAGGCAACGAAACCGACCAGCGCGGCTTTGTTCAGGGAAATGGACAACGCTTCCAGCATGGAAAACTTCCTTTTAAATGGTGCTCAAATCGGTGGTGTACAGCGAGATGCCCAGCGACGTGCTCAGGCTGACAGTGCCTTCCTCGTCCTGTTCGACGGAGAACAGCAAGAGCTCGCGGCGATCGGTCAGGCCGGTCTCGCGGGCGTAGAGCATCGAGTGATGGTTGATGGTGTAGGACTCGTCCGGGTTGATCACCTGTTCGGTGAGCGGCACCAGTTCGGTCTGGCCGCGTTCGGTGCCCCATTCACGGGTGTATTCGACACCTTCGTGGCGATAGGTCGGCAGGCCGATCTGACTGTTCGGGCCGGCCAGGCGCTGCAGTTCGGCGTCACTGTTGACCGTCACGTAGCTGACGTAATTGAACAGCGTCACCGACTCGATCTGGTCGTCGCCCGTGACATGGATCTGTACCCAGAATTCTTCGTCGTTCAGGTAGTAGCGATGCAGTTTGTTCGACTGACCGAGGTCGATCCAGCCGGCGCTCCAGATGGCCTGGGCGTCGGGAACTCGCACCGAGGTGCTGCCGTCGAGCAACAGGCCGAGGGTCGTGTCGAAGCGGATCGCCTTGCCCTGCGCCAGTCCGAGCGGGCCGCCGGCAGACCCGGACGCCGGCGCGGCCGACTGCCAGTTGCTGGTGCCGAGCAAATCTTTGAACCATCCCATGGGTACATTCCTTGAAGCGGGTGGAGATATTCGTTGGCAAAACGCCGCTAGTGTACCGGCCTCGTGACAAACGAGCAGGCAAAAAAGAAGGGCACCCGGTGCCCTTCTTTTTTCTCGCCGCCGTTACTGGACGGACTTCTGCTTCAGACGCTCAAGGATAGCGTTGGCGCTGCCTTCGTTCGGCGTGATGCCGGCTTCGCGCAGCTTGCGATCCAGGTCGTTGCCGGTCGACGCATCGGCCAGCTCGTCGGCAGCACTCAGCTCGGCAGCGCGTTGCTGCTGCTTGGCTTGCAGACGGTTCAGAGTGCCGACAGCGGTTTCCAGCTTGCCGTTGGCGCCGCCGCTGGCGATCGAGGCGCTGACCTGAGCCTTCTGCACGCTTTCACGGGCCTTGGCCATGTCCACTTGCTGGCGCAGGCTCTTGATTCGCGCTTCGGCCTTGTTGATGTCCTTGCGCATGTTGTCGGCGTAGGTGCCGAACTCGTCGCTCTGCTTCTTCTCGACGCCCAGGTCGTTGGTCAGGGTCGAGATCGCTTCGGCCACTTCCAGCGCCAGGTCTTCACGGCCGGCGTTCAGGGCGGAAACGGCCTTGGCTTCCAGGTCCCTGATCTTGGCTTCGTACTCGCTCACGCGGTCGGCGGAGAGTTTGTGCTTGGCCATGATGGTGACCAGTTCGCGACGGGCGTTGGACAGCGCGCTGTCGGCGTCACGGATTTCCTGATCGAGGATGCGCAGGGCCTGTTGGTCGGCGATCGCTTCGCCGACTTCGTTGGCGCCGCCGCGCAGCGCGGTGAACAACTTGCTCCAGATGGACTGAGTCATTGGATATTCCCTGTTGATTACTTGAAGAAGTGTTCGAAGGCTTCGCTGGCGCGCTGCACGTTGTCGACCAGGGTTTTCACCTCGGTGACCACGTTGGTCAGGCTCGAGTCGGCACTCAGTGCACCGAACATGCTGTAGACGGTCTGGCCGTTGGGCATGGTCTCGATGCCGATCGACGACAGCGGGAACATTTCCCGGCTGCGCAGTACGGCGTCGTTGAACGCGCGCACGTCGGTGATCGAATCGATGTCCACCAGCACGGTGTCGACGATGATCTGCTGACCGGCGAGGGCGATGTGAATCGGCAGACCGCCGAATTCGTTCATTTCCAGCTTGAGGCTGGGTTCGGAGCTCTGGATCAGAGACAGCGTGATCTCTTGCGAAGCCACCTCGTCCAGCGCCTTGAAAGCGTTGTAGAGGCTATCGATGTTCCAGTTGTTGCCTGCGCTCATGTAATTCTCCGACATGAATGAGCCAGCCAGAATCGGTTGGCGTAGCTGTTGCTCCATTTGCTTGAGCAAGCTTCGGTTTTCCGGAAGCACCCAAGTTTCGTGTTTCACATAACCGGCGGCAGCCAGGCCCGCGCGCATCTGCTTCATATAGAAGCTCGACGGTTTTTTTGCGGACGGTGTCGAGCGCACTCCCTTTGGGCTCTCTGACTTAGTGGCAGGGGAGCGGCTTTTCATGGCGATGACTCCGTTATGAACATCTCACGCGTGAGCAACACTACAACCAATTCAAAGTGCCATCAATGGCTCACGCGTGAGATTTTTATGACACGCGAAAAAACGCCCGCAGCGAGGCGGGCGCAGATTTTTCTGGTTGTATCAGAGCAGGGCTTAGCGGCTGGCAGCGAGGAACTCGTCGGTGGACACCACGCTGGCGTAGGCAAACCCCAGCGCCGACATGAATGCCGCATGCACGTGGGCGGCCGGCACGGTCAGGCCGTTGAATTCCAGGTCACGGCTGGCGCAGGCATCGTGAATCACCGTGACGCTGTAGCCCAGATCTGCCGCCGCACGGGTGATGCCGTCGACGCACATGTGGCTCATGCTGCCGACCACCACCAGCTCCTTGATGCCCTGTTCGTCGAGGATCGATTGCAGCTCGGTTTCGCGGAACGAGTTGACGAAATGCTTGAGCACCACCGGCTCGTCGGCGCGGTTGAGCACTTTCGGATGCAGCTTGGCGCCCTCGGAGCCCGGAGTAAAAAACGGCGCTTCGGGCGAGGTGAATTCGTGGCGGATGTGCACCACCGAATCACCGGCCTCGCGGAACGCCGCGATCAGCCGGGCGGCGTTGTCGGCGGCGGCGTCGGCACCGGCCAGCGGCCACTTGCCTTGGGGGAAGTAGTCGTTCTGGATATCGACTACGATGAGCGCTTGCTTGGCCATGGGTGTGTCCTCGAAGTGAACGTTGGGTGTGGGCTCAGTATTGGCGCCGACCACGTTTTCGAGGATTGGCCGCACCGACAATACACAGGGGAAAACTGACAATGGACGCGAAACCGGCAGTCGTCGAACTGGGTGTGCTGATCTATCCCGGCGCGCAGCTGGCGGCGGTGCATGGGTTGACCGACCTGTTCGCGGTGGCCAACCGGGTCGCTGCCGAGCACCAGAGTGCGCAGTTGCCGCGCTTGCGGGTCAGCCATTGGCAGGTCGAGGGCGATCAATCGCCGGTGCGGGTCCACGACAGCGACCCTGGCGCCGAAGCGGGTCTGGTGGCGGTCGTGATTCCGCCGTCCATTGGCGGTTTTTCGGCAGCCCAGGTGCCCACCGGGCTGATTCACTGGCTGCGCGAGCAACACGCCCGCGGCGCCACCCTCGGCGGGGTGTGCGTCGGTTCTCTGCTGCTGGCCGAAAGCGGTCTGCTCGACGGTCGCAGCGCCACCACGCACTGGACGTCAGCCAAGGCGTTCGCGGAGCGATATCCACACATTAAACTCAAAGCCGACACACCGATTGTCGATGACGGCGACCTGATCACCACGGCCGGTTTGATGGCCTGGTCGGAGCTGGGGCTACGGCTGGTCGATCGTCTGCTCGGGCCGAGCATCGCCAGCGCGACCGCGCGATTCCTGGTGGTGGAACACAGCGACAGCGCCAGTGCCTGCGGCAGCAATTTCGCCCCGATCCTCAATCATGGCGACCGGGCGATTCTCAAGGTTCAGCACTGGCTGCAAGGCAACGGCGCGACCGATGTCTCGCTGACGGCGATGGCCGAACGCGCGGGCCTCGAAGAACGTACTTTCCTGCGCCGTTTCCGCGCGGCGACCGGCCTGAAACCCACCGAATACTGTCAGCACCTGCGGGTCGGCAAGGCCCGGGAAATGCTCGAGTTCACCAACGGCACCATCGACCATATTGCGTGGACGGTGGGCTATCAGGATCCGGGAGCGTTTCGCGCGACTTTCAAGAAAATCACCGGGCTGGCGCCGAGTGATTATCGGTCGCGGTTTGGTAGCATGTCGCCATCATCGGGGCGGTCTTAAGCTGAGTCGACCTCCAGACTTTGGCCCGCGGCAGATTTCGCTTTCAGGCAATGACTAAAAGGATGTTCATGAGCAATACAAAAGGCGGCACCAATGCTCGAGGTTCTGCAGGTGGAGCAGCAAGTACCGGCGGAGCAGTCTATGCAGGTTCTGTCGGGGCGTGGTGCGCGGTGCAGCTTTTGCTTGGAAAGAGTATCTCGCTGCCCTGGAAGTTGAGCACGGTACACAACATCAAGTCATTGGCTTGCGAGAGCTCGACGCACGTCGATGATCTGGTGCTGCAGTTACTTCCACACGGTACGGTTTACATTCAGATCAAGCATGGTCTGGTGCTCGGGGCAGAGTTCAACAAGGCGCTGGCCCAGTTGGTGCGACAGTTCTGGAGTAGCGGTTTCTCCTGCAAAACTGACAGGCTGGTGATTGCCACCGATATGACCGCTTCGAGTACGGTGCGCGTGGCGGTCAGGAGCCTGTTGCGAAGTTGTCATGACTTGGCAAAAGACACATCGCTTGACGTGTTACTGACCAGCGATGCCAAAAAGGCTGCATTTGACCGGCTCAAGGAGCGATTCGAGGTTGAATCTCTGAGCTTGAAAAAAAGTGCCCGTCAGGTTGAGAAAAAGTTTCGCGATTTCTTGAGCTGCGCTCATGTCACCATTCTGGAGACGATGGACGGGCAGGACGAAAATTATGCGATAGAGCGGCTGCATCAGGTTTTGCTCAAGCCTGAGCAGGCCCGACAGGCGTGGACGACGCTAAATGCGAGTTGCCTCAAAGTCGCGACACTCAGAAGCTCTGTGGATCTGGCAGGGTTGTGGGACATTTTGAGGCGAGAAGGGATCGAGGTTTCTTCACGTCGCTTGAGCCTTGAGGGCTTGCAGGTCCAGCTTCAAGATGTGGTCAAGGCCATGACGCAAGCACGGATCGGTCAGCTGCTGAGCAGTGGGAGGATTGATCCTGAACTCTATGTGACCCGACGGGTGCTGGACGGCTACCTGTTGAAGTTCATCGGTTCACCGAATTCCCTGATGGTACTCAGTGGCGGCTCGGGAAAAGGCAAGACCAGTTGGTGCGCCAATATTGCTGCCACCCCGCAGGGTCGCCCTGTCTTGTTGGTCGCAGCAGAAAGTCTCCATGACAATGATGCTGGCCTCGTTGTCAGTCTTTGTCGTTTGATCAGTGAACACATCGGCGTGGATGAAGGGTACTCACTGAGCTCTTCGGAGATTTCCTACTGGCTGCAGCACACTCCGCTGTTGGTGCTGATCGATGGCCTTGATCGGGCTCCGGCATTCTCTCGTCATTTGAATCAGTGGATGGACCTGACTCTGGCTCAAATGACGAAAACGCAGTTGAAACTGGTCCTGACCGGCCGGCCGGAGACGATAGGGCGACTCCACGCAAATCTGGAGTTCTCCTCACTTGTATTTACGCCGCACTATGGCGCTCCCCTTATTCAGCTCGACGATTTCACAGACGACGAAGCCGGGTTGGCAGCAGCGCGTCTGGGAGATCCATCATTGGCTCGTTATCGACATCCGAGCATGATGTGGTTCAGTGCTCAAATTCAGGCCGAAGCGGGATTTGCACTCAGGCCAGGACAGATCGTCGATCGATTCATCGAACACCGAAAACGTCAGGTGATTTCCGACCACGAAATTCTCAGTGAGCAATTGGCAGAGTTCATTGAATGTGTGTCCAAAGCCCTTGCCCGTTCTGAGCAGGGTTTGTTGGCCTTCAGTGGCTTGTCCGGCATGCCTGGATTCAATCTGGCGGCCTATGAAGCGCTCAGGCGTGGCAACTTCATTATCGAAGCCCAGGGGCAGCTTCGCGTTGAGCCTGACGAAGTGTCCGAACGACTTCACGGCCGGTGCCTGGATGTGGCGCAGACGATTAGTGATCTGCCTTGTCTCAACGCCTTTCCGCTGAAGATGGGGGCATTGCGTTCCGCATTGACCGATCTGGCAGTGAGTGATGCCGATCAGGCAGTCGTGCAGTTACAGCGGCTGATCCAGAGTGTGCAGGAGGGCCCGATGGACATTGCTCGCAGTCTTGCGTGCTCGGTGTTCGAAGCACTGCCTGACTGGACTTCACTGGAGCCATTGGCAGCCACGATGGGACGAAATTGCCAGGAGCGAAATATCTTTCTGATATTTGAACCGAACGAGTCGTTGCTGAAACTGCTGACCTCCGATCGATGGTCGGAGGAGCAGCGCATCAGGCTGCTCTGGGAACTGGCCAAAGGCGAGTCTGGTTACGACTGGCGGGAAAAACACTGGCTGGGACACCGATTGCAACCAGGTTTCAGCGTGACGCCCTGGCGTCAAGCCATGTTGCAGGTACTTGAGGAATCTCAAGGCAACAGCTGGACATTTCTGATTGAACGATTCGGTTTGACCCACGCCTTGCAGGACACCTCTGAATCCGTAATGGGTGATGTGGCAAGGGCGTTGTTTTACCTGTCGGCGAAAAAACGGATGTGGTCGGCCTTGCAAGCGCTGGCAGTGAACGACAGCGAATATACCCGTCAGATGCTGAGACTGTTGGCTCGCGATTTCCCGGATCAGGTGGCCGTCCTGATACAAACGATTCTCGAATCGCGCGTATTTGGTTTGTCGGCGCTCATTTCACTGGCGAGAGGCATGGAAACCGCTGAGGGCGAACCCGTCAGCGCCGTAATCCAAGCCATGCGATTGCTCATTGACCATGAACATAACGCGACACTGCGCGATATCTGCCTGCATGCTCTGGCCCGGGGAGGTGATCAGGAGGCCGCACGGGAACTGATCGAGTCGCCAGGTTTGCATAGCGCCAATGTCAGTGTGTGCCTTGCATTTTTCAAAGAAGATTTCGCATTGCTCGCCCAGCGAATCGTAACCCGCGTTCTTTTGGGCGAAGTCATGGTTGAAGCGCTGGGCGGCTTTGAGGTTTCGACAGCGCATGACAACTTTTTGGATGTCGCTCGATTCATCATCCTGCAGCCCTTGTTGATGCAGGTACTTGAGCAGATGCCACAGGATGCTGCGGTGGTCGCCAGGGTGGTTGAGAGTCTGGTGTATGAAGCCGCTTGCGCATCTTGTGCGTGGCCAGGACTGATTGAACTGGTAAATAAAATTCTGATGTCCGGCGACTCTCGGGCCCGTTCCACAATGGTGTACGCCAGCACCGGAGATGATCGGTGCGGGCCAAGCCAAGAGGGTCAGCAGTTACGGACGCAGATCATCGAAATGCTGATCGAATATGAAACCGATCCAAAGCTGCTGACGCTATTGATCGGTAAATTGTTTTCCAACCGGAGTGATTACGCACAAACGCCGACATGGCTCGCGAAATTGATCGGCAGATATCCTGACTTGCCATACGAGAAGACGGCAGCGACCTGGGGATTCGGCTCCAATGAGCAAAAGTTCAAGCGGTTACTTGGCGAAGCCAGAGCGATAGTGAACACCGCAGCGATTTGATCTGTATCCGGTTGATCCCTGGCCGGGTTGACTACTGAAAGCGCCTGACTACGCTGATAGTGGCCAATTGACCATGTTGTCAACTCCCCAGACGCGATCAAGGACGAAATCATGCCGGTCATGACCTTTGCCAAGGCTTTCAGATCGGCAGCGCTGTTTGCTGCAGGTGCTGCTCTCATGACCGGATGCGCTGTGCCGACTGGAACAGCGCATCTGTATCGTGAAAAGGGTGGAGCGAATTCGAGTAATGGCGAGTCGCGGGAACTGACCAGCATTTACGATACAACGGAGCATGATCCCGCGATAAGGAAGGCTGCCAATGGGTCGCTCGGACAGGATGACGTTTTTGCCATTTATCTGACTGACGGCTATTTCAAATACCTGCGTGATTTTGACGGGGTCAATGAGGTAGTGATCGTGGCCGAGTTCACAGAGGTGAATGCTGGCACCAAGGACGACACTGTGAGCAAAGTCCTTGGCCCCTATCTGGGCGTGGCTGACCAATCGGGGACGCCGTTTCTCAGTAAGCTTCTGTACGGTCCGAAAAAACTCGACTCTGACCATATCAACGTACGTCTGACCATTCTTGAATACGATCAGGGCGAGAATGAAAACTCGGCGGCGTTCCTGGATTTCATCACCTCTGCCAGCCAGACCCTGTCTCTTGAGAATCCGGTTACTGCCGCAGAAATAAAGTTCGCCAAAGAAGTCGCCAAGAGTCTGTTGAGTCTCAACAAGGACGATGTGGTGATGCAGATCGACTTCGATCTGGTGGGAGATACCGGGCAAATTGGTCAGCAAGGCAGCTATATCGCACTGTCACCCGGCAACTATGTATTGATCAATCAGGAGCGCTGTTCTCTGGGCAATTGCTTCGGTTATCTGACCCATGGGGGGACCACCGCCAATCCGGTAACCTGGCTGGGTGATGCGGCGCTGCTGATTCCGGTCGCCTTGCGTCGCGGACTGACGGACACCCCGGACGGCAAGGCCTTGAGCCCGATCGATCTGAGTAAAATCAGACATCTAAATCAAAAAGTGGTCGATACGTCAGCAGGGAGCAATGTATTCACCGACAAGACCTGGCTGAGCTTCACGGTGGTCAAGGGCGGTGATGCCACGCTTTGGGAAAAGCGCCGGCTGTTGGGAACGGCGGAGGAAGCCATCCAGAATCTGAGCAAGAAAGGTGCTCTGAGCGGACTCAGAACGTCGGATTATCAATTGGCCGAAGATGCGTTGAACGCTGCGAGGGCGAAGGATTTGCAAAGTCAGCAGGTCCTGTCGTTTGTCTCTCCGGTGAATGAAAGGGGCGAATTTGCTCCCAGTCTGACAGCCGCCGAATACTGCCTGAATCATCCGGCGACAGTTACTTCAATCAATGCACAGTTTTACCGCAAGAGAGCAGCCGGTGTTCCGCAAGTGCTGGGTGAGTCTGAGATCAAGAAAAATGATGGCAAGTCGACGCCGAACAACACGTGCTTCACCGTAGGTAGCGGAGCCAGAACGGCGGGTGACTATGAGATGGTTGCGGTATTTGGCTCGGGAACTTCCAACCGGATTCAGACCATTGGCTATTCCATCGAAGACCCAGCGGTCGTCAAAGCGGCGGCTGCAGCCAAAGCGGCGGCGAAAGCAGCGCCTTGAGCCATCGTGCAATATGCCGCCCAATAGAAGCCTGTCGTGCAAAACGCGACGGGCGTGATGCCATCACCTATCCCTTAATCTGCTGATGCCACGCGCTTTTTCTATCCGCTGCCGTTTGGCCTGATCTCTGCACCCTCTGAACTACATTCACCGAGCCGCTGGAAGGGGGGACGCATGACCCCGACACCTCGCAACAAAATAGTGGTCGCCAATTCCGTGCGCCCCGGCGCGCCGCAACACGAAGTGCAAACCAACAAGGCGCTGGCGCGATGGCTGGCGCAGATTCTCGGATTCAAGTTTGGCGGCAGCTACGACGCGCAAAAGCACCGCGGTCGCGACCTGTATCTGCTGCCGACCCAAACCATCGTCGGCGCCGCCAAGGCCCATGAACTGGGCATCAGGGGCCCCGAGGATCTATGGGGCGGTTTCGTCGAGCACGATTTCATCTGCACCAAAGCCATCAGCCACGGTTTGCGCAGCCATCAGGCCCATGCGCCGCAAGGCTGGTCGCCGCTGTTTTCCGAGCGGGTGCGCACCGTGGTGCTGGACGGGCTCAGCGTCTTTGCGCTGGAGGATGCACGGCCCGCCGCCGAACATCTGTTGTACAGCGGGCCGATCCGGATCAAGCCGATCCACGCCTGCGCCGGGCGCGGTCAGGAAGTAATCAAGAGCCTGGATGCGTTCGACGAAATCCTCGCCCGACCCGAGGCCGGAGAACTGTTCAGCGATGGCGTGGTGCTGGAGCAGGATTTGAGTCAGGTGGTCACCCACAGCGTTGGCCAGTCGTTCATCGGCGACC
The DNA here is from genome assembly GCF_002112885.1 of Pseudomonas sp. B37(2017). Lineage (NCBI taxonomy): Bacteria > Pseudomonadati > Pseudomonadota > Gammaproteobacteria > Pseudomonadales > Pseudomonadaceae > Pseudomonas > Pseudomonas sp. B37(2017). The sequence continues at coordinate 33,100 of NZ_NEIX01000017.1, read as the reverse complement.
GGGTGCTGAGTTACTGCGGTGATCAATACTTGACCAAAGATGCCCACGGCGAGGAAGTGTACGGCGGCTCGAACCTGCTCGTGGTGCAGGGCGGTTATGAGGATCTGCTGACGCTGGATCTGCCCGACGACGTGCGTCTGGCGATCCAGCAGGCGCAGGTCTTCGACCGGGCGGCGGACGAAGCCTATCCGCGTTTTTATGCCTCGCGGCGCAATTACGACATCGCCCAGGGCCTGGACAGCGAAGGCCGGCCGCGCAGTGGCGTGCTCGAACAGTCCTGGCGCATGGGCGGCGCCAGCAGCGCGGAAGTGGCGGCGCTGCAAAGTTTCGTCAACGATCCCTCGATGCGCGCGATCCGCGTGTCGTCGGTGGAAACCTATATCGATCAGGCCCTGCCGGTGGATGCCATCGAGGTGTATCGCGGGCCGGCCGAGAACAGCGACTTTCTCCTCAAATATGTAACGGTCAAATCCTATGACGGCTAGAAGCGAAAGCATTCAAATCGACATTGATGATGAACAGATGAGCGGGACGTTCCTCAGTCCCAAATCGAAAGTCCCCGGCGTGTTGTTCGTGCACGGCTGGGGCGGCAGTCAGGAGCGGGATCTGGAACGGGCCAAAGGTATCGCCGGCCTGGGTTGTGTGTGCCTGACGTTCGACCTGCGCGGGCACACCGGCGGCACCGGCATTCCGCTGAGCCGGGTGACCCGCGAAGATAACCTGCGTGACTTGCTGGCGGCTTACGACCGGCTGCTCGCCCATCCGGCGCTGGACACCTCGGCTATCGCGGTAGTGGGCACCAGCTATGGCGGTTATCTCGCCTCGATCCTGACCTCGCTGCGCCCGGTGCGCTGGCTGGCGCTGCGGGTGCCGGCGCTGTATCGCGACGAGCAATGGCACACGCCCAAGCGCGATCTCGACAAGGCCGACCTGCGCGATTATCGCGGCACGCTGGTGCGCGCCGACAGCAACCGCGCCTTGCATGCCTGCTCGCAATTCACCGGGGACGTGCTGCTGGTGCAGTCGGAAACCGATGACTACGTGCCCCACGCGACGATCATGAGTTACCGCGCCGCGTGCCAGCAGACTCACTCGCTGACTCACCGCATCATCGATGGCGCCGACCATGCCCTGAGCGATCCAACCTCGCAGCAGGCCTACACCTCGATCCTCGTCGACTGGATCACCGAAATGGTGGTGGGCGAGCGGTTGAGCATCATTCAGTCGCGCTGATCAGATTTGGGTTTCTTCTCGATCCGCAACGCCTTGGCCTTGGCTTCTACCACCAGGTACATCAGCACGGTAATCAGCAGCGGCAGCAGGAAATAGATCGCTCGGTACGCCAGCAACCCCGCCACCAGACTGCCGCGCGAAGCCTCGTGTTGCAGCAGTGCCACGAACACTGCTTCCAGCACGCCGAGCCCGGCGGGAATGTGGGTGATAACCCCGGCAATCGCGCTGATCAACAGCACCCCGAGCACCAGCGGATAGTCGAGCTTGCTCGGCAGCAAGGTGAAAATCACCGCTGCCATCAGCGACCAGTTCAATGCCCCGAGCAGCAATTGCAGGACCGCCATGCGCAGCGACGGCAGGTTGATTTCTACCCCGCGAATCGACCACTCGCGCCGCCGGGAAAACTGGCAGGCGACCAGATAGCCGACACTGACCAACAGCAGCAACACGCCAATGCCCTGCAACGCACCGCTGCTGATTTTCCAGCCCGGTGGCATCCGCACCAGCCCGCTGGCGAACACCACGCCGGCGATGGTCATGTAGCCGAACCAGTTGGTCGCCAGGCTCAGGCCGAGGATCTTGGCGATGTTGCTTTTGCTCACCCCGAGCCTCGAATACAACCGATAACGCATGGCGATCCCGCCGACCCACGCGCTCAAATTGAGGTTGAACGCATAGCTGATGACGCCCACCGGCAGGATCTGTTTCCACGTCAGGTCCTGACGAATGTAGGTGCGGCCGATCAGGTCGAAACTGGCGTACACCAGAAAGCTCAGCAGGGTCAGGCTGGAGGCAATGATCAGCGTGCGCACCTTGAAGTCGGCGAGAGTTTGCAGCACCTCGGCCCATTCGATGCGGCTGGCGAACATCGTCAGCAGCACGATCAGCGCGAGGAAAAACAGCAGGGTCAGCGGGCGTTTCCAGCGGCTCCAGCGGGACTTGCCCGCCGGTGTCGGATGCACCGCCGCGTGGGCTTCGGAATGGCTCATGACGGATCGCTCCCGGCGGCATGGGTAAAGGGTTTGAGCCGTGGCTTGTGCGCTGGCAGCCAGCCGGCCATCGCCGGGAAATGCCGCAGGAAGTGAAACACCAGAAAGCCCACGGTCATGTGCCAGATCCGCCCGCGCGGCGACTTCGCGGCGTCCATCGCCTTGCAGTGGTTGTGGCTGAGGTCTTCGAGGCGCTCGAACAAGTGGCGATTGAAGGCGCGGTCGCGGATCAGCACGTTGGCTTCCAGGTTCAGCGACAGGCTCAGCGGGTCGAGATTGCTCGAGCCGACGGTGCTCCATTCCTCGTCCACCAGAGCCACTTTGCCGTGCAGCGGCCGCTCGCAATATTCGTGAATCTGCACCCCGGCCTTGAGCAGGTAGTCGTAGGTCATGCGCGCGGCGAGTTTGGCCACCAGCATGTCCGGCTGCCCCTGCAAAATCAGCCGCACTTCGACCCCACGCCGGGCCGCGTTGCGGATTTCGCGCAGCAGGCGATAGCCGGGAAAGAAGTAGGCGTTGGCGATCACCACCCGCCGTTGGGCGCGGCGCAGTACCTGCAAATAAACGTCTTCGATGTCGGTGTTGTGGCGATCATTGTCGCGGAATACCAGACGCACCTGACCGTCGTGATCATCGAAGGCCATTTCGGCGCGACGCTGCCGGCGCCTTTGCCACCAGAACCGTGCGCGTCCCGGTCGGCCGCTTTGCAGCAGGGCGAAATGATGGATGTCGGCCACGGCCGGGCCCTGAACTTCCACCGAATAATCCTGCTTCGCTTCGGGGCCGAAATCGGCCAGGTGATCGCCGGAAAAATTGATCCCGCCGATGAACGCAATCAACCCGTCGACCACCACGATCTTGCGGTGGAGGCGGCGGAACCAGTTGGTGCGAATGCCCAAGCGTTTCGGGGCCGGATCGAAGATTTGCAAATGCACGCCGGCATCGCTCAACGCGGTCAGATAACCGGTGCTCAGTTCGCCACAACCGAAGCCGTCGAGGCTGACGGTGGTGCGCACGCCACGCCGGGCGGCATCGATCAGGATTTCCTGCAATTCCATGCCGACCTTGTCTTCGAAGACGATGAAGGTCTCCAGCAGGATTTCGCTTTTCGCCGCGCGCATCGCTTCGAACACCCGGGGAAAATATTCCTCGCCGTTTTCCAGCAGCTCGAGCCGGTTGTTGCCCTGCCAGCGATACTCGACATCGACGGTGCCGGGCTCGCGCACCGGCGGGGTGATGCTGACTGGCTCCACGGCGGATTTCTCCAACGGTGCACTGCTCATAGTTCAATCTCCACCGACAGCGGCGCGTGGTCGGAAAGGTGTGACCAGGGACGGTTCGCCAGCACTTTGGGTTGACTGGCCTTGAGGTTGCGCACGTAGATTCGGTCCAGGCGCAGCAGCGGCAGGCGCGCGGGAAAACTGCGCGCCGGTTTGCCGTGATGCGCCGCAAACACTTCACGCAGGCCACAGGGTTCAAGCAAGGCATCGGCGCGCTGGCGCCAGTCGTTGAAATCGCCGGCGACGATCACCGGCGCGTCACTGGGCAACTCGGAAAGGCGTTCTCGCAGCAAGCCCAGTTGATCGTTGCGATGGCTTTCGCGCAGGCCCAGATGGACGCAAATCGCATGCACTTCACGGTCGTCTCCCGGCAGGCGCAGCACGCAGTGCAACAGGCCGCGGTTTTCGTGGCCGCTGATCGAAACGTCGAGGTTGTCATGGCGCACGATCTGGAATTTCGACAGCACCGCATTGCCGTGATCGCCGTCCGGATACACAGCATTGCGTCCGTAGGCGAACTGCGGCCAGAGGCTGTCGGCGAGAAATTCGTACTGGGGCATCGTCGGCCAGTTTTCGTAGCGTTTGGGATGGTGCTCGTGGGTGCCGTGGACTTCCTGCAGAAACACCACATCGGCGGACACGCTACGCACCGCTTCGCGCAATTCCGGCAGGATGAAACGCCGGTTCAGTGCGGTGAAGCCCTTGTGGGTATTGACCGTCAGCACGGTGAAACGGCGCACCGTGGTGATGACCGTGGTCTGCTCGTCGGTGAAGCCGACCGGCTCGGGAATGCTCATGCGAGTACCCCTTCGGCGGCCGGTTCACCGGGCATGGTCTCGAGGTTTTTATCCAGGTCGAAGCGCTGTAACAGGCTGCGGGCATCGAACGGCGCGCGGACCTTGATGTCGTTGTCGAAGTAGCAGAAAACCTCGCGGGATTTACGGGCACGAGGCTTCAGACGCGGAGCGATCAAATGGGCGTCGCCCGGTTGCTGGCCATGGTGCCAGGCGTCGATCCGTTCGGCCCAGCGTTGCAGCGCGGCACGGGTGTAGCCGCTGGCGTAGAGCTCTTCGGCACCGTGCAGGCGCAGGTAGACGAAATCGCTGGTCAGGTCTTCGCGGTACGGCCATTTCCCGGCGGTGTCGGCGATCACCAGCGCGGTGTTGTAGCGTTTGAGCAAGCGCACGAAGTCGGCGTCGATGAAACTGTCGTTGCGGATTTCCACGGCATGGCGCAGCGGTTTTTTGCCGTAAGCCTTCATGCTCGCGTGGCCGTGCAGGTGTGAGTCGTGTTGGCGGGCGAGCTCGGCGGCAGCCTGGGTGTCGTGGGGCAACTGATCGAGAAAGGCTTCGAAGCGCTCGGGGTCGAACGTGAAGTTGGGCGGGAACTGCCAGAGGACCGGGCCGAATTTTTCCTTCAGTTCCAGTACCCCGGAGGCGAAGAAATTGGCCAGGGGTTTTTCGATATCGCGCAGGCGGCGGATGTGGGTGATGAAGCGGGGCGCCTTGATGCTGAACACGAAGTCATCCGGCGTCTCGGCGTACCACTGGGCGTAGCGTTCCGGCCGTTGCAGGGCGTAGAACGATCCGTTGATTTCGATGCTGTTGACCGCCCGTGAGGCGAACTGCAATTCGCGTTTCTGCGCCAGCCCCTTGGGGTAAAAGTCCCCGCGCCACGGGGCGTAACGCCAGCCTGAAATACCGATATGAATCGTTGCCATGCCGCCCTCCCGTCGAAAGTCCCCGTACGGCCTCTGTCTGTGGATGACTGCGGGCGGTTCGGGAAAGTTTCGACGGGATTACGGACGGTCAGGCTGCGCCGGATCAGTGCCCGGTGACGATTCGGGCGGAGCCTTCGGCAGGTTCGGCGTACACCGGGCCCAGGCGATCGAGGCGACCGCTCCATGCCGTCAGGGCCAATGCCACCAGCACCACCAGGCCGCCGATCCACGCGGTATGGATCAGACCGATGTGCTCGACGATCAAACCGCCACCCCACGCACCGCCGGCAATCCCGAGGTTGAACGCGGCAATGTTCAGGCCTGATGCCACGTCCACGGCGTGCGGCGTGTGATGTTCAGCCTGACGCACCACATACACCTGCAAGCCCGGCACATTGCCGAAGGCGACTGCGCCCCAGACCAGCACGGTGGCCAGCGCCAGCCATGGGTTGCCGGCGGTGAAGGTGAGCACGAACAGCACGGCGGCGAGCAGGGCGAAGATGATTTTCAGCGCGCTGATCGGCCCGCGTTTGTCCGCCAGTTTGCCGCCCCAGATGTTGCCGGCGGCCACCGACACGCCGTACACCAGCAACACCAGGCTGACGGTGCCGGCGCTGAAGCCGGAGATGTCCTGAAGGATCGGCGCCAGGAACGTGAAGGCGATGAACGAGCCGCCGTAACCGATGGCGGTCATGGCGTACACCAGCAACAGGCGCGGTTGCTTGAGCACCTGCAATTGCTGCAACAGCGACGCCGGTTTGCTGTGGGCAATGTTGTTCGGCACGTACAGCAGGCTGCCGATGAACGCGATGACACCCAGCGCCGACACGGCGAGGAAGGTTTCACGCCAGCCGAAGTGCTGACCGATGAACGTGCCCAGTGGCACGCCGGTGACCAGCGCCACGGTCAGGCCGGTGAACATGATCGCAATCGCACTGGCGGCTTTTTCCTTGGGCACCAGGCTGGTGGCGATGGTCGAACCGATGGAGAAGAACACGCCATGGGCCAGACCCGTGACGATTCGCGCCAGTACCAGCGATTCATAACTCGGCGCCAGCCAGGCCAGCAGGTTGCCGAGGGTGAACAGCACCATCAGCGACAGCAGCAACAGTTTGCGCGGGACTTTGCCGGTGAGGGCGGTCAGCACTGGCGCACCGATGGCTACGCCGAGGGCATACAGACTGACCAGCAGACCGGCGGACGGCAGGCTGACGCCGAGATCGGCGCCGATGGTGGGAAGCAGGCCAACGATGACGAACTCGGTCGTCCCGATGGCGAAAGCGCTGAGGGTCAGCGCGAGCAGGGCAATGGGCATGACGGCACTCCGGTTGAGGATTGAATGGAGCGCAGTGTCGGGGTTTGGCGGGGGTGGAAAAATACGGGGATGGGCATTTGATATTTGCGTGCGACGCAAATATCAGCCCTAACGCTGATCGTAAGGTGATCGTTCCCACGCTCTGCGTGGGAATGCCTCCGTGGACGCTCTGCGTCCGCTCTTCGAGACGCGGAGCGTCTCTGGCTGCATTCCCACGCGGAGCGTGGGAACGATCAACGAGGGGAGTGGAGCTTGGGAACGATCAACCGCAAAAACCGAACTTGCCGGGCCAAAACCGATCAGTTCCTTACAGGTTCAACCAAGGGAGCTCTGCGTTTTGACCAGGTTCAGGATCGCGATTCTATTGGGGGCATTGCTGTTGTTCGGCGGCAATGCAGTACAAGCCGCCAGCCTGCCGGGCGTTCCGGCGGCCAGTGAAGAGCCGGCCGAGCCGGAACCGATCGTGCAGGGCGGACTGCTCGGCGCCATCAGTTCCAGCATCGACGACGTGCAGGACAAACTCGATCTCAACGAGCATCTGGTCGACGCCTGGCGCCTGCGCGCCGACCGGGCGGCGGATGAAGTCGACAGGCTGGTCAACCAACCCTCGAACCGCTCCGGCTGGAGCGTGGCGGGGGATTTCCTGATGCTCTCCGGCGTGTGGCTGGGCACGTTTGCCGTGTTGACGGTGCTCGGCAGCGTGCTGGGCAAACGTCTGCGGGAAGGGCGCTGGCTGCGCACCCGCCAACGCAGTCAGGACCTGCTCGGTTACCTGTTGCCCTACACGCTGCCCGCGCTGATCTGCCTGCCGTTGACCCTGTACGTCAGCCATTTTCTGTCGGCCTCGGTCGGTCGCGCGCTGGCGCTGTGTTTTGCCTACGCCACCAGCAGCGGGATATTTTCCACGTCGATGCTGTTGTGCGTGGTGGTGATGTTCAACGTCGGCCACAAGCGCCGTGCGGTGCAGATCATCCGCGACTACTGCCCGAAACCGCTGTTCCTGATCGGCTTTCTCGCCGCCCTCAGCGATGCCCTGACCAGCCCGCAGATCGCCCGGCAACTGGGCGGCAACATCACCAGCAGCATCGCGGTGTTCACCGGTCTGCTGGCCTCGATCATCTTCGGTCTGCTGGTGATTCGCCTGCGTCGGCCGGTGGCGCACCTGATCCGCAATCGCCCGCTGGTCCAGCGTCTGAAACAGCCGTCGTTGCAGGAGTCGCTGCGGATTTTTTCCGGGCTCTGGTACTGGCCGATCGTGCTGATGGTGCTGGTCTCGGCGGTCAATCTGATCGGCATCGGCGAGGACAATCAAAAGGCCCTGCGCTGTGCGCTGTTCACCACCGTGCTGCTGATCGGCACGGTGTTTCTCAGCACCGTGCTGCAACACCTGTTCAAGTCGCGCAAGGCCGAGGCAATCCAGCGCAGCAGTGCCTACAAGGAGCGTTTCCTCAGCCTGTTGCATGCGTTGCTGCGGATCGTCATCGCAATTGCATTCATCGATATCCTCGGGCGGATATGGGGCGTGTCGCTGCTCGACTTTGCGCAAAGCAGCACGGTCGGCCGGGCGATCAGCAATGCCCTGAGCAGCATCGGCCTGATCTTCCTCGTGACATGGCTGCTGTGGGTGGTGCTCGACACGGCGATTCAGGAAGCGCTGAAACCGCCGGTCAGCAAACGCTCGGCGCGCCAGCCCAGCACCCGGGTGAAAACCATCCTGCCGCTGTTGCGCAACGCGATCAAAATCATCCTCGTGGTGATCTGCGCGATCACCACCATGGCCAATCTCGGGATCAACGTCGCGCCGCTGCTGGCGGGTGCCGGGGTGGTCGGCCTGGCCATCGGTTTCGGCTCGCAGCAACTGGTGCAGGACGTGATTACCGGGCTGTTCATTATCATCGAAGACACCCTGTCGATCGGCGACTGGGTGGTGCTCGATTCCGGGCATGCCGGCACGGTCGAAGGCCTGACCATTCGCACCTTGCGCCTGCGCGACGGCAAGGGCTTTGTGCACTCGGTGCCGTTCGGTCAGATCAAGGCGGTGACCAACCAATCACGGCAGTTTGCGTTCGCGTTTTTCTCGGTGCAGTTCACCTACGACACCGATGTCGACAAGGCCATCGAGCTGATCCGCGAGGCGGGGGATTCGATTCGCGAAGATCCATTCCTCAAGTACAACCTGCAAGGGCCGCTGGATGTATTTGGCGTAGACAAGATGGACCTGAACGGCGTGGTGCTGACCGCGCAATTCCGCACGGTTTCCGGTGGGCAATATGCGGTGAGCCGCGCGTTCAACCAGCGTTTGAAAAAGCTTGTGGATAACAGCCCGTGGGTGCATTTCGCCCAGACTTATCCACAGCAGGTTTTGCTGCCCAAACGCCAGGAAGAAGAGGTGGCGCCGGTGCATTCGTCGGTAGTGTTGCCGGAGCAATCGCCGACTCAATAGGCGTTCTTGTAGTGCATGTGCCGGCCCTTTCGCGGGCAAGCCCGCTCCCACAGTAATTGGGCGGTGCCTGCTATTTCGGCATCACAAAGAACCCTGTGGGAGCGGGCTTGGTCCGGGCGGCGATCCGACGAAGAGGCCAGACCGGTTTACATCAATGCCGGATCAGTTTGCTGCGCACCTGCTCCATGGAAACCTGATCCAGTTCCACCCAGAATTGCTGCTTGCCCGCGACCTCGGCAGCGACCGGCAGGCCGTCGCGATACACCAGCCGATTGCTCGCCAGCGCCGGCACTTTCGCCCCCGGCAACAAGGTGCCGGCGAGGTTCAGCGGATCGACGCCGCACACCGCAATCAGGCTGCCGTCATGGGGGCGACGGCGGACTTCGCGCAACAGCGGAATCGCCTCGGGCAGGGCGAATTGCTCGCCGGCCAGACCGCTGACAAAGCGCCCGCCGCGAATCTCGCCCCGGGCTTCCAGCCGATGGAACGTACGCAGCAGTTCGCGCCAGCTCGGCAACCAATCGGCTTCGCGTTCCAGCAGGCGCCAGAACACCACGCCGTAGCGACGCAACAAGGTTATGGCGACGTGTTCAAGTGTTTCGGGCGACGCGGTTTGACGGTTTTCCACAACCGGCCCGCGACGCAATAACGCCCAGCGCCCGGCATCGTCCATGCCACCGACAAACGACCCGCGCCCGCGTCGACTACTTCGCTGCTGGCGCTTGCTCGCCGGAGTGATCAATGCCCGCAATCCGGCAAAGCTGTCGGCATTTACCAGACCGGCGCCGACCAGTTCCTGCAAGGCGATTTCCAGCTCGGTGCGCAGCAGGTGCGCTTCATGGATCAGCTCATCGAAAAACAGCGCGCCGTGCTGGCTCAGTGCGTCGAAAACCTTGCGGGTCTTGGGCGACAGTTCACTGACCGGCGTCTGCTCGGCCAGCGCACTCCACAAGCCGGCCTGACTGCGCGGCAGCAACACGATCGGTGTGCTGCGCAACGCCGTGCCGCTGATGTTTTGCCGGGCGCTGAGGCGCGTCCACACCAGTTTGCCGCTGCGGCACAAATCATCCAGCCAGCTCGGTGAATAGTCCTTGAGCCGCGCGGGAAGGAGATCGCTATCCCACGCCGAAGCAGCAGCCGGATAGCCTTCGAACTGACCGACAATCGCCGGCAACACAGTGCTGCCCTGACCACGGGTTGACGGGGACAAGTGCTGCCAGTCGAACAGAAACCGCATGAATTCCTGCAACGCCACCGGCTCGATTTCCCGGCGCAGACGCTTGACCGTGTAGCGGTGAATGCGCGCCAGCAGATGCCGTTCGCACCATTCCTCAACGGTCGACCCCGGCGTGAACTGGCCGCGCAGTACATAACCTTCACGCTCCAGATGAGCGAGGGCTTGATGAACAGCGGCCGGCATCAGGGCCAGCGGTTCGGCAATCGCCACCAGCGGTTGCGGACCGAATGCGCCGAGCCGCGCGCGGATCACTTCGATCAGTGCCTCATCGGCGGTCCATGCTTCGTCGAAACCGGGCAACGCGGCCAGTTCAGAATGCGCCTGTGGATAAAGCGCTTGCAGACAGGTCAGGCGTTCTCTTGCCAGCCACAGTGAGTGCTCGGGATCGATCTGCAATCGGCAGGCTCGCCCGGTTTCGGCCAAAGCATTCAGCCACTCGCGCCAATGCGGATTGGCCTCGACTTCGGCGTCACTGATGCAGGCCAGGCTCATCAGCGCTTCATGCATTTCATCGGCGCTGTTCGGCGTCGGCCAGGCTTCTTCGCGCACGGCGTTGATCGCGTCGGCGTCCAGCGCGCCGAGGTCGTCGGTGGATTGCGGATCACTCCAGCGGCGGTTGAGCACGGCCTGGGTGCGACGCTCTTCCAGCGGCGCGTCGTCGAGAAAGGTGTAAGGGCGGGCGCTGAGGATTTCCGCCGCCAACGGCGAGGGCGCCGGCAGGTCGCGGGCGATCAGGCGCACTTCGCCGCGCTCCATGCGCCGCAGCAGTTCGAGCCAGCCTTCGCTGTCCATCGCCTCGTGCAGGCAATCGTCGAGGGTCTGTTCCACCAGCGGATGCTCGGGGACTTCCCGTTCACCGGCGAGGTTTTCCAGGCAGGCGATCTGATCGGGAAACACGCTGGCGATCAGGTCTTCGCTTTTCATCCGCTGCAATTGCGGCGCGACCTTGCGCCCGCCCGTGTAACGCGGCAGGGCCAGCGCCACGCCGGCATTCCAGCGCCAGCGCACACCGAACAGCGGTGCATCCAGCACGGCTTGAATCAGAATGTGCTCGGCGCTGTTGCTGTGCAGATAACGCCAGACCTCGTCGAGTTCGAAACTGTGACTGGTGGACAGCGACAGCACGATCGCGTCTTCGCTGGCGGCGGCCTGCAATTCGAAGTTGAAGGTGCGGCAGAAACGCTTGCGCAGGGCCAGGCCCCAGGCGCGGTTGATACGACTGCCGAACGGTGAGTGAATGATCAGCTGGGTGCCGCCGGACTCGTCGAAAAACCGCTCCATCAGCAGCGTGTCGCGCGACGGCAAGGCGCCGAGGGCGAGGCGGGCGCGGGCCAGGTAATCCACCAGCTGTTCGGCGCTGGCCGGGTTCAGGCCGAGGGTGTCGGTCAGCCAGTCGATGGCCGGTTGCAAGTTGCCGGGGCTGGCGCTGAGCAATTGATCGAGCTGCGCATGCAGGCGCGCCACGGCCGCCGACAACTCATCGCTGCGTCCCGGTGCTTCGCCGAGCCAGAACGGGATGGTCGGCGGCTGGCCGTGGGCATCTTCGACCCGAACCTTGCCGGTTTCCACCCGCAGGATGCGATAGGAGGCGTTGCCGAGCTGGAACACATCACCGGCAATGCTTTCCACAGCGAAGTCTTCGTTGACGCTGCCGATGTTCAGGCCCTGAGGTTCGAGCAATACGCTGTAGTCGGCGTTGTCGGGGATGGTGCCGCCGCTGGTGACGGCGGTCAGCCGGGCGCCGCGTCGTCCGCGCAGGGTTCGGCTGACGGCGTCGCGGTGCAGGTAGGCGCTGCGGATGCCCTGGCGGCCGTTGTAACCCTCGGCGAGCATGCTCAGCAGCGCCTGATAATGTTTTTCGTCGAGGCGGGCGTAGGGTTCGGCCCGGCGGAACAGCGCGAGCAAATCGTCCTCGGCCCATTCCTGGCAACTGACCTCGGCGATGATCTGCTGCGCCAGCACATCCAGCGGCGCTTCGGGGATGTGCAGCGTATCGAGTTCACCCCGGCGCACGCAGTCGAGCAGGGCGGCGCATTCGATCAGGTCGTCGCGAGTGGTGGCGAACAGGCGCCCCTTGGGCGTGCCGCCGACCTGGTGCCCGGAGCGGCCGACCCGTTGCAGAAAACCGGCGATCGAACGTGGCGAGGCGATCTGGCAGACGAGGTCGACTTCGCCGATGTCGATCCCCAGTTCCAGCGACGCGGTGGCGATCAGCACTTGCAGCTCGCCACGCTTGAGTCGCTGCTCGGCGTCGAGGCGAAATTCCTTGGCCAGACTGCCGTGGTGCGCGGCCACGGCGTGTTTGCCGAGGCGTTCGCTCAGGTGCCGACTCAGGCGCTCGGCCAGACGTCGGGTGTTGACGAAAATCAGCGTGGTGCGGTGTTCCCGGGCCAACGTGGCGAGACGGTCGTAGACCAGTTCCCAGACATCATTGGCCATCACCGCCGACAACGGCACCGGCGGTACTTCAATGCCCAGATCCCTTGGGCGCGCGTGGCCGATGTCGATGATTTCGCACGGGCGCTCATGACCCACCAGAAAACGCGCCACCGCATCGATCGGTTTCTGCGTGGCCGAAAGACCGATGCGGGTCAGCGGTTCAGGACACAGCGCCTGCAAGCGTTCGAGGCTCAAGGCCAGGTGACTGCCGCGTTTGCCGGCGGCGATGGCATGGATTTCATCGACGATCACCGTGCGCGTGGTGCCGAGCATTTTTCGGCCGGACTCGGAGCCGAGCAGCACATAGAGCGATTCCGGGGTGGTCACCAGAATGTGCGGCGCGCTCTTGCGCATGGCGGCGCGGTCTTTTTGCGGGGTGTCGCCGGTGCGCACGGCGGTGGTGATTTCCAGCGCCGGCAGATCCATTTGGCGCAGCTGGTCGGTAATCCCGGCTAGCGGGTTCTGCAGATTGATGCGGATGTCGTTGGACAGCGCCTTGAGCGGCGAAACGTAGACCACCAGGGTTTCGTCCGGCAGACCGTCCGGGGTTTCCAGGCCACGGTGGACCAGATCGTCGAGCACGGCGAGGAATGCGGTGAGGGTTTTCCCAGATCCGGTGGGCGCAGCGATCAGCGTCGAGCGGCGCTGGCGGATCAACGGCCATGCGCGGGCCTGGGCGGCGGTCACCGTCGGGAATGTGCTGCTGAACCAGGCGCTGACGGCGGGGTGGAAGCCTGCCAGGGCCGCGTCCTTGGGGAGGGGCAGATTCATGACTTCAGTTATGCGGGTGGGCGGGCGAAGTTGCAAGTACCGCTCGGGATCTACACTTTACGGGTGACGGTTGCGCACTAAACCCGCAAAATGCAACGATTCCGGCAATTATCGACGACGCTGCCACGAGCATCGTCGCCAAAGCCATCGTTCCAATCAGACTGGGCCTGCTGACTCTATGCGAATGCGCCTTATGTTACTGGGCGGCGGAAATGCCCTTGGGCAGGCGCTGATTCGCCTCGGTGCAGAGGAAGACATCGGTTTCCTCGCCCCCCGCCCGCCCGAAGACGGCTGGGATGCCGCGAGCCTGACCCAATTGCTCGACGACACCCGTCCCGATGCATTGATCAACCTTGCCTACTATTTCGACTGGTTCCAGGCCGAGGCCGTCAGCGAAAGCCGTCTGGCCGGGCAGGAACGCGCCATCGAGCGACTGGCCGAACTGTGCCAGCACCACAACATCGTGCTGGTGCAGCCGTCCAGTTATCGGGTGTTCGACGGTTCCCGCGCCACCGCCTACAGCGAAAAGGACGAGCCAGTGCCGTTGGGCCTGCGCGGTCAGGCCCTGTGGCGGATCGAGCAGAGCGTGCGTGCCACTTGCCCGCAACACGTGCTGCTGCGCTTTGGCTGGCTGCTCGACGACAGCCCGGAAGGCACCCTCGGGCGCTTCCTGGCCCGTGCCGAACAGCCGGAAGAATTGCTGCTGGCCGATGACCGCCGTGGCAATCCGACCCCGGTCGACGATGCCGCGCGGGTAATCATCTCGGTGCTCAAACAACTCGATTGCGCCGCGCCGCTGTGGGGCACTTACCACTACGCCGGCCACGAGGCGACCACGCCGCTCGCGCTGGGCCAGGCGATTCTCACCGAAGCGCGCGGCCTGCACCCGCTGGCCATCGAAGCGCCGACCGCCCAGGCCCACGCCGCGCGGCCGGATGCCGCCGAAGAACCGCAACACGCGGTGCTCGCCTGCAAGAAAATTCTGCACACCTTCGGGATCAAGCCGCGCGCCTGGCGTGCCGCGCTCCCGGGCTTACTGGATAGGTTTTATCGCCATGGCTGACGGCCCTGTTTTAATCACCGGCGGCGCCGGTTTCATCGGCTCGCACCTGACTGACGCGTTGCTCGCCAACGGCCATTCGGTGCGGATCCTCGATGATCTGTCGACCGGCAAGCGCAGCAATCTGCCGCTGGACAATCCCAGGGTCGAGTTGATCGTCGGCGATGTGGCCGATGCCGCTCTGGTCGCGCAAGCGATGCAGGGTTGCAGCGCGGTCGCGCACTTGGCCGCCGTGGCGTCGGTGCAGGCGTCGGTGGACGATCCGGTAAAGACTCACCAGAGCAATTTCATCGGCACGCTGAACGTCTGCGAAGCCATGCGCGAGGCCGGCGTGAAACGTGTGCTGTATGCCTCCAGCGCAGCCGTCTACGGCAACAATGGCGAAGGCGAGTCGATTGACGAAGACACGCCCAAGGCGCCGTTGACGCCTTATGCGTCGGACAAACTGGCCGGCGAGCAGTACTTCGATTTCTATCGCCGCCAGCACGGTCTGGAACCGGCGATCTTCCGTTTCTTCAACATCTTCGGCCCGCGTCAGGATCCGTCCTCGCCGTACTCCGGTGTGATCAGCATCTTCAGCGAACGCGCGCAGAAAGGCCTGCCGATCACCGTGTTCGGCGATGGCGAGCAGACCCGGGATTTCATGTACGTCGAAGATCTGGTCGATGTGCTGGTGCAGGCGATCGAAAAGCCGCAAGTGGACGTCGGTGCGGTGAACGTCGGCTGGAATCAGGCGACCAATCTCAAGCAGATGCTGGCCGCGCTCGAAGCGGTGGTCGGCGAATTGCCGCCCGTCAGCTACGGCCCGGCGCGCTCCGGTGACATCCGCCACTCGCGGGCGAACAACAGTCGGTTGCTTGAGCGATTCAAGTGCCCGACGCCAACGCCGATGAACGTCGGCCTGGCCCGTTTGCTCGGCCGCTGAGCTTTTCGCAGACATGAAAAAGGCGCCTTTTGACAGGCGCCTTTTTCACGGCCGGAATTCGGTTTTTAAACCGGTTTCCTGTAGCGAGGGAGCTTGCTCCCCGGTCGATGGCGTAACATCGCCGTCAGTTCTGAGTCTGCCCGCCACCAAGCCTCATTCACCACCACGTGAACGTTCTTTGATTGCTGCTTAGAACTTGTAGCCCAGACCGACCATGTACACAAATGGATCGACATCAACATTCACTTTTGCGCGAGTGCCAGGAGCCACGGCGTTGTTCTCGACGGTGGCGCGGGTATCGATGTCGATGTAGCGCACCTGGGCGTTGAGCATGATGTTGTCGGTCAGCATGTAGTCGGCGCCGACCTGCCAGGCCAGGCCCCAGGAGTTTTTCGCCTTGAAGTTGCTGAAGCCGTTGGACTGGGCTTCGCTGCCGACGTGCTCGTCGTAGATCCAGGTGTAGTTGATGCCGCCGCCGATGTACGGCTGGAAGGCCGATTTCGCGTCCAGCGGGTAGTAGACGACGCTCAGGGTCGGCGGCAAGTGTTTCAGAGTGCCGAGCTTGCCGTTGGCGGCTGGCAGGGCAGTGCCCTTGAGCTTCACGTCATGTTCGAACGGGGACGCGGCCAACAGCTCGATACCGATGTTGTTGGTCAGCATGTAGGCGAAGTTCAGACCCAGTTGGGTGTCGCTGCTCATGGTCGCCTTGCCGCCCAGGTTGGTGCCGCTCAGCGGACCCTGATCGACCTTGACGCTGGAGCTGTCGGCCTTCGGGTTGACGGTGATCGCACCGGCACGAACGATGATGTCGCCGGCTTCGTGGGCGTGGGCGAGCGGGGCTGCGAGCGCGAGGGCAAACAGCGAGGCGCTGAGCAAGGACTTGTTCATGGAAGCTCCCAAAGGACGTTAAAAATGTTTGATGTCCTATGGTACGAATCCGTCTGATACGGTCTTTTGACTCAGCTCAATGAAACAGTGATGGCGGGTTTATTTGTGGAACCTTTGCCGGCCCCTTCGCGAGCAAGCTCGCTCCCACATTAGAGCTCGGTCAACTGTGGGAGCGAGCTTGCTCGCGAAGACAATGGGCCAAACAGTACAGAATTACCGGAGTTACTCCGGCAGTTCGTAGACGTAAATCTTGTCCGCTTCCATCTGATACCCGGCATCGGCCAGTTCGCTGGTGGACTGCTTGACCTGCAATGGCCCCTCGACCCAGTACGGCTGATACAGCTCGTCGAGCTTCACGCCGAGTTCGCTTTTCACGTGCACGATCTGGTTCGACGGCGGTGGCGGCACGTGGATGCAGGCGCCGAAGTACGGCACCAGCAGGAAGTCCGTGGTGCGACCTTCTTCGCTGACTTCCAGCGGCACGATGTAACCCGGCAGACGAATGTTCTGGCCATCGAGGCTTTGCACCACGGGGGCGTTGGGCATGTCCTGCTTGGCTGCCGGCGCCGATTCGGCGGACAGCGCATCGCTCATCTTCGACAGGTCGTGCAGCGGCGTCATGTTCGGCACTTCCGGCGCCGCGTCCGGCGGGATCATCTCCGACCAGGTCAGATCTTTCGGCGCCGCCGCCCACACGGGCAGGGCGACCAGCAACAGCAGCGCAAGCACGGCGCGGGGCATGGTGAACATCCTCATAAACGGATCGACAGGCCATCGGCCAATGATTGGCGATACGCGCGCCAGGCCGGTACGCTGCCCATCAGCAGCGCGGCAGCCAGAATGCCACCGAGCAGCGTCCATTCATACTCGCTTGGCCAGGCCAGCGGCAGATACAGCCCGTAATTGGCCTGCACATAACCCTGAGCAGCGGCGATGCCGAGGTACAGCAACGCCAGCCCGGCGATCACCCCGGTCAGCGCCAGAGCAAATGCTTCCAGCACCAGCAGGCTCGCGATGTGCCACGGCCGCGCGCCTACCGAACGCAGGATCGCCATCTCGCGGCGGCGTTCGTTGAGGCTGGTGAGAATCGCCGTGAGCATGCCGATCAACCCGGTCAGCACCACGAACAGCGAGACCACGAACAACGCTTTTTCAGCGGTGCTCATCAGGCTCCACAACTCCTGCAAGGCCACGCCCGGCAGGATCGCCAGCATCGGCTCGCCACGGAATTCGTTGATCTCCCGTTGCAGCGCGAAGGTGGAAATCTTGCTGTTGAGGCCAAGCATGAACGCGGTGATCGCTTGCGGCGTCAGGTCCATGTTGCGCGCCTGATCGGCGCTGATCCGTCCGTTGCCACGGGCCGGCACACCGTTGTGCCAGTCGATGTGGATCGCCTCCATGCCGCCGAGGCTGATGTGCAGCGTGCGGTCCACCGGGGTGCCGGTGCGCTTGAGAATCCCGACCACGGTGAACGGTTTGTCATCGTGCTTGACCAGACTGATCGCCGCCACGCCGTGGGCCAGCACCAGTTTGTCGCCGAGCTTGTAATGCAGCGCCTCGGCCACTTCGGCACCGAGCACCACTTCGAACGGATCGGTGGCGAAGGCGCGGCCGTCGGCCAGTTCGAGATGCTGCTGGCGACCGTACTGGTAATGCTCGAAATAGGCTTCGGTGGTGCCCATCACCCGGTAGCCGCGATGGGAGTCGCCGAGGGACATCGGAATCGCCCACTTCACCTTCGGGTTGCTGGCGAAGTGTTCGAAGCTGTCCCAGCGAATGTTGTTGGTGGCGTTGCCTATGCGGAATACCGAGTACAGCAACAGGTTCACCGAACCGGAACGGGCGCCGACGATCAGGTCGGTGCCGCTGATGGTGCTGGCGAAACTGGCCTTGGCTTCGGTGCGCACCCGCTCCACCGCCAGCAGCAGGCAGACAGAAAGCGCGATGGCGAAAGCGGTGAGCAGGGCAGTGAAACGCCGGTTGGCGAGGCTGGCCATGGCCAGACGGAACAGATACATCTCAGACCTCGGCAGACGTGGCGGCGCGATTGAGTTCGGCCAGGGACAGGTGACGGTCGAACAGCGGCGCCAGACTCTGGTCGTGGCTGACGAACAACAGGCTCGAGCCGGCTTCGCGGCACTCGGCGAACAGCAGGCGAATGAAGTTTTCCCGGGCGTCGTAATCCAGCGCCGAGGTCGGTTCGTCGGCGATCACCAGTTCCGGTTGCCCGATCAACGCGCGAGCAGCGGCGACCCGCTGTTGCTGACCGATCGACAGCGAATCGGCGCGGCGACTCAGGATGCTTTCGTCCTTCAGACCCAGGTGGGCGAGCAGGGTGGCGGCGGCCTGATCGACGCTGCCGTGGCGTTGCTTCGCACGTTCTGCACGCAGCTTCGAAAAGTGGCACGGCAGCTCGACGTTCTCGCGCACCGAGAGAAACGGCAGCAGGTTGAACTGCTGGAAAATGTAGCCGGTGTGATCGACGCGAAAGCGATCACGGGCGCCGGCACCCAGTTCGGTCAGTTCCTGGCCGAGCAGGCGAATGCTGCCGCGACCGGGTTTCTGCACCCCGCCGAGCAGGCCGAGCAGGGTGGTCTTGCCGCTGCCGCTGGGGCCCTTGAGGAACAGGGTTTCGCCGGCTTCCAGACGAAACGCCGGGATGTCCAGCAGCGGCGGGTGACCGGGCCAGTTGAAGCCCAGGTCGGACAGTTCGATGAGTGCTTGGGTCATGGCGCCGTTTCGTGTCAGAACTTCAGGGCGGCGGCCTTGGCCGTCACTTCCGTGCCTTGCTGGCCGCTCGGGCTGATCAGTTGTACCTGAATTTTCTGGGTGGCCGGGAAGGTATTGAACAGGTTCGCCAGATCCAGGGTTTTCAACGCACCCGGCGCCGCGCAGCTGAACTGGTAGTGGGCGTGGATTTCGCTGTGGTCGTGATGATGCTCGTGACCGTCCTTGCCGGCTTCCTCTTCGTCATGGTCGTCGGCATCCGGCTTGCCGCCGAACAGCGGGCTTTCCAGTTCCTGGCTGGTGACTTTGCAACCGGCGGCGGCCGGTAGGCTGAACAGCGCCAGCGGTTTCTCGAGTTGCGCGCGAGCGGCAGCGACCTTGGCCTTGTCGGCATCGCTGGTGGCGGCGTGTTCAAAACCCACGAGGTTCATCGCCGGGCTTTCCAGTTCCAGCTCCAGGGTCTGGCCGTCGAGTGCGGCGTTCAGGCGACCAACGCCATGTTCGTGGGCACCGAGGCTGCCGTGCTCATGGTCGTGATCATGCTCATCGGCGGCATGGGCGATGGCCAGCGGCAACAGGGCAAACGGCAAAGCGAGCAGCAGACGACGCATGGCGGTCTCCGGGAAGTAAAGTGAAGAGTTTGTTATGTAATCTTATAACGAAAGTGCGCAGAGTTTGCCCGCCCGCTTGGCGTTACACAAGTCCCATGGGAGCATGCGGGTCAGAAATGTGCGGGAGCGAAGCTTATGTTGCGGATACGCGGAACCGTCGGCGAGTTGCCGGTGGATTTGACCCTGGAACTGGATGAAAGCGACTGGGCGCGGCTCGGTGCGCAGTTTGGCGTGCAGGTGCAGACGGCCCAGCCGCAAGCAGCAGCGGCGGCGGCGCCGGTGGCGAAACCGGTGAATCAGGATGACGCGTTGTGGCAGGTCGCCAGGGATCTGTTGCGCAAGGCCGGACAGCTCAGCGGGCCGGAATTGCTGGATCAGCTCGAAGGGCTGACCGGCAGCGCGGCGGCGGGCAAGCGCCTGCTGGTGCGCCTGCGTCATTCATCCGATGTGAAAGTGCTGAGCGGCGGGGACACGCCGCTCTACAGCTGGGTCGAGTAGGCGCTTAGTACAGCGCCGCAAACACCTTGCGCCGGTAAGCGGTCACCAGCGGGTGATCGTTGCCCAGCAGTTCGAACACTTGCAGCAAGGTCTTGTGCGGCAGGCCTTCGCCGTAGCTGCGGTTGCGGATGAACAGCTTGAGCAGTGCGTCCAGCGCCGCTTCGTATTGCTGACGGGCCAGTTGCTGGATCGCCAGTTGATACACCGCTTCGTCGTCCTGCGGGTTTTGCGCCAGACGGCTCTTCAGGTCGGCGGCGTCCGGCAGGTCGCGGGCCAGACCAAGGAACTTGATCTGCGCCTTGGCACCGGCCAGTGCAGCCTTGTGCTCGTCGCTCTTGACCGCGTCGAGCACGGTTTGCGCTTCGCCCAGCTCACCGCGTTCGGTCAGGCAGCGAGCGTAGAGGATCAGCGCCTTGGCGTTGGTGTTGTCTTCGCCCAGCAGCGTAACCAGTGTCGCTTCAGCGTCGGCGTAACGGCCTTCGTCAAACAGTGCCTGAGCCTGTTCGAACGGATCGGCGGCGGACGGCGCCGGCATCTGTACATGCGGTTCGAGCAGGGCGCGCACGGCGGATTCCGGTTGCGCACCGGCAAAGCCGTCCACCGGTTGACCATCCTTGAACAGCACTACGGTCGGCAGGCTGCGGATGCCGAAGCGCGCGACGATGTCCTGCTCGATATCGCAATTGACCTTGGCCAGCAGCAACTCGCCCTGATAGCTCTCGGCGATGCCTTGCAGCATCGGCATCAGCGCCTTGCACGGCGCACACCATTCGGCCCAGAAATCCACCAGCACCGGTTTTTGAAAGGAAGCCTCGATCACTGACTGGTCGAAGTCGGCCGTCGTGGCGTCGAAGATGTACGGCGTTTGCTGACTCATGGGGTATCTCGTAAAAGCGTGAATGGGGCAACTATACGGTCAGGCGCGGGCCGCATGGTAGAGGCTGACATGGCGAAACTCTTCGGGCTCGGCCAGATCCGGCAGGGTCATGGCTTCAAGCATTTCGATGCGCCGGTACAGCGGATGACGGAAATCCCGGACCCGCGAATCCGCCACCAGCGCTTCGCGGCCACGGCTCAGGAAGGCGTCGAGCAGCGGCAGGTTTTCCCGGTCGTACAGAACGTCGGCCACCAGGATCAGATCGAAGCGATCCGCTTCGGCGAAGAAGTCCGTGGAATAGCTCATCTGCACATCATTGAGTTCGGCATTCGCCCGACAGGCGGCAATCGCCAGCGGGTCGAGGTCGCAGGCCACCACTTCCAGCGCTCCGGCTTTCACCGCCGCGATGCCAGCGATCCCGGAACCGGCGCCGAAATCCAGCACCCGCTTGCCTCGAACCCACTCGGGAAACTCCGCCAGATAGCGCGCCACCGCCAGACCGCTGGCCCAGCAGAAACTCCAGTACGGCGGTTCATGCAGGATTCGTTGGGTTTCTTCCTGGCTGAATTCGCGCGCCATGTTGTCGCCGTCGATCAGCCACAGCCGCAAATCGGTGTCCGGCAACGCACAGGCTTTCAGTCGAGCGTCGCCGAGCAATTCGCCCAGCGACTGTTGCAGGTCTGACGGTGCATTCATGGGGCTTTGACAAATTGCAGCTGGCCCAGCGCCTGGGTGGTCGGCTGAGTGATGGTCTGCGATGGCAGGTGCAGGATCAACTGGCCGGACTGGCTGGCGCGGCCGCGCAGTTCAACCCGCGCGCCCACCGGGAAGGATTCGGGGTTGAAGCGCAGGTGAAACGGCAGAATCTGGTTGTTGCCGATCAGGCTGGAACTGGCGAGCAATTGTTGCGGGCGGTCTTTTGCGTCGATCACCAGCAGTGCCAGTTCGACTTCGGCACCGGCCGGCACGCCTTGCAGGGTGCCGCTCAGTTCGCGCTGATAGGCCGGCAGCGGGCCGAGGTCGGCGGCTTCGCGGGCTTTTTTCTGCGCCTGTTGCGGCGCCGGGCCCGGCGTGGGCGGCTGAGGCTTGGGCGCATCGCTGCCACAGGCCACCAGCAGGCTGAAAACACTGAGCAAAACGAGCGGTCGTAGGGACATTGGCGGCTCCAGCAAAATGAAATCCATGGATCAAACGATCATGGCAGTCTGTATACCGCAAAGCCTATGGCTTGTCTTGCCACCGGGATGCGCTACCATGGCCCTCCCTTTTTTTGTTGCCAGCCACCATGCACTGTCCCTTCTGCGGTGCCAACGACACCAAGGTCATCGACTCGCGTCTGGTCGCCGAGGGCGAACAGGTGCGCCGCCGGCGTGAATGCCTGGCCTGCGGCGAGCGTTTCACGACGTTCGAGACGGCCGAACTGGTGTTGCCGCGCCTGATCAAAACCGACGGCAGCCGCCAACCGTTCGACGAAGAAAAACTCCGCGCCGGCATGCAACGCGCCCTGGAGAAACGTCCGGTGAGCGTCGAGCGCCTCGAATCCTCGCTGGTCCATATCAAACACAAGCTGCGCGCCACCGGCGAGCGCGAGGTCAAGTCTCTCGTGGTCGGCGAACTCGTGATGGCCGAGCTGCAAAAGCTCGATGAAGTCGCCTACATCCGTTTCGCTTCCGTGTACCGCCGCTTCCAGGACCTCAACGAATTCCGCGAAGAGATCGACCGCCTCGCCCGCGAACCGGTGAAAGAATGACCACCGCCGCCGAGCAGGCCATTCTCGACGCCCACTTCATGGCTCGGGCCCTGGAGCTGGCGCGCAAGGGGCATTACACGACGCACCCCAATCCACGGGTCGGCTGCGTGATCGTGCGCGACGGGCAGATTGTCGGCGAAGGCTGGCATGAACGCGCCGGCGAACCCCACGCCGAAGTCCACGCCCTGCGCGCCGCCGGTGAACTGGTCCGGGGCGCCACGGCTTACGTGACCCTCGAACCTTGCAGCCACCACGGCCGCACACCGCCGTGCGCCGATGCGCTGGTGAATGCCGGTGTCGGTCGGGTGGTCGCGGCGATGCGTGATCCGAATCCACAAGTCGCCGGACGCGGTCTGCAGCGCTTGAGCGATGCCGGCATCGCCACCGAAAGCGGCGTGCTGGAAGCTGAGGCGCGCAAGCTCAATCAAGGTTTTCTGAAGCGCATGGAACACGGCTTGCCGTTCGTGCGGGTCAAGTTGGCCATGAGCCTCGACGGCCGCACGGCGATGGAAAGCGGCGAGAGCCAATGGATCACCGGCCCTGCCGCGCGTTCGGCGGTGCAGCGTCTGCGCGCCCAGGCCAGCGTCGTGCTGACCGGCGCCGATACAGTGCTGGCCGATGGCGCACGCCTGACCGTTCGCGGCGATGAGCTGGGACTGGATGCCGAACAAACCGCGCTGGCCCTGAGCCGTCCGCCGCTGCGGGTGCTGATCGACGGACGTCTGCGAGTGCCGCTGGATGCGCCGTTCTTCAAGGCCGGCCCGGCGCTCGTCGCCACCTGCGTGGCCATCGAAGAACAGTACGCCCACGGTCCGGAATGCCTGATCGTGCCGGGCGATGACGGTCAGGTCGATCTGCACCAGTTGCTGATCGAACTGGCCAACCGTGGCGTCAACGAAGTGCTGGTCGAGGCCGGTCCGCGACTGGCCGGCGCGTTTGCCCAGCTCGGTCTGGTCGACGAGTTCGTGATCTTCATTGCCGGCAAGTTCCTCGGCTCCACGGCGCGTCCGCTTCTGGACTGGCCGCTGGCCTATATGAAGGATGCGCCGGAGCTGAAAATCACTGAAATTCGCGCGGTTGGCGATGACTGGCGAGTCACTGCAATCCCTGTCCCATCGGCGAGCGTATAATTCCCGGCCATCGCGTTAGCGCTGGCTTCGTTCTCAAGGAGAACCCCATGTTTACCGGCATCATCGAATCCATCGGCAGTATCCGCGCACTGACCCCAAAGGGCGGTGATGTGCGGGTGCATGTCGAAACCGGCAAGCTCGACCTGAGCGACGTCAAACTCGGCGACAGCATTGCAGTCAACGGCGTGTGCCTGACCGCGGTTGAACTGCCGGGCAACGGCTTCGCCGCCGACGTCAGTCGCGAAACCCTCGACTGCACCGCCATGAATGACCTGAAAAGCGGCAGCCCGGTCAACCTGGAAAAAGCCCTGACCCCGACCACCCGTCTCGGTGGCCATCTGGTCAGCGGTCACGTCGACGGTGTCGGCGAAGTGGTTTCGCGCAGCGACAATGCCCGCGCCGTGGAATTTCGCATCCGCGCGCCGAAGGAGCTGGCCAAGTACATCGCCCATAAAGGCTCGATCACCGTCGACGGCACCAGCCTGACCGTGAACGCGGTCGATGGCGCCGAATTCCTGCTGACGATCATTCCGCACACCCTGAGCGAAACCATCATGGCGTCCTACAAGCCAGGTCGCCGGGTGAACCTGGAAGTCGACCTGCTGGCGCGTTATCTGGAGCGTCTGCTTCTGGGCGACAGGGCCGCTGAGCCTGACTCTTCACAAAAGCCTGGCGGTGGCATCACTGAAAGCTTTCTGGCCGCCAACGGCTACCTCAAATCCTGACTGAAGGGGGTGCCTTGTGGCGCTCAATAGCATCGAAGAACTGGTTGAAGACATCCGCCAAGGCAAGATGGTCATCCTCATGGATGACGAAGACCGCGAGAACGAAGGCGACCTGATCATGGCCGCCGAATGCTGCAAGGCCGAGCACATCAACTTCATGGCCAAGCACGCCCGTGGCCTGATCTGCATGCCGATGAGCCGCGAGCGCTGCGAAACCCTGAAGCTGCCGCTGATGGCGCCACGCAACGGTTCCGGTTTCGGCACCAAGTTCACCGTCTCGATCGAAGCCGCCGAAGGCGTGACCACCGGCATCTCCGCCGCTGACCGCGCACGCACCGTGCAAGCGGCCGCTGCGAAGGACGCGAAAGCCGAAGACATCGTCAGCCCGGGCCACATTTTCCCGCTGATGGCCCAGGCCGGTGGCACCCTGGCCCGCGCCGGTCACACCGAAGCTGCCTGCGACCTGGCGCGCATGGCCGGTTTCGAGCCGAGTGGCGTGATCTGCGAAGTGATGAACGATGACGGCACCATGTCCCGTCGCGCCGAGCTGGAAGCTTTCGCGGCTGAACACAACATCAAGATCGGCACCATCGCCGACCTGATTCACTACCGGATGATCCACGAACGTACCGTTCAGCGGATTGCCGAGCAGCCGCTGGACAGCGAACTGGGCCAATTCAACCTGGTGACCTATCGTGATTCCGTGGAAGGCGACGTGCACATGGCACTGACCCTGGGCACCGTTTGCGCCGAAGAACCGACTCTGGTTCGCGTGCACAACATGGACCCGCTGCGCGACCTGCTGATGGTCAAGCAACCGGGCCGCTGGAGCCTGCGCGCCGCCATGGCTGCGGTCGCCGAGGCCGGCAGCGGTGTGGTGCTGTTGCTCGGTCACCCGCTGGATGGCGACGTGTTGCTGGCGCACATCCGCGAAACCGGCGATCAGGCGGCGGTGAAAAAACCGACCACCTACAGCATTGTCGGTGCCGGTTCGCAGATCCTGCGTGACCTCGGCGTGCGCAAAATGCGCTTGATGTCTGCGCCGATGAAGTTCAATGCGATATCCGGTTTCGATCTGGAAGTTGTAGAATACGTGCCCTCCGAATAATGACCGGTTGTTTCCGGCTCCGAATTCGCGGCAAATAAATCACTGAGGGACGCGAAACAGACGCGTCCCGGCTCTTTAAGAGATCTGACGAATGACCCTGAAGACCATCGAAGGTACCTTCATCGCCCCTAAAGGCCGCTACGCTTTGGTAGTGGGCCGCTTCAACAGCTTCGTGGTTGAAAGCCTGGTCAGCGGTGCAGTTGATGCCCTGGTTCGCCACGGCGTGAGCGAAAGCGACATCACCATCATCCGCGCACCTGGCGCCTTCGAAATCCCGCTGGTTGCGCAGAAAGTCGCCCAGAAAGGCGAGTTCGCAGCAATCATCGCCCTGGGCGCGGTCATTCGTGGCGGTACTCCGCACTTCGAATACGTGGCTGGCGAGTGCACCAAGGGCCTGGCCCAGGTGTCCATGGAGTTCGGCGTACCGGTCGCTTTCGGCGTCCTGACCGTTGATTCCATCGAGCAAGCCATCGAACGTTCCGGCACCAAGGCCGGCAACAAAGGTGCTGAAGCTGCCCTGTCCGCTCTGGAAATGGTCAGCCTGCTGGCGCAGTTGGAGGCCAAGTGATTAGCGACGAAAGCGATCGTTTCAACCCGCGCGATCCGAAACCTGCGGATGCCGGCAAGCCATCGAAAAGCGCCAAGCGCCGCGAAGCCCGTCAGCTCGCGACCCAGGCCCTGTATCAGTGGCACATGGCTCGGCAGTCGTTGAACGAGATCGAAGCGCAGTTCCGGGTCGATAACGATTTCACCGATGTCGACGGTGCTTACTTCCGCGAAATCCTGCACGGGGTTCCGCAGTTCAAGACCGAAATCGACAACGCGCTCACGCCTTGCCTGGACCTGGCGATCGAAGAGCTGGACCCGGTTGAACTGGCGGTTCTGCGCCTGTCGACCTGGGAACTGCTCAAGCGCGTCGACGTGCCGTACCGCGTTGTGATCAACGAAGGTATCGAACTGGCCAAAGTGTTCGGTTCGACCGACGGCCACAAGTTCGTCAACGGCGTGCTCGACAAGCTGGCTCCGCGCCTGCGTGAAGCTGAAGTGAAGGCGTTCAAGCGCTGATCCGCGCTTGAATACTTTTTCTCGGCCATGGGCGAGTTTGAGCTGATCCGCAATTTCTTCGCCGCCGCGCCTTGTGCGCAGGGCGGTGAAGGCGTTGCACTGGGGATCGGCGATGACTGCGCCTTGCTGGCGGTTCCTTCCGGGGAACAGCTGGCGGTTTCCACCGATACGCTGGTGGCCGGCGTGCATTTCGCCGATCCTTGCGATCCGTTTCTGCTCGGTCAGCGCTCGCTGGCCGTGGCGGTCAGCGACCTCGCTGCCATGGGCGCCACGCCCGTCGCCTTTACCCTTGCCCTGACTCTGCCGACGGTGACTGCCGATTGGCTGCAAGCCTATGCCCGCGGTTTGAACCGCATGGCGCAGGGCTGCGGCGTGGCACTGGTCGGCGGCGATACGACGCGCGGGCCGTTGAGCCTGACCGTCACCGTGTTCGGCCGCGTCCCGGCCGGCAAAGCGTTGACCCGCAGCGGCGCACAACCGGGCGATCTGCTGTGTGTCGGCGGCGAACTGGGCAATGCCGCCGGCGCTTTGCCGCTGGTGCTGGGCCAGCGTGACGCCGAACCCCATATCGCCCAGCCGCTGCTCGATCATTACTGGTCGCCGCAACCGCAACTCGCCCTCGGTCAGGCCCTGCGTGGCAAGGCCACCTCGGCGCTGGACATCTCCGATGGCCTGCTCGCCGATTGCGGTCACATCGCACTGGGTTCGAAGGTTCGCCTCGAAGTCGAGCGCGAGCGTGTTCCGCTGTCGGAGGCGCTGGTGGCGTTTCTCGGTCAGCGCGGCGCCGAGCGTGCGGCGTTGAGCGGTGGCGATGATTACGTGCTGGCCTTCACCCTGCCGTCCGTCGAGTTGCCGGCGCTGCTCGCCGATGGCTGGCCGACCCATGTGATCGGCCGCGTTACGCAAGGGCAGGGCGTGGTGCTGCTGGATCGCGACGGGCACGACATCACCCCGCAAATCCGGGGTTATCAACATTTTCAGGAGTCACCGTGACAGATCACCCGAAACAGGTTCCGGCCGAATTCGTTCCGCCGTCGGTCTGGCGCAATCCCTGGCATTTCCTCGCGTTCGGCTTCGGCTCGGGCACCTTGCCCAAGGCGCCGGGCACCTGGGGCTCGTTAGTTGCGCTACCCTTTATCCCGTTGTGGCAGATGCTGCCCGACTGGGGTTACTGGCTGATGCTCGGGATCACCATGCTGTTCGGCTTCTGGCTGTGCGGCAAAGTGGCCGACGATCTGCGGGTGCACGACCACGAAGGCATCGTCTGGGACGAAATGGTCGGGATGTGGATCACCCTGTGGCTGGTGCCGGAAGGCTGGTACTGGTTGCTCGCCGGGTTCCTGGTATTCCGCTTCTTCGACATTCTCAAGCCGTGGCCGATCCGCTGGATCGACCGGCATGTTCACGGTGGCGTCGGCATCATGCTCGACGATGTGTTGGCCGGCGTATTTGCCTGGCTGGCGATGCAGGGACTGGTGTGGATTTTCGCCTGATTTCCAGGCGTGGATGAGGGGCACAGGGATGACTCGACGCTGGTTGGCGATAGTGGTTTTGACCTTGCTTGGCGCCATGGCCCAGGCACAGGACGCACCGCCGTCGGTCATTCACCTGGCCAGCGAAGACTGGGAAGACTACACCGCCGCCGATGGCCATGGCCTGGGCTGGGACGTGTTGCGCAAAGTCTTCGAGCCGGCCGGCGTGACCCTGGATATTCGCACCGTGCCCTACACCCGCTCGGTCGGGCTGGTGCAGTTGAAGGAAGCCGACGCACTGGTCGGTTCCTATCGCGGTGAAGCCGAGCAGGTGCTGTACCCGAAATGGAATTTCGATTCCGACCACATCTACGCGCTCGGCCTGGCCAGCAATCCATCGCCGACCCAGGCGACGCTGGGCAAATACCGACTGGCCTGGGTGCGCGGCTATCGCTACGAAACCTACCTGCCGAACGTCAAACGCTTCAACCAGATCGAACGCCGCACCGGCATCCTGTCGATGCTCAAACAGGGGCGGGCGGATTACTACATCGATGCGCTGACGGAAATCGAAGCGGTGGTGAGAAACGCCGCCGACCCGTCGCAGTACCGTTATTCACATCTGGCGGAATTGCCGCTGTACCTCGGTTTCGCCGACACCCCGCAAGCCCGCGCACTGATGTCGATCTACGACCAGCGCATGGAGCAGTTGGTGAAAAGCGGCGAGTTGAAGCCGATCTTCGAGCGCTGGAAACAACCCTATCCCTTCGAATGAACGCGATAAGGGCGAGCCTGTTATCAAACTTTTTGATCGTTATGGCCGATAATTCAGCCTAAGCGCCTGCGGGAACCTGCTGTTACAATGCCGCCCAGCGAATCTTCAGACTTTTCAGATCAGGAGCACACCGGTGCCTGTCGTTTTTGTCGCCGCTTCCAAGCTGCCAACGCCTTTTGCGCAATTCACCATGCACGGTTTTCTCGATGAAGCCACCGGCCGCGAGCACGTCGTGCTGAGCCTGGGTGAGATTGCCGATGGTGCCCCGGTACTCGGCCGTCTGCACTCCGAATGCCTGACCGGCGATGCCTTGTTCAGCCAGCGTTGCGACTGCGGTTCGCAACTTGAGGGCGCCCTCAAAGCCATCGCTCGCGAAGGTCGTGGCGTGTTGCTGTACCTACGTCAGGAAGGACGCGGCATCGGTCTTTTGAACAAGATCCGTGCCTACGAATTGCAGGACGGCGGCGCCGACACCGTTGAAGCCAACGAGCGTCTGGGCTTTGCCGCCGACCAGCGTGACTACGCCATGTGCCTGCCGATGCTCGAGCATCTGGGCGTCAAATCCCTGCGTCTGATGACCAACAACCCGCGCAAGGTCAAAGCCTTGACCGACATGGGTATCGTCGTCGCCGAGCGCGTGCCGCTGCACACCGGCCATAACCCGCACAACAAACTCTATCTGGCGACCAAGGCCAGCAAGCTCGACCACATGATGGGCAACGAGCATCAGGGCGAGGTAGACCGGGCGTGACCCGCGGGCAAGTGCGGCGCCGTCTGTCGATCGCCTGGTGGAAATACCTGGCGCTGGCGCTGGTGCCGCTGTTCGTGATCAACGCTGTGTTCGGCCAGGGCGAGGCAATTTTGCCGGTGCTGGCGATGCCTTTCTTTATCGCCGGCGTGGCTTCGATGTTTGTCAGCCTGAAGTTTTTCGGGCGCTACAAACATGCGCTGATCGCCACGCAAAAAGCCCTCGATACCCCTGAAGAGCCCGCTGCCTGGATCGCCCTGGCGGCCTGCCTTCGCAGTGCATTCGTGGTCGCGGCGCTGCCGGCATGGATTGGCGCGCTGGCGGTGTTCGTCGGCCTTGAAACGGTGCCGCTGATGTTGCTGGCGCTGTCCACGGCGGTGCTGTTCTACCTCTACCGTATCCCGCGTCAACTCGCTTGATGCGGCGTCTCTGGCTGGCGGTTCTGCTGCTGGCCGTCAGCGGTGAAACGCTGGCCGCCCTGCGGGTGGTCAGTCTCGCGCCATCCCTGTCTGAAATCGTGGTTGAACTGGATTCGGCGGATCTGCTGGTCGGCGTGCTGGATGCCGGTGAGCGGCCATCCGCGATCAAGGACGTGCCTTCGGTGGGCCGTTACGGCCAGCTCGACATGGAACGGTTGCTGAGCCTCAAACCTGACTTGTTGCTGTTGTGGCCCGGCAGCGTCGGCCCGGCCCAGCGTGATCAGCTCAAGCGTTTGAACATCCCGACGTTTGTTGCCGAGCCCCACAGTCTCGAACAGTTGACCGCGCAGATTGAAACCATCGCGACACAGCTTGGTCGTCCTGAGCGTGGGGTCGCGCGGGCCAGCGAGTTGCGGCAAAAACTCGATAAGCTGCGCCAGCGCTACCGGCGGGAAGTGCCGCTGCGGGTGTTTTATCAGGTCTGGGACAAGCCGCTGTACACCGTCGGCGGCGGGCAGATCATCAGCGATGCGCTTGAAGTGTGCGGCGCGCGCAATGTGTTTGCCGACCTGAGCCTGCCGGCGCCGCAGGTGAGCATCGAAGCGGTTTTACAGCGTGATCCCGAGGTAATTCTGGCCAGCGATCAGCCGCAACTGGATGCGTGGCGCGCGTGGCCGCAGGTGGCAGCGGTCAAACACGGGCAATTGCTGCTGGTCACCGATAAAGGCCTGGAGCGCCCCAGCGGGCAGATGATCGAGGCGACCGCCAAGCTCTGCCAGCTGATTGCGCCAGATCGTTAGAGCTGCGGCGTCCAGGTCACGCCGAACATGAACGCCCGACCTTCCTCGCGATAGCCATACTGACTGCCGTCATGGCTGTACAGCGCCCGGCTGTAACCCTTGTCCAGCAGGTTATCGACCTTGAAATCCAGTTTGATTTCACGGTTCAGCGCCCAGCTGCTGCGCAGTCCGAGCAGCGCATAACCACCCAATGGTTGTTGATTGTTCAGATCGTCGTAACTGCTGCTGACGGCCTGCCAGCTGGCGCCGAGGCCAAGGCGATCGAACTGTCGATCCAGATCCCAACTCAAGGTGCGCCGGGCACGCCGCGCCAAAGTGTGGCCGGTGTCGCGGTCGCGAGGATCGATGATCGCCACGCCGAGGTTGCTCTGCCAGCCGAACATCTCCTGTTTCAACGCTGCTTCGAAGCCGTTGATTCGCGCCGAGGCGACGTTT
Source organism: Pseudomonas sp. B37(2017) (assembly GCF_002112885.1). NCBI lineage: Bacteria > Pseudomonadati > Pseudomonadota > Gammaproteobacteria > Pseudomonadales > Pseudomonadaceae > Pseudomonas > Pseudomonas sp. B37(2017). Next base: position 1,660 of record NZ_NEIX01000017.1, on the reverse strand, counting down.
TCCGGGCGTGAGTTGCTGCCGAAGATGATCGCGTCTTCCAGATCGGTCCGGTACAGCGAGGCTTCGAGGCGAGTGCTGTCGCTCAACTGGCTGCGCCATTGCAGCTCGTAGCTTTTCGAGGTTTCCGGTTTCAGGTCGGGGTTGCTGAAGTCCGGGTAATACAGATCGTTGAAGGTCGGCGCGCGGAAGCCTTCGCTGTAGCTGAGCAGCAGATCGTTGTCCGGGTTGACCGGCAATGTCAGCGTGCCGCTCCAGCTGTTCTGGCCGCCGAACTGCTGGTTGTCATCGCGACGCAGACCCAGTTCGGTGGAGAAACTGTCGGCCTGGAAGCGATGCTGGATGAAGGCTGCGCGGTTCGAGCGGCTGTCTTCGTCGAACGCGGTGCTGCTGTTGATGCGGTCTTCGTACCAGTCGCCGCCGAGGATCAGGCTGTTGCGCGCATCGAGGGTCAGGTCGTTCTGCCAGGTCACCGAATCACGGTAGGTGTTGAACACTGAGCGTTCGTCGCTGAGCTTGTCGAAGGACTTCTCGCGGTTTTCGCTATGGCCGAGTTCCAGCCGCGACTTCCAGCGCTCGTTGATCCGCGCGTCGATGTAACTGCTGAAACTGCTGACGGTGAAATCGCTGTAGGGCTGCTGCTGGAGGGAGTCGAAAGTCACCGGGTCAAAGCGCCCGAACGGGTTGTCGAACTCGCTTTTTCCACGGTTATCGAGCAGGTTGGCGCCGACTTCGATGTCATCGGTCAGCGCATGGCTGAGGCTCAGGCTGATGGATTTATTGCGGTAGGCGTCATGATCGCTGTCGCTGGGATACGACTCGTGGGTGCGGTCGAGGCCGGCGGTTTCATCGAGGCTGGCGCCGAGGTTGAAACGGGTTTTCTCGTCACCTCCGGAGAGGCCGGCACTGCGTTCCCAGGTCTGGTTGCTGCCCAATCCCACATGCATCCGGGGCTGCAAGCCTTGTTCGCCGCCGCGCCGGGTGAAGATCTGGATCACCCCGCCAATCGCATCGCTACCGTAAATCACCGAGCGCGAACCGCGCAGCACTTCCACGCGCTCGATCTGCTCGATGTTCAGGTGTTGCAGGTTGCTGTCACCGGAGGTGGAGTTGCCGATGCGCTGGCCGTCGACCAGCACCAGGCTCTGCGCCGATTGCGTGCCGCGAATGTAGATTCCCGGCAGGCTGCCGCGTCCGCCGGTTTGTGCGACTTGTACGCCTGGTACCCGTTGCAGCAGATCGGTGACGCTGCGCGGTTGCAGACGCTCGATGTCTTCGCGGGTGAACACGGTGTTGGCGGCGCTGCTGTCGTTGCGCGCTTCGACCTGGCGGTTGGCGCTGATCAGCACGTCCGGCAGCTTCAGGGCCTGGTCGCGTTCGAAGGTGTCGGCGAGGGCGTTGGCGGTTGGCAGCAGCAGGAGGGGCAGGGCGAGGCGCGAGAGGTTCATCGGAGTCCGTTGGTATTTCTGGTGTGCACAAATCAAATGTGGGAGCGGGCTTGCTCGCGAAGGCGGAGTGTCAGTCAACTCATCATCGACTGATCCGACGCTTTCGCGAGCAAGCCCGCTTGTATGTTTAGACTTGAAGGGGTGGGCGGGACTAAAAGCTCGATTCCGACTCTAGCCAGTACGGACCGTGGGAGACTTCTCGTCCCGCCCTTTCT